>NZ_CP029822.1:1200000-2400000 GCF_003991975.1 Entomomonas moraniae
TTTACCAAAAGAGTGGTCTTCTATTCCTTATGGCTATCCATTAACTAATCAGTGTTATCGAGTGGTGGATGCCTTAGGCAGGGATTGTCCTGATTATGTAGCAGGCGAACTTTGGATTGGTGGGGCTGGAGTTGCTTTAGGTTATTGTGCCTCTCCTGCGTTAACCAAAGAGCGTTTTGTAGAGGTAGATGGACAACGTTGGTATCGTACAGGAGATCGAGGTCGTTATTGGGCGGATGGTACGTTGGAGTTTTTAGGGCGTGTTGATCATCAAGTTAAAGTAAGAGGTCATCGTATTGAGTTAGGTGAGATTGAGTCTGCCTTAGCCAGTTTACCTGAGATTGCTCGAGCTATCGCCGTAACCGTTGGTTCCCCGGCTCAACTCGCAGCGGCTATTCAATTAAAAGAGAACTTAGCTACCTCTGAGCAGCCTATTAAAGAGCAATTACAACAACTATTACCTGATTATATGGTGCCTACTAGTTTGGTAATTTATGAAACCTTACCTTTGAGTGCTAATGGTAAAGTTGATCGGAAAAAGATTATTGAAGAGCTAGCAAATCATACTACTTTAACGCTCGTTAAAGAGCTGCCAAGAGATCAGTTAGAACAGCAAATAGCTAATCTTTGGCAAGAGGTTTTAAATTGCCACACCTTATCACGTGATGATGATTTCTTTTTAAGCGGTGGCGATAGTTTAACTGCCACTCAAATCGTACAACTTTTACATAAACGCCATATTACCCCAGAGCTTATACCACTGAGGGTACTTTTTTCTGCGTCAACTATTGCCAGTTTAAGTGATTATATTAAACAGCAATGGAAAAGCAATGTATTAGACGAAGACACTTTATTTGAGGAGGGAACACTATGAATAAAGCAATAATGGTAGAAACGTTAGTAACAGAATTATCCTCACAAGGTGTTTTACTCTGGGCAGAAGGTGAGCAATTAAAATTTAAAGCACCAGCAGGTGTGATTACAGATCACCATAAACAACATTTAACGGCTAATAAGTTAGCGATTATTGAGTACCTACAAAATATCAACAATAACAATATTGAGCACGATGCCGAAGGGCGTTATCAGCCATTCCCTCTCACTGATTTACAGCTCGCCTATATGGTTGGCCGCAGTAATCTTTATGAATATGGTGGTGTAGGTTGCCATAGTTATATTGAGTTAGCGTTACCTGATACAGACCATAAAAAATTACAAGATGCGTGGCATGGCCTTATTATGCGGCATGATATGTTGCGGGCGATTATCCTTGCGGATGGTACTCAACAAGTTTTAGCAGAAGTTAACTTACCACCATTACTAGAAAATGACTTCAGAGCGTTAGACCCACAGCAAACAGAACAACAATTATTAGCTATTAGAGAACAGCTCTCTCACCGCTGTTACGATCCAACGCAATGGCCACTCTTCGATTTGCGACTAACCCATACTGCAGAAGGTGCTATTTTACATTTCTCAATCGATTTATTAATTGCTGATTTTGCAAGTATTCAAGTATTACTGGCTGAGTTAGGCGAAGCCTATCAATACGGTGTTGCTAGCTTACCTGAACTACCCATCACTTTCCGTGATGTAGTATTAGCTAAAAAACAAGCTTTTAATAACCCCACTTATAAACAACGTTATGAAAAACACAAACAATACTGGTTGAAGCAATTAGACACTATGCCATTACCACCAGAGTTGCCGGTAAGTAGTTACAGTAAACAACAAAATCAACCTATACGCTTTGACCGTTTTCACTTTGCATTAACCAAAGAACGTTGGCAAGCACTAAGCCAGCAAGCAACAAGCCGTAAGCTTACGCCCTCAAGTGTAGTATTAACTGCTTTTACAGATATATTAGCCCGTTGGTCACGCCATCCAGAGCTCTGTATTAATTTAACCCTATTTAATAGACCCACTGACTATGCTGGGGTACATAATACTGTTGGTGATTTTATCGCAGTCAATGTATTAGGCGTTAGGAATAATCCACAGCAGAGCTTTTGTGAACGTAGCCAAGCTTTGCAAGAACAATTATGGCAAGACCTAGAGCACAATGAGTTCACAGGGATAGATGTGCTACGGGCAATGAACCAACAACGCCAAGAAAATATTTTAGTACCTGTTGTTTATACCAGTACCCTAGGCGTTAAAGCAGATAAACTGACAACTAATGAATTTATGCAAAATGCTAAACTGCATTACGGCATTACTCAAACGCCACAAGTATGGCTCGATTGTCAAACTACCGAACGCTATGGTACGTTGCAACTTGATTGGGACGTTAGACAAGGCATTTTCCCAGAAGGTGTGGCTGAAGCGGCTTTTACTGCACTCACTGAGTTATTAAATAATCTAGCTGACGACGATAGTTTGTGGCAGCAAAATTCAGTGGTTAAATTACCCGTTGCTATGCAACAACGCCATGCGCAACTAAATGATACCTTTACTGCTTATCAACCTCAATTACTACATGCTGATTTCTGCCAACAAGTATTGATTAGACCAACCGCCACAGCAGTTATCGCTAGTGACTATCAGCTCACTTATTTGCAACTGGCTGAGCAGGCACTAACTATTAGTCAGCAGCTACAACAGGCAGGCTGCCAAGCAGGCGATAATATAGCCATCGTTATGGATAAATCAGCTGCCCAAATAGCCGCCGTATTAGGAGTGCTATTAGCAGGTGCTACCTACGTGCCCATTGAAAGCCATCAACCTATAGCACGTAAACAAGCTATTTTAGAAGATGCTTCAATCAAACTATTAATCACCGATAACAACCATCTTAATGAAAATTGGCCTAGCAGTATTACCCCCTTACTAATTAATACGCCTAAGGAAGTGGCTGATATTGACCAAGTAGCCCTTACTAACTTCTTCGATCAGTTTATTAAAAATTACCAGCAACAGCCAGAAGCCACTAGAAGAACGGGTTATATTATTTTTACCTCAGGGACTACAGGCAGACCCAAAGGGGTGATGGTTAGCCACTTTGCCGCATGGAATACGGTAGCTGAAATCAATAAACGTTTTGCTGTTAATCAACAGGATAAAGTTCTCGGTTTGGCAAGTTTTAGTTTTGATTTATCGGTATGGGATATATTTGGAACACTAGCGGCAGGTGCTTGCTTAGTGTTACCTGATGCTGAGCAGAGAACAAATCCAGAGCATTGGGGCAAATTAATTGAAGCGCATCAAATCACTCGCTGGAACTCTGTACCTGCACAAATGCAAATGTTAGTTAACTGGTTAGAATGGGATACTCATCTTAACTTAAGTAGCCTACACACTGCCTTTTTATCAGGTGATAAAATCCCTGTTACCTTGCCTGCATTGGTTAAAGAGTACTTACCAAAACTACAATTAATCAGTTTAGGTGGCCCAACTGAAACCTCTATTTGGTGTGTAAGCCACCCTATTCTTCAAAGTTTTACTAAGCAGACAGTTCGTATTCCTTATGGTAAACCACTTACTAACCATCAAATCTATATTTTAAATGAACGCCTTGAACAATGCCCAGACTATGTAGTGGGCGAAATGTATGTTGCAGGGCATGGTTTAGCCGATGGTTATGTAGCAGACAACGAACAGACTGCTTATCGCTTTATTACCCACCCTATTACAGGACAAAGGCTCTATAAATCAGGTGATATCGGCTTTTATACAGCACATGGTTTAATTGAGATTTTAGGGCGTGAAGATAACCAAACTAAAATTAGAGGTTATCGTGTTGAGCTAGGTGAAATTGAGGCTGCACTGACTCATATTCCTACTATTAAACAAGCTGTTGCCATACCTATCGCAAATGCTAGCAGTTTGGCAGCTGCTATCGTGATTGAAGATTCGACAGGTAGAGTGCAAGAAGAATTTGTAGCACAGGTTAAACAACAACTGGCTATCGATTTACCTGATTATATGATCCCTGAGCGAATTGATATTTACCAACAATTACCATTGAGCAGCAATGGTAAAGTAGATCGTAAACAGCTGACTAAACTATTTACCGAAACCCATACCACCACTAGCCAACCGTTCGAACAACCTACTAATGACCCTATCGAACAAGATTTAGCAACTATTTGGCAAGAGCTATTAAAGATAACGCAAATATCTAGACAGGATGACTTTTTCCAAGTAGGTGGCTCTAGTTTATCCGCCATTAACTTATTAAGTATCTTACTAGCTAGGGGTTATCCTGCTACCTTGGAGCTTATTTTCAATAATAGTATGTTTGCCAATATGGCAACTGCACTAAGAAATAGCAATGAGTCAAAAACCCAATGGTTAGAAAGTATCGACTTAGCAGAGATAACTAAGCAAGCTATAAGTAGCCTTAACACTGCTATCCCTTTTAATATTTCCCATAGCCCACAGAATATTTTATTAACGGGCGGTTCAGGCTATTTAGGTATTTATACTTTAAGCACTCTATTGTATAAAACCAATTATAACATCTACTGTTTATTACGCGCTGAAGATGAAGTACAAGGACTTAACCGTCTCTTTAAAGCAGCCGCAGAAAAAGGTGTAACACTATCTGATGCAGAAAATCGTATTAAAATATTCTGTGGTGCAGTGGACAAAGATAACTTAGGGCTAACAGTAGAACAGTATCAACAATTAGCTAATGAAATAGATCTTATTATCCACAATGCTTCCATCATTAATTTAATGGATCCACTAAGTAGCTTATATCCTACCAATGTGCAAGGCGCTAGTAATATTCTACAACTAGCAACTACCAATAAAGTTAAGCAAATAAACTATGTTTCTACTGTTGCAGTACATCATGCCTTAACTGAACATGATGAAAATAAGCCAGTACCTGAAAGTACTAGTATCTCTCGTTGGCGTGATCTTGAGTTAACCTATGAACAATCTAAGATTATGGCTGAGAATATCTTTTACCTTGCCAGAGAACAAGGTGTCCCAATCAATATTATGCGCCCTGCCACTATTACTTGGGCCACTACTGAGCAACCCTTTATTAATGATGATGCTTTCTTAAAGTTCTATAAAGCTTGCTTAGATATTGCCGCCTACCCACATTCTAGTTTAAAAGTTAATTTAGTACCGGTGGACTTTGTAGCACAAAGCATCACTGCCATCACTGAAACAAACTATGGCAACAGTAAAAACTTCCACTTAGTTTCTGCTGATAGCTTAAACGTAGAACAAATTTACCATTGGTTTATAGAGTTAGGTTGTCAGCTACAAGGCTATGAATTTACTGAATGGCAACAGAGACTTCAAGATAATTTTGTAGCTGGTTTTATCAACCTTTACTTTAAAGATGGCATGGATAATGGCGGCCACCACCAATATGCTATGGATAATCTGCTGGAGGCTATCGAACCCTTTAACATCCCATCTTTTAAAGTGGACAAAAATTACTTTATACCACTGATTAATAAGTTTAATAACAAGGAGTTACAATGAATAGTGCAACATCATTCAAAGTGACTCAAGCAAAGACAGCTTGGTGGCGAGTTTATCAACCTCAGCCACAAGCTAAACAACGGATTATCTGCTTACCTCATGCAGGTGGCTGTGCCAGTTTTTTTAAAAAATGGACGATGACTTTACCTAGTTCTATCGAACTTATAGCCGTTCAATATCCAGGGAGAGAAGAACGGCTAGTAGAACCATTAATCAATAATATGGAGCAACTAATTGATGAGTTAATAATAGCTTTAATTGAGCAACAAATATTAGATAAACCCTACTTACTGTTTGGGCATAGCATGGGGGGCTATGTTGCCTATGAGTTGTGCTTAGCGTTACGAGAGTGTAATTTGCCACTTCCCTATCATTTAGTCATTTCAGCAGGTGAGGCGCCCAACCATAAAAATGCTAGCACGTTACATCTCGATTCTGATCAAGCCTTATTAAATGAATTAGATAAATTAAACGGTAGCCAGTTTTCTTTAGCAACTCATCCTGAGTTAGCACAAATGTTATTACCCATTATCAGAAATGATTACCAACTGATTGAAACATGGCAACCCCAATTAAATAGTCTCCCTTTGGCTATCCCGTTAAGCACTTTTATCGCTCAGCAAGATACCGAACTTACTGAGGAGCAAGCGCTCGCTTGGCAACAACAAACCACTAACAACTTTCATTGTGAATACTTTCAAGGCAACCATTTTTATCTGATAGATGAACAAGCTAAGGTTATTCAAGCACTACTTAAAATAGCTAAGC
This sequence comes from Entomomonas moraniae, assembly GCF_003991975.1. Classification (NCBI taxonomy): domain Bacteria; kingdom Pseudomonadati; phylum Pseudomonadota; class Gammaproteobacteria; order Pseudomonadales; family Pseudomonadaceae; genus Entomomonas; species Entomomonas moraniae. The sequence goes on from NZ_CP029822.1 coordinate 1,206,217, forward strand.
AACAAATGAGAAGCCACTACCAATGGACGATGACCCCTTAAATACGAAGCATGTCATAACGCTTTTATGTGTTATTTTAGGAAAATTATATGAGAGACAAATTCGCTTTAACTAATGCAATAACTCACCAACCTTTAATTTGTTCTAACAAAAGTAACATGACTGCGCCTTGGTTATTGGCCAGTGCTTTCTGTTTATCTTTTAGTGCAATAGCAGAAACTGTTGGCGAAGAAGATGAAGCTATTCAATTAGACCAACTTACAGTTACTGCCAGACATGTAAAAGAGTCTGCCAAAGATATTCCTTTTACAGTCAATATTATTGATGATAAAAAACTTGTCGAACATCGCGAAACCACGTTAGAAAAAGCCTTGAATGATACGGTAGGTGTACAGGTAATCAGTAATATGGGGGGCGCTAAGTCTATTCGGATGCGTGGTGTAGGCTCAGTATTACCAATGAGTGGTGATGATAGTTCAGTCAGTATTAATGTTGATGGCATGCCACAGTCTATTAATAATACGACCCTAAACTTACTCGATGTGGAGCGTGTAGAAGTATTAAAAGGTCCACAAGGAACACTATTTGGTCGAAATAGTGAAGCCGGAGCTATTAATATTATTTCTAAAAAACCTACTCACTATTTAGAAGCAGGTTTTAGAACCGAACTTGGACAAGACCATCAGAAACTAACTGAGGGCGTTATTAGTGGCCCTTTAAATGATATGTTAAGTGGTCGTTTTGCTGTTCGTTATGATGAAGCTGATAGTATTTTAGATAATCATTATGACAATAAGCCAGTGAGCATTCTTAGAAATAAAATAGCAAGAGGGTCATTATTATGGGAACCATCAGATGTCACCTCAGTACTATTTATTACTGAAGTAGAAGATGCGATGGGTATGGATAATATGTATATGATGCGTCCTTATGGGCATCATCCTAAAATTGATATCCCCAATAGTAGTGATAAAAGCGACAAAAATATTCATCGCTTTAATTTAAAGGTAGAACATGAACTTGGTAACAGCATGTTAACCTCCATTACAGGCTATTCGTATACCAAACATGACACTAAATCTCCTATTTATGAAGGTGATTTATATAACCATTTAGTAGGTATGGCACCTCCCTCTAACTGGTCATTTTTAACCAAGGAAAACCTTTTTAACCAAGAATTTAGAATTTCTTCTAAGCCAGAAGCCCCTATTTTTTGGGTAGCAGGGATTAATTACTATACTAATCACCGCCATAGAGAAACCTATGATGTAATGGATGTATTTTATCCTACCAATCCAATGAATGCTAATATTAGAAGAAAATTTAAAACTGATAATGTAGGCGTATTTGGTGAGGTTACTTATCCAATTACTGATAAATTCAAAGTAACAGCAGGTATTCGCCAATCTTACGAAAAGAAAAACTATCAAGCTAAATGGAATGCTAACTCGATTTATGCAGGTGCCGCTCCAGGCATGCCTACTTTAGCTTTTGATAAGCAAAAAATAACTGATCACTACACTACTGGTAGACTTGGGTTTAACTACCTACTCAATGATAATGCTACGCTTTATGCACTTTATTCCAGAGGTTATAAAACGGGGGGTTTTAATGATGAAGGTACCGACTTTGCTACTTTAGGTAGTCCAGACCAAGCCTATAAATCAGCTTATGTAAATTCTTATGAAGCAGGATTAAAAGTTGAAAATGATACCAATACATTAGGGTTAAATACCGCTCTATTCTATAACGATACTAAACGCGAACATTTAATGGCCTATAACCCTGCTACCTTTGTAGCTGTTGTTGAAAATTATGATACTCGCAGCTTTGGTGTTGAATTAGATGGCTTTTGGAAAGCGCCTTGGAACCTAGAGTTTACAGGAGGCATAGGCTATACCAATGCTAAAATTGTAGGAACACCTAGTCAAAGTTTGGCTAAGGTTAAAAAACATAATTATGTACCTGACACAGCCAAGTGGAATGCTAACTTAACTGTACTTCACAGTATACCACTCAATATATCAGGACTTACCTTAGAGACTAGAATAACTAATCGCTATATTGGCGCACGTAAAGCAGATGTACAAAACAATTTTGGTTTAAAACCTTATAACAAACTCGACGCACGGATTGCAGTTAAAAGTGATAACGCTGAAGTTTATGTATGGGGCGATAATCTCTTAAATAAAACTTATGATCTATGGGGCTACTACATGCCAGCCATGTACCCAGGTGGTCCAGATGCGACCATTGGCTCGCCAGGTAGAGGAATAACATTAGGTGTTGGTTTTGCCTATAACTATTAACCATAATCACCACTAGTGGGGTGACCCGCTAGTGTGCTATTTAAGGAATAACTTTTATGCAAGATAATCCCCCACAGATTTTAATACTAGGTGGTACAGGTAAAGTAGGAAAAACAGTTTGTGATTATTTATTAAAAAATACCTTATGCCAACTCAATATAGTTACTCGAAACACAAAACCAGATTTAACGGAATATGCTGATTATTCTGGGCGATTAACTGCCCTTAATTTTGACGCATTAAACAAGGAACAACTTAGCCAACACTGCAAGGAAGCAGACCTTGTTATTTCCTGTATTGGTCCATCTCAAGTAATAGGCTCAACTATTGTAGACATTTGCTACCGAACGGTTACCCCTTATATTGATGCAGGTGGCTATGACCCACTATTAAAACATCTTGCTAATCTAGTAGCTACAGAACCTGCTAAAGTTCCATTAATTATTAATGCGGGATTGTTACCTGGACTATCAGGTGTTTATCCTAAATACCTAATAGATCAATATGCTTCAAATGAAACAATAACCAGCCTAGAAGTATCTTATGTAGGACGTGACGCTTGGAGCTATAACTCAGCATGGGACATCATAGTTGGCTTAGGTGACTTTGGTGAAGACCGAGGCTTTTGCTATATTGCCGATAAACAACTAATAAAAGTACCTTTTTATAAAGCAACGCAAAAGAAAGTTTTTCCAGCGCCTATTGGTAAAGTGGGTACAATGCTAATCTACTCGGAAGAGTTACGAAGATTAATTAACCAATACCAAATCCCTAATCTAAAAGTTTATGGTGCTAATATTGGGGCAAAAGCTGCCTTTAGTTGTGCTATTTCAAAAATATTTGGTCAATATAAAACTCCTGAAAAATTAGCTAAAGCTGCTAAACGTCTAGCATCTGCTTCAGCGAAAGATATGCTCAAGAGTGATCCCATCTATGCCATTCAGGCAGAAATTCAACTTGCTAATGGTCAGCAAATAACAGGTTCATTATTAACAGGTGATACTTACTATGCTACAGGAACAGTCATTGCCATTACTGCTAAATATCTACTGGAAAACACTATTGCGGCAGGTGCATATAGCCTTCATGAAGCAATTCCAAGTGAAGTAATCATTGAGCAGTTACAAGCACAACAGATTATTCAATTAATCACCACAACTAACGACTCCCTAAAACGGTCGGAGGCTATTTAATGACAACTTCTCAAACAACCACTACAAAAATTATTGTCATTGGTGGTACAGGAGAAACTGGACAACGTATTTTAAATCATTTAAAACAAACTTATCCCACACTATCACTCACCTGTGCTAGTCGTCAAAATACTTCAAACTTATCGGATATACCTTTTGTTAATATTGATATTAGTAATGCACAACAAAGCATAGCACTATTAAAAGATTATGATCTAGCTATTCTAGCCATAGGACCTATGGAAAGATTGTTAGCTACCCCACATCAACTCTGTTTGGAAGCTTGCATTGATTGTATTGATATTAATGACAGTGCTACTGCCAGCAAAGCTATTTTAGGGCTTCATGAAACTGCACAACAAAAACAATGCAGTATTTATACAGGTATGGGTTTAGCACCAGGTATTACTACCCTAATGCTAATGCAACTGGCTGAAAAAAAGCGTTCATCAAAAGGTGTTTATCGCTCTAGACTTTATATGGGCGCAGCGTACGGTGGTGGTAAAACAAGCCCCTACTCCATGTTGGCAAATTTTTCTAAAAAATTAACAGTGTTCCAAGAAGGAAAACTACAAACTATTACTACCCCTTGGAAGAAAGCGCCCTATCAGTTTCATTTTTTTGGACAAGAAAAACCATTAGCCATGCTTCCCTATGGTACACCAGAGGTGATTTCTTTAAGCAGTGAACGCTTTGATCAAGCAACTACTCCCATTCGAACTTTAGATAGTCGCTTTCATATTCAGTTTTTCCCAATGGGCATGGCAAAAGCTATTGCTGCTTTTAATCCAGGTGAAAAAACGATTAATTTTTTAGCTAATAAATTTTATAACAGCGGTCAATCTATTAAAAATAAACCCAAAGCAGACCCTGATACTTACATTAATATTTTCCCTGATAATGCTCCTGAACAAGGTTTAATGCTACAAGGTAGTATTTCATCCTATGACCTTACCGCTTTAATGACTTGTGCAGTGACTGACTGTTGGCTAAATAACAACTTAGTTGAGAAACATGGTGTTTACTCTATAGAGTTTTTATCTAGTGCCACAAGAAATAATTTAACCCAAGCATTAAAAGCTAGAGGCATTATTTGGCAAGAGTATAATACCTCAAGACTACAAGCAGAAAATAATTATTTTGGTTCGTTAGAGTCAAATATATATAAAGTACAAACACTGCGCCATTATGGTAAAAACTGGTATACCGTGCCTAAGCAACATCCACGTATGGCCTATTTACAAAAACATTTTTTATTCCAATCAGAAGTATGGCAAACATTAAGAAAACAGCTTAACACGCTACAACTAACAAAGTTTATTATTAAAATGCTTAAGCGTTGGCAAAAACATGGTAAACAATTAGCCCACTATGCAGAAAAAAGTAGTGAATGGAAAAAACTCACTAAAGATCTTAGTATGTTTACCTCTGGTTATAGCTTATTGCGTGAAACCATAGGCCAACAACTAGCATACTCCCATTATCGTAAAATGTTTTTAGAAACAGGTGATATGGAGATGCAATGGTTATGGCCACAACCAACAGTATTTATGTTACTAGAAAATCCTGCACAAGCTGTTTATCAATACTGGTTAGCTTTTTTAGAAAGTTATCAGCAATTAGGGCTATTAAACTTTAGCCAAACTAAACTAGCAGTTGATAGTTACCATGTACACATCAACCAATGTATCTATGCAGAAGTATTTACTAAATTAGGCTGTCCTGAATTAGCTAATCTAGTTCGTGAAATGGAACATTATGCCTTTACTAGAATAGCCTCTAAAACTAATTTAGTTATCAACTGGCAACAAAAAGATAATGGTGAAACTGAGGTCAGTTTAACTATACCACCTGCCATTCTTACCCAAACCTTAGGATAAGGTAAGTAATGGTTAACCACTAAAACTGTGCTGCCACTATTCAAAAAATTTATACAAATGCTGGCGGCGCACCTCTTTAGGTAATACTCCAAACTGTTTTCTAAAGGCTGAACTAAAATGACTAATATTGCTATAACCCATTGTAATAGCTGTTTCTGTTACACTATTATCTACTAATAGCTGTTTTGCTTTACTCATTCGCTCTGCTAAAAAATAAGAATAAATACTTTTACCAAAAACCTGCTTAAAACCTTTTTTTAACTTACTTTGATTAAGCCCTACTTGCTTAGCTAACCAATCAATAGTTGGTGGGCTACTTAAATCACTTATTAAATAGTCACGAGCACTATTAATTTGCTTATATTCTCGATGAGTAAACTCTTGCTTTTCTAGATGACTATCAAAGGTTTTGAAATACCAATTTAGATATTCCAAAACATGAGCATATAGCAGTAAGCGATTGGTCACTTTACAGTCAGTGTTTTGCATTAAGTGAAATAACTGTCTTGCACAAGACAGTACATTAATATTTTGCTCTATTTGATGATGATGTAGGAAAAAATTAACTTTCTTGTCTAGACAAGAAAATTGAAAATCCATATCTCCAAGTAAAACATCCAATAATTCGGGCATTATCATTACTTCAAGATTACAGAAATCCTCTGAATGCTGTAGGTGGAAGGTCTCACCATCAGCAAAGCCAAAAGTTAAATCCCCTTTTGTCGTAACAAATTTTCTACCTTTGACTTGCATACTCAACTTACCCTGCAATTGACAGCTAAAACATAAACATTCATCACTGCTAGGGAACTCTTTGCTGACATCGATTGCATTTAAATCATCTGCGGTAACAACACATACAGCTAAGCCTGGTTGTAACTCAATATATGAGCAACCTTTATTGTCACTATTGAAATTATTACTGGTTAACAGATCATCCAAATGCATACATCCTCCTTCAAAGATACAAACGATAACAAATATCATTTGCATCCACAACAAAATAAAGCTACTATTCACATGCTGTATGCATTAGGAATACTAGTACACTAATAAATTTCTTATAAATAAAAGACTTGTAAAAATATCTCATGGATAAAAAAATCGTCCACAATCGTAAACAGAGAAACTATTTTTTATTCATTATTGCACAACTTTATGTCATTCAAGGAATTCCTGTTGGCTTAGCTTTTGATGCCTATCCTATTTTATTACGTAATGCTGGGGTTTCTCTGGCAGTAATAGCAATGATTCCTCTAGCCGGGCTACCTTGGGTAGTTAAATTCTTATGGGCTCCTGTTGTAGAAAATCACTGGATAAATAAAATAGGTTATAGAAAAAGCTGGTTACTACCTATGCAGTGTTTGTTAGCAGTATTTATTACTATTATCGCCTTTATCCCCTTTACCCCAGAAACTACTAGCTATCTACTTGGTATCATTATCCTGTCTTGTATAGTTTCTGCAACACAAGATATTGCCACTGATGGGTTAGCTGCTGACTTATCACAAAGTAATACAATAACCCAAGTAAATAGTATTCAAGTAATGGGTAATATAATGGGGATGTTAATAGGTGGTGCAGGTGTTACCGTTTGCTATGACTACTTAGGAAAAACCTACAGTATCTTATTATTAGTGGTATTTATTATACTTTCTATAATACAACTACTCATATGGAAAGAACCTAACTTATTTCATACATCACAGCCCAAACCACGAGCAAGAATCAGCTATTTTTTTAAAAGGCAAAATGCTTATCATATGCTATTACTTGCATTACTTGTTCCTTTTGCTGGCTCTGTGATTTTAGCCATGACGAAATTTATACTACTTGATCACGGCCTTTCAGTTAGTGATATAGGTATTTATACAGGTATTGGTGGTTATATAACCATGTTACTAGGCTGTGTTATTGCCGCTTACTTATTAAAAACTAAACACCCCTATCAAACTTTAAAACTAGGCTTTAGCTTATTTACTTTGTTAATTATCTTCTGGAGTGTGCTTTACTACATACCGAACTACATTAATCTTATCAGTATTATTGCCATCATGACTATTCTAGGCATTGGTATTGGTATTATTAACGTTAGTATTTATACTATAACCATGATTTTTGCTAAAAAAGGCAAACAATCTGCTACTGACTATGCTATTTTTCAAAGTAGTTTACTATTCTCTGAAATAATTGCTTCCTCTCTATCTATGACAATAGCAGAATACTTTAATTATCTAACTGCTTTTATAATAGCCTTAATAGCAGTTATTATTATTCTTATAAATCTAAATAAAAACAAGGTCTGTTAACGCTAAAGCACTAGGACTGAAAAGGCTAGTATAAATTTCTTTAATTATTAATTTAGAGGATATTTAGGAGCCTGTTGTTATAAAGAATCTATAGATGTACATAATCAAAGATTATTAAGAGCCTTCGAGAAGTTTTCTCTTATTTCATGACCGTAGAATGGTACAATTGCTATTTTAGAGGAATACTACCCCCTATAATATTAAACAACGTGGCGTAAGTATGAATTACCGATCCGCCAACAATTATTACCGCATCTAATGTCTTTGAGTATATCTCGAAACGCATCGGTATCCAGGTATCACCTCGCCTCTTTGGACACACCTTGGGTACTGATTTGATGAAATAACCGGATCGTAATTTGCATTTAGTAAAGAAGTTATTAGGCCATACTGATGTACTCACAACGCATGAATATATCGTGCCAGACATTAACTCAATCAAGGACTTACGAGAGAGTCGCTATTAAGAGAAGAATTTACACAGAATAAAGAAAAAAGCTTACAGAAACATCTTGATAAACTTCTTTAGGCGTTACACTCTTAAATATATAAGAATTATAAATCCATCAAATATAGTTTAAGTTTTTGCTAATTAATGAGATACTACAATTTATTTTTTACTAATCTGTACTTCTCAATTCATTAAACTTAAAGAGAACCGATTTATTAATTTGAAATGGTGGGTCGTATAGGATTCGAACCTATGACCAACTGGTTAAAAGCCAGCTGCTCTACCGACTGAGCTAACGACCCAAATTCTTTTGAATTTGGTCGGAGTAGAGAGACTCGAACTCCCGACATCCTGCTCCCAAAGCAGGCGCGCTACCAACTGCGCTATACTCCGATAAATTTGGCTCCGCGACCTGGGCTCGAACCAGGGACCCAATGATTAACAGTCATTTGCTCTGCCGACTGAGCTATCGCGGAATCATCAAACTTGAAAGCTATATTGCCTCTCAAGGTGGGCGCCATTTTACGGATTTTAAAAGACATGTCAACTGTTTTTTTAAAAAAATTTAATTTTTATTAAAATACTAGTAATTGTTATACTTTACCCTATCACATTACAGAATTAGGGGTAATTTTTGTGACACGCATTAAAATCTGTGGGATCACTCGAGTAGAAGATGCTATGGCCGCAGTAGAGGCAGGCGCTGATGCATTAGGTTTTGTATTTTATAAAGATAGCCCTAGAGCTATCACAATCGATCAAGCTAAAAATATATGCCAAAATTTACCACCCTTTATTACAAGTGTCGGCCTTTTTGTTAACGCATCAAACAATGGCGTCTTGGATATTGCTAATTATCTCCACTTAGACCTATTACAATTTCATGGAGAAGAATCAGCAGAGTACTGCGAACAATTCAATTATCCATGGATTAAAGCACTAAGAGTACAGCCTGATACTAATATTGAAATGGCCATAGAAAGCTATAAAGAAAGTAAAGGTATTTTGCTTGACAGCTACGTACATGGGGTTCAAGGGGGAACAGGAATAACTTTTGACTGGTCGCTTATCCCTCAAAATGTAAGCAAACCTATTATTTTGGCAGGTGGACTAACTATTGATAATGTTCAACAGGCAATCCAAAATTGTCGCCCTTATGCTGTTGACGTTAGTGGAGGGGTTGAACTTAGCAAAGGAATAAAAGACCATGACAAGATAAAACGTTTTATACATAATGTAAAAAATAGTTTATAGTCATAAAATTAGAGTTTTAACAAAGAAATAAATAACTTTTCAAATCAATTCAGGTAAAATAGTACCTTTGATAATATTTTAGGCTTTCTATAGTGGTAATAGCCTATAGTTTATACCTATAAAGAGGAATATATAAACATGAGTAACTGGTTGGTTGATAAACTAATTCCTTCCATTATGCGCTCTGAAGCTAAAAAGAGTTCAGTACCCGAAGGTTTATGGCATAAATGCGTATCTTGTGAAGCCGTTTTATATCGTCCTGAATTAGAAAAAAATTTAGATGTATGCCCTAAGTGTGGGCATCATATGCGTATTAATGCACGTAAGCGCTTAGATATTTTCTTAGATAAAGAAAACCGCGTTGAAATTGCAAAAGATCTCGAGCCAATCGATCGTTTAAAGTTCAAAGATTCTAAACGTTATAAAGACCGCATTGTCGCTGCACAAAAAGAAACGGGCGAAAAAGATGCATTAGTTGCTATGAGCGGTACATTATTAAACAATCCTATTGTTGCTTGTGCTTTTGAGTTTAGCTTCATGGGTGGATCCATGGGTAGCGTTGTAGGAGAAAAGTTTGTTCAAGCAGCCAATATAGCTATTGAGAAGAAATGCCCCTTTGTTTGCTTCTCCACATCAGGTGGTGCTCGTATGCAAGAAGCATTATTATCTTTAATGCAAATGGCCAAAACATCGGCTGTATTAGCCCGTATGCGCGAACTCGGTATTCCCTACATCTCTGTCTTAATAGACCCTATTTACGGTGGTGTTTCTGCTAGTTTATCGATGCTTGGTGACTTAATTGTTGCTGAGCCTAATGCATTAATCGGTTTTGCTGGCCCTCGAGTTATTGAACAAACCGTTCGCGAGAAACTTCCTGAAGGTTTCCAACGCAGTGAGTTTTTATTAAAACATGGTTCAATTGACTTGATCATTCCTCGTAATGAGTTACGTAGCCGTTTAGCAAAAGTCCTTGCTCAGCTTCAAGGCCTCCCGTCTACAACTCACAATACCGTTGTTCAAACTGTATTAGACATTGCTGATCCTGCATCAGAAGCAGCGGTTGTAGCAGAAGAACAAACTGTAGAAAAAAAGACAAAGCATAAAGAAAAACCTGCAAAGAAATGATTAAACACCATCTTAACGATTGGTTAGCCTATCTTGAGAAGTTACACCCTAGTACCATTGATATGGGACTAGGGAGGCTACAACAGGTAGCTAAAAAACTGCAATTAGCTAAACCTGCACCATTAGTCATTACCGTTACGGGTACAAATGGCAAGGGCTCAACCTGTGCCTTTATTGCTGCACTCCTAGAAAGCCAAGGGTTAAGCGTGGGTATTTACACTTCACCTCACCTTATTCATTATCAAGAACGCATTGCAATTAACCAACAACTGGTTAGTGAAGACTCTATTTGCCATGCCTTTGAAAAAATAGAACAAGCGCGTGGCAATATTTCGCTCACTTATTTTGAGTTTGGCACATTAGCAGCTTTTTTATTATTCCAACAAGCTCATTTAGATGCAGTCGTTTTAGAAGTAGGCTTAGGTGGAAGATTAGATGCGGTTAATCTGGTTGATGCGGATATTGCTGTTGTTACCAGTATTGGCATTGATCACCAAGAATGGCTAGGGAACACCCGCGAATCAGTAGGATTTGAAAAAGCAGGAATTTTTAGAGAAAATCACCCTGCTGTATGTGGAGATAGTAATCCACCCAACACATTAATTGAACAAGCCAAACAAAAAAAAGCACCTTTTTATGTAAGAGATAAAGATTTTACTCTCACACTAGAAGATAACCATTGGCAATGGCAAGGCATTAATAAACAAGGAACAGCACAAACACTCTCTAACATTCCACTGCTTAATTTACCCATGAATAATGCTGCACTAGCCTTACAGGTTTTTAGTCTATTAGATTTTCCATGGCAAGAACATAAGCTTATTAATGCTTTACAGCATGTTAAAGTAATGGGACGCTTAGAACGACACGTTATAAATTATCATAATAAAAAATGTACTCTTTTATTAGATGTAGCTCATAACCCTCATGCAGCTAACTTTTTAGCTAATTACTTGAAAAGCCATCCAACGACTGGGAAAAGATATGCCGTGTTTGGCCTCTTAGCAGATAAGGACCTAGAGGGTGTTATCAATCCACTTGCTAACCTTATTGAAAGTTGGGCAGTTGCACCACTTTCCACACCGAGGTCAAATACTGCGGAACATCTTGCCCAAAAGTTACAAGAGAAAGAGCTACATGTCACCTTGCATAATAGCATTGTAAAAGCTATCGAAGCCCAATTAGACAGCATCTCACCTGAAGACGAAATCATTATTTTTGGTTCTTTTTATGTTGTAGCCGATGCTTTACAATGGCTAAACACATTTAAATAGGAAGTAATATGGCCCTTTTTGATGGAAACCTCAAACAAAGACTCATTGGAACTATCGTACTGATCATTTTGGCTGTAGTATTTTTACCCATGATATTTAATAATAGAGGAGAAAAACTACCCGAAACTATTGTCACTGTGCCTACAGAACCTACAAGGCCTGAAACTTCTACTACACCATCTCAACCAGAAGTTACAACTGCAACCGTTACTAACCAAGCAGCAACTAATACTGTTGTAACAACTATTCCACAACCTGAACACAACGCTCAACCTGTAACATCGACACAACAAACCACAGCAGTGGAACAAAACACTAATACAACAACACCGGCTGCAAATACCAACACACAGCAAACATCACCCCAGACAAACAATCCAATAACCCCTTCATGGACAATTCAGATTGCGGCTGTTTCTAATCCAACTAACGCAGAAGAGTTTACTAATAAATTACGAAAAGCAAATTATAATGCCTACACACGCAAAGAGGGTAATATATACCGTATTTTTGTAGGGCCATTTATTAACAAAACAGAAGCTTTTCGAACACAAAAGCTGATTGAAAAACAATTTAAAGAAAAAGGTATTGTTAGAGAATTTAAGCCTGAAAGAAATTAGTTAAATTCCGCTATTATATTATAATAAAGCTTCCTTTAACTCTTTCAAAAAAACTTGCACTTTCAAAGGGAGCAGCTTTCTCCCCGAAGTAATCGCCCACATGGTTACGGTGGGCATATTCCACCCCTCCAATAAACGAACCAGTCTACCCTCCTCAACCATCTGTTGAACCAGTGTCGTTGTGACTGAAACAATGCCAACACCTTGCACAGCAAGAAGCCTTACTATTTCTATTGAGTTTGATATAACAGGCCCGCTTGGAATGCCTTGCCAGCTTTCTTTACCACAGCTAAGCTGCCATTGTTGTATTTCCCCCAAAGAGTTAGCTAAATGTATACCTACGTGTTCTTCAAGCTCATTAGGGCACTTAGGAACCCCATGTTTCTTTAAATACATAGGGCTAGCATATAAACCGCCAGCCAGAACTTTAAGAGGTCTAGCAACTAAGGTTGTATCATCAGCAAGTGTGGATGCCATACGGATAGCTAAATCATAATGCTCAGCTAAAATATCAACACGACGGCTAGAAAAGTCTAAATCTAATCTTACATGCGGATACTTAACAATAAATTGTTGGAAAAAATCCTTTTTAATAAAATCGATATAATTCGGGGGCATAGAAACTTTTAAAGTTCCTGTGGGCGTCATTTGCCGATAATTAGCTAAATCAGCAACAGCCAATGCCTCTTGCTCTATGGCATGAGCATGATCTAATATCGCTTGGCCAAACTCTGTAATCGCTAAACTACGTGTATTACGAATAATTAAGCGCTCACCTAATTGATGTTCTAAACGTGTAATACGCCTTGATAAGGTTGATTTAGGTAAACCAATACGGTCTGCTGCCGTAGTAAAACTACCATAATCAATAACTTTTGCAAATAAGGTTAAGTCATTTACATCCACTGGTAATGATTTTTCTGTCATCCTAAAAACGTCTCTCTACAATATAAGTGGCTAAATCCCTTAGAACATCAGCGTTACTAGAGAAACTAGCTAACGCATTGATAGCCTGTTCATGAAGCTGCTTTGTATAACGTTTAGCTCCCTCTAGCCCTAATAAAGCTGGATAGGTTGGTTTATCATGAGCAATATCGGCTCCCTGCGTTTTACCGAGTATTTGTGTATCACTCTCAACATCTAAAATGTCATCTTGGACTTGGAATGCTAACCCAATCGCTTGAGAATACTCTTTCAACTGCTGTATTTGCTGGTCGCTAACTTGATGGCTGGCTAATGCACCAAGTAAAACACTTGCCTCTATCAAAGCGCCTGTCTTATAACGGTGCATTTTTTCTAAGGCTGGCTGATCTAATTTTTTGCCCACTGACTGCAAATCGATCGCTTGACCACCTACCATGCCCTTAACACCCGAGGCTCTGCTCAAAACTTTTATCATTTCAAGAGATATTTCTGCTGGGTTTTCATTGAGTTTGGGATCTACCAACACTTCAAAAGCCATCGTTTGTAAACCATCTCCAACTAAAATAGCGCAAGCTTCATCATAGGCTTTGTGTGTTGTGGGTTGCCCCCTACGTAAATCGTCATTATCCATTGCAGGCAAATCGTCGTGTACTAAAGAATATGCATGAATTAACTCCACAGCACATGCCGCACCATCAGCCTGAGATAAAGTACCCCCTAATGTTTCACAGGCACCATAAACTAATAAAGGTCTAACCCGTTTACCACCAATCATCACGCTATAATGCATTGCTTCATAGAGCCTTGCTAATTCTGGCTGAGGAGCTAGAAATAAATTAGCTAATAATGCATTTACGCGCTCTTGACATATTTTTTGGTAAGTGACTATTAGACTCATATTTATTTATCATCCACATCAAAAGGAATCGTCTCAAGTTTATTATCTTTTTCTACAAGCATCTGCACTTTTTGTTCTGCATCCGTTAACGACTGCTGACATTCTCTCGTTAAGCGTATTCCTTTTTCAAAATCAGATAATGACTCCTCTAAAGAAAGATTACCAGATTCCATACGCTCTACCAATGTTTGCAGCTCTAGTAGTGACTCCTCAAAACTCTGTGTAGCTTTTTTCTTTGCCATTACTCATCACCTCTATTCAAACGGTCTCGAACAACCATTAATGCAAATCCCAATAAATTAGCGCCCTTCCATACAAGAGGATTTTCTATATTATTTGCATTTTCATCTAAACCTATCCCCCATACATTATCATAGGGACTCGCTTCTACTAATATTTTATTTTTTGTATTTAATAAATAATCTTTTAACTCAGGAATCTGTGAAAACTTAGCAAAATTTCCATCAATCACTATTTGAGAGCAATTAGCATCCCAAATGGTTTGATCAAACCCACTAATTTTTCTTCCTAACGCTTTTACTGTCGGGGCATCTTGCGCTATTAAAATCTTAGCATGCATGGAAACATCACCAAACAACGCCGCTTTTGATGCCATCATATAATGCTCTGCAGTTGGGTAAAATACCCCATCTATTTCAAATCCCGCAGGATACCACTGGCTAAGACAATTTTTGGAAACTTTATTTCCTGAGTGCCCCCAAAAAAACAGATAATCAAATCGTTCACCAACTCGGTAGCGATCACACAATGTTTGAATCGTTAACATGCTTAAACCTAGTCTTTATTATTGCATTTTAAAAATAAAGCATTTTTAGCACCTGCAACACGTTTATATGCCTCTAAAAAAACGTCATAATACTCACTAAATAACCAATGAGTATCTTGTTGATAGCGTTGCAGATGTTTTAAGTTTCGAGTTCTCTTAGCTTGAGATAATGCATGAGATTGCTTTTTCATATCCGCAAAATCTATTAAACCCAATTGTTGATCAGGCAAAACCAGCACATTAGCCAAATGAATAGAACGAAAATAAATGCCATGCTCGTGAAGTGTCGCTAATAACTCTCCAAATAACCGTATAAAATGTTTTTTTACCGTTTCATCTGCTGTAGAAAGGACATTACGCAAAGTATCGCCTGGTAATGGGTGATAATGCACTGCTGTAAAATCAAGCTGATTATAAGAAAAACGATAAAGATTCAAAATTTCAGGCGTTGCAATGCCTACCTCTTTTAAAATAGAAGCATTATTAGCAAACCGCTTGACATAAGGATAGAATAACTCAGATGAAAACCAACGTTTACGACGAAATAACTTTAAAAAACCACCATCTAGCAGTTGCAAGACTTTAGGCGCTGTCGTGTCTTGTTCTAAGACTTTAGCCCCTCGGGTTATTGCTTGGTAATACTCAGGACTGATTGTTTTTATACATAGTGTTGTCATGACAGTTGTGTATTTTTACTTAAAAATAATGCTATATATTAACATGACGGACTAAAAAATACGCTGACATTAGCGTTTTATTAACCTGCAATTGTCTAGCCAATAAAGTAGAAACGCAAACCCTATAAAGCAAGCTGTAATGGCACCTACATTGATTAATACCTGTGCATAGCCTATTAAATTGATATCGAGGATAGGATAAGGGTATAAACCTGTTATTGCCCCACGAACAAAGGTATAAATCAAATAAATAATCGGAGGAATAAATGAATTAATTACAGAGCGTTTAGTCAATACGGGGTGGGGATCAAAAAATACCCACCCAATAACCCCTAATACAGGAATAACAACATGTAAAAACTCCGTTGTTATTCTAAGTACTAATAAATTGGGT
This sequence comes from Entomomonas moraniae, assembly GCF_003991975.1. NCBI lineage: Bacteria > Pseudomonadati > Pseudomonadota > Gammaproteobacteria > Pseudomonadales > Pseudomonadaceae > Entomomonas > Entomomonas moraniae. Next base: position 1,222,312 of record NZ_CP029822.1, read on the forward strand.
TGGTACATCCCTCGTAGGACAAGATTATAAACAATCCCAGTAATAATAACGCCGACAATCCCATCAATCCGTAATACTGCCAAAGCACTTGATTGGTAATGTGGTTTAAATATAACGAATAAACAGCCCAAGCTTAAAGCCAGCGTTGATAATACCGTAAAAAAACTAAAGTAAAAAACTGCTCTTGAAAAAGCTCCCTCGAGATGAAATGGTAAGAGCCTTTCCGTAATACAAAAATAAGACTCTATACCAATACAAGTAAGGGCTAAAATAATAATGAGTGAATAAAGATATTTCATAGCACTCTACAATAATATCTCTATTTAGCGTTTTGGTTTCTTTGTAGGCATTGGACGCTCAGCAACGGTAGTCACTTTACTACGCTTTACAGAGTTTTTAGCTGCTTTTACAGGCTTCACCATCTTACGTTGCATACGTTTAATACGATCTTTCACTTTAACAGATAACTCTGGTAAAGCAACAGACTCAAGCCCAACCTCAGCACTCAATATATCTAGCTCACGCTGATCCATTTCACGCCAACGGCCGACACTTAAACTAGCGGTTAAAAATACAGGGCCAAAACGCACTCTTTTTAATCGGCTGACAACCAGCCCTTGGGACTCCCAAAGCCTACGAACTTCTCTATTACGACCTTCCATAACCACACAATGATACCAGCGATTTAACCCATCTCCTTCAGGTGCAGCTTGAATATCTGAAAACTTTGCGAGGCCATCCTCAAGCATAACACCTGCTTTGAGGGTTTCCATCATTTCTTCAGTGACCTCACCACGTACACGGACAGCATACTCTCTATCCATTTGATAAGAAGGATGCATTAATCGATTGGCAAGCTCACCATCTGTCGTAAAGAGCAAAAGCCCTGATGTATTTATATCAAGACGACCTATATTAATCCAACGGCCTGTTTTCAAACGAGGCAAACGCTCAAAAACCGTAGGACGGCCTTCAGGGTCACTTCGGGTACAGACTTCACCTTCCGGCTTATTATAGATAATAACACGACGCAAAGGCGCTAGCTCTTTTATTGAGACAACACGGTCATCAACCGTTATTGTTTCATTACCCTCTAAACGTTGCCCTAAAGTAGCAACCGTTCCATTTACTTTAACGCGCCCATCAGCAATCCATCGCTCAATATCACGGCGTGAACCAATACCTAAATGGGATAATATTTTTTGGATACGCTCCCCTGTTTGAGTTATTTCTACTGGTAATTCATCATTCATAGGCACCTCCCGGCGTAATTAACTTTAAAAGGAATATATTTTATCAGCTCATTACATTTAAAACTAATGATATAAAGAATATTTTTTGCATAAAAAAAGCCTACTAACCATTAAGCTTTTAAACAACAAAATATATTTATTCTGCCATTATTTCATTATAGCGTTGTTGGTATTGATTATAAGGTAAATTTTGTTGTTGCAAGACTTGTATTTTCAGCTCTTTCGACATTGTATTAACATATGTCTTTACTATTAGACCAAGGTTTAAAATACTATTGTATTTTATGGGAATAAAGGATGGAAAATGGAGAATTTATTTAGAAGAGAATCTGGTAGGTAATAATACCTACCAGATTTTAATGCATTAAGCTAAAGCAGCTTTAGCTTTTTCAACGATAGCAGCAAACACTGCTTTATCATTAACAGCTAAATCAGCTAACACTTTACGATCAATTTCAATCGTAGCTTTTCTAAGACCAGCAATCAAGCGGCTATAAGAAAGACCGTTAACACGAGCCCCCGCATTAATACGCGCAATCCATAAAGCACGGAATTGACGTTTTTTCTGACGACGGTCACGGTAAGCATACTGTCCCGCTTTGATAACAGCTTGTTTAGCCACACGGAATACACGAGAGCGCGCACCGTAGTAACCTTTAGCTAACTTTAAAATTTTCTTGTGACGAGCACGAGCTACCACACCACGTTTTACACGAGCCATTTATATCTCCTCCAATTAACGTAAACGTAAAGAACGTTTTACAGCAGCTACATCAGATGCATGCAATAAAGATGCACCGCGAAGCTGACGCTTACGCTTAGTAGACATTTTGGTTAAGATATGGCTTTTGTAAGCGTGTTTAAACTTTACACCGCCAGCCGTTATTCTAAAGCGCTTTGCAGCACCACTTTTGGTTTTCATTTTTACTTTTGGCATGTTCATACTCCAAACTAATGAGCTAATAAATATAACAGCAAGGCCTGCCTGTGCCCTGGTTGTTATTTCTTCTTAGGTGCCAACACCATAGTGAGTTGACGCCCTTCCATTTTAGGAAACTGTTCTACAGTACCAAGTTCAGCTAAGTCTTCTTCAACTCGCTTTAGTAGTACCATTCCCAGCTCCTGATGGGCCATTTCACGACCACGGAATCTTAATGATACCTTAGCCTTATCCCCATCTTCTAGGAAACGTTTCAAGCTACGTAATTTAACTTGATAGTCCCCTTCTTCCGTCCCTGGACGAAACTTAATTTCTTTAACTTGAACTTGCTTTTGGTTTTTCTTGGCAACCGCTGCTTGTTTTTTCTTTTCAAACAGGTGCTTGCCATAATCCATTATTTTACATACAGGAGGCGATGCATCAGGCGAGATTTCGACCAAATCTAACTTAGCTTCTTCCGCTGCATTAAGGGCATCCTCAATAGATACAACACCTACTTGTTGACCATCGGCGCCAATTAATCGCACCTCCGGAGAACTAATATTTTCATTAATAGGTGCTTTTGGTTGATTTTTCTTATCTTGTCTCATTTCACGCTTAATAGTCATTTACTCCATCATTAATTAATACGACCACGTTGCTCTACTGCTGTAGTAAGAAGTGCATTAAATTCATCAATTGTCATAGAACCTAAGTCTTTACCATTGTGAGTACGCACTGCAACGGACCCTGTTTCAACCTCCCTATCTCCAACAACAAGAAGATAAGGAATTTTTTGCAAAGTATGCTCGCGAATTTTAAAGCCAATTTTTTCATTTCTCAAGTCCGCTTTTACACGAAAACCTTTTTGAGAAAGATCTTTAGCTACTTTTTCAGCATAATTTGCTTGATTATCTGTAATATTTAACACTACTGCTTGAATTGGTGCAAGCCATGCAGGAAAAAATCCTTCATAATGCTCAATTAAAATTCCAATAAAACGCTCAAAGGAACCTAAAATAGCACGATGCAACATAACAGGCACTTTGCGGCTGTTGTCTTCTGCAACGTACTCAGCACTTAAACGTTGCGGTAGGTTAAAATCGCATTGTATTGTACCACATTGCCACACGCGACCTAAACAGTCTTTTAATGAAAATTCAATCTTAGGTCCATAAAAAGCCCCTTCACCGGGTTGTAATTCCCACTTAAGCCCTGCTGTATCTAAAGCGGTTTGCAGTGCATGCTCTGCTTTGTCCCATAACTCTTCTGAACCCACTCGTTTTTCTGGTCGAGTTGATAATTTAAGTTCAATGTCTTTAAAACCAAAGTCAGCATATACAGCCAATGTTAAATTAATAAAGGCTGACACCTCAGTAGCGATTTGATCTTCAGTACAGAAAATATGTGCATCATCTTGGGTAAATCCGCGTACACGCATAATACCGTGCAAAGCGCCTGATGGCTCATTACGATGACAACTACCAAACTCAGCTAAACGCAATGGTAAATCACGATAGCTTTTTAAACCTTGATTAAAGACTTGAATATGACAAGGGCAGTTCATTGGTTTGATTGCAAAATCTCTATTTTCAGAACTTGTTGTAAACATATTCTCTGCATAGTTAGTCCAATGCCCTGACTTTTCCCATAATACTCTGTCTACAATTTGTGGCGTTTTAATTTCTTCGTAGCCATGCTCACGCTGAACGCGACGCATATACTGCTCTAGCACTTGATAGATAGACCAGCCATTAGGATGCCAAAACACCATACCTGGGGCTTCTTCTTGAGTATGGAATAGATCAAGCTGCTTACCGATTCGACGGTGATCACGTCTTTCGGCCTCTTCTATACGTTGAATATACTCAGCGAGCTGTTTTTTATCTGCCCAAGCCGTACCATAAATACGTTGTAACTGTTCATTTTTAGAATCACCGCGCCAGTATGCACCTGAAATTTTTGTTAATTTAAATGCTTTTAAGAATCGGGTATTAGGCACGTGAGGCCCACGACACATATCCACATATTCTTCATGATAATAAAGCCCCATGGCTTTTTCATCAGGCATATCATCAACTAAGCGCAATTTATAATCCTCTCCGCGCGCAGCAAAAACTTTAATCACTTCATCACGCGGTGTCATTTTTTTAATCACATCGTAATCTTTAGCGATTAATTCTTGCATCCGCTTTTCAATCGCAGCTAAATCTTCTGGTGTAAACGGACGCTCAAAGGCAATATCATAATAAAAGCCTTCTTTAATCACAGGCCCGATTACCATTTTGGCGGTTGGATATAGCTGCTTTACTGCATGCCCTACTAAGTGCGCACAAGAGTGACGAATGATCTCAACACCCTCTTCATTTTTCGCTGTAATAATTTGTACCGTAGCATCTTGATCAACGAGATCACATAAATCGACCAAACGCTCATCAACACGCCCAGCGATCGCTGCTTTAGCTAGACCTGTGCCAATAGATTGTGCAATTTCAAGAATACTAACGGAATGATTAAAAACACGCTGACTTCCATCAGGAAGAGTAATAACGGGCATGGCGCCTCCTATACCTAGTGGTGACCGGTACCAAAGATCACATACGGTGGATGAGCCAGTAAAGTGTCCAAACACTAATCAACTATACAGGGGTTGTTCAGGTAAAACCTGCAAAGCGCTCAAACAATATCACTGGAAATATTAAAGCCTGAAATTATATAGCAACTGGCTTTAAGTTTCTAGTCAACAATCCCGCTATTACTATAAGAATGATCTTATCTCTTGTTATCCACCTATTTGACAAATGAGCGAGGTATGTTTCTCAACAAGGGCTTTTAACTGACTGACATCGTCTGGATTTGGAGGTTTAATATCTCCCATACGGTACTCATAGTTAAGATAGCCATATTTATTTTCGCCCATGCGATGATACGGTAACAAGTGTATATGTTTCACACCCGGCAAATGGCTGGCAATATTGGCAATAGCCAATATTTCTTCTGGCTGGTCATTAAAGCCCGGTATTAGGGGAACGCGTATAATTAACTCAGTACTTGGAAAGCTAGCTATAAACTGTGCATTCTCTAAAATTAACTCATTGGGTTTCCCCACAAAGAGCTCATGCTTTTTACTGTCTGCATGTTTAATGTCAAGCAATACTAAATCAATATAAGGTAGTGTCTTTTCAAATTTTTCTTGTGGAACATAGGCCGCTGTCTCAACAGCAGTATGCCAACCCTCTCGCTTACAAGCTTTTAATAGCTCTGCGCTAAAATCTGCCTGAGCAATTGCCTCTCCACCCGAGAGAGTGACTCCGCCATTGGAACGTCGATAGTGATTACTATCTCGCCTAAGCTCTTTGATTAAATCAGGAACTGTTACTATATTGCCCTCCATCGCTAATGCACCGGGATAGCAGACCGAAGCACAATCACCACAAAGAACACATTGATCTTTTTTTACATTAAAACTAGGGATAATTTGTAATGCGTCATAATTACAAGCATCAACACATTTATTGCATTGTATGCAATCACGCTTAATAAACGCCAACTGCCTTGTCCAGTCATGGCTCTCTGGATTAGAGCACCAGCGACACCGCAAAGGACATCCTTTTAAAAAAACGATTGTCCGAATTCCTGGGCCATCGTGGACAGAAAAACGTTGAATATCAAACACTGTTCCTGTTATTTGTTCATTTAAAGACATAAAATTCCTTACTCAATAAGCGCATACTTTATAAAAAGTATACGCTTACAAACCTGATAATAAGTTATCGTTAAAACAATTGCTCCGTTCTAGAAATAATGTCATCTTGAATTGATTTATCTAATGAAACAAAATGTGCACTATAACCAGCCACGCGAACCACCAGATTTTTATATCTTTCAGGATCTTGCTGTGCTTTTCTCAAGGTTTCACGATCAATCACGTTGAATTGTACATGCATCCCTTTATGGTCAAAATACCCTCTTACAAGTGCCGCCAAATTAGCTAACCCTTCCTGACCAGAAAGTGCAGAGGGGTGAAACTTCTGATTTAACAATGTTCCGTTAGAAGCAATATGATGATCCAATTTAGCCACTGAGTTTAATGCAGCTGTAGGGCCATTTTTATCATAACCTGAAATAGGTGATACCCCTTCAGCTAATGGCTGCCCTGCTAGTCGACCATCAGGCGTTGCACCACAAACCAACCCCATAGGCACGTTCGCAGACACAGGATATAAACCTGGTTGGAAACAACCACCTCTAGGATTTTTATAGCGCTGCACTTCTGTACAATAAATAAGCGCTGCTTCACGGGCAATATCATCCGCTTCGTCCAAGTCATTACCATATTTAGGCGCACCATTAATCAACATCTGACGAATATATTCACCTTCTGTTGAATCATTATTATTGGTTTGTGCTTTGTATGTTTCTGACTTATTAGTTTGTGCTAAAATTTGTTGTACAACTTGAGCCACTAGCGCTTCTAAATCTGTTTGTTGAGTGCCTGTTGTACTATCTACAGCACAAGTTTTACCATGACCGAAGTTATTACCGAGCACTTCTTTTAGTTGGGTGAGTGTCAATTTCTTTTGCTCAAATACCAATGTTTTAATAGCCATTAAAGCATCGCCTACATTGGCAACCCCAACACCTTGTGGACCAGTAAAGTTATATTGAGCGCCACCCTCTTGCAAGGTCTTACCTTTTGCAATGCAATTATCAACCATGCACGATAAGAATGGCAGTGGCGCACGCTCACCGTGCGCAACATCCACCGCATTATCCGCATTAACAAGCAGCTTAACAAACCATTCCATTTGTTTTCTGTAAGCTTTTTCAAGCTCGTTATAACTTTGGAAAGACGTTAAATCACCTGTTTCTAAACCAACCTTAACATGACCATCCATTCCATTGTTTAACGTTACTTCTAGCACTTTTAACATATTGAAGAAAGCTGCATCGTGCCAACCTTCTGTTTTACCGCCAACTTGAGGTTCAACACATCCAATAATGCAGTAATCACGGGCGTCGTTAAGACTCACACCTCGATTTTCTAATGCAGGAATAATCACTTCGTCATTATACCAAGCAGGCATCCCTAACCCTATACGTGTCACTTCAGCGGCTTTTTCCATCAGTGATTGTGGTGTCTTATTCCAGACGCGAATAGAAATAGAGGGTTGCGGTAATTTAACATGGGCTGAGGCTGTTAAACAGGCATAAGACAAAGGATTCGTTGCATCACGTCCACACACTGTTTGCCCACCCACAATAAGGTTTTGAAACATTGGATAACCACCAAAACCTTTGGTTGAGGCTTCATCACGAATCTTGTTAACATCATTTAATTTAACCCACAAGCAGTCTAATAGCTCTTGTGCTTGTTCCTCACTCATGGTGCCATTAATGACACATGCTTCATAGTAAGGGAACATATATTGGTCAAAGCGTCCGGGAGAAATGGAGTGCCCATTAGACTCTATTTGAATTGCCGCTTGGATAAACCAGAATGATTGACAAGCTTCCCAGAAATTTCTGGCTGGATTTTCTGGTACATTCTCACAGTTTTTAGCAATTTGTAATAGCTCTTGCTTGCGTTGGTTATTTGTTTCTTTAGCTGCCTCAATCTGGGCTAGCTTAGCAAAACGCTTTGCATAGTTAACCACCGCATTAGCCGAAATAATCACTGACTCATAAAAATGCGATTTTTTTACTGCATCTGGGTCCCCCTTATCCAATGCGACAAGTGCAGTTGCAGCCTCAGCAATAATACCTTTAAAACCAATCTGTAAAACCTTGCGATAATCTACACTGATATGACCAACACCATTAAAATAGTAGTTTCCAACAGTGAAAGCCCCAACATCCATTGCAGTAATAGTTTCTGAGTACATATATTGGGTGGCTAATTCTTGGGTTGTTTTACCATCCCAGTATTTAAATACTTCTCGCAGTATTTTTTTGCTTTCATCTGAAATAAAGAAGCGATCCCCTGTTCGCTTATTAATAGAATCAAACTCATCTTCTAGCCATTTGTTAGAAAACTCAGGAAAAAGTTGCACACCTCTAGGGCTAACAGCAAAATTACCAACAATAAGTTCATTGGGGCGAATGACTAATGTCATTTCATTCATTATTTTTTCAAACGCACGCGCACGGCGAATCACCATTGGTTGATTTTCAGTTTGCTTATAAGATTCTGTTAATAGACAAGCCCGCTCTATTTCAACGGGGGGATCATTGCGATAAAGCTCATCGATCAAACCTTGAATTCTATTGCTCACTTCTATATTTCTCATTTGCCATCACCCTATTCTTTGCCTATTTTTTGAGTTTGTTCGCTCTATTGAAAAATTGTTTCTTCATGAAAAAATCTTAATAAAATTTTGAAAAGTAACAACTTCTCTAGTTTTTATGCATTTACAACTGTGTTTTGTTCAATAACTTCTAAAAAGTTCGATTATCAAAGGTTGATCAAATAATATAAGGTGTTGTTGTCGAGGCTGCCTTACCACCCAAAGACTCCAATAATGGCAAACCAACTTCTCTAGCAGCTATAACTGCTTGCTTTACCGCACCTGAATCACCTGAAATCATTAAGATAGCTTCGTTTGAATAGCTAGTGCCACCATTAGCGGGAGAACCATAGCCAACCACATCTACCTGTGCGGCTTTTACTGCCACATCAGCCATTAACACACCAATTGCAGCAGGAGCTCCAACAATTAAACCAAATGCTTTATTCATTGGCGCATTAAATCCTTTTTGGCAAGCATAATTAGCCCTAGCTGTATATTGAAACTCTAAATGCCCAGCATCATTGCCATAAACATCTCCCATCGTGCGATTTAACTCACTCAGGGTCACTTCTACTGCATTTCTTGCATCAGCCACGTCATCAGCACCAAAAATAATTAAGCTTCCATGCCCTGCTCCACCTTTGGTATCTCTAGGGAGCTCAATAGATAAGATTTTTACATTACTTGCTTTCACCGCCTCATCAGCGGCTAATATTTGAGGACCTGCTCCTGTTCTAGCACCAACAATACCAATGGCGTTGTATCCTTTTTCTAACTTCATCATCTGGTGTAGTGCTGGATCAACATTAGCGATTACCAGCCCAATCGTATCGCCTATGGCTGTACCAACAAATTCGGGGGGCATTGGAGACGGGCTAGTAGAAAATTGAGGAGAGTTGTTTTTTTCAGAGGTATTTAGACGCTTCATGACTTCTGCAAAAACCTGTTTAGAAAGTTCATCTTGTTGCATATGCATTACCTTTAGTCAGTTCTGAAAGACTACAGCATAGTTCTAAAACATCATCAACCTATCAAACAGCTAGCACACAATATAAATAATAAGTTACGTTTATATTTTTGTCGTTTTTGATTTTTAGGTTTTAACTATTCACTTGCAACTATAAATACTCTAGATAAACCCTTTGCCTTGCACTGATTAAAATCAACATTTTCTCTAATTTTTTAAATTTATCTCAGAAAATATAAGTCGTCATCATCATATAAAAGATACTTAACAAGCACTCTAACCTCTAGAAAACCAAGCCTATAGCGTATTACATCCTCAATAAATATGAAATTTTATTTTTTATTTTTCTTAAAGATGTTTTATTTTTTATCATTACATGTAATAATTTGCAAGAATTACACGTAATAAACAAAAGGAGATGTAAAAAATGAAATTTTTAATTTTTCTCATTATTTTAGTAGGTATTATTGGCTTTATTGCTTATCTTTACAATCAACTGGTTAGTTTGAAAGAACAATTTAAAAATGCGTTCTCCCAAATTGATATCCAACTTAAGCGTCGCTATGATCTTATTCCTAACTTGGTAGAAACAGCAAAAGCTTATTTAAAACACGAAAGCGATACGCTCACAAAAGTCACAGAAGCACGTAATACAGCCCTAAGTGCACTTAAAGCCGTGACCGGGAATATAGATAACTCCTCAGCAATCACTGCATTAAACCAAGCTGAAAAACAACTATCTCAGGCATTGACTAGTTTCAATTTACAAATAGAAGCTTATCCAGAATTAAAGGCTAATGAGAATATCATGCAACTTTCTGAGGAACTTTCATCTACAGAAAACCGTATTGCTTTCGCAAGACAGGCCTATAACGATGCGGTCATGGCTTATAATATCCAACGTAAAACCTTTCCAACCAATCTCTTTGCTGCGAAATTTGGTCACTTTAAAGATGCTGTTTTATTGTCATTTGAAGACTCTTCAGAACTACAAAATGCACCTAAAATTAGTTTTTAATCTGAACGGTTAGTCAGTATGAACTTTTTTAAATATCAAGATCAAGCAAAAAACCAAACATTTTGGCTAGTGGTACTTTTTTTTGCAGGATTAGTAATAATACCTTTTATAGGTGCCAAAATTATTACTTTTGCTCTGAACCTCATGATTTCTGAAAAAACAAGACCGAACAATCTTTTTGCTATAATATTAACTTCATTAATACTAATTACACTGCTCGTTTCTTTATACAAATATATTTCTTTACGTCAAGGGGGACGAGTAGTTGCCATCTCTCTAGGAGGCCGCTTAATTGATAAGAAAGCTGCTACGCTAAAAGAACGGCAATTATTGAATGTTGTGGAAGAAATGGCTATTGCTTCTAGCCTACCTGTTCCTCATGTTTATATTTTAGATGATGAACCTAATATCAATGCTTTTGCAGCTGGCTATACCATTAATGATGCGGTCATAGGCGTTACTTACGGATGTGTGGAGTTACTGACGCGTGATGAACTACAAGCAGTTATAGCGCATGAGTTTAGTCATATTTTAAATGGTGATATGCGGCTTAACTTACGCTTCACTTCCTTACTTTTCGGTTTTATTTTCGTCACTCAAGCAGGTTATACCCTTTTAGATTTAGCCACTGGTTTTAATGAAGGAGATACAGATAAATCCGTTAGTTATATCGTAGCCAATCAAGGAACACGTTATGGCTTATCAGGAGATAAGAAAAAAGGTGGTGGTTTCTCCATCCAGCTTCTTGTCATAGCAGTAGCTCTCTTACTCGCTGGCTTTATTGGCCAAGTGTGGGCTCGCATCATGCAAGCCGCGGTTAACCGACAACGCGAGTATTTAGCCGATGCATCCTCAGTACAATTTACCCGTCATGCCAAAGCACTTGCCTCTGCACTAAAAAAAATCGGTGGATCAGAGACTGGCACAACATTATATGCAGCCACCGCAGCTACTTATAATCATTTTTTCTTCAGTCAGGTAGATGAAAAGCTACTGGCCACCCACCCTCCTTTGAAAAAACGTATCCTACGTATAGAACCATGGTGGAGAGGAGAATTTATTAAACCCAATATTGAGAGGCTAGAGCAAGAGATCGCTTACAAGAACAATCCTGAACTAACTCAAACTCAAAAAACGTTCAAACAAAAAGACAAACAAATAGCAATGGCTATCGCCGTCGGGACGGCATTGACTCACAGTGAAGCATTGCCTTTTATCAAGCCTATCAGTCTACTCAATACCGATGTTTCTACACCTGAGCAAGCCATTGCAAAAATTGAATCAATTTGCCAAGAACCTATGGATGCTTGTTATTTAATGTTTGCCATTTTGATGGACAAAATTCCATCCATTCGAGCCAAACAATTCACAGTTATCAAAAACACTGATCTTGTGACAGACTATTATCAAACCCTATCGCTTATTCCAGAAGAGAGATACTTGGAGTTTATTGAGAAGGCCATTCCTTCTTTAAAAAACCTATCGGCAACACAATACAAGACATTTAAAAATATATTAATGCACTTTATTCAAGCAGACAAAACAATTTCTTTAAAAGAATGGTTACTCTACCAACTCATTACTCACCAAGTTGATGGGCAATTTAACCCCAAGGCTATTGCTCAAAATTCGCTTTACAACCATATAAGCCAAGTTAAAGAAGAAGCAACCAACATTATCACCATAGCGGCCTATCTTAATGAAAACATCATCGATCAGCAGCGTGCTTTTGAAGTAGCAGCAAATAGTATAGGATTAGATACTATAGAATTACCTGAAAAGCCCAGCTTTACAAAACTAAGCAGTAGTTTGGCTAAACTTCAATATGCCTCATTGGGTGTTCGTAAACTTATTTTACAAGGGATATTAAAAACCATTGAACATGACAATAAAATATCCACTAAAGAACATGCACTGCTTAGGGTGTTATCACTTTGTCTAGACTGCCCAATAGCTCTATAACTGTAAAACAATTATTTCAAGAAAAATTTAAAGGCTGTGACAGTCGCTATGCCCAAAAATGTCATGATGATACTGCCAATCACGTGACTAGCAACGGCCAAACTACCCCACATTATTTTGCCTTCATAAAAAAGCATTGAGACTTCACCAGAGAAACTAGAAAAAGTAGAAAGCCCCCCCAAGCATCCCGTTATAATAAATAAACGCCATTCTGCAGGAATGTGTGGATTACTCATAAAAACAACAAGAAAAATCCCTATCAAATAACTTGCTATTAAATTAGCAACTAATGTTCCTAAAGGGATTGTTGGAAATAATGAGTTAAGAGAAAGCCCTAGAACCCAACGTATAATGGAACCTAGCGCACCACCGATACCTACTAATAAAGCAAACTTTAACATAGACTAACCTTTCTTCCATAAAAAATGTCGCTTAACTAGCCAACTAGAAAGCACCATGATTGATTATTTTCTTCTAATGAGCCATTAAAATCTAAATAACATTTTATGCTAATAGTATATCAAGCATTCCTTTGCTGATCAGTATATTTCAATGACCTTCTTAGTATAACTAAACAGAGTATAACGTCTCAATCTTAAAAGCTATATGACGCCGTTAAAGCGATACCACCGCCCTCACGTTTTCCTGTATACCCTTGTAATTCAGTTTTTATAGAAAGGTTCTTCACTTGTTTAGGGCGATAATTCATTGCTAAGCTAGCAATTGCTGTTCCACCCTTAACCGAAGCTTTCTTGATACCAAAGGTTTCGTATGTTCTTCCACCTTGTTTACCATCAAACTCATTCTCAAAACCCAACCCAAGAGAAACAGAAACACTTTGACTGAGTTGTTGAGTTCCCTCCGCATTAAATCTTAATCGGTGTGAGTTTAATGAGTCGAAATGGATGTTATCACCTGCAATTGTTTTATTGGCATCAGGTGTTCTTGTCCATAGATATTTAACTGAAAGGTCTAAACGCTGACGTTCATTAATTTTATAAACATAGCCTGTTCCCAAATGAGCACTTTGATAACCACTCTTTATCGTATATCTTGCATACTCGCCAGATGCTATGTTTACAATATCACTGCTATTAAATTTATTTTTTAAACGACCAAACCGAAAACTCGCATCAGCATACAGGCCGTTTTCAAAAGAATAACGTCCCAACATTGCCATACCATAGTATTCGTTATGCCCCTTGCCATGGACTTTTCCTGTATAGAAGCTGTTATGGCTATCATAACTTCCCCAACCTTGCTCATAAGCAATCGCTGAGGAAAGATTATTATATTTATAAGCTAATCCAGCGGTTAACAAATGTTCATCGGCATTAATATGCGACCCACTGTTGTATCGAGAACTATCTGTTCTTATATCAACAAAAGGGGTAAAGCCATTTACAAATGCCGGATCACTAAGGAAACTACTTAAATTATAGGCAATATTATCGCCACCTCTTGTCACAAGCATAGCTGCTGCCAAACGACCCTCCATTAAAGCTTTTAATTGAGGATTAACAGAAACCACCGAACCAGCTCCAGCACTTGGTTGTACTGTTGTAACTATTTGATTACCAATAACTTCTGTTTTTACATTATAAAGTAACGATATTCCCTGCTGAACTTGGCTAATACCTGTATTAACACCTGTTCCACCAATGCCGAGAGAAACTTTTCCTGCATCGATACTCCCTGAGTTATCTTGAGCTAAAATAAACTTATCATTGACTTGTAAAATATTTCCAGAATTAACACCTACAACATTAACGTTAGATAATTTATAAGTTGTATTATCACCAGCCACATAGCTTGAATCGTTTGTTGCATTATTACCAAAACTAATATTATCAGCTGTCATTAAAGCTGTTGAACTATTCGCAAGAGAAGGCTCTAACTTAAAATTATAATTTTGAAAATTACCTACATTACCAACTGAAATAGGTTTATCTGCGTATACATTAAGCGTATTACCCGTAAACGCATCAAGGCTGGTTGGCGTGTAATTACTATTAAACCAACCACCGTAGAGATCGGTTTGATTAAAAGCAGGATCACCTTTAATCTCAACAGTATTATTTATCGCTTCTGCAAACTGTGCACCAACAGACCCACCATAGATAGCAGAAACATCGATACTACCGCCATTAATAAATACTTTATTTGCATTTGCACTTGATGTTGAATTATTACTTTGCCCTTCATGTTCAACTAATCCACCAGAGATAATGCCACTGCTATTGATGATATTTGCACCATTAAGAATCACTGTATTTTGATTAGCCGTTATTTCTGAAACAGATTGTTGACTTCCTGTTGCACTTCCTCCATAAATATCCCCACGGACTTCACCACCATTAACTTCGACAGTATTATTATCGACACTAACATACCCAGGTATCGTACTGTTTCCATACCCATACCCCCCTTTAACAGCACCATTGACTACCGCATCAGCATTTAGTTTAACGTGATTATCCGTGACCTGAATTGATGAGCCCCAGCCATCAGCACTACCACCAATAACCTCTACGCCTACGGTCCCACGATTAATGATCACCTGATTATTAATGACCATCCCAGAGGATGAGGAAAAGCGGCTTATTCCGCCATAAACGCTATTAGTAACATTCCCATTATTTATAGTAACAACATTATTTTGTACTTGAGAGTCATTATTACTATCCAAGCCACCGGCCACATAAGAAGGGTCTTGTTTAGCACCTAAAGTATAATCAATCGTTACCGATGAACCTGAAGGTGTCCATGCTGTTGTACTACCTGGAAAAAGAACTGCACTGGTCTCTGCGGGGGTTGCTGTACTCGGCAATAACCAACTAGGTGCCGTTTGTAAAGAGTCAGGAGAGGTATCGGAATAGATGATATTATCTCCCCATACAACCTGAACTTGAATAACACTGAGCAAACCACAAACAATATATCCCCAACTCGCATAGGAGGAAGTTTTTTTAGATCCATTTTTTTTCATGCTACAAAAACCCTGCAAATAAAATCATATTTCACTATTAATCATCATTTCGGCCTAACATTTGTTTAATCATTTAAACATAAGACTAAAGCATAAAATTATATATTTACTTATAATATATACTTTAGTAGTGCAAAGCAAACTGAAAATAAATTCCCTCTTAGTTACACAACTAAGAATACAATTTGAAATTGATTAACTATAAATAAACTTAGATAAAAGTTTTTATTTGAGGGTCAAAGTGCAATTTTTCTCAAACACACGTTAAATACTTGAGAAAAATAAAAGAGGGGGAACTAGCTAATTGCTTAGAACAAAACCAATTAAACAAATGTCTTTATTACTCATTATTATAAATAAACTAAAAACAATGATGCATGTATAGCGTTCTTGTATATAGTAATGCCTTAGATGAAATAAAAAGGTGATGAAGGTAAAATCTTTCGTAACAAAAAGCGCATAATTATTTTTATGCGCTTTTTATCAACTGCTATTTATCTAAGGTCTTTAATAACCCTTCAATATTGCTATCAACTTTGGCTCGAAGCTTCTGTCCAGGATGAAAAGTTACGACACGCCTTGCTGTAATAGCAACCTCCTCTCCTGTCCTTGGATTTCGTCCCGGACGTTCGCTCTTATTACGAAGCTCAAAGTTACCAAATCCTGATAACTTCACCATTGTATTATCAGCTAAAGCTCCTTTTATTTCCTCAAAAAAATCTTCAACCAACTCTTTCGCTTCTTGCTTTGGCAAACCAAGCTGATTAATTAGGGATTCAGCCATTTCGGCCTTTGTCAAAGTGCTCATATTTACTTCCTCAATGTAGCATTAAACTGCTCTTCTAATACAACAATGATAGCCTGAAAGAATATATTGATATCATCATCAGTTAATGTACGCTCTGGATGCCTCCAGCTAAGACGCACAGCAATACTTTTTTGATTGTCACCAATAGCACTTCCCTCATAAATATCAAATAATTGTATTTTTGTTAAATAATCTCCTGCGGCCGCTTTTATAGTCGATATAAATTTATCAGCTATAACTGATTTATCAATTAAGACGGATAAATCACGACTTACTTCTGGAAAACGAGATAACTCCTTAAATGCTGGTAAAATCCCCTGTTGGATTTTACCCAAAGACAACTCAAACAAATAAACAGGAACATCTATATCAAGTATTTTAGCTAGTTCTGGATGCAATGCCCCAACATAACCAACAGGAGTACCCTCGCGCATTATAGCGGCAGCTTGCCCAGGATGGAGCGCCGTATGCTGTGTTGGAGAGAATTGGTATTGCTCTAGCGAACCAACTAAACCTAATATTGCTTCAACATCCCCTTTTACATCATAAAAATCAACACGGTCTTTGGCATTAGCCCACCCTTGCGGTAAGCGAGTACCCATGATTAAGCCAGCAATCATACTTTCTTGTTTTAAATCAGCTAACTGCCCTTTAAAACTCAAACCACACTCAAAAATACGAACTCTATCTTGCTGTCTATTGATATTATACTGCAATGATTTAATAAGCCCTGGCCACAATGATACGCGCATAGCAGACATATCACTAGAAATAGGGTTTGCCAATAATAGCGGTTCTTGGTCTGGATTAAATAATTTAAATAGTTTAGGGTCAATAAAACTATAGGTAATATTTTCTTGATAGCCTCTTGCAACTAAAATATCGCGCAACGTCTTTTTATTAAGCTCTGCTTCCTGCTTATTAGCATGTGGAGCAAGACGTGCTTGAGGGTAACGTACAGGAAGATGGTTATAGCCATAAAGTCTTGCGATCTCTTCCACAAGGTCCTCTTCAATTGCAATATCATAGCGATAACTAGGAACAGTGACATCCCATATACCTGCCGACTTGACTTGTAACGTTAAGCCCAACGGCAATAATAATTGCTCAACTTCTTTATCAGAAAGTGCGATGCCTAAAATCTTATTAAGACGCTCAGCACGTAATACAATATGATTTATTGTAGGCAAATCTGACTTACTCACAACATCAACGACAGGTCCAGCACTACCTCCAACAATATCGAGCAATAACGCTGTCGCACGCTCCATCGCTAAGGGCGCTAGCTGCCAATCAACGCCCCTTTCAAAACGATGAGAAGCATCTGTATGTAACCCATAAGAACGAGCCTTACCAGCAACAGTTATCGTATTAAAAAAGGCAGCCTCTAATAACAAGTCTTTTGTTTTAGAGCTAATACCACTGTGCTCTCCTCCCATAACACCGGCGATTGCTAGCGGTTTGGCATGGTCGGTAATTAATAATGTATCACTGCGTAATGTTATTCCTTGTCCATTAAGCAAGGTCAATGTCTCATTTTCATGAGCCATTCTGACCACAAGGCCTTTATCAATTTCTTCAAGATCGAAGGCATGCATCGGTTGGCCTAACTCAATCATTACATAGTTAGTCACATCCACAACCGCATCAATACTACGAATCCCTGAGCGGCGCAATCTCTCTACCATCCACATGGGAGTTGGTTTGGAAACATCAACATCCTTAATCACTCGGCTAACATAGCGTGGACAATCTTTAGAACTTATGACATCAACACTTACTTTATCATCAGCTGTGGGTTGTACTTCATCTATTACTAACTCTTCCATAGGTTGCTTATAAAGAGCACCTACTTCTCGAGCGATACCACGTAGGGATAAGCAATCACCACGATTCGGGGTTAAATCAACCTCAACAACAATATCATTTAAATCTAAGTAATCTCGTAGATCTTTACCAACAGGCGAGTCACAAGGTAACTCCATCAGACCCGCATTATCATCACTTAAACCAAGCTCTTTCGCAGAGCAAAGCATTCCATTAGATTCGACACCACGTAATTTTGCCTTCTTAATAGAAAAATCACCTGGTAATTTTGCACCAATCATCGCAAAAGGAATTCTTATCCCTTGTCTTGCGTTAGGGGCACCACAAACAACTTGAAAGGTGTCAGAGCCATTACTGACCTGACAAACACGTAACTTATCTGCATCAGGATGCTGTTCTATCGCAACTATTTCCCCGACAACAACACCCGAAAAAGCTTCAGCAACAGGATCAACCCCATCAACTTCTAGGCCAGCCATCGATAAACGGGCAACTAATTCTTCTTGGGAAACCGTGGGATTTACTAAACTACGTAACCAATTTTCACTGAATTTCATACTGTTCTCCTCTATTTAATATTAATAGCTTATTAACGAAATTGGGATAAAAATCGCAAATCGTTATCAAAGAACAGACGTAAATCATTAACACCATAACGCAACATCGCTAAGCGCTCGGCCCCCATACCAAAAGCAAAACCTGAATATACTTCAGGATCAACACCCGACATACGTAATACATTCGGATGAACCATTCCACACCCCATTACCTCTAGCCAACCTGTTTGCTTACAAACACGACAACCTTTCCCGCTACACATTACACACTGAATATCTACTTCTGCAGAAGGTTCAGTGAAAGGGAAAAAAGAAGGCCTAAAACGAACTTCAAATTGTTTTTCAAAGAAAACACGCAAAAATTCTTCGATTGTTCCTTTTAAATCAGCAAAGCTAATATCTGTATCAACTAATAAGCCTTCGACTTGATGAAACATTGGCGAGTGTGTCATATCTGAGTCACAGCGATAAACACGCCCAGGACACACCACACGGATAGGTGGCCTTTTAGCTTCCATCGTACGTACTTGAACAGGTGATGTATGGGTACGCAACAGCATATTAGCGTTAAAGTAAAAGGTATCATGCATAGCACGGGCAGGATGATGCCCTGGAATATTTAATGCCTCAAAGTTATGATAATCATCTTCAACTTCGGGACCTTCCTCTACGCTGTAACCAATATTAGTAAAAAAACTCTCAATTCTTTCTAAAGTACGAGTAATTGGGTGGATACTACCAGAAATTTGGCCACGACCGGGCAATGTAACATCGATCTGTTCTGCTTCTAGTTTTTTATTAAGTTTTTCTTGCTCTAAAACACTCTTACAATTATTTAATGCGGCCTGAACCTTTTCTTTAGCCTCATTAATTAAAGCACCCACCTTAGGACGCTCTTCTGGAGATAAGTTCCCCAATAATTTCATTACTTGTGTTAACTCACCTTTTTTACCTAAATACTGCACGCGTAATTGTTCTAACTCATTAATATCATTTGCCGCAGTTATCAACTGCAAAGCTTTAACAACTAACTCATCCAGATTTTCCATCCACAAGCCCCAAATACATAATTAAAATAAAGAATACGAAATTATACACTTTTCCTTTTTACGAGCATACTATTAGATAAAATTAACATATTTAAGGTTTTGTTGCATCACTAATTAATGCCTTCCTCCTCATAGACAGGAGAAGTAGCCAAAACAAAAAGGCTATCGGATGAGCACGTTAAAACCTATTTCGAGTAGTTTTATCATTGGACAATAATACGAATGGTAACAGATTTTTTTAACCAGAAACCATAGCTAGCAACATTTAGAATTAGATATGCTTAACGTAAAGTCTAACCAACGAATTAACACAAATAAAGCGCATATAATCGACTTATAAATCACATAATAAAGACTAAAGAATGACGAATCAGGGAAAAGGAGTGATATTTAAGTAACACTAACTTGATTTCAAAAAAATAAAGCCATCACACAAGGTGATAGCTTTATCACTAACTAAGAGAAACTACTTAATCGTTAAGGCTACTAATTTGCCACCATTGCCAAAAACATACATCATATTATCAACAACTATTGGTTGTACACGCAAACCACCACTGCCTATCTTACGTCGAGCAACAAAATGCCCATCCGCTTGACTCATTAAGTGTAAGTATCCTTCAAAATCTCCAACAGCCACATAGTTATAGAAAGCTGCTGGGCCTGATAATTGGCGACGTAATAATTGATTATTTGACCACAACTCTGTCGAGTTACGCTCTTCAATTGCTTGAACGGTTCCATCTGCTAAAGTAAGGAACAAGGTATTTGAATGTAGAGATAGCCCAGTATAACTTGAAGCAGGTCTTTGCCATAAAATACGACCAGAGTTTGAGTCTACTGCGGCTAATTGCCCCTGATAAGTAACAACGTATAAGATATTATTAGATACTAATAATTTACTGTTTATATCTACCATACGCTCTAATTCTGAACGACCTTTAGGGATTGCAATGACTTGCCCCCATAAAGGAATACCTTTCTTTACATCAAGTGCGATAATTTGGCCTGTTGAAAGCCCGAAAATAGCTGTATTTTGAGTAATAACAGGAGTACTTGTGCCCCTTAATGTCAAAATAGCAGGTGAGTTATCATACCGCCATAGCTGTGTACCCGTTACAATATCAAAGGCAAATAAGCTATCTGCCCCTGTTTGTAAAACTACCTCACTTCCGTTAGTAACCGGAGGAGCCAATACATCACTATTGACTTGGGCAGTCCATCTCACATCACCAGAACTACTTTCAAGTGCGATAATTTCGCCTTTCATGGTACCTAATAAAACCACACCATATTCAACAGTAACACCGCCTGACACAGGTTTTTTTAACTTCTTTTTCCACTGAACTTTACCCGTAAAACGATCCATGGCAATCACTAAACCATCTGCATCAGCGGCATAGATCATATTACCATCAATCGCAGGAGTTAATCGATTATAGAGATCCCCCTGCCCATCCCCTATTGAGCGTGACCAAGCGACACTCAGCTCAATCTCGGGATTAAACTTTACTAATTCAGCGGGAGGTAGCTCTTTTGAACCACTACTGCACCCTACGACTAATAATGCAACAGAAAAAATAACCAGTATTTTACGCCACATTATTTAATATCCTCTTGTGCAAGATTGTTTAGTTTAAGCTTAATAATCAATTGATTACCTAATTTATCTGCTTCTGCGGCTGCCAAGGCTGCCCTATAAGCTTCACGAGCTTGATCTATTTTGCTCTGTTTTAAAAGCACATCACCTTTTAACTCTTCACGAGTTGTAACAAACTCTTTTTCCACAGGAGCTTGTAATAAAGCAAAAGCTTCATCTAGTTTATTCTGAGCTAACAACACGCGTACCAAACGCTCTCTAGACAACTCACCTAACGCTGCATCCGCAGGCTTATCTAATACCGCTTTTAATGCTTTAGCAGCATCATCTAATTTATTCTGACTAACCGCTAATTTAGCTAAATAAAATTTTGCATATTGTGCATAATAGCTATCAGGATTAGCTTTTTGTAGTTGGTCTGCGATTGAAATAACGTCTGCTTCATTCACTTTATCCAGTGGCTGAGACATAGCAAAGATCAATAACTGATAGTTCTGAGCTTCTTTTACTTTATTTGCAATTTGGTGGTTTTCCCAAAACTTCCATACCGAGACAATAGCAATAGCTAATAAAACACCAATAAAAATAGGTTTACCGTATGAGTTCCAAAAACTTTTTAACTCTTCTATTTCTTCATTTTCAATGCGTGTAGTCACTACCGATAACTCCTATTTACTTTAATAACTGTTTTAGATGGCTTGCGATATCTGCCCAGTCTACTAGTTGTTGGGGCGTATCATCTCTTAATGGCTTACAAACTAACTTTTGTTGCGACAATTCATTTTCACCCAAAATAAGTGCATAACGAGCGCAACTATTGTCTGCTTTTTTAAGTTGATTTTTAAAATTGCCACCGCCTGTATTAACCTGTAATTTTAACTGTGGAAATTGGTCTCGTATCTGCTCAGACAATTTAAGTGCTAACGCATCAGTACCTTCACCTACCGCCACAAAATAACAATCTAACTGATTTAGCGCTGTGGGTATTTTACCTAGTTCTTTCAATAAAAGAATAAGTCTTTCTACACCCATGGCAAAACCAACGCCAAAAGTAGGCTTACCCCCTATTTGCTCAAATAATCCATCATAACGCCCACCACCACATACGGTACCTTGGGCGCCTAATGCTGTAGTTGTCCACTCAAAAACTGTTTTATTATAATAATCCAAACCACGAACTAAGTTCGTATTAAGGACATATGGAATACCCAATGTATCAAGACGCATGAGTAAACCTTTAAAATGCTCAGATGAATCTTCATCAATAAAGTCGGTAAACTTAGGCGCATTGACTAAAATAGTCTTTGTTGATTCAATTTTTGTATCAAGTATTCTCAATGGGTTTGTAGATAAACGAGATTGACTATCTTTATCTAACTGATCTTTATAAGTTGTTAAATAATCAACCAATGCGGCTTTGTAGTTATTACGTGCTTCTAAGCTACCCAAACTATTTAACTCTAAAGTAACAGCACTTTCAATGCCTAGTAATTTCCATAGTCGCCACGTTAAAGCGATCAACTCTGCATCAATATCTGGACCCGCTAAATTAAATACCTCTACCCCTATTTGATGAAATTGCCGGTAGCGCCCTTTTTGGGGGCGCTCACGGCGAAACATTGGACCATAATACCAAAGTTTTTGTACACGTCCAGCATGGGTTAAACCATGCTCAATCATCGATCTAACAACCGCCGCTGTATTTTCTGGGCGAAGCGCATAAGATTTACCGTCTTCCTTATCCAACGTATACATTTCTTTTTCTACAATATCCGTCACTTCACCTATAGAGCGCTTAAATAGCCCTGTATACTCCATAATAGGTGTACGGATTTGTTTGTACCCATAACTGGCTAATAGATCAGTTACGGTCTCTTCAAAATACTGCCAAACAGGCGTTTGCTCTGGCAATATATCATTCATTCCTGTAATAGCTTGTAATGCTTCTACCATCAAAATAATTCCTTAAAATAACTTTTAACTATGCGATTAGCCACGAGCGATAATAGCGTTTTGTTTTTGGCGCGCTTTTTCTCTAATTAAACGCTCCAGCTCATCAATAAAGTAGTCATTTGATAATTTCTGTGCAGGTTTCCCATCAATATAAACAAGATTATTAGGGGAACCTCCTGCTAACCCTAGATCAGCTTCTTTTGCTTCTCCTGGCCCATTAACCACACAGCCAATAACAGCTACATCCATCGGAACTAACAAGTCATCTAACCTTGTTTCTAATTCATTCATTGTTTTAACAACATCAAAATTCTGCCGTGAACAACTCGGACAAGCGATAAAATTAATACCTCGCGAACGTAGTTTAAGCGATTTTAATAGATCAAATCCTACTTTTACTTCTTCAACAGGGTCTGCGGCCAAAGAAATACGTAAAGTATCACCGATACCTTCATTTAATAGGATACCGAGCCCTACAGCAGATTTAACCGTACCCGACCGCAAACCACCTGCCTCAGTAATACCAAGATGCAGTGGTTGCTCGATTTGTTCAGCTAATAAGCGATAGGCACTAACCGCCATAAATACATCGGATGCTTTAACGCTAACCTTAAAGTTTTGAAAATCTAGCTTATCTAAATAATCAATATGCCGTAAAGCAGACTCAACTAATGCCGCTGGCGTTGGTTCCCCATACTTTTTTTGCAAGTCTTTCTCTAAAGAACCTGCATTCACACCAATACGAATGGGTATATTTTTATCTTTAGCCGCATCGACAACCGCTCTTACACGATCTTCTCTACCAATATTACCGGGATTAATTCGTAAACAATCCACACCCAACTCTGCAACTCTTAATGCGATGGTATAATCAAAATGAATATCAGCGACCAGAGGTATTTTCACTTGCTTTTTGATTTGTCCAAAAGCTTCAGCAGCTTCCATACTTGGCACTGAAACTCGAACAATATCAGCACCCGCCTTTTCAAGTCGCTGTATTTGATCAACTGTTGCCGCCACATCACAGGTTTCAGTGTTAGTCATGCTTTGTACACTGATTGGCGCATCCCCACCAACGGCAACATCACCAACATATATTTTCCTAGAAATACGGCGCTTTAAAGGGGATAAGGTATTCATAAAGGCTTATTTACCTAATTTAATTCGATGTGTTGAGTTTGATGTTTGGTTGAGTTGTACTGGCTCTCCATTATAACTCATAGATACAGCCGAAGGTGCTCCTAAAACCACATCAAGCGGTGCTTTACCCGAAATATTTAGATGGGTATTGGCCGTAAAGAGCTTACTCACTAAAACCTTGCCGGTAGCATCAGTTATACTCACCCAACAATTTGCTTTAAAATTTGCTTCAATAAGTCCCTCGCCTTTTTTCAAGCTTGGCTTAGCATTTTCTTGAGCATTTGCATCATTTTGCTCTGACTGATCTTGTATATTAGTTTCACTTACAGCGTCTTTATCTGTATTAACGGGCGAAAGAGCATTATCAGTCGCTAGTTGTGTTGTATTATTAAGCGCCAAAGGCAACGTAGAACTATCCGTTGAAATAACGGGTATAGTATTTTGCTCTTGTAAAACGGTCGATGCAGTAGAACCGGGCTCCACAATGATCGCTCCATTTTCACTCGGGATCGTTTGATTAGTATTCGAATTTACAAAATGTTGCCATATTAAAAAAACAATACCCGCAAGGATTAAACAAACCACAAAACTTACAAGCCAATAAATGCTATTTGAGATACTCTTTATACGTTTTATTTGTTTAAAGTCGAGCACCCTCGTGTCAGTAGCATCATTTCCCACACAAGCATCGAATGTGCCGACCAATTCGTCTATATTTGTTAACTCAAGATATTTTGCATAATTGCGGATATACCCGCGGGTAAAAGTAGCTCCAGGTAGTTTACTAAACTCGCCTGCTTCTAAAAAAATAATAAAACGCTCCGGTAAATTTAAAACATCTGCGATCTGCTTGGTCGTGATACCACGCTTTTCACGCTCAGCTTTTAGCAACTGGCATGGTTGAGAAACTTCATTCGTTTTGTTTGGATCAGTACTCATTTACTTCCTGCCTTATATTCTCGATACTCAACAGATTTTGGGTATAACTGCTCAAGTTGCATCGCATACTTTGCAGCACTGGTTTTATCATTCATTGCATTAGATAAGCGAATACCTAGCAACAATCCTTGGGGACTCTGAGCATCTCCCATCATATTGACATAATTATTATAATAATTAAGCGCTGCCGGATAATTTTTCTTTTGTCCATAGACCTGCGCTAATCCAAGAGTTGAAACTACTCGACTCCTATTCAATAACAGTGCCTGACGGAAGTTTTCCTCTGCTTTTACCAAATTATTCTGTTGTAACTCAACTAGCCCTATATTTTCAAATACCATTGATCGTTCAGAATAAAAGGGATCATCCAAGGCCTTTAAAAAATATTTTTTAGACTCATCTAAACGGTTCTGTGAAAAAAGAAATACCCCATAATTATTTAAAATTCTTGAGCTAGAAGGATCCGATGAAAGCGCTTTCTTAAAATATATATCAGCATCTTTATAATTTTGTTCAAGTTGAAAAACGTAGGCAATCATAGCATTAACGTCGGCACTATTTGGTTCTATCTTAAGAGCATCAACCAGTGGTTGTTTAGCTTCTTCCGTTTGCCCTTCACGTATATAACCTAAAGCCAAATCAATATAAGCCTGGACTGCTTCTTGTCTACCCTTCTCTGTATTTAATGCACCTCGTTTACCACTGACCTCTGTAACACAACCAATCACGGCAATACAAATAACTGTAACAAAAAATACTTTCAATAACTTAACTATTTTCATTAGTCTATTCCTAACTACTTAATTTCTATAGAGCTCGTAGAGCCAACCTCTTGCGAACTCAAATCACGCACTGCAATATAACGCGCACTGCGTTTTGTTCTATCTTTTATTTGTCCGACCAATTGCCCACAAGCCGCATCAATATCTTCTCCTCTTGTGGTACGAGTAGTCACATTAAACCCAGCATTATAAAGCATATCTTGGAAACGTCGTACAGCATTATTACTTGGGCGCTCATACCCTGAATGAGGAAATGGATTAAACGGAATTAAATTAATTTTACACGGGACATCTTTCAACAAAGCAATCAGTTGTTCAGCATGTTCTGGCTGATCATTAACACCTTTTAATAAAGTATACTCTATCGTTAAAACTCTTTTTTCCCCTAAACCTGAAATATATTTTAATCCTGCTTCTAATAGTTGTTCTAATGGATATTTTTTATTAATCGGTACGAGCTGATTACGCAGCTCATTATTTGGTGCATGAAGCGATATGGCTAAAGAGACATCTACATGCTTAGCGAGTTCTTCAATCATTGGAACAACACCAGAGGTAGAAAGCGTCACTTTACGCTTTGAAATACCATACCCTAAGTCATCCATCATCATTTGCATAGCAACAATAACATTATCAAAGTTAAGTAATGGCTCCCCCATACCCATCAAAACCACATTGGTAATTGCACGGTCAATTTTACCAGGGATTGTTCCAAATGACTTATTAGCAATCCAAACTTGTCCAATAATTTCTGCTGCGGTTAAATTACTATGAAACCCTTGTTTACCTGTTGAGCAAAAACTACAATCTAAACCACAACCTGCCTGTGATGAAACACAAAGTGTACCTCGGTTATTTTGCGGTATATAGACCGTTTCTATTAGATTTCCAGAATCTACCTTAACAATCCACTTACGTGTACCATCTTGTGATATATTTTGACTAACAATCTCAGGGCCACGTATCTCTGCCTTTTCTTTTAACTTTTCTTTTAATACCTTACCAAAATTAGTAATATCATCGAAGTTATCAATACCAAAATGATGAATCCATTTCATCAATTGCCCAGCACGAAAACGTTTTTCACCAATAGACTCAAAAAACGTTTCAAGCTGCGACTGATTCAGCCCCAGCAAATTTAACTTATCAGTCGCATTACTCATAAACAACTACCTATTCTTATTTCTTATTACAACAACTTAACGAATTCGTTCACATACTTCAGTCGCTGCAAAAAAATAACTAATTTCACGTGCAGCAGAAGCAACAGAGTCTGATCCGTGCACAGCATTCTCATCAATAGAAACAGCAAAATCAGCACGAATTGTACCTTTTTCTGCTTTTTTAGGATCAGTAGCGCCCATTAGCTCACGGTTTTTAGCAATCGCATTATCACCTTCAAGTACCTGAACAACAACAGGGCCAGAAGTCATGAATGAAACTAAATCTTTGAAAAAGGGACGCTCTTTATGCTCTGCATAAAACCCACCCGCTTCACGTGCTGATAACTGTACCATTTTTGCTGCAACTACTTTTAAACCAGCCTTCTCAAAACGAGTGATGATTTCACCAATTGCATTTTTTGCAACAGCGTCAGGTTTAATAATAGAAAGTGTGCGTTCAACAGCCATAAAAATTCCTCAATAAAAAATGGGCTTAAAGTAATCAATTATACTTATATTATAAGAATAATCCTATAATAAAAATGTACTCCCTGTAACAAAATTACAAAGCATCAAGAAAACTGTTATGATGTTTTTTATTTTTAATTAATTTATTATACTTCATTGCTACCAATATGCTTCCGCTCTCTGACGATCAGCAATTAATCTATCATCTAAATAATGCAATAGAGCACTACTACCAAAGAGCTGAGTTGTTTTTTCATCGTACATTTAATCGTCCAAAAGTGAAAATCGATCTAAGAGGTCTTAGTGCGGGAACAGCAACCCCTAGCTTAAACTTATTACGTTTTAATAAAGAGCTACTAATAAACAACCAGCAGCATTTTTTACAACAAACCGTGCCCCACGAAATAGCACATCTATTAGCGTATCATTTATTTGGTCTAAAAATTCGCCCTCATGGCAAAGAATGGCAACATATTATGAATGCGGTCTACCAAGTACCTGCCGAACGCTGTCATCATTATGAGGTCAAACGAAAACCAACAACCTACTATCTTTACGGCTGTCATTGCCCGACCCAACACACACTAACCATAAGAAGACATAATGCTATAAAAAGGGGAAGAAAATACCTGTGTAAACGTTGTCAGACCATACTGTATTTCAGAAATACTACAGAGCAGAAACCTTAGATTATTATTTTTTGGTAATTTTATATATTATCGATTAGAGTATGCAATTTAATTATAAAACTAACGTATAATCATGACATTTAGAAAAGATATTAATGGACTAAGAGCTATTGCAATACTTGCAGTGATACTATTTCATTTTAAAATCAAAGGGTTTACAGGCGGTTTTGCAGGGGTAGATATTTTCTTTGTCATCTCTGGTTACTTAATGACAGCTATTATTTTCACTCGAATCCGGGGGGAAAAATTTTCGCTAGTAGACTTCTATATTTCACGAGCCAAACGTATTATTCCAGCACTGGCTGTGCTTTGTACAATACTCATGGTATTAGGATTCGTCTATTTAGAACCTATCGAATATAGAGAGTTATTACGGTGTATAAAATCCAGTATTTTCTTCACTTCTAATCTCTACTTTAGCCACAAAACGGGCTATTTTGCTACCCCCATGCAAGAAAATTGGTTACTGCATACATGGTCACTATCTGTTGAATGGCAATTTTATATTATATACCCTATTGTTATAACCTTACTTTGCCGCTTCTTTAATGAAAATGTAGTCAAGACGTTATTATTAATAGTTGCTGCTTTTTCACTCATAGGTGCCAGTATTTATGTTCATGAAAATCCTACGGCTACTTTCTATCTCTTACCTACCCGTGCATGGGAGATGATCGCAGGAGGAATTGTCTTTTTATTCCCACTGACATTAGGTAATAAAACTCGAAGTACATTCGAGCTCTCAGGGCTTTTCTTAGTTATTTTTAGTATATTGTATTTCTCAGAGGGCGGGGATTGGCCAAGTTACCGAACCTTAGTACCCGTTATCGGAACAATGATGATCCTCTATGGTAATAGAGACTCCATAATTACTGGAAATATTATTGCACAATTTATAGGAAAAGTTTCTTATTCCGCGTATCTATGGCATTGGCCGATTGCTGTGTTTCTCTATTATTCTGGTTCATTAGATAATCCCACCTATATTGTAACAGGCATTGCCACCACATTTATCCTAGCAACTATCTCCTATTACTGTGCTGAACAGTTTTTCTTAAAAAGAAAAAACACACGACGCATAGCTATAATTAAATATCTGTCTGTTGTTATTATATTAGGTGGGATTGTTAGCCCAACCATTGCCTCCTATGTAAAAAAACACTATTACACTGATGAGACAGTGAAAACCAATCAGATAATACGTAAGAATTGCTCTCCTCCATCTGATGACGATTTTATTGATTGTAAATATGGCGAAGGCCAGCCCCAAGCCATCATCATCGGCGATAGCCATACCGATGCTATTTCAGAAACTATGCGCCATGTAAATCCAGAGCAGACGATTGTATGGGCACGCCATGGATGTCCCACACTTGAAGATTTTCACTTCAAAAGTAAAAGCGAAACAGCTTATTGCCATAAACTTAACAGTAAAATATTTAACCAATTGGCAACACAGTATCCTAATGTACCTCTTTTTATCATCAATCGAGCCAGCTTATATCCAGATCCAATTGATTTAGGAGGTCATTTTGCAAGATTTGATGGCATCAATAATTATGACCGTCAAAAATACTTAGAGACTTACCGTAAAGCTTATTTAAATACTGTATGTAAGCTAACAAAACAAAGGCCTGTTTATATTATTAAACCGATTCCTGAAATGCGGACGGATGTTGTCAAAAGCTTAAAAATGCAAAAACATTTCACTAGCCATGTCCTAGATATTACACTTCCAATAAAGCAATATTATGATCGCCAAGCATTTATACTTAAGATTATGGATGAGGCTAAAGAACAATGTGGTATCAAACTATTAGACCCTACGCTTTTTTTATGCCCTGATGGTAAACTTTGTATAGGTTCAATCAATGGAGAATCTATCTATAACGATGATAATCATTTAAATAATAGAGGCAGTGCGCTCTTGTTTCCTTTATTCACACCGCTATTTAAGAAATAACCTTAAGATTAAAAACAACACAGTAAACACTGTTCTAACGGTAAAGACAGTGTTTACCTTACCATGCAGTTGTTATATCGATTACTCACAACCATTCTATAACTAATATATAATAGCTTTTAATTTATTATTCATTTTATCTCCCCCTTTTTTTACTCAATACTAGATATGTAGGCAGTATGTTATTTGATAAACATTAGAAGAAGTGGATTCGCAAACACAATTTTAAACTAACAAATAGAACAGTCGCTGTTAGTAAATACTCAACACTCCTAATGGAAGAACATGTATTACTCTCGGTCATCAAAAAATAAAAACATTACACGTAGTCTCTATTGGAGCTTATACTCATATTCGTACTACAGGTCGCTTACATTTAGTTAAAAGTATAGGTCGTTTTTGTGCGATAAGTACTGATGCTTATATAGGCCATAAAAAATACACACACCCTTTAGATTGGGTTAGCTGTCATGGCATACAATACTCTGAGGAGTTCCCTCTAGTTTACACTCCACCTTTAAAACTAGCCACTATTGGTCATGATGTAATGATGGGAATAAACGCTATCGTCATGGAGGGCGTTAATGTTGGAACAGTTGCTATTATTGGTGCTCGCTCAGTTTTAGCAAAAGATATTCCGCCCTACGCTATTGTTGTAGGTAACCCAGCAAAAATTATTAGGTACCGTTTCCCTGAAGAAATCAGTCAAGGGCTATTGGAGAGTCAATGGTGGGATTACCCTATTGAGGTATTGAAAACATTACCTATGAACAAACCTGCGGAGTTCTTAAAAGAAATAAGTAACATACCAAGAGAAAAAGCACACTATCAAACGATCCAAATCACTCATAACAAGTGTAGGCTACTCAATGAAAAAAACTGACCATTTATCAAGGAATGAATAATAAATAAAAGCTCTTTTTAATTATAAAAAAAGCCATGGTGTTTTTTTATTACAACCAAAAGTAGAATAGTCTATACCATCTATTGATTATTTGCTCTTAGAGTCTATAAAATCAATTTCTAAGCTATTTAGTATTAAATTAAGAAATTAGCTTAAATTTAAAATTAAAAACTATTAAAAGGAATATCAATGACAAATCAACAAAGCTATACAGCCACAGCAAAGTTCATCCATTGGCTCATGGCATTTATATGGATTTTTGTTTGGGTAATAGGAATGATAGCAGTTTATGGAAGAGAAATGTTCAATCCAAATCATGGTCTTACATCACTACACAAGGCAGTGGCTAGTACCCTGCTTGTTCTCATCATTATCCGTATTTTGTGGCGACTTACTCATACACCACCCGCACTGCCTAACACAATGAGTCAACATGCAAAACTAATGGCTAAACTAGGCCATATTGCTCTTTATCTATTTGCCTTACTGTGTTTACCTATCAGTGGTTGGCTCATGAGCTCTTTTGCAGGAAGACCCGTCCTACTAGCAGGTCTTTTAGAACTCCCGCCTCTAGCAAGTCCTAATCCACAGTATGCATCTATCGTCAAAGATATTCATGTTTATCTCGCTTGGTTTTGTGGATTACTGGTTGCGGGGCATATCCTTATCGCCTTAAAGCACCATTTTATTGATAAAGACAATATTCTTATGAGCATGGCGCCTAATCATAAGAAAAAATAACTCCCTACTTGCTTAACTCATCTGAACCCATCGCTGATTAATGAATAACTCGATGGGTCTGTACTGCAATTTATAACTCATTTTACGACAATTTTTAATCCAATACCCTAATGACAAGTAATCAAGCCCTAGCCTTTGACACTCCTTAATCTGCCACAAAATGGCATACTGCCCTAAACTGCGCTTTACTTCATCTGGCTCAAAAAAAGTATAGACGGCAGAAAGATGATTTTCTAATGTATCAATAACAGCCACCGCTAATAACTTTTCTTTTTTTCGAAACTCATAGAATGAACAATATTCAGGAACATCTACCAAAAAACTTTGATACTGCTCCCGTGTAGCAGGATACATATCACCATCACGGTGCCTTGTATTAATATAACGCTCATACAGATCAAAATGCTCATCCGTATCACAAGGTATGACTTTTTGAATGATCAAATCTTGATTATTTCTTATCGCTCGCTTTTGCTGGCGATCAGGTACAAACTTTGCTACTACCACTCTGACAGGAACACAAGCATGGCAGTTTGCACAATGAGGTTGATAGATATAATGGCCACTTCGCCTAAACCCTAAATTTGAAAAATGGCTATATTGCTCTTTAGTTAAAACCAATTTAGGGTCTACAAAAACAGTCGATGCTTTTTGATTGACTAAGTAACTACAGGGATGAGCGTCTGCCATGTAAAGCGTAATATCAGATAAGTCTTTTATCATCCTACCATCCCATCAGAATATTTCCAGTCAATAGAAATAGATTGATATTGGTAATCACGCAAATAACTAGCAAATACTTTTCGTGGTATTAAATCTGCACCAAGGCTTTGTAAATGACTGGTATGCATTTGACAATCAATTAATACAACACCTGCTTTTCTTAACTTATAAACTAACTGAATAAAACCAAACTTAGAGGCATTCGTCACACGGCTAAACATCGACTCACCAAAAAACAAGCGGCCAATAAGCAGACCATACAAACCACCTACTAACTCCCCCTGTTGCCAAATCTCTACGGAATGAGCTAATCCTAACTCATGCAGTGTAAGATAAGCTTGACGCATATCGTCAGTAATCCATGTCAAATCCGTATAGTCTCTAGGTTGACTACACCCCTCAATGACAGCACTAAACTCTTGATCATAGGTCACATCAAACGTTGAAGCATTCAACAATCTACGCATACTACGAGAAACATGTAACTGATCAGGAAATAAAACCATTCTCGGATCAGGCGACCACCACAAAATAGGATCTTCAGGATTAAACCATGGGAAACAACCATGCCTATAGGCTGCCTCTAAACGTGTAGGAGATAAGTCTCCCCCCATGGCTAATAACCCATCAGGCTCTGTTAGCGCCTGTTCTAAAGGCGGAAAAGTCAAGTCCTCATCCGACAATAGAGTCAACGACATAATCTCTATAATCCATCTAAATAACGTTCTACATCCAAGGCAGCCATACAACCAGCACCTGCTGAAGTAATTGCTTGGCGATAAACTTGATCAGCCACATCACCTGCCGCAAAAACACCTTCAATACTGGTAGCCGTCACGCCTAACTTACCACCACAAATTTTTATATAACCATTATCTAACGCTAACTGGTTTTGAAAAATATCGGTATTAGGTTTGTGGCCTATTGCAATAAAAACACCCATTAAATTTAGAGTAGTTTTTTCACCCGTAGCTACACTCTTTAAAGAAACACCTGTCACTCCCGTTTTATCACCTAATACTTCATCAAGTTCAGTATTCCAATGAATCACTACATTACCTGTTTTAGCTTTTTCAAAGAGCTTATCTTGCATAATTTTTTCACAGCGTAACTTATCTCTACGGTGAATAACATGCACCTCTTTTGCTATATTCGAAAGGTATAACGCCTCTTCAACAGCAGTATTTCCACCACCAACAACAGCAACCACTTGGTTTTTATAGAAAAAACCATCACAAGTCGCACAAGCAGACACACCTTTACCCATAAATTGGGTTTCCGAAGGCAACCCTAAGTATTGCGCAGAAGCGCCAGTAGCAACAATTAATGAATCACAAGTATAAGTGCCACTATCACCGACAAGAATAAAGGGTTTCTTTGATAAATCAGCTTGATTAATATGGTCATAAACAATTTCGGTTGCAAATCGCTCAGCATGTTTTTGCATACGCGCCATCAAATCAGGCCCCTGTACACCTTCAACATCACCTGGCCAGTTATCCACCTCAGTAGTCGTTGTTAATTGTCCACCTGGCTGCATCCCCGTAATCAACAATGGGGACAAGTTAGCACGTGCCGCATAAACGGCCGCTGTGTAACCCGCAGGGCCTGCACCCAAAATAATGACTTTAGAATGTTTAATATCAGACATAACTCTTCGCCCCTCATATTTTTAATTGCGTCTATTGTACAACATAAAACTATCTGATACCCCCCTATCAAAACTAATCATCGTAATTAATTTAATTAATGACCTTAGCACATAATAACTATTTCAGTTTACAACCTTAAACGAGTTACAATGAAAAGAGTATCAAGCAATTATTTAAAACCAAGTAGAGAGATAAAAAATGGCTACTGTTGAAATTACAAATGACAACTTTGAAAATATTATAGAGTCTAACGAAATTGTCATATTAGATTTTTGGGCTTCATGGTGTGGCCCTTGTCGCAACTTTGCCCCAACCTTTGAAAGCGCATCAGAGAAGCACCCTGATATTGTGTTTGGAAAAATTAATACAGAAGAACAAGAAGCACTCGCCAATAGCTTTAGCGTTCGTTCTATTCCGACGATTGCTGTCTTTCGTGAAAAGGTTGTTGTATATTTTGAGTCAGGCGCATTACCAGCAAATGCATTAGATGATCTAATTGCACAGGTTAAAGAACTGGATATGGAAAAAATCAAAGCAGAAATTGCAGCACAAAAAAATGACTAATCATCAATGAAAGAAGCTCCCTTTATTGTAGGACTTTATGAGTGGATCAGCCTACCAGAGCTTGGTGTAATTGGGCTACGTGCAAAAATTGATACTGGAGCGAGCACCTCCAGTTTACACGCCACAGACATTGAAGTTTTTAATCGCAATAATAAAAAATGGGTTCGCTTTACAGCGCATATTGGAACACTCGTACAACGAGGCCATCGATGCGAAGCTCCCCTTGTCAGCACAAAAACTATAAAAAGCTCTAACGGCTTATCGCAAAGTCGTTATGTTATTACAACACAGCTGACGTTAGGTAATCATACATGGCCTGTAGAATTTACATTAGCATGCCGTAGAACAATGCAATACCGTGTTTTACTAGGTTCCAAAGCTTTAATTGATGGGGAAATTCTAGTCAATCCAGCGTTGAGCTATGTGCAGTCCAAACCCTCTTTTACGCTTTTGCCTCCAAACTAGCGGATACCTACGTTATGAAAATAGCCATTTTATCTCGCAACCCTGCATTATACTCAACCAAAAGGTTGATGGAGGCATGCACTTCAAGGGGACATGAGGTCATCGTTATAAACCCACTGCGCGCTTATATGAACATTACAAGCTTGCAGCCACAAGCTTTTTCTCAAGGGGAGATATTATCCAACATCGATGCAGTCATTCCACGCATTGGTGCGTCCATTACATTTTATGGCTGTGCTTTACTGCGCCAATTTGAAATGATGAATGTGCTAGCACTTAATAGCTCTACGGCGATCAAAAAATCACGTGATAAACTCCATTGCTTGCAACTATTATCCACCCAAGGCATCGACTTACCCATTACAGGATTTGCCCATTCACCTGATGACATCCCAAATCTCATACAAATGGTGGGAGGAGCTCCTCTCGTCATAAAACTACTAGAGGGGACTCAAGGATTAGGTGTAGTACTGTGTGAAAACCAAAAAGCTGCTGAATCTGTATTACAATCCTTCATGAAACTTAAACACCATATGATGGTACAAGAATACATAAAAGAAGCAGAAGGTGCTGATATCCGCTGTTTTGTAATCGGTGGTAAAGTGATTGCCGCCATGAAGCGTCAAGCAGAACCAGGAGAATTCCGCTCTAATCTGCACTGTGGCGGTGCAGCAGAACACGTTAAAATAACATCACAAGAGCGAGCAATCGCGATTAAAGCAACGAAAGTATTGGGTTTACAGGTTGCTGGGGTTGATATTTTACGTTCCAATCGTGGTCCACTCGTCATGGAAGTTAACTCCTCGCCAGGACTAGAAGGCATTGAAAACATAGCCCAACAAGATATTGCAAGTTTAATTATTCAATTCTTAGAAAATCGCTTTGCTCATCATAGAAAAGTGAAAATAACTGAATAAATACTTAATTTAACCATTCTATACATTGCAATAACGCTGTATTTTCTGTCAGTATATTCTTTTTCAAAAGGAGAAAAATATGAAAAAAATGCGTCGCGAACCAAGTAAAGCAAAACGTTTGGTCATGCAACCTCTCTTCCGCACGCGAACCCAAAAACCAGTCAAAGGAAAAGGCAGCTATAACCGAAAGGCCCCACATAACTACTATAATGGGGCTTTTTTTATAGCCTAATAAATAAAAGCTCTACACTTTCTTTCCTTTCTTTAAGCTTACATTATTTAATCCCCTAAAGACTATTACATCATAAAAGAGTAAAATAAATAGAATATTTTTCTTTGTAAAATGAGGCCACTCATGCTCTATCGTGCTACTTGCGCAGGTTTAACATTATCACTCTTTTTAACAGCTTGCTCTCAATCAGCAACCAATACGTATACTCAACCTGTCAATGTAACAGAAAAAAGCTCTCAACCTATGGTAAAGACTACATCAGAAGAAGAGTTAATCGTTGATAATCCTAGCCAAAGCTTTAACGAGTGGCTAACTGAATTTAAAGCTTATGCAATAACAAAGGGCATCACCCCCCATGTATTTGATCAGTCATTTCAAGGAATAACCCCAGATCCTGACGTAGTAAAAGCTGACCGCAGCCAACCAGAGTTTACCCGCCCCGTATGGGAATACTTAGACACAGCCGTTTCTAAGACAAGAATCAGTAATGGTAATAAGAAAATTCAAGAAAACAAAAAATTACTCGATGATATTGAACAAAACTACCATATCGATCAAGAAGTCTTTATTGCCATATGGGGTATGGAAAGTGGTTATGGTGGTTTTACAGGCAACAAAAATGTCATTCGTTCCTTAGCTACTTTAGCTTATGAAGGTAGACGTAGTAAATTTGCAAAAGAACAACTCATTGCTGCTTTAAAAATATTACAAAATAAAGATGTTGAAGTAAAAGACATGAAAGGCTCATGGGCTGGGGCCATGGGGCAAACACAATTTATCCCCACCACTTATTTAGCGCTCGCCGTTGATTTTGATGGCGATGGACATAGAAATATTTGGACATCCATACCTGATGCCCTAGCCTCTACTGCAAACTATTTGCAAACCTCAGGCTGGCAATATAAAGAAACATGGGGACATGAAGTAAAGTTACCTAAAAACTTTGACTACTCTCAGACAGATATATCCACAAAAAAATCAGTTTCTGAGTGGATAAATCATAGTGTCACACTTATCAACGGGCAACCTATTCCTAATACTGAGCAAAACCTACAAGCGGCTATTATTTTACCCGCAGGCGCTAATGGCCCTGCCTTTATTGTATATCGTAATTTCTTCGCCATTATGAAATACAATAACTCCACCTCATACGCTCTTGCCGTCAGCTTATTAGCCGACAACTTTAAAGGTAAACCAGGGCAAATCATACACAGTTGGCCTACCTCAGATAAACCGCTATCAAGAACGGAGCGAAAAGAATTACAAACTTTACTCGATCAACAAGGTTTTAGTGCAGGCCATGCCGATGGGATCATAGGTGCTAATACACGCCAAGCAATCAGAGGCTTTCAAAAAACAATAGGTGTTGCTGCTGATGGGTATCCAAGCCATAATTTACTGAATCAATTGCGTACTAAATAATGGAGTTAGGTTCCCAGCTAGCCATATTATTTCAGAAACTTAGCCAATCAAAATTTCGCTCTAGCATTAAACTTAGTGAAAAAGACTATAGTTATCTGAAACTAAAAGGAAAGTCTGTCATCGCTAAACATGCCACTGAGTTTATTAGTCAGCGCTTAGCGCCTGCTCATCCCGTTAACGATGGGAAACAAACCCCTTGGAAAGGACATCCTGTTTTTGTTGCACAGCATGCTACAGCAACCTGTTGCCGTAGTTGCTTACTGAAATGGCACAACATTCCTAAAGGTTTCGAGTTAACATCACCACAACAACAATATATTGTTCGCGTTATTATGCTCTGGCTTAACCAAGAAAAATTTGAAATAAGAAAAAGTGTTAGCAAAAACTTATCCTTGTTATAATGACCAACTTTATTAAACACATCTCTAGGTTCACACGGTGGATTTAAGCACATTTATTGCCCAATATGGCTATCTTGCAATTGCTCTAGGTTGTATGCTTGAAGGTGAAACGGTCGCGGTGCTGGGTGGCCTAGCAGCTAATACACAACTAAGTCTCCCCCTTGTATATTTAATGGCCTTTTTGGGTGGTTGGTTATGGGACTCTGTATTTTTTTTAATAGGTCATCATTATGGTGCAGCCATCATTAAGCGATTTCCTAGATACAAAGGCAAAATTAAAAAAGCTGAATTAATCGTTCGTAAATATGACTTAATTGCAATTATCGGTTTACGATTTCTCTATGGACTTAGAACTATTGGCCCTATGGCAATAGGTATCGCCAAAATCAATACACTACGATTTATTATCTGTAATGCAGTAGGTGCAGCCCTGTGGTCATCTATTTTTGTGACAATCGGCTACAGTGCAGGGAGAATATTTCAAGAAAAACTACAAAAGCTCGGCAATAATATAATCCCTCTTCTAATTGTTGCGGCGATAGTATTTACTGTTTTTTTCATTATTAGAACGCTGATTAGCAAACGACATCGACAAACAGAAAGTGACATTGATGATTAACTTTATAAATAAAAAGCTGGTGGATGTTCTTGGACATCAACCAGCTTTTATTAATAACCAAAAGTACAATTAAAACTTAATTTCGCCACTGACATCTAATAAACTTCTACGCGCTAACGCTAAGTTTGATTTAGATTTATCCAATACGAAGTATAAGAAAATATCTGGCTTACTTTCTAATGGGCGAATAATATGGTATTGCTTACCTAAAGTAATTAAAATATCTTCAATGTGATCATTAAGATTTAATGATTTCATTGTTTTAAGCTTAGCACGAACTACTTCAGTATTACCTGCACAAGCTAATTCAATATCAAGCCCTGCCCCTTTACCACCTAGCATCATACCGCTAGATGAGTCCACCAAAGCTGCAACCATCGCACCATCAACAGTTAATAACTTTTCTAAAGACTCTTGAATATTACTCATTACCTTCTCCTATTTACATAAAACTAAACTTTACTATTAAAAGCATCAACAACTGCTCGGGCATGATAAAGTATTTGACCTAAAACCGCATTTTTCGATGCCACAACATTGAGAATCATCGGAAATGCTTCGTTGTCTATATCCATAATTACAATATAACCTTTATCACTTTCAATAATTATACTGTTGTACTCTGTCCCTAAATTTGTCTCACAAATTGACATGTTACTGATAGCTGATAATGAACTCGCCATTGCAGCTAACTTTGAAGGGTCGACTGTCTCATCAGTAGACTTAAACGCTACCTCAAATCCATCTTCTGTAGTTAAAACAGCACTTTCAATACCCGTAGCAACACTCATTAACTTATCTAACTCTCTTGCTGCAGCAAGCTTAATCACTTTTGGAGTTAAAACTGAAACTTTATTTTCCGCCATTAATATTACTCATAAATTAATTAAATATTGACTAAACATAGAGTTGCGTAAGCAATAAATCTAATAGCATAAGAACATCTTCTTTAAGTCGTACATCAGCCGTTACAATAGGACAAATGACTCCTTGGGCAGCAGTAAATGCTGAGAACTGGTTAATAATATCTGTATCATCTGGGTCTGCTTTTGTAATACAAATAACACAGCTGCGCTCTTCTATTAACGTTTTAAAGCTTTCTAAATAGATACTTAAATCTTCAAACGGATCAGGGCGGGTGTTATCCACTAAAATAATAACGCCTAGTGCCCCAGTGGATAAAACACGCCACATAAAAGAAAAACGCTGTTGACCTGGAGTGCCATAGATTCTAAGGCGCTCATCTTCACTAATTGTGACTATCCCATAATCAAAAGCCACTGTTGTTTTTTCTTTATCCACAGATTTATCAGTATTTAATACATCTGTTGAAATAGGTGGAATTTCACTTACAGCAGCAATTGCTGTTGTTTTTCCTGCTCCCATCGTTCCCGTTATGAGAATTTTGTATTCTTCAATCATAAGTTATTTCTGAAAAAGCCCTAAACTATTACGAATTCTATCTAATAAACTTTTCTTTGGTGCTGCTTTTTTCTCAATCACTTTTGATGGAGTCATTACAGCTGTCACATACTCGGCATCACCACTATTAATTATTTGCTCTATAAAAGCATGACAAACTTCTTCTGGCTTTGTTGAGATAGCGGTTAATTCTTCTAATGTCATCGCGCACTTGCTTAACAACGTTGATAATACAGGGTAAGCCTTATCTTGTTTTAAAATTTCTGCTTTTGGCCACTGTAAAAGACGTACTTTCTGCGATATATCTTTTTGTGATTCAACATTTTTCTCAACAGGTTCAGGCTCACTCTGTGTTCCAAGCAGCACACTCTCTGCCATGTAAATTTTTTCTATTAACTCAGTTGCTTTTATAGGCGTACTGGCATAAAAAATATCACAACCATTTTTTTGAATTTCAGTATTAAATGACAATATTACACGGATATTATTAGGAATAGATAGCATTTGCTCTGGAGTAGCATCTTTACCGACAACAAGAACGCCAGCTGCAGTATCGTTTTGCTTCCATGTTGCATTATCCCGTGTATTATACATAACGAGCACGGATCTAAAAAAAATCTGCTCCCTATTGGATAAACACAATGTTGAATAAAATACTGTTCGCATAAAATCTAATCTACATCTCTCAAAATTGAAAGCTAAAACAATAGAAATATGTCCAAAAGCAGACATATAGCAAAAA
This sequence comes from Entomomonas moraniae, assembly GCF_003991975.1. Lineage (NCBI taxonomy): Bacteria > Pseudomonadati > Pseudomonadota > Gammaproteobacteria > Pseudomonadales > Pseudomonadaceae > Entomomonas > Entomomonas moraniae. The sequence continues at coordinate 1,263,452 of NZ_CP029822.1, forward strand.
ATTACTGGCCTTATAATAACATACTTATACAGCCTTTAGAAGAAATCTTAGCACTACCTAATTAATCATATTATGATTTTTAATCAATCATACTTAATATAAATAGTTGCTCTATCGCCATCGCGACCATCATCCATAACACCTAGCCAATCTGAAGATAATAACTGCAAGCAAGAATTCCATTGTAAGGGATGTTGAGAATAAGAATTTTTATAATTTGATCGTAATAAAAACTCAACCACCCTACTTTTAGAAATAGCTAACCGCTTAATCTGTAATTTGGCTTGTATCAACCACAAATAATTATTAACATCATAAAAACGATATAAATAAGAAATAAGCTGATCTGATTCAAGCATTATTTCTCCCAACACATTATCTGCCCCATACTGCTGGTAAATTTCCTGTATGGTTAAAGGCTGATGACTAGCTACACTATCAATAATATAGGCGCTTGATGAACTAGGGAGCACCAATGATGCCTTATTAATCAATAAATTAAGTTTTTGATAGTTTAAATTCATGGCTGAAATTTTATTAAACTTTAATAGATAACCTAACTTTTTGGCCTGGCAAAAATAGCTTCCCCCATTATCATCAAAATCTAGTTTTTTCCATAAATGAATATATTCTTCTATCGTTTCCTTTGTCGAAAAATAGCCACTAATAACCATAAATCCTTGTTCTCTTCTAAACGTACTGGCAATTATTTGTTGCTGCGCTGTGTTTAGCGGTTGAAATAACAATGTTAACTGTGGATCTGATAAATATGGCTTTAGCTGGGGTCTATCAATTAACTGTTCTAACACGTGTGCGGTGATTAATAACTGCCTGACGCCTATCATCACATCAATCAAATAGCCATTCACTAACAATTTATTTTTAATAAAATCCATTTCATCTTGTAAGATTTTTAATCCCTTACGCACATCACCATCGTCAATAGCAAACACAGCCTCAGCCAAACGCAATTGCGAAGCATAAATACTCTTATGATAAGGTGGTATTGGCATTTCTGCCGACATAGGATAAGCCTTATAATAAGGCTTGGCCTGAATTTGTCGATAACGTGCCAAAATAACATTACTTTCCTTGATTAGTGCTGTTAACTACTTCCTATCCTTTACTACTTGATCGACACTATGCAGATTTTTTAATGAAGCACATGGAAACTCATAACCTGTTCCATATCCCATATTTACTTTGAGCGCTTTATTTTCATCATAGTAATCTGTTGTTTTTACTATGTTATCAAGTAACTTAACATCCTGCTTGCTAATGGCTACTTGTAATAAGCGATTATTTTTTATTAGCATTTTTTTAGCGATAGCAGTGTAATTTTAATCTACTGGCACATCCAGCGCTAGCATACCAACATAACCATTCTGGTCTAAGTCTCGTTCAAACAAATCGGGGATAACTAATAATTGCTTAACTTCGGGTAACAGTTGTTTATTGTCCAACTCATTAGCTAACAAAGGTAAACTCAACAAACTAAGAACCCATAAGGCTTTAAGCCTCATAGTAAAATCCCTTAGTAATCAATATTAATCTGCTTTAATCTTTAATTTGTCTAATAACGTTTCAAGTGTTGTAAAACGCTCATCAACTCTCTCCATCGGTACCTGGAATTTAAATGTTGTACCACCTTCTAGTTTATAGTGTTTAGGCTGACCCTGTATCAGTTTTATCAACGTTAAAGGATCAACTGTTGTGTGGGTCGAAAATTCAACCTTACCGCCCTGTGGGCCTGCATCAATTTTGGTGATACCTAATTGTTCTGCTTCTATTTTTAAACGTGTTTGGCGAATCAGATTTTTAACAGGCTCGGGCAACAAGCCAAAACGGTCGATCATTTCTACTTGCAGTTCTTTTAAATCGTCGTCTGTTGTAGCAGAGGCAATACGTTTGTACAAGATTAGGCGATTATGTACATCGGGCAAATAATCTTCAGGAATTAATGCGGGTAAACGTAAATTAATATCAGTACCCACCCCCAATGGTTGCTCTAAGTTGGGCTCCTCTCCTTTTTGAATAGCTTTCACCGCACGATCAAGCATATCCATATACAACGAGAAGCCAACCGCTTGTATTTGCCCACTTTGCCCTTCCCCTAATAACTCACCGGTACCACGAATTTCCATATCATGGGTAGCGAGCACAAAACCTGCGCCCAAATCTTGAGCACTGGCAATCGCTTCTAAACGTTTTTGAGCATCATCTGTCATGCTCTTTTTAGGGGGCGTTAGTAAATAAGCATACGCTTGGTGATGACTACGCCCTACACGCCCACGCAGTTGGTGTAACTGCGCTAATCCAAACTTATCTGCTCGTTCAATCACAATGGTATTAGCCGTTGGCACATCAATACCTGTTTCAATAATGGTTGAAGACACCAGTACATTAAAGCGCTTATGATAAAAATCAGCCATCACTTGCTCAAGTTCACGCTCACGCATTTGCCCATGCCCTACGCCAATACGTGCCTCGGGTACAAGTTCAGCAAGATCAGCTGCACACTTTTCAATGGTTTTAACATCATTATGCAAATAATAAACCTGCCCCCCTCTAAGCAGCTCACGTAGCAAAGCTTCTTTAATCACTGCGTTTTGCTGTTCCATCACAAAAGTACGTACTGACAAACGGCGCGCAGGGGGTGTGGCAATAATGGATAGGTCACGCATCCCCGACATCGCCATATTGAGTGTGCGAGGAATGGGGGTCGCGGTCATAGTTAATACATCCACCTCACTGCGCAAGGCTTTTAGGCGTTCTTTTTGACGAACCCCAAATCGGTGTTCTTCATCAATAACCACCAACCCTAAATTTTTAAACTTCACATCCTCTTGTAATAACTTATGCGTTCCGATAATGATATCGATCTTACCTTCTGCCAATTCAGCAATGGCTTGATTCACCTCTTTGGTGGATTTAAAACGACTCAATACCTCCACCTTCACAGGCCAATCAGCGAAACGGTCTCTAAAACTGTTGTAATGTTGCTGTGCCAATAAAGTAGTGGGCACTAATACAGCTACTTGCTTTCCACTTTGAACAGCAATAAAGGCTGCACGAATGGCCACTTCTGTTTTACCAAAACCAACATCACCACAAATAAGACGATCCATTGGCTTGCTAGCGGTCATATCTTCTAACACAGCATCGATAGCAGCTTGCTGATCTACCGTTTCTTCAAAAGGGAATCCTGCTGCAAAAGCTGCGTAGTCACTTTCTGGTTTACTAAAAGCAAAACCTTTGCGAGCTGCACGACGGGCATAAATATCTAACAATTCAGCGGCCACATCTCGAACTTGCTCTGCCGCTTTACGGCGAGCTTTTTGCCACTGCTCAGAACCTAAACGATGCAAAGGTGCCAACGCATCATCCGACCCTGTATACCGGGCAATCAGGTGTAGGCTAGCGACAGGAACGTACAGTTTGGTTCCCTCTGCATACTCTAACATCAGAAACTCTTGCGGTTGGTCGTCTAATTCTAACGTCACTAAACCTTGATAACGTCCTACTCCATGGTCGATGTGTACGACAGGCGCACCTTCTCGTAACTCCGTCAGGTTTTTAACAATGTTTTCATTGGTTACTTCGCCTCTTTTTTGGCGACGTCTGCGTTGTAAAATCTTTTGGCCAAACAAGGGGGCTTCGGCAATCAATGCCAACGCTGGCTTTTCTAAAACAAGCCCGTCATCTAGATTAGCCACAGTAATGGCTATTCGCTCTTTGCATTCTGTAAATTCTTGCCAACCAGCTACTTCAACGGGGCGTACTTTCAAACGGGCTAATAACTCAAGCACAACCTCTCGACGCCCAGCCGTTTCAGCTGTAAATAATAACCGCCCTTCAAACTGCTCAATAAACTGACGTAATTTACTTAATGGTTCTGTTGTCCGAGACTCTATGGTTAAATCAGGCAATGCCTGTAGTGAAAAATTTTGTTTATTTGCGCCTTGCTCGACACTGCTTTGTTGCAATGTAACTCTTGGCCATTTTTTTAAATAGCCAAAGCATTCATCGGTCGATAAAAATAATTGCTTAGGCTCTAGAATTGGCTTTTCAACATCATAACGACGATCTTCATAACGGTTTTTCACATCACGCCAGAAAGTTTCCGTCGATTCCTCAATATTTGGTAATGAAAAAACTTGCATATTGTCAGGCAAGTAATCAAATAACGTAGCAGTTTGCTCAAAAAATAGAGGCAAATAATACTCAATACCTGATGGTGTAATACCCGTTTCTAAATCTTGATAAATAGGACAGCGACGATAATCGATATCAAACTGTTCTCTAAAACGCTCTCTAAAGTTTTTGATGGCCTGCTTATCAAGAGGAAACTCATGAGCAGGCAATAAATTAATTTGCTCAACTTTATCGATGGAACGCTGTGTTTCAGGGTCAAAGGTACGTAAAGTTTCGATTTCATCATCAAATAAATCAATACGATAAGGTAAACTACTCCCCATCGGGAATAAATCAAATAATGCGCCCCGCACAGCGAACTCACCGTGCTCGAAAACAGTTTCAACACAGCGATAGCCCACACTTTCTAAACGGCCACGCATCTCTTCAACATTAACTTTATCACCAATTTTTACCACCAGACCACTACCTAATACAAAGGAAGCAGGCGCAATTCGCTGTAACACGGTAGTAATAGGAACGACTAAAATACCTTGTTTAATGTTAGGTAATTGGTATAGGGTCGATATTCGTTGTGAAATAATGTCTTGATGGGGGGAGAATACATCATAAGGCAACGTTTCCCAGTCAGGAAAGTTAAGTACGGTCGTGTGAGGCGCAAAAAACTTTAGCTCACGACTTAATCGATCTGCACTTGCAGTATCCGGTGTTAAAACCAAAGTAAAATGCTGATAGGCTGAGGCGGCTTCGGCTACAACTAAACCAAAAGAAGCACCTACTAAATTTCCCCATTGTAGTTTATTTGAGGTCTTTGATAGTTTAGGAAGGGCAAGAACAGACACGAAGTTATAGCTCCACTAGTAGCCAATTAAAGAGGACGATTATACACCATGCAATCATTGGGTTGATTACAAACTCAATGTTTAACCAATCTTTTTTTCTTGAACCATGCATTAGACGTTTCACAGTTCGAGGGTTTCAACTCACTTAAAGGTATTTTAAAACGTTTAAAAACAGCCCAAAGCTCATCTAAAGCTGATTCATCAAGTAATGCTTCGTCAACCGTTACATAAAGTGTTCTTAGCTCTCCGTCCATCACTTGAATACTGTCTATACTTTCAAGCCATTTAAAAAAGATATCTTCATCGGTTAACGAAAAATAAGTAACGCCCGTAATTGAAATAGCTTTCACTTTTGTTACTCCTTTATGGGAGTTATCTCTTTATTGCTACTGACTTGTTTAAGCAAGTTAAACACGCCAATTGCCCCGACCAGAGCAAATAGCATAGGAACTAAACTATCATGATTAACCCCTGTTAGTTCCAATACAAGCACAATCGCAGTCAGCGGCATTTTCATTGAACACGCTAGAAAGGCTGTTGCACCGATAATGGCATAAGCCCCCATAGGCGCAGCAGGAAATACATAATTCCAAAGACTACCAAATAAAATAGCAATCAAACCACCATGCATTAACCCTGGAGTAAGTAATCCCCCCTTTGCACCCACTCGTAAAGAAGTGACAGTAATAAAAAAACGTATCACAAGCAACGTAGCCACAAGCTGTATAGTTAAAGAACCATCAAAGCCTAACTGTAAAGGCTCCTTCCCATTTCCCAATAATTCTGGATAAGGAATCGCTAACACGCCAATCAATAAAAAGTTAATCAATGCCAGTGGTATTAGTTTGGCATCTTTAGGCGCGGCTTTTTTAGCCGCTGCAGTTATCTTTACAAAATAAAAAGCAGCAACACCAATAATAGGCCCGATAACCACCGACCACGCCACTAACGAGTAACTTAGCTGCATGACTGAAATATGGTATTGTTGCTCATCACCCAAGCCCGCCCATGCAATAACCGCTGCCAATGTGGAGGTAAAAATAGCAGGGGCAACACATTGCCAACGTGCACTGACAAGCAAAACCTCTAAAGTAAATAATGCGCCAGCCAAGGGGACATTATAAACAGCTGCCAAGCCTGCTCCTGCACCACAGGCCACCAATATTTTGATGTCAGGCTCGGTTAATTCCATTTTTTGAGAAAGCCAACCAACAAAAGAAGCGCTGACTTCACGGGGGGCTAACTCTCTCCCAAGAGGAGAGCCCAATCCCACCGAAACCATTTGAAGTAAACCATGCACCACGGTTGTAAATACAGGCATCTGATGCGGTTCATTTTTAACTGCTTGTTCAATGGTCATGGTTTTTTTACCGTATCGATAAAGCGCCCACCAACCAACACCAACAACAACCCCACAAGCCACTAAAGCCAAAACTCTACGCAAAGGGGATGAGGCATTAACCGCTTCAAGAAAATTATCTGTTGAAAAGACTTCATTTAAGTTATAACCAAAGGCTATGTGCTGAACCACATGTAAAATAAGTGATAAAACCACCCCCACTAAACCAGCGATAACTCCCGTTAGAATCATCGCCATAAGAAATTTAATGGTGTAACGTACAGAACTGGGTAATGACATAAAAAACCTATAATATGCGTTTCCTAGAAGCCATGCATCATACGTATTAATGCATAAGCCTCATGTATTTTAATCGTCATGATGGTTGCTTGATTAATAGCCTCATCACTGCCTCCTGAACTGATAACCTTGTCAGGATGATAACGTGCTAACTGCCGTTTGTATTGTTGCTTAATGAATGTATTTGGACTATCGACTAAAACCTCTAATAAAACTAATGCTTGTTGATGTTCCTGAGAAAGAAAAACAGGGCGATAAGGTATACCTACTTTTTCAATACGGGCACGCTCCCAGCCAAACCAGAAGCCGAATAGATGAACCAATTGATACTCTCTCGTACCAAGGTGCCGATCAGCCCAAATCATCCGCCAACACCGTTGTAGAAAAAGCTCTTTTTCTAGTTCACAGCCTTTAAAATAACGCAAAGAAGCTTCCAAAACATCTGTCTCTAACGTTTTACCCATTAAATAGTGTTGATAAGCTAGTTGTACTTGCTCATGAGACAGTGGCTGCAATGCGATTTCTTGATCAAGCTGTTGACGATGACACTTACTTTCTAACTGACTATTTGCTAGATGCCCTAGTGCTTTAAAGACCAACTCATTGCCTTCAAAAATAACTTGATTTGCCAACCGACGCCGCTCAACAAAAGCATCAAAAAGGTGGCTTATCTTCTGTTTAAAAAATTGCAAGTAATCTTCCACTATAATAATAGAGGCCTAATTGATACCACCTGTTGTATAACACCTTTTGTTAGGATACGAAGCGATAGATTGCATCAAATAACCATTTTTGATGGGTTTAACATAAAAATATTGCAGCGTTTCAGCATCCATTTCTTTAGTGCCATTAAATATCACTTCTACCTCGTACAACTCTTCTTTTTTACAATATTTTGTTGCCCCATAAAAACCGCCTCTATCTTTTAACTTTGCTTGCTGCTGTAATAATAAAGCTGTATTTTCACTATTTGAAAACCTTTCTAACTCTTCTTTTCCTAAAATTAGCCACTCATCCACAAAATCACGCGGGGTTTTGGCAAGGGGTTGTTCACGAATAATTTTGTTATTGTCTATGCGATAACGATAAAAAGATCGACGAGCCCCTAAATCTGGGTCAAGCATTGCGACACTAGCTTGTAACTCAAAGCCATTCTCTAACTTATTAATATTAACTAACCCTCTTCCTCGATAGGTTATGATTTTCTGATGCATAAGAACCATTTGTGGATTATGGTCATCCGCTAATTTAATCACATCAAATACCAAAGGCTGCCAATTTGTAGTACAGTCAGCAGAAGAATGTAAAGCTAGGACTTTAGTCGATTCATTTTTATTAGCAGGTAAAACCAAATGATCAATATAGCTACTAAACGCGCCAGTTATCATATTATAAGGCTTACTTTTCCAAACCAAATCTAAATGCCAACTTTCCCCTCTAAAGCGATACACGAGTAAAATATTATCATCACCACAGGGAATACCAAAACCAGCCTGAACAACCATTAGATTCGGTGTATTTTTAGGCCTATCTACTGATATTTTTAAATCATACCCATAAATCGCTTCGGCTTCGGCTAGTTCAGAAAGTTGCAATGCATTTAATAAGTCTTGTTGTACTTGTGTAGGATTAATAGATAGGTTATTTTCACACGCCACCCTTTCATTAATCAGCGCAATAAGTGCCAACTTTAAATTGTCGATATATTTAATAGCGTCTGTGGGAACATACCCATACTGAGCATCTACATCTTCAATTTGTAATAATTGAACTAAGGGCTCTTTAACGGCTGAAAGCTTATCATTTGACAGCACGGCACACCCTGCATAAGAGAGGGTAGGCAGCATAAAAAATAATAAACTTACTAGATATAACTGTTTCTTAATCATAACAATCTCTTGGTTTAACAAATGCCAACCAATCTAATTACAACAAAGATAATTTAGGCTTTAGTTTATCGATAGCCTATTTTTTTTTCAAAAAAAAACCAAAAAAAATCAAACTCCGTTCATAATTGGATAAAATAACCCAAGATCAGTTCCACTTTAAATTAACTTATATTTGAGTAGACTATGAATTTCATTATCAAACTATTACGAAAGCTAAGTAATAAACCTAAACGCCTTAATCCAGAAATATACCAACTCGTTGCAGAAGGCAGCCGAGAGGCACTCATCATTTATGTCACTTATTGCAACATGCACCACCAAGAGAAATTTGACTATAAACTTTACCATAAAGGGCTTTTAGCCTCAGTTGAACAGGGGAACTTTGATTCTCTCTATGAGATTGGTTATTTTCATGCCAATGGGTTAATGGAGTTTCCACAAGATTATAAACAGGCCATTAATTACTTTTTGAAAGCAGCCGAACAAAACCATAGTAGCGCAATGAACTACCTTGCACTATTCCACTATAAAGGGTTAGGTGTTGAGGCAGACAAACAAAAAATGCGTGCATGGTATGAAAAATCAGCATCACTGGGTAATGCTGATGCGTTAAGCAATCTTGGAAATATTTATACAGAAGGCTTAGGCGTTGAACTTGATTACGTAAAAGCTAAAGACTACTTTCTCATGGCCGCAGAAAAAGGCAATGCAAATGCCATGAATAACCTCTCTTATTTGTACTCACAAGGGTTAGGCGTAGAAAAGGACGAAGCCCTTGCCGATGAATGGTTAGAAAAAGCCCATAACACCAAAGCAGAACAACCTGTAAAACTTGGCATTATGAATAGCTAAGTAAAACGCTGAATACTGTATGGTGCGGGATCTGTAAAGGGTTTATCCTCGGTCATAAGATCGGCCAACAACCTGCCTGAAATGGGCCCTAAAGTCAAACCATGATGGGCATGACCAAAATTAACCCATAGCCCTTTTGCTTTTGGGGCTTTACCAATGACAGGACGCATGTCATTAATACAAGGTCGACGACCTAGCCAAGGCGTAGACTCAACAGCCTCACCTAATGGATATAGCGTGCGAGCAATAGCCTCTGCCCTATTAATTTGGATATCTTTAGCAGGCAGATTAGGATCAGTAAACTCAGCCCCTGTTGTTAAACGAATGCCATTTGTCATGGGGGCTAATATAAAACCTGCAAGATGGTCACAAATCGGTTGCTGTAATACATGATCAGCTTCAACACGATAATGTTTGTGATAACCTCGCTTAACCGCCAATGGTATTTTATAACCAAATCGGCTTACTAACTCAGGAGAATTAAAGCCTAAAGCAACTACAACATTATCAGACTCAAGTAGTTGCTCATCTGTTTGCAAGGCCCACCCATTATTTTTTTGTTTAAGTCGTTGCGCATCGCCGTTTAATAGCGTTCCCCCTAACTTAACAAATAGCTGCGCATAACGTTTAGCCAGTTGGCTAGGGTCAGTCACTGTTTTAGGGTCTAGCCAATGAATGCCCCCTTTGACAATAGGCTTTAGGGTCGGCTCCCTAACAAGTAGCTGTTCTGTATTAAGCACATCATAATTTAACTGATAAAAGCCTAACTCATCTAAATCACACTTAGCATGTTCAAAAGAAAGTGTTTCTCTAAACACCTCAATCCAACCTTTTGCTCGAACTAAATCTTGGGCATTGGCTAAAGTAATCCACTTATCATGCTCTGTCACACAGCGTTGTAATAATGGCCACATTTCAACCGCAGCTTGAGCTAAACGCTTAGGTGAGGAATGCCACCAATAACTGGCTAACCAAGGGGTTATTTTAGGTAAATAAGAAAAGTCATAGCGAACATCGCTTTGATTATTGAGAGCATAGCGGATAAGTTTGTCAAACTCTCGTGGAAAGCCATAGGGGATAACGCTGCTTCGTTCAATAAGCCCTGCATTACCAAAGCTCGTTCCCTCACCGGGGGCTAGCTTATCAATTAAACAAACACTGCGACCTCTTGCTTGTAGCTGTAATGCACTACTAACCCCAACAATACCAGCTCCCAATACGATACAATCATAGTTCATTATAAAAATCCTATGTTTACGTATTGTTAATTATATATTTTTTATTCGATTAAGCTAGCTATTAGTCAACAATAGACTTCATAAAAGGAACCGTAGACCAATCAATACTATCCAGCAAGTTTTTAACAATGAGCCCTAACTCAGTGTCTCCCTCAATTTGTAATTTTCGATTAAAAAATAACGTATCAGGGTCTTCTTTTCTTAATATCATTTTACTAAAATCAATCATCTCAGCAATGAAGCGTAAGTCTGGCTCACCCTGATAGTGACTGACAATAAATTTTTGCTCATTTGCGGTAAAATTGATAACCAATCCCAAATCATCAATCACTATTTCAAATTGTTTACCCGCTAGTAATGTCATGTCGGCAGGTAAAACTTCTTTGCGTAGTAATTGATTAAGCGCTATAACTAAACCATACTGCACAGGCTTACGGGGTAATCTTTTCGTTACCTGTTTGACAAAAGAAGGAATCTTAATATCAGGAAGTTGCATAGTGACACTCCTCAATAGCTGCAATACCTGGCTGACCTTGCCAGTAACCGTCAATTAACGCATGCTCAGCAAATGATTTTAACTGCGTTAATGCATCGCCTATGGCTAACTGTCCATTGATCACAGCATGATGAATTTGTATCACCTCAATCATATGCTGTGATTGTGGTGATAAACGTAATAGCTTAATACCCAGTGCCTCCATCTGTTGATAATGACATATGAGGCTGTGACAATTAGCAGACATCGTTTGAATGCCATTAATTGTTAAAAATGACTGTCCATCACGGGTATTCACAGTAATCGCATCAGGGTGCTCTTGGCACTTAAACTCGCAGCTATCCTTTTTTAAATTGTAATAGCGTGCTGTAAAACAACGCGATGAAAAGGCTAAAGGCAACTTACCCCAACCAAATACTTCACAATCAATGTTCGTTGTTTCATTTAATATTGTTGTTAACTTTGTTGCAGGCATTTCAATAGGAGGCACCCAACGAACTGCACCTAGCTTTCTAAAAAATGCTAAGGTTTGCTCGTTATAAATATTGAGCGTCTGCCCTGCTACAAAGGTTAAGCCATGATCTCTGGCTAGCTTAACAGCACCCATATCATTAGCTTCTACTTTAAAAACACCTTGATCAACTAATTTACGTAAACGTTTTAAATCTGATTCGCTTTCTAATAGAACTTGTGATGAGAAGACTACTTTTTTACCCGCACACGCAATATCTTTTGCTAGACCAAACCAGTCATCAAAACGCATTTCTTGTCGACGAGAACAAATGGATTCACCAAGATAAATCGTGTTTAACGGTTGATCGATCATTTGTTGATAAAAATCTAATACTTGCTTTTTAGACCAGAAAAACAAAATAGGGCCTAAAGAAAGTGCTAACTTATGCTTCATTTAAATGCCTCATTATTTCCAAGGACGGCTATAAGCCCCTAATGTTGCCTGCTGCCCTTCAGATAACTTGGCCAAACTCTGTTGCCATTCATTATTAATAACGAAGTTAACAGGATTATTTACTGCCAAATCGATGGCCTTTCTTAACACCTTGGTGACTTGTGCAGTATAAGCAGGACTACGTTGGCGCCCTTCTACCTTGATAGCTGCCACACCAATATTAAGTAACTCTGGAAGAATTTCTATAATATTTAAGCTTGTTGGCTCTTCTAATGCATAATAAGTATCATCTTCAACGCAAAAACGGCCTTTACATAATGTGGGATACCCAGCAGGTTCGCTTGCAGCGTATTGGTCAATAAGGACTTCATTTAATCGGGCATTGAGTGTTTGCTGAGTTTTCTCCCAGCGAACAAATTTAGCAGGTGAGCAAACGCCATGGGTATTAGGAGACTCACCGGTGGCATAACTTGAAAGTAGGCAACGCCCCTCCACCATGACACACAAGCTCCCAAAACCAAATACTTCAACTTCAACTTCTGTATTTTGTATCACTTTAGCCACTTGCGCCACGGTTAAGACCCTTGGCAATACAACGCGCTGAATATTAAATAACTCACGTGCCAAATTGATCGCCTCATAATTAGTGGCTGAACCCTGCACAGACAAATGTAATCTCAAATTGGGGTGTGTTCGATGCGCATAATCTAATAACCCCATATCGGCTAAAATAATCGCATCAACTCCTAATTCTGCTGCTTGATCTATAGCTGTATACCATTTATCTACTTCGCCAGCTTGTGCATAAGTATTAATCGCCAATAATACTTTTTTGCCATGTCGGTGGGCATATGCTATACCCTCTATGGCTGATCTCGTATCAAAATTCAGCCCTGCAAAATTACGTGCATTGGTAGTATTTTTCAACCCCATATAAACAGTGTCTGCACCATTATCAACTGCTGCTTTTAAAGCGGGTAAATTCCCGGCAGGACAAACCAACTCTGGAAGGATAGTTCTCATAACTTGACCATGATGGGTTATTTGATTAAAACGAATTAGTTATAGCAGATACAAACTAAAAAAATATCCACTACATTCTGAAAGGATAAATTATATGGGTTACACTTTATTATAAAAATAGATCAAAATAATTAACTCGTATCAATTAAAACGAATTAGTTATCAATCTTTAAAGTGTTTAATTGAGGATACCGGTCAATAATAAAAAAGTGGGGGATTGTTATAAAATACACCGATGCGTATATTTCTAACCATAATACCATTTATTAAAAATAAATATTTAAATATCAATATGTTAAGCATTTATCATATCTATATATGGGTGCCAAAGCCTGACAATACTAGACATTTAGCTATAATTAAATCAATACGTTATAAATAATTATGAGCTTATATAATAGCATTTTTATGCAAGAATGGGCGGATAGTATCGACTTTGATTTTAAGGTGTTTGATTAGACTTACACATGCTCAAACTAACCCTAGACACATAATCATTACCCCATCCCATTATGCAAGCGGTTCTTTGATTACGAGTCTTTTCCCACTGGGTTACAGGATAGGTTTTACTCCACGCTTCGAATAGCTGCCTATCTTGTTTGGATAGTTTGAGATTATAGCGGTCATACATGTACAGGCTAATACGAGCAACGATACCCCTAACCTCTTTCCGTGGCATCATCTTTCGTTTCTTGAAATCAATAACGGTTTGACATTGCCCATATTTGGTAGGCTTTTCAGGTAGCCAAGCATATTGGAAGTCATTTCTGTCTGCATTAACTTCGCCAATAACAGGAATTAGGTTATGCAGATCGGCTTCTATGAGGTTGTATTTAGGATCGTTCTTAACACATCCTTTACGCTTGCCCTTTTGCCAGCATTGAAGCTGTTTACCAAATACAGCAGCAGGTACAACATGTTCCCATTCTACCCTACTCGCCCTTTGTTGATTCTTTCTAGGGATGTAACCACAGCTTTTTAGATTAATCTGTTTACCCTGATAACTACAGCCGCAATATAGCTCTGTTTTGTTATCAAAGTAGATTTGATCAGCAAGCTTTTTAGACTCACTAAAAGTCTTTGGTTGGGCTAGGCATGTCAAGGGAAACAAAAGGATTAAAAGAATTTTATGCATAAAAAAGTTTAGCATAAATTTAATACAAGTGACAAAAATCCAATAGCACCTCCGGAGTTTAGGAAAATGAAATAATCACGACCATATCATAAAAGGCACAAGCATTTAGTGAGCAACTACTAAAAAATCTGTACTAGCTAAGAATGTAGTTGATAGAGAGGTGATTCGTAAAGATATTATTCATAATAAAATTTAAATGCTTAAAAACTCAGCCTTGATTTTTTTAATCATTTCTTGTGCCGAAATACCTTGAATTTTGGGAGGCAGTTCTTTTTCGCAAAATTCTCGCCAAATAAAAAAAGTTAGTTCAGCACCATCAGTTAAGTGGCTCAAACTAGGATCACCAAATTTGCTTAATTCTCTATATCTTTCATCACTCCAAAACAAATCAATAACCCATTGATATACTGGAATAAAATGAAAATGGAAAGGTGTATCTGGCGTATGCCCATACTTACTTATGTAAAGATATTGAGGATTGCATATTTTTTTAATTATACCTTCAGTACGGGCTATAATGCTTCCCATCTCTTTTAACGCTTCTATTGATAAACTATTGCAATTTGCTGAGCTACAAATGGGTTGCATTATTAAATAACCAGAAAGTTTAGAATCTTTTCGGTGATTAACTACCCAATGTTTAGAATTGAACACAATCAAGTTATCAGATATTTGCATAGTTCACCTTAATTTATTTTATTTGCTTACACTTTAGCAATCTACTACCTTGCAAAGACAGCAGGGCTTTTTATTTCATTCCTTTAAGAGAATGGATATTGTAAACTATTACACCGAATATTTGTTCAAGAGGATCGACCAATCTCACAGGCTTTACTGTTTCATCAGGCGATACTAAATATAGAGCATTGTCTCTATTGTGTACTCGACGGATAACATGTTCACCCTGGTAAATAGCTACCACAATATGATTGTGTTCAGGCTCTATTGATCTATCTATGATAAGTATATCGTTTTCGCTAATACCTATACTCTTAACAGTTACCGAGCTTCGTGCATAAAAGGTTGCGGCTGGGTTGGTGGTTACATAGTCCGTTAATTTTATGCTTTGAACATATGCATTGGTTTCGACTGGATAACCAGCTCTGACACTTTCTAAGGCTAACGGTATTGATATTTGACTATCTGCAATACTGCCTAATATTTTTACTTCATTCATAACATAATTATATAACATTCATAATTATGTATCTCTACGACATTCTAAGAACTTGACACTCCTCTCTTTATGGGCAAATAATCGACCTTTAAATGCTGTCGGCGCATGCCTATTTTACGTCCAGATGACGAAGGCACTATACTTAGTGAGCGAGCTTTACCGCTAATGGATAGATAACATAACTATAATTTAGATATAGCTTTGAAATAGGATTGTAATATAATAATTTAAAAGTGCGTTTAGTAGCTAGCAATAAAACGGTTGTTTATATTCATTACATTAATGTTCATGAAAGGATGTCTTAAAGCTAATTATGAAAAACAAATTTAAAGGCTATTACCAACTCTCACCCTCTGACTTTGACAAGCTATGGGAAAATGCAATTTTTATTTTTGATACAAATGTTCTGCTGAATTTATACCGGTATAAAGAGTCAACTAGAAAAGAACTTCTTTCTGTTATTAAAGAATTGAATAATAGAGTATGGATTCCTTATCATGTTGGATTAGAATTTCAACGAAACAGATTAAAAGTCATAGCGGAACAACATAAAAAATACAATGAAGTCAACGATTCTATCTCTAAAAATATATCTAAAATTGAAGCAGATTTAGCAGCACTCAAACTTAAAAATCGTCATAGCCATATTAATCCAGACCAATTATTAAAAAATATTGATTCCGCTAAAAATGCCTTTATTAAAGAGTTAGATAATCTTAAACAGCAGAGTATTAATGTAAGTTCAGAGGATGAAATACGTAACAGAATCGACAAGCTATTTGATAATAGAGTTGGTAATCCACCAGCAGATCAAAAGGGAATTGATGACCTTTTTAAAGAGGCCGAAAATCGATATAAAAATTCAATTCCCCCTGGTTTTATGGACGCAGAGAAAGATAAAGAGAAGCCTGACGGGTTCATATATGGAGGAATAACATACAAGCGTAAATACGGTGATTTCCTTATTTGGAAACAAATCATTGAATATGCCAAAGACGAATCTTTGACAGACATTATTTTTATTACTGATGATAATAAATCAGATTGGTGGTTGCAAGTTGAGAGTGACGGAACTAAAACATTAGGAGTTAGACCAGAATTAGTTGATGAAATAACTAGAGAAGCAAAAATCGAAAGGTTTTATATGTATAGTACTGAAAGCTTTTTGAGCTATGCAAAACCAAAACTTAAAACAAAGGTAACAAATGACGCAATCGAAGAAATACGAGATATCAACCATAAATCTCATGGCCTAGGCGAACTTCCCCCTAATACTGATGCTTCAAAAATTGTCTTGGATTGGTTATATGGTAAATTTTTGTACTTGCAATATATTAATGAAGTGATGCCCTTTTATGTAACTCGTCATGATAATGAATTATTGGGCTTTAATATTATTGTAGAATTCGATAGAAACGTATTTAAGCTTGGATTAAGTCTAGCAAAGAGAGTAATTGCCATGGAGCTCTGTAGTAGAGTTATTACTATTTGTATTATTCCAATATGGGATGTACGAGATAGACAAATAGCCGAAGAGATCTTTAATTTAGAACAAAATGAAAAGCTTGGTTTTTTAATAGGTTATCCAAGACAAGTATTTAAACCATCTTCTAGCCTTGATTATAGAAAAATGCTTCATCTGGAATTTGCTCCATACTTCAGCTCAAAAAATGCAAGGTTTCTTATTTAGAATTAAAACAATGTAATTGATAGTAATCTTTGTCACTCACCTAAAATTTCAGTAGCCATCATTAACAATGGCTACTTAATTATATTTATTTATTCGAAATTAAACTTCCCGCCCGACTCCCTAAATCTATCGTACTCCTCCTCTGTCATTTTAGATGGATCAACAGAAATCGCATTACCAGTAGTCCCCTTTCTCGAAACTTGAGGCGATGCTTGTCTTGCTCGTTCTAATTGCTCCTCAATCTGCTCTTTACTTAGAGTAGTTTTCTTTGTGCTTTCTTGTTTATTGCTATTGATGCCAGTTAACTTATTTGCCTTTTCTATAGCGTAATTAAGAGAGTCATTAAAGCTCATGCCTTTTTCTTGAGAGTTTTTAAATAATGCTACGCACATTGTAGGAACTTGACAAACGAAACTCAATAGGTAAATATATGATCACTACATTAAATCATGTGGTCAGGTGTGGAAGCCTGCTTTAAAGTTACAAGGTGCAACAGCACCCATAACCTATAGGTGCTTTTTTATTGCCTATTCTATGGTAGTGTTGCATGGGAACCCGAAAGGGTTGCTAGTTCCTTGTAGCTAGTCTTCCACCCTGTGCAATGCTACCGCCCTAATCTGTGGAAGGATTAACGGTAGTCTCTTAAATTACAAGGAGACACTAATATGTCTAATCAAATTACAGTTCCATTTCATGGCACAAATCTTTTTATTGTTAATATCAATAACGAACCATACACACCTATGAAGCCTATTGTTGAGGGCATGGGTTTAACATGGCAATCTCAATTAGAAAAAATTAAAAATAGGTTTGCTAAAGGTGTAACGGAAATCGTTATACCTACAAAAAGTGGTTCTCAATCAATGATATGCTTACCACTTCGCAAACTTGCTGGATGGCTACAAACAATTAGTCCGAATAAAGTTAAGCCTGAAATTAAGGATAGAGTAATTCAGTATCAGAATGAATGTGACGATGTTCTATTTGAATATTGGACTACAGGTGAAGTTAAAAAGAAAGTAAAAACCACAGTAGATCAAAGAACACCGTTAAGAGATGCCGTTAATCTTCTAGTAAGCAAGAAAGCTATTACTTACTCAGAGGCTTACTCAATCGTTCATCAGCGCTTTAATGTAGCCTCTATCGAAGATTTACCACAAGATCAATTATCTCAAGCTGTAGAGTATGTTCATAAGGTAGCGTTAGAGGGTGAGTACATATCTAAAGAAATAACAACAAGCAGACAAGTAGCCGTAAATCAAACCAATCTATCTTGCCTAATTAATAGCATGGAATGGATTTATAAATATTACAAAGAATATAACCTACTGGAAGTCAGTAGAATGTTGCAAACTGATTTTGGCACAAAGCTCCACGATCATATTATAAGTGGTTATACTAGCTCAAGATCATTAAGTTAACTCAAGTAAATCTAAACTAGCCCTAACCTACAGGGCTAGTGACTTATCTGAGTAGTTAGCCGATGGTAGAAATCTTCCTAATTTGGAAAATATTGTTTAATTGATTATCCTATACTAGCTCTGGCCATTAACTAGGGATAGCTTTAATTAGTTATCAAAGGAATATAAATTGAAAACTATCATACTTACCGAACAAGACTTGATTTTAGTTTATAGACTACATATTCAAAATTCTAGGATTCTTATATATAGAGTTCTAGTACCTCTGCGCTGGTATTTAATATTGATAGGTATACTTTTTCTGGGTATCTCTATTTGCTTAGGAAAGCATACCAGTTATGAATTTATTAGCCATGCTATAAGTTATCTTGGCCTCCTCTTTTTTTTACTTGGTTTTATTGTATTCTTAATGCCATTCATAGCAAAATATACAGCAAAGAATACATGGAGGAAAAATAAAATATTACATCACTCTTATATATTAACATGGGATCAAAATAATCTATCTGCACACTCTGATATCTCCGAGCATAAGCATAAATGGAGTGCATATTGCCAAACAGTTCAAGATGAAAATTATATATTAGCTTACTATCAACAAAATTTATTCTTTATAATTCCAAAACGGTTCTTTGAAAGCAGTGAAGAAGTGCATGACTTTTTAAATCACTTAGATAGTGGTATAAAAAAAAATAAAGAAAGCACTTAATAACTCCCTCTGCCAAATACCCTAACAGCCCAGTACATGATTAGGCGCTTCCATTTCGGAACGCCTAGCACTTCCTATTCTACTCTCCCACCTTAAACGAATAACTATGCTTTTGATAACTGGTCAAGCCATCGCGCTCTGCTTCAAGCTCAACTTTCACCCTTGTTTCACTACTATTGCTATAAGGTTCAGTAGGTGGGGTAAAATTTGTTGTATACAAGGCTTGCTTTGTAAATAAAAACTCATCGAGTTTAGCCTGTAAAAAGCAGCTAGGCGCGGCATTGTTATAATCTCGCCCGATAACTGTTTTACCATACTTTGAAAAATCAAAAACAAGTTTATTGCCTGTACGCTCTGCGTCTAAAACACCATTTAAAAACAAGCGTATCGTGCCTTTATTGCGCGTAATAGCCACATGGTAGCGTTTACCTACCTCAATCGTTGTATTTGATAATATAGAGGTATAGCCGTAACTGTAAGAACTCTCATAACTTCCTAAACCTATTCTTGATTTAAGTATTGAGTTAGGGCAGTTTTCACCCCATAAGTTAATAAAACACGCCCCCGTACCCCATGAGCTATAGCCATTAGCAATAATGGTTGCATAACTATTAGTCAGCGAGGTTGGTTCAACCCAAAAGCTGAAAGTAAAATCATCTTCTGCACCAATGGATAGGTTTTTATTATCGGTGGTTTGGATAAATCGATTGTTGTCGAATATTGCTTGCTGATTAAATGGCTTATCAGGTGAGTTTTCAAAGGTTACGCCATTATTTGTCCATACAGTGCCCGCTTCATCGATAATGTTGTTATCAAAATGCAATAAGCTTTGATGTTCGCTGATAGTTGTTAGAGTAAACGAGTAGTCTTTGGCAGTTAAGCCTTGCTCTTTTTTATATAGTGTATCGTTTAGATAAACCGTTAAATTATAACGCGTATTGGCTTCTTCCCCAGTATCAGTAGCAGTTGTATCAATCAATTTATCCGCTTGTAATAAACGATGACGGCCTGACCATGTAATATTGAGAGCAGCTGCATTAACTTTTTCAGGATACGCTGCACCATTAATTTTAAGATTGCCCGGCGGATAAGGTCGTCCTTGTCTGGCTTGAACATTAATCGCCTTTGTTTCAGCTTGGCTTTGTTCTAGGCGTTCTCTAAAAGTATTGGGCAGTAGTTTTATTTCGACATTATTGTTGTAGCTATACTCTACGCCGTCGGTTGTTTCTGAGCTGTCAATAAACCAAATCATTACCCCTTTACTATGTTTAGTCGGTACAGTATCGACACAACCACGCCCAAGGGTGATTTGGTTATTAGCGAGATCAAGTCCATCAATACGAACGATCTCGTCATCAATCAGTGCCGCACTACCAATTTCAACATCCTCTAAGAGTTGCCCATCTTGAATATGGATAATCGTGTCCTTATAGCCAATATCACTGGCGATTAAGGCCGTCGCACACCATGCCCCCGTGTCATCCGCCTCGCTAAAGTTGGCAGCACCTTTAACGCGGCTCACAATGTCGTAGCTATAGCATTGGTTTGCGGGTGATTGTGCCACGGCATAAATAAAGCCGGAACTGCTATCAATTTTTTCAAGATTAGCAGGGTCTAAGGTTAATACAAGGTCTCGATAAGTGGCTTCTAGTACACGGCTATCAATAATCGGTACAGGTGGCTGTGGTTCAGGTCTATTGGGTGCATCGGGTATCGGCATAAAGGCCACTTTCGGTGTTGAGAATACGTCTTGCACCACGTCCATCGTGATCGAGCCATCCGTTAAGAAGTTTTCTTTTCTCTTGGTAGCCCGTACAACCAAATCAATGTTATTAGTACGGTATTTAGTTTTTATTCTAAAGGGTTGACCATTGACTATGTCGTAAGCTCTGCGATCTAGTTTGATAGAGGCACTTTTAATGCCACTGGTTTTGGCTTTTAGATCACGATAGGCTACACGGGTCGCCAGTTCACCGATTGGAATACCTAAGTATTCGTTGGTTTCGGTGTTTCGCCCGATTTGCCCTTGAGCCACCGCGGGGTTGGTTGCATACGCTGTACGCTCTTGAAAAGTAATGGCATCATTAAATTTAACAATGATTTGCGAGGGGACTTCGGTATTGTTTGAAGCTTGTAGTTTAATCTCCAGTAATCCGCTGTCCTCATCAAACACGGGTAAATCTTCCACCGCATAATCATCACGGATTAAACGAATGGTATTTTTGCCTGTTTTGGGGTCAGTTCCAAGTATCGCGTCGATATGGTTACAAACATATTCCCTTAAATTTTTTAAGTCGTCGGTGGCTTTCCATTCAAAACATAGGCCAAAACCTTCTGCATAAAGCGTATCTGCTACTTTTTTGTAGGCTTCATCGTCCATCATGGCACGCGGTATGCCTGCGCCCCATGTATTGCTAATATAGCTTTCATAGAGGATGTGAGCAGGGTTCATGGCTTTGATTTGCCCGTTAGCGAGGCTTATTTCGATGGTCTCAGGATAGAACGGCGTATTATCAGGCCATCCTGATTTGATGCGCCGATAATAAAAGTTCCATGTTTTGGGATACCAGTTCATCGCGGCTAACATACCAGTAAACACCGTGGTTACTGTGCCACGAAAAGCAGGGATTTTATTACCTAAATAACGAGTTAGTTTAGCATTTTGTCCTTGCGTCTCACCGCCAAACATGACATCAAGCGTTCCACGTACCCCGCCTTCGCCTTTTTTACCGCCAAATAAATTATATTTATCAATAAAAATTGAGCCATTTTGTTTAATGGAGCCAGTCCATGCGGTTTTATCGCCAATATTAATTTGATAAAGCTCGTCCATAGCAAGGCCAATGCCTGAGTGAACAGTACCATTGTATTCATAACCGATCACGGTTGATTTACTACCCATGCCCATGTTCGTTCTCCTGTACTTTTTTTACTAGCTCAATAACTAATGCATTTCCTGTCCCAATTAAAATATCTGAGTCAACGCCATGCCTTAAAAAAGACCACCAGTTGATATTGTGTTGATCTGCAAACTCTTTTGATACCTTACCGCAGTAGCCATACGCTCTGACGTGATCAATCGTAATCATCATTTTTTACCGCCTTTTTGTTTAATGGCTTTGGTATAAAAGCCACCACACCAGAAAACAATATAATCCTTGGTTTTAACTTGACCAAAGGCGATGGCTTTACTGTTGCCTTCCTCGCAGCGTGGCATGTCATCGGCATTCATTGCTTGTGGTTTGGGCTTTTGTGTTTTTGGTTGAGTAAATAGGCTAATGGCTACCATCACAACCATTGCAATCATTGTAAACATATCACGCCTCCTTAAAATATCTGGCTACCGTCAAAAGGTGACCACCCTTGTAAATGGTCGAACGCTTGGCGGTTGAGTGAGTTATCGAATTTATTAGCGCAGGCATCAGGTGAGCCGTTGCACCCTGCATAGAGGCTAATTGTTTGGCCTTGATTTAAACCTTGTGTTTCACCCCATAAATATAATTCTGCCCCAATATGCTGTTCGATATATCGACGATCCAACTCGCCATTGCTGTCGGTGTATTCAATAAAACCACCACTAAACCATCCGTCAGGATGATTTGCGGCCTCGCTC
Organism: Entomomonas moraniae; assembly: GCF_003991975.1. Lineage (NCBI taxonomy): Bacteria > Pseudomonadati > Pseudomonadota > Gammaproteobacteria > Pseudomonadales > Pseudomonadaceae > Entomomonas > Entomomonas moraniae. Next base: position 1,286,238 of record NZ_CP029822.1, read on the forward strand.
ACGGTCACGGCAGATACGGCGATTTGTTGCAGGGTGGTTCTAACCTTGTAGAGTTCTTTGTTGACCTTGCATTGATGGTCATAAATCATAGCCCCGCAGGTACGCGAATAAACCAAGGTGACACCAGGGCGATTGGTCATGGTTTCATTCGGAATTACGATGATTTCAACGGTGGCGGCTGTTTTATCGTTCACGCTATCGACTACCCCCCAAAATGCAGGAATGACTTCTGCAGTTTGCAAGTGAGTATTAGCCACTTCCAGAGTCAACCGTGAACTGGGCGGCATGCTATGAAATAGTGGTGCGATTTCAATCGTTGCCGGGGCGGTTAGGGTAAAGTTATCACTGATACCACCATCACTGACAATAATCCCACGATCACTAAGACCGCCTTTAAGGGCTTTGTATTTGATGTTATTGCGGATAATGGTCTCGCTACTGGTGTTGTAATCCCAACGTACTGCTCCCAGTTTGAACGTATAAAGCCGTATCGGGGTACGGCTCGCTAAAGATTGTTCAATTTGTTTATAGTTCATTGTCACGTACTCGTTTAAAAGTTAATTGACTGGCCGCTAGCCCTTCACTGTCAGTGACATGGCTAATTTCTACGCTATCACTGTTACTACGGCATAACCGCATATAGCAAATACGGCGAATATCGCTTGGTTTTAGCTGCTTACCCAATGGGCTATCCAGTGCGAGGCGTTCTTTACCGTCTATCGCTTCGCTATCGATGATCTTTCGGAAATAATGCGTACCGTCATTTAAATAAATAACGAGGTGTTTTTTATCAGGGTCATTGCTTGCAAAGCGTTTGTAACCACAAGGAGCTATCACAAGTACTGGCTCGGTAGCACTAACGATGTCCACCACGGTTAAATCATCAGCATGGCTCGGTATCCAAGCGGCTTTTTGTTGACCATTTAAAAAGTAAATAAACTCTCTAAATTGTCGTTGTTCGGTTCTGCCCATGCCTAGCCATCGGTAGCTCTGCACTAAAAAGCTGTAGGTGCTTTTATCAAATACTAACGGCAAGGCCATTTTGTTATCTACAGTTTCAAGCAGGCGTTGATACTGGCTTGTTAAATCATTCGATTCTTCAGGTCTCATCATAAACACTGGGAAGCCTAGATAGGTTTCTTCGGGTGCAACGCCCTTAAAAGGGTTGGTGTCATCAATAAAAAACTCGATAGAGGCCAGTTGTAAGTTATCGGTTTTACGGCTAAGACTGGGCTGTTTAGCAAAGCAAGCTGATTTAGCCGGGTAAAGACGTGTTCCTTTTTTCCAGTCGGCTTGTAACGAACGTTTCAGCGTTAAGCCATCTTCACTGATTGCCGATACTTCGGTGATCTCGTAGGTGGTAAAATCACGGTATAATAAAATAAGGCCACCTTCACTAAACTCTATGTCTTGTGTGGTACAGCCAATAAAGTTATCACCTTGCTGAGCCGCTATGGTTAATGTCTGGATATAATGCCATAAAGGGATTGCCCAGTTACGCGCTCCCCAACTCATCATGTTATTAAAGTATTGGCGTTGGTTTTGGTGAAGTATAAAGTCTGCTTCCAAAGTACGCCGTGGTGTTAAGTAGAGCGCGCTTCGTTGTTCAAAGCCTGATTCACTGGTTAAAATATCCGTTGACCATTCGAGAGTTTCGGTAATGCCGTCTTGCCAGTTGGGCATAAAGGCAAAGGCGACAATGCGGTCACCTGTAATGATGATACTGGGGCGTTCCTCATCAAAGGCAAAAACTATACTGTCATCAATGACGCTTGAGCCGTCAGGTGTAACGGTGAGTTTGTATTGTTGTTCTTCGAGTGCTTGGTAATCATACGGGGCTTTTTTACCGTCTAATACTAAACCCTCGCTAATCCCTATAATGGCGGTGAGCCGCTTTTGGGTAAAGTGGGCATTCCATACATAGAAAGTAACCTCTTGAGTACTGGCAATATTGCCCAGTTCTAATTGACTAGGTGAGATATGCACACGATGATAATAATCATCACTGAAGCTAGTAATTAAGCTTGCTTTGATCTCCCGACTTGGTTTATTAGAATTATTACGAACAATAGTACCTGACAGCATTGGCTCAGCAAGAGATTGCGAGTAAGGATGCCACGCACTTGTAATCTCATACACCCCACCCGATAGATTAGGATTATCAATCCCCCCTTGAGGCGCGGTGAGTTGTACGGCTAGTTTTTCGGCCATTTACTCTCCCCCATACAGTACGGCAATGCCAAATGTGCCACTGTGTCTCAAGGTGTCATAATTTGAGCCGTTGTAACTTTCACCATTACGTGCAGCGGTGTTTTTTTTAAGCCACGGATAGACTTTATACTTAGTATCGCCCAAGGTAATAATTTGCCCCGGCTCGTAGTTGTCTATGCGGATGTAGCGTGCCTGTTTTAAGTTGCCCACAATCACCAGTGTACTGTTAGCTTGGTGATAAACCGCAGGCGTGATAGGCAGTAGAATGGCCTCACCGTTATAGCTGTTCGGTTGTCGATTGAGTAACGGGGCGGTCACCAACGTTGCACTGGCTTGACTGGGTAGAGCTGCCCATCCGCTAGCGGTCATACTACCAACACCCTCGCCACTGACTGACCATTCATTACCGTCTAGCCCATGATGAATAAAACTTCTCACCTGTTGACCTTGGTTGCTTATACTCCCAGTGGGGGTCATAGTCGAAAATAGCAAACTAAAATGATGCCCATTTTGTCCTTGGTTGTTAATATTGCGTATATCCGAGAAGTTATCGCCCCCTGTTCCAATACCACCGTACCAGTTACCCGTCCCCGTTATCCCTGCTACGGGGCTTTGCCCAAAGGCAATATATGACCAGTTATCAACGTTGTAATTAACGAACAGGTAAACTTCTTTATCGAATACATGTAAATGATAAGTCAACGGGTAGCTAATGGATTGAGCAACGCCTGCTAATGAGGCCGCTAATGTATTTTTACCATTTAATAGTATTTGCCCTGTTAATGCGCCATTTGTTTGGCCTGTTCCGCCAATAACCCGTAAACCGTTGCCACTAATCGCCACGTCCATTACACAATTGTTTTTGTAGATCAGACTACCCGATACCGTCCACCCATTTTCAGTACAGCCATTTTGTAAAGCACTTAAGAGTGCATTGGCGGTGCTTGCGGTTGCTGTGTAATAACTCATGCGTCTAGCCTCATTGCGTAATAATCATTTACTCCTGTTCGCGATACATCCTGACCGATCACCCACGTAACACCATCAATGACGAGGGTGTTTTCAACGGCATTATCAAAACCTGAAATATGAGCAATGCCTTCTAATTCGCCATAGAGGTTATTGCTGTCAGTTAGGATAAGCCGCTGTAAGGTGTAAGCTTCGTTACAGCTTCTTAGGTATTTTGAGCCAACGAGGTTGGTATTTACCCAAGGCCAGACCTCGGGTTGTAGCCATGCGCCACTGTTGAAGAACAATCTAAAATTAGCCCGATTGCCTTTGTAAGGCATGGAGTGGCTAGACTCTGAGAAACGAGTAGCACTTGCTCCGTTTAGCATACCGCCACAAACTAAGGGCAATGGGTATTGATTAGGTAATGCATAAGGGAGGCATTTACCACAATAGAATGACTCATACACGGGTGTACCGACACGCAATAAACCTGTGATACGTTGAGGGCTGAGACTAAGCCAATAATCGATACGGCGGTTATGTGCAGGGACACCGCTAAAAATAACATTGGGTTGGGTGGTAATGGGATTACCTGCTACATAACCAATGGCTGTTCCCATTGCTATGTTGTAGTAATCGGCGGTTTCGCTTTGGTAGGTGTAGAAGCAGAGGTAGATTTGTTCTTGTCCGCTGTAGCCTTTGCCTTTGATGATGAGTTCACGATTGGCTTTGGTGGTGTCGTAACGCAAAACTTCCCAACCGTTATTGCTTGTGAAGTCGTGAATTACTTCTAATAGATTATAATGGGCGAGTTGTCCATTACTATCATCTATTGTTCCGATGATGTGTGGCATTGATGTCTCCCGACATTAATTTAGTTTTATTTAGAATGTATTTGTTATAACAGCTCCTAATGCTATTTTTAGGGCTTCATAGCTTAAATCTAGGCCTTTATCTCTAACTATAGTCTTTATTTTGTTCCATGCTGATTGCTGCCTGATCTTGTCTAAAAATTCGTGGCCCTCCCAAGTTAAAGAATTAGCAAAACATAAAATAGGTTTTGTTTTTGAGCATTGAGCAACTATTAACCCTGCTTCATTTAATATGCTCATGTGATAGCTCACTGTTTCAGCATCATACTCAGTAATAGCATTTGCATTTAATCTGCTCGTGGTATCAGGTAAATCTTCAACAGCTATCAATATTTCTCTTATTAAATCCCAGTCTCTTTTCATTTTTATCTCCGTTTAAGATTGTAGAATTTGCTTAATAAAACCATTTTCTTCTATAAAGAATGTTTTCAAGGAATCTCGTGTTCCTGAGTGGGTATTGATTAACTTAGAAAACTCATTTTCATCTTTAACTGTTACAAGCCTAATACTATTTTGAACCGTTGTGCTATTTGTATTTTCCATAGGTGCAAGGTTAATACTTGGCAAACTAGGCGCAGAAGGAGCAGGAACTCCAGCAAGTCCACCTGTTGAATGGTGAACACGCGTAAGATCATTAACAGCTCCCCATCCTCTATTGTTGAGGTCTTTCATAAAGTCTAACATTCCTGGCTGTTTTACCACTTTAGCGCGTGTTACGAATTCACCATTAGAGAGCATTGCAGGGATTGAATCGCTTGTACCTGTCCCCTCACCTCTTACATGTCCACCTGTTGCAAAGGCTTTCATACTGGTAAGTACCATCATTAATGCAGAGAGTCCAATCATTGCGGCAGAACCAAAGGATGCTACAGATGCCGCCGTTGCTGCTGGTGTCCATGATGCTGTTGCACTCGCGGCGGCGGCTTGTGTCGTTGTCTGCGTAGTTGCTGCCGAAGATACCGCAGAAGCTGTTAATGAAGCGTCTGCTGCTGTTTTGGTTGCTTTTACGGTATTGATAGCCCCCACTGCTTCGCTAGCTTGCTGGGTTACATTGCCAAATAAGCCACCATCACCACCTAATCCACCATTCATTGCACCCATAGAGCTAAATGCACTGCTGATAGTTTGAGCCGCTGTCATAGCCCCCTGTTCTATTCCCATCTGCATAGCCATAGCACCTTCTTGTGATGCTGTGCTAATAGCGACTGCTTGCGGTGAGGTTTCATCAATACCCACTGCTGCCGTATCACCCCCAAAGCCAAACATTGAGTTTAGACTATTTAGCCCTCCCATAATGCCATCAGTAGCCTGTTGTGCTATGTTCTGTGTGATGACGTTAAGAATATTGGATGCAATGCTGTCTACAAAGTTTTTAAGGGCTTCTTGTAGGTTCATTGTGCCTTTGACTAGGCCGTCAATACTGGACTGAATACCGTCCTGTAGGCCATTTCTAAAGGCGTTTTCTAGTTCGTTTGTTGTCGCTTGTAATTCGATCAAGCGTGTTTGTACTTGGGTTAAATAGTCTGATGCTTGCTGCCCCATTTCCCCCTCAAGTTTTGACATTTGTTGAAGCTGAGGAAGCATTCCTGAAACAGATTTAGCTGTTTTTTCATGCAGTTCAGTTAGTCGTTTTTGTGCTTCGTATTGGGTAATAATGCCAGCAGTAACTTGTGCTTGTATCGATTGCTCTTGTTGGCTTTGATAGTTAAATAATTTATCTATCTCTGATTTAATACTATCCATTTGTATCTTAAAATCATTAACTCTTTCTACCTTAGGCAATAAAGATAATCCCTCTGTATTGCCGTTCTTCTCAAACTCTTTACGCATTTCTGCCAGACGGGCTTTTAACTCAAGTGAAGCCGCGCCAGCTTCGTCACCTAATGAACGCAATAACTCTATCTGTAATTGAATATTGTCATTAGTATTAGCCATTGCTTGGCGTTCTTTTTCGTCAGCATTGATAATTTCTAAAGCGGCTTTAGCTCTTATCAGCATTTCTTCTGAAAGATTTTTTTCTGCTAATTCCCTTTCTCTGATCTCTTGGGTTGTTAGTTTGAGTTGTGCTGCTTCTTTCTCAAGATTTTTAAGATAGTTTTCTTTATCATTTCCTGATTTTGCACTTCCCTTGCTAGTCTTTTTAGAGTCTGAATAAGCCTTTTGTTGGACGATCAGATCAAGCGCCTGTTTTTTCTGCTCGTCACTCAGCGTACTAGACTGTACTTTATCGGCTTTTTTGTCGAACTCATCCATTCGCATTGTGCGTGCGCTTTCTTTGATATCTTCTAACATTTTAAGATCATTTAAGTTATCAAGCTTGGATTTTGCGCCTTTTAACTTGTCTAGTGCATCATTAAGCTTGGCTACTTCCTCCGCCGCATCTCCAGATTGTCCACCTAAAGTTGTAATCTTTGACTCTATACTGGCTATTGCTCCATCTAATCCTAGCCCTGATTGATATTGTTCATCTAGACTTTTAGTGAGTTTTTGTATTTCTTGGTTCAATTCACTAGACTTGTTTTTTAGATCAGCACTTGCTGCAGCGGCTTCTTTATTCTGAGCACTCAGCTCTTTTTTTCTGCTTTTGGCTTCATCTAAAACAGCAACTTGTTTAGCTAGCTTCTTATTTTCATCATCAAGACTACCTGCTAAGGTCGTAAGTTGAGTATTCATTTTTTCATCTAATACACCTAACTCTTGTAGCTCAGATTTAAGCATATTGATTGCTTTAGCAGTATCTCCACTTTCTTCACGTAATTTTTTGAAGTTTTCAAAGGCGGCGATTACTTCTTTGTTATCGTTATAAACCTCCCCTTCTGGACTGGAAAATATTAGCTCTTGAGTAGGAATTTTATCTTTTATCTGCTTAATAACATTATCAACATCATCTTCTTTTATCTTAACTGCTGCCTCGACCTCAATAATGTATTTATCTAGCTGCGCCTCAGTCATTTCAGTTATTTTTTGTCTAACCTCATCAATGCTTTTAGCCGCATCATCTAACGCATTTTTAGCAAGCTCTGTATTATCTTTAAATAGTAGCCAACTAGCTGCTGCCGTTCCAAGTGTGACCGCCAAACCAACTAAACCTAAAACACCACCACTCATAAAACCGCGGATAGCAGTAGAAGCAGCCGCGGCTCTAGCTTGCGCGGTTGCATAAGCATTAGTAGCGGCTGTTAATTGTGTTTGTGATGCAGTTAGTCCAAGTTGCGCTCTTGTCTGAGCTACTATTGTTGCTGTTCTAGCAACCTCTGCTTTTGCAGCATTACTCTCTGCAATGGTATCTGCTATTTTTGCATAAGTATTTTTAACTGTTGCCAATGTTGCTCCAGTTGCTTTTAGTGTATAAGCAGTCAAAGCCCCTGCTAATACAGAGCCGATTAATTTAGCAGCCCCATCCATATTATCAGTAAGATAGTTCATCGTACTAACTAACTTATCTGTAGCACCTGTCGACTTATCCAGCTCACTTAAGTAACCCCCTAGCTCATTGGTAAATCGCTGGATTGAGTCGTTTGTGCCTGTACTCATACCCTCTGCCATTTCATTTTTAACATCTCTTACTCTATTGGCAGCTTCAATAAAGATTTGTGTGGTAAGTTCGCCATTAATAGCCATTTGACGCACTTCTTTTTCTGATACTTCTGAAACGCCTCGAATCTCTGCTAGATAGTCCGCAATATCTTTGACAACTGTCGGCATTGTGCTAGTTATCGTTATCCATTCATTACCTGATACCTTTCCTTTAGCCATCGCCATATTAATAGCACCAACAACACTCGCAAACTTCTCAGCATTAGCGGAGTTGATTGTCAGGCTTGAACTCATGCTATCCAAAAAGTTTAACGTATCATAAGTTGTATACCCTAAATCCTTAACCGAGCTATTAATGCGAATGAATAGCTCTTGTTGCTCTGATAGTGGTTTATAGGTTCGGTTAGCTGACGCTAAAATACGCTCCTGAGCATACTCAAACTCATCTTGGCTATCCGTCGCCATTTGTATACGCTCTGCTAATTCATTGTACTGATTAGCCATCCGCATTCCTGCAGTAAAGCCAGCGATGGATAAAAACGAAGCCGTCAACCCAAGAATACCTGTCTTTAAGTTTGCAAATGATTTATTAGCTTGATTAGCTGAGTTTGCAGCTGTATTGCCGAATTTAACCGCGCTTTTCTCTGCTTCGGTTATTTGTTTCTCTAGCCCTGTTACTTTCGTAATTAAATCACGAATGTTGCTTCTTGCGCCGTGACTGTCTAAGAACTCGCCAAAAGTGCCATCTGTTTTGATGACTGTTTTATCTAGTTCTTCTAATGTAGATTTTAAAATCTGTAGTTGTTTTTTTGCCGCCTGAACTTCACTAGCGTCTACTGGTATTTTAATTCCGTCTGTCATTTTGTTTCTCCACGCCTCACGGCATTAAGTTAAAAAAAGGGCGCGAACGCCCCAAGGTTAATCACTATCTAAAACAATATCTTCTGGCGACTGATATTCTTTTGCCGTCTCCGAAACTACTTTATTAATATCACTAAGTGGAACTGTTGCTTTATGCATACAATGTATTGCGCACATCCATTTATTTAACTTGGTTAAAGAGTGCTGATCTAAAGATTCGATAAACTCTAACTCTTTATCATCTGCCCCTAACCCTTCCATGGTTCTTAAGTGAAAACCTAATGCGATTGCTGCGCTTTCTATATCACTTAAATAAATTTTTCCTTCATAAGTTTTTCTGTAAGATTGGCTAAATGGAATAACATTACTCATGCCGCACCTCTTAACTCTTTATCTTGAGTATATTCACCATTCCAAGTCTTTTTCATGGGTAACATTCCTTTTATGTAATAGTCATAGAGCTTTACTGCGCCATTTTTTAGTAAAACAGGTTTGTTTACTGTAAACGGCTCTAATCCATGAGGAGCTATCTCTGTTATCTCTTCCGTCATGTATTTATCCCTAGCGTAAGATTTTACGCGCCATCTGACATTGCTCTTACTTTCGTTATAGAGCCAGTTTTTCTTCTCTAGAAACTTTGATACATCCATGACATTTACACCATTTAGCTTTTTACAAAACTGTGTAATAGACTCTCCATGTTTGAATAGGCTTTCTAATGATTCAATCTTTTGTGATTTTTCTTTGTTCTCTAGTTGTAACTGCTGATTCTGTTCTTCAAGATCAGCAGCTAGTCTTAATGCTTCAGGCAATGACTTAGGTATATTGAAGCTATCAACACTATAACCACCAGTTTTACGAACAGAAGGCAATACTTCACCAGTAACCCACTTTCTAAAACGATAGGGTTTTGTTCCTTTTTTCATTGCATCCCTGCATCTTAATGTTAGAGTATATACGCCAGACTCTGAAAGTATTGCAACATCCTGTTTTCCGCCAAGGGTCTGTATTGAATACAGGGCCTTTTCATCATCGTCTAGCTTTCTAGTCTGGCTAGAATCAATATTTAGAGAAGCACACACATCAGCAGCAATAAACCAAGGCTCACTCTCAACTATAACAACCCTTACTTGGTCGCTGTTAAAATTGTAGTTAATTAAGTTACTCATGGCTAAATCCTCCCTTAACTACAGAATCTCCTAAATCATTACCGCAATCATCCAAGTTATTACTGATTAACTGAATAGCACTAATTAATCCACCTAAAACATTACTGTTAAAACTTTCGTTATCACAATCTTTATTACATAGGTCAGCTTCTAATACATCGCCTATCGCTCTTATGGCATAAGCTGACTTATTAACTATCTTAGCTACTCTGCTAGCTTCATAAGCTAAACCCCAAGCATCTTGCTTAGGTTGATTATTTTGTTGTGTTGCTGTACTATTTGACATTGACTTATCTCCGCAAGATATAAGTTTTAGATTAGAGGCTTTAGGTGTTAGCGCACTTGAAGCCTTTTTTATTTGTCCATTCATATTAAGATGCCTCAGCCAAGGCTAGTCTAATAGCTTCCAATCCTTTATCGTTATACATAAAATTAGGCACTTGTTTTGCTGAATATTTAGATTTAGTTAAAATATTCTCGCCATTCTCTTGTGTTTTAATTCCTAAGGAATTAGCAATACGCCCTACTTTGTTAGCGCTAATATTAAGAATTTTTCCAATATCTTCTGCGGTATATAACTTCTGCTCTAACTTTGGTAATGGAATTATTTCAGCCCCTGCAATTGGATTGACTAAACCTGCATAGATGACTTGCTTTGATTTTTCGCTAAGACTTGGAAACATTAAACAGATATCTTTAGCTGATTCAGTAGCCATTTTTAATGCTCTAGCTTGTCTGAATTGAACTAAGCCTGAATTATCAGTTTTAATTTGCTTGCTTTCGCCTAAAACGATCTTTTCACACTCAATAAAATACTTTCTAGCTAGTCTACCCTTCTCATTTCTTTCTACCATAGATAATTCTTTCGCCATATCTATAGTGATGTGATATTCAACGCTTGGGCGACCACCTGTAGGTTTTGCTCTTTTTTGAGCGAAACTTAAATAATCAGTATTTTCAATGAATCCATACTCAGAAATACGACGGGCAATCCAATCTTTAAATTGAGTTTCGACTTCTAAAAATTCATACAATGTTCTAGCATTTACAGTTTTAACTAATTCATTATTAATTTTCGATTGCTCAATCTTGATTAATTCATTCATTACCATTCCCCTCAGCTTTTTTATTAACCCAGCTTTCCAAATCAATAAATCTAATCAATCTACGGCGACCATTCTTGAATGAATTAAGCTCGCCACTGTTTATAGCATCATAAATAGCATTACGTGTTACCCCTACTAACTCACCAGCCTGTTTAGGGCTAATTGAGATAGGTTTAATTTGTGTTACTATAGACATACTTTGTTTTCTCCTTAAAAGATTACATTACTAAACACAACCAAAAACATGTAAGCATAATAATTGTAAGTAACATTTAATGCAAGCATATTTTTTGTATACCTATGGTTTTTTATTATGGCTAATAGATCAAAAAAAGTTGTCTTGTCCGCTAGAGTTCCCTCTTATCTAAAGGCAGGGATTGATATAACCTCTACATGCTTAAACAAAAGCACGGTATCAATTATTGAAGAGCAACTTGAAGATCTCATTGATACTACCTCTATCACCTTTCCTGTTGTTCTCTCTAGTGAAAGATTTGCCCGTAGAGAAAGACTTAGCATACGCAAACTAATGAGCTATATATGGAATGACGATGAAATTATTTTTAAACTCAGAATAGGCATAATTGGAGATCATATTGCTGGCTCTATTTTAAGTAGAGTTGCAGACTGGGCATGCAACGACCTATTCAAAGGAGAATATCCTTTATTTGGAGACTTAAATGGTCACCTAACTCAAAATCCAGAAGAATTTGATGTTATTGAAAAACATATAGACTTGGAAAAGGTCAGAGCAGAGTGGGATACTCTAAATGCATACATGGAATTTTTAGAAAAAAATAAACCTCTAAACCCAAGTTATGAGCAATACAAAAAAATGCTTAACAACTCTTAACCTATAAAAACTCACACCCAAATAAAAACCCTCACTAGGAGGGTTTATATGTACTAAGCTGCTTTTTACCAATCGCGCTGACGAGTAGCTTCTTCTGAATCTATATCAATATCAAAGTATTTTAAAATACAGAAGATTGTTTCACATATACTTTCACGGGCAACCGTTTCAATCTCACTACCGTTTTCCCAAAACTCGTCTTGTAAACTATTGATTGCCTCTGTAACTTCATCGCACTTTACCTGTATTTCGTCGTTAGTTTTGTTTTCAGGTTCTAGAAAATGCACTAATTCGACTAACAGGTTTTTAAGCTTTTCTACAAGATGAGGTGGGTAGTATGCATCATCCATCATGTCTTTTAGATAAACAAAGTCGGGGTCTATTTTCTTCATGGCAACTAACTCCTTCTCGTTATATTTTCTTTATGTTACTTTCTATGAGGGCTTGCTTAATTAGTACAACCATATGAATAGCGCACATGGTAATTGAAATACACATCATTGTTTTTTTCATATACTCCTAGTCTTACGGTGCTAAATGGATTTTCTGTAGTCCATCTAGTCTCTATATCTTGTAGCTTTGAAGGTTTAGCTTTATATATAATATCATTTATTGCGTTTTTTAACTTATCGTATTCGCCTACAAATTCTGCTTTTTCCTTTACATCGCCCTTCCTTGCGCCGAGAACAATACAAATCTTATCATTCTCAAAAACATAAGTGTAACTATTAAGATAATTATAAGGCTTTGGGGCTGAGTTAGAAGCGTACATATTAGGCTTAACTTCTTTCAGTTCCACCTTCTTTTTCAACTCGTCTAATGTTGTATTAGCATTAACACCGAATGCAGAGTCTTTAGTAAAAACTTCATCTATTGGGTAATCTTTTTTACCATCACAACCAGCTAATAAAAGAACGCTTAGCCCCATCAATATTATTTTTTTCATCCCTTTCCCCTTAGATAAACATAGAGACAGGATAGGATAACAGCGCTGATTATTCAATGCTAAAAAGAAGCTCGTTATTATTCTCGGCATTAAGTTAAAAAAGGGCGCGAACGCCCTAAGGTTATGCTGCTATTAATTTCATTGTGATAAGATATCAGATAAGTTTAAGTATTAATCTGGCTCTTTAAGTGTTTATTTTGCGTGATAGGATTCAAGGAGCTTAACAATGTCTGTATATCCCTTTTGTTTTGCATGAGTTAAAGCAGAAATGCCTTTGTTATCAGGAATATTGGGGTTAGCTCCTGCTTTCAATAAGATCTCAATAATCTGGACATGTTTTGCTCCACCATCACTTAATACAATCGCCTCCATTAATGCAGTCCAACCTAAATTATTAACATGATCAATCGGAAAGTTAGGCGTATTCGCTAATAGTTCAACGTTCTTAACATGTCCTTTCTCCGCAGCTGGAATTAACGCAGTGCCACCGTAACGATTATAGATATCGAATTTAGCTCCATGGGCTAATGCTAATTTAACAGTATCATAATACCCTTCAGCCCCAGCGTAGAGAAATGGAGAGTTCTTTATATTATCTTGTGCATTTACATTGGCTCCAGCAAGAATAAGTTGTATTGCAAGCTCTTGATTACCTTGATAAATAGCTAACATTAAAGGTGTTTGTCCTTCTGAGTTACGTATTTCTAATAAAGAAGGATTTGCTTTAACAAAGTTAAGAACAGCTTCATTATCATTCGCTTTAATTTCTTTGAATAAATAAGGCATATTATTTTCCACCTTTAATGATTGTTGTTCAGCGTAACCAATTATATTTGTTGTTATTAATATAGAAGCTAAAATAGTTGTAATTTTATACATTGTTAAATTCCCCTGATGATCAAAAGACGATTTAATAATTAGTACTTTTCTAGTTTTATTTTTGTTGAAAAGTATTTAGTTTCATGAAAACATGATTAATTAAAAAATACCACTTTGATACTGTAACCACATGTAAATATTGAAATATCTTATATTCTATAATCAATTAGTTCATCTGTCTTTTTTGTAAGTGGCTTACCATTAAAGAAATTACATTACTCATGCGGCACCTCTTAACTCTTTATCTAAATAAACCCGTTATTATTCCAGACATCGAGTTTAGTCATATTCTCTACTTGCGTAAAAAAACCCTCAAAAGAGGGCTTTGTTTAATTGGCTCTTCCTTGCTATAGGGGTAGTCCTTAATAAAATATAGCTATAAAGTTTTTACTAGTACTCAGACAACAAAAAGCCCGACATCAAGTCAGGCTTTTGATCTTATGTGTAAGCTATTATATTTTTATTACATAGCTGATACATTAATTGCTGTAGGGCCTTTAGCTCCATTTTCAGCAGAAAACTGTACTTTTTGTCCTTCGTATAATGTTTTAAATCCATCACCAATAACTGCTGAGAAATGAACAAATAAATCTTTGCTACCATTGTCAGGAGTGATAAAACCAAAACCTTTACTTTCATTAAACCACTTAACTAAACCTGTTTGAATCGACATTTGAATATACCTTTTTTATAAATTAAATTCAGTCACATAACTGTAATTGACAAAATTTCTTCGCTTTGGATGAACATGATTAATATAGAGAAAATAGAAGAAACAAAAAGATATTATTTGGACTAAAAACTAGGTATTGAAAATGCTTTATTAACGCTGAATTTCTGTTATAGCCATTAACTCATATATAAAACTTTATAGCAAGCTTTATTCCGTCAGATTCCCATTAAAGTGTAATTATTGTTCTCAGCTTAATCAAATCCCTCTAGGTATTAATTTAAGAAGTTACTCGGGAAACAATTTTTTCATATGCATTTTTAAGGTATGCGAAGAAATCGAACTCACTACCAAACTGTCTAAGCTTGCCATAATTGCCTCTAAAATGAACAATAAAAAACCCACCGAAGTGGGCCATTCATGCGTGTATTGATAGATCTTTCAATGTAGAAAGGTGAAAAGCATATTCCCCCGTTCATTGATGAGTTTAAAGACCGTAATATAAAATATCTTGCTTTTTCTTCATCGCAGCGGATTCCATACATCTAATTGCATGTTGGTCTTGGCTAACTTTTTTAATTGCCTGTCTAATTTCTTTGATAGCTACAGATGTTAAAGTACGGGGGACACCAATTGGTCCACCTAATAATGGCTTAATATAATTTAGAGATGAGGTGCATTCTTTAGAGTCCACTATCATTTTATAAACCTCTAGAGCCACCTTTTCATTTGGGGTTATACCTTTATAGTTGCCTGGATATAACTTTTCCAAAATTTTAACCAGTGCTTCTTGTGTATATAAATCTACAATCTGTTCAGCCATTTTGTTTATTTCCTTGTTAACATTTGAACAACTTCATCTTTAGAAAATCCAGTAAATGATATTAGATAAAATAGATCTTTATATTTATCAGTAAGTACAAAAGCTGTTGTCCTTGGTCTATCATCTAAAGTTCCTTTTTGCTCGATAATATATATTTTATAATCTGGCTTATTTATATTAATAATTGGCTCTGAGCAGTCGTAGTAATACGCCTCTTGGATGGTTTTTTCTATCGTTCCTTTCGTTATGAAATCTTTCTGTATTGTAAATATCCCTATAAGGTTTTCTCTTTCTAAAATCAACACAACCCCATCCGATGCAGCTATTGTTCCTATAGGTATAGGACTATAAAGCGCTAACCCTTTGCTAACAATGTTTTTGAATGTATAACTATTGCTCTCTTCCTTTGGGCTTATCTCTTTAATCTTGCACTCATTAGCCATTGATAAGCCACTACAGGCAAGTAATACTAGTAACGTTGATATTATGATTTTTGGCATATACTCCTCCTTGTAAAACATTATTCTTATTCAATAACAAAGGAAAAGCAATCAGCTTATCTATGTGGTTCATTAAAATTGCTGATAACTTTTTCAAATAAGGGTATCTCTGGTCGTGCATTACATCTATTTACAGACTGCAATTTTTTAAAAAATTGCTCTGAACTCATAGCTTGAACCTTATCCTCCTGCTGATTATAAGCATAATACTCTTGTGTGCCATTATCAAAAACAAAAGAAGCAATCCAATAGTCTCGTTTCTCATAGAAATGCTTGTCAGTATAAAAACTAGCAACTGCGGAATGTGCAGACATGGGTTTATCTAATAAAACATGATCAATAATAAGATCACAGACTTCCATATCAGTCTCATCAAATATGATGTAATAAGGCTTTTCAGGGCAAGGAAGCTCTTCATCCGCCTGAGAAAAAGTTGCAAAAGATGCTAAAATCAACATAAATGAGATAAATTTATACATTTACTACTCCATTGAAAAAATCATTTTTAATTAACTGCATGGAAAAAGCAATTAATATAAGGGTACTTGCGTACCCTTTACGAAGCCTTTGGTAAGATTAGTTTAATTTGCCCTTGCTTGGTATAAGCTTGAGAACAGCGCGATATAAAGTCTTGATAATCTAAGCAACCATTAGCTAATGATGTAATACTAATTATCTGGGCTTCAACTGCTTTTAATGCCGTAGGTGTTAGATATTGATGTACTTTCTCACCCTTACGACATCTTAATTTTGCTTCTTGATAGACATAATCAGGTAAGGCCACTTCATATACCCATTCTTTTGTTATTTTGCCAAATATTGGTGGAGTTCCGTTTCTATGTCCTAGATAACGAGTATTGGTCACTCTAGCTAACGCACGATAAAAACTATCAATAAAACGCTTTTCCCAAGTGTCAGCTTCATCCAAGGTCAATAACTTGATTACTTGCTCATTAGTATGGATAACTGTTCTTGATCTGACTAGGTGATCAATTGTAATGTCGCACCAAATAGAAAATTCAATGGATAACCATCTAGCGAAAGCAACAGCTAGCTTAGGGTGTAACCATGTACCACCTCCACTCTCAGGGCTACCGCTTTTAGACCTAACTAACCCAGTCTTTTTGCTTAGAATTAATATTTTATTCTTGTAAGCACTACTACGGCTATCTAAACTATTGATTTCATTAATCTCTGTCTCAGAGACACCTTTTAAATTAAGTGCATTTTGCAGGGCAAATAAGTAATTTAACGTTTCCTCTGTTCTTAACCATTGGGTAACTTCTCTATGAAATTTCTTAGCTGCTTCGGTCGCATTAATCCATCCATCATCATTGAAGCTAACTTGATAGTGTTGATAATCTAATTTAATGATGTTATTCATATATTTATTTCTCCTTATATCTTAAATCTCCCAGGAATAAAAAAAGGCAAGCAAAAACGGCAGGGAGAAAGCAACCGTCTTTTTTCGGTAGCTAACCTAGCTTGCTGAATTGAAATGAATAAAAATTGAGGAAGTTGACCTCGTTTTTATTACTCTATAAGTGCAACCTATTAATAATTTTTATTTTCTAAGGTCTTTTACGATCTTAGCAGTCTCTTTACCGCCATTTGTTCCCACGCTTACTACGGTTATATCATCTGCCATTTTGTGCCGTTCTGATTCACCTAGTGACTGGGTATAGAGTTTTAGTTGACGGATGGTGAGTTGTTTTATGTCGTTTAGGCTAAAACCATTTTTTAGTAAGTAGGTGATGTTGTTGGTCCATGCATGACTATTTTTATTAGTCGTGTTACTGCTTGGTTCTTTGAAGAATTCAAACAGTCCTTGTTTATTGACTTCCCACCATACTCCTATTAGTACTAATCCCTCCTCTGGCGTTAGTTTAGTTATTTCTTGTGCTGTTAGACTGCATGATTGGCTGACAAGAAAAGCAACCTCGATTTTGTGTTTTAATAGTAGTTCTTGAGCTTCTTCGAATCCTGGAATATCGGTGTATTTTTGTTTTAATGTGTTGATGATAGGTTCAGCTACACTCAATAAGCGCAAAGCTTCTAGAAATGAATACTCTTTTATGGTGATTGAACGCCCTGCTATTTCCACAGGGCGTTCAGGAAAAAGAATTTCTAGCTCATGAACGTCATTTTTCTTTACAGAAGAACTTCGTTTTTTGGCCATGATTATTCCATTGTCAGAACTTGCATATATCCACTTAACTGATCTTTGCCTGTTTTTTGTGAGTCGATTAAAAGCGTACCGGTTAAAGGTAGCTCGCCAAAGGTTTCATTAATCAATCCAAAATTACTGGTGGGGTCAAATTGAACACGGTACATTTCAATATAAGTGTTTTTACCTGTCAGGGTATTAATCCCTTCAAAAACCAAGCAGCGTTCAGGTGGTTGGATGTTGGCAAATGGATACAGTGCTGTTGCTTCGGATGATTTATAGCTCGCTTTGAAGGGCTGTTTGAATGTTTTGGTGCTAAGTATTTTAATATCGCCTGATATATCAGAGACGATTTCATAATCAACGCCTTCTTTTAGTGTCACAGGTGTTGCAGTTGAGTCTTTGATGATTAGGTCTGAGATAAAATAGCCATCTAATACAACCGTATTACCATCAACCACTGTCGGAAATTCTTCATCAGTAATTGTTTTAGCGTCAACTTTAACTTCTTTAGCATAAAGACTTAGTGCTAATGGTTCTGGCAGCCACTCTGTTAATGTCATGTTAAGACTAATTGTTTTACCTGTGATGATGGTGCCGTAATCAGCCCGTTGTCCTGAGAAAGATTCTTTCATTGTTTCTTTGTCAACGGACATTTCTAGACTGGCTTCTTTTACGTTACCTAGCCATGTTTTTGTTGTATTATCTAAACTGCCGTCTGCTTTACGTTGAATAGTTGAGAAACGGCCTTGTAAACTAAATAGTTTATTTGTTTCCATAAAATAGTCCTCTTTCGCCTCACGGCGGTAGTTAAAAGTTAATCGTTGCTTTGTAGTAAATTGATAAGTGAATAACGTTATAGTTATCTTTGATTAGAATCTGGCTGTAATCAACTTTTCTAACAGTGAATGACTGCCCGTTATATTCAAATCTTACATGAGGTCTTAGCCTTGCTTTAACCTTGTCAGCATCTTCAAGTAGTTTAGGTGCACTAGTATCGAGTGGGTGATTGATGTCTATCTGTAGTATTCCGCCTAGCTTCTCTACAGTTTGTAATGGCTCGGTTGTGGTAGGGATGTGTTTTATTTCTATCCAGGGTGTATCTGGAGGCGGTTTAAAGAGCTTGCCCTCGTACTTGATTGGATAGGGTAAGATTCCTTCAATCGCCACCATAAATGCGCTGTTCAGTTCTTTCAATTTTGACCTCGCAGTATCAAGTTAAATCGGTCAACACTACGCCTTATCCATCCAGCTTCAATTTGTCTTGAATGACCATATTCTAGTGGAACAATATAAGGCACGTTGTTGATGATGTAGAGTTTTGTCCACTGTGTAGGTAATGTGGGTGTTGTGGGTACGCTAGTAGAATGGATAATTTCGTTATCGGGCGTTTCAACGATTCGCCAGTTAGCCCTCGCGGTTCCACCTACATAACCTTTAGGGTGATAACCACTCAGCCATAAGCTAGGATTACCTACCGGCGTATTTTTTACAAGCTCACCGTAAAGTTCTAGTACAGCGGCGTTTGCTCTGTCTTGCATTTGGTTGCTATAGTTGTCTATTTGAGCAGAGAGGCTGTTATTTCTTACAGCCATAAATTACCCTCCCCGTAACTGAATGGACCATGTGATATTGGCAGGGTCTTTGGTTACGTTAATGACGGTATAATCTTCGATTTTGTCATTAATTTGTGGGGTATTGGTAACTTCTGCTTGTAGTGCTGTGAGCTTTTGGTCAGTGGTTAGAATAGATTCACCATCAACTAAAGAGAGCGCATAAGAACCAAACACGCCGCGTCCAGTGTATTTGGTCACTATATCATCTGATTCACCCGTGATAGGATTATAATTACCCTTGGTAACCCTAATCCCTTCAAACTCGGTCACAGCATCAGCAAGCTTGTTATCGAAAGCTTTGCTCAGAGCTTTAGTGATTTTGTCTTTTAGCATGATTGCACCTTATTAAGGAACTTTATTAAGAATGCTGACTAATCCAAAGCTTTTAAGCCACGGCCTGAGTAGATCATCTGCTATTAGCTCTCCCTTGGAGATTGTGACAGCATTACTAGCGAGCGTCTGACTGTACGAAACAGTATCAGCACTCATTGATTCACTCAAAACCCCAGTTTGTTTGTCTGCATAGATGCCACCCTTACCGATCTCGTAGGCGATCTCATAGCCTGCTTCTTTCCATTCATTAGGGATGGGATTTAGATTAGGAAGCCCTTTGTTAGATAACCACAGATTAGCCAGCCGTACACAACGCTCAGGTGTTTCTTTGACTGCCCAATCTGTATTGCCGAAGTAGTCGGTAGCACCCTGAACGTTGATGTAGTCCATTATGCACCGCCTGCTTCTTCTAACAGTTTTACGAGATCAGCCTTCTTAGCATTATCAGGAAATTCTATGCCTTTGGCTGTGAGAATTTCTTTGAGTTGATCTACTTTCATGTCAGAAGGATTAATAGGGCCGCTTTCCTTTTCGGCTCCAGTGCTTACTTTAATGCCGACAGCCTCATAAGCTTCTACAATATTGGGATAATCACCTTCAATAATAACCTTTGTAGCCTTTTCAGGTTTATCAAAATACTGTGGATTACGATAACTTTTATCTTTTTCAAAATTTGAAGTTCGTTCTGTATAAATTAGTTCCATGCTCATGTCCAAAGCCCTACTTAAAGGGGCGTTTATTAATGTTATGGTTTTGTGCTTAGATCAATCAATACGCCTGCAGTGGATTTGTTACTCGTAGCGTATTTAGTCCAGTTAGCAGACGAGCCTAATGCAGCAAGATTAGGATTAACCCCGCTGTTTCTTTCCAGCTATAACCTAATACGTCTAGGTTAAATGTTCCTTCGGCTCGGAAACCCATCGCAATGTTTTCTTGGTCGTTAATAGAGTAACTACAAAAACCAGGTAATTGTGATTCAGTAACTGTAATAGCGCCTGTCTGTAATCCAAAAATACTATCGACAGGAGCTTTATCTGTAACTAATACAGGTTTGCCTAGTGTTCCTGGCTGACCACCATAAATAACAATATCTGCTTCGTTGTAGATTTTGTCAGTAATCGCTTGATCTACTAGATCAAAGTAAGTCGTACTGTCCATCACCCATAAGGCAATGCGCGCTGAACGATCTCCAAATTTACGCATGCCTTTAGTTAATGTTTTCTTACCGTCCTTTGCTATACTAGCGTTAGCAACCATGTCTGCATTTGACATGATAGAGGCTTTCAGAGAAGCCATCGCATACTCAATATAACCCTCTAAAACCGCATCTGCATAATCTTGACCGACAAGCATGGAAAACTCTTCAGGGCTACGAGCGCGCCTTTTAAATGCTTCATCAGTAGTTTGGTATGGGCCATATTTAAATGGAACTTTTACACCAACCATTTCGCCGGGGCCAATCTTCTTTGCTGTTACCTTGGCATCTGAATTAACGTCACGATGCTCAACAGCACCACCAATTTTATAAAAAGCTCTTTTACGTAGATCACCCTCAATCAGCTCATTGTTTAAAATCACTGCTCCACTAGATGAAACATTAAAGATTTCAATTACATCTTGAATACGCTCAAGATAGGCGGTTTGTGCTAGGTCATTATAAATAACCATATCTGTATTAACGGTAGTTGTCATTAATTATTCCCTCATTATTTAGGTAGTTTTAAATATGCTTCGCGTCCGTGATCTTCGATATACTGTTTTATATCCACGGCACTCATTTTTGATCTACTCAATTTAGCCTTGCCATTACCTGAGCCGGGCGCCCCCCTCCCTGAACGATAGGAAACCAGTGAGGCGCTTTTTCTCGCATAGCTTCTAGCCATGCTTTTGTTGTCAGAGGATTGCCTTTGGCATCTAACCCTGCTGATTCGGTGGGTATTACTTTGCCTTCATCATCGACGGTAAATAGATCACGACTACGATAAATAGCGTCATCAATCGCTGATGGGATAACACCTAATGCGGTAGCCGCTGCGCGTATCTCATCGGATAGCACGCGACCTTTGAATTTGTTGGCGAAACTCTTAGCTTGCTCTGCTTGCCCTGATAGTTCTTGGTATTTCTTTTCGTAATCTTCTTTCATGCGCTCAGTGCGTTGGAGGACTAATTCGTCAAGCTTGCCCTCTTCAATTAGCTTTTTATCAGCTATTTCTTGTTGTTTCTTTAAGGCTTCCCTAGCAGCTTCTGGGTCTAGGTCAGCATAAGAGCCTAGCTTTTCTTTTAGTTGCTTTTGAAGCCCTAACAGCTCGCTATTTTTAGCTTTTAAACCAGTTACACTACTTTCAAGCTCTGACTCAAACTTACTGTTTAAAGCTTTTGCTTGATCTTCGTTTACTTCTATTCCTAACTCTTTGAGTTGCTCTGCTGTTAATGGCATTGTTGTCCCTTGGGTGTTGTTGTTTACCTTTTTTCAGGCATAAAAAAACCCCACTTAAGGGGTATTAATAAAATAATGCGCTCTTTCGTGACGCTTCACAGCGATACTAGGAGCAAATAATGCGCCCTTTCGTTCTATCTCACGACAGTACTAGGGGCGACTTAACTTTATAAGCCTGCTCTTTCAAAAGCTAGCGGCTCTAACTCTCTCATTCTAGCCAGTGTAATTGGTCTGAAGTTTCTGTCTATTTGTAATTGTGCAAATCGCTCTGCACTCAAACCACCATCACGGAATAATTGACCTCTTACTGGTCCTAATGCTTGATCTTGAAATGTACTGCTCTGTCTCTGTAGCCATGAGTAATAGGTAAGATCGCCTGATACTTGCCCCGTTTCACTCGCTCTGGTTGTTCCTTGACTAAACAGCCTAGAGAGTCGAGTGACGGGAATAACGACACTCCTACAGTTGTAATGAAGAGGTGGCCTAGGACCTTCTCCCTGCCTAAAGATTTGACCATCTAACGCTGCACAAGTAGAGGTAGTTCTTCGATCAAGTGTAGATACCCACTGCACACCCTCTATAGCGGAATCATTAGCCTTATAAAGAGTTTCCTTTGCGACTGTAGCCGTATGACCAATTAACGTTCTAACAGTTGAATCAATGCTGTTACGGCTTACATTAAGTATGCCATCTGTATATTGATTGGCTTTAGTTCCTCTAATCGAGGTGATGATCTCAGCATTAGATTTGCCTTGAGCAACGCTTACTTTGATAGCATTAATTAACCGCTGAGATTCAATCGGTATGATATTAATTGCTTCATTAACAGTCTTACCAGCTATCGAGCCACTAACCTGTAAAGGAATGACGGCTAGAGAGGATATCAAGGTTGTTTTAGCGATGCTTTTAAACTTCTCGCCTAATGTCTTAGTAAGATTTTTTTGCTCAAATTCAGCTTCATAGAGAGCTATATCAGTAAGCTTATGACTAACTTTTTCTGCCATATCTTCTAGTATTGTTTGTATTTCCTTTTGGGCATTCTTTAAAAACTGTTGATATCGTTTTGGGGTCAGTTCTGTTAGCTCTTGCCTGGTTAGAAGCTCTCTAATGAGTTTGTCCAGTTGTCTGTAGTATCTTTGTAGGTCTTTTATCTCCCCGCTTTTAGTTGTTCTAGTAGGACAGCGTGACGAATGGCAGTATCTCTAAGTTGTTTCTGGCTCATCTAGCTGTAATCCTTCGTTGTCTTGTTGCTCAGCGATTAGCTTTTGTTCTTCTTCGTAGGTACGTTCTGTTATTTTTCCTGTACGGATGTAATCCCAGTAGGTTGTCATGCTGATTTTATTAGCCAGTGCTGCACTGAGAAGGCTTGTAAGAATTGAAGCATCTACACCCGCTGCTCTAAAGTCGATAGTAACGCTAAAGATGTCTTTTTCTGTTGCTACGTGGACAACTTCACAGATGTATTTGAGGGCTTGGTTGATTGCGCTGACTGCAACACTGACAACAGAGTGTAATGTAGCATATTGGTCATTTTGTCTGGCTTGTCGTGCTTCGCCCGATTCAACACCAATATCAATTACCCTTGCCCCTGACTCTAAAGCAGTATTTTTTAAGTCGCTCATGGCGATACGGTTGCGCTCAATACCATTACCTGATATTTCTAAATAGCCACAGTTGCCGCCCTGTGGTATTTTCCAGACCATATTGGCCCTGAATATTCTATTTTTTCTTCTGCACTTAAACCACTAACCCAAGGTTGAGGGTGACAGGTTAAATGAAGATCGTGGTAATAGTCGGCACTGATCTGGTACTGTTTTACTGCACACTTTGCCATAGTCCATAGGGGTATGGGGTCTATCTCTGGGCTGGTATCGGTTGAGCCAATAAAAACAAAGGGAATGTAATCTACTCCATTAAGAATATTTTCTTTTGTCTCTACCGGCTCACTTAATGTAGCATCTTTAAAGATTCTTACTCGATACTTGCCCTGCTCGTCCAGGTCTAATACTCGGTAAACCGTTTCTGTATCGTGGTCAAATTCATCATTCGTGTCTTTTAGCCACTGTTCAGCTAAAACAACCAAGGTTAAATCCTTACGTCCGTTGTTGTTGGTTGATTTCCAGTTGATGATAGAGAAGGCATCATAATAGGCTAAGTATGGCTTCCCTTCATGGTCAACATCAACAAGAAGCCCTTGTCTTCCGTAGCCTAATGAGTTTTCAACTACACGATTGAAGAGTTGTTTTAGTCCAAACCCATCCGCGGTTGCATTATTTTCTAGGTCTTTTAATTTAGTTGGTAGTTCAATACTGGCTTCTAATCGAGAAACAAGCCCCATCATTGAGCGTGAACCATCTGAGGTAAAAGATTGAAAGTCTGCTCTTGCTATGTAGGCTTTGTATATTTCAGGTAGGTTAACTGCTTTCTGTCCTGCTGTTTGTGGTAGGTACTTTTCCCGCTTTTCTTTGACGGTCTCTTCTAACACATCACGCATTAGCTCCCATTTAGGCAGCATCTTTACGTAATCAGGGTGTTTTGTTGATACAGGCATATTAGTATCCAAATCCAGGTATTGTTTGGGTTGTAAATTGACGTTTTACAATAGGGTATTGATAAGCAATGAAATAGCCTGCCGCATCTAGTACGTGATCTAATCCACCAGACTTGTCTGGCATGCCATTTTTATCGTAAGGCTGTTGCTCTAGTGCTTCTGTTAGTTCAGGGCAATTGTTGGTGTTTACTTTTAAATTTCTAACGCCTTCGCCATTCAATATCATGGCATTAAATGCGTTAATTCTATTCATAATGGCTGGGTTGGTGCTGTTTACCCTTACTGTTAATCCAGCCTGTCTTAAAATGCTTAAATCTGATTCACTGGCATTTTTACTGGATGAGTTAGCACCGCTCGCATCGGGATAAATAATGACTGAATGCCCGTTGTTTTTGTAAAGATCACATAACAGTTTAGCCATATCTGGCGTATCTCTCACCCCAGTATGCTCTTTCACCGCTATAGGATCATTGTCTTTTATAACATAAACAACCGCACTCATCTTTAAGCGGTTAAAGTCCATTCCCACATAAAGTGTATCGCCTTTAGTGATAATGGCATTGCTATGATTAAGTTTTCTATCAAAGCTCGGGTAAACATTGCCACTATTGAGATTGACAAACTCACCATCCAGATATGCTTTAATGAGTTGTGACGGATAGCTATCAAGCAGTGATTGTACATAGTCTTCTGGTAAGAATGGGTTACTTGCTGTTTTGGCTCTAACTAACTCGTAACCAGCTTTCTTATTCTTTACCCATGTATCGTAAGCAAATTTAAAGCCTTCTGGCGTGGTATAAGCCGATACTCGATTGAATGAGCCTTCTAATCGTGTACCAATGTCATCAACTAATGATTGCCTGTTACGTGCTATGATCTTTTGCCATACTGCATTGGCTTGATCTTTTTTAAGCGTGTCTATTTCGTCAACATGTGCCCTGTAGGATTCATACCCTACAATACGGACTGGGTTCTCTAGCGTCCTGAGTATAAAGTCCCCACATTGAGGATTACTTGTATAGATGATGTTTTCTGTTTTGTTGTATTTATAGCGTATCCCAAAATCTAACAGCTTTTCTTCCATTCTTGGGGCTAGAATTAACCGTATTAGATCATAAGTAGGTTCATAACACGCAATAATCGCCTGTGATGAGCTTAGCGCATCTCTTAATGCACAATTAGCAAGCGTTTCTGTCTTGCCACTTCCATAACCTCCTACGAACAAAGAGTATTTAGCCTGTAACTGAAAGAACTCCGCTTGTTCCTTCGTCATCTTTAGGTTTAATGTTCGCACCCACGACCTCTACTTGTATTTTTCCTATCGGTAACTCTTGTGGTTGCTCTTGTTTTTCATTAAATGCACTGATTGCTACATGCTTACCTAATAATTCAAGGTTCTTTAATTTATCGGGCCATTTGATTTTTTTAACAAGTGACTCAATATCACCACTCATTAGCTCTTGTACATCGATACCTGTTATTGATTGCCGCCATGCTTTAGGCCACTCTTGAATGGGTTTTAACTTACCGTCATCTTGGAGTATATCGGCAACATCCAATTGATCTATTTCAACCAGTCTATTTAGGACATAATCAGCATTTATCTTGGTTCTTTCTGTTCTTTTATCCATGGCTTTTTGTATTGCGTTTATAACTACGGTTTTACCAAGTAGTTCTGTTGCTATTTGATTCGCTGAAGCCTTTGAGTACCCTGCCCTTATAGCAGCTTGACTAGCATTTAAATCTATTAGGTATTCTTTTACGAATAGTTTTTGTTTGTTGGTTAGTTTTCTCATAATGGTTCCTATCGCCTAACGATAAGAAATATATTGTTGCTAATAAATATTTAAAACAAATGTTTTATATATTAAAATAAAACAAATGTTTAATTAAAAGGAGTTTGTCATGCGATATATTAGCTTATTTCTAATCATTCTTAGTTTTAATGTTTGCGCTCAAACACCTGACATAAATATTCCAGACTTGCATGCCATGAACATGGATTTATTAAAACTTGATGTCAAGATGGCTAAATTAAATACTAA
The DNA here is from genome assembly GCF_003991975.1 of Entomomonas moraniae. Taxonomy (NCBI): domain Bacteria; kingdom Pseudomonadati; phylum Pseudomonadota; class Gammaproteobacteria; order Pseudomonadales; family Pseudomonadaceae; genus Entomomonas; species Entomomonas moraniae. Next base: position 1,312,765 of record NZ_CP029822.1, read on the forward strand.
TTTAAATCAAATTGATTTTGGTGCTGGTGCACAAGGTTTAGCTGCGACAAGTCAATCATTAGGACAAGTACTATCTTCTATGTCAATGTCGAGTAATACAGGTCCTCGATTTAAACTGATTGAGCGAGCACAACCAGATGCAATCAACTATATTGTCAGTGATGGAAATATCCGTGGCGCTTACTTAGAGCAAGCACTAACCCTACTTAGAAAAGAACACTCTAATGCTTCAGATATGGAACTAGCTAAGGCTATTCTTGCTTATTGATTGCTTTGCCAACTCCTTAAACTGTCTATCTGATCAGCACATAAATTAAGTTGCTTGGTTATCTCTAGCGTACATTCGAATAGTTCGCCGTTTGTACTTGGTTTGCATTCTTGGATTGAGTATCTAGTGCACTGGGTTATTACTGGAGGCTTGATGTAAATCGTCTTAACTTCGGTTACTACTTGTTTGTTAGTACAGCCCATTAGGGAGTTTAATATCAGCCCAGTTATTAACAGGTGGATTAGTTTTTTTTGCATTCTTGAACTTCTCTAGTTCTTCCATAGCCTTTTTACTGGTTATAGTTCTTTGTTCTTCAAGCTGAGTTATGTAGCTTCTGTTTTGCTCTGCTTGCTTCTCTAGTAGATCAATAGAGCCTTTTAGGTTTAGGTTAGCTGTTATGGCTGTATTTAATTGACCATTAAGACTATCTATCTTATTTAAAGCCTCGTCTCTATCATTTCGTAAGAGTAGGCAGTAGATAATTAGTAAAGCGCATATAGCACCTAAGCCTATAGAAGCGTATTTAGTGATAGTATCCATATTATTTACGATCTTGCTAATTTGATAGCTTGCTCAATAACTTCTTTAGGGTAGTAGTTGGTGTACTCATTACCGTTCTCAACACCACAGATAGCCTTGATGATCCAGTACAATACTTCATCGGTTAGCTCTATCGGTTCGTCTGGCTGTACACCTAGCTTAGTACATACTCTCTGGATATAGCCTTGTGTGTTGTTTTCTTCGGGAGGCGCGTAGCGATGGATAATTGACTTAACTGTTTTTAGTCCATATTTGTCTCTATAGGTAAAAAGGACTTTTACAATAGCTCTAATACCATATACAGGATCAACGAACTGACAGAATGATTGGTCTGTCCTTTCTGGTTCAGGCACTAATCCTTGCCATTTACTACCCCAGCGTATATTGCCAGGGTTATTGTTTCTTATGCCTCTTGGTAAGCTCATAGCTCATCATCCTCATTTGTGTATCTGTTTTGATAGCTAGTACTTTGTTCTATTTTTTTATCAATTAATTTTCTTATAAAGTACTTAGCGGTTTCCAAACCAAATACGCCAATAAATCCAGAGGTAGCCAATGTCCATCCATAAGACAAACCAAACTCTCTACAGGTAACACCAACACTAAAGACAATAAGTGATCCAAAGATAGAATCGAATAACACTAATTTAAAACTTGGGTGCTTTTCGTCTCGATACATGCGGAATATGGTTAGTACGAAAACCATAGCTAAGGCTATTCCCTGTTCTCGTGCAATGTTGTAGAGGTTTATCCAAAAACCTATGTCTTTTTCTGGCATTTCATTTTATCTTGTTGATTTTCAGGCATAAAAAAACCGCCAATTAAGGCGGTTGTTAAAAAGAGATAGACTTATAAAGTCTGTCTGTCAGTGTAAAAATATCTAATTTTAATATGTCATATACGTAAATGATGTTATATCTGAAAAAGAATCATAACTTGCAGTTATAACTATTCGTTGTTGCTCAAAGTAGTAGTTAAGACTCTTTGAGTTTCCTACATCAAAACTGGTGAAAGTAAATTCTTTTAATTCATTCAATCGTTTTTCTAGCTTATCAAAACTTTCTTTACCTTTAATGGTCATTGTCATGCGGGTGCCTACAAGAGTGTGAACAATAGTCCCACCTATAACGTTTAAATCCCCTGTTTCTATACCAAATACAGATACTGGTGTGACTGTAAATTGATAGCCAAACTTATCATCCTTATCCTTTTTACCCTTAGGGGTAAGATGAGTTTTTACTTTGGTAAATGCTGGGTTATTTGCATAAGTCTCTAAAGTATCACTCTCATTAATAGAAAACTTAGGCTTCTCACCACATCCCACAAGCAAAACTGCTAAAACAATACCGATGATTATTTGCTTCATTCCCTTTTATCCTTAGATATACAAAAGTTTGAAGTATAGATTTATTTCAGGCATAAAAAAAGCCCCTGCGGATTAGGCTAGGGGCTGTGTTTTTGTTTAACTTTATTTAGGGTGCAAAAAATAATTATGGTAATTTTGCCTTTTTTCTCGCACATTGTCAATATTTAACTAAAAATAAATAAATTATTAGCATGAACATCTAACCTTTATTATTTTTAAGCAACTTTATCATAATCTAGCTTAATGATCTTTGATACGGGTTCTAGCGCTTTAGCGTCGATATAAGCGCATGAGTTTAGTAAGGCGTTATAAATAGCACCCCACTCTCTATCCCAGTTTCTATTGTCAATTTTAACGCCTCTCTCGTCGGCTAATAATTTACATTTATCAGCATGAGTTTTGAATGGTTTAGGATTACCCATAATCACATGGAAATATTCGGGGATAGCGCACAATGTTAATTCCTTGGATAGCTCCCACTTCTTATCCGTTAGTTTTTCAGCCTTGAAGTTATACCAGAAGTTATCAAATACAGCCTCTTGCGCACCTTCCAGGTCATCTATATTACGCATAGGCGAGTACATCCAATTACCAAAACCCTGGATATTTTCAGGTAGCATGGCAATAGCATTCTGTACTCTGCCTTTTAACCAGTTATCCATGCTCGCGGAGGTGCTATTATTCATAACGGTCTTTTGAATGGTAGTACCTAGCATCAAGAACTGATCTACTGTGTTTTCTTTACCTGTATAGTATGCATCATGCCATGCTTTGCGCGCTGTCGTGTATTTCATGTACTACCCCTTTACATCTAAATAATCTTGTATAACGTCTTTAGCTTCTTCAAATCCTTTACATACAACGGCTTTATATCCCTGCTTTTCTGCTCTCTCTATAAACTTCAATTGATCTTCTGATACTGTAGCCCCTGTTTTTCTTTTCATTTCGATAAATAAGCCATGGTATTTACAGCTAGGCTGCATGAGGAATAGATCAGATACACCGACAACTAACCCTTCTTTTTTCAACCTAGTCATTTGTTTAGCACGAGCGACCACCCCACCAGCTAGTACCGAACCGTTAGGGATACAGAATAGACAGTCAGCTATCGGCCTGTATTGAAGCCTGAACCATTTAATTAGATTGGACTGCTCTTGTGTTTCTAATGGTGCCTTACTTGCCATTCTGTTTTCCCCATTCTTTGCGCATATTTTCAATTAAGTAATCTGCTGCCTTTTGTCCTCGTTTCTTTCTTATTTCTTCCCTGAGCTGTTCTCTTTTAGAGCGTGTTGTGAAGCCCATACCTAACCAGTATCTAGCCTCGCATTCGGCTCTGTATTGTTCGCTTACTCTTTCCATGGGCTACCTGTCTCTAACCAGCGATCACCACACATGTGAGCTTCTTTATTATTTCTTTTTTTATTCTTAAAATTCATGATGCCCAGCTCATTAAAGGCTGAACCTATTGCTCTTTTTCTACTGCGAATAGGCTTTTGTGTTAGTTCTTCGTTTATTAATGAGTTCATCATCTCTATATCTCTTACAGCCATAGCTGGCATTATTAAAGCCATCAGTTTTGTATAATTATTCATACCTTAATAATCCCCTCTTTTCGCAATACAGATTGAGTTCTCATAACCCCTTCCAAGTGGCATAATCGAACAAATTCATTCTCTAAAATGCGTGTACGACGATCAATTTCATCGTGACAGTCGCTGCAAGCCCAAGCACCTTGTAAGTCATTAGGCTTTATTCCAGTTCCACATGTACCAGCCATTCGATAATGGGCCAATACTGTTGTTTCTGGGTTGTGGTTGCAGATACCGTCTAGTCTTACTTGGCATTCTCTGCCCTTGGCTAGTTTTCTAAGGTCTGTCATATAGCCTCCTGAGACATAGCCCCTGCCATTTCTTCTATTTTTTCAGGTGTTAGATCATGCCAATAGGTATTGATAAGGTACTGGCAAACGATCTGCCAAAATTGATAAAACTCTGCATCGTCCATACTATCGAAAGCGATTGATTGTGGGACATGTCTAGTTACTGTTCCAAGATCACCAAGATCAAATATTTCAGCATCACAAAATACTTGACCATCTTTTTGTATTTTTTTAATAACTTGGTGAGCTTCCATATTTTCAAAGCCGTCTATGTTTTGGCTGACTAGCGTACCTAATCGATGCACTAATCTATGAAAAGCGGCGTGCCTTGGTTTTTTAAGTTCTGCTCTTACCCTGTCGCCCTCTCTATAATTTCTTGCCTTTAATATCTCTCTATCTTCTTGAGAGTCAGCAATCAAGGCCATTACTTGTTGTTTGGTAACAGGGTCTATTAATGCCTTAAATTTTAGGTAAACAGGCTTTGTTTCCTTTTTACGTTTTGCTTTGAGGTCTATAACATTGTTTTCCATTATGCTCTAGCCTCCCTTCTTTCTATTCTTCTCTATGGCTTTCCCCCAAACCATCAAAACGGGCCACATAACTAGTAGAAGAATAAGAACAAAAATAGAAAGGAAAAATGACTTAAGCTCATTCTCGGCAATATCTGTGTTCGACTTAAACATACAAAACACCCATAAAATAAAACCAATAACCAAATATGTTAATATGTATCCATTCATGCTCTAGCCTCCTTTGTTCTGCTGGAGGTCCAGTCAAAAACTATGGCCTCTCCGCCTTCTCTGAGTCGGTCCACTACTCGATCACCTAAGTAATTTGGTAATTCAGAAGGCCCATGATTTGAGATGATGATGGTTGGTAGCATGTTTTCATAACGGTTATTGATGATGTCGAATAGGGCCGTTAGTTCAAATTCGCTAGACTTTTGCACGCCTATTTCATCAATGATTAATAAATCAGGGTCAGAGAAAACTTGAAAGGCTTCTGATTCGGTCATGTTTTTGTCTGAGTAGGTGGCTCTGATAAAACGTAAGATATTACCTACTGTCGAATAGAGGGCCGTTCTTCCCTGCTCTCTGATGATCTTGTTGGCTATGGCATTGGCTAGATGAGTTTTTCCCGTACCAACACCGCCTAAAAGTAATAATGACTTACCCGTCTCATAGTTTTCATTGAATTGGTCCGCATATCGTAAGCATTTTGCGAGGGCCCTTTTCTGACCTTCATTGTCGGCTAGGTAGTTTTCAAATCCTTTGTTTTGAAAGCGTGGCGGTATGCAGGCATTGCCTAGACGCTTTTCGATCGATACTCGTCTAGCTTCGATAGCCGCCCGTTCTTGTTCGGCTCTGTTTTCTGCATCGCGTTTTTCTTGTTGGCATTTTTCACAGGTGGACCAGACATCGCCTTGTCTTAAACACATCAGCATAGCTTGATATTCTCCATGCTTTTCACAGTTCCTAGTCTCGGTATCTAAAATCGTGAATAGTTTTCTCACTGTGTTCATCAGAATTTAACCTCACCGTTAGGGCCAACTTCAAAGTTAAAATTACTAACATTCGCCTGCATGGATGGTTTGCGGTCGGGGAACTGTCGAATATTATTCTTTGGGTTTGGGAATAAGCCCTGCCAACCGCAAGCAATTGATTTTTTGATAACGTCATCTGGATTAGGACAGTTAACCAGATCAACAGCCTGTTGTTTGCACATGGTTTCAGTTAATGGTTTCTTGATCTCAGACCTGTACTTAACCCACATGGACCATGTTTCTACAGATACGTTTTCAGGTTTAGCCAACAGTGGATTAAATTTTTTATTATTGGACTTGGTTTTTTTTGTATTATTTTTTTTAATATCTGTATCTGTATCTGTATCTGTATGGTTCAACGTTTGTTTAACGTCCGTTGAACGTTCGTTATTAGTATTAGCTGAACGCGCTTTAGCAGAACGCTTTCCAGCATTAGATGCTTTAATGGATTTTTCCCTTACCGCATCTAAATCATGTTCAATACGATTATGTTTCCACTCTATACAATCGTTATGCTGAATAATTACGAAGAATTCTTTCAGTTGTTCCGATACTTCTAACCATTCATTAATAGTTAGTCGAGCAACAGACGCTAAACGTTTGTTGAGCGTTTGTTCATCCTTTGCTTTGAAGGATTCTCCACGCTGCCAGTAATTAAACATTAATAGTAAGTAGGCCCCATTTTCCAAAGTGGTTAGATGGGCCGTGTCAGCTAAGTAATCTGCTGTATATAACTGAATGTATGGTAGTGCTGCCATTATGCAACCTCTCTTAATCTGTTAGCCCATAGCTCACTAATCCAGTTAAAGCCTTTAGGGGTGAATTTCATTTGTGTGTAAGCGTGTTCTGTGTCAGATACACCTGTCTTAACAACAAAGCGACCAGCATCAATATGTCTTTGGTAAGGGGTCATTGTTTTACCTGTGTAATAGATGATCCCGTTTTCAATCAGGAATAATTTAAGTTCAGGCTCTTTAGCATTTAGTAACTTAGCCACTTGTCTAAAGTTGTAATTGCCTTCTGCTTTTACGTAGTTGTCTACAAAGTCAACGGCTGGCTTTTGTTGTTCTATGATTAATTTTTGCTTATTATTTTCTTCCACTAAGTCAGCAGCTAAACGCAAAGCATCGGGTAAGGTTTGAGGAACATTTAAAAATATTCCATTTAACTTAGCTAAAACCATTCTTCTTACTTTTTTAGATTCGCGCATAGCTACCAGCATGCACATATCTTTAGTTAACTCAAAAACAACTGACTCCGTATTGTTCAAATTTTGTACTACAAAACTTTTGTAGTTAAAATCTGATAGCTCGTCAGCTACTCTTGCGTGAAAAACATTAGAGCGAATTGAGTTTTCGCCCTCTTGTTCTCTTACATTATTAATAACGTCTAGTAAGTCTCTACTTGACATTGTTACGTTTTCGTTTAATATTAATTTGTTCATTTAGTGAACCTCACTGTATTAATAATCTGTGATAAAAGCCGTAATTGCCGTACGGCTTTTTTATTGCCTGAAATTAATACTCGTCTGTTAAGTCATCCGCTGACTGCAAATGCTCTGTCCATTTCTTATTGCCATACATAAAATATTCGACGTCTGATTGTTTGAAGCAACGCATATCATCAGGAACGATCTTTAAATCTAAGATGGCTAATATTTCTGAAAGCTGTTGAAACTTTTCAGGCTTCATTCTGCTAATAGTCGATTCATCGCAACCTAATGCATGAGAAACAGCGGCATTTCCAACAGATGCAAGACGCTGCACGATCATTGAATAATTCTTGCGTGCTATTGCTTCTTGGTTATCTGATAATTTGCTCATCGTTAATTACTCAAGGATTTAATATGGTTTATGCTATTTGCGACGGGAAAGGTCGAACCTCAAAAGCCTTTAACTTCCCCTGTTCTTCAACAACATATATTTCTCTATTTTTTCTAATGGCTTTGGATACTGCACCCTGTGTTGTACCTAGTTTTTTAGCGGCCTCTCCTTGAGAGGTACCTTCAACATATTTTTTTAATGGGATTTTATTCATAAGAACTCCTACTTATATGTATTAATAATACCGTCGGTATTTATACATGTCAATACCGTCGGGATTTGATTTAAATTACCGCAGGGAATATATTTGCCAAATGGAAAAGACTGATAATAGAAAAAAACAACTTACCCCTGAGCTTCTAGAAGAAAGCAAGAAGCTTAAGAGTATTTTTGAGTCAAAAAAGAAGGATTTAAAAATAAGCCAAGGCTCAATAGCTGACTTTATGGGAATAAATCAAAGCTCAGTTAGTCATTACTTAAATGGACTAAATCCTTTAAATGCAAACGCCGCTGCTAAATTTGCAAAAATATTACAGGTAGATATAAATGAGTTTAGCCCTCGCCTAGCTAAAGAAGTAAATAATTTAGTTTCTATCACAGTAAACAACCAGCCAAACACGATCGAAATTTCTACCTATAACGAAAACGATCCAGTGGAAAATGACGAAGTTGTAATACCAATCTTTAAAGATGTTCAATTAAGCGCTGGGTGTGGACGAGTAGCAATATCAGAACTTCAAGCAAGCTCTACTATCAGATTTAAAAAGAACATTTTAATCAAACAAGGTGTAAGCTTTAATTATGCTATATGCGTTACTGTTTCAGGAAATAGCATGGAGCCATTTATACAAGATGGTGCACTTGTAGGAATAGATACAGCCAATACTAATATAGTAGACGGAAAAATATACGCTGTTGTGATTGAGAATGATCTAGCAAGGGTTAAGCAATTGTATAGACTACCCAATAACAGGGTTAGATTACGTTCATTCAATCGTGACGAGTACGAAGATGAGGATTACAGCCTAGAAGATATTAGGGTTGTAGGTAAAGTATTTTGGTCATCAGTGCTATGGGATTAGCAAAGGGTTTTGATGATAGGAGATTGTAAAGCGGTTTAAATCGCATCAGATATGCTGTAGATGCTAGATATTTTTATTAAAATGGTATGATCTATGGTTATGTTATTTATTAGCAAATACAAGAATATAAACTGTGGGAGAGCCTTATGATTAAGTTTCTCGGTAGCTCTAGCTATGTTGGGGCTAGCAAAGTATCCACTGTAACTGATGGCATGATGGCCTATACCCATATCGCACAATTAAATACAACTCTACACGAGCCAAGTTTTACCCAGTGTTATGTTAAGATCTACCAAGAAAATGATAGCAGAGATAGAGAAGATAAATCTATTTTAAACGAAATCGTTGGGTATATTATTGGTAAATCTCTAGGTCTTCCTGTTCCATCAGAAGCAGGCATAATAATGATAAAAGGCTCTCAACTATCCTCTCCTCCAGATTGGATAAATAAAGATGAAGAAATTATAGCTTGGTGGGTAAAAGATATGTACTCCCCATCCCTTAAGCAATATTATGATTATAGTAAGTTTGGGAATCACGACATTCTTCTAAATAAATTAGTAAAAGAATTGTTAGCCTCTGATTTAACTAGTCAAATTATTGCTTTTGATGACCTAATCGCAAATATCGATAGAAATCTAGGAAATATTTTAAAAACAAAAAATGGAAAATTTATTTTAATTGACCACGGCCTTTGTTTAACGCGCTCTGACTGGATAGCATCTGATTTAAAGCCAGAACTGACATATCCGAATAGAATACTTGAATTTATTTCCACCAATTTGAACTTACAAAAAAAACATAACATTATAGAGTCTAAAAGGCTATTGTTTAAACAAATAGAAACTGCTATAAATAATCTTAGAGAATTGCTGCAATGTTTCATTGAAGAAAATGATATTTATGCCATCGAAAATTTTATACGAAATCGTTACACCAGCGATCGCTTTGAGAAAAAAGTAGGAATACTTGTATGACTATTACTAATAGAATACATGAGTATACAAAATCATTAGGTATACAACATAGTAATAATATTGAAGGATCATGGTTCAATATTTTATTACGCCCTGATATATTTACTGTAGACCAGGTTAGTATTGGCGTTGGCTTTATAGATAAAAATAATACATTGCATGTTAAGGTAGCCAATGATCTCTCAAAGTTAAAATGTTTTTATGGAGATAATATTGATGTTAATGAGCTACAGTATCTAACAGAAATTATAGCTAATGAATATGATCGCATTAATTATAATTTAGCAGAAAAATCTATAATTAGCCCACAAATATCCTTTTCAGCACCTGCTTATGCCGCTGGAGATAGCGTCAACACAATATTAGAAAATTTTTATAATCGTACAATATACTTTACAGGAAAAAAGCAAAACACAATTAATAAAGAAAGGTTTCAAGGAATTAATAATACTCAACTTAGGGATGAGATTTATGAGTGGGTTATGACACAGGATAAATATCTTGCAAAACAGATATTTCCATCGGATATACATCATAAATTAGTATTCACAGATAGCAATGGATCTACTCAAGAAAATTTTGTGGAATTAGCTATAAACTCAATGAACATGTCTGGCTCTATAGTATCTGCATACTGCAAAAATCCAAATTCAGCAGAGCTAAGAATCTTAAAAGCCGCCATTGATATTAATACTACAAAAATTCATTATCCAAACAACAAATATGGTTTATTTATCTTAAGGGCAAACGAAGACAGCGGAATATCTAGGGATATTTTAAACCAACTAGATGATGTTATTGATGAAAACATATGGAAATTAGAAAACGCAGGAGTGCATATAGGCTCTGAAGAGTCTATTGCAGAATTAGGCCAAAATATCATCCATTGGGCTGCGTAATAGCCTCATCTTGATTTAAAAGCCCTCCCAAGGGCTTTTTTATTGCCTGCCATATCCCCCCCTTCCCACCTAAAATATTTTAAAAATAAATTCCTTTTTAGATCATGGGGATATTAAAAATAATACCGATCATAAAAATAATTAATACCGATGGTATTGACATATATAAATACCGGCGGTAGTATAAGCCCATCGAAACACAAAACAGGGTTATCAAAATGAACAATATCTACTTAGACAATACAGGATACGAAAACGCTACTCCTAAGTCTTGGGATAACGTTCAAACCTTGGAAGAAGTTAGGTTCAATTCTTTAAGCAAAGCCGATCAAGAGTTAGTTATACAAACAGCAGAAGATGCAGACTGGACAATTGACGAAGCCATATTTCAGCTTACAGAGATTGGCGAAATAAGCCCTTTAGTTTAGGAGTAACCAAGATGATTACTAAAGAAGAAAGAAACATCTTTATCACGCTTCATGACAGGCTTGAAGAGCTTGGACTTGAAAACAATCTTCAGTATGGGAGCTACGCTTGTGAGTTCCAATCAATAGTCAATATAAACGGTACGATTATTAGCTGTACCCTCGTTACCGTAACGGATGACTCAGACCATGAAAAGATTGAAAACTATCGGAAGATGTTAGTAAACGTCATCGAAACTCATTGTAAGGAAGCCGCCTAAATGAGAATCACACTAGACATTCTTTTTATATTAACTGCTGCTATAAAGGAGGCTTAGATGGGCGAAACAATATTAAACGTAACTTGCGGTGCTTTATTTAGTGCCATGGTTATCTGGTCAATTGTTAGTTGGGCAATGTAGGTTTTTTATGATAACTGAACAAGAGTGGGACTATATCAAAGAAGGCGATTCTATTTATTGGGCGCATCCTTTTGTTAATAAAGTACGTGAAATGAAAATAACCGCAATCAGGCAAACAGGTTTTGATTCTATTCTAATTGATACAGGCGTTAGTGATAAGAACACAAGAAAAGCATTTAGCTTTCTATTTTCAGATCCTGATTGTGCTAGAAAGTTTTTAGATGAACATATCAAGCTAATCGAAGAATCAAACAAGAGAGGTTAATCATGACGGATAAATACATAACATTAGTAATTAAAAATCCAACTCAAGACAGAATTAAAACATTTCGCTTATTTGAAGAAACAGAAGGAGTTGGTGAAATATCGGCATTATCCGTAGGACATTGCTTAGATATTCTAGAAGATTGCACCGCATTTATTGAAAAGTTATCAAATGGTGAAATTTCAAATTTTGATGTACAAGACGAAGCTCTAGAGATTAAGCAAAAAATAGATGCAAAACTTAAATATTAGTCATTTTCACCAAACGCATTAACCAGTGCGTTTGCTAAAGATGGTTAAAAGGTTAAGCGGCTATCTACCTTTAAATGATAGCTCACAGTGACAAGCAGAAAGCTTTGAGCTTCCCACTGGTTCGATGCAGAAGGTCGATAAGATAGGAATGATAACGGCAAAATGCGTGGTTATCAGTAGCTAAGACAAGGGACAAACTTAGCAAGTTACTTATGGTCTCTACGGTATAACGCCCACTCTTCTATTTGTTCTCCATTAGGTAGAGTACACATACCGTATTGACCATCAGTTGAATTTTTGATCTCTAATTTTCCGCCAATCTGCTCACAATATACAGATGCAGGATTAGCCATACCAACACTAGGATTTTTATCTTTCTTAGATTGATTGTCCATACTATTACACCCTACTAAAATTAATGTGGTGGCAAAAAGAAATACTATTTTTTTCATGATTTTCTCAGTAAATGTTAATAAGCACGCACAGATTTTATCTATTTAAAAAAAGTTAGCAAGTTAATTTCAGATTAAAAAGGGCTAAGCCATTTCCTAGCAATTGCAGAGGAGAAAGAATATGTAACAGGTAACGCCTTCGAGCGAGAAAATAAAATTCGAGATTACTAATTAAAAGCAGGGTTTAACCGCCCTGCTCTAGTAGACAGAGAAAAGATGTAACTCATTGAATATGAAGTGATAGAGAAATAGTAATAGAACAAATAAAACCAATATATTTATAAATGCTACTTGCGAGTCTTTTTTTAATATAGCTTTCACAGCCATACGAGAGAATAAGGAAATCACCCAAAAATATATAACAGAAATAGCGACGGCTAAAAATACAACAATACTTTCCATGATGGCTACTAAGTGTGTTTTAACCGATTTTACCTATTCAAAACAACTTTGCAAGTTAATTAACAAAACAATCCTATACAGGGTGGTTTTATTAGTTAATTGAGTGAGGCAATCTATATGACAAAGACCGCAACTAAAGAGCCATAGAAAAAAGCCCACGTAAAAGGATAAATACTAGCCTGATAATAAAGCTATCTGCAAAGACAACATTACATATAACAAATAGTATTAGAAATATTATGCCATTTGCTTGTTTATTTTTAAAAAAACAAACTATGGATATGATCAATAAAACTAAACTAATTACACAAAAAATAGCAATAATCACAAAAAACATCCATTTTAACTTTCAACCAATTCTACCTATAAGAAAGCAATTTAGCCAGATCAACCTGTATCTTCTGACTTAAGCATACGCTGGTTAGATTGCTTTCTTATGGGGTAATTAAAAGAGAGAGGTAAAGAATGTCTGAACCAATAGTAAGGACAATAGTAATTGAAGAAAAGAAAGGTAGTTTATCTGTTAGATTTACACCAAATCCTAGAGAGTTCCCAATAAAAACAAGAGCAGATGCTATTCACTCAGCAGTTTATGACATGCTTTTAAATGACTTAAAAGAATATTCAGATAGCGAAAATATAGAGCTTACTCTTGAAACAGATTAGAGGTAAAAAGAATGTCACAGAACAACCAAGCAAAAATACATTTTAAGAAAGCTTTTAATTCGCCTTACTTGAGCAGCGCTGATATTGAAGAGCCTATTGAGGTAACTGTATCACAAGCAGTAATAGAGGGCGATAAAACAAAACGAAGTAAAGATTTGTTCAATACAATTTATTTTGTTGAAAAAGAGATCAGACAAGGTGAGGCATTAAAACCTATGATCTTAAACGTCACTAACTGCAAAACGATGAAGAAGATCACTGGATCTGGTTATATTAATGACTGGGAAGGCGCAAGAATAAGAATATATGTTGATCCTAATGTGCGTAATCGTGGTGAGATGGTCGAAGGACTAAGGATTATGAAGCCGTTTGCATCTAATAAGCCTGCTATTACTCCTCAAAATGAAAAGATGTGGACAAGAGCGAAAGAGGCTTATGTGCGGGATGGTAATTTAGATAAGGTTTTAGAAAGAGCTACCCTATCACAAGAGCATATCAACCAGCTAATAAATGAGTGCAATAATGATATGGCACAACATCCAACAGAATAGCGAAGAAAGGGAGCAGTTAAGGCTTGGCAAGGTCACTGCTTCTAACTTTGGAACAATCATGGCTAATGACAGCGGCGCGTTTGGTGAGACGGCTAAACGTTACGCTTTACAGTTGGCCCTGGAGATTATCAACAATCAAAAGGCAGAGTATAGCTTCACTAATCAACACATGGAGCGAGGTCACGAACAAGAGCCAATCGCCAGGATGTTATACGAGAATGAGTATTTTATTGATGTGACTAACGGCGGTTTTTTCGATTGCGGTGATTATGGCGATTCACCAGATGGACTAGTTAATGATGACGGGGTTATCGAGATTAAGTCAGTTATCGCTTCCACCCATTACGCGACCTTAAAGCGTAAATCATTCGATCCTAGTTATAGATGGCAGCTAATAGGTCATTTAGATTGCACAGGACGCGACTGGGTAGACTTTATAAGTTACTGCTCAGACTTTCCAGAGCATAAGCAATTAATCGTTTACAGGCTGAATAGATCAGAATGCGAACAAGATATAGAAAGATTAGTCAATAGGCGCAAGATGTTTATTGAGTTGGTTAAAAATACAGTTAAAGAGGTTAAACATGGCTGAGAAAGGTGTTAATAAAGTTATTCTAATAGGAAATTGTGGAGACGAACCATCTATTAGATACATGCCTGACGGAACGGCAGTGGCTACTGTTTCACTAGCCACATCGGAAACTTGGAAAGATAAGAACACAGGACAACCACAAGAGCGTACAGAGTGGCATCGTTGTACATGTTTTGGAAAATTAGCAGAAATCATAGGGCAATATGTTCATAAAGGCTCAAAACTTTATATTGAAGGTAAGCTTAGAACTAGAAAATGGACAGACCAACAAGGCGTTGATCGTTATACAACAGAGGTTGCTATAGAGAAAATGCAGATGTTAGACAGCCGTCAAGATCAACCTCAACAGAATCAACAAGTGCCAAGCTTTGATGACTTTGATGATCCTCATTTTTAGTAAACATCACTCAATCAATGGAGTTTAAACTACTTCAGTATTAGAATATCGTACATCTAATATGGAGTGATGAAAATATAAAAGCTTTGTGTATGTCTATAAGGAGCAAAATGAAAAAGCGTTCATTAATTACAACCTGTTTACTCTTGTTAAATATACTCCTTTCATTTACAAGTATTGTTAATGCAGAACAAACGACAACTAAAAAAACGCCTGTTAAACAAGAAAGAAGAACTTTTTCTTCCCCGATACTACAAGATGTCTATGATCATGGCTATCCTGGGGAAAGGGGTTATGGGGATAGCATTAATGTCACAGAGATCGTTGAAAAATATATTCCGATAGGAACAAGTTTTGATGACACGAAGTCTATTTTAGATAAAAATGGACTATCTATGCTGAAAACGCTGGATGTTGTTCCGGCCGGTGTTGAAGGTTTAACTGACAGAGATTATCGTGTGAAATATCTTTTTGAAGGAGCTAATTTGTTTTCAGGTAAGTGGTCTACAATATATATGATTATAGGATTACATTTTTCAGATCAAAATAAATTAATAAGAATGCGCGCAACTACTTTCTATGATGGTATGTAATTTAAATTTATTAATAAAAATTGGCTAGTATAAATAGAATAAACGCCAAATCAATAATCTAAGCAAGCCCTACCAGTTAGGGCTTTTTAATGAGCTGAATATTTTAGTAAATATAAAAAAAATACTAGAGGTAATAGCACCAATGAGAGGAGAAGATGCAAATAAAATCACATAAAATTTTACTTGTTCAAAGCCATGAATAGAGCTACCAGGGCTATCAATATTTGATATAGAGTAAAATGATATTGCACCAATCATAATTATTGCCCCTAATATAAACAGAACAACTTTTATAGGACCAGGTTTTATTACTTTACCTACTATTATAATCAGTATTACGGCTATAACTGATGAAACAATGAGGGCTATAAAAAATATCGCAAGCAAAATTAATCCCATAATAAATCCTTATAAAGAGCACATTACAAATTACTGAGAACATTCTAATGTAATGTCAGCTTATTAACCAATCTCACAACTAGCTAGCCTTATCAAAGCCTAGCCTAATTTAACCATAAACTACTAACAGACTTATCTACAGTTATTGTGGATAAAGTGAGGTGTTGTCATGCCTATTAAATCAATTTCATTTAATGAAGAAATGCTTAAGCTGCTTAACGAGGATTTGAAAAGAGGTGATGTATGAGGGTAACTCTCAAAGAATGGAATAAAAAATATTTTGCGAGGCCAAGATCGACTCGGCAGTTATCGCGTTATATCCAAGACGGTAAAATATACCCTGCTCCCGTAAAAATCGGACGAGAGTACGAAGTAGATAGTGAAGCAATTCTATTAAATAAAGAAGCTATAAATAACCCTAACACATTAATGAGGCGGATAAATGAGCAGAAAGAGAGGAGCAAAAACAAAAGATTTACCGCCTAATTTATACCTAAGAAAAGGGATTTACTACTACAGAGATATAAGAGATAAAAAAGAATATTCGTTAGGCAAGAATAAATCTTTAGCAGTGACCGAAGCAATACAAGCCAATCTAGCTATATTAAAACCCACCATTTCTTTATTAGACCGTATTAACAATATCCAAGTTGTTACTCTTCATGAGTGGCTAGACAGGTATCATGAAATAGTTAATAAGCGAGGCTTAAGAAAAAATAGTTTGAGAGATTATAAAACTAAAATCTCAATCCTTAAAGCTAATCTAGCTGATAGCAATATCAATGAGCTGACAGCAAAGGAAATAGCAAGCTTTATAAATAACTATCGTAGTCCATCAATGGCTAAATTGCTTCGCACTACTCTATCAGATGCCTTTAATGAGGCAATCGCCGCTGGATTAGCAAACAATAATCCTGTCACAATAACAAAACCACCAAAAACAAAAGTAATGCGCTCAAGACTAGAGTTAGATCAATTTAAAACCGCCCTTGAAAATGCTCCAAAAAAATATGGTTATATGTTCATGCTATCCCTTTTAACTGGACAAAGAATAGGAGATATAACACTCCTTAAATGGGAGGATATAAAAGAGGATAGGCTTTATATAGAACAATCTAAAACAGGGGCAAGAATAGCCATACCTCTATCATTAAGACTAGAAGCTATCAATATTGATCTTAGAAGTATTTTAGAATTACTTAAAAATGATTCTGAGTTAATTTGTAATACATCTCAAGCTACCTTGAGAAGAATATTTGATAAATCGTTACCAGTAATAGAAAACAAACCAACTTACCATGAAATAAGAAGTTTATCAGCAAGGCTATACGAAAGTGAGAAAGGGGCAGAATTTGCTAAAAAACTACTAGGACATAAATCTATGCTGATGACTGATAAGTACCTGGATAATCGCAATAATTCTTTTGTGCAGTTATGAGCTTATAATGAGTTATTATGAACTTCAATACATAACCTATTGATTTTAAGAAGCTTATTAGCCAAGGTATATTTCTAACCAAAATATCCATAAAGCGATTAGAAATATAAGTAGATTTTTATCTGTATAATGAAATGTTAAAAGCTATTAACTCACTGACACATACATGGGGTAAAGTACTCTTTCCTCGCATTTAATGCGTCTCACTAATACATCACAAACATCATTAAACTCTGAGGGAAATTCTTCTTGTAAATTGGCCTCTTTCTCTAACGTTTTATACTTTGATAAAAAGTTAACAACTGCCGTGCTGATACCACTCATTTCTTTTTGAAGCTCACGCATCATCTTCAAATTTACTGGGTCATCTGCTAATGATCGTTGTAAATAGATATAGAGATCTATATTCTCTATCAGTAGGTGAGCATATATTTTTTCACGAAAAATTTGTAGCTCTTTTGTAACAGTGCTCCAATTTTTATTATCTACGGCCTTTTGGATTCGGCTGACAATATTAAAAAGAATTTGATGGTCATCTTTCAAAGTAGCAACTAGCTCTGGTTTGTAGCTTCCAGCACCACCAACTTGTTTATTAGGCGTAGGAGAATTGGTTGGAGTTGGGTTCTCTTGAGTGTTACGTTTAAGTAGTGAGAAAAATCGTTGTAAAATCATTGTATCTTCGTATTGCAAATAAATTATCTATAGTGATTAATATTAAATACTAATCATCTGGGTTTCATCTTGTATGTCAGTTACGTATAACGACTAATTACAAGTAACTAATCGTTATTCTGTGCTTATAAGACAAGTTTACGGTTTGAAGCTTTAATAAACTCTTTCTTTAAATCTTCATAGGTATGTACGGCAGGATATTGAGGAAACTCTTTTATTACATGCGCAGGTGCATGAAAGAGTATACCTGCATGAGCTTCTTCAAGCATTGCGGTATCATTATAGGAGTCACCCGTTGCAATACAGCGATAATAGAGACTTTTAAACGCAATGATTGATTGACGTTTAGGATCTTTTTGTCGAATTTGGTAATCCACTACGCAATCTTGATCATCGATCACTAAATTATGGCACAATAATGTAGGAGAACCCAACTGGCGCACTAAAGGACGAGCAAATTGATAAAACGTATCGGAAAGAATAACCACTTGGAAACGCTCACGCAACCAATCAACAAACTCAATAGCACCATCTAAAGGTTTTAAGGTTGCAATAACTTCCTGAATATCTTTAAGCTTTAAGCCATGTTCATCTAAAATACGTAAACGCTGTTTCATTAAAACATCATAATCTGGAATATCTCGAGTTGTAGCTTTTAACTCCTTAATCCCCGTTTTCTCTGCAAAGGCAACCCAAATTTCAGGGATTAATACACCCTCAAGATCTAAGCAAGCAATTTCCACTGTTATTTCCTCAATAAAAATTAATAATATTTACCACATCAAATCGTCTGGAACAGCATAATCCTTATAAGGATCATCTTCATCCGCTTCTTTTTTCTGTTCGTTTAATACAACAATGCGCTGTTCGTTGCGTTCTTTTATTTTCAGCGCCACATCACGGGGAACAACTTCATAATACCCTTCAAAACTGACAATCGCTAAACTGCCCTTTACTAATTTATCACGAATCACTTCATTAACAGCGATTCGTTTTACTTTTTTATGGTCAACAAAATTATAATAATCTTCTGTATCAAGACGAGGTAACCGCGCATTAACAATAAGCTGCTTTATTTCTGCTGCAATTGCTTTACGACGTTTCTTTTCTTCTTGCTGCTGGTTTAGTTCTTGATCTTTTACTTGCTTTTGAAGAAGGGTCTCTTTAATCGCTTGTTGCTGTGAAGTATCTTTATCCAGCAAGCCTTTATTCTGCAATTTTGTTTCTTTTTGCTTTTGCTTTGCAGCCTGTTTGACTTGCTTTTCATTGACCAAACCAGCTTTCAGTAACTGATCGCGCAGTGACATACTCATAAAAACAAACTCTTTAGTGTAGGTTACGTTAAATAATAAAAGGCTACTATTCTACTGTAGCTTATTCAAAAACAAAATATTTACTGTTCATCTCTTAAAAAAACGAGTTTTTGATCACTTGAATGCTTTTCTGAAAAATAATACCCTTCACAATCAAATGCTTTGACTTGATCTATCGTTTTTAATTGGTTTTTGATCACATAGCGCGCCATCATACCCCGCGCCTTTTTTGCATAAAAACTTATAATTTTATATTGTCCTGATTTAAAATCTTTAAAATCAACATCAATAATATCAGCGTCTAATAAATTAGGCTTAACTGATTTAAAATACTCATTAGAGGCTAAATTAAGTAATACCTTATCGCCCTGCTCGGCAATTGCCTTGTTGAGCCATTGCGTAATTTCATTCCCCCAAAACTCATAAAGATTCTTACCTTTACTATTCGCGAACTTAGTGCCCATTTCTAATCGATAGGGTTGCATCAAATCTAATGGTCGTAATATGCCATAAAGCCCAGACAAAATACGTAAATGTTGTTGCGCAAAAGCAAAGTCTTTCTGTGTAAAATCCTCAACGGCTAACCCTGTATAAACATCACCTTTAAAAGCTAAAATGGCTTGTCGTGCATTATCTTGGTTAAAATTAGGTGTCCACTCAGCAAAACGAGCGACATTCAGCGCCGCTAACTTATCTGAAATGCTCATTAAGCTAGCCACTTCTTGTACAGAAAGTTTTTTAAGTTGCTTAATTAACTGTTCTGAATGCTTTGTATAAGCAGGTTCAGTATACTCTTTAACATCAACAACACTCGTATAGTCCAATGTTTTAGCTGGAGAAATGACCATCAACATAAATCTAAATACTCCCATGATTTTGGTATTTATAACCAATCATAAATTAATACTGGTGCAACAATAAAATATTGTCAATGATTATGCAGTCCACAACAATCACAATCAACCGATTTCTCGTTAAAATATTGTCTTATTTTAATATTAAGTCATTAGCTAACAAACATAATTAAGTAATGTATCCAGCATAAAATAATAGTATTTACTATACTAAAGCCAACCATAAAAATAGATATACTTATTTATAGACCTATAAAAATAAGGAAACACATATATTTTTTATAAAACCAACTAAGGTCTTACTTTCATTCGTATAGATTGCCTATACAATAGCAGTCAGTCTTAAACAACTATTAAGGCTGTTTTTTAGTAATCAAGGAGATAAGGTAATGAAAAAATTACTTTTAATTATGACTGTAGGACTATTGTCAACTCAAGTTTCAGCAAACAATGTAGATAATAATAGCAATGCAAGATATGGCTATAATCCAATCAAAATTGTTTTAGTTGGTGAAGCAGAAACTGCCTATGGATTGAAGATCTGTACTTATCAAAAACTTAAATTCAATTATGTTTTAGCACAATTTAGCAAGGTTGTTCCTAAGAGAATTTCTTGCCCTGTGATTGGTCCTCAATACTAGTGGTAATAGAAAGGCTGTATATATACAGCCTTTTTTATAACTCTCCTCTCTACAAGTATCTTTTTAACCTGATTTCTATTGCTTAATCAAACTATAAACCTGCTCAATATTTACATATTGTCTAAGATGATCAGCTAACTTATCGTATTGTTGTTCTTTGAAGGCTGCATAATCAAAAGTAGTTTCAGTCAACTTACTTGCATAGGGTTTTAATAGATAATCTATCACCTCTGCATTATCTAAAATACCATGAATATAAGTACCAAAGCAGTTATCACTGGCTTTATAGCCATCTTTTGTACCTGTTTGTAAGTAGTTAATTGGCGACTCTTGGTACCCCTCAACAGGCGTTGTTACTCCCATATGAATTTCATAGCCGTCACACCATGAACTGCCGTCTAAGAATTTAAACTTAACTTGACGCGTGACCTTCTCGCCTAGCATTTGAGTAGAAACTGGTAATAATCCTAACCCTGGTAAACGCTCAATAGAACCTTCTACATGATCAGGATCACAAATCTCTTGCCCCATCATTTGATAACCACCACAAATGCCCACCACGGTAGCACCACTTCGATGCGCGGATAGAATACTTTGCGCCACACCATTACGACGCAATTCATAGAGATCGTCTAAAGTGCTTTTACTACCAGGGATTAAGATAATATCTGCTTGAGCGATTTCATCCACATTGCTGCTGTAATATAGATGAACCCGTGGGTCTTGCTCCAAGCGATTAAAATCGGTGAAGTTTGATAGGTGCCTTAATAACACGACTACTACATTAACTTTACCATGGCTTGCTTGAATTTGCTTGGTATGCAGTGCTACAGAATCCTCTTCTTCAATATGAATATCCTTATAATAAGGAACCACCCCCACAACAGGAATACCGCATAAGTCTTCGAGCATTTTAATACCCGGTTCAAAAAGCCTGATATCACCACGAAATTTATTAATTAAAATACCCTTAACATAAGGTCGCTCTTCTTCTGTTAAGAGCATAATAGAACCATAAACACTGGCAAATACACCACCGCGATCAATATCAGCAACCAAGATAACCGATGCATTAGCATGCATTGCCATAGGCATATTGACTAGATCAACTGCACGTAAATTGATCTCTGAAATACTCCCTGCACCTTCCATTACAACGGGGTTATAACGGCTAGCTAAGCGATCAAACGCGCTATTTACTTCCTTTCTTAATACTTCCCTGCCCTCTGTTCTAAAATATTGGTAGGCATTTTGATTGCCAATGGGTTTGCCATTTAATACTACTTGGCAAGTATGATCTGATGAGGGTTTTAAAAGTAATGGATTCATATCCGTATGGCAAGCAACACCAGCCGCCTCTGCCTGCACTGCTTGTGCTCGACCTATTTCTAAACCTTCTTGTGTTGCATAAGAATTATTAGCCATATTTTGTGCTTTAAATGGCGCAGGGTGATAACCATCTTGTTTAAAGATACGACAAAACCCAGCGGTAATAATGCTTTTGCCGACATCGCTACCAGTTCCCATAAACATCAAAGGTGAAAGTTTTTGCATCACTGTTGCCTTATCATTCATTAATAGTTAATTCCGTTACTGAGCCATAACGGGGTGTTTCATCAAACATGGTTTGGAGTGTTGTTGCTTTGCTATAAACACGGGCACTATTAATAACTCCACCATGGGTGAAAATTGCCACTTGCTCCAAGCCGCAAGGTAAATCATCAATAAAATCACAAAATCGACGATGCAAATCATTAAAGGATTCGCCCCCTGTTGTTCTGACCGTAATATAATCTTTATACCACGTATCTAAATGAGGATCTTGTATCGCATCCCATGGCTGCATTTCCCAATCACCGAAATTAAGCTCTTGTAAGCGATCATCTATAACGGCATCAGCAAATCCACAGTAATGCGCTAGCTTAACGCAACGTGTCAGTGGGCTGGTAAATACAGCATCAAACTTAATAAGGCTTAATTGTTTAGCTACGGCTTTAGCTTCCTGCTCAAAACTAGCTTTCAGAGGAACATCTGTTTGGCCATAACAAACGCCCTGAGGTACATCAACAGCCGTATGGCGAATTAAATAAAGTTTCATACAATCCTCGCCAACACAACAAAGCTTAAATAAAAAGAAAGCTCCGTTAATAAAAATAAAGCACCGGCACAATCCCCTGTATAACCTTGTATTTTCTGATTCATAAAAGCTGTTAATAGAAAAAACATAACCACGGGCAAAATAGCCGATAAATAAAATAAAGGGGAAATGACAGCGAAAATAATAAAATAAGGAATTAATGCAAAACTAACTGCGCAAAGAAAATATTTGATTTGCAACGTATTATAAACCACTTTAACCTTACTGCTTTCAGCCGTGCGGGCATAAGTTAAGCGACTGGTAATAAATGAAGACAATCCTTTACAAAAGGGATCAGCAACCAAAATAACAATACAGGCTAGCCCAACAGTTAAGCTGCTAAGTAATGAAAACAACAGCAAATAGTAAATAATTAACCCAATCACACCATAACAACCCATATGGCTGTCTTTCATAATCGCAAGAATACGTTCTTTAGTCAGCCCACCACCAAAACCATCAAAAAAATCGGCTAAACCATCCTCATGAAAGGCGCCTGTTAATAATAATCTGCTCGCCAGCGCCAAGACGACAGCCACATTCATTGGCAAGATCAGATTACTTAAATACAAAACTACAGCCATCACCGATGCCGTTAACCACCCCGCCATCGACCAATAATAGACAATGTTTTTAAAATAATCATCTGGGAGAATACAGTTCCTAAAAAACGGTAACCGTGTGTAGAAAATAATAACTGCTTTTATGGCTAACATTTTGTGATCGGAGAAATATCCGCCCCTTGAAAGGTTTTCATTTCATTAATCATTCGTACCGCAGAATCTACTAAAGGAAAAGCACAAACAGCCCCTGTTCCCTCGCCCAATCTAAAATGGAGTTGCAATAATGCGTTCACTCCGATGTGATCTAAGAGTAATTTATGCCCTGTTTCCTCACCTTGATGTCCAAAAATAGCATAATCCATAATATTTTCTTGAAACTGGCTAGCCATAAGTAAACAGTTAGTCATGATAAAACCATCAATTAAAATAATCATACCCAACTCAGCAGCTCTTAACATAGCACCTACGGCAGCGACCATTTCATAACCACCAAAATAACGCATAATATCTTCAGCACTGCCATCACCTTGATAATTTTCTACTGCTTGCTTGAGAACCTGATATTTACGTAATGTCCCTTCTGATGCCCAGCCAGACCCAGCGCCAACACACTGTTTTAGATCAATACCGGTCAAATAGCTCATCCAAATAGAAGACGGCGACGTATTGGCAATGCCTAACTCTCCTAAAGAAACAATATTACATCCCGCTTGATGACATTGATCAACAAGGCTAATCCCAATATTGATTGCCTGTTCCATTTGTGTATGACTCATCGCCGCCTGATGTAAAAAGTTAGCCGTTCCTTTACTGATTTTACGATCAATTAACCCCGTATTTTCTTCAAAATCATAGTCAACCCCCACATCAACCACCATCAGTTGAAAACCATGTTGACGAGTAAAAATATTAATCCCGCCGCCACCGTTGACAAAGTTAAGGGCTTGTTGCCATGTAATGGCTTTGGGCGAAGGACTAACCCCTGACTCTGCAATACCATGATCTGCCGCCAATAGAATATGACAAGGGTGACTAAGTTGTGGTGTTAGGCTTTGCTGAATCGTACCTATTTGTAATGCTAGTTGTTCTAATAAACCGAGCGATCCTTTCGGCTTAGCCAAACTATCAATCTTGGCTTGTAATAAAGGGGTAATGGCTGTATCTGGTTTTTGAATAACAAAGTTTCTCATTAATTACCCCTTAATTTTCATTGGAATACCTGAGACAGTGAAGTAAACCTCATCTGCTCGCTCTGCAATATACTGATTTAACCACCCTAGTAAATCGGTGAATTGACGCTGCAATTTATTTTCAGGAGTTCCCCCCAAACCTATTTCATTAGTCACAAAAATAAATTGCGCTTGTTGCTTGGTTAACGAATCGAACTCGTGCTGTAATGCTTGTAGCGCTTGTTCAATATGACTATCTAAATCAAAAAAATAATTAGTGGCCCAGAGCGTTACACAATCAACCAACACAACATGCCCTTCTACAAGGTGCTTTGATAGCTGCTTGTCTTCCTCAATGGTGAACCAGTTTGCTTCTCGTCTACGCTGATGAAGAATAATTCGTTGCTCATACTCAGCATCCCAAACCCGAGAGGTTGCCATATAAATTGGCTGATCACTCGCGGCTAACGCTAACTGCTCGGCAAAAAGACTTTTACCTGAGCGCTGCCCCCCTGTAACCAATATTATTTTAGTCATGTAACCATTCCCCAACCGCCGCCACTAAGGCTTGATTTTGCTCTGGCGTTTGTGTTGCTATTCGAAAATAACGAGTATCCAACCCTACAAAATTAGCCGCATCGCGAATTAATAAATGATGCTGATGAGCTAAGTAATGTTTAAGCTCGGCAGCTGTGCGACCATTAAGTAGTTTTACCAAAAAATAATGAGTACAACTGGGTAATACTTCTAGCGCTCTAAATACAGCTAATTCCTGCTGTAGCTGCTGGGTATACTGTAGCAGTAAAATAAGGTCAATTTTCAAATTATTGTATTGATTTAACAAATAATGTCCGGCTGCAATCGCTACGCTATTCACTGACCACGGCATACGAAAATGATTAATTTTTGCCGCTAACGATTGGCAAGTCATAAAATAACCTAACCGCAACCCTGGAATGGCGTATTGTTTGGTCATTGAGTGTAAAATGATTACATTGTTATATTGCAACACCTTCTCTATCGGTAACTCTGCATTGATTGCAAAGTCTGCATAAGATTGGTCAACCACAAAAACAACCTGAGAGTAATTTTCAAATAATGCGAAGAGTTGTTGCTCAGTATAAACGTCACCCGTTGGATTATTAGGGCTACACAACCAACAAAGTTCTGTTTGTGGCGGAATCTCTTGTAGTGCAAAAACATGCTGTACTTGGTGCTGATGAATTTGACAAGCATCGCTGTACTCACTAAACACAGGGGAAACAATGGTTGTTTTACTGCCTCGAAATGCTTGAGCTATTAAATAAATCGCTTCAGTAGCACCATTGGTTACGCCAATACATTGTTCATCAATACCATAACGAGCGGCTAATAAACACCTGATAGCGCCTGCATCAGGCTCAGGATAATGATGAATATCACTAAGATGCTCAATGAGTACTTGCTTTAAAGTAGATAAATCAAGTTGATGATAAACATTAGAACTAAAATCAGCAGTAATTTTTGGGTATTGGTAGCGATCATCACCATGGCCATTTATCATACGTAACTCACCTCATCAACACGGTTAACTACCTAAAAAGTCTTGCTCACGCCGGTAAAGTGGCAACTCTTTCTCAAGATGTAAACGAACTAACCAAGGCTGGACTAACCCAGCCTGTTTAATAAGCTCGGTTTGTAAAAAGACTTGTTGCGTATCGCCCGAGGTTAACAAGCGGCCTTTATGTAATACCGATACCTCATCACACACCTGATAAATCAGATCAATATCATGGCTTGAGATAACAACTTGCTTACCTTCAGCCACTATGCGTTGTAAAATCTCAATAATCTGCTGACGCCCGAGAGGATCTAGGCCAGCGGTAGGTTCATCTAATAAAATACAGGGTGCATCTAAAACTAACGCCCCTGCAATTGCGACTCGTTTTTTCTGCCCATAACTTAAATATTGAATCGGCTGGTCTGCAAAATGCTGAGCATCAACAAGGGTTAGTGCATTATCAACACGACGTAACACTTCCTCTTCGTCCATCCCTAAATTACGCAAAGCAAACGCAATATCACTGCGAATATCGGTATAAAATATCTGCTGATCGGGGTCTTGAAAAACAATAGAAACGTTTTGCCGTAATTGATAAAGTGCCTCTTTATGATAGCTTAACGGTTGTCCATCCCAACAGACCTCACCTGTGTTAGGTTTCAAAATACCTAACAACAGCATAAACAATGTCGACTTACCCGAACCATTAGCACCAATTAGCCCTGTAACCTTTCCAGCGGCTAATGTTAAGCTAATATCCTCTAATACCCATTGATTATTCTGCTCATATTTAAAACTAATCCGCTTGGTCAATAACATATCAATACCTACAGCTACAGGTGAAAATCACCCTTAAATAACTTTGTCTCTAAAGCTATTGTCATTTGACTATAACGACTTAACACTCGGCTAAATAACATCGTAATTAACATCCCCAATGACCGATAACTCGTTGCCATAGAGATATAACCAAAACGTAAAGTTTGGGCACGCTTGATAGCCACAACTTCATCTAAAAAAATAAAAATAAAGCGGTAAGTCAACAAAATAGTCTCTAACAAAACATTGGGAACGCGCAGTTTTTTACCAATATAAATCAACTGATCAAAAGGTGTTGTTAATACAAATAAATAAGTAACCGCCAAACAAGAGAGACTACGAAAGAAAGCGTTCTGAGCAACAGCCAATGAGTCAGCACTAATACCGATATAAAGCGAACCCACGGGGAAGCTGACCAATAAAGAGTTAGCTTCCCAAGCAAATGACACTAAAATACCCAGCATACTGACCAATAAAAAAGAAAAGGGAACCATCATCCATTTACAATATTTACCCAAAGAGATGCGAGTGACATAACAACTAATAGGCGCTAAGACCAATAAAATAACAATCTGTAACCACCAAAAAGTACACAACGCTATCAATAATAAAATAATATAAGCCGCCGCTTTAAACAAAGGGTTTACTGTGCGCCAGCGGCTTTGATAGGCATAATGATCAATCTCTAGCATTATCTTTTAGCCTTCTACCACGGTAATAGCCTAAGATATAACATATAACGCCGGTTCCCAAAGAGCCTTGCAAAGTAAATAATAAACTTTCTATCTCTCCACTGGCAGGTTCAAAGAAAGAAGAAAACCAAGGTTTATAATCAGGATGTGTTTGGCTAATAGCACCTTCCGCTTGATCATCTGAACCGCCGAACTCAGCCCCCTTATTGGTAGGCATAAAAAATGGGATTAAACACATCACGATCACTATCGCTAACAGTATTAAATTCTTTTTCATCTCACAAATCCTTCCGCCGGTGCAATCTTACGATCAACCACAATGTTATAAACAATTACTGTTAACAAGCCCTCAGCAATTGCAATTGGTATTTGAGTTAAACAGAAAATACCCATAAATTTAGCGGCTGAGGCCATAAAACCAAATTGAGGATCGGGGAAGGCCCCAGCCAATTGAATAGAAGTAATAAAATACGTCGCGATATCAGCTGTAAAAGCACAGAGAAAAACACCCACATCTTTGCGAATTTTTAATCGATTAGCTATTCTCCAAATCGCATAACCTACAACCGGACCACCCACAGCCATCGACATGCCATTGGCACCCAGAGTAGTAAGCCCACCATGCGCCAAAAATAAAGCTTGAAATAATAATACGATTCCCCCTAAGACAGCCATAACCCAAGGGCCAAACATGACTACCCCTAAGCCAACCCCTGTAGGATGAGAACAACTCCCCGTAACAGAAGGCATTTTTAAGGAAGACAATACGAATACGAATGCCGCGCACAAAGCTAACAATATTTTTTTATCCGTCCCCGTTGCAGAAATTTTCTTTAGCTGAAAAAGCCCTAAAATCAAAAAAGGAACATAAATAAGCCACCACGCACCCGCCCAAACAGGCGGTAAAAAACCTTCCATAATATGCATAGCAAACGCTTGTTGAGGAAAGAGAGTCAGTAATGCCGCCCCGGCTACTAGTGACAAAGGCTTGAGCTTGATTTTCATCGTAATAACCTTATTTGTCAGAGACATATACACCTAACTCGGTGTTAATAAGGCTATACATATGAAATAAAAAAAGGGAGAAATATTTCATCGATAGACTACCCTTCCCACCGAAGGAGGTATCCTAGGTAATCAAACAGGTCTTCTGGCTTGGCTTCATTCTCATCCGTCCCTTCCCGAGTTTCCTCAGTGGTCATGACAGATTCGTCCACCTTACAGCAGCGGGGGCTGCGCAGGATTCACACCTGCTTCCTAGCAATTAAGCTATGTTTGATTACCGTTAGTTAAGAGTTTATGCTGTTTTTATATAAGGGTAAATATAAAAGTGGTGAAGTATTGATGTAGGTAATGAGTTGGTTAAATTTAATACCTCATACCCTTAAATAACTCTCTATGCTAAAGTGATACTCTAATATTCTATATAGCTGAAGAACTATGGATAAAACTAATATTGGTTTAACTTTTCGTATTACAGCTGATCGATTTGATACAGATTTAATTAGTCAACAACTAAATATTCAGCCCACAAAAACGCGTATAAAAGGAAATACAATAAGTCAAAACAATACACATAAATACACGTTTACGAGCTGGGAGTTAGGCCCTACAAGGAAAGATTCAATGGATATAAACGATTCATTAAATCAGATAATAGTGTTACTTAAAGGAAAAGAAGATAAATTATTAGCTATTAAACAGCAGTTACATGATGTTAATTTCATATTTGGATTTTTTGTATACGTTGAAAACAGCGAAATACCCAGTATTTATTTTGAAACAAGTAGTATTGCCTTTATTAACTCAATTCAGGCAGAAATAGACATAGATTTTTATATTAACTCGTAGGTAACTTAATGGAAGATCCTTTCGCAACCTCCGCCACTGTTAAAGTTTGCTTTTTAATTTATACCCATGATTTAAATACAACCCTTATAAGTAATTTATTAGAACTACAACCATCAAACGTTAAACCCTATCAACCATTAATCAACAATGACAACGAAAAAGCTAATGCAACTAGCTGGATAATAGAAACACCAGAGGAAATCTCACATGATATTAACGATCAGCTCAGCCAACTCATTTCATTATTAGCAGACAAAAAAGAAATCATTAGATCACTAAAAAAACAATATAATACGAACCATGAGTTTCGAATAATCATTAAAATGAAAAATGAAGACAAATGCGGGTTAAAACCTGCTAAAGGCTTTGACCATAAAACACTGACATTTATTAACGATATTTATGCAAAAATTATGTTTGATCAATACATTATCTAATGAATTGATCCTAGGCTTAATATAAACACCGTAAACTTCTTACTGCCAATACTTAAGAGCCATCTCATTGGCTTCAATAGAAATTACACCCTCAAGCCAAGTATTTTTTAACTATACAGGCTAATTTGTCAATCATTGGTTGTTTTTCCATTTCAGGAATCTAGAAAACTAAGTGCTATGATTAGTAGAGTGCTCACTTCTAATATCTTTTTTATTAGTGAACCTAAGTTTACGACGCTTAAAAGAATACGATTTTTTTAATCATTCATCTATTACACTAAGTTTTTAGCATAAGTGATAAAAGCTTTAAGGGCAGTAGATTGCCATGAGTCTTTACGGCGCATGAGTATTGCTGTTCTCTCTAAAGGCTGTTTTAGCAAGGGAATAACAACAAGCCTGTTATAAGCATTGGGTATATTACTGGGGATAACAGTTAAGAGAGAGGTTTGTTGCACAATGGCAATAATTGCATTAATAGAGTCAACCTCCATGTGGACTTTAAGCTGTAAACCTAACTTACGAAAATAATGATCAATTTGTGTACGGGTCGCAAACTTAGGGTTTAGTAAGACAAAATTTTCATCTTCAATCTGCTTTAGCGTAATAGAGACTTTCTTTACCAACGGATGGTCTACGGAAGCCACTAAAGTAAGCTTCTCTGTTAAGAGTTTTTCGGTAGAAATTCCTGATGAATTTGCTTCATCAAACCCAATGCCGATATCAATTTCATCATTTAATAACATTTTTTCAATTTTATCTTGTGGTGATTCTTGAACCTGTACGGTGATGTTAGGATGCTGAGCATATAACTTAGCCACTAAAGGGCCAATGAAGTAGGTAATGAAACTGGGCGTCACTGCAACACGTATAGAACCTCTACTAAGATCTTCAATATCATGAATGGCTCGCTGGCCTTCATTTAATAGATGAGAGGCTTGTTGTGCATATTGAAAATAAATTTCACCTACATCTGTGAGACGAATATTTTTACTACTTCGATCAAACAGTAATACACCCAGACTTTCTTCTAAGGATTTAATATGCTGAGAGAGCGCAGGTTGAGATACATGTAGCACTTCAGCAGCGCGCGTAAAACTTTGGTGCTCCGCAACGGCTAAAAAGTAATGAATATAACGCAGATGTATCATATTACCCATAAGTTTTTTGAATAGCTATCATAATAAATAAGACTTTTACCATATTAATGCAAAAAGCTATGCTTATGAATAAGTACTATAAGAAATAAAAGTTTTACACGTAATTATGTGATGTATAGCAATTATTACCTGATAAGTGCTGTCAGTTTATCAAATTCTAAGGAGTGTTGTATGAGTCGAAAAACAGTAGGATTATTTGCTGCGATTTTAGCCTGTTATGTACTGGCTTTATTCGCGCACAGTAGTCCAGATACATTCTTTTATCAAATTGTTAGCGTTATACCATTGTTATTGATTTTAGCGCTTCTTTTTTTACAAGTTGATATGTTAGTGGCGGCGCTGGCTGGCGGCATAATGGCCATGATTATTGGTGGTATAGGCCTCTCAGGTGCTAATGGAATTATGATGGAGACCGTGCCTAAGATGTTATCGAACACGGTTCCTATTATTAACTCAGCCATTGCAACAGCAGTGTTTCAGGCAGGTGGCTATACTGCTGCGCTTACCTTAGTACGCCGTGCTATCGGTGGTCGTTTAGAATACGTGGCCGCTTTTATTGTTATCTTACAAGCGGCAGCGACTTATATGTCGGGTATAGGTGGGGGTAGTGCCATTGTTATCGCTCCATTAGCCTTTGTTGCATTAGGCGCAAACCGTTATGTGATTGCAGGAATGTCTATTGCGGCTGCCGCCTCTTTTACCACTTCGCCAGCTTCTTTAGAGTCTAGCGTTATTTCTGATCTCTCTAAAACCCCCATTGCAGAATATGTTGCCATCATGCAACCTTATTGGCTATTGTTCGTGGGGATAGCGATTGCTATTGCATTTATTGGCACACTAAAAATGAAAGTTATTTTTGAGGCAGAAGAAGATGAAAAATTTAGCTCAAAAACGAGAGGTGAGCTTTGGAAATTAACCTTGCCCGCTATATTTTTACTGACTGCTGTGATCATGGGACCAACTATTAATCAACTACTTATCTCAAGTGGTCTTGTTAAAACAGCTGTGTTTGGCCCATTAATGTACACAGTGATTACTATCTTCCTTATTTATCTATGCAGTGATTTATCTTTAGATGACTCAGTCAAGGCTATGGTTAATGGTTCTAACTATATTTTAAAGTGCCTGTTCACTGTGGGGTTATTTTTAACCTTTATTTATGTGATTGAAAAAACAGGGGCATTCACCACTATCGCATCGGTAGTAAGTTTAGCACCTACTGCATTAGTCGTTCCGGTGGCTGTCCTAATAGGATTCTTAATTGGCGTACCGGCAGGCGCTTATGTAGGGTCTATTTTAACACTGGTTTTACCAATCACCGTGGTGCTAGGTTTTACTCCTGCACAAATTGGTATGGTTGCAATAGGCGTTGGTTTCGGTAGTCAACTAAGCCTTGTTAATATCACGATGCAAGCATTATCTGCTGGCTTTAGGATTCCAATCATTCAAGTTTCTAAAGGCAACATGCCCTTTATATTGGGTTGTCTTGTGTTATTACTAATGATTTCAGCCTTTGTTTAACATTTTAGGAGTTAAAATAATGAGCAATAAGATGGATACAATTATTCGCAACGTTAGAATTGATGACTCAAAGCCCCTTGTAGATGTAGCCATTACTGATGGTAAAATTACTGTAATTAAGGAGCAAATAGAAGCTAGAGCTGACATTGAGATTCAAGGCAATAATCATATATTAATTCCAAGTTTTGTTGAGAGCCACTTACACTTGGAAAAAGCATTCGTGATGGACCGAAAAGCTAATCGATCCGGCACACTTCAAGAAGCAATTGCGGTGACTGCTGAGTTGAAGCCGACCTTTACGCATGACGATATTATGGAGCGCTCTCGTCAAGTGATTCGTTTATTAGTGCAAAATGGTTCAACGCATGTCAGGGCACATGCTGAATTTGATCCTGGGCAAGGGTTTACAGGTTTTGATGCTGTTTTAAAGCTTCGTGAAGAATTTAAAGATGTCATTTCAATTCAAGTGGTTGCTTTTCCACAAGAAGGAATTTTTAAATATCCAGGCACAGAAGCAATGATGGTCGAGGCTATGGAAAAGGGAGCTGATGTCGTAGGAGGCATCCCATACAATGACCGTGATGCAAAAGAACATATTGACTTTGTATTTAACTTGGCTAAAAAATATGATAAAGACATCGATTTGCATCAAGACTTTGCTGATAATGCCGATAAGATATCTATTGATTATGTAGCCAAAAAAACGATTGAGATGGGTTGGCAAGGACGCGTGAGTGTAGGACATTTAACTAGCTTGGCGGCATTAGAGCCCGATCGCCGTAACGAAATTATCCAGCTAATTAAAGAGGCTGATATTAGCGTCATGTGCCTACCTGCAACAGACCTTCATCTCGGCGCACGTAATGATACCTACAATGTTCGTCGTACCTTAACACCTGTTAGAGCTTTGCGTGATGCAGGTGTTAATGTTTGCTTAGCAACCAATAATATTCGTAATGCTTTTACTCCATATGGAACAGGCAACTTATTACATATTTCCATGTTAGCGATTCCGGCTGCTCATTTAGGTGGGGCTGATGATCAATTAACTATTTTACCAATGCTAACAACTAATCCTGCTAAAGCATTAGGACTTAAAAATTATGGTTTAGAGGTGGGTAAAGATGCTGATTTGGTTTTGCTGAACACAGATAAAATATCCTCAGTAATTTTAGATATTCCAGCACCGCTAAAAGTATTTAAACGAGGAAGGGTTGTTGCAGAAACAGAAGTAAATCAACAACTAAAATTTTAGATAATCAAGAGAACAATAAAACTTTTAATTAGAGTAATCATTAAATCAACTTTACTAAGTATTTATTAAGTTACAGTTAGATCGATAAATAGTAGCTTTCAGTCGAATATTTATCGATCTTTTATTAGGCTGAATCGCGGACCGTAATATAACGTTCTAAGATAATCTAATAAATAAAAATATAATAACTATAATATTAACAACATACTCATCTAATCCAATACCTGTTGTCTTATTAGAACACTTTGGCATCAATATGCAAGGCATGATTTATACATTTTCAGGTTATGAACTTAGCTAGGGTGGGCGCCATGCATATTATCTTTTTAATTGCTGTAGTGATTGTTTAGCGGAGGATAAATCTATCCAACTTACAAAATAAAATAACTAAAGAAACTAATCTTGAATTTCAATAGACTTAGTCTATCTCATTGGGAATAAAACTAAAGTATCATAAGAAAGTTAATGACTTGTACATTGTAAAAACAATGTACAAGTATAGGAAAAACTAATTAATTGGTGAGCGCTGTATACTCTTTACTCGCTTGATCAAATGTATCTAGTACTTTCTGTGTTGGCTTAGTAACACTGCTAACAACAAAAATCGCAAGCATATTTAAAACAAAACCTGGGACAATCTCATATAAATTAAACCACTCATACTGTTTCCATACCAATACAGTGAGAGCACCAAGAATCATCCCAACTAATGCTCCCTCTTTAGTCATCTGACGATAGAATAAAGATAATAAAATAACAGGTCCAAAAGCCGCACCAAAACCAGCCCATGCATAACTTACCATTCCCAATACTCTTGAGTTAGGATCACGTGATAAGAAAATAGCTAATGCCGCAACAATAAGTACCATCGCTCGCCCAACCCAGACTAATTCTCGCTGAGAGGCATTTTTGCGGAAAAATGGCTTATAAAAATCCTCGGTTAAAGCACTGGAGCAAACGAGTAACTGGCAACTTAAGGTGCTCATTACAGCAGCTAAAATACCAGATAAAATAACACCTACTACCCAAGGATTAAAAAGCGCTTTACTTAGCTCAATAAAAACATACTCTGAGTTTTTATTAACAATAGTTGCGCCTAGTGAATCAGGGTAATTAGCAAAATAAGCAATACCAAAGAAACCTGCAGATACAGCGCCCAACAAACAAAGGATCATCCATATCATGCCAATACGCCGTGCATTGGGCATACTTTTAACTGAGTCAGCCGCCATAAAACGCACTAAAATGTGTGGTTGCCCAAAATAACCTAACCCCCAGGCTACCAAAGAGATAATAGCTATAAATTTAATTAATGCTGTCTCGCCTTTAACTGCAAACAAATTAAATACATCAATATTTTGCCGCGTTTTCTCAATTGTAATAACTGTTGTGTTCCAATCTGACAATGAAATAATTACAAATACAGGAGTAAGTATTAAAGCAAACAGCATTAAAGATGCTTGTACAGTATCGGTCCAGCTAACCGCTAAAAAGCCACCAATACACACATAAATAATAGTAGCTACTGCACCTAAGAACATCGCTATATGATAAGCCGTAAGGCTTATGCCTAAAAAATTATTCACATTATTTGCAAAAGGTGTTAAATCAAAAATACTTTCAAATAGTCGAGCTCCTGCCACAATGCCTGAAGCGCAGTATAGGGTAAAGAAAATCAAAATAACCAATGCGGAAAAAATACGAAGTAGTCGCGTATGATCATCAAAACGTGAAGTAAAATAATCAGGTAATGTCAATGCATTATCATTATATTCAGTATGTACCCGCAATCGTCCAGCCACTAATAACCAATTTAGCCAAGCACCAAGCGTAAGACCTATAGCAATCCAAACTTCAGACAAACCCGATAAATAAATAGCACCAGGCAAACCCATTAGAAGCCAGCCACTCATATCGGATGCACCAGCTGACAGCGCTGTTACTAAACTACCTAAACTCCTTCCCCCTAAAATATAATCATCAAAATTTTTTGTTGATCGATAAGCATAAAGGCCTATCAAAATCATTAAAATTATATACAGTACAAAAGTAACTGTTGTTTGATAGTTTGCTGACATACAGGTTCTACTCCTGATTTTATTGTAAACGCTCACCTCATATGAGGGTTGCACCTTAGTCTAAGTAAACTTTTCAAGGCATTTAGGCAAATAGTTATTATTTAAATACACCTTGTGCTATGAATTTAAAAACTCATATTTTTTAAAGCAAAAAAAATGCCAAATAAAGGTGCAACCAATAAAAAATGAGGTTGCACCTTTTGGCATGAAAATTGAATAATATTTTTGAATGTGTTTACGCTAAGTAAAAGTAACATACCCAGTAAATAACATAACAACAAGCTAGTTCTTTCTTTTATGGGGTTTTATATGGCTTCAACAACTTTAGGTGTCAAATTAGATGATAACGCTCGCCAACGATTGAAAGAGGCTGCAAAGCGTATTGATAGAACACCACATTGGCTAATTAAACAAGCTATTTTTAGTTATTTAGAAAAAATAGAACAAGGTGCTTCTATCGACGAGTTACTAGGTATTCATGCATCTGCTGAAATTGATGATGAACTTCCTACATCAACAATTAAAAACGTATTACAACCCTTTTTAGAGTTTGCTGAAAATATTCACTCGCAATCACTGTTGACCGCTTCAATCACCGCAGCTTATCGCCGCCCTGAGCCTGAGATCATCCCTCTTTTACTCGAACAAACACGTTTTTCAGAAGATGACTCAAAATCAGTACATACCATGGCATTTGATATTGCCAATAAATTAAGAAATCAAAAAACAGCTTCTGGTCGCGCCGGTTTGGTGCAGGGGTTGTTACAAGAGTTCTCACTTTCATCTCAAGAAGGTGTAGCCCTCATGTGCTTAGCCGAGGCACTTCTCCGTATCCCTGATAAAAGCACACGTGATGCACTAATTAGGGATAAGATCAGCAAAGGTAATTGGCAACCCCATTTAGGGAAAAGTCAATCTATGTTTGTCAATGCTGCTACATGGGGATTATTGATAACAGGTAGGCTAACATCTACCCATAATGAAACTAAACTAACAAGCTCACTCAATCGAATTATTGGAAAAAGTGGGGAACCACTAATCCGCAAAGGTGTGGATATGGCTATGCGAATGATGGGAGAACAATTTGTAACGGGTGAAACCATTGGAGAAGCGTTAGCTAATGCTTCTAAATTCGAAGCTAAAGGTTTTAGATATTCATACGATATGCTGGGCGAGGCAGCTCTTACTAAAAAAGATGCGGATGATTACTTTATATCTTACGAGCAATCTATCCATGCTATAGGGAAAGCCTCTAATGGTAGAGGCATCTATGAGGGACCAGGAATCTCTATAAAATTATCAGCCCTACATCCTCGCTATAGCCGCGCTCAATATGATCGTGTAATGAATGAACTTTATCCAAAACTACTTTCATTAACGTTACTAGCCAAACAATACGATGTAGGCATTAATATTGATGCTGAAGAAGCCGATCGCTTAGAGTTATCTCTCGAACTTCTTGAAAAACTATGCTTTGACACTAGTCTAGTGGGTTGGAATGGAATAGGTTTTGTCATTCAAGCCTATCAAAAGCGCTGTCCTTACGTGATTGACTATGTGATTGATTTAGCACGTCGTAGCCGTCATCGTCTTATGATTCGTTTAGTGAAAGGTGCCTATTGGGACAGCGAAATAAAACGCGCCCAAGAATTAGGACTAGAAGGTTACCCAGTTTATACCAGAAAATGCTACACCGATATTTCCTACTTAGCTTGTGCGCGTAAACTACTTGCTGTACCTGAAGTGATTTTCCCTCAATTTGCAACTCACAATGCCCACACGCTGTCTGCTATTTATCATATTGCAGGTAAAAATTACTATCCTGGTCAATATGAATTCCAATGCCTACATGGCATGGGTGAACCGCTTTATGAGCAAATTGTAGGTAAAATATCAGAAGGCAAATACAACAGACCCTGTCGTATATATGCTCCTGTAGGCACTCATGAAACACTACTCGCTTATTTGGTACGACGTCTGCTAGAAAATGGTGCAAACACATCATTTGTTAACCGCGTAGCTGATCAAAATATTTCTATTAATGAGCTTATTGAAGACCCAGTTCAAACAATTGAAAAATTAACCGAACAAGAAGGCAAAATGGGACTGCCACATCCTCGTATTTCGCTCCCAGAAAATTTATATGGAAACAGTCGTACTAACTCAAAAGGGATTGATTTATCCAATGAAAACCGTCTAGCCTCACTTTCAAGTGCACTACTTAATAGTGTTACTGAGCAGTGGGTAGCCTCCCCTATTTTAGGGTCAGATGTTACTTTAGGTAACTCACAACCAATCTTAAACCCTGCCAATAACCATGATGTCGTTGGGCAAGTATACGAAGCCTGCGAACAAGATGTGGAAGTTGCACTAACCTGTGCAGAATCTGCTTTCCCTATTTGGCAAGCAACCCCATCTATTGAACGAGCGTCTATTTTAGAGCGAATAGCCGACCAATATGAGCTGAACATGCAAACACTTATTGGTATTATAGTTCGAGAAGCGGGTAAAACATATAGCAATGCAATTGCTGAAGTCAGAGAAGCCATCGATTTTCTTCGTTACTATGCTGAACAAGTAAAAGATAATTTCGCAAATGCTACACACCGTCCCTTAGGAACTATTGTGTGTATTAGTCCTTGGAACTTCCCTATGGCCATATTTACGGGGCAAGTTGCTGCGGCACTAGCTGCTGGCAACACCGTTATCGCTAAACCTGCTGAGCAAACACCACTGATTGCTGCTCAAGCTATTCGCATAATGCTAGCAGCAGGTATTCCAAAAGGAGTATTACAATTATTACCAGGAACTGGTGAAACAGTAGGTGCTAAATTAACAGCAGATCCACGTGTCAAAGGTATTATGTTCACAGGCTCTACCGATGTAGCCAAAATTATCAACAAGAGCATTGCA
Organism: Entomomonas moraniae; assembly: GCF_003991975.1. NCBI lineage: Bacteria > Pseudomonadati > Pseudomonadota > Gammaproteobacteria > Pseudomonadales > Pseudomonadaceae > Entomomonas > Entomomonas moraniae. The sequence goes on from NZ_CP029822.1 coordinate 1,351,586, forward strand.
GGGCGCTTAGACGAGCATGGTCACGTTATACCATTGATCGCGGAAACTGGCGGACAAAATGCAATGATTGTCGATTCCTCTGCCCTCGTTGAACAAGTCGTGATAGATGTGCTTGCCTCCGCTTTTGATAGTGCTGGGCAACGTTGCTCAGCGTTACGAGTGCTTTGTATCCAAGAAGATATCGCAGATCGAACTTTAGAAATGCTTAAAGGTGCAATGAATGAATATCAATTAGGAAACCCTGAACTACTTTCTGTTGACATTGGTCCCGTTATTGATCATGAAGCTAAAGCGAATATTGATAAGCATATAGAAAATATGCGAGTCAAGGGCAATAAAATTTATCAAGCTGCTATTTATAATAACCAGACAATTAGCCAAGGCACATTCGTGGTACCTACTATCATTGAACTTAACCAACTCAAAGAGCTTAAACGAGAAATTTTTGGCCCAGTACTTCATGTCATTCGCTATAACCGCAACGATTTAGATAACTTACTGACACAAATTAATGAGCTAGGCTATGGTTTAACCCTTGGTATTCACACACGTATCGATGAAACCATCTCAAAAGTCATTAAGAAAGCTGAGGTGGGCAACATCTATGTTAATCGCAATATTGTAGGTGCGGTTGTTGGCGTTCAACCTTTTGGTGGCGAGGGACTTTCAGGAACAGGCCCTAAGGCTGGCGGCCCTCTTTACCTATATCGGTTATTAGCTACAAAACCTGATAATGCAGCCTTTGACGCTCTAATACGTTATGATGAGCTTAATCTACCCTACGAGGATGTTGGTAAAGAAGCTTTATCAGAAACAGTGAACACATTTGCTCATTGGTTAGAAAGTAATAATATCACTGATATTGCAGATCTAGCCAAACAGTTTTATGCACAATCACAATCAGGTACACTACGTATTTTATCGGGCCCCACAGGTGAGCGTGATACTTATGAGCTACAAGCAAGAAAAGAAATACTCTGCCTAGCCACCAATGAGCAAGACTTATTAATACAGCTTGCCGCCATTATAGCCATTGGCGCAAAAGCTATAATTGCCGATCCAGTAGCAGAGCTATTAACAAAACCATTGCCTGAAAAAGTACTCACCTCTATTAAACGTATTAAAGACTGGGCAATAGAAAATAGTCATTACGATGCCGTACTCTATCATGGCGACTCTGATCAATTGATTGAAGTATCTCGCAAAGTGGCTAGTAAAGAAGGGGCTATTGCAAGTGTACACGGCTTAAGCCAAGGTAGTACAAACATCCCCCTAGAACGCTTATCAATTGAACGATCAATTAGCGTAAACACTGCTGCTGCGGGAGGTAATGCAAGCTTAATGACTATTAGCTAACGCTATATTAATGCTGTTATGCATACGCATAACAGCATTAACTCTCTACACAATATAACTAAATTATTCATTTAATTAAGCTTTTATTTTTATGAGGGATTACCTTTTTTGATTGTTTAACTGTAGATACTAGTCAAATAATAAAGCATTTAGAATCTCTAAAGAAATCTTGGAGAAATATTTTAAAGACAACATCCTTTAATTTTCTAGATATACTCAATAAAAAAAACACCTAGAGTTGTCAATGAGCCTAGAAATTCATACAAAAAGGACTATCCGACACCCCATAATGCAATTCAAATTAGATTATGAATGATTGATGATGTCTTCTTGTTGGAGGATCTTATTGCGGCTAAAGCCATTAAACCATTAAAAAATTCAGTTACCAAGGCCGTCAAGCAACACAAAGGTGATGTTGTTAAAAAAATTAGCCAGAAGGTTAAAAGCACATCTAGCACTAAGGTAACAACAGAATCAAAGATAACCCTTAAAAATGCTGGCTTGGATAAAACTGTATTAAATCATTTGATTGGTCACGCGATTGCTAAGTACCGTAAGCAAACAGCGTTTTCACAATAGCAGTTAGCCGAGGCGTTAGGTATTGGTTATGAGGCCGTTTCACGGATGGAGCGTGGGGTGGTTATTCCAACAGTAGACCACTTGATTGAAATTGCTGAGATTGTGAATTGTCCTGTGACTGACCTTTTAAATCAAAGCAGTCCTCGCCCCTCGGATGAGGTAGTGCATTTACATCAGTTGTTATCTTATCTCTCTCGTGAAAATAAGCAATGCCTCATGCAGCAAATTGAGCTGTGGGTGAGTAAACTTAAATAATGATGAGCTTACTCATCTGCTGAAAACTTTGCCTGATAGTGCGTTTTAAGTTGGTGTATCATCTCTTTCTGATGTTCTTTAATATCCTTTGACTCCCATGAAGCCTTTTGAAAAATTTTCCATAGTTTTAATGAGTCAATAGCCCCACACTTATCAAAAAGTATTTTCTTTTCTAAAAATAATTTATCACCATAAGAGGAATTTTGGCTAGTATTAAGTAGGGCTAAATTACCAAATGAGTCTAAATCACCATCAAATAAATGATATTCAGTTTCGGGCGTTTGTGGAAAGACATGCTCAATAGAATTTTTAGAGCTGATTCAGTATTTACTTTCTTTTTCATTTTTATCATTGTTAGAAGCCAAATCTGCTCCACTTTCAGTATTTTCTCTTTAGTATTTTTCAACTATACATATTCCAATTTTTGAAACCAATAGTGGCTAAAACCTGTACCATGATCTGAATTTAAATAACCTTCTATGACTTGCCAAGGTTCTAATGCTATGTGTTCATTTTTTGCCAAAGCAAAACTAATACGCTGCTGAGTTTCAGCAGCTCTTGCTTCTTGACTCTTTGTAATAGAGTAACGAGGAACAGAGAGTTTATTATCTATCTCTTCAAGCTTATCCAGCAGATTTTCATTACTACACTCTTTACTGACTTGCATAGCCCTGTAAAGATAAGGGGTTAACCAAAACTGGCTATTACGTTCACTGGTAAAATAACAAACAGCTTGTAACATAGCTAACTCATCAAACTGCTAAAAGCTACTTATCAGTTAGGATATTACGCCCAAAAACTAAAAGAGGCTATTGTGTCAGTATCGGGAAACTCGAAATAGGGTCACTGACTGGAGAAACCATAAATTAGCGAATAACTGGAACACCCACATGTGGTATTTAAAAGCAACATTCACGCATGACGTTGATAATTTTTACTAATATTGAGTATTAATCCTTTCTCCAAAATGGACATTGCAACGCTGAAAAATCGTAAATAAACCTTAACATCAGCAAAACTTACACAAGCTAGGCTATTTCGAGAGGGAATGAAATCGGAGGAGGCAAAGGGTATATTATATCATGTTTGATTTTGGCAAACTATTCCTCATCATTCCCCTTGCCAAAAACACGTAGTCCTTTACGATCATCATTTTTAATAACATACACCCCCTGCCAGATAGATTTATCAAAGAAATGATCTAATTGCCTTTGTTAAGTCATTTGGTGGTTCGCTAGGATACTTCCCTAACCTGCCTCTGTAAAATTTAAGAATCGTGATAACAATGTAAAGCAGCATAACGTGGAATTAGAAAAACATAAAGAGGATGTGAAAAAGATAGCAGCCGTAAATTGGAATGAGCACCAAGCAAATTTGGAGGCGTTTGTCAAAACAAAAACCGAAAAGTAATTAGTGCAGTGATAATTGAAAGGTTAGTGGTATTTTTTATTAGGCCAAGACCAAAGATGTAAAATTTAGTTACTATTAAATTTATTCTAATGAGATGCAACAGATGTTAATTTAAGCTAAGCATGAATAGCATACTAAACCCCTACAAAAAACAAAACCCATTGATTTCTCAATGGGTTTTGTTTTTCCTATGGCGGAGAGGGGGGGATTCGAACCCCCGATACCCTTTTGAGGTATGCTCCCTTAGCAGGGGAGTGCCTTCGGCCTCTCGGCCACCTCTCCATAACTGGTGGCGTATCCTAACCTTTTTTTAAGCATTTGGAAAGTAAAATTTTCATTTTTTTACTTTTACTCTGATTCTTTACCTGAGTCTGCTTGATTCTTTTCTTTTTGAATGCGTTGATAAATTTCTTCACGATGCACAGCTACTTCTTTAGGTGCACTCACACCGATTCTAACTTGATTACCTTTAACGCCCAATACGGTGATATTCACATCATCGCCGACCATTAAAGCCTCTCCAACTTTACGGGTTAAAATTAACATTCCCTATCTCCTCACAAGTACTTCTAGGATGTAAACTAAAAATATAGCATTTTGAAAAATGCTATAAACCTTTATATAAAATCTTACCTAATCTAATGTTTTTTCTGGAGCGTCTAGTTCAAATGCTGTATGCAATGACCTAACCGCCAACTCCAAATATTTTTCTTGAATCAATACAGAAATTTTAATTTCTGATGTTGATATCATAAGAATATTAATGCCTTCTTTGGCTAAAACCTCAAACATACGGCTAGCAACACCTGCATGAGAACGCATCCCTACACCAACAATAGATACTTTTGCAATATCAAGATTACCTGCTACTTCACGTGCAGATATTTTCTTGGCTGTTTCATTTAAGATATCAAGAGCAGACTGATAGTCACTACGAGATACTGTAAACGTAAAATCAGTTGTGCCATCGCGTGAGATATTTTGAATTATCATATCCACTTCAATATTTGCAGCACTAATAGGACCTAAAATATTAGAGGCCACTCCTGGAGTATCTGGGACTCCACGAATTGTTAGTTTAGCCTCATCACGACTAAAAGCTATTCCAGAAATAATAGGTTGTTCCACAGAAACCTCTTCATCAATTGTAATAAGGGTACCATTCCCTTCTTTAAAACTATGTAATACACGTAGTGGGACGTTGTATTTACCTGCAAACTCAACAGAACGAATCTGTAAAACTTTTGAGCCTAAACTAGCCATTTCTAGCATTTCTTCAAAAGTAATTTTATCTAATCTTTTTGCTTTGGGAGCAACTCTGGGGTCCGTAGTGTAAACGCCATCGACATCAGTATAAATCTGACACTCATCTGCCTTTAATGCAGCGGCTAAAGCAACGCCTGTTGTATCAGATCCACCACGCCCTAATGTTGTTATATCGCCATATTCATTTACACCCTGGAAACCGGCTACAACAACAACTTTCCCCTCTTTTAAATCTGCCTTTATGCGATGCTCATCAATACTAAGGATACGTGCTTTTGTATGAGCACTATCTGTTTGGATACGAACTTGAGCACCTGTATAAGATTTTGCAGGAATACCCAACTCCTCTAATGCCATACACAAAAGAGCAATAGTAACTTGCTCTCCTGTAGATACCATCATATCCAACTCTCTCAAATTTGGTCGGTTTGAAACTTGCTTTGCTAGACCTATTAGGCGGTTAGTTTCACCACTCATAGCAGACAAAACAATAACCAAATCAATACCATTCTCTCTAAACTTTTTAACTTTTTGTGCTACTTGCTGAATTCTTTCTACTGAACCAACAGAAGTACCACCAAATTTCTGTACAATTAATGTCATAATATTAATGGCCTAAAACTATTGTGCAATTATCCTAAAGTATCTTCTACATAAGTCGCAATTGATGCTAATGCATCATCTATCTTCGCAACACGCGTGCCACTACCTTGTGCCATGGTTGGTCGACCACCACCTTTACCCTCTATAGCCACACAAGCTAGCTTTATTAAATCCCCTGCTTTTAATTTATTAGAAAGGTCTTCTGTCACACCAGCAACAAGAAGAGCTTTACCTTCATGCTCACTCGCTAATAAAATAATAGCGGAACCTAATTTATTTTTAAGTTGGTCTAGCAAGACTAATAATGCTTTATTATCTTGATTATCAACTTTAACTGATAATGTTTTTATCCCTTTTATTTCTTTAACTTGAGAGGCTAAATCATTACCTGCTGATGAGGCCAACTTAAGTTTCAACTGCTCAATATCTCTTTCTAGCTGACGAGAATGATCAATCACCCCTCTCAGTTTTTCAAAGAACGTCTCTTTAGTCCCTTTAAGTAACTGAGCAGCCTGTTTCAAATCATTATCTGCTTCAGTTAAGTGGTTAAACGCCACCTCTCCGGTCATTGCTTCAATACGTCTTACTCCTGAAGCAATACCTGTTTCATTAATAATTTTAAATACACCTATATCACCCGTACGTTCAGCGTGAGTACCACCACAGAGCTCTATGGAGAAACCGTTCCCCATCGAAAGGACTCGAACTTCATCTCCATATTTCTCACCAAATAAAGCCATCGCACCCATTTCCTTTGCAGTATCAATATTGGTTGTTTTGGTTTGAACTTGTGTATTTAAACGAATTTGATCATTAACAATTTTTTCTAACTCAGCGATCTGTTTAGGTGATAATGCTTCAAAATGGCTAAAATCAAAACGTAGTCGTTGGCTATCGACTAAAGAACCTTTTTGATGGACATGATCACCCAAAACTTTTCTTAATGCGGCATGCAAGAGATGTGTAGCTGAGTGATTTAAAGCCGTTGCTTTACGCACATTAATATCGACAACAGCTTTGAGAGACATTCCCGAGTGAATATTTCCACGCACTAATTTACCATGGTGTAAAAAAGCTTGCTTAACTTTAGTTACATCAGTTACTTCAAACCGTACATCATCTGAAAATAGATAGCCAGAATCACCACATTGACCACCTGACTCAGCATAAAAAGGTGTTTTATTTAAGATGATACTGGCCTCATCACCCTCTTTTAACTCATCAACAATCTCGTTATCTTTGATCAAAGTAACAATATTGCCTTCATCTGCTAAATAATCATACCCTGTAAACTCTGTTAGGGTATCCACTTTCAAAAGGCTATTGTAATCAACCGTGAATTGGCTAGCTGATTTTGCACGTGCTTGCTGCTCTTTCATTAGTAATTGAAAGCCGTCTTCATCTAAAACAAGCGATCTTTCTCGTGCGATATCATTGGTTAAATCAACAGGAAAACCGTAAGTATCATAAAGTTTGAAAATCACTTCACCTGGAATGATATTGTTTTCTAAATTAGCTAGATCTTGCTCTAAAATACGTAGCCCCTGCTCGAGGGTTTTTGCAAATTGTTCTTCTTCTGTTTTCAAGACACGTTCAATATGCGCTTGATTTTCAAGTAACTCAGGATAGGCTACTGACATTTCAGCAACGAGTGCTGAAACAATTTTGTAGAAAAAGGCTCCAGTCGCGCCTAATTTATTACCATGTCGGCATGCACGTCGAATAATACGGCGTAAAACATAACCACGCCCCTCATTAGATGGGAGGACACCATCAGCAATTAAAAAACTGCAAGAACGGATATGATCAGCCACCACTTTTAAAGATGGATTATTATCATGGGCACAACCAATAGCTTTTGCAGCAGCCTTTAATAATTGTTGAAATGAGTCAATTTCATAATTTGAATGTACATGTTGCATAACCGCACTAATACGTTCTAAGCCCATTCCAGTATCAACGCTTGGCGCAGGAAGTGGATGTAGTACGCCATCCGCTGTCCGATTAAACTGCATGAAAACGACATTCCAAATCTCTATATAGCGGTCACCATCTTCTTCAGCTGAACCTGGCACGCCTCCCCATATGTCGGCACCATGGTCATAAAAAATTTCAGTACAAGGGCCACAAGGGCCAGTATCACCCATGGTCCAGAAGTTATCAGAGGCGTATGGTGCACCTTTATTATCACCGATACGAATCATTCGCTCTTCGGGGATGCCTATCTGTTTTGTCCAAATATCATAAGCTTCATTATCTTCTTGATAGACCGTTACCCAAAGCTTTTCTTTAGGTAAGCTGAGCCATTGCGCAGAAGTTAAAAACTCCCATGCGTAGCTAATAGCATCTTTTTTGAAATAATCACCAAAGCTAAAGTTACCAAGCATCTCAAAAAAAGTATGATGGCGTGCAGTATAACCCACATTTTCTAAATCATTATGTTTACCACCAGCTCTTACACATTTTTGGCTAGTGGTTGCACGTGAGTAGGCACGCTTTTCACCACCAAGGAAACAGTCCTTAAACTGGTTCATCCCCGCATTGGTAAAAAGTAAGGTAGGATCATTTTGTGGCACTAATGAACTTGAAGAAACTCGAGTATGTCCTTTTCCCTCAAAGAACCGTAAATAAGCCTCACGAATTTCTGCACTCTTCATAAACAATTCCATAATTTATAGTTACTGCTAAACAATTAAATAATAACGTTATTAGTAATATTTTAGTTAATAATTTCTGTAAACAACACCACGATGAACAGCCCCGTTTTGTCAAAATAAAACAGAGCACATATACAAATAAAAATTAAGTTTATAAAAAACGATTTATTAAGCTAATATATTTTACGCAATCTTCTAATTCTACAAGATAAATAGCATTTTTTCAATAATACTTATTGCAACAATACCGAAAATACCCAAATACAAAAAACAAAAAACAAAAAACAAAAATTAGATCGAATCAATATATACTTTAAAAGACTTCATTTCTTAAGTTTGAATAGTTTATATGATAAATAGTTTTCTTATCAACTTTAAAGCTCATAGTCTATCTCTATAAATAATGAAACGCTCTACTACTTAATAATTAGTTCACTCCGCATTATGAACAAGATGTTTATTTTTCTGTTTTTAGCTATACTATTTGAAATACTAAAACTTGGTTATAACTATGTTGACCGATGACTTTGGAAGAACCATTGACTACCTAAGAATTTCTGTAACAGATCGCTGCGATCTACGTTGTAGCTATTGTATACCTAAAGGATTTAGGAATTTTGAAGTCCCCAAAAACTGGTTAACCTTTGATGAAATAAAACGAGTGGTCACTGCTTTTTCCAAGCTTGGTACCCGTCACTTTCGTTTAACGGGAGGAGAACCCCTGCTACGAAAGAACTTCACCGAGCTTGCCTATGATTTATCACAAATAACAGGTGTTGAAGACCTATCTGTAACAACCAATGGAACCCAACTCGCTAAATATGCTGATAGCTTATATAAAGCAGGTGTACAGCGCTTAAATGTTAGCCTCGACTCGCTACGCCAAGAATGCGTTGAAGAAATTAGCGGTTGCGATAGCCTCAATAAAGTACTAACAGGTTTAAAGGTCGCCAAAGAGGTAGGATTTGAAAAGATTAAGATCAACATGGTGCCCCTACCCAATCAAAATATCAATGATATTGAGAATATGATCGAGTTTTGTATAGAGCATCATTTCGTACTAAGATTAATTGAAGCGATGCCGATGGGAGTAACAGGACAAAATACTCAGTATGTTGATTTACAAAAAGTTATCACGGAACTTAAGACAAAGTTTAATTTAACGCCCAGTGTAAAGGTTATGGGAAGCGGCCCTGCAAGATACTGGCAAACACCTAACCAAGAGTTCTCTCTAGGATTGATTACACCGATGTCTCAACACTTTTGCGCTACGTGCAATCGTGTCAGATTATCCGTTGATGGAACACTTTATATGTGTTTAGGCCAAAATAACAGTATTCATTTACGGCCATTATTACGTGATAATTGCACAGATGAAGAATTAGAATCTACGATTAAACAGGCTATTAAACTAAAACCTGAAGCGCATAATTTTTTAGATAATCCTACACAAATCATACGCATCATGTCTGCTACTGGCGGCTAAAAAATTTATTGTTTAGGTCGAAAAGCTTTACAAACTTCAGGATTTGTCTCAATAAAAGGCCCACCGATTGCATCAACACACAAGGGTACAGCTGAAAAAATCCCATGTACAACAATTTCACCCTCTTTATTTCTTACGCCTTCGAGTGTTTCTTTTATTGCTGTAGGTCGACCGGGCAAATTAAGAATTAAGCTATTTTTACGAATAACCCCTAGTTGTCTTGATAATATAGCTGTAGGCACAAAATACAAACTTACCTGACGCATTTGTTCGCCAAAACCTGGCATCAATCTATCTGCCACAGCCAATGTAGCATCGGGCGTAACATCTCGAGGATACGGACCTGTCCCCCCTGTAGTTAAAATTAAACTACAGCCCTCTTTATCTGATAATTCGATTAATGTTTTTTCAATTAATGCTTGCTCATCAGGAATCAGATGCTCAATATATATTTTTGGATTAATAACGGCTGCATCTAACCATTCTTTTAAGCTAGGTAGCCCTTTATCTTCATAAACACCTTGGCTAGCACGATCACTAACTGATACTAAACCTATTTTTATTTGTTGCACAATTATTACACCTTATAGTCCAAACGATAAACTTTTATAAAGTCCCCTTTGCTAACAGCAGTTTCTGGAGGGACTTCAGCTAATGCATCAGCTTTAACGCAAGTGCTTAACATAGCAGAGCCCTGATTAGCCAATAATATTGCTTTGAATCCTTCTTCACTACTTATTAAGTTAACCCGCAAAAACTCTCGTCGAGATTGTAATTTAGAGATAGAAAAGTCTGCTTTCACCTGTACACTTCTAGGCTGTGCATTCTCTATAGTTTTTCCTGCTAATTTGCCTATAGCAGGAACGACTAACTGTTGAAAAGTAACCAAAGAACTAACAGGATTACCTGGCAACATAAAAATCTTTGTTGTGTTAATTTCGCCCCATGCAAAGGGCTTACCAGGCTTGATTGCTAGCTTCCAAAACACTAATTTTCCTAATTGTTCAATTGCCGCACGGACATGGTCCTCCTCACCGACTGACACGCCCCCAGAAGTAATAATAACATCAAAGTTTTGACTAGCTTTACGAAGTGCTTGCTCTGTTTTCTCTTGATTATCAGGCAAAATACCACCATCCGTAATTTGATGGGCTGATTGCTTTAACCAACTGAGTAATAAATAGCGATTGGCATCGTATATTTTACCATCAACTAACGGCTGACAAGGTTCAAGTACTTCATTGCCTGTTGAAAACACACAAATTGTTAAGGGTTTAAAAACACGAACCGTTGCATAACCTTGGCTCGCTAGCATAGCAATCATCGCTGGGGTCAAACATTGCTTAGCAGACAATAGGCACGTCCCTTTAGCCAACTCTTCCCCTTGAAAACGAATATTCTGCCCTTGCTTGACAGTTTTACTAATCTTTAGAACACCATTTTCTACCTGTGTGTTCTCCTGCAAAACAACAGTAGTTGTCCCTCGAGGGATAGGAGCACCTGTAAAAATACGTGCTGCCTGACCAGTTGCTAACACAGTATCTGCGGCCGAAGCACCTGCTGCAATTCGATCAACAATGTGCCACTGCTGATAGTCTTCTACATCTCCGCCTAAAGCATAGCCATCCATCGCTGAGTTATCAAATAATGGGGCATCATGCTTCACCATAACATCTTCTGCTAAAACTAAACCGACTGCCTCTAGCAGAGGTCTATCTTCAACATCTATGAGGGCAAGCTCCGTCAACAGCGTTTGTAAAGCATCGTAGTAATCTAACATCACAACCTCTTATTGATACTGTGCTAATGTTTCTAAGTAATTTATATTGGTAAACGCAAGCTCATCATCAAACATAACCTTGATAGTGCGATGGCTAAATAACCAAGATTTTATGCTAAGTTTACCTTGTTCTAAATGATCAAATAGCCGATGATTAATGGAAGTCTTACACAGAAAAATACTAGGGTGATCGCAAAACGCAGTTGCTGCGTAAGCAATTTCATTTTCTGGGTGACTTAATAGGGCTTGTTTTAACGTGGCAACTAAGTCTGAAGGGATAAAAGGTGTGTCACAGGGAACGACTTGCATAAACCTAACATTTCCATCAATTTGTTGTGAGGCCGTTAATATCCCAGCCAAAGGTCCTTTGCCAACACTAGTAGATAAATCTTTATAAACATCAGGAACTAATGTTTGATACATCTCTATATCTTCATTAGCACTGATAACAATCTTATCTACTTGTGGTGATAACCGCTCTAAAATATGTTGTACTAAACTTTTTCCCTGTAATGTTAACAATCCCTTATTACGGCGACCAACACGTTGCCCTTCTCCACCAGCAAGAATAAGACCTACTGTTATATCATCTGTGTTCATTTACTATCCCAACGCTGTTTCTGCAAAGTATCAGATGATTTTGCCTCAACCCAGCCTGAGCGTCCATCTTGAAAATATTCTTTTTTCCAAAAAGGAGCTTCTGTTTTTAAATAATCCATAATAAACTCGGCCGCTTGAAAGGCTTCTTTGCGATGCCTCGCAGAAACCATAACCAATACAATAGGATCTCCTACTGCCAAGTCTCCCACACGATGAATAACACGACAATTTGTAAATTGCCAACGTGTTTGAGCCTGCTTAATAATACGTTCTATTTCTTGCTCGGTTATTCCTGGAAAATGCTCTAAATGTAAATAATCTAAACGGGGCTCTTGGTCATAGCCGCGAACAACACCTTTAAAAGTAACAATCGCACCACAATGCCCTGATGATGCTTCAAGTTTTATTTCTTCATCATTACTATTAAAGCCATCTGTTTGCACAGCCACATAAATCATACTAGCCTCCTGTGACAGGTGGCAATATAGCAATTTCATCACCATCATTTAACAAAACAGATTGATATATTATTTGCTGATTCACCACCAGCCTAAATATATTTTTATCAGATAATGTTTCGGCCCATAGCTCATCGCGTTTGCGCAAAACGGATAAAAGATCATCTGTACTACCGCTTTGCCAAACCAATTCCTCTTCACACAAGCTTAATGTGTCTTTAAATGAACCAAAATAACGAATTTTAATCATAATATTTACTGTACATAGCTATCTGTGGTGTTTAGCATACTGCTATACTGATCACTTAACAACTCCCCATTGATACTATCAAACTAGCTATATTGGTTAATTGTTACGCTTATTTTGACATGCTAATTTTACAATTTTAATAGGAAAAGTCTATGACAAAGCTGACCCATTTTGATGATGCAGGCCAAGCACACATGGTCGATATCGCAGAAAAGCAAGAAACAAAACGTCAAGCCATTGCCACTGGAACCATCCAACTATCGCCAGAAGCTTTTAAGTTACTAGGGCACAACGCCAGCAAAAAAGGTGATGTACTTGGCATAGCGAGAATTGCCGCTATACAGGGTGCTAAACAAACCTCTACACTAATACCTCTTTGTCACCCTTTGGCACTGACTAAAGTCAGCGTCGAATTTGAACCTGATGAGGCCAGTTCATGCTTACATATACAAGTCACCACTGAAACAGTAGGAAAAACAGGAGTAGAAATGGAAGCTTTAACAGCGGTTTCAGCTGGGCTTCTCACTGTTTACGATATGCTAAAAGCAGTAGATAAGAGCATGGAAATACACAATATACGCCTACTAAAAAAACAAGGTGGTAAAAGTGGTTTATGGCAAGCCAACACATAATTTAATAGAAAGTACCTCAAGGAAACATAGCCTCTCGACTAAACTGCTTGTTTCTGTCATTTTATGGGTCGTTGGTGCACTCATAGTGACAGGATATGCATTGGCTTTTTTATGGCAGCTCGAAAGCGGTGGTATTGCTATCAACCAAGCGGGGAGCTTAAGAATGCGCGTTTATCACATGGTCGTCATTTTGGAGCAACCAAATAATCAAGCGCAACTACAACAAGAAAAAGAACATTTTTCTTATATATTACATAACCTTAAAATGACTGACAGCAGTACTCTTTTACTTTCTCAGTCCCCTGCAATTGAATCGCAAATTTTACAAGTTAATCAGAGTTGGACACAGCAAATCTTACCGCTTATTGATGAATTGAGCCAAACACACCAAAAAATTTCATCAGAGGAACTAAAGACCATAGATCAATTTGTTAATGATATTGACAAACTTGTTAAATTGATGGAAACAAAAAATACACAACACATTTCTTGGCTACGCTTTATACAGAGTATTCTAATCATCATGGTTGTGTTTTCAGCCTTTACTGCTATTTATTTATTATATCGATTAGTAATCGCACCTCTTGTGATATTACAAGAAGGAATTACACAACTCAGCCTAGGTAATCTCTCAAAACGTATTACACTAGCCAGAAAAGATGAGTTTGGTGTTGTCTCTATCGGCTTTAATGAGATGGCGAAAAATTTAGAAGATCTCTACAACAATTTAGAGCAAAAAGTCAGTGAAAAAACAGCAGAACTAGAAAAAAATAACCACGAATTATCATCACTTTATAGTATGAGCTCATTTCTACATGAGTCTCACACCGAAGAGGTCATGACAAAAGGCTTTTTGAAACACATTATTAATATCAGTCGAGCCAATGCGGGCAGTATTAGATTATTAGATAAAACTAATAATCGCTTAAACTACGTAGCCAGCCTAGGGTTACCTGATGAACTATTCACCACCCCTGAGTGCAGCTCAATCAATGGCTGCTTCTGTGGAACGATAGCCACACAAGAAAGCAATAATGCAACAGCCATTAACTTATCAGCAAATGCATCAAATGTAACCTACTGTATTAAAAAACTATTTGAACACCTTATTGTTTTTCACATCAAACATAATAACAATAGCATAGGTGTCATGACGTTATATTATAAAGATCCTCAGGCTATATTATCCCCCCAAACAACCCATTTAATTGAGATCCTAACCGATCAATTAGCAGTAGCATTAGAAAACCAACAGCTTGTCTTAAGTGATAAGCATCTAGCCGTTATGGAAGAACGAAACCTTATGGCTCAAGGCTTACACGACAGTATTGCGCAGTCATTATCTTTTTTAAACCTACAAGTACAAATGCTACAAACAGCATTAGCTCATAATGAAACAAAACAAATAGAGCAAACCGTTAACTTTATTCAACAAGGTATTCAAGAGTGCTATGATGATGTACGAGAACTTTTACTAAACTTTAGAGTACGCCTCGATAAAAAAGAAACCTTTAGAGATGTTGTTCAAAAGCTTTTAGATCGTTTCAAGACGCAAACGAAAATAGACGTTAATATTAACCGTTCCGGTAATGGCCCTTCTCTAAATCAAGAACAAGAACTGCAAGTTATTTTCATTTTACAAGAAGCACTGTCGAATATCCGAAAACATGCACAATGCACTGAAGTTAATCTTAATATCATCTATGATGATTATTTCGCAATGTCTATTTCTGATAACGGTTGTGGTTTTGAAAAAGAAGAAATAGAGAAAAAGAAAACTCGCCATGTGGGGCTTTCCATCATGTCAGAACGTGCAGCGCAAATTTCAGCGACAATTGATATAAGCTCTGAGCTTAATCGTGGAACAACCATTCTGTTAACTATTCCAAAAGAACAACGAGGCGTTTTATGACCGCATCTAAAATTAAAATTTTACTGATCGATGACCATACTTTATTTCGTAGTGGCCTCCGTTTTTTATTGGAAACTCAAGATGATTTTGAAATCATTGGAGAAGCATCCGATGGGTTGGAAGGTATAAAACTTGCAGAATCTATTCATCCCGATGTCGTCTTACTCGATCTTGATATGCCAACTATGGGCGGACGAGAAGCTTTACCACAACTGCTTAGCACGCAACCAGAACTTGCTGTACTTATTCTTACCGTATCAGAAAATACCAATGACTTAACAGAGTGTATGCGTATCGGCGCTAGAGGCTATTTATTAAAAAACATTAATACTGATTTTTTATTAAACAGTATTCGTAAAGCCGTGGATGGTGATAGCGTACTTTCTCCTGAAATGACCACAAAGCTAGTCAACCAGCTACGCGCCCCGATAGTGCCAGAAAATCATGATGCACTTTATGAGACACTTACCCCCAGAGAGAAAGAAACATTAACATGGCTAACTAAGGGGGTGAGTAATAAAGAAATTGCTAGGGCTCTGGATTTAACAGAAAGCACAGTCAAAGTACATGTTCAGAATTTATTACGAAAACTCAACCTTCACAGCCGTGTACAAGCAGCCGTTTATGCGATTGAACACGGTTTAGATAAAGAATAACTAGTGTGATTTACCACAAACATGGCAGGCAGGATTACGCGTAAATTTAACAGGATAAAACTGTGAATGGTAAGCATCATAATTTAAAAGTGTGCCGATGGCAGTCTTTCCCGTTTCCGCAATTAGCTTTAATGCTTCAGCCGCTTGCATAGAACCAATGATCCCGACCAAGGGAGCAAAAACACCCGAAGTCGTACAAGTCTCCTGTTCTATATCATCTCCATCAAATAGACAAGCATAACAAGGTGAATTAGATTGCCGCGGATCAAAGACACTCAACTGCCCATCAAAGCGAATTGCTGAGCCAAAAACCAATGGAGTCTTTGTGATCACAGAGGCTTTATTGATTGCTTTACGTGTTAAAAAATTATCTGTACAGTCAACAATCACATGATGAGCACGCGACAAAGCTATCAAATCATCCAACGCTACACGCTGGACTAATGTATCAACCTTTACCTCTTTGTTTTGCTGCGTAATATGCTGTGCCATCACTTCTGCTTTAAACAAACCAATATCTTGCTCATTATAATGGGTTTGTCGTTGTAGATTAGAAGACTCTATTTTATCGTGATCAACAATAGTTAACTGACCGACTCCGGATGCCGCTAACAAAGGAATAACCGCGCTTCCTAACCCACCACAACCAATAACCAAAACCTTACTATTAAGTATTTTTTGCTGACCTTGTATATCTAACTGTGGTAATAAAATATGGCGGCTGTACCGTAATAATTGCTGATCATTCATAAAACAATTCTCTTGTTCGCTATTTTTATAATTTACTCAAAAAAAACTGAAATGGCTACTTTTAATAAGACTCACCGACAACTAAGCCAAAATAACTAGATACCACATAAACCTAATGATCTAAACCAACTGAGCTTCTGACCAATTGGAAATAACGCTTTAATCACTTAATGTGTACAAAGTAAATTTTAATATCCGGTGGTTTCATATGATAAGAGAAAGTTACAAACCTTACGCAGTTCTTACCTCAAGCACGATAGCATTTACCGTCTGCTTTATGATTTGGATGATGTTTGCGGTTATTGGTGTTCCCCTTCAAAAACAACTTAATCTCACAGAAACCCAGTTCGGTATTTTAACAGCATTACCTGTTCTGTCAGGTTCTCTTATTCGTGTTCCACTTGGAATATGGACAGATCGTTTTGGTGGAAGAATCGTTTTTTTCATTTTAATGATGAGTTGTGTTATTCCCATTTTCTTACTGCAATATGCAACCGCTTATTGGCAATTATTGGTCATTGGTTTATTTGTGGGTTTAGCGGGTGGTTCGTTTTCTGTAGGAACTCCCTATGTTGCCCGTTGGTTCACAAGTAAACGCCAAGGCCTCGCCATGGGAATTTTTGGTGCAGGTAACGCAGGCGCAGCGGTTAATAAATTAATCGCCCCCACGATAGTGGCTTTTTGGGGTTGGCAAATGGTTGCCAATGTGTATGCCATTGTTATGCTAGTTACTGCGATGTTATTTTTTACTTTTAGTTACAGTAAACCTGAGCATATTGTTCCTTCTACCATTACTTTAAAACAACAATTAGCTATGATGAAAAACCCAGCAGTTTTACGTTATTGCCAATATTATTCTGTTGTTTTTGGAGGCTATGTAGGTTTATCACTATGGATGGTTCACTACTACGTTGCCGAATATGGTTTTAGCTTAACTACAGCCGCATTTTTAGCTGCTTGTTTCTCTTTACCTGGCGGTGTATTACGAGCATTTGGTGGTTGGTTATCCGATAAATACGGTGCTTATAAAATTACTTGGTCTGTTATGTGGGTTTGCTTAGTTGTATTTTTTATTCTCTCCTACCCTCAAACCAAAATGCTGATTACCACCGTAACACCAGAACAACCATTAAGCTTGAATATTGGTATTAATGCATTTTGGTTTACGGTACTGCTTTTCTTTGCAGGGATTGCAATGGCCATCGGAAAGGCATCTGTTTTTAAATTTATCTCTGATGAGTTTCCTGAAAATATCGGCACAGTATCTGGTGTTGTTGGTCTTGCAGGTGGGCTAGGTGGTTTCCTACTCCCTATCATGTTTGGCGCTCTAGTTGATTTAACAGGTATTCGCTCTACTTCTTTTATGCTGCTCTTTGGAGCGGTGGTTGTCAGTTTAATCTGGATGCATTTCTCATTTAAAGCAATGCAAATTGAAAACATACAAAAAGCTCAAAATTTAGCTAACAAATAGGAAATATAAAATGTCTAAACTACTTAAAGAATGGACACCTGAAGATCCAAAGTTTTGGAAAGAACAGGGCCGTTCAATTGCTAGGAGAAATCTATGGATTTCTATACCTGGGTTATTATTAGCCTTCGTTGTCTGGCAATTATGGAGTGTTGTTGTTGTTTACTTGCCACGAGTAGGTTTTAACTATACTCCTAATGAACTGATGTGGTTAACTGCTCTACCAGCTTTATCAGGTGCAACACTACGAATTTTTTACTCATTTATGGTACCTATTTTTGGCGGTAGACGTTGGACTGCTATATCAACTGCAACTCTGTTGATTCCTACTATTGGGCTGGGTATTTGCATTCAAGATCCAACCACAAGTTTTACCACGATGGCGATCTTAGCGCTACTATGTGGTTTTGGTGGTGCAAACTTTAGCTCATCCATGGCTAATATTGGTTATTTTTTCCCAAAGGCAGAAAAAGGCAGTGCAACAGGATTAAATGCAGGGTTAGGTAATCTAGGTGTATCGGCGGTACAATTTATCGTGCCTCTTGTTGTTGGTGTTGGGATTTTTGGGGCATTGGGTGGCCTACCTCAAACATGGACACACGACAATCAAACCACTTCATTATGGTTACAAAATGCGGGCTATATTTGGGTTCCTTTTATTGCCTTAGTGGTTGTTTTTGCTTGGTTTGGAATGAATGATATTGCTTCTGCAAAAGCGTCACTGTCAGATCAATTCACTATTTTCAAACGTAAACATAACTGGATTATGTGCTGGCTGTATGTAGGTACATTTGGATCATTTATTGGTTTTTCTGCCGCATTACCATTACTAATTAAACATGAATTTCCTACAGTTAATCCGCTAACCTATGCATTTATAGGCCCATTATTAGGTTCTATATTCCGTGTATTAGGTGGAATACTTTCTGATAAAATAGGCGGTGCAAGGGTTACACAATGGAGCTTTGTAGCCATGATTCTTTGTGTTTTTTCTATTCTTTATTTTCTACCAGAAAAAGGCCAAGGAGGTAGTTTTGCAGGTTTTTTAATTAGCTTCTTAGTACTTTTTGTTTTTGTTGGTCTTGGTAATGGATCTACCTTTGCTCAAGTGCCTAATATTTTTATCCAATTTCACAAACGCATAGCAAAAGGTAAAGACGAAGAAGCACAAAAACACGCAATGCTTAATGCAAACAAAGAATCTGGTGCAGTACTAGGCTTTATTGGTGCCATAGGTGGGTATGGCGGTTTTATTGTTCCTAGAATTAATGGGATATCTATTGACCTAACAGGTTCTATTACCTTAGCGTTTTATTACTTTATTGCTTTCTACATTACTTGTGTATTGGTCAACTGGTGGTTCTACGCTCGTAAAAATGCAGAAGCGCCATGTTAATAAAAGAACAAAATAGATTAAAAAAAATCCGTGATTAGGAGATATTATGAGCCATTTACTTGATCGTTTAAATTTCTTTGGGAAGGTGAAAAGCACCTTCTCCGATGGCCATGGTGCTGTCGTTAAAGAAGATAGAAAATGGGAAGATGCTTACCGCCAACGTTGGCAACAAGATAAAATTGTTCGCTCAACCCATGGTGTTAACTGTACAGGTTCTTGCAGTTGGAAAGTTTATGTAAAAAATGGACTAATTACTTGGGAAACCCAACAAACAGATTACCCACGTACTCGTCCTGACCTACCCAACCATGAACCTCGTGGTTGTCCTCGTGGCGCATCCTATAGTTGGTATGTTTACTCCGCACAACGGGTTAAATACCCTATGTTACGTGGGCAAATGGCTAAACTATGGCGCGAAGTTAGAAAAACTAAAGACCCAATTGCTGCTTGGGAATACATTAGCCAAACCCCAGAAATTGCAAAATCTTATAAGTCACGCCGTGGTCTTGGTGGTTTTGTTCGTTCAACATGGGATGAAGTAAACGAAATTATTGCTGCTGCTAATAATTTTACAGTTAAAAAATTTGGTCCTGACCGTGTTATTGGATTCTCCCCTATTCCAGCCATGTCAATGATCAGCTATGCATCAGGTTCACGTTACCTTTCACTGATTGGTGGTGTACCACTTTCCTTCTACGATTGGTATTGTGACCTTCCTCCTGCAAGCCCTCAAGTATGGGGAGAACAAACAGACGTTGCCGAATCAGCAGACTGGTATAACTCAACTTATTTAATGGTTTGGGGCTCAAACGTTCCAATGACTCGTACCCCTGATGCACACTTCTATACTGAAGTTCGTTATAAAGGGACTAAAACCGTTGCTGTTTCCTCTGATTTTGGTGAAATGGCCAAATTTGGTGATATCTGGTTAGCACCAAAGCAAGGAACTGATGCTGCACTGGCCATGGCAATGGGACATGTAATTTTTAAAGAGTTCCATTTAGATAACCCATCACAATACTTTACTGATTATTGCCGTCAATACACTGACATGCCAATGCTTGTTATGTTAAAAGAAAAAGATGGCAAATATATTCCTGATTATTTCTTACGAGCTAGTCATTTAGCCAACAACCTCAATGAACAAAACAACCCTGATTGGAAAACATTGGTTATTGATGAAAAAACAGGCAATATTACAGCACCAAAAGGGTCTATTGGTTTCCGCTGGGGCGAGTCTGGTAAATGGAACTTACTTGAACAAGATGCTAACGGCCAAGCCATTCAAGCACAGCTTTCTTTACTCAATAAGCGCGATCAAGAAACACCGGTTGCTTTTAGTTACTTTGCTGGCGATCAGCATAGTGAAGAAGTTATCCGCAATGTACCGACCAAAACCATTACTTTAGCCGATGGCACTCAAGCTGTTGTTACGACCGTATTTGATTTAATGGCAGCCAATTATGGTATTGACCGTGGTTTGGGCGGTGGAAATGTTGCTAAAGACTATATGGATGACATTCCCTACACCCCTAAGTGGCAACAAAAGCACACAGGTGTAAAACCAGAAATGGTTATTCAAGTCGCTCGTGAATTTGCCAACAATGCCGACAAAACTCATGGTAAGAGCATGGTCATCGTCGGTGCTGCATTAAACCACTGGTATCACATGGATATGACTTATCGTGGCATCATTAACATGCTGATGATGTGTGGTTGTATTGGACAAAGTGGTGGTGGTTGGGCGCACTATGTAGGGCAAGAAAAATTACGCCCTCAAACAGGTTGGGCTCCTCTAGCATTTGGTTTAGATTGGCAACGCCCTGCTCGCCAAATGAATGGAACATCTTTCTTCTATGCACACACCAGCCAATGGCGCCATGAAAAACTAGGGGTTAATGAGATTCTTGCGCCTAATGCTGACAGTGAACTTACCAAAATGTCACTGATTGATTTCAATGCAAAATCTGAGCGCATGGGATGGTTACCCTCAGCACCACAACTGGCCACTAACCCATTGGAAATAACAAAACAAGCAGCAGAAAAAGGCCAAGATGCTGTTCAGTATGCTGTAGATGGTTTGAAAGATGGCTCATTAGATATGTCCTGTAATGATCCAGATAACCCTGCCAACTTCCCCCGTAATATGTTTGTATGGCGTTCTAATATTTTAGGTTCATCTGGTAAAGGGCACGAATATTTCTTAAAATACCTCTTAGGAACACAAAATGCTTTAATCAGTAATGAAGAAGACGGCATTAAACCTAAAGAAATTAAGGTTCGCCCTGCGGCTGAAGGCAAACTTGACTTACTCGTTGTTTTAGATTTCCGCATGTCTACTACCTGCTTATATGCAGATATCGTACTACCTACAGCAACATGGTATGAAAAAGACGATTTAAACACCTCAGACATGCATCCTTTCATCCATCCATTAAGTGAAGCTGTACAACCTTTGTGGCAAAGCAAAAGCGATTGGGAAATCTACAAAGGTATTGCTAAGAAATTTTCTGAGTTAGGTAAAGATTACCTAGGGGTTCAAAAAGACTTAGTGTTAACTCCTTTAATGCACGATACACCTCAAGAACTTGGTCAAGCATTTGATGCTAAAGACTGGAAACATGGCGAATGTGACCCTATCCCTGGAAAAACCATGCCTGCCATGACCGTTGTCGAGCGTGATTATGGTGCGATTTATGATAAGTTCACCTCTATTGGCCCATTACTTGAAAAATTAGGTAATGGTGGTAAAGGGATTAATTGGGAGACTAAGCACGAAGTTGATGTACTGCGTGGCCTCAATCATACAGTTACTGACGGTACCGCCAAAGGCCAGCCAAAACTCAATACAGCCATTGACGCAGCTGAAATGATTTTAACTTTAGCACCTGAAACTAATGGTCACATTGCGGTTAAAGCATGGGGGGCATTGTCGAAAATTACAGGGCTTGATCATACTCACTTAGCTAAACCACGTGAACATGACACAATTCGCTTTAGAGATGTTCAAGCACAACCTCGCAAGATCATTTCCTCGCCTACGTGGTCAGGCTTAGAAAGTGAAGAAGTTAGCTATAATGCTGGCTATACCAATGTTCATGAGTGTATCCCATGGCGTACAATCACAGGCCGCCAGCAATTCTACCAAGACCATCAATGGATGCGTAACTTTGGTGAAGAACTCTGCGTTTATAAACCAGCCGTTGATTTAAAAACAACCAAAAAAGTGCTTAATCAGCATGGTAACGGTAACCCTGAAATTACGCTTAATTTCTTAACACCACATCAAAAATGGGGCATTCACAGTACTTACTCTGATAATTTAAGAATGTTAACCCTTTCGCGTGGTGGCCCTCACGTGTGGATATCAGAAATCGATGCACAAAAAGCGGGTATTGTTGATAACGACTGGATCGAGGTTTTCAATGTCAATGGAACATTAACAGCTCGTGCGGTTGTCAGCCAACGTATTCCTGAGGGAATGACACTGATGTACCACGCACAAGAAAAAATTGTCAATGTTCCTGGCGCAGAAGTATCAGGCAAACGTGGTGGTATTCATAACTCGGTGACTCGTGCAGTACTCAAACCAACGCATATGATCGGTGGATATGCACAACTCTCTTATGGCTTTAACTACTATGGCACTGTAGGCTCAAACCGTGATGAGTTTGTGGTTGTCAGAAAAATGAAGAAAGTTGAATGGTTAGAAGAAACTGACACTGTACAACAACCTAAGATCGAGTTATAAGAGGATTAGCTGATGAAAATTAGAGCACAAATCGGCATGGTATTAAACCTTGATAAATGTATCGGTTGTCATACCTGCTCAGTTACTTGTAAAAACGTATGGACTAGCCGGGATGGTGTAGAGTACGCATGGTTCAATAACGTTGAAACAAAACCGGGGATTGGTTACCCAAAAGAATGGGAAAACCAAGAAAAATACAAAGGTGGTTGGGATTTAAAAAATGGAAAACTACAACCTAAACAAGGTGGTAAGTTAAAAATTTTAGGCAATATTTTTGCCAATCCAAATTTACCACAAATTGATGAGTATTATGAACCGTTCACCTATGATTACGAACGCCTTCAAAATGCTCCTGATGTAAAAACCCCACCAACTGCACGCCCTGTTTCTGTGTTAACAGGCAAGAAGATGGAAAAAATTGAATGGGGTCCCAATTGGGAAGATGACTTAGGCGGTGAGTTTAAAAAACGTGCCAAAGATATGCTATTTGAAGGTATTCAAAAAGAAATTCACTCCACCTTTGAAAACACTTTCATGATGTATTTACCACGCCTTTGTGAGCATTGCTTGAATCCTGCTTGTGTGGCAAGCTGCCCATCAGGCTCTATTTATAAGCGCGAAGATGATGGTATCGTCCTCATTGACCAAGACAAATGCCGTGGTTGGCGTATGTGTATTTCAGGCTGTCCTTATAAAAAGATTTACTACAACTGGACATCAGGTAAAGCTGAAAAATGTATTTTCTGCTACCCTCGCATTGAAGGTGGGCAACCAACCGTTTGTTCAGAAACCTGTGTAGGGCGTATTCGTTACCTCGGTGTAATGCTTTATGATGCCGATAAGATAGAACAAGCTGCTTCCGTTGAAAACACACAAGATCTTTATCAATCACAACTTGATCTGTTCCTAGATCCTAATGACCCTGAAGTAATTGCGGAAGCACTTAAACAAGGTATTTCACAAAGCTGGTTAGACGCAGCTAAAAACTCACCTGTTTATAAAATGGCGATGCAATGGAAAGTGGCCTTCCCCCTTCACCCTGAATACCGTACTTTACCGATGGTTTGGTATATTCCACCTCTATCACCTATTCAATCAGCGATGGAGAATGGCATAATTGGTGAAAATGGTATTATTCCTGATGTAAAAGACTTGCGTATTCCTTTGCGTTACCTTGCGAATCTATTAACCGCAGGCAAAGAAGAACCGATACTCAAAGCATTAGAAACCATGGTAGCCATGCGTCGCTATATGCGCGGTAAATCAGTAGAAAAACAAGCAGATTTAAGTGCATTAGAAAATACTCACTTAACACCTGAGCAAGTAGACGAAATGTATCAAGTCATGGCAATTGCTAACTACGAAGACCGATTTGTTATTCCTAGCTCTCATAAAGAAATGGTGGAAAACACCTTTGAAGGCAAAGCCTCTTGTGGTTTTAGCTTTGGTAATGGCTGTTCTAATGGTGAAAGCAAAGGAAGTTTATTTGGTCGTAACCCAAAAGCAACTCCTATTATTTTCTCTGATGCAATGCAAGACAGAGAAATGAACCAAAATAAAGAGAGTAATAGCTAATGAATATTTATAAAATATTATCTGTATTACTCTGTTACCCAGAACAAGAGCTAATCGATAGCGTTCCCGCTATCGGACAGATCTTATCTGAACTTCAAGTAAACAATGAGTATGTACAGCCATTATTAACAGAGCTAGCAACAAATGACCTCATTACGTTACAAGAAAACTATGTGCAAACCTTTGACCGCACACCAACGCAATCACTGCATCTTTTTGAGCACATTCATGGTGAAGATCGTATTCGAGGCCAAGCCATGGTGGACTTGATGCAAGAGTATCAAAATGATGGTTTTGAAGTAACTGCTAACGAATTACCCGATTATTTACCTCTATTTTTAGAGTATTTAGCAGTTTGCGAAACAAAAAAAGCAACAGAGCTTTTAGGTGAAGCAATTGACGTTATTGGTCATATTGAAAGTAAACTTTCTACCAATAACTCCACTTATACGGGTATTTTTAAGCAACTCATCAGCTTATCACCGACTCAACCTAAACCTTTAATTACGCCCCCCATACGGGATATGGACGAGGCCTTAGAAAAATTTGGCCCAAGTTCAGAAGGAGTAGAACCTCTTTTACAGTTAAATACTTCTAGCGCCTGTATCACCTGTGAATCTTCTGCGAGGCAAGTAAAATGAATTACATTGATAAATTTGTATTTGGTATTTATCCCTATATAGCCCTAACAATTTTTATTGTAGGTTGTTTAGTACGTTTTGAACGTGAACAATACTCATGGAAAAGTGAGTCAAGCCAACTTCTTTATTGTGGTTATTTACGATTAGGTAATATTCTATTTCACATTGGTATTTTAGGTTTATTTTTTGGCCACCTTGTTGGTTTATTAACCCCTGTAGCTGTTTGGGATACATTAGGTGTTAGTCATTCATTTAAACAAATGACAGCCATGATCGCCGGTGGCATTATGGGGAGCATGGCATTGATAGGCTTAATTATCATCATTCATCGCCGCTTTACCAATGCACGGTTGCTAGCTAATAGTACTTGGCGTGATAAATTAGTACTAATTTGGTTACTGATTACACTACTCTTAGGTTTAACAACCATTCATGTTTCAGCTCAACACCGCGATGGGCATGAAATGGTATTGCTCATGACATGGGCACAACACATTGTTACCTTCCGTGGCGATGCTGCTGGTTATATCATGAATGCATCCAGTATTTTTAAACTACATATCTTCATGGGTATGACGCTATTTGTTATTTTCCCTTTTACTCGACTAGTGCACGTGTTTAGTGGTTTTGCCGCTGTCACTTATTTGACTCGTGCATGGCAACTTGTAAGACCTCGTAGTTAATACCTAAAAGCCACCCTCCTGAGGGGTGGCTTTTTTAAATGTCTCTCTATAAAAATTGTAGCCATCGTGCAGTGTATTATTTTTACCCAATAAGTTAACGTCTCATTATAATCTTTTTAAAACGTGTTTCTCGTAAGCACAAAAGTAAATGACACTATTATTAGCCAGTGATACTATATACAAATTGCCTTATATATATATTCATTAAAGTTATTGTTGGCTTCTTAATTTTAAGTTCAAGAGGATAAATCATGGTTAATAAGAAAATTACTGCAGCTATTTTTTGCTTATCTATTTCTTGTCTGACAGCCAACGCAGATGAGTTGATTGTTTCTGCCGCAGCTAGCTTAAATAATGCTTTCAACGAAATAGGCCAAAAATTTGAAGCAACTCACCCTAATGATAAAGTATTGTTTAATTTTGCAGCATCAGGCACCTTATTACAGCAAATGGCAAAAGGTGCACCCGTTGATGTATTTGCCTCTGCTGACCAAGAGACAATGAATCAAGCTGAACAGAAAAAACTAATTGTCGATAACTCACGTAAAAACTTTACACAAAACACATTGGTTATTATCGCCCCAACCCAAAGCACATTATCGTTTAATGGATTAACAGATTTAGATTCAGAGGCTATTAAACGCATTGCTGTAGGTAACCCTGCGAGTGTTCCTGCTGGGCGTTATACTCAAGAAGCGTTAGAGCAAACAAAACAATGGCAAGCACTACAAAGCAAATATATCTATACCCAAAATGTACGCCAAGCCCTTGATTATGTAGCGCGTCAAGAAGTGGATATTGGTTTCGTGTATGGTAGTGATGCAGCTATTATGAAAGACAAGGTAAAAGTTTTATTTACTATTCCTTTAAAAACACCCGTGACTTATCCTATTGCCCAATTAAAAGACAGTAAACATAGCCAATTAGCTAATGAATTTATTGACTTTATTTTATCGAAAGAAGGACAACAAATACTAGATAACTATGGCTTTTCGACCATTAAACCTTAACTAATTGCTATGGATATTGCTTGGATAGCCCTGCTTCTCTCTCTTAAAATTGCTGGTTGGGCTATATTAATTAACTTAGTGCTTGGAATTTCTGTTGGCTATTTGTTAGCACGTAAGCAATTTTACGGCAAAGAGCTTCTCGACACATTGCTTACCCTCCCCATGGTAATGCCGCCAACAGTACTAGGTTATTATTTATTAGTTTTACTTGGCCGTAATGGTTGGATCGGCCATTTTTTGCAAGACACGTTTAATATTAATTTGATTTTCACATGGCAAGGAGCCGTTATTGCATCGGTCATTGTCACCTTCCCTCTCATATTTAAACCAGCTCGCGCTGCTTTTGAGAGCATTGACCGCCAATATGAGCAAGCTGCAAGCGTACTAGGTATTTCGGTGCTTGCCATTTTTTTTAGAGTAACATTACCTCTTGCATGGCGTGGTATTTTAGCGGGTGTTTTATTAGCTTTTGCCAGAGCATTAGGAGAATTTGGCGCAACACTAATGGTCGCAGGGAGTATTCCAGGAAAAACACAAACATTATCTATTGCTATTTACGAAGCTGTACAAGCAGGACAAGATGCAATTGCTAATACAATGGTTATTATCATCTCGATCGTTTGTATTATTATATTATTATTAGCCAAACAGTTATCGGCCTATAAAGCCAATTACTGATGATCTATGCAACTTGAATTAACACTACAAAAAACATTACTATCACCTACACGTATTTTTCAATTAGATGTCAACATTACGTCTAACAGCCAGCGTATTGTCATTTTTGGTCCATCTGGGGCTGGAAAAACAATGATATTAAAAAGTATTGCTGGTTTAATAACACCTGATAAGGGATATATTAAAATAGCGGATAAGGTTTTATTTGATAGTACAAAAAAAATAAATCTTAAACCTCAACAACGTCATTTGGCCTATCTTTTTCAACATTACAGTTTATTTCCTCATTTAACAGTTGGCCAAAATATTGCTTTTACATTAAAAAAAGGGCTATTTAATCCAAATAAAAAAAATTTTCCTCCGCAAGCCAAACAATGGATAGAAAAATTAGAATTAACAGAGTTAGTGGACCTCTACCCTCAACAACTTTCAGGGGGGCAACAACAACGCGTTGCCTTAGCAAGGGCACTAACAACAAACCCCTGCATGTTACTGCTTGATGAGCCCTTTTCTGCTTTAGACTATGGATTACGCCACAAAGTACGTCACGAAATAAATGAGCTTCAGCAGCAGTTGAATATTCCTATTATCCTTATTTCTCATGATGTTGAGGATGTAAAATTGTTTGGCGAACACGTAATAGAAATTCAACAAGGACATCTTAAAGGCTAATTCGTAGGCAAGGACTTTATTGTTAATACTTTTTTAACGGATAACTCATAGCGCCAATATAATATTATGTTACAATCGCCAAAAATATCTTATCCCCCCTTTGTAACAGCGTTTATTATGATAACAAATACCGACATACACTCTATTACTAGCCAACCAGAAGCTAGACCTTTAAATAAAAATGACTATAAAACACTTGCTCTATCTTCTTTAGGTGGAACATTAGAGTTTTATGATTTTATTATTTTCGTTTTTTTCACTAATACGCTGACTCATCTCTTTTTTCCTGTTGAAAATATTTTTATTGCACAAATGCAAACCCTCGGAATCTTTGCCGCAGGTTACTTGGCACGCCCTATAGGTGGAGTCATCATGGCTCACTTTGGGGATAAGCTAGGCCGTAAGCGCATGTTTACTCTCAGTATTTTCTTAATGGCTTTACCTACTTTTATCATTGGTTGCTTACCTACCTATAATACCATTGGCGTGCTTGCGCCATTACTTCTCTTACTTATGCGTATCTTACAAGGTGCAGCTATCGGCGGAGAAATGCCAGGGGCTTGGGTCTTTATTGCTGAACATACACCAAAACAACGCTATGGTTTAGGCATTGGTGTTCTTACATCAGGAATTACAGGAGGTATTTTCCTTGGTTCTATTGTCGCCATTATTGTTCAACAACTGTATTCAGATAGCGAAATCCATGCGTTTGCATGGCGTATTCCTTTTTTATTGGGAGGTATTTTTGGTTTTATATCCGTATACCTTCGCCGCTTTTTAGGGGAAACACCTATTTTTAAAGAAATGGCAGCTAATAAGGCTATTGCTAATAACCTGCCTATTTTGACGGTAATAAAAAAACATAAAGCAGCATGCTTTATTACGGGTATATTGACATGGTCATTATCTACCACCATTGTTGTGACTGTTCTAATGACCCCACCACTTATACTAGAAGGGATGTACCATATTGATAGGACAACATCATTATTAGCTAACTGTGTTGCTACACTGATGCTAACCTTTGGCTGCATTTTTTGGGGTTATCTCTGTGATAAATTAGGTACACGCGTTGCTCTTACTCTTGTATGGGGTGGTCTAATCTTAAGTAGCCTTTATTTTTATAATTCGCTACATACAGGCATTAGCACCGAAATCCTTATTTTTAACTATGGATTAATGGGGTTTTTCGCTGGCTCTACAGCGACGACACCTATCGTTTCTACACGCGCTTTTCCGCCTGCGATTCGGTTTACAGGTTTATCCTTCGCTTACAATTTGTCTTATGCTATTTTTGGCGGACTAACTCCATTAATTGCTAGAGCATGGCTTCAATATACACCAATGGCCGCCGCCTATTATGTAACAATCACGTCTATATTGGCTTTAATAGTGACATTTATACCCTTGGCCTACAAAGGTTATCAAGCTAAGTAATCACACCATAGATAACTGGAATAAATAAATGGGCTTCAGAAAAGATATTAATGGACTACGAGCTATCGCTGTTCTTGCTGTAATTTTATTTCACTTTAAAGTCACTGGATTTGATGGTGGTTTTAGTGGTGTGGATATCTTTTTTGTCATTTCTGGTTATTTAATGACGAGAATTATTTTTACGCGGATTGCTAACCATCAATTTTCTGTCATAGACTTTTATCTTCATAGAGCCAAGCGCATTATTCCTGCATTGGCTTTTTTGTGTATAACACTTAGTATCTTTGGATTCTGCTTCTTTTTAACTGCTGACCTACGTGAAGTCACTCAAAACATTCGAAAAGTTATTCTGTTTATATCAAATTATACTTTTTATGAACATGCGGGATATTTTGATACCCCCTCAAAAGAGAATTGGCTGCTGCATACATGGTCTTTATCAGTTGAATGGCAGTTTTATTTAATCTACCCATTGATTCTCATCGGACTATCTAGACTCTTCTCATTACAAAAGATACGCTTTATTATCATTATCATGGCAATTATTTCTCTTATTTTTTCTATTGCTTATACACCTATTAACCCTTCTTTTTCTTTTTACTCGCTCCCTACTCGATCGTGGGAAATGTTAGCAGGCGGAATAGTTTTTTTATTTCCCTTATCATTGTCGAGCATATTTAAAAGATTAATCGAGTGGGGAGGACTTGGCCTAATTTTATTAGCTTTAGTTTTATTTGATGATAGTTTTTTATGGCCAGGTTACTTAGCTCTTATCCCTGTTATAGGGGCTATGTTCATAATTTGGTCAAACCAAAATAGCATCATCACTGCCAATCCCCCTTTTCAATGGATCGGTAAAATCTCTTACTCAGTTTATTTGTGGCATTGGCCTGTTGCTGTACTTTTATTGACAAGTGGACTACTAACAAATCCTATTTATAAAGTTGCTGGCATTATAGTTTCTTTTATATTTGGTATATTTTCGTATTTATTTATTGAGAAAAAACTCAAATTAACACATAGTAAAATAGTCGAAGTGATTAAATACATAGGGATTATTTTGACCACTATTTTATTCGCTGCAATTACAGGATCATTAGCAAAACATCACCCTGAGCTACGCAGCAAATTCTTACAAGATTTAAATTATATCACTGAAAATAAGTACACCCCATTCTCAAAGAAATGCTTACTTACTAACAATACTCCTCCATCATCTGAGTGCATCTCAAATAAAGGTGAACTAAATATGATAGTTTTAGGAGATAGCCACGCTAGTGTTCTATTTTCTACAATAGATGAAGCCAACAAGAAAGGTTCTTCTGCTTTATGGGCTATGGGTAATTGCCCATTTATTCAGGGCGCAAAATTTGCTAAACCAATCTATCAAGGATGTAATGAGTTTGTTCCCGCAAGGCTAAAACTTCTTGAAACTTCTTATTCCAATATTCCCGTATTAATCTCTAATCAACTAACATCCTATTTCAATGAGTCAAAAGGTACTATGTACTTTACAACTAAAAATAAAAGTTTTGAACAAAACTTTCGTTCATCTTATATCAATACGGTATGTAAAATAGCAAAAACACATCCTGTTTATATAATCAAACCTATTCCACGGTATCCTTATGATGTACCTAAAAAAATGGCTAGTAATCATTTATTTAGTTTTAGTACTCTACCGTTAACCATTTCTCTATCTAAATATCAAAATGAGAATAGCGTTATACTAGATGTAATGAAAGAAGCATCAAATGTTTGCGGTGTAAAACTATTAGATCCCACAGCTTACCTATGCCAAAACAATACTTGTCATGCTAACATCAAAAATCAACCGTTTTACTTCGATAGTCACCACTTAACAAAGCTTGGAGCAGAACAACTATTCCCACTATTCGAAGATATTTTTATTAATAAACAAATATAAATTAGTTAACCAAAGAATAAGCAATCTTATGTAAAGTTGCTTATTCTTTTTGACTTTCTTATATCTCTGCTATTCATAACTAGCCAAAACTAAGAAATCACTCACTTCAGGCATCTATAAATATTTTTTCCTATACGGCTAGACTTCTGTCTTACAAGTATTAATCTAATGACTATGTAATCTCTAGTTCAAAAGGCTCATGGTTTAGAACAGCCATAAATTCTTTTAAAGCAACTCTACTGCTTACTACAACAGGCTGATCATATAGCTTTCCACGTCCTTTACCGAGTAAAATACAACCTAAAATATCCGATCGATAACCTTTCTCTACATCACCACCATAGTTACCCGCGTGGATTAAAATATTCGCTCGATTTGGTACATTTAAAATGCCAAAGACTTGACCAAATTTTGGAGAGTTAATTATTTTGCATTTATATATCCCCTCAGGAATACATGATATTTGACGTTTATTATCCTTATCCGGCAATTCTAGTGTATCAAACTGTTTTCCATCAGGCAGTGTTATAGTGCCAAATGTACCATAATCTTTTGATTCTTCTCGTTTTAGTATTACTTTCATCGTTATTTATCCTTGTTTATATTTTTACATCTTCCTACCAATCCATTTTCTTGTAAGACACTTAGCTGTTTCCAAACCAAATACATCAATAAATCTTGAAGTAGGGAACGCTTAACCATAAAAAAATAAGAATTTTTAAGACTACAAACTCTATCTATAGCAAATACTATTATGGAAAAAAAAGACCAAGTGATATTGTTTTAAAACTTGAGAGAAAGTCATTCGAAAGATATGAAACAAAACAGAAGAAAATATTGACTATTTCATTTAACAGCTATTAATGATGCTGTATTCACCGTACTATACGGAGTTGTTTTTTAATTGTTTATTATATAAACATTTCCATGTTCATTAGTCTGATTTTAACCCCCCTTCTTTACTCCTAGTCTATCAAGACCTAGCCTAATTTAATCATCAGCTACTAATAGAGTTATTTATAGATATTGTGGATAACATGAAGTACTGTATACAAATTGATTTTGTCATGGGAGAGTGTATGATAAATAAGGAAATATTTTCAGCCATTTGGTGATTAAATCACATAGATTTAATGGATAGAGGATCAATCTTATAAAAACAAATACTATTGATGGTATAAACTCAGTTTTATTACAGTGATATTATAGATAAGTTTCATCAACCATAAGATCAGGAGAGGCCAATGCGACTGTAACCGTGAAAATAATTCACCAATGAAGAGTGGAATTCTATCCTTTCATCTTATGTATCAATGCAACCAATAATTATAACGCTGTTTTTTTCAATTTACTTTATCACCTGCATTACTTTGCATAGATTACCAATATTTCCCCTAGTTATTTTATTATTACAGATACTATGATTATCTTCACTAATGCACGAGTGAGTTATATCTTATTTTTAAAAACCTCTTTATCACTAGCTATTTATTTCTCAATGATGAAGTCTTTATATGTTATTTAGGATGCTAAAAAACAGCTCATTATCCGTATGATGACACCTATTATTAAATGGTACAATCTAAACAAATAGTACTACAATGTATTGTAATGAGTGTAATATGAAACTACTTATTGTCGAAGACAATCAAAAAATGGCCGATTACTTAAAACAAGGCTTAACAGAATCGGGCTATATTGTGGATTTACTCCATAATGGAATTGATGGGCTCCACCATGCCTTAACAGAAGAGTATGATTTGATTATCTTAGATATCATGTTGCCTAAACTTGATGGTTTAGCCATTTTAAAGACTGTCAGGCATGCGGGTAAACAAATGCCCATCCTGCTACTTTCCGCACGCGACCAAGTATCAGATAGAGTTCAAGGATTAGAAATGGGAGCAGATGATTACCTCGTTAAACCATTTGATTTTACAGAATTACTCGCACGCATTCGTACTTTATTACGCAGATCGACGCTTAATATCACCGACTCAGATACCCTCAAAATTGCTGATTTAACACTGAATATTAAACGCCGCTACGTTATGCGCGGAGAACTACGCATTGATTTAACAGCAAAAGAATTTGCCTTACTTGAATTACTAATACGCCGCCAAGGTGAAGTATTATCACGCTCTTTAATTGCTTCGCAAGTGTGGGATATGAATTTTGATAGTGATACCAATGTGATTGATGTGGCAATGCGGCGCCTACGCAGTAAAATTGATGATAACTATGATAATAAATTAATTCATACGATCCGTGGTATGGGCTATGTGCTTGAGGATAAACAGCAATGATTGCTCGACTAAGATATTCGCTCACCTTTCGTCTTGCTCTAATGTTTTCACTGTCGGCCCTTGCTGTATTGTTACTGCTCGGTTTTGCAGTACTCTACGTGGTCAATCAACACTTCATTTCACAAGATCGTATGATGCTTGAAGCTCAATCGCAACATATTGCACAATCACTTCACCAAGTAGATACACTCTCTCAAGTTTCAACATACTTAGGTCATACCGTTTCAGAAAATGCTCACAGTGAGCATGGTTTTATTATCGTTGTGGCAAATGCGGCTGGTGATGTGTTATTTAATAGCTCACCGACACAAAATCTCTCTGCACTGGCCTTACCATCAAAAATACTTGGCGCCAAACTGAGCACATTACATCAAAACGATATTAGCTATCGCATACTCACCAAACCAATGACGATTGCAAATCAAAAAGCAATCGTTCTGGTTGCGTTAAATATTAATCATCATCAAACATTTTTAACCGCATTTAAAACCTCAATGTGGATAAGTATAGCTGTTGCTGCTGTAATCATGGGGTTACTTGCTTGTATCGTAGCACAAAAGGGTTTAAAACCATTGCATCTATTGATGGCACAAACAGAACAAATCACCATCAATAATTTATCGCAACCACTGCCCATGAATTCGACTTACTTAGAAATCTCACAGTTAACTGCAACCTTTAATGCGATGCTTGATCGATTAAATAACTCATTCCAACGACTCGTCGGATTTTCATCAGACTTAGCACATGAATTACGAACACCGCTGAGTACAATGAAAATGCAAAATCAAGTCATCCTATCCCGATCACGTACGGTTGAAGAATATCAACAAGCATTACACGACAATGCACAAGCCCTTGACCAAATGACCCGAATGGTCACTGATATGCTTTTTTTAGCCAAGTCAGATAATGGTCTCATTTGTCCTGAAGAGACCTCTTTCGCCCTACATGATGAAATCAACACCCTGCTTGATTTTTATGATTACCTTGCTCAGGAAAAAAACATCACACTACACTTATCTGGTCAAGGCAAACTCCATGGCGATAAATCTCTATTACAACGCGCATTGAGCAATCTTATCGCCAATGCAATTAATTACGGCGATGAGCACTCCAGCATTGAGATTAAAATAATAGAAGAAACGGATCAGACAGAAATCACCATCATCAATCAGGGAGAGACTATAGATGCCAAACATCTACCGCATTTATTTGAACGCTTTTACCGTACCGACAGCTCAAGAACCAATAACAGTGAGGGAGCTGGCTTAGGCCTTGCAATTACGGCAGCCATTATTGCAGCACACCAAGGAAAAATAGCTGTATCGTCTGAACAACGCCAGACATGCTTTACGCTACACTTTAAAAAAAAACACACAACAAGCTAAAACTGTTAAGTATTGGCTATGTAACAACAACCTTGCCTTTTACTTAATAAACTAATCCCACGATTTACGTGGGATTAATTAAGATTGGCTCTAAGCTATGAAATAATTACGAGTCCTCATGAACCTCCCGCTTAAAACGTCTACGTTGTATCAGCTTGTAAACAGCAGGAATAACAAACATAGAAAGTAAGGGGGCTGTGATCATCCCACCAACCATAGGCGCTGCAATACGACTCATGACTTCTGAACCTGTCCCCGTGGCCAATAAAATAGGGACTAGTCCAGCAATAATAACAGCAACGGTCATGGCTTTGGGGCGTACACGTAACACCGCACCGTGATAAATCGCCTCATCGAGTTCATCGTCTGAAAGTTGTGTTTTACCCAATTGTTGCTGATAGTCTTCTATCGCATGGCGTAAATAAAGTAACATCACAACCCCAAACTCGGCCGAGACCCCAGCCAACGCAATAAACCCCGTACCCGTTGCAACCGACAAGTGATACCCCTGAAAGTAAAGGAACCAAAAACCACCAATTAATGCAAAAGGAATACTGGTGATGATCAGCAACGCTTCATCAATCCGTCTGAAGGCAATATACAATAAGGTAAAGATAATCAACAACGTCATCGGTATCATCATTTGCAAACGTGCACTGGCACGTTCTAACAGTTCAAATTGCCCTGTGTAAGAAACACTAATACCAGAACTGAGTTTTACATTTTGACTAATTGCTGTTTGTAAGTCATGCACAACCGACACCAAATCCCGTCCACGCGCATCAATGTATACCCAACTCGCGGGTCTCGCATTTTCAGTTTTTAACATCGGTGCACCGGGTTTTATTTCAACACGGGCAACATCTGCTAAGGTAATATATTGTCCTTTGGGCGTTAAAATAGGTAAACGTCGTAAACTGTCAACATTGTTACGGTAATCTTGAGGATACCGTAGGCTAATCGGATAACTCTCAATACCCTCAATGGTATCGCCAATCATCTGCCCACCAATCGCAGCAGAAACAAAGAGTTGTACATCGTCAATATTCATCCCATAACGGGCACTTTTTTCACGATCAATATCAATATCAATGTATCGACCACCTGTTAAACGCTCAGCAAGTGCGGATACCACACCGGGGACTGTTTTAGAAACTTCTTCAATTTGCTGCGCGGACTTATCAATTTCAGCTAAATTAGTCCCTGATACTTTAATACCAATAGCACTTTTTACACCCGTGGATAGCATATCAATACGATTACGGATGGGGGGAACCCATAAGTTTGCTAATCCCGGCAATCGAACTGTCGCATCAAGCTCATCAATAATCTTATCTAGCGTCATCCCTTCTCGCCACTCGGATACTGGTTTTAAACGAATGGTACTTTCTATCATCTCCATCGGAGCTGAATCCGTAGCAGTTTCAGCTTTGCCTACTTTACCAAAAACCGTATCCACCTCAGGTACCGTTTTTATCAGTTTATCTGTCAACTGTAAAATATAGGATACTTGCCCCGATGAAACACCCGGTAAGGTTGATGGCATGTACAG
The DNA here is from genome assembly GCF_003991975.1 of Entomomonas moraniae. Classification (NCBI taxonomy): domain Bacteria; kingdom Pseudomonadati; phylum Pseudomonadota; class Gammaproteobacteria; order Pseudomonadales; family Pseudomonadaceae; genus Entomomonas; species Entomomonas moraniae. Next base: position 1,388,723 of record NZ_CP029822.1, read on the forward strand.
TAAATCGCCCTCATCAATGCGCGGTAAAAACTCGCCACCAATGCGACTTAAAGGCCAAACTAATGTAGCTAATAAAATAAAGGAAATAGCTAAGGTTAGTTTCGCATGCCTTAATACCACATGAATCATTGGGCTATAAATTTTAATTAAAAAACGATTCAGTGGATTGGCGTCCTCCTTCGGAATTTTGCCACGAATCCAAAATCCCATCAAAATAGGAATTACCACAATCGATAATACCGCAGCACCTGCCATAGCATAGGTTTTGGTAAAAGCTAAAGGTGAAAACAGCTTACCTTCTTGTCCTTCAAGGGTAAAGATAGGAATAAACGATAAAGTAATAATCAATAAACTAATAAATAATGCAGGCCCCACCTCAACCGAAGCCTCTGTAATTACTTGCCAACGCTCTTTAGGTGTGATGGTTTTATCAGGGTATGCGTGTTGCCATTGCTCTAATTTTTTATGGGCATTTTCAATCATCACCACGGCGGCATCTACCATCGCACCAATGGCGATAGCGATCCCCCCTAACGACATGATGTTGGCATTTATACCTTGATAATACATCATTATAAAAGCAATAAATAAACCTAAAGGAAGTGAAATAATAGCAACCAAAGCTGAGCGCACATGCCATAAAAACAACACACAAACTAACGCCACAACAATAAACTCTTCCAGTAATTTACCAGTTAAATTATCAATTGCTCGGTCAATCAGTTGGCTCCGATCATAGGTTGTCACAATTTCAACGCCGTCAGGTAAACTACTTTGCAGCGCTTTAAGCTTATCTTTGACATGACCGATCACTTCACGCGCATTTTCACCTGAACGCAAAATAATAATACCACCGACTACTTCACCCTCACCGTTGAGCTCCGCCACACCTCGACGCATTTCTGGCCCTAGTTGCACGCGAGCAACATCTTTAAGATAGACTGGTGTTGCATTCTCGTCAGTTTTTAATACAATGTGATTAAAATCTTCAATCGTCTGTAAATAGCCACTGGCACGCACCATGTACTCAGCTTCGGCTAGCTCAACAACTGAACCACCCATTTCCTTATTACCACTATTAATGGCTTGTTTAATTTGTGGTAATGAAATGTTGTATTGTACTAGCTTTAAAGGATCAACCACCACTTGGTATTCTTTGACTACACCACCCACGGTAGCCACTTCAGCGACACTGGGTATGGTTTTAAGTTCAAACTTTAAGAACCAGTCCTGTAACGAACGCAGTTCAGCTAAATCATGTTTACCACTGCGATCAACCAAGGCATACTCATAGATCCAACCGACACCTGTTGCATCAGGCCCTAGCATAGGTACAACGCCTGCGGGTATTTTGCCCTGAACTTGATTTAAATACTCTAATACCCGTGAACGTGCCCAATATAAATCCGTATTATCATCAAAAATAATATAAACATAAGACTCACCAAAAGAAGAAAATCCCCTAACAGTTCTAGCACCGGGTACAGAAAGCATTGTCGTGGTTAATGGATAAGTGACTTGATTCTCTACAATCTGTGGGGCTTGGCCTGCATAATTGGTTCGAATAATAACCTGCACATCAGACAAGTCAGGTAAGGCATCAACAGGGGTTTTATAGGTGATCCAAGCGCCCCAGACAGAAAGCAATAACACCCCCATCATCACTAATAATCGGTTGGCTACCGATTTTTGAATAATCCATTTGATCATTAATGTGCTCCTTGATGTCCAGTCATATTGTGTTGATTGGTCTTGTCGGCTGGTTGCTCACGCATGCGCTCAAGTGCCCCATTAATATTGGCTTCTGAATCAATCAGGAATAAACCGGAGGTTATGATTTTCTCACCTGCTTTTAATCCTGACAGAATGGCCGTTTTACCACTGGCCTCAGCATAAATTTTGATACGTTTAGGAATAAATCGCCCTTGCTCATCTTGAGTAATCACCCGTTGCTCATCACCCGTATTAATAATGGCTTGTGAAGGCACTAACACATAGTCTTGGGTTTCTGTTTGTAATTTAACAATAGCACTCATCCCCGGTTTTAACTTGTGATCAGGATTAGCCACAAACAAACGCAATGATAGGGTGCGCGTATCTGCCTGAGCATTAGAAAGTATTTGCCAGTCAGTAATCTTAAATTGCTGTTCAGGTAAAGCAGGTACTTCAATGGTTAACTGGGTATCTTTTGTCAACAGATCAGTCAACGACTCAGGAACAGAGGCTACAACCCAAATTGGATCAATACCTTGAATAGTTGCGATTAGGGCAGACTTATTCATGGTCATACTACTGCGCAAATCAAAGCTCGTTAATACTCCGCTGATAGGTGCACGAATAGTTAAATAACTTTGAATCTTTTTTGTTTTATTCAATTGATTAATTAGGCTTTTCGGCATACCCGCCAGATAAAGGCGCTCAAGAACACCTTTTAATAATGCGGGCGATGCATTAGTCCTAAGCAGCGTTAAATACTCGCTTTGTGCAGAAACCCAATCAGAAACCGTAATAGCAACCAACGGCTCTCCTTTCTTGACATAATCACCCACCGCCAATGGATAGCTTTTTTCAACAAAACCTGATGCCCTCGCATGGACAATTTCATATTGATATTGGTTAAAATTGACATTAGCCGGTAAACTTTGTTGATACGTTAACTTACCTGTTTCAGCAATATCAGTACGTAAGCCCAAATTTTGTACTTGCGTTGGGCTAATGGTGACGCCTGCCACCTCATCGCTTCCTTCATCAGCATATTTGGGTACTAAATCCATATCCATAAATGGCGAAGGGCCTGGTTTATCAAATTTGGTAGCGGGGTACATCGGATCGTACCAAAAAAGCACTTTACGTTCAGCGGCAGTGCTAGTTCCCTCTGTAGCTTTCGAAGTGAGTCGTGAGTAACTAAATGCTGTTACCAGAATGCCAAGCACCATTCCTATCGTAATCAGCATGATTGCTTGATATTTTTTAACCAACATGTGTCTTCCTGTTTTTATCAATAACGAATGGTGTGGTTCAGTTAATCTAACTACTGAACAATATCAACACGTTGAAGCATTGATAACGGTCCTTTTTGTTCAAATGTAAAGCGGATGTTATCGTTTGGTTTTAAATTTTGAATCAACGCCACATCTTCAGCTGTAAAGCGCATCGTCATAGCAGGCCAGTTTAATGAAGTTATCGGATCATGATGGATAGTGACTTTTTTATTAGCAAGATCAACACTTTCAACAACCCCTTGCGTTTGAATAAGTTGTTGTGTTTGTGTGGCTGATGGTTGATGATCATGCTCATGAGTTTGGTCGGCCCATACCACTGCTGTTGAACTTAATGTTAAAGCTGTTGTAAGTATCATGTGTGTTAATTTCATAACAAATTTCCTTGTGTTGTGTTATTTATTCTTTCCAACCGCCACCTAGGGCAACAAATAGATTGACCTGATTGGCGAGTGTGTTTTGTGTTAAAGTCAATAGAGTTAGTTCAGTCGTAAATACATTACGCTGTGCATCAAGAATATCTAAATAACTGGCAGAACCACTCAAATAGCCTTGCTGTGATAAGCTCAATGCATTTTGTTGAGTTGATAAGTATTGCTCTTGAAGTAATTTTTGCTGACGATAACTTTGTTGTAGTGTTAATAAATCAGCCACTTCTTTGAAGGCTGCTTGCAATGTTTTTTCATAGGTTATGGCAGTTTGTTGTTGTCGAAGATTAGCGATATCCAAATTAAATTTATTTTGTCCTCCTTTAAAAATCGGTAAACTGATTTTAGGTGCTAGATCCCATAAGGTAGCCCCACTTAATAAATCAGAAAGCTCTGTACTGGCATTACTGATGCCACCCGTCAGGGAGATAGAAGGAAAAAATGCCGCTCTGGCTACACCTATATCTGCGTTACTGGCTTTAAATTGATGTTCGGCTTGTTGAATATCGGGGCGCTTCAACAAAACAGTTGAAGGTAAATTGCTAGGGATTGCTACGTTAATTAGATTTAGGTCTGTTACAGGTTTAACTGTTAAATCATAACGATTCACTAAGTTTTGTAACGTATGGTGCGCTATTTGTTGTTCTTGTAACAACTCAACACGGCTAACTTTAATACTTTCAAGCATACCTCTTGCTTGCTCATAATCTAAATAGGTTGACTCTCCAGAAATCAACCGTGACTCAATCAAGGCCAATGCTTGTTGATAATTTTCCATTTGCTTATCAGCCGTTGCTATTTTTTGAACAATAATTTGCTCATTAAAATAAGCTTGGGCTACTTGTGACACGAGTAATAGATAGACATTACGTTGTGCTTCTTCCGTTGCTAAGTAAGCCTCTAATTGTGATTGGCTTAAATTTTTAAGCCGCCCAAATAAATCAATCTCAAAGCTAAACGAAGCACCTATATTATAATTTTTACTGGTTTCATCACGATTTTGCCCAGCGTATTGAATCGATGTCTGACCATCAACTTGAGGGTAACGGCTCGATTGTGCTACACCATATTGCTTATAACTCTCCAAGGTTTTAAGTGTAGCTAGTCTGATATCGGTATTATTCGCCAGTGCCATCTCAATCAGAGAGATAAGTTGTTCATCCTTAAAATAACGCTTCCAACCAATATCACTTAAATCAATGGAAGTATGATCTTCAGACTGGCTTAAATACTGAGGAACTGTTGAAATATCGGGGTCACTATTTTTTGGTGCTAACGAAATACAACCGGTTAACACCATAAATAGAGGAATGGAGATGAGATTTAACTTAGCCATGTTTTCTCTAATTCATAAAATAGATGAATAGAGAATAAGACTTACGTGTAACGTCACCGTGACAGAAAGATTACAATTTTTGTAATCTACTAAACATCAGCCATCATAAAATAATCAACGCTCACTTTTAAAGGCAATACTTTAGGCCATTATATTTAAAAAAAAACAACTTACCCTTTACTTTAGCACTATAGCGATAATATCAAGCGAACGGTATTATAAAAAGTATCTATAAATAACGAATACTCCTTTAATGAGTAAACTAGCTTACCAATGAAACAAGTCTTCTTAAATGATTTATTGCCTATATTCGTGCTTCTAGTATTTGGCTACATTGCAGGTGCAAGAAATCGTTTTACTGAAGACAATGCCCTTGCTTTTAATAAACTCGTATTAAATTATGCACTACCTGCCGCTTTATTTATCTCGATTGTTAAAACTGATCGAGCAATGTTATTTTCCGACATAACACTAACCCTTGTCAGTACATTGATTTTATTAATTGGCTTTGCTATCAGTTTTTTTAGTTGTCTACTCCTTTTTAAACATAGTAAACAAGAAGCATCTGTTGCTGCAATGATTACTGGCTCTCCAACTGTTGGGGTATTAGGGTTTGCCATTTTAGATCCTGTCTATGGTGCAGGCGCTACCACAGGCATTGTGGTAGCGATTGTTGCTATCATCCAGCATGTGATTATTATTCCATTTGGTATTTATTTATTTCATCCAGCCGATGAGAACGGTAATAAAAAACATACCAATCCTGTGATTGCTGCAATAAAAGAACCTATTGTTATTGTACCAATGATAGCAATCATATTGGTTATTTTAGGGATAAAGTTTCCAACTGTGCTAGATCCTAGCTTAAACCTAATCGCTTATACTAAATCAGGTGTTGCCATCTTCGCCGCAGGCATTACATTATCTGTTTATAAATTACAGCTCAGTAAAGAGGTCGTCTACAATACTTTTTTAAAATTATTTGTAATGCCTTTCTTAGCCTTATTACTCGGTATTATGTTTAATTTGCAAAAAGAAATTATTCAAATGCTAGTGCTTATTTCAGCGCTTCCCTCCTCAATTTCAGGAGTTATCGTTGGCGGTCGCTATCAGACCTACTTAAAAATAGGTACTTCCTCATTAGCATTTAGTATCCTGTTCTTTGCTTTGGCCGCACCTTTTTGGATCATGTCTAGCGGCTATATTATCGATTGGTTTTATTAAAACACCCACAAACTATCAACCTATTGTTTAGCTTATATAATTAATAAATATCATCTAATAGCTCAAGCCATTACATATAAGCTTAGAGCTCATTATTCTAAAAAAACCGTAGATACTAGACTAATGTACTATTTTTATTAATCATTTTTTTTAGGATTATGATTATGTGTTTAGAAGCTAATTTATAGAAATTATGTGTGCATAAATTAAAATACAGTGGATGTCTAATAATTATGAATGGAATTAATTTGTTTGTGACTGTAGGGATATTAATCTTAGTTCTATCAACACATTATTTTTATGTTCAAACTACCTCAAAAATAAAATATATTTTCAATAAAGTATTTTCTAATAATACTTTCATTTTCTACGTTATGAACCCTGTTCAAAAGCAACACGTAGTAGCCTTTGACGCTTTCTTTATTCCTTACTCAATATCCGATCTATCATTAACACCACAATATAACCAATTAGATACTAACCAACATAATAAAAGTTCTAATATGTTATTAAAAATTATCTTACTGATTAGTAAGATAAATATACCTAATCATGTCAATAGTTTTCTAGGAAAAGAGCTGACTCATCCTCCGCATTACCAAAATAATTAATCAGACTCCTCGGAAATAAAAAAACTTTAACGGACATCTAAATTGCTTTCTTTAAAGATCATTCACTTTTAAATATTTTATAAAACAAATCATTAAGTTAAATAATTCGTATTAAAATTATAGGTTAAATCATATGAAAAATATAAAACTTACACCTTATCAATTAACTTTTTATTATGAGTGGTTAGCTAACCCACTACGTCACGATTACAACATGGTGATTGATAATACAATTACTGGTGAAATAGATTTACAACGTCTACATGATAGCTTAAAAAAAATCTTCAATGAACACTTCATTTTGCGCCACAATGTTGCTAATGACGTTAATGGTATAGTATGGAAACAAAGAGAACCTGCATCAGGTACAGATATTGTTACTTATCACAAGGCCCCACTCTCTGATGAGAAAATTAGAGCACTTGCTTTAAAACCCTTCGATTTAGAAAATGACCTCTTAGGTAAAGCACATATTATCAATCTAGGTAATAATCAATACCGACTCATATTTATTTTCCACCATATTGTAGTAGATGGAATCAGTACAGGAGAAACTTGGGATAAATTTCGTCAGCACTATAACGGTATTGACTATAATTTACCTTGTATACAGACACAAGCAACAATGCATGAATCATTAAATAACTATTTCGAAGGATTATTAACCACACAAAAAGGACAGATGCAATCATTTTGGAAAGAGCATTTAACTGATGTAAGAAATATTGATCTAACCTTTCTAAAACCACCATCAACTATAAAAAACAAAGTCCCCTTTGCTATCACTGAATACACTTTCAGTTATAGTGAAGAAGTCGCCAAACAAGTTAAGTCGCTAAGACGTCGCTATAAAATAACCACTTATCTTTTTGGACAATTAGTGATGGCATTGTTATTACATAAAATAACACGCCAGGCGGATATCCCCATTGCTTATCCCGTGGCCATATTAGAAGGCAAAGAATTACTGTACGGAGCACATGTTAATACATTACCTATTAACTACCATTTTGATGACCAAACAACGTTACAATCGGTCATTGACAAAATGTTTACTTATTATAAAGATGTAAAAAACCACAATAGCAAGTACTTGCCTGTTTATGACATTATCTCTTATGCTGACAATCCTGCTATTTTAGACATTGCATTCGTGCAAACCTTTCTTCGAGATCACACAACAAGTCTTAATGGTGTTAGCAATGAAAAGATTAATCATCAATTTCAAATAGACTTATCAAACAAGCTCGTTTTTGAACAAGAAGAACATGATAACCATATCAATTATCGTGTTAAATTTGATGCACAAATATTGGATAAAAACCTTGTTCAACAATTTGCAAGTTTTTATCAACAACTCTTCACAACCACTCTTGATTATTTATTAAATGATCAAGCAGATACTTTAACTAAAACAGTAAAAATTATAGACAACACTGTCTATCAAACCCTTATTCATGACAAGAACCAAACCCGTAGACCTTATAAACAGGATAAAACTATCCCTCAGGTCTTTGAGGAGCAAGCCTCTAAAACTCCTTTGAATATAGCGGTGATGTTTAATGATGTGCGTTTGTCTTATGCTCAGTTGAATGGCAAAGCGAATCAGTTAGCTCATTATTTAAAAGAACATTGTGCAATTAAACCTAATGATTTTGTCGGGTTGTATCTGGATCGTTCGGAGCAGATTGTGGTGTGTATCTTGGCTATTTTGAAAGCTGGTGCCGCCTATGTTCCGATGGATCCTGATGCACCTGATGAGCGTAATGGCTTTATTATGCAGGATGCTCAGTTGAAAGCCGTGCTTTGCCAAGCGCATTATGCAGATAAGTTGGCTACCCTTGCACCCGATGTGGCTATTTTTTCTGTGGATGAGCCTCGTTTTGTTGAGACGTTGTCTGGCTATCCAGTTGATAATGTGGTTTCTGACACGACTCCTCGTGATTTGGCTTATGCAATTTATACCAGTGGGACTACAGGAAATCCTAAGGGTACGTTGATTGAGCATCATAATGTGAATCGTTTGGTGGTGAATGCAAATTATGTATCGGTGGATGAGTCTGATCGGTTTTTGAGTATTTCTGGGTATCAGTTTGATGCATCTACTTATGATTTATTTGCGGCGTTGTTTAATGGGGCTGCTACAATTATTGCCACTAAGGATAATTTTTTGAATTTGGCAGTGTTTAATCAGTTGTTGGCGGATTATGAAGTGACTAACTTTTTTGCTACCGCTGCCTTTTTTAATACGTTGGTGGATGCCGAGTTGCCTAATTTAGCTAGGTTGCGTTATGCCCTTGCTGGAGGTGAGGCGTTATCAGCGGCTCATGTGAATAGGTTTTTGGAGCTTTATCCGCAGGTTAAGGTGGTGAATGGCTATGGCCCTACGGAAACAACAACGTTTGCGGTGACTTATTTGGCAAATCAGGCAGCTCCTTTTGATCATTCTGTGCCTATTGGGGTGGCGTTGTCTAATACAGCACTTTATATTTTGGATGAGCAGCTTGAGCCTGTGCCGATGGGGGCTATTGGTGAGCTTTATATCGGGGGGGCTGGAGTTGGTCGTGGGTATTTGAATAACCCTGAGTTAACGCGTAAGGTGTTTTTGGCAAATCCGTTCCAAACAGCTGAGGAAAAAGCTGAGGGGTATAATGATCGATTGTATAAGACGGGGGATTTGGTTCGTTATTTGCCAAATGGCAATATTGAGTATATTGGCCGTAATGATTTCCAAGTTAAAATCCGTGGCTTTAGGATTGAGCTTTCTGAGATTGAAAGCCGTTTAATCGGTCATCCTTTGGTTAAGCAAGCGGCTGTATTGGCATTAACAAATGCGAATGGTGGTAAGTATTTGGCTGCTTATTATGTCGCTGACAGTGCAATGACGCATGAGGCGTTATCAAGTTATTTGCAGCAGTTTTTGCCTGAGTATATGGTGCCAACCGCTTTTGTTTATTTGAGTGCGTTTCCACTTAATATGAATGGCAAGCTCGATCGCAAAGCGTTGCCTGTGCCTGAGTTTAATCATAACGGTGAATATATTGCACCTAAAACACAAACTGAACAAACACTACAAGGTGTTTTCAGTGAGTTTTTAGACATTCCTGCTGAAAAAATTAGCACATTGGATGATTTTTTCCAACTGGGTGGTAATAGTATTGTTGCCATCAAATTGTCGAGCAAAATGGCTAAACTTTTTAATAAAAAAATCCATGTTGCCGATATTTTCTCCAGACGTACGATTTACTCACTCAGTCAACTGATTGATGAAAGTAAGGATAGCTCGCTGTCCATTACGGCACCTCAAATAGAAAAACCTGAAGACCAGTTATTATCCTTTGCACAGGAACGGTTATGGTTTATAGAATCTTATGAGGGGGGAACTTCTGCCTATAATATTCCATTAGTTTTTAAACTAACTCAAACTGCTGATATTAAGAGCCTGAAACACGCTCTTTTACATATTATTGAGCGTCATGAAGTATTACGCTCACTTATAAAAACCAATCAAGCAGGCCTTGGTTATCAACAACCGATAGATATAAATAATGTATCGCTCAACTTCAACCAACAAACTTGCCATGAAATCTCTGATTTACACATTCGAATTGATGCACATATTCATCATATTTTTAAATTGGATCAAGAAATCCCTGTTTCTGTTGAGTGCTACCAATTAAGCAATGAACGTTATATGAGCATTGTCATCCATCATATCGCCTTTGATGGATGGTCAATTGATTTACTCACCAAAGAACTTATCCATTATTATGATCAATACAATAACCAACAACTAGACAGTATATCTTCTATTACTGAACTACCTGCTGTTGATGTTCAATACAAAACGTTTGCATTATGGCAGCGACAATACCTACAAGGCGAACAGTTAGAACAACAACTTGATTATTGGCAAAAGCAACTCACTGGCTATGAACCTCTAAGTCTACCCACCGACTACCCTCGTCCATCACAAATAAATTACCAAGGTTGTGATATTAACTTTCAATTAGGGGAATCGTTGAGTCAAGACCTACGTCAATTAGCGACTAAGCTTAATGTCAGTTTATACACTGTATTGTTAAGTGGTTATTATTTACTGCTAGGCTCTTTTAGTAATCAAAAAGACATTATCCTTGGTACGCCAACCGCTGGCAGGCATTATCAAGGTATTGAAAATACTATTGGTTTCTTTGTTAATAGCCTAGCTTTAAGACAACAAATTAAACCCGACATGAGCTTGATTGACTTTATTAAAAAAACAGGCGAGCGGACTAGTGAGGCACAGCAATACCAAGATATTCCTTTTGAAAAACTGGTTGATGCTATGCAAGTCGAAAAGGATGAGTCAAGACATCCACTCTTCCAAGTTATGTTTGGAGTACAATCATTTGGTAACCCAGATAGCCATGAATTAACTAAGCTGCTAGAGCTTTATCAAACGCAACAAACAACCTATCAAGCCGCTAAGTTTGATATTACAACACTGCTAGATGATTCAAAAGAATCTATCTCAGGTATTTTTAACTATGCCACTACGTTATTCAAAGCTTCGACGATTGAAAACTATATCAGTGTTTATAAAACTATTTTGGCACAATTTACACGCTTATATGAAGAGCAACAGCCAATTGCCAAGCTAAAACATCTGAACACACAAGATTACCAACATCTTATTCATGACAAGAACCAAACCCGTAGACCTTATAAACAGGATAAAACTATCCCTCAGGTCTTTGAGGAGCAAGCCTCTAAAACTCCTTTGAATATAGCGGTGATGTTTAATGATGTGCGTTTGTCTTATGCTCAGTTGAATGGCAAAGCGAATCAGTTAGCTCATTATTTAAAAGAACATTGTGCAATTAAACCTAATGATTTTGTCGGGTTGTATCTGGATCGTTCGGAGCAGATTGTGGTGTGTATCTTGGCTATTTTGAAAGCTGGTGCCGCCTATGTTCCGATGGATCCTGATGCACCTGATGAGCGTAATGGCTTTATTATGCAGGATGCTCAGTTGAAAGCCGTGCTTTGCCAAGCGCATTATGCAGATAAGTTGGCTACCCTTGCACCCGATGTGGCTATTTTTTCTGTGGATGAGCCTCGTTTTGTTGAGACGTTGTCTGGCTATCCAGTTGATAATGTGGTTTCTGACACGACTCCCGTGATTTGGCTTATGCAATTTATACCAGTGGGACTACAGGAAATCCTAAGGGTACGTTGATTGAGCATCATAATGTGAATCGTTTGGTGGTGAATGCAAATTATGTATCGGTGGATGAGTCTGATCGGTTTTTGAGTATTTCTGGGTATCAGTTTGATGCATCTACTTATGATTTATTTGCGGCGTTGTTTAATGGGGCTGCTACAATTATTGCCACTAAGGATAATTTTTTGAATTTGGCAGTGTTTAATCAGTTGTTGGCGGATTATGAAGTGACTAACTTTTTTGCTACCGCTGCCTTTTTTAATACGTTGGTGGATGCCGAGTTGCCTAATTTAGCTAGGTTGCGTTATGCCCTTGCTGGAGGTGAGGCGTTATCAGCGGCTCATGTGAATAGGTTTTTGGAGCTTTATCCGCAGGTTAAGGTGGTGAATGGCTATGGCCCTACGGAAACAACAACGTTTGCGGTGACTTATTTGGCAAATCAGGCAGCTCCTTTTGATCATTCTGTGCCTATTGGGGTGGCGTTGTCTAATACAGCGCTTTATATTTTGGATGAGCAGCTTGAGCCTGTGCCAATGGGGGCTATTGGTGAGCTTTATATCGGGGGGGCTGGGGTTGGTCGTGGGTATTTGAATAACCCTGAGTTAACGCGTAAGGTGTTTTTGGCAAATCCGTTCCAAACAGCTGAGGAAAAAGCTGAGGGGTATAATGACCGGTTGTATAAGACGGGGGATTTGGTTCGTTATTTGCCAAATGGCAATATTGAGTATATTGGCCGTAATGATTTCCAAGTTAAAATCCGTGGCTTTAGGATTGAGCTTTCTGAGATTGAAAGCCGTTTAATCGGTCATCCTTTGGTTAAGCAAGCGGCTGTATTGGCATTAACAAATGCGAATGGTGGTAAGTATTTGGCTGCTTATTATGTCGCTGACAGTGCAATGACGCATGAGGCGTTATCGAGTTATTTGCAGCAGTTTTTGCCTGAGTATATGGTGCCAACCGCTTTTGTTTATTTGAGTGCGTTCCCGCTTAATATGAATGGCAAGCTCGATCGCAAAGCATTGCCTGTGCCTGAACTCATTAATACAGCGTCTTATATTGCTCCCACTAACCCAACGGAAACTATTTTCTGCCAACTGTTTGCTAACATCTTAAGAATAGATGAAAAGCAGATCGGTATAGAAGATGACTTCTTTAAACTAGGTGGTGACAGTATTAGCAGTATTCAATTGGCTAACCGTGTTCGCCAAAACCTTGGTTACTATCTCTCAATCAAAGATATCTTTAACTACAGAACAATTAAAGGGCTCAGTGATTATGTTATTAAAAACCAACATAATAAAGCCTCTCAGATACAATCTGAGCAGGGTATTTTAGCAGGTGACATTACGCCAGCACCTATTCAACAATGGTTTTTTAATAATGTTACACAAGGTAAATACCAAAACCCAGCGCATTGGAATCAGGCATTCCTCATTAAAGTGCCACAGTTAAACCATACCGTGCTACAACTTAGTATTGAAAAATTGGTTGAGTACCATGATATTTTACGTGCGACCTATAGCGATGACTTAGGGTATTATCAACAATCGTTGCCACTCGCTTTTGATATTTTAAATGTTGAAAAACTTTCAGTAACAGACATAGAGCAACAGCTGACACAATGGCAAGATCAGTTCAATCTTAATGATGGCCCACTTTATCATATAGGCTATCTTGAGGGTTATGCCGATAACATTGCACGCATTCATGTAGCGGTACATCATTTAAATATTGACGCAGTCAGTTGGCGAATCATTAAACATGATTTACAAGCTATTTATGAGTACTTCACACAACAAGCCACAATAGATGAAACCATCAGTGCTGAAAAAATACTGGGGGCAAAAAGTACCAGTTACCGCCAATGGGTCATGGCGCAACAAAATTATTCGTCAAAAAAATCGTCTAGCCATGAAAAAGCCTACTGGCAAAACTTGTTAGCAGACTTTGAAGGCTATCAACAACATATTAACCAATACCGTACCAATACGGTTCATAAGCTGCAATTAACATTGCCAAAAGAACAAACAACTCGTTTATTACGAGAGGCTAACAAGGCTTATCACACCTCTATTAATGACCTTTTATTAACAGTATTGGCTAAAGCGTTAACAACCCTATTCAACACACCTGAGCATTATGTGCTATTGGAGGGGCATGGTAGAGAAAAACTATTTGATGATATTGATATTAATAACACCGTAGGGTGGTTCACTTGCATGTATCCCGTTAAGTTATGTGCTCAACAAGGTGAATCAGTCCATAACCTCATCGCGATTAAAGACAGTTTGCGTAGCATTCCTGAACGTGGTTTGGGTTACGGTATTTTAATGGGTTATACCCAACACCCTCTTCCTTCCGTCTGCTTTAACTATCTGGGTCAGTTTGATGGACAGGAAGATATACAATGGTCATTCAGCCATGAGAGCTCAGGCATCGCTATATCAGCTAACAATCGCATGACCGATTTCTTATCATTAAACGGCGGTATTCTCAATGGACAACTACAGTTTAACGTAGAAGGTTATTTAGCTGTCGATCAGCTTCATACGTTTAATGATGTCTTTACACAGCAACTTAATGATTTAATCGATCAATTAACAGCCATAGACCGTTCGTACTTAACGCGTTCTGACATTAATGACATTATTTCTCGTGAGTTATTAGATAAATTACAAACAAGTAATGAAGTTGAAGCAATTTACCCTGCCAATAGTTTACAGCAAGGTTTTATCTATCATGCTGTTGCCCAAGGCCAGTCAGACAGTGCCTACCGTATTCAATTGATTTGGGATTACCATAATCCGATGGATGCAGAGGCCTTCAAAAAAGCATGGCAAATTAGCCAAGCAAACTACCCTGCCCTGCGCTCACGCTTTTCTTGGGATGAGGAGTTTATCCAAGTTATCGACAAGCAAAGCAGTTTTGCTTGGGCGCTTATAGACCTTAGCGAGCAAACTCCAGCGCAGCAGTTAACAAGCCTTGAAGAAATCATTCAAAAAGATCATCAAATTAATTATGATCTAAGCCAAGGCCAGCTCTTTAGAATCTATTTAATTAAATTGGCAGATGCACATTACCAATGCTTATTTAACAATCATCACACCATTTTAGATGGTTGGAGTGTACCTGTTCTGTTAAATAATGTGCATCAAAACTATTTATCGATCATTAATCAAAAACCTATCGTAGAGCAAACTGACCACTGCTATTTAGCAACTCAGGCCTTTTTGCAGCAAAAAGCAGCAGAAACCGAAGCATTCTGGAATAGCTATTTATCCTCACCAATTGAGCCAGAGAGTTTAGATAGCCTTTTAAAAGATGAGTCTCGACATATTAATCTCAGTGATCACAAGTTTATTGTTGACCACCAAGAACGTTCTATTAACTTCACAGGGCGGCAAGCTGAGCAGCTCAAAGCATTCTGCCGTAAACATGACTTTACCATCAATGCCCTTATGCAGTACTGCTGGCACCAACAACTAAGTCTTCATGGTAATACGAAGACAACAACCGTAGGGATGACAGTATCAGGTAGAAACTTGCCTATTGATGGTATAGAAACCTCCGTAGGGCTTTATATTAATACCCTGCCTGTTACTTTGAACCATGAGGATGGCCGTATTATTGACACGATTAAGTTACTGCAAACGCATATTAATAATGTCAATAATCACAGCAATATCAACCTGACTAAATTACAACGTTCAGGAACGCGCCTCTTTAACTCATTGTTTGTTTTTGAAAACTACCCTATTTCAGAGACGCACAATGAGCAAATAAAACTAACCTTTAAAGAGGGTAAAGAGAAACTAGATTATCCATTAGGTATTGTTGCTTTTGAAAATGCACAACAAATCACCCTCAAGATAAAATATGCAGGTGAGTTATTTAGTGAGCAAGCCATTGAGCGTGTTTTACAGGGGATCAACCTCACCTTGAAACAATTACTTGCTAACCCAATGGTATTAGTCAAAGAGCTACAACTGATAACAGCTGAGGAGTATCACCATCTTATAAAAGAACAAACGCAAACGGTTATTCCTTTTCCTAAACATAAATTAGTCAACCAATTGTTTGAGGAACAGGTACAAAAAACACCTGATGCGTGGGCGCTAGTGTATGAAGATATTCGCTTTACCTATCAGGAGCTCAATGACTATGCTAATCAACTCGCTCATTATTTAATCACCACTCTTGAGACTAAACCGGATGATTTAATTGGCTTGTATTTAGATAAGTCTGAACACATGGCTATTGCTATTTTAGCCATACTAAAAGCAGGAGCAGCTTATGTGCCTATGAGCCCACAAGCACCTGTTGAAAGAATTCAGCACATGGTTAATGACACCAACGCTAAAGCTATATTAACCAACGCGGTGTATCAAGATTATCTTAATCAATTAATGGATTCATCAAACAAGGTAATTGCTATTGATGCGCCAACCTTCACTAGCAAAATTGTACAAGGTGATAAGCATAATCCAATAACACAAACGCAATCAAACCATCTTGCTTATATTATTTATACCAGTGGTACAACGGGTAATCCTAAAGGGGTGATGATTGAACATCATTCGCTTATTAATATGGCAACCTTGCAGCAAGATATTTTAAATTTGAATCCGAAGCATGGTCAAAAAAATGTACTCTGGTATTCTAGCTATGTCTTTGATGCTCATGCTTTTGAACTGTATAACAGCCTACTAAATGGGCATTGCTTACATATCCTTACTGAAGAAAAACGCCTCAACTTCAATGCGCTATCTGATTACATAACAGACCATCGTATTGATCTTGCATTTATACCTCCAGCCCTGCTTGATAAGAACGAATTGCTCAGTATTCCTATATTGGCTATTGGCGGCGAGTCTGCTAATCCTGAGGTTGTTAATCAATATTGCCAGCATGAAACTACGCTTATTAATCTTTATGGCCCCACTGAGACAACCATTTGGGCGACTACGCATCCTTATCAAAAGGTTGATATCAGTAATAACATTGGTAAAGCCAATAAAAACTTTTATCTTTATATCTTAGACGAGCATTTTCGCCCTGTCCCCCAAGGGGTTAAAGGTGAGCTTTACATTGGTGGGTTCGGTGTTGGGCGTGGTTATTTAAACAATACCGAATTAACAAACCGTGTATTTATTGCTAACCCCTTCCAAAGTGCAGAAGAAAAGGCACATGGATACAATGACCGCTTATATAAAACAGGAGATCTTGTCCGCTACTTAGCCAATGGTGATGTAGAGTATATTGGCCGTAATGACTTCCAAGTAAAAATCCGTGGTTTTAGAATTGAGTTAGGAGAAATTGAAGCACGCCTAGCTAGCCACCCTGAAATTAAGCAAACATTAGTGATGGCACTTAGCAATAGTTTAGGCACTAAATACTTAGCCGCTTACTATGTAGCTAAACGAGCGTTATCTCAAGAAAGTTTGGTGGAGTATTTACAACAGTTTCTACCTGACTACATGCTTCCCTCAGCATTTGTTCATTTAACGGCTATGCCGATTAGCATTAACGGCAAAATCGATCGTAAGGCATTACCTACGCCATCATTAGTGCTAATGGATACTTACATTGCACCAACAACGTCCACTGAAAAAACTTTGGCTGATTTATTCGCTGAATTACTGGGACTAACGCCAGATCAAGTCAGTACCAACAGTGACTTTTTTGGGTTAGGTGGCGACAGTATTTTGGCCATTAAACTATCAAGCAAAATAGGCAAAGTATTCAATAAAACTGTGCCTATTAATGAAATTTTTACCAAACGTACTATACAAGCATTGGCTATCTTCTTAGATGAAGTAGAAGAAGGTCAACAACGGATTATAGCACCTGTTATTCAGCATCCAGAAGAACAGCGTTTATCTTTTGCTCAAGAGCGTTTATGGTTTATTGAGAGCTATGAGAATGGTAGTAACGCTTATAACATTCCGCTAGTTTTCAAACTGGCAGAAAATACTGATTATAACGCTATAGAGCAAGCGCTCACCGAAGTTGTTAATCGCCATGAAATACTACGTTCAGTGATTAAAACTAATGTGGAGGGCGCAGGTTATCAACGTGTTATAAACCTACAAGAAAATCCTTTAGTGATTAATCATCAAGTATGTGAAAGTAAAATAATTTTAGATAATTATCTTTATAATCATGCCCATAAAATATTCATACTTGATCAAGAACTGCCTATTTCTATTAATCGCTATCTATTAGACCATGAGTATTATATAAGCATTGTTATTCATCACATTGCTTTTGATGGTTGGTCTACGGATTTGTTGATTAAAGAGCTTATACAGTGCTATCAACAAATTACTCAACAACAGCCTATCAACTTAGCGCCTGTTGATGTTCAATATAAAGACTTTGCTCTCTGGCAACGTCATTACTTACAAGGTGATGTTCTTGCACAACAACTGCAATATTGGCAACAACAGTTGGGAGATTATGAACCATTGAACTTACCTACAGATTATCCTCGCCCTGCTCAAGTCAATTATGATGGCATGGATATGATGTTTGAATTAGGCAGCGAGCTTAGCCATGCATTACGCACAATAGCCGCTGAATCAAAAGTCAGTTTATATACCGTGTTACTCAGTGGTTATTATTTACTACTCAGTGCCTTTAGTAATCAACGTGATATAGTCATTGGCACGCCTATCGCAGGAAGACATCATCAAGGTATTGAAAACACCATTGGTTTTTTCGTTAATATGTTGGCGTTGAGAACCTCCATCAATCCTGAAGATAGCCTACAAGCGTTTATTGAACAAACTAGCCAACATGTTCTTGATGCACAAAAATATCAAGACTTGCCGTTTGAAAAACTGGTTGATTCATTACAGCTTGAAAAAGATGCCTCAAGGCATCCTATTTTTCAAGTTATGTTTGGTGTCCAATCTTTTGCAAGCCCAATAACATCAGAATTTGAGTCGTTATTTACACCATATAAAACCAAGCATGCTCAATATCAACCTGCAAAGTTCGATATCACTACGTTACTAGATGACTCACAACCCTCTATTACAGGGGTATTTAACTATGCAACCAGTCTATTTAGTGAACAAACTATTGCATACTATATTTCTGTTTATCAGCATATTCTAGAACAGATAGTCACGTTGTATAAAAAACAACAATCCATTGCTGAGCTACAACTTTTAACACCTAATAGTCACCATCAAGTGATTACGCAATGGAACCAAACACGATGCAGTTACCCTACTGATGCCACTATCCCGATGCTATTTGAACAACAAGTGCAAAGAACACCGGAAAATACGGCAGTGATTTATGAGCAAGAGAGCATCACCTACCAAGCACTTAATGCACAAGCGAATCAACTCGCTTATTATTTGAGGGCTAACTTTGCCATACAACCTGATGATTTTGTTGCGCTATGTTTAGATCGCTCAAAACACATGCCTATTAGTATATTAGCAATCCTTAAGGCTGGTGGCGCGTATGTTCCTATGGACCCACAAGCCCCTGATGATCGTATTGTCTATATGCTAAATGATACCAAAGCCAAAGTAATATTAACTACTCATAAGAGTTATGAAAAAATCAAAGCATTGGTAAATCCAGAACAAACTGTTATTAATCTACAAGATGAGGATAACATAAGAGCAATAAGCCATTACCCTGTGAATAACCTACCACATTTAGCAAAGCCACACCACTTGGCATATGTGATCTATACTAGTGGTACAACAGGTAATCCTAAAGGCGTAATGTTAGAACACCAAGGGGTTGTTAATCGGATTAATTGGATGCATAAACAATATCCTATTACAGAACAAGACCACATCTTACAAAAAACTAACTACACCTTTGATGTTTCTGTGTGGGAGTTATTCTGGGCCCACTGGTATGGCGCTTGTATTGTATTTGCCAACTCAGAGCTTTACAAAGACAATGTTTATTTGGCACAGCTTATTGAGTCAGAAAAAATAACTGTTTTGCATTTTGTGCCATCAATGTTGGTTGCCTTTATCGAAACACTCGAAGCACAACCAGAGCTTCAATTAAAAGTACAGTCATTAAAATACATCTTCTGTAGTGGAGAAGCACTCAATCTCTATGAGGTAAAAAAATGTCAGCAGTTAATTCCTTCTTGTGAGATACACAACCTCTATGGACCAACTGAAGCAACCGTAGATGTTTTGTATTACGATTGTAATAACCCTGACATCAAACAAGTACTTATTGGTAAACCTATCGATAATACCAGTGCCTATGTACTTAATGAGTTGTTACAACCAGTCCCTATCGGCGGTATTGGTGAGCTGTATGTAGGGGGTGATGGTCTGGCACGTGGTTATCTAAATAACCCTACTCTAACGCAAGAAAGGTTTATTACCAATCCATTCCAAACACTGCTGGAGCAACAACAAAACTACAATGGCCGTATTTACAAAACAGGAGATCTTGTCCGTTCATTGGCTGATGGCAATATCCAATACTTAGGCCGTAATGACTTCCAAGTTAAGATTCGTGGTTTTAGAATAGAACTTGGTGAAATAGAGGCACGACTAACACTTTACCCTGCTATCAACTATTGTGTTGTGATCGCCTACGAGCAAGCTAGCGGTAGTAAATACCTCGTTGCTTATTATGTGGCGGCTCAAAGTATTGATGAGCAATTACTGTCTCGTCACCTGCATGAAACATTGCCTAGTTACATGATACCCAGTGCATTTATTCATTTAACAGAGTTACCTATTACCTCCAATGGTAAACTTAATAGAAAAGCACTACCTAAACCAGAGCTAACCGACAAGGTTGAATACATTGCACCAGAGAATATGGTTGAAATAACACTCTGTGATATTTTTGCAAGTATCTTAAAAATCTCTGCCAGTGAAATCAGCATGGCCGATAACTTCTTCAAACTTGGTGGTAATAGTATTTTAGCCATGATGTTAAACAATCGGATTAATGAAGCATTCCAAATTAAATTACGTTTGGTTGACATACTTAATACGCAAACTATTCGCGAGTTGGCTCAAAAAATTGCCAATACTCAACAATTATTTAACCCTGTTGTTTCACTTAATACAGCGATTAATAAACCGGTCATATTAATGATCCATCCAGGTATTGGCGGTTGTGATGTTTATAGCGCCCTGGCGAATAAACTTACAGACCATTACCAATGTCAGGGCATTGACTCTTATAATTTCTATCATGAGAATAAAATAGATGATCTTTATGTATTAACCCAATACTATCTCAATCACATACAAAAAATACTCGCTCTTAATGAACCTATTATTTTACTGGGTTGGTCATTAGGCGGGCATATTGCATTGGAAATGGCAACGTATTTTGAAGCCCTTGGTATTAATAATATCAAAGTCTATTTACTAGATACGTGGCTATTAGATAAAGAAGATATAGCTAATACTAACAACCCGATCGAGCTCGCTTATGCTATGAAAGAGCTCAATATTCCTGATAGTTTAAAAACGAAAGTTGAGTCATTGGCTGAAATAGACAGTAGGCTAGTCGTTCAACCTCTTTCTGCTGTGCTTGAAAAAACTCAAATTGTTTTATTCAAAGCGACACAAGCAAGAGAACACTCACCAGAGCTTTATGAAAAATATCCCTACAATAATATTGATCGTTATATTCATTCACCTGATCAACTACGAGTTGTTGAATTGAATTGTGATCACTATCAAATCATCAATCAGGAGAGCATAATTATAAATCATCTTATTGAATTAGTTAATTAATCTAAAAAAACCGCTAACACCTAATTATTAGCGGTTTTCAAATTGTATTATTTTTTAACTAGCATTACAAAAAAAAAGTATAGACCTTAAAAAAACGAAGATTACAAACACCTCAAACATGAAATAATTTCATAATCAAGGTGTTTCTTCTATTGCTTCATCACTTTGTGAAACACATCACAAAAAACTTTTGTTTTGATTTTTTATATACTTACAATGTTATTTATATTTAAGCTATGTATATCTCCATTAACTAAACACAACTTAAACTTGAAAAAAACCCAGCCAAACTGAACAGACACTGAACAGAAATAATTTATAACAAAAGTATAAAATTGACTCAAATCACTATACAACAGTTAATCCATCATCTTTTTTGTATGCAAACGACATCATACTTACATTATCTTGATATACTTTACTAGAAAAGCCTAATAAAATTGGTATCGGATGCTTAAGAACCTTCTTCAAGTGTGGCATCAAGGTCAAACTAATATTTTATTATTAGAAAGATCCGTTTAAATCATTAGCTATTAAAGAGTATTTATATGAAGTATGTTATTTTAGCAAGTCTTTTTGCTTTGCCTATTGCTAGCTATGCACAACAAAGTAACGTGATTACTTTCAAAGGTCAGGTAGATGATGTAACTTGTACTGTAACAGTCAATGGTACAGCATCAACTCCTATTATTTTATTACAAACTGCAAAAACTTCGAATCTAGCTGCTGCTGGTAACACCGCTATGCCAACAGAGTTTGATCTTCAATTGACTGATTGTGGTGCAGCAAAAACTGCAACAGCTCAATTAATTGGTAACAACGTAACCACAAAGGGAAATCTTGGCAACACAGGTACAGCTACAAATGTATCTATTCAAATCGTAGATAATGGCACGCCTATCACATTTGTGGGTAGTACAGCGGTTCAAGCAGGTATAGATACTGCTCTTGCAAGTGGCTCTGGTACTATACCTTTAGTGGCACAATATTATGCGGAAGCAACAGGTGTAACTGCGGGTACAGTTCAAGCTACAATGCAGTATGCAGTAACTTACAAGTAATGGACTAAATGACAGACTATTAGATATTACTTATACCTTTTAATAGTCTGTTAATTTAGAAGATTACCTTTATTTTTATTGGTTGTACTGATGAATTAGTCGAGATATACAATGCATAGTAGTTGCTTAAAAAAGCTTATCGCGTCAATCATCCTTATTAGTAGTGTAACTTATAGCTCTTTCAGCCTAGCGACTGTCACCATGGTAGGTAATCGTATTATTTATCCTGCTGATGCTAAAGAAAGGATGTTACAGTTTTCTAACCCAGATAATATCCCATATATGGTTCAAGTCTGGACGGATATTAACACTCCAAATTCAAAACCTGAATCAGCTGATGGCCCATTCATCGCAACGCCACAGCTATTTAAAATTGAGTCAAATCAAGGTCAAGTAGTTCGATTAATGTTTAATAATAAACTGAGTCTGCCTACAGATAGGGAGTCTCTTTTTCACTTTAATTTTTTACAATTTCCAGGGGTAGATGACTCTCAGAAAGAACAAAATAAAATTGTTCTTCTGGTCACTAGTCGTTTGAAGATTTTTTACCGCCCCAAAAAACTTAGCCTTGCGCCAGAAGAAATATCAGAAAAAATTAAATTTAAACTTTCTAATAATAAATTAGAAGTACTTAATAATAGTCCGTACTATGCAACATTTGACAAAGTAGAGCTCTTAGACACTAACAAAAAAGTCATTACCACAGTTAAAAACCCACAGATGGTAGCCCCTTTTTCAAGTGATAGATGGTCAGCCCAAACACCTATGATGAATGCGGCAATAGTTAAATACTCTCTTATAAATGATTTCGGTGTTTCTATTAATTACCAATTTTCTCTTTAAGTATATAGTTTACGATGAAGAGCTTTGTTAAAGTAAAGTGCTATAAAACACTGTATCAGTCATTATCTATTTCAGTGTTTTTTATAGTTTATAGTTCTTCGCCACTTGCAGAAGATAAGGTAGTATCGTCCACAAAAAATTATTCTTTCGATGATTCCTTATTAAAAGGTTCAACATTTAACCTAGGTAATTTAAACAATTTTAATCAAGGAACAAAAGTTGACCCCGGTAGTTATAAGGTTGACTTATATATTAACAATCTATTCATAAAAACAACCGAAGTAACATTTATAAAAGATACAGCAACAAACAAAATAGAGCCTTGTTTTTCGTTAGATGAACTACTAGCGCTAGGTATTAAAAAATCATCCATTGATACTCCGTCGAATACAAATAAACAGAACTGTTTGGTTCTCGACTATGCTGTAAAAGGGGCAAGCTCTAACTTTATTTATTCAGAGTTTAAACTACAATTGCATATCCCTCAAATCTTACTTAACACCTTACCCCGAGGATATGTTAGCCCAGAGGCTTTAAACGAAGGGATTCCTGTTGCATTTGTTAATTATAATGCCAGTCAATATCACGTTAGTTATAAAGGGAATTCTAACCTAAAAAATGTTGATTCAACTTATATCAATATGAATATAGGCGCGAATTTAGGGTTATGGCGCTATAGACAACAAACTTTTTTTACTAAACAAAGCCACATGGGGAGTGATATAAAAACAACCAACCGCTATGTTCAACGTGCAATTTTACCATTACAAAGTGAATTGTTGATAGGTGAAAGCTTTACGACAGGGCAGTACTTCTCGGGCATCGGTTATAGAGGTATTTCATTAAAATCAGATGACCGCATGTTACCAGACTCACAACGTGGTTATGCTCCAACTATCCGCGGGATTGCTAAAACAAATGCTAATGTAGTTATTCGGCAAGGTAGAAATATCATTTACCAAATGACAGTACCTCCCGGTCCTTTTGAAATTAATGATCTTTATGCAACCAACTATGCAGGAGACTTGGACGTTACCGTAAACGAAGCAGACGGGACTGTTAATAGTTTCACAGTTCCTTACTCAGCAGTTCCAGACTCATTAAGACCTGGTGTTAGTCGCTACGATGTGACTATTGGTGAAACTCGCTTCGTTGGCGATAAAGATAAATTTATTGATGCTACTTATAGACGAGGGATCAGTAACTCCATCACTCTCAATACTGGTTTTAGAACCGCTGATGGTTATCAAGCGATTTTATTAGGTGGTGTTTACTCTAATGACCTGGGAGCCTTTGGCGTAACAACCACATTCTCACGCGCCAAAATATTAGGAAAAACAGAAACAGGCTGGATGTCTCGACTCTCTTATAGTCGTACTTTTGACCCGACCAACACAACATTGACTATCGCAAATTATCGCTATTCTACGTCGGGATACAGGGACTTAAATGATACATTAGGTTTAAGAAAAGCATACAAGACCAACACTGAATGGGACTCCTCAACTTATATGCAACGGTCACGTTTTGATGTATCGATTAATCAAAGCCTAGGAAATTATGGTAATCTATTTATTAATGGTGCTATTCAAGATTATTATGGCAATCGTAAACGTGACAAACAATTACAAGCCAGTTATTCCAAATCATTTAGTAATGGCTTAGCGGTTAATTTTTCTGTTACACGCAGTCAATATGGTTCTTATAACACTGGGGTAAGCTATCTTGACAACTACAATATATACCAGCAGTACAACATTCCAAAGAAATCTCAAACAACAACGATGGTTACCTTATCAATGCCTTTAGGTTATGGAAATAATGCTCCGTCATTGAGTACTTCCATAACAAAAGACTCTGAGTCTGGTGCCGATTTCCAAACATCATTAAATGGTACATTAGGCGAAAAACAAAACTCTAGTTATGGCGTGAGCTATTCTACGAATGATAGAGACCATATTGACACATGGAATGCTTCTTTCCAAACTCGCTTACCTGTCGCAACAGCATCTGTTTCAGCAGCAAATTCCGATAATTACTGGCAAGTTTCTCAAGGACTGCAAGGCTCTGTAGTACTTCATGAGGGTGGTATTACCTTAGGTCCTTACTTGGGAGAAACTTTTGGTATTGTTGAAGCAAAAGGTGCAGAAGGTGCAGAAGTTATTGGTGGACAAGGAGCAAAGATTAATCGATTTGGATATGCTGTAATCCCCTATTTAGCCCCTTATCGCTATAATAATGTGTTACTCTCACCGGAAGGCATGAACTCTTATGCTGAATTAGTCAGTAATCAGAAACAAGTTGCACCCTATGCAGGAGCAGCAGTTAAAGTCAAATTTAATACAACACTAGGCTATCCCGTTTTATTCACTTTTGACCAAACTGATAAAGATATTCCTATGGGAGCAACAGTCTATGACGTCAATGGGAAGAACGTAGGAATGGTAGGCCAAGGCAAACAAGCTTACACTAGACTTGAAGAACTAAACAGCAGACTAACTGTACGCTGGGGAGATAAAAAATCTCAACAATGCCAAGTCGATTACAATTTAAATGGACAAGACATCAACCAATATTTAATCATACTCAATGTACCTTGTATATGAGCCACTACTTATGATGCGACCAAACAGTTTAAATTTAATATTATTAATTTTTCTTATGAGTAGCCCAATATTAGGCCATGCCAGCTGTACTCGCAATGTTGCTGTTGCTGGTTATGATGGACAAGGTATGAATACAGGGCTTGGCAATATTAATGTCACTGACAATTACATTCAACCACCAGGCTCTATAATAGCCACATCTGTTGTCAATTATGCACCAGGCTACAGCTACCCCTCACCCGATACTGTTATTTATACTTGTGATCAAACAGATATCGGCAGTATTTATGAAATGTTCGCAACAAATGGGGATGATCTTTATGGTGGCTTTTATACTATAGGAACAGAAGATGGACTTAGTGGTTTTTATCAAAATAAAATTCATTACACAGGCATAAAACTTACTCATCTTAACAGTGGACAAGCTTTTTTAAGAACATGGCAACAATATCCAATTACCTCTTATTTAGTGGACGGTACTAAAATTAAAATTAGAGCTAAAGATTTTAGTGCTATAAAAGTTGAAATAGCAAAAGTGAGCTCAGATGGCTATACCAGTGGTGCTGTTTCTAATTACTGTGGAACAGGATGGCAAGCAGCTGGTTCTTACGCATGCACGCAACCTAATGGATACGTTATATTTAAAGGACCAGGCACGGGCTCCACACCAGCGATTGGTTCAGATTCAGCGACTAATTATCAGGGTTGGCCCACTCACTGGACTTCGATTGGCCTAGGAACTCCACCCAAAACAAATGTTACAATGAATACGACTTGTGTTGCTAGAAATGTAACCCCTACTATACTATTTCAAACAATGAGTGTAAATGATATAAACCAAGGAAAGACCGTAGAAAATAATATTTCAATAACTGTAGAGTGTAGTAATACAGTTCAGTCGGGGACTGCGAGCGGACAAACGGCTATAGGAATTCAAACCTCACTCGAGGCTTATCAAACGGCTCAATCACTGGGGTTAGTTAATGCACAAGGTGGCGTTAGTTACTTGCTATCTGATGGCTATGGCACCAATAGTATGATAGCGACCGGCGTTGGTATTGCATTAAAAGCACCTGATGGCCAAGACCTACCTTTTGTTGGATGGCAAAATTGCAATGGAAGTGGCAGTACAAGCACATGTCCTGGTGGACGAGATGCTGGATGGTATCCTATCTTGTCAGGAGCAACTAATGCAGGAAGCTCTTCTCAATCAGGTTATCAATATTTTACAACTCAATTCACGGCTATTTTGAAAAAAATCCCTAGTGAGACTGTTACTCCAGGAAGTGTTCAAGCAAAGGGATACGTATTAGTAAGAATACAATAACCTAATGTGATTATATGAAAATCGATTTCTCTTTTAAGATAGCAGCTCTTTTAGTACCAATAATATTATTTGATACATTGGCTTATGCAGGCATTATTCCAGAAAAAAAACGAATTATTTTTAAAAGTGATGAACAACAACAGGTTCTCTTAATTGCTAATACCAACGACTACCCTATTTTAATGCAAACATGGATCGATAACGGTAATACGCAGAATGTACCCAGCGCTACTGTGTCCCCTTTTATCATTACCCCTCCTATGTCCCGTTTAGTCGCAGGAGAAATAAAAGGATTACGTATCATCTACAACAAACAAAAAACACTACCTAATGATAAAGAATCCGCTTTTTGGATCAATTTATACGAAGTACCACCGACAAGTAAAGAAAATAAATTAGTTGATAATGTTACCGTGGCAATGAATACACAAATTAAGCTATTTTATAGGCCAACTCCGTTAGCGAATAAACCAGAAGAAAAAATACTCGTCACGCAACTAAGCTGTTATGGTAAAGCTTATAATCTAGAAATCACAGTCTCCTGTAAAAACCCAACCCCCTATTACATCTCCTTATCTAATATTGAATTAAATCTCTACAATCATACTTATCATAATGAAACACAATTAGATATGATGGTTCCCCCTTTTTCTGATAATAGCTATCGGATTAATGTTGACTCCAGCAACATTCCTCAACAAGTAAATGTTGAATACTCCTTTGTCGATGATAAGGGAGATGTCCATGGGCTTAAATCAACAATACGGATCGATTAATCGTTTATTTACATGAAAATTACCGCTACAACCTAACACTCCATTAGGCTAGGTGGCAATGAGCTCTATTTTCATGTATACAACAACAACCAAATATTTACACATTCTTTACCCAAGCTGTATTTTCTCTTTACACTTCTAGCGCTAATATATAAACACTTAAATTACAAAACAAAGGAATTACAAAATGAAAAAATTATTAGCTACCTCAGTTGCTGCTTTATTATCTTTAAGTGTTGCAGGTTATGCTTCTGCTCAAAGTACAGAACACCAACCAAACCAACAACAAGCCCCTCATACTCAACACATGAGCAAGCAAGATAAAGGAAATCAAGGTCAACAACATGAAGGCAAAAAACCAACTAGACATAACAACGCTGACAAAAACCAACAACATGATGGTAAAAAAGTAAACAAAGAACATAAAGGCCAAAATGTGAACAAAACACATAGAGCTGACAAGAACCAACAACATGATGGTAAGAATGCAAGCAAAAAACACAACGGCGAAGGTAAAAGACAACACCAATCAGATAACAGCAAATCTGAATAAAACTGATACTTTTTTCTGATCAATTGATCTTATCTTTTCTATAAAAATTTAGGCGAGGCAAACCAGTTACATTTTTATACTGTCACCCTCGCTCTAAATTTTTTTTAATTTCATATCAATAAATAGTTTCCCATCTCAAAATCATTGACATTTATTTAGCCATTTTTTGTTTTCTTTCCAACTCCAAAGCACCAAAATGAGAGAGAATACAAAAAATAATACAGCACACTGTACCGCCTAATAATAAATAAAAACCAATATCCCAATTGCCATTTGTTTGCTTCACAACAAACCCAAAAATACTGGTTCCTAAAGAAGCACCTAAAATATAGCTCATAAAGCCACGTAGACCTACAGCAGAACCTACCGCATAACTAGGAACAATTTCCATTGTTTGCACAGAAGCAAGAAATTGTGGAATATAAATCAAACAACCAACAATAGCAGCAAATGTTGTTACCATAAATAAAGAACTACTTTGCCAATAACCAATAATACAAAAGAAAATAAGTGACATAGCTAAAATAGCTAAAGGCATACGGCGCCCTTTAAAAAGCTTATCAGATAACCAACCTGCTAAAAGGGTAGAAGGTATTGCTGCCCACTCAAAACATAAGAAAGCAAAACTCATCTCTCCTTTAGAGAAATGTTTAACATCTGATAAATAGATAGGTAACCAGCTAATAACGCCAAAACGCACCATGTAGACAAAGACATCAACAAACGAAATAAACCATGCATTCTTATTAGGTAATACATACTTTACAAAAATTTGCCACGAACTCATATTAGCAACAGCAGAATTCAACTCCGTTTTAACCAGCTCATCGTCATCTTTTACTATTTCATTTAAAGAAGGTAAACCCTCTCCAACTGGGGACTCTTTACCCAAGCCCAATACAACAAATGCCATGATAATCGCAATAGCAGCCGGAACAACATAGCTCGCAATCCGCCAATAATCTTGTGGGTTATCATCCCCTGTCACAAATGCCAATGCTGCAAAGCCACCCGCAACAATCGGAGCAACAACCCCCCCCCCTACGTTATGAGAGATATTCCAAAAAGCACCAACACGCCCACGAATATTGCGAGGAAACCAATTAGCAATAGTAATAAATGAAGGCCCTACTCCCATCCCTTGGAATAAACCATTTAAGGCAACAAAAATAAAAAACATCCAAAAAGCAAAACTAAATCCTAACCCAATATTAACAATAGCACATAGAAATAAACCAACGGCCATAAATCTCTTAGGGCTCGCTTTATCTGAAAGGTTACTCATCACCCCTTTACTAATTCCATAAACGATAAGCATTAAACTGGTCAAAATACCAATTTCCTGAGTATCAAAGTGTAACTGATCTTTTAGATAGGGAGTTGATAACGTAAAGTTATTTCTAACAATATAATAAGAAAGATACCCTAAAAAAACACTTAGTAACGCCTGTATTTTATAGGTATTATAGGTTGTTTGGATCAACTGATCGGAAACTTTATCAGCTTTAAACTGCGGTTTTAAGAATGCAAACATAATTAGGCCTGCTTAGTTTTTGAATGATATAGTATTAGTAAATGTTTCAAGCAATTAGTTTAATATTCTGGAAAAAATTTATAAACTATCCATAATATTTAAATAAATATACTTGATATATTCAAACTTCTATCAAACATACCGCTTTAATTATTAAGTAAAGGTTTTTATTTATGCTACTTTTTATTCGTCATGGTGAAACTGATTTTAACCACAAAGGACTTTGGATGGGATGCACTGACATTGAACTTAATGAACGAGGCAGACAACAAGCACTTAATGCAGCAAAAGCTCTATCCGAAAAATCCATTGATGTTATTTTCACAAGCCCTTTAAAAAGAGCCTATATCACGGCCCAAACGATTGCTCATCAACAACTACACAAACCTCCCATTATCATCTTAAATGATTTAAGAGAACGTGGTTTTGGCATCTTAGAAGGAACCCCTCGAGACAAGCCACTAAATGATGATTTTGATAATATTGAGGGCGTAGAAAAGAAAGATACTCTTATAAAGCGGTTGACCACTGTGTTATCGAGTATTGAGAAAGATGCTCATAAAAACATACTTATTGTTTCACATGGGGGAGTCTTCCATTGCCTTACTCATGAGATGGGATACAGAAGTAATCCTTCGAGTGAGGGCACTCAAATTAGTAATTGCGAACCTGTAGAATTATTTAAAAAGTAATTTTTATTCGTCCTATTTACACCAATATCCAGTTATTAAAAAACCCAATACCTGAGTTATGCACGCAGATATTGGGTTATATTAAAAACTACATGGCTTATTGATAAACCTGCATAGCAGCATCAAACGCTGCACCTTGCGTTGTTTTAAAGCCAACACGATTTAAAACACTTTCTAAAGCTGTTAATGTTTCACATACACAGTCTTTTCTTGCGTTATATCCCATTGTACCTATACGCCAAATCTTGCCTTTTAAGGGGCCAAATGAGCTGCCTATTTCTATTGAGAAATCATTTAACAATAAGCTTCTTACTTCTTCGCCATCAATACCATCAGGAATATGAATACCTAGCACATTGTTCATTCTGTTTTTAAGGTCACCAAAGGGTTTTAATCCCATCGCTTCAATGCCTGCTAAAACAGCATCGCCATGTAATTTATGGCGTTTAATACTGTTATCAATTCCCTCTTCCAGTAGTAAACGTCCACATTCATACGCGGCAAAGAGCATACTGGTCGCTTCTGTATGATGATTTAGGCGTTCAGCACCCCAATAATCCATAATCATACCAAGATCAAAATAGTTAGAGTAAACCATCTCTTCTTGGCCTTGCTCATGATGGTCTGCCAAAATACCTTCTTCAATATGTTTACGGTGATTAATTTGCTCTACAATAGCATCGCTTAAAGTGATAGGTGAGCTTCCTGGTGGGCCCCCTAAACATTTTTGTAACCCTGTAGATACAGCATCTAAATGCCAAGCATCTGTCTCGAGTGGATTACCACCAAAAGAAGCTGTTGCATCTGTGTAAAAAAGCACACCATGACGTTTACAGATTTCCCCTAAGTCAGCCAACGGCTGTAACATCGTTGTTGAGGTATCACCTTGTACTGTAAGCAACATACGAGGTTTTATCTCTTTAATCGCTTTTTCTATTTGTTCTGGTTCAAACACTTCCCCCCAAGGGACTTCAATTTTATGCACCTCAGCACGGCACCGCTTAGCAATTTCACATAATAGTAAGCCAAAACGACCAAAAACGGGTACTAATACTTTATCATTAGGTTTAATCACTGACATAAAGATGGCTTCAATACCTGCTCTTGAAGTCCCATCTATTAATAATGTCCATTGATTTTTTGTCTTATAGAGCTCCCGATAAAGCGCCATAGTCTGGTTCATATAACCGGTCATTACAGGGTCATATTGTCCAACCAACTGATGGGACATCGCTTGCAATACTCTTGGATCGACATTAATAGGTCCTGGGCCCATGAGCAGTCGTCTGGGTGGATTGAGAGGGGGAAAGTTTACGGAATTTTTCATACTACACCTATTTAAATAACAAAATAAATCTACTTCTTATACGGATGATTCTTAAGCCAGTGGGTTGCAATATCCTGACGACGACATACCCACACCTTATCGTGTTGTTGAATATAATCTAAGAAACGCTGTAATGCCTTAAAACGACCAGGTCTACCTAATAACCGGCAATGCATACCTATCGACATCATTTTAGGTGACTCCTCACCTTCTGCATATAACACATCAAAACTATCTTTTAGATAAGTATAGAATTGTTCTGCAGTATTAAAGCCTTGGGGAGTAGCAAAACGCATATCGTTGGCATCTAATGTATAGGGAATGATTAAATGAGGCTTCTTTTCACCTGAGGATAGAGTAACCTCTGTCCAAAAAGGTAAATCATCGCCGTAATAATCACTATCAAATAAATAACCACCTTGCTCCACGACAAGGGCTCTTGTGTTTGGACTATCACGCCCTGTATACCAACCGATGGGAGCTTTACCAAAAAGCTCAATTAATGCTTGGGTAGCTAGCTGGACATGCTGCTTTTCTGTTTCAGGGCTGATTTGTTGATAATGTAACCAACGCCAACCATGACTGACCACATCGTAATCTGCTTCTTTAATCGCCTCAACGACCTTAGGATTTCTCGCCAAAGCCATTGCCACACCAAAAACGGTCATGGGTAACTTTCTTTTCTGAAACTCATTATGAATACGCCAAAACCCTACGCGAGAGCCATACTCATAAAGAGAATCCATAGAAAGATGACGATCAGGAAAACTATCGGCACCAATAATATCTGATAAAAAACGCTCAGAACCTGCATCACCATGCAACACGTTATTTTCAGAACCTTCTTCATAATTAAGAACGAACTGTACAGCAATACGGGCATTATTGGGCCAACAAGCATTGGGAACATCATTTGCATAACCCAACATATCCCGCGGATAATTTACATTAATTTCATCTAACACACTCATTTATCATCCCCTTACTCTTTCGTTCATTCAACTAGCTGAATCAAATAACGTTTAACTCAATTAGCAACTAAAATCACTATTTTTTGTTTCTTTAATTAGGAGCATGGCAATAAAACTAATCAACGAGGCAAAAGATACGTAATAGCCTACCCACAATAATCCACCCTCATTAACGAGATAATTCGCAACGATAGGCGCAATTGAAGCCCCCAAAATACCACCAATACTATAAGCAGCAGACGAGCCTGTATAACGTATGTTGATAGGAAATATTTCAGGTAATAGCGCCCCCATCGGTGCAAAAATAACCCCCATTAAAAATAACTCAATACATAAAAAGGCAAGCACTAAAAAGTTTGAATCACTCTCCATAAATGGAACCATGACCATACCCGATAAAATAGTTAAAATAAGTCCGATAATTAAAACAGGCTTACGTCCATATTTATCACTTAATAAAGCAGAAATAGGCGTCGCAACTGCCATAAACACGACGGCAATACATAAAAAACCTAAAAAAGTCTGATTGGCAATACCAAGGTGCTTTGTCCCAAATTGCAATAAGAAGGCCGTTGTAATATAAAATAATGTATAACAACCAACCATAGACAATGAACCTAGTGCTAATGTTGACCAGTGGCATTTAAACATTTCTAAAACAGGCACTTTAGGAGGATTATTTTTCTTTAATGCTTCTGTAAAAATAGGACTTTCTACTAGTTTTAAACGAATATATAAACCAATAACAACCAATAATGCACTAAATATAAAAGGTATCCGCCAGCCCCATGCTAAAAACTGCTCATTGGTTAATGTTAAAGCAATAATAAAGAATACGCCATTGGACATCAAAAAACCAACCGATGGTCCTAACTGAGGGAACATACCAAATAGCGCTCGCTTGTCTTCGGGGGCATTTTCTGTTGCCAGTAAAGCGGCACCGCCCCACTCTCCCCCAAGACCTAAACCTTGAGCTAATCGTAAAATACAAAGAAGAAATGGTGCCCAAAAACCAATGGCGGCATACCCTGGTAACAAGCCGATCAGCATTGTTGCTATACCCATCAGTATCAGCGAAAAGACTAATGTTGATTTACGTCCAATGCGATCACCAAAATGACCAAATAGCATTGCTCCAATTGGCCGTGCTACAAAAGCAATACCAAAGGTTGCAAACGATTGTAATATTTGAGCAGAAGGGGAACTACCAGGAAAAAATACAGGGCCTATGACAAGCGCCGCTGCAGTGGCGTAAATATAAAAATCATAAAACTCAATAGTTGTACCAATAAAGCTGGCCAAAGCCACACGGGATGTTGAATTAACAGGTTGATTACTATCACTTCCCTCGATAAAAGACTGTGTTTTATCCATTCAATTCTCCCTAAATTATTATTGATGTAAAAGACTATCTGCCTAAATATTGAAAGGTGACAATAATATTGCCTAACCTATTATTAAAGCAAGCACTAACTAAAAGTAATCTTATATTGATTATTTTTATAAGAAATAAATAAATCGTTTATAGCACTTGGCAACCCTTAAATTTAGAGACATACTATTAACCAAATTAAACCAAATGATAAAAACAGTCGATCACAAATAATGATCTATATCTATTGCACATGCGTCAATGAAATACAATGGTCAGAAATTCAGACGCAAGTAAATATTTTAAATATCACTGATCAAAAAGCTATTGCACAATACAAATTTGATAAAGATAAATGCCGTTCCCTCTTAGGGAAAATGCTGTTGCTTTATATTCTTAAGCATCATGAAAGCTATCACTCAAACCAACTTCCTCCCATTACTTATACAACTTATCGAAAACCTTTTATATCAACCATGCAAGGTTATTTTAATATTTCCCATGCAGCTGATTGGGTAGTGTGTGCTTACACACAGAAAGGAGATCTAGGTGTTGATATTGAAAAAGCAATCAGTATTGATATCCATGACTACAAAGCTGTCATGACACCAAATGAGTATTTCCGAGCAACTCATTCTAATAACTTTGATTTTTTTCAGTTATGGACATTGAAAGAAGCCATCATGAAAGCAGAGGGACTTGGATTTTATCTCCCCCCGACATCCTTTGAAGTCCCCTATCCCTTTAGCAACAATACGAATATTCACATTAATAAAGACTGGTTTCTGTTTAGCCAATGTTTTGAACAATACTATACATTATCCATCGCTTCATCATGCTTATTAAATGAACATCCTCAAGTTATCATTCAACCCATCGATCAACTCTTAGTTTCATCAAAAATTTAATTGCATGACTGTAAATCTTGATGTCCCTTTACATTCTTTATTAATATCTGCTTTTCTGTCTCTGGAATATTCATTTTTTGAATATCAGCTTCGTCTAAATCATAAAACATTTTTTGATCCAGCGTTTCTTGCTCTATCTTTTGTAGAAAAGCTTTATCTAGGGGATCCTTTTTATATTGCTGTTCATCAGGGGCAAAGAAATTATAAAACTTTTCTTTATAAAACTGTTGGTCAGCCTTCTCTATATTATATTGTGCAAAAAAATCATCTAACCTCATAACAGGCGGACTAACCTTTCGACCTTGTCGATTGTCACTCACCACGGGATAATACTCAATACGAATACCTGTGTCATCTTTCACCACATAAATCGTATTAATACGGTCCCAGCCACCACTTTCTCGATATAAATTCTCAAACTCAAGAAAGCCTACTTGTTCACCATAGGAAAAATAGATTTTATAAAACCAGACATCATGGTTGCTGAACGCCAATCGGTCACCTTTAAATAAAATCGTTTGTACTTTCGAGCAGGTATAAAGTGTTCCTGTTGGGTTAACTGATTCAATATTAACAACCATTTCCTTTAAAATGGGTCTATGCCCTTGTATTTTGAACTCGGGCTCTGATGAATCATTACTGACTAGCATATAAATCAACCTATCTAGGAGTATTAAGAAAAAAATGATGACAAAAATAATAATAAAATATTTAAATATGCGGGCGATGGTCATTAAAAACTCCTTGATGACTTTTTCGTATTTTACTACCATTTATATATGATAACATCGGCCTCGCTTTAGGAAACTCCTTTAACTCTTCACGAGTTAGGCTTGCAGCTGATTTCAGTCTAATACAAGTTGCAGCCCAACCTTCACTTAACAACCCACCCACCAGGTAAACAGGATTGTATGACCAACCAATCCCTACATTCCTATCCGTACTCGATACCCTATAATCAGGGAAAAAAGAGCCATAGGCAAAATTTGTTTGCCCCCATACTTCAACATTTTTGAAATTTTCAAGGTGTGATAACTTTTCGGCAAAACTATTCTGATACCAAGCAGATTGATTACCATATAAGACACACATAGCGCCTTCTTTTATCCAATTAAACTTAATCGCCGCCCATCCACTGATATTCATTTGATTAACTGCATTTATAGGGTCAACCGGTGGATAAACTATCGAATGATAAGAGATTGGACCATCTAAACCACAATAAGAAAAAATACCTACCTCACGGATTTTTGCTTTACCCTCATGCTCATTCATAATTTCATAGACACGCGTCCCTATGTCATGAATAGCTAACACAGGCAGTTTATATATTTTGTGTAGATCTTCAATATACCAAGGTGATTTTTCTATATTTCTTGCACGCGTATCAGCCGCTACTTTAAACATATCTCTATCGGTATAAAATAGACTCCCTTTATTACGTTCATCTACCCAAAATAATAATATTAACTCTTTGGGCCTACTAATTTTTTGTACTACGGTATGATTAGGTGTCTTCTCTAACATACCTTTAGTTAATTTTTCGTCCGTAGGTTCAGCATAAACTACCATTAATTAAGCCCCTGTATCCTCATCCAGTAACGCATGTATTTTTATTTCTGGTTGAGGTTGATCATCGTAAAACGTTTCTGTATAACCATCTTTATCCGTACGCCCCCTTCTGCTTGAGCCATCAGGCATATAAGCAATATAACTTGTATTACTATAAGGATGATCATGATCATCCGTTAATTGAAAACGTAAGTTATAAGTAGGCTTATCAATCAAACTGTTTGTTTTCTTTGAGTAAATCTTTTCAAACGGCTTCAATACAACAGCAGGTGCCGTAACTGCTGTGACAGCGTCTTGTTTAAATAATGGTGTTTGAGGAATGGCCAGACTCCCCGCCATAGGCACTCCACCCGTCCACACAGGCATAGTCATCCAAATACCTGCTGGATTAAGTACAATATGCTGCCCACCTGCTTTTAGCGTTAAAGACAAGCCGCCATCAATCACTATTTGCCCGCCTGACTTAAGGTGTATTTCTTGTCCTGCTTCAGTTGTCGTAATCGTGCCAACTGTTTTATGCTCAGCAAGCCCTACCTGAGTATAATCATTCGCTAGTACTTGGCTACGACGGTCTAAATCAGTGAGGTGATGCTCTTCTCCCTCAATTTTAGTATATCGATTCTTTACAATGGTTTCTGAATGCTCATTATTAACTTGTAAATGGCTATTGTTATTAACTTGAATTGTATGATTATTTTTAGTTAATTGATCATAGTCTTTTTGTGCCTGCACAAAAATTTGTTCTTTGTCCTTTTTATCTTCAATTCTAAACTCATTACTCCCTACGCCGCCTTTTGATGAAGATGTTTTAAAAACAGACTTCGTTTTATTAGCAGGTAACTCATAAGGCAGCTTATTAATGCCATTATGGATAGCGCCCGAAATAATGGGCTGATCTATATCTCCTTCGAGAAAATCCACCTTAACTTCCATGCCCACCCGAGGAATAACCACTGCACCATAACCATCATGAGCCCAATTGCTCGCCACACGAATCCAACAGCTAGAGTGCTCATTTTTAGGATTCAATCTATCCCAATGAAACAAAACCTTTACCCGGCCAAACTCATCACAAAAAATCTCTTCACCCTGTCCCCCTGTAACAACCGCTGTTTGACTACCTAATACTTGAGGCTTAGGATGTAAGCGTTGCGGTCGACAAGGGACATCTTTAGGCGTACTAATCAAGCAGTTTCTATAACCCTGCTGAAAATCATCAAAAGGAAACTGCAAACCATCATCAACAGGATGGTTATAGTATTTAAATAAATAATGCACATCTTTGATAACAGCTGCGACCTCACTTCCTAAGGCCTCCAATACTTGAGGTTGTCTACCTTGGTGATAAACTTGGTTAACAAGCCAATAATCAGAAGAGTCTAATGCATCCAGCTCAGGATAATTCGACAAAGAAAAACAATAACCACTCTTTAATAAAGGCACATCAGTATAAGCCTCTGCAAGTATCTGGCTTGCTTTTAAACGTTCTATCTCTATTTTTGCATAATGTTCCCCTCTAGCCACATTTAAGTGGCGTTGAGGATAATCATAAAACTCAAGCTTTGGTTCTATAGCATGATTAGCCTTATCGCTTTGTGTTCCCTCTGCGATGCCCTCAGGAATTTTCATGTTTTGAAAATTATAATTTCGAAAACTAGCCTTAGTTGTTGTTGCCGTTAAACCAATAGAAAAACTTTTAAAGACGGGGCTATCAGCAACATTTCCTGTACTGGGTCTGTACTCAAAAACCTCATCATACTGGCCAAAAAAGCTATTGGCGTCACTCAACACCATCAGATGAGAATCGTTGGCGTGTTGATAGTAGATATTTATCCCTTCTTCTTCACAAAGACGATAGATAAAATCTGCATCAGACTCTTTATATTGGCAACAAAACTCTCTTTTGGGATAATCCTCTTTAAACATTAAAGAAAAATCTATCCCTTGCTGCAAACCATGCTCATTTAATAAAGCACATACAATCTCAGGAACACTTTGATTAATGAATGCTCGTTGATTAAAACGGTGATGAAGATTCATAAAACGTGAAGATAAAATAACTTTAAATAAGCTATAATCTTTACCTATTGCTCCACGTTTTACAGCAACAATGACACCATGTACACCTGCTTTTTTGTCTGAGGTAAAAGATAAGCAAGCTTTTTTACCTAATAGTTTTGTGATATCGTAACGAATATGATTACTGACTAAAGTAATTTCAAATACATATTCTGTATTTAACGCTTCGATGCCATCAAAAGCTAATACTTGCAACTTATTATTAGCAAGATTTTCTATATCAAAATAAAAATGCGTCTCGTTAGCAGAGTCAAACATCCACTTTACTCCTCCGCGCTATCTTGCCAATTTATATATAGCAATATATTGATTAAAAGAAGACTTGGAATAAAACTATAAGCAAAGAATATTGATAACAAGCTTGTTATATTATAATTTGCAATGAAAAGTTGTGATTAATAAGCCACTAAGCTTTCAAAAAAATCCCAATTGATGCTGCTAAATTTAGCATTTAACTAGGAGACACCACAACAAAAAGAGATATAGACCAATGTCTAATTCACAACCAATAAAAAAATTTTCTAATTTAAAATCATTAAGATAAAAAAATATAAAATATATCTAAACTATTCAAAACGAAAACTTTAACATCAACTAAAAATAATACAACATATAATCACCCCACATCATCAATAGTATTAAATGAACAACTTTTTGTAATTTATTTATCACTATTTATGATAATCAATCACCTTATAGTTAAAAAATAAGAAATACTTTGCTTAAACACTTCAATTTTTCAAATAATTAATGGTTAAATACTGTTACAAGTCTTGCGTTTAGACCATCGGATAATTTCTTTAATTGAGT
Organism: Entomomonas moraniae; assembly: GCF_003991975.1. NCBI lineage: Bacteria > Pseudomonadati > Pseudomonadota > Gammaproteobacteria > Pseudomonadales > Pseudomonadaceae > Entomomonas > Entomomonas moraniae. Next base: position 1,428,713 of record NZ_CP029822.1, read on the forward strand.
CAATGATAAAGAATAAAAAAATCTTAATCAGCATGCAATTATGTATTTGCTTAAGATTGAAAGCACTATTACATCTATTAGAGGAATTCTTCATGAAAAAAGCGATTATTATGGCATCAGCAATTGTATTATCTTCTTTAAGCTATGTATCAGCAGCCACTGCGCCAACTGCTGCAACTAAACCTGTTCAATCATGGACTTGCCAAGACTTTCTTGATTTAAGTGAAACTTACAGACCAACTGCGGTTGGAGTAGTACAAGTGATTAATGAGAAAAAACATACTGATAAAGATTATCTAGATATTGATGGCCTTGAAACAATTACGCCATCTGTTGTTACTATATGCACTGCAAACCCAAAAGCATCACTTCCTAAAGCAGTTAAACAAGCCGCAGCGAAGAAATAAGACGCTACTAAAGGCATATAATCAACCACATTATATGCCTTTTTCTTTTCTCAATTACTGTCCCTCTTCTATTTATTAATTATTAACATTCCTAATAATAAGCATTAATACCATACAATATAATGTTATAATGCTCATTTTAGCCAGATAAAATTGTATGCAGATTTGGATCGATGCCGACGCCTGCCCCAAAGTAGCCAAAGAACTTATTTTTAAGTTTGCCCATAAACGTAATTTACAAGTGGTTATGGTTGCAGGGCAATCTCAAATAAAACCTATCTATCAATGGGTATCTTTAATCGTTGTTCCTACAGGAATGGATGCAGCTGATGACTATTTAGTTGAGCATGCCAAAGCCAATGATTTGGTTATTTGTAGCGATATTCCCCTTGCTGATCGTTTAATCAAAAAGCAAGTGGCTGTTCTACACCCTAAAGGAAATGAATTCACACAAGAAAACATGTCACAAACGCTGGCTATGCGTAACCTCTTTACCGAACTTAGAGAGCAAGGCCAAATTACCTCTCAGCAGGCTAGCTATGGCGCAAAAGATAAACAAAATTTTGCCAATGCACTGGATAGATTACTCACAAGGCTCGCCGCTAAATAGTTTATTGCTAATAGATCATGTATAATTCTCGCCTTTAAAACCAAACTGGCTTTATTATTAAATGAATACTCAAACCTTACCGCTTGTTACTGTTATTATCTCCTCCTATAACCATGCTCAATATATAGAAGAGACAATAAAAAGTGTCATCAATCAAACTTACCAACACATTGAGTTATTGGTAATCGATGATGGTTCAACCGACAACAGTGTTTATCTATTAACAACGCTGCAAAAAGAGTTTGGTTTTGATCTGCTTATTCAAGAAAACAAAGGCTTATCAAGAACCCTCAATGAAGCCATCGACCGCGCCAAAGGAGAATATATTATCCCTTTCGGTTCTGATGACATCATGTTACCTGAGCGTATTACGACTCAAATAGCTTATATTACCGATAAACCAGAAGTGGGTATCTGTGCAGGGAATATGGATCTCATTGACAGTAATAGCCAACTTCTTCCAGAAGAGAAACAAAAACATCGCTATATCCCTTTCAGACGGCTAGATTTTAATGACGTATTTTTAGATAGAAAACCAGGCGCAATGGCTGCGACATTAATGTTTAGAAAAGAGGCTCTGCAAAAGGTTGGAGGGTTTGACCCCACCATCAGATTAGAAGACCTTTATATTATGCTAGCAATTACCCATGCAGGGTATTTTATGGATGTATTGCCTGATGTTATTTCGCTTTATCGCCAACATCCAACCAATACTTATAAAAACTTACCTTTCATGTTTGAAAACAGCTGTAAAACTTATGAACGCTTTAAAGACAGCCCACACTATGAAGAAGTATTGATGAAAATGTGTAATTCGATGTTCTTAAAAAGCGCCTCTCGCAATAAAGAATTAGCCAAACGTATCCTTAAACAAATTCCTTATAAATATTGGAATAAAAAGACGGTTAGAGGGCTACTTAGGTTGTGGTTTAGCCGAACAAAATAAAAGGGAAGTTAACTTCCCTTTTGGCATAAATTTTATACTTCTTGCAAAAGTTTTTTCAAATATTCGCCATAGTGCGTTTTAGATAATTGATTCGCTTTTTTCTCTAGTTGCTCTGCGCTAATCCAACCTTTCACAAAGGCAATTTCTTCTAAACAAGCAATTTTAGCATCTTGACGTTTCTCAAGGGTATAAACGTATTGGCTAGCTTCCAATAAAGAGTCATGTGTACCACTGTCTAACCAAGCAAAGCCACGTCCCAACAATTTAACATCTAACGTTTGCTGCTCAAGATAAACACAATTCACATCCGTGATCTCTAACTCACCACGAGGAGAAGGTTTAATATTTTTGGCAATATTAATGACATTGTTGTCGTAAAAATAAAGACCTGTCACAGCATAATTAGACTTAGGTTTTGCAGGCTTTTCTTCAATGCTTAAAACCTTACCTGTTGAATCAAAGTCAACCACACCAAAACGTTTAGGGTCTGAAACATGATAACCAAAAACCGTAGCACCTACCTGCTTCTCATTGGCTTGCTTTAGGCTTACAGAAAAGTTAGCACCATGAAAAATATTATCACCTAAAATTAAACAACAAGGATCATTTCCAATGAACTTTTCGCCAATAATAAATGCTTGTGCTAAACCGTCTGGTGATGGTTGCTCAGCGTACTCAATATTTAATCCTAACTCACTACCATCACCAAAAATTCGCTCAAAGAAGGGTAAATCCGTAGGGGTAGAAATAATCAATATATCTTGAATATCCGCCAGCATCAGTGTAGACATCGGATAGTAGATCATTGGTTTATCATAAACAGGTAATAACTGCTTTGATACGCCTAATGTTATAGGATGCAATCTCGTGCCTGATCCACCCGCTAAAATAATACCCTTTCTTCTTCCCATCTCACGGCCTATTCTGTATTTTAAAATGTGATAATACCTTATTATATAAAACTTCTCTTATTATTGCAGTGCTTTCATAAAAAAACCGCCAACAGGCGGTTTCTTATTATGATACAAAATTAAATCTTAGCACTAAGCTCTTTAATTTTATGGTTTAAAATATGATCATTTTCACTGTAATCAACAGGGCAATCAATCACATGTACACCAGGTTCATTTAAGCATTTTTGTACCAATGATGCAAATTCTGCCGCGCTATTTACACGATGTCCGGAAGCACCATAGCTTTCTGCATATTTTACAAAATCAGGATTACCATACGTTAAACCAAAATCGTCAAAATGCATATTTGATTGTTTCCAACGAATCATACCATAAGCATCATCACGCAAAATAATGACAACAAGGTGAAGACCTAAACGTACAGCTGTTTCTAATTCTTGGCTATTCATCATAAAACCACCATCACCACAAACAGCAACGATAGGTATATCTGGATGCACTAAACGTGCCGCCATCGCAGAAGGAAGGCCTGCGCCCATCGTAGCCAATGCGTTATCTAATAACACTGTATTTGGCATATGTGCTTTATAATTACGAGCAAACCAAATCTTATAAACGCCATTATCCAACGTTACAATACCATCTGCTGGCATAATATTACGTAAATCTGCGACTAATCGTTGTGGGTACATCGGGAAACGATCATCATCGGCACCTATTCTTAAGTAGGCCTCATTGGCTTCACGAATCGTTAATAAACGTGAAAAATCCCATGTTGGTTGCACAATAATTTCTTGTTTAATTTGCCATATAGCATTAGCAATATCGCCCACTACCTCAATTTGAGGGAAATAAACAGGATCCACTTCTGCCGAACGGAAGTTAATATGAATAACTTCTGTTCCACCACGCACCATGAAGAATGGAGGCTTTTCAATAACATCATGGCCTACATTAATAATTAAATCGGCAGACTCTAATGCCTTATGTACAAAATCACCCGATGACAATGCGGCGTTACCAAGAAAACGAGGATGACTTTCATCAACCACACCTTTCCCCATTTGCGTTGTGACAAAAGGAATGCCTGTTTTTTCAATTAATTGGTATAAAACTCGCGCTGTCATCTTACGATTAGCGCCAGCACCAATGACTAACACAGGGCTTTTCGCCGCTTCCATTTTAGAGACAGCTGCACGAATTGCCTTCCCTTCAGCTAATGGTCGACGCGTTAAGCTAGCAGGAATCGGGGTGTTATCTGTCTCATCTTCAGCCACATCTTCTGGTAGCTCTAAATGAACTGCACCTGGCTTTTCTTCCTCTGCTAAACGAACCGCCTCGCGTATTCTTGAAGGGATATTATCTGCAGACGCCAACTGATGGGTAAATTTTGTTAAAGGCGACATCATGCCCACAACATCTAATATCTGAAAACGGCCTTGTTTAGAATGTCTAATAGGCTTTTGCCCAGTAATCATTAATAATGGCATACCACCTAAATAAGCATATGCCCCTGCCGTTACAAGATTTGTTGCTCCCGGCCCTAATGTTGATAAACACACGCCAACTTTTCCCGTCAAACGCCCATAGGTAGCAGCCATAAAACCAGCAGACTGTTCATGACGGGTCAAAATTAATTCAATTTGTTTTGAGCGTGATAAAGAGTCTAGTAGATCAAGATTCTCTTCACCAGGAATACCAAAGATATATTTAACACCTTCACTTTCAAGGCATTGTACAACAAGATCAGAGGCTTTAGTCATTAATGATTACCTTTGTAAAATTTACTACAGCGGACGTAGAGAGTAGCTTACCAAAAACTAGCTAAAGTCATAATAATGCAATAGCCACGGGTATTTGTCTATAGATAATTAATTTATATAATTATAGAGTAGCTTATTATAAAAGAGTTCGTTTTAAATGATAAAAATTATTATCTTACTTAGATTGGATTTACTACTTCTATCACTTATACTAAAGCACTTTAATGCTTAGCCAATGAATGAATGCCATGATAAAATCGGCAACTTATAAAGCCTACCTCTGTTGTTTGTTATTAAATAGTTACAGCTTAGCTTTTGCTAGTCATACTGTTGATGCAATACCAGTATCAATAGAACAAACAACCACAGCCATTGGCGTAGGAAAGATCGTGGCAGAAAATGCATTGATCTATCGGAAAATTATTGAAATAACAAGTGATCAACAGTTCAAAGTACAAAACTTTTATAAGCATACTCACCATAAACAATCTGACATTCTTACTATTAAAAACCGTAATAAACTTACAACATTTCAAGAGCTCCAATTTTATAACCTAAGAAATCTAATGTTCGATGGTGATCTGACTCTATGGTTTGATAATGGTAATAAATCGATGAGCGTCAAAATTAATCAAGGCAATGCTGATGGCCCTTTCAATACTTATTATATAACAGGCGATAAGGAAATTGAGGGATATTACTACGCTGGGAGACCAGATGGGCTTTGGAGATTTTGGACACAAGAAGGCAAGTTAGACAAACAAGTGTATTACCAACAAGGTATCATACATTGGCAAAAAAGCAGTATTCAAATACAGGAGCTTTGATTTTTCTTTGAAGAATACACTCTCGAAAAAAGGCTACTTTTGGTTACCTCTCCTATCAGGAACACTATCAGCAACAATACTCTTTGTACTATTGCTTTATTTTGATTGGTTAAATATATTGACGTACTTACTCATCCCTTTCTTTAGTGGATTTATCTGCCTCAGCTTCGCCGATAAAACTATACAACAAGATAGGCTATGCAACATATGTTTACCATGGGCTGCTCTCGTCTTACTTGTGCCTTTTAGCTACTGGAAAGTTAAATTATTAATAATTACAATATTTCCTCTTGCGAGCTTTGGCGGCTTACTTGCAAGTTATTTTTTTCTACGCAACAAAAACAAGGACGATTAAAAACAACAACTCATCAAAACATTTCTTCCCCTACTGGTATTCCTTTTTGGTATAAAACACTTTTTAGTTTATTTCCTTTGTCATCCCAATAAATCCAAGTACCATCCTGTAAATTAGCTGCATAATTACCTTCAGCCCATTTTTTACCTGCAGTATAGTAAGTCCATAAATTTTCACGCTTACTGGCCACATACTCGCCCTCAGATATTTTTTCACCCTTACTATTCCAAATAATCCAAAGGCCATTTAATAATCCCTTATTATAAATGCCTACCGCCTGTTGTTGGCCATTTTCAAACCAGCGAGAAAAAGCACCATTCAATAAGCCCTTCTCATAATTTGCTTGTAACTTTAACTGGCCACTCTCGTACCACTCACTCCAACTACCAGACTTTTTACCATTAACATAAGCGCCTTTCATTTTAGATGTTCCATTACTGTACCATGCTTGAAAAGCACCATCGAGCACGCCTATAGTCTTATAAAAAGCCTCTGACTGCTTTTGGCCATTTTGGTACCACGTTATATAAGGGCCTTTAATGGTTTTTAGAAAACCAGAGTTTTTAACATCATAAATACTACTCACCAACACAGGGTCTGACTGCTTACGACCAGTTTCTGTAAAAAAATCTTGAACAAGAAAGAAGTTTTCCTCTTCCATTCCAATAAATTTACGATAATAACCATCTGGTGTTTTTTCATCGATGGGTATCCAATAACGACTAAAAAAACCAACGATACTACCTTCTTTTAGTGGTGGGTTCATAATCGTTTCAGCAATAGGCTTTTCATCTGTCGTGTTTGGCACGTCCCCAGCCCATACGGTTGCCGTTCCTAGCACCATAGACAGCATAAAACTAAAAAAAACAGACTTCCTCAACATCTAGATATCCTTTAAAATCACCTATACCTCATATAATACCTCAATTGTACCATAAGGAAATGAAGATTTTTCCTAAAAAAAAGGGACTTATTGTATAATTAACTCAAGGTTACATGTTTAGTAATATTATCTGCCTCACGTATTAGTTGACTAAATTAGTAGGAAATAACATAATATTAGCTATAAGATATAAATAAAGGTAAATTAATGCGCTTAACAACAAAAGGGCGTTATGCTGTGACAGCCATGATTGATTTAGCAATTAATGCAACAGATACCCCCGTATCTCTAGTAGATATTTCAGAAAGACAAAGTATCTCTCTCTCCTACTTGGAGCAGTTATTTTCTAAATTAAGGCACTACAATCTTGTCAAAAGTGTAAGAGGCCCTGGTGGTGGTTACCAATTATCTCAAAGTGCTGACCTAATAGATATTGCTCAAGTCATTGATGCAGTAAACGAATCAGTAGATGCTACACGTTGTCAAGGTAGTTCTAATGGCTGTAATGCAGGAGATATTTGTTTAACTCACTTTTTATGGCAAGACCTAAGCAATCAAATCCATGATTTCTTAGCGGGTATTACGTTGGCTGATCTCGTTAATAAGCAAGAAGTACGCAATGTTGCACGTAACCAAACTGCACGACAAAAAATAGACAGTAAACTAAAAATGAACAAAATTAAAAGTTCTTTAGTTGAATAAAATTTTTGACCTCCATGAGGATAACCTGATGAACTCACCTATTTACTTAGACTACTCTGCAACTACACCCGTCGACCCACGTGTGGCAAAAAAAATGATCGAATGCTTAACGATGGAGGGTAACTTTGGTAACCCGGCATCGCGTTCGCACATTTTTGGCTGGAAAGCAGAAGAAGCAGTAGAAAATGCTCGTCGTCAAGTAGCGGATGTGATTGGTGCTGATCCTCGTGAAATTGTATGGACATCAGGAGCAACTGAGGCAGATAACCTAGCGTTAAAAGGCGCAGCTCATTTTTATGCCAGCAAAGGAAAACATTTAATTACCTCAAAAATTGAGCACAAAGCAGTCCTCGACACGATGCGCCAATTGGAGAGAGAAGGGTTTGAAGTTACCTACCTAACCCCAACACCTGAGGGTGAAATTACTGTTGATATGATTAAAGAAGCGGTAAGAGAAGATACCATTCTTGTTTCCGTTATGCATGTCAACAATGAAATAGGCACTATCAATGACATAGGTGCTATTGGAGAGTTTACACGATCAAAAGGCATATTATTCCACGTTGATGCAGCCCAATCTATCGGAAAATTACCTATTGATCTAGAACACCTTAAAGTCGATTTAATGTCTTTATGCGCCCATAAAATCTATGGCCCTAAAGGTGTGGGTGCACTTTATGTACGCCGCAAACCAAGAGTCAGAATCGAAGCTCAAATGCATGGTGGTGGTCATGAGCGTGGCATGCGTTCAGGTACATTACCGACACACCAAATTGTTGGTATGGCTGAGGCTCTGCACTTAGGTAAACTAGAAATGCAAAAAGATCATGACCATGCAGCGAAACTACGTGATCGCTTCTATCAACAAGTAAACCAACTTGAAGAAGTTTATGTGAATGGCTCACTTGAAAATAGTGTCCCTAACCTTCTCAACTTAAGTTTTAATTATGTTGAAGGTGAATCACTTATGATGTCACTAAAAGATTTAGCCGTCTCATCAGGATCGGCCTGTACTTCAGCATCACTCGAGCCCTCTTACGTATTGAGAGCATTAGGGCGTAATGATGAACTAGCCCATAGTTCAATTCGTTTTGGATTTGGCCGCTTTACAACTGAACAAGAAGTCGATATTGCTGCTCAAAAAGTTTGTGAAGCAGTCAACAAACTACGTGAACTTTCACCTTTATGGGACATGCATAAAGAAGGTATCGATATTTCTAAAATAGAATGGCAAGCACACTAATTATAAAATACTCTACCGTATTAACTGATTTGAGGAAGTAACCATGGCATACAGCGATAAAGTTATCGATCATTACGAAAATCCTCGTAATGTAGGTAAAATGGATGCAGAAGACCCCAATGTTGGAACCGGCATGGTGGGAGCTCCCGCTTGTGGCGACGTAATGCGCCTACAAATTAAAGTCAATGATGACGGCGTTATTGAAGATGCCAAATTTAAAACCTATGGGTGTGGCAGTGCCATAGCCTCTAGCTCACTAGCTACTGAGTGGATGAAAGGCAAAACCCTAGACGAAGCAGGTAATATTAAAAATACACAACTTGCGGAAGAGTTAGCACTACCTCCTGTAAAAATCCATTGTTCTGTTTTAGCAGAAGATGCAATTAAAGCAGCAATTACAGACTATAAAACTAAAAAAGGTTTATCATAATAACCTTTAGTAAGGAGTTCTTATGGCAATTACAATGACCTCTGCAGCAGCTAAACATATTGAAACAGCATTAGCTAATCGCGGAAAAGGTATTGGCATTCGACTAGGTGTTCGCACCACAGGTTGCTCAGGAATGGCTTATGTTCTTGAATTTGTAGATGATACAGATCAAAGTGATCTCATTTTTGAGCAAGATGGGGTAAAAGTGATTGTCGACCCTAAAAGTTTGATTTACATTGATGGCACAGAACTAGATTTTGTTCGAGAAGGTCTAAATGAAGGATTTAAATTCAACAACCCTAACGTGCGCGGTGAATGCGGGTGCGGAGAAAGCTTCAATATCTGAGGAATGTAGAGGCGATAAGCCTTGTTATTTCGCTTTATTGGATCTAAAACCGCACTTTGATATTGATCTCAAAGCATTAGCAGAGCGCTATCGTAGTAAAGTAACGGCAGTACATCCTGATCGTTTTATTTCTGCGTCTGAGCGTGAAAAACGTTTAGCTTTAGAGCAATCAGCAAACCTCAATGAAGCCTATCAGATCTTAAAAACGCCTTCACAGCGTGCACGCTATTTACTCAGTTTAAGAGGGGGTAATATTCCTCTAGAAACAACCGTACAAGACCCTGAGTTTCTTATGCAGCAAATGCAATGGCATGAAGAGCTTGACGAACTAAATGAGCAAGCCAATATTGAACAGTTAGACAGTTTTAAAAAACGCATCAAAAAAGTGCAAACAAGCCTTGAGGCTGACTTTAATGAACATTGGCAAAATAGTGAAAGTTATTTACACGCAGAGCAGCTTGTTAGACGCATGCAATTTATGGATAAACTCGCGTTATCTGTAAAGCAACTTGAAGAACATCTGGATAATCAACCTGAATAATTAAGAAAAATACATGTCTTTATTGCAAATAGCAGAACCCGGTCAAAGTCCTAAGCCCCACCAAAAAAAACTGGCGGTAGGGATAGACTTGGGGACAACAAACTCCTTAGTCGCCAGCATATTAAGTGGTATACCAACGGCATTAACCGATATTAATGGTAATATGCTCCTTCCTTCTGTCATACGATATTTACCCGATAATATCAAAGAGGTGGGTTACTCTGCTAAACAATCTGCAACGATAGACCCCCTAAATACTATCTCCTCTGTAAAACGATTAATGGGCCGTGGTATTAGCGATATAAAACAACTGGGTAATCAACTGCCTTATCATTTTACTCAAGGTGAGTCGAACATGCCATTTATTGAAACCATCCAAGGTGCCAAAAGCCCTGTTGAGGTTTCAGCAGAAATACTTAAAGCATTAAAAAAACGCGCTGAACAAAGTTTAAATGGTGAGTTAGTCGGTGCTGTTATTACTGTCCCCGCTTACTTTGACGATGCTCAACGCCAAGCAACCAAAGACGCCGCACAGCTTGCTGGGCTTACTGTACTACGTTTACTCAATGAGCCAACGGCTGCCGCAGTTGCTTATGGACTAGATAAAAAAACTGAAGGAGTCATCGCTGTTTATGATTTGGGTGGTGGTACCTTCGATATCTCAATACTGCGCCTTGCCAAAGGGGTATTCGAAGTACTTTCTACAGGCGGTGACAGTTCTCTAGGTGGTGATGATATTGACCACTACATCGCTGACTGGATAATTAAGCAAGCGAACCTATCTCAAAATCTTTCCCCTGCCGAACAGAAACAGCTATTAAAGATAGCCTGTACCGCTAAAGAATCGCTAACAGAACAAACAGAAACACTCATTAAATATGGAACTTGGCAACAGACGTTAACAAGAACCCAATTTAATGAAATGATCCACCCCTTAATAGAAAGAACGCTTAAGGCTTGCCGACGCGCTATCCGTGATACAGAACTGGAACTCACCGAAATAACCGACGTTGTTATGGTTGGTGGCTCTACCCGTATTCCTTTTGTGAGAGAAAAAGTAGGTGAGTTATTCAATACGATACCTCACACAGAAATAGACCCTGACCAGGTTGTTGCTCTAGGTGCGGCAATTCAGGCTGATGCATTGGTTGGTAATCGTAGTGCAGACGACCAACTACTGCTCCTAGATGTGATTCCACTCTCTTTAGGTCTTGAAACTATGGGGGGATTAATGGAAAAAGTGATACCTCGTAACACCACTATCCCTGTTGCACGAGCACAAGACTTTACTACCTATAAAGATGGCCAAACAGCCATGATGGTTCATGTGTTACAAGGAGAGCGTGAGCTGGTTTCAGATTGTCGCTCACTCGCCCGCTTTACCCTTCGTGGCATTCCGCCTATGGTAGCCGGAGCAGCAAAAATCAGAGTAACATTCCAAGTAGACGCAGATGGCTTATTAGCTGTTTCTGCGCAAGAGCTTACCAGTGGTGCACATGCTGCTATTCAAGTAAAACCCTCTTACGGGCTTACTGATGGTGAAATTGCACGCATGTTACAAGACTCTTTCGAACATGCAGAGAATGATAAACAACAACGTAGCCTAACAGAAGCATTAGTAGAGGCTATCCAACTTATTGAAATAACAGAAACGGCTTTAGATATTGACGGTCAACAATTACTAACCGCTCAAGAAATAAATGTGATTGAGAGTGAAATCAATGCATTAAATCAAGCAATAAATACTCGAAACTTACTCACTATTGAAAAACAAACCAAACGACTGGCTAAAGCAACAGATCCTTTTGCTGCTAAACGAATGGATGCGGGAATAAGACAAGCACTGAGCGGCCGCACACTTGACGAAATAGACAACTAACACACTAGGATACCTTATATGCCAACTATTACCTTTCTACCAAATGAAGAATACTGCCCAGACGGCGCTATTGTAGAAGCAGAAACAGGAGAAACCATTATTGAAGCGGCAATGCGCAATGGTATTGAAATAGATCATGCCTGTGAGATGTCTTGTGCTTGTACGACTTGCCATGTCATCGTACGTGATGGTTTTGATAGCTTACCTCCTTCTGATGAATTAGAGGATGATATGTTAGATAAAGCATGGGGGTTAGAACCAGACTCACGCCTTTCATGCCAAGCCGTTGTCGGTGATGAGGATTTAATTGTAGAAATCCCCCGTTACACTATTAACCAAATTTCAGAAAATCACTAGCAGGAACAATCAACATGACTCTTAAATGGACAGATGTACAAGAAATCGCCATTCAGCTCAGTGATTCATTTCCTGATATTGATCCATTAACCATAAATTTTGTTAACTTACGCCAGAAAGTAATGGAGCTTCCTAACTTTTCAGATGATCCTGAGCGCTGTGGTGAAAAAGTTTTAGAAGCAATACAAACAGCTTGGATAGAAGAAGTTGAATAATAAGTGTTATAAACTCTCTGATGATTTTTACCTATTTCTCTAATACCTGTTCATCAGGTATTTTTCCACTCACAACGGTACGAGATCTTTTATTATTATAAATAAAGGGTCTCTTTATCAAAAAGTCTTCTGTAAATTGATCTCATCAAAAACAAACGTTGCTTCCTAATTTAATAACATTATTCAATCACTAATTTATTAATTATTTTTATAAAAAAGAGTTAAAAAGACTCTTTTGTATTATTTTGACTACAGTAAAATTTAGTCAAAATAACATATATTTTAGATATCCACCTGATAATTAAAGACATAATAGTTGGTACGCTATTTGATAGAGTGTTATCTATTAGTTTATTAAAAATAAAGTGAGGTATCGTGTATGTACTGTGTTCAATGTGAGCAAACAATGAGAAACGCACAAAAGGGTAATGGCTGTGCCTATACTAAAGGAATGTGTGGTAAAACGGCAGAAACATCGGATTTACAAGACCTTTTAATAGCCACATTGCAGAGCTTATCTACTTGGGCTATTGAAGCCAATACATTGGGTATTACCGATCACCACACTAATAGTTTCTCTCCTAAGGCGTTCTTCTCGACACTCACCAATGTTAACTTCGACTCTACACGTATTATTGAGTATGCATTAGAGGCGATTACTTTAAGAGATAGCCTGATTAAACAATGCAAAGAAAGAAATACTTCTATTCAATTAACTCATCCTTTAGCGTATTTGCAATTAAATGGTAGTGATATTGACACTCTACAAGAACAGGCTAAGCATTTTTCACTTAAAAAAACAGATGATACCAATCAAGATGCCTATGGATTAAGATTACTATGCTTATATGGCCTAAAAGGGGCTGCTGCCTATATGGAGCATGCCCATGTGTTAGGACAGTCTGATGAAAAAGTTTATCAACAATATCATCAACTCATGAGCTGGCTAGGGACTAACCCTGTAGATATTGAAGAGCTATTAAATAATTCCATGCTCATTGGTCAAATGAACTTTAATATTATGGCATTACTCGACAAAGGAGAAACTGAAAACTTTGGTAATCCATCACCCACTACTGTTAATGTAAAACCCATCGCAGGCAAATGCATTTTAGTCTCAGGGCATGACTTAAAAGATCTTTATGCTTTACTTGAGCAAACACAAGATAAAGGCATTAATGTATACACACACGGGGAAATGCTTCCTGCCCACGCCTACCCTGCTTTTCAAAAATTCAGCCACTTAGTAGGTAACTATGGTGGAGCATGGCAAAAACAACAAACTGAGTTTGCCAACTTTCCTGGTGCCATAATTATGACCTCCAACTGCATTATTGACCCTAGTGTTGGAAACTATCAAGACCGCATATGGACACGCAGTATGGTTGGCTGGCCTAATGTGAAACACTTAGAAGAAAGAGATTTTACAGCAGTTATCAATCAAGCTCTCTCTTTACCAGGCTTCCAACACACAGAAATAGAACAACTTATTACCATAGGCTTTGCCAAAAATACCTTGCTCAATGCGGCGGACGGTATTATTGATCTTGTTAGTCAGAAAAAGTTACGCCATGTCTTTTTAGTGGGTGGCTGTGATGGTAGTCACGAAGAGCGCAACTATTATCATGATTTTGCCATGAGTACGCCTCAAGACAGCTTATTGTTAACACTCGGTTGTGGTAAATACCGCTTTAATAAAGAAAGTTTTGGTGATATTGAAGGCATTCCAAGATTACTCGACGTAGGACAATGTAACGATGCCTATTCTGCCGTTATGTTAGCTGTTCACCTATCAGAAAAATTGGGTTGCGAAGTCAATGACCTACCCCTCACAATCGTTCTCTCATGGTTTGAGCAAAAGGCCATTGTCATTTTATTAACATTACTGTCATTAGGGATTAAAAATATCTATACAGGCCCAACACTACCTGCATTTTTAACACCTAATCTTATCAATATTATGGTAGAAAAATTTAAACTACATCCTACAGGTGATGCGGAAAGCGATCTGAAACAAATTTTAGCCGCTTAATATAAATAAAAGGAGATAATAATTTATCTCCTTTTAAAAAACACTGATTCTTTTCTAACATCCCCATCAATCTTAAACCTCTTAGATTACCCTCCTAAATCTATTCAGTTGATTACTTTACGATTAAATCACTCGCTAATAAACTTGCTAAAAAGGCTGATCAAAACAGATATTTTCTTTATAATATATGGTGAATTCCCTATCTCTTTAGGACACCGATATGAAAAACTTTACTAAATTAATAATCATTGCCCTAGCGACCTCTATTTCTATGGCGTCCATTGCAAAAGAAGCTCAAACAGAACAACAAATCAATGAACAAATGCAGCAAATGGCTACCAAAGTGAATAGCCAACTACCTCGTAAAGTGGATGAAATGATGACCTTGCTTCATATTGATTATGACAATAAAGTATTTTCCTATTTTTATAAAATAGACGATTTATCTCAACTTAAGAATACTGCCAATGTAGAAGCGAATATGACACGAATAGCTTGCTCATCAATGAATAAGATGATTAACGAACTCGGCTATTCTTACCGTTATAATTATGTAGCACCTAATAATGAGCAGATTATGGACTTTACGGTGAATAAAAATAGTTGTACTAAATTGACAAAATGATATTAGGATATTAACTTGGCTAGCGGAAAAAGGCGATAGAAATTATTTGTCGTCTTTTCTGCAAACGACTCAAAAGACTCCCCTCTTAACTGAGCAACAAACTCAGCAACATCTTTTACATAAATTGGCAAATTAGATTGTCCCCGATAAGGGACAGGGGCTAAATAAGGAGAGTCCGTTTCAACCAAGATCCGATCATTTGGAATTTTTTTTGCGACATCTCTTAAAGTATCCGCATTACGAAAAGTGACAATGCCTGAAAAAGAAATATAATACCCTAAATCTAATGCTTGTTTAGCCATCTCCCAATCTTCAGTAAAACAATGCAAAACACCTGCCTGCCTTAGATTGGCCTGCTTTAAAATATCAATGGTTAATGCTCGTGCTTGGCGGGTATGAATAACGACAGGTTTTCCTGTTAAACGTGCAGCTTCTAAATGAAGCTCAAAAGAAGCCTGCTGTGCCTTGACGGTCTCTGGTTGATAATATAAATCCAGCCCTGTTTCACCAATGGCTACTACCTTCGGACGATCAATCGCTTGCAGTAACCAATCTAACATAACAGGCTCTTTATCCATTAAATCTAAGGGATGAATACCTACCGTACAATGAACATCAGAATGCGCTGCAGCAATAGCACATACTGTTTCTGCATTATCTTTACTGACACCTATTGATAGAAAATGTTTAATGCCCTTTGCTCTTGCTTGCTCCAAGATACTGGCTAGGTTTTCTGTATCATCTAACTTTAAACAATCAAGATGACAATGCGAATCTACTAAATAAGACATAACGTTACAGCGATCAGCACTACATGGTAAATGTTGGTTGTGTATTACCTTCTAATAATCCAGCCAAATATTTAGATATTTTCTCTCTAATTGGTGCAGAATCACTTGTTGAAAACTGAATCCCGACACCTTTTACTCTATTACCTTGATTTGCAGGTGATATCCAAACGACTTTACCTGTAACAGGGAGCTTTTCTTCTTCATCTAGCAAATCGATCAATAAAAAAACCTCATCACCTAAACTATGCTTTCTTTGACTTCTTACAAATATCCCACCATCTGTTACAAAAGGCATATAAGACGCATATAGTACATTTTTATTCGGAATACTTACATTAATAATACTATTACCACCCATAAATGACATAAGATTCTCTCCCTATCTGATAATTTAACCATTCTACCTTGCTTGAAGTAAGTTAATCCAGTCAATTAACACACTCTCTAATAGCAAAACTCTATTTAAATTAGCCTTGGCTAATACTTTTTGTCTTTCCTGTAGTAACTTATTTTGTAACTGTCTTACATTTTCTGGCGTTGATTTATCTGCTACATAACCTAATACCTTTTGCATATCCTCTGCACCCAGTGTGTTTTTATCGCCTGTTACTTGAAAACACAAAATAGTATGTATCCACTGACAAAACCAATCAAAGATAACCAATAGCGGTATAGCATTCCAAGCTTCTGCCACTTGACTCACAACAACCTGTTGCTTCAATAATTTTTTCATATCAGCCACTACTAACTCACGTTGTGCTAAGATACCTTGCTGGTGTAACTCAACAGCATAAAGTGGCGCATTTCCTGCCAACATCGACAGTTGTGATAGCTGTTCTTTCGTTAGATCAGGTAACGCCTCTCCCATCCATAACAAAGCATTCTCTTGTTTAGGTAATGGGCACAACTGCTGTATACATCGACTTTTTATGGTGGGCAATAGTTGGCCTATTTGATGACTCACCAAAATAAGACGGCTATTTCCTGCTGGTTCTTCCAAACTCTTTAATAAGGCATTAGCTGCATTTAAATTCAATGCCTCTGCCGGCTCTAATAAAACAACCTTACAGGGTGATATTTGCGGCGTTTGATTAATAAAATCAATCAATGCACGAATCTGATTCACTTTTATAAATTCTGAATCTTCGGGCATTAAATGAAAAATATCAGGATGAGCACCACTTCCTAAAAGCAAGTGACAGCTTTTACATTGCCCACAAGGCTGCTCATGGACTGGTGAAAGACATAGCCAGTAATGAGCAAGGCGCTCAGCAAATAAATATTTTCCTATCCCTTTTTTACCATAAAACAAATAGGCATGCGCTAGCTTTTTATTACTTACCATTTGTTGCCATAACATCTGCTGCCAAGGTAGCAACTTATCAAGCATTTAAATACCCTAAAATTTCTATTAAATAATTATCAAGTTGCAATTGAACTTCTTCCAATGTTTGGCCAGCATTCACAATACGAAATCGTTTCATATCTTGTTTTGCCCGATGCCAATAAGCGGCGCGAACCGCCTCAAAGAAATCTAGACTTTCTTGTTCAAAACGATCTAATCCTTGTCTTGAATTTTTAACACGAGATAAACCAATATCAGCATCCAAGTCAAACAAAAACACCAAATCAGGTCTTAGACTACCTTGCACTAAGTTTTCTAACAAGGCTATTTTAGTTTCATCAATACCTCTACCACCACCTTGATAGGCATAGGTTGCGTCAGTAAAACGGTCACACAATACTACCTGACCACGCTTAAGAGCAGGTAAAATAACTTGATTCAAATGTTCTGCTCGTGCGGCAAAAACTAATAGCAACTCAGTATCAACGGCCATTCCTTTAAAATCGGGATTAATCAATAATTCACGAATTTTTTCGGATAATACTGTACCACCTGGTTCACGAGTGACTAAAACAGAATATCCCGCTTTTTCTAAGCTTTTAGCAAGATAAGCTATATTCGTAGACTTTCCTGCACCCTCTGGCCCTTCGAATGTTATAAACATTGTGATCTACTTCGATTCCTGTGGTGGTGGGCTAGAACGATAGTCTGCACGACGATTTAATTGATATTTTCGAACAGCCCGTTGGTGTTCAGTTAAACTTTCAGAAAACACGTGGCTACCATCGCCATTAGCAACAAAATATAAGAACTTTCCTTCTTCAGGATGAAGTGCTGCATCTATCGCTTTTCTACTCACCATCGCAATAGGTGTGGGGGGTAGACCTGAAATAACATAAGTATTATAAGGTGTTTCTTTCTTTAAATCGGCACGGGTAATTTTACCTTTGTAGCTATCACCCATTCCATAAATAACCGTTGGATCTGTTTGTAACAACATCCCTTTTTCTAGGCGACGAATGAAGACTCCAGCAATCTTTGGTCTTTCTTCCGCCACACCAGTTTCTTTTTCTATGATAGATGCCATAATGAGTGCTTGATAAGGGGTTTTATAAGGCAAGTCATCTGCTCTATTTTGCCAAGCATCATCTAACTCATCAACAAGACGCTTATGTGCTTGTTGTAGAATACTTAAATCTGTATCACCGCGCATATAAACATAAGTATCTGCAAAGAACTGGCCTTCAGGATGAACATCTGACACACCTAGCTTATCCATTATTGCTTGATCTGTCATTTCTTGAGTAATTAACTTAAGGGCTTCTTGTTTGCCCAAAGCAGCTCTTACTTGTTTAAAACTCCAACCATCAACCAACGTAATTTTATAAAGAACTACCTCGCCCTTTAACCAAATGGAGATAAGCTGTTTAATATCCATACCAGGTTTTAAAAGGTATTCACCTGCATGAATAGTATGCCCTTTCTTCTCTAAACGCCAATAGAGTCGAAGAAAAGAGGCATCTGTAATAATGCCCTTCTTTTCTAAAAGAGAAAACATTGCATTAGGCGATGCCCCTTTCGGGACAATAATGGTTTGCTCGTTAGTTATCATCAGCGGCTGCTCTAATGCCGCATTATATTTCCAATAACCAATACCACCCACAGCGCCTATTAAAATAATAACAGTAACAACAGCAATTAAGAATATTCGCATCATCAATTGTAAAATTAAGAAAAACGACGGAAAATTAAGCTACCATTGGTTCCACCAAATCCAAATGAGTTTGATAATACTGTATCTATTTTCGAAGATCTCGCTTCACCTGCAACGAAATCTAAATCGCATCCTTCACTTGTTTCCTTTAGGTTAATCGTTGGTGGTACGATTTGATCACGGATAGCGAGTGTACTAAACACTGCCTCTATAGCTCCCGCAGCACCTAATAAGTGTCCAGTCATTGATTTAGTTGAGCTAATAGGGAATCGATACGCTTGTTCACCAAAAACTGACTTAACTGCTGATACTTCAGCCAAATCACCAACAGGTGTAGAAGTACCATGTGCATTAATATAATCTATTTGATCAATATTAAGCCCAGCATCGCGTAATGTATTTCTCATGCAGGTAGCAGCCCCTTTACCATCTGTGGTTGGTGCTGTCATATGATAAGCATCACCACTAAAG
The DNA here is from genome assembly GCF_003991975.1 of Entomomonas moraniae. NCBI lineage: Bacteria > Pseudomonadati > Pseudomonadota > Gammaproteobacteria > Pseudomonadales > Pseudomonadaceae > Entomomonas > Entomomonas moraniae. Next base: position 1,448,109 of record NZ_CP029822.1, read on the forward strand.
CCTGCTCCTACTAACTCAGCATAGATTCTTGCACCACGCGCTTTAGCGTGTTCGAGCTCTTCAAGAACTAATACCCCTGCTCCATCACCAAGTACAAAACCATCACGATCTTTATCCCAAGGGCGACTGGCCGTTGCAGGATCATCATTACGTGTAGAGAGTGCTCTGCAAGCCGAAAAGCCAGCTAAACCAATGCCACAAGTAGCTTTTTCTGCACCACCTGCAATCATTACATCGGCTTCACCATGAATGATATTACGCGCAGCCATACCAATACTATGTGTACCTGAGGCACAAGCTGTTGCTATTGCGTAATTAGGCCCATGCACCCCTAAGTTGATAGATAATAAGCCTGATGTCATATTAATAATTGCACCAGGAACAAAAAATGGGGAAACACGACGTGGCCCTTGATTGGCTAATGCATCACAGTTTGTTTGAATATTGGGTAGCCCACCAATGCCTGAACCAATAACAACACCGATACGATCACGGTTACTGTCTGTAATTTCTAATCCAGAATCTTCTACCGCCTGCATTCCTGCAACAACGCCATACTGGATAAAAACATCCATCTTTCTAGCATCTTTAACAGACAAATAAGGTTCTACAGAGAAATTTTTAACAGGCGCACCAAAACGGGTAGGAAATTCTGAAATATTAAAATCTACATCAGTTAATGGTTCTACACCATTTTTACCTTCAATAATGCTTTGCCAACTGCTTACTACATCATTTCCTACAGGACTTACAATCCCAAGGCCAGTAATAACAACTCGTCTTTGAGACACCGTCTTCTCCTTAGCTAATTTAAGTAAGTTATGTTAATCAATAAAGATATTATAATGAATTTATATAACCTATTAGAACATATTTTTACTGACACGCCTATAGTCTTATTGGTTAGCCTATAAACTTACCAATTTATAATTTCTTATAAAATAAAAAACCGCACATTTAAAAATGTGCGGTTTTTTATTTAGAGATATAAATTATTCTTCAATATTTGCAGAAATATAATTTACAGCATCTTGAACAGTACCAATTTTTTCAGCTTGTTCATCAGGGATCTCTAATTCAAACTCTTCTTCCAGAGCCATTACCAGCTCAACATTATCAAGAGAGTCTGCACCTAGATCTTCAATGAAAGAAGCATTACTAGTAACCTCTTCTTCTTTAACATCAAGTTGTTCTGCTACAATTTTCTTGACGCGTTCTTCAATGGTGCTCATACCTTGTTTTCACTCCTAAGTTGGATAATTTGGCTCTGTTGTGCCATTTTGCTAAGTTTATAGAAAGGTGATTACTTTTAGCAAGTAAAATTTAAACCCTTCCGTAAAGTTCTAGAGAAAAATCCCTAGGTTATTTTTGCTATTTTACGATAATCTTTACATTTTGGGTAGATATGAATTAACTCATATACATACCACCATTGACAGGTATCGTTGTTCCTGTGATGTAAGATGCTGAATCAGAGGCTAAAAAAGCAACTGTTTGAGCAATCTCTTTAGCTTGTCCCAAGCGTCCTAACGGAATTTGCGCTAATAGCGCATCACGTTGAGCTTCAGGTAGTTCTTTAGTCATATCAGTATCAATAAAACCGGGGGCGACTGCATTAACCGTAACTGAACGAGAGCCAAGTTCACGTGCAAGGGCACGCGTGAACCCTTCTAAACCGGCTTTAGCCGCAGCATAATTTGCTTGTCCGGCATTCCCCATGGCACCAACAACTGAACCAATACTAATAATACGTCCCCAACGGGCTTTAGTCATTCCCCTTAGCACACCTTTTGAAAGACGGTACAGACTATTTAAATTGGTATCGATAACATCATACCACTCATCATCTTTCATACGCATCATTAAATTATCGCGTGTAATGCCCGCATTATTTACTAATATACTAGGGGCGCCAAATTCTTTAGTCACATCAGATAAAACAGTTTCTACTGAAGTTCCATCTGTCACATTTAATACTTTACCAACACCTGAAATTTTATTTTCTTTTAAATAGTGGGTAATTTTTTCTGCACCCGACTCAGTAGTCGCCGTGCCAATAACAATTGCACCTTGTGCACCTAACTCCAAAGCAATGGCCTGGCCGATACCACGACTAGCGCCTGTTACTAAAGCAATTTTACCGGATAAACTCATTTTTATTTCCTATGATTGTAAGGCTGAAACAGTTGCAGCAAAAGCATCTGGTGTTTCTAATGAATAATTAGCTAACTCTTTAGTACAGCGTTTATTTAAACCACCCAATACTTTACCAGGGCCACACTCTACCAATGAAGTTACGCCTAACTTAGCTAGCAGTTGAACTGACTCAACCCATCTTACAGGGCTATATAACTGCGCCAAAAGGTTTTCTTTTAGCGTTTGTAAATCTCTGCTCACATCCGCTGTAACGTTTTGCACAATAGCAATGCTAGGGTTTTTCCATGTAGCGGCACTTAATGACGCAGCAAATTCTTCTGCGGCAGGCCTCATCAAATCACAATGAGATGGTACGCTAACAGGCAAAGGTAAAGCACGTTTTGCTCCTTTAGCACTGCAAATTTCAATCGCTCGAGTTACCGCCTCAGTATTACCAGCAATCACTACTTGTCCTGGTGCATTAAAATTCACTGCACTAACAACCTGCCCTTGAGCAGCTTCTGCACAAGCTTCTCTGACTTCTTCATCTGTAAGGCCGAGAATAGCTGCCATTGCGCCTTGTCCTACAGGTACGGCTTTTTGCATTAATTGTCCACGTAATTCAACCAGTTTAACGGCCTCACTAAAGGGTAAACTTTGAGCTGCTACTAGTGCAGAATATTCTCCTAGACTATGACCAGCCATAAAAGAGGGCTGTGCATTGCCTTGATTACCCCATAAACGCCATAAAGCTATTGAGGCAGTCAAAATGACAGGTTGTGTTTTATCAGTTTGATCTAATTGCTCCTTAGGCCCCTCCTGGGTTAACTGCCAAAGATCATACCCTAAAGCATCAGATGCTTCGACAAAGGTATCCTTAATAATACAATGATCTTTTGCTATATCAGCTAACATTCCTATCGCTTGCGAACCTTGTCCAGGAAAAACAAAAGCAGAAACAACAGACATAAATTTTATCCTAATTAATTTGTAATTTTAATGGTTACTTTTCTATCTTACCGTAAGATTAAATTTATATAAAATATATTTAATCTTCAGTCACTACAATTTATTTTGAGGTATTCTTTGTGAGGACTTCTTCTATAGGCCGTTCTTTTTTCACTACAATCGCTTCTGCCTCTTTTACCAGCTGGTCATAATCATAATCAGTTCGATAATTTACGGCCTCTTTTTCTGACATAGCAATTGAAATATCGCCGTTCCATTGGGGTAAAGTTTCAGGTGGCAAGGGTGCAACTTTTTCTAAATTAGAAAACACTAAGGTTGCATTGCCTCGCATTTCATCGGGCTTACCTAAGGATTTACGATAAATATCACGATTAAGATAAACAGAGTTTTTGGCTTTTTGTAACATGGCCATACGTTCTAAAAACTCTTTAGAAAAATAATCTTTACCATATTGCTGTTTATAATAACTTTCTTTATTTGCGATGCTCGCTAATGCATTATAGCTTCCAGCTTTTATAGCTTGATATAAATACTTAAAAGAATCCATCACTTCTGCTTCTTTTGTTGCATTCGTCTCTAGTTCATTCGATTTTTTAAACAACGCTTCAGCATTATCTTGCTTTTTAGCCACCGCACAGCCAAGCATTACATTAGCATCTTTTGTACGCCCTATACTGATAAAAATATCATGTAGATCTGATAATGCATCAGGATAATTTAATTTAGCCGCTTCAAACAAAAAAACAGAAGCGGGAATCGGAATACTTCTAAAGGCTTCCGTACCATTTGATTTGAACTGCCCCATAGCATAATAAGCCGCTGGAATATTTTGCTGTAACATCTCTACCATATAGGCTTTAGCCTTTTCTGGCTGATAGTCCGTATACTCACTGTCTGAATGTTTTAAATACAAACGTACGACCATCAGCTTGGCTCGCCAATGCCCCATTTCAGCCGATTTATTTGCTAGAATATACATTTGTGGATAATGGTCTGTATCATTTTGACCAAATATTTTTATGGCTGCTTGGTAATATAACTCAGCACGAGGATCTTCGGGTAACTTTAGAGTGTCTTCACTAACATCATTACAAGCCGGCAACTCAGCAGTTATAAAATTTACTTCTTTACGCTTTTCTTTTAAATCAAATGCAAACGTATTCACGCTTGCGATTAATAATCCAACTAATAGCCCACATTTTAAATAGCTATATTTTTTCATTATTGGCATAACAATCCTCTAATAAGCCCATATTGATATTTATCATATTCATCAAAAAATTTAAAATATAAACCTAAAAATAGTGCAGCACAAAAATTGGCTTTTCATTCGAAGCGATAAATCTATTGTAATAAGACATCTTCTAACAATGAACTTATTTGCTTTGATAATCGTGCTTGTAAGTTTTCCTCTACTTCAGTATAAGCATGCCGTAAAGCTGACTTAAAAGCGACGCCATCAGCAGCCCCATGGCTTTTTACTACTACTCCCTGTAAACCTAAAAAACTTGCACCATTGTATTGTTCAGGAGAAAAATCTTTACGTAATCCTCTTAGCATAGGTAAAAACATTAAAAAACCTTTTAGTTTTCCTAGCCAATTTGCTTTAAAACGATTTTCTAAGCGCGTTCTTAATAACTTTAATACGCCTTCGCTAGATTTAAGCAAGACATTCCCAACAAAACCATCGCACACAACAACATCTACATCACCACGATAAACACCATCGCCCTCAACAAAACCAATATAATTTAATTTATTTTGCGACTCTAAAAGCGATGTTGCTTGCTTAACTTGTTGATTACCTTTTATGCTCTCAATTCCAATGTTTAATAACGCCACCTTAGGGTTAATAACACCCATGACTTCGGCAGCAACTGACCCCATAACAGCAAATTGAAATAATTGTTCGGCGCTACAATCAACATTAGCACCCAAATCTAATAGATAGCAATCTTTATTAGCTTGTGTCGGTAAACAACACATCATTGCCGGACGATCTATCCCAGGGATAGTTTTTAATGTAAAACGAGCCAAAGCCATCAACGCCCCAGTGTTGCCAGCACTTACACAAGCATTTGCTTTACCTTCACGCACTAACTCCAAACAGAGTCTCATTGAAGATTGGGGCTTGGCTCTTAAGGCAACAGCAATAGGATCATCCATAGTGATGACATCAGTTGCATCAATGATTTCAATTCGCTCATGAACACTATCAGTTAATGGGGGCAATAACGAAGTAATTTCAGCGGACAGTCCAACTAAAATTAATTTTACTAGAGGCGTATCTTCTAGAAAAGAGATACAAGCAGGCACTGTACAGGAGGGGCCTAAATCCCCCCCCATTACATCAACAGCAATAACAGGGGCGTTCAATTATTCGTCAAAATCCTGATCTTCAACAATAACTTGACGTCCACGATAAACACCCTTAGGTGTTATATGATGACGTAAATGTACTTCACCTGTTGTTTTCTCAACAGATAAAGCATTTGAATCTAATGCATCGTGAGAACGGCGCATATCGCGAGCCGAACGTGATTTTTTGTTCTGTTGAACAGCCATAATTTAACTCCTAAGCTTTTGGGTCACGCTTTAACTGCGCCAGAACACTGAATGGGTTTGACCGTTTAACCTCAGTCTCAATTGGTTCTGGCTCATCGAGCTTTACCAATTGCTGGCATTCATTTAACTCATGTATTGGAATAATTGGAAGCGCTAGCAATAGCTCATCCTCTATCAATACCTTTAAATCAAAAGGATCTTTAACTCCTAACTCAAGAGCATCATATCCTTCTGGTAATAATACCTCTTCTTTCTCATCTGCCATGAACATATAGTGATATGTCCCTGCAGTGCAAAAAGTCATTATATCTAAACAACGTTGGCAAACCAAACATACTTTCGCATCAAGCATAATAGACATCAATGCTTGTTTTTGCTCACCCCGTTTAAATACCACTTCAACATCGATACTTACTTCATCAGTAGCAAGTGCCTCATGCAAACGTGGCAAATCAGCTAATGTAATACTCCCTTTATAAGTGATATTACGATCGGCTAATTTATAAGGTTCAATATAATCTGGAATTAGGCCATTTGACATAGGGCGGCTATTTTATGGTTGTTCTTTATATCTGTCAAAGGAAATTATGTATAAAATGCAATAATTGATACAATTTATTTATTTTATTAACAGGAACGCTTATGTTACCTATCATACTTGCCTCTAGTTCCACCTATCGCCGCCAACTACTTGAGCGTTTAAAAATAAACTTTATCGCGACCTCACCTAATATTGATGAAACACCATTAAAAAATGAGCAGCCACAAGAAATGACTAAACGTTTAGCCATTAATAAGGCCAAAGCACTTACTCATCAGTATACTGATCATCTTATTATTGGTTCAGATGAAGTTGCCTGTCACAATGGCAAAATTATGGGCAAACCTCATACCTTTGAGCGTGCATTTCAACAACTAAAAGATGTTAGCGGCAAAACCATTACCTTTTACACAGGACTAGCGTTATATAATAGCAAAACACAAAACTTACAAGTAGATTGTATTCCTTTCCATGTTCATTTTAGAGAGCTGTCGGATGCTGCAATAATGAGATACTTAGAAATAGAAAAACCTTTTGATTGTGCTGGTAGCATAAAAGCAGAAGGACTAGGAATTTGTTTCTTTAGAGCAATGGAAGGCTCAGATATTACTAGCTTGATGGGATTACCACTTATTCGATTAGTCGATATGTTAGAAAATGAACATATATTGATTCCATAATATTTTCTATCGATAACATGCTATATTAAAGGGATATAACTTAACTATGCAGCAAGGGATAAAAAATGAAGAAACGTCTTTGCTTTGCTTTGCTTTGCTTATTATCAGTTTCTAGTATTCTTCTATCAGCTTGTAAGAACGAACAAGAAAAAATGGATGAAGTCCAAAAAACAGCACTTATACAAGGACTTAAAACTGTTATCCTATTCAAATCACAGATGTCGGCTTATTACGCTGAAAATCAAGTTTGTAGCGAGAACGCTATTAGCAATGTCGATCGAATACTTACCAAGGTACATTATGTAGAGGGCGTTATTGCAACAGACAAGTGTCAAATTATTCTAACATTTAAAAAAGATGTCTCTATTCCTGACATTTCTCGACAACAAATCATTCTTACCATGACGCCTGGCCCAAGTACTCATAAGTGGACATGCGAGTCCACTACACGAAGAAAAGATCTTTTACCACGAGAGTGTAGATAACTAATCATTCTTCATCACATAGTAAGTACATCCATAAAAATGTGCTTACTGCGCTTAATTAATTGCAATTACCCGTATAAATCATTCCGCTTTAGCGCTACAATACAACCTTCTGTAATATTGCGCCCTATCTTGATGGAAACCAATATGCCTATTCATGAAATTAATCATCCGTTAATTAAGCATAAAATCGGTCTAATGCGACGTAATGATATTAGTACCAAACACTTCAGAGAACTTGCACAAGAAATTGCCACTCTACTCACTTATGAAGCAACCAAAGACCTTCCACTGGAGCCCTGTATTATAAACGGCTGGGATGGCAGCCAAGTCAGTGTTGAAAAAATTGCTGGCAAAAAAATTACCATTGTTCCTATTTTACGCGCAGGAATTGGTATGCTCGAAGGAGTTTTAGACCTTATTCCTAGCGCCAAAGTCAGTGTTATTGGCTTAGCCCGTAATGAAGAAACATTAAAGCCTGATACCTATTTACAAAAACTGGCCTATGAAATTGACCAACGAAATGCATTAATTATTGACCCAATGCTTGCCACCGGCGGCTCAATGATCGCAACTATCGACATGTTAAAAGCAGCAGGGTGTAAAGGTATTTGTGCCCTCGTTCTTGTTGCGGCCCCAGAAGGTATTGCTGCTCTTGAAAAAGTACACCCAGACGTGGTAGTTTATACCGCCTCTATAGACTCTCATCTAAATAACAAAGGTTATATTATTCCTGGCTTAGGGGATGCAGGTGACAAAATTTTTGGTACACATCAAAAAGATATTAAATTTCTATAAGGCTTAATCGTAAGTATGAGTTTATCGTTTATTCGTGTTGTGTTGGTAGCTACAACTCATGCAGGGAATATTGGAGCCACAGCTCGTGCGATGAAAAACATGGGGTTAACTCAGCTTGTGCTCGTTAACCCAAAACATTTGCTTCCAAATCCTGAAGCTAGTGCGAGGGCATCGGGCGCTGATGATCTTCTTCAAAACGCTTTAACAGTGAATACGCTTGAAGAAGCATTAACAGGCTGTCATATCGTACTCGGGACTAGCGCAAGAGAAAGACAAATTCCTTGGCCATTGCTCAACCCACGAGAAGCCGCCCAAAAAGCTATTGAGTCAACAATCAATAATCAACAGGTGGCCTTCGTTTTCGGCCGTGAACATGCAGGGCTAACTAATGAAGAATTACAGCAATGCAACTATCATATCCACATTCCAAGTGATGAGGTATTTTCATCACTAAATGTTGCCGCGGCAGTACAAGTGATTACTTATGAAACAAGAATGGCTTGGTTAGAAACTAAACCACTAGAAAAAGCCACCTCTGACAAAACCGCGGATCAACCTTGCACACATGATGAGTTAGAGCGATTTTATAAGCATTTAGAACAACTACTAGTGACTATTAAATTCCTTGATCCTACACAACCTAAACATTTAATGACAAGAATCCGCAAACTCTACGGAAAAGCACAACTGAGCAAAGTTGAGATGAATATCCTACGTGGAATATTAACCGAAACAGAAAAATCCCTTCGTAAATAACTATAACTTACTTAATATATTGGAAAAATAATTCTATGACGGATCTATTAAAAAAAGAAAAACTGATGTTGCTGGGTTTAATAGCAACAATCTTTGCCTATACAATGGAACATACATTGATAGCTAATGGCCGCTCACTAGCGTTTATAACAGCAGTTATTCTCATTATTGTTATTATTGGCGTGGCTATTCGTGTAGCTCACCATGCTGAAGTGATTGCAGAAAAAATTGGTGAACCTTATGGAACAATGGTACTGACTCTCTCAGCTGTTTTAGTTGAAGTTATTATTTTAGTTATCATGATGAGCCATGAACACTCCCCAACGCTTGCACGTGATACAATCTATGCGGCTATTATGCTTGATATGAATGGGATTATTGGCCTCGCCGCGCTCTTAGGAGGCTTACGTCATGGCGAACAAGTTTATAATGATGACGCAGGTAAAACTTATGTTGTCATGATTATGACTGCTGTTGGTATTTCTATGCTTGTTCCTGAGTTTTTACCAACTGACAAGTGGACATACTATTCTGTTTTCACTATTGGCATAATGATTGTCCTTTACGCCCTCTTCTTAAAAATGCAAACTGGCCGTCATAGTTATTTTTTCCATTACAGTTATGCTGATAAAAATAAACTCGGCAATGCAGAGGAGCATTCAACACACGCATCTATTAAACCAGCTATTATTTTACTCATTATCGGCATTATCTTAACAGGGGCATTAGCTGAAGTAATGTCAACCGTTCTTAACACTGGTGTTAAAGGACTGGATATCCCTCCTATTTTACTAGGTTTAGTCGTGGCAACCATTTCAGCAAGCCCTGAAATTCTCACCGCATTAAAAGCTGCTCTTGCTAATAGAATGCAACCTGTTATTAATATTGCACTAGGTGCAACACTATCAACCGTTATTCTTACTATTCCCGTAGTGGAAGCAGTTGCCCTGATCACAGGTCAACAAATCACCATGGGGCTTACCATTCCGCAAACAGTTATGGTCGTTCTCACATTATTTGTTGGTGCTATTAACCTAAATGATGGAGAAACAAATGCCATTGAGGGAATGACCCATTTCGTTCTATTTGCAACCTTTATTATGTTATCAATCTTAGGATTATAGTCGTCCACTTGATACAGTATTACTCATAGAAAATATAGGTAATACTGTAATTAGCACTTGTTCTCTTAAGCTCCATTCAACAAAGAAAGTCATTAAATAAAAATTAATCGATTAATCTGATCAAAAAAGAATATAAATACAGTATCATGTTACCAACAATCTTTATATGAAATAGGCTATTAAGGGAAAGATATGATAGATGACGATATCTCTTTATTTCGTTCCGAGATGAAAAATGTAAAACCAATTGAATGTGACAAAGTTGATCTAAGCGTCAAACCTAAAGATAAAAAACAACTAAAAGCATTAAGGGACAATGCAGCCAACGCTCTATCCAAAGAAAATATTGTTGATGGGCTATCTGACCAATTTATTATTGATGTAGAACCTGAAGAGCAACTCTTTTGGTCTAACAACGGCGTAAGAAGCTCACAAATGCAACAACTAAAAGCTGGGCAAATTTCATTTGCAGGCAGTATCGATTTACATGGCTTAACCGTTGAACAGTCACGTAAACTTTTATGGGAATTTTTAGAAGAAGCAACAAAAATAGAAGTACGTTGTGTTAGAGTAACTCATGGCAAAGCATTAAGAAAAGACAAGTCAAAACCTATTCTAAAAAGTTACCTAAATACGTGGTTAAGACAACACCCCCAAGTACTTGGCTTTAGCTCTTGCCAACCCAAGCATGGCGGTACTGGAGCTGTTTATATTTTACTAAAAAGAACAATGTTAGATGGCCGTGACGAATAAGAAAAAGCTATGAATCATTGTTCATTGATGTAAAATAGACCTCTTTTATTAACCACACAGGTAAAGCTATCTATGAGCATTGATATGGGTGCTATTAAAGCCGTAAGAAAAGAAGCAGATTGCCTCTTTACAAAGGCAGAGATTGATGCAGCTATCAAAAAAATTGCAACTGAAATCACTAATGACCTTGCGGATAAAAATCCTATCGTTTTTTGCGTAATGAATGGCGGACTAATTTTTGCTGGCCAACTTTTACCCTTATTAGATTTTCCGCTAGAAATCTCATACTTACATGCTACTCGCTACAAAAAAGAAACCACTGGCGGAGAGTTATTTTGGAAAGCTAAACCAGAAGTTTCTTTTATCGACAGAGATATTATCATTATTGATGACATCTTAGATGAAGGTAATACACTTGCAGCTATTATACAATATTGCCAACATGCGGGTGCTAATGCTGTTTACACCACTGTTTTGTTAGATAAAGAACATGATAGAAAAGCAATCCCTGGTTTTTCAGCCAATTACACAGGGCTAACGTGCCCTGATCGATTTGTATTTGGCTTTGGAATGGATTACAAAGGCTACTGGCGTAATGCACCAGGGATTTTTGCTGTCAAAGGCTTGTAAACGCAAAAGATAAACAAGCCCTACAAGTTAGGGCTTTTTAATGAAGTAATTATTCGACAAAACTAGACAGACAACTTGCACACTTAACTACTTGAAACTCAATTATTTTATAATCAGCTATACTCTCACGATAAAATGGATCGAAGAGCAAGATATTTTCTAAGTCTTTTTTACTCATATTTTTAACTAAAATAACACCACCATCTCTTGGCACCTTAGGCCCTGAAGCTATAAAACACCCATTACTATAATGAATATCAAGAAACCGTCTATGTTCTTCTAAATATTTCTCAACTTTTGTTAGTGGTTCTTTATAAGTTAACTCTACAACAAACATTTTAGATTTTTGACTCCATGATAAATATCCATAAATTTATTATTTTTTTAGACCAGTATGATTATAAAAAAGTTCGAATAAGAAAAACTTATGTACTTAACTACTTTAATAAAAATACATACTAGGAAGATTATATAAACTCAATTACTTTTGAGTTGGAGCTAATAAAATAGGTGTTGTAATTGAAATGCTCTCATCGAGCAAGCCATCTATAGATATATCTGAAAACTTAATATCTGCCTGATAGTCTTTTTTAAGGTTAATTGGATACCTCTTATAGTCACAATAGAATAATCAATAACAAAAATTGCAGTAGGAGAAACTTGTAAATCTTTATCTGTATCATTTTTCAGATTAATTTTCACTGAAAAGGATAAAAATTTATCCATCATTGAGTTTTTCTTGGCACTGTTAGTGATTTTCTTCAAAGGTGGTGTGATATATGCAAACATTGGCATAGCAACAGAACCACCTATATAGCTCTCGTATCTATAGACATATTTCCATCCATATATCCTATAGATACTGATATTGTGAAGAATGTGGCTACGTGGTGCCTAATATTTATTTTAGGTAGTTTTTATGCGGTTTTTATGTGCCTTCAATATCTTTTATCACTGCAAGACTTGTAAAACTACTTAAACAAGCTGTAGTCATACTACAGCTTATAACCTCTTTGTTTCAATTACACTGTGCACTCAAAGAGAAATTATTAATAGACACTATTAGAAAATGATTATCTTTCTTCCAATACTCTAATAAGCTCCTAAACTTGTTCTCTTCTTGCTCCCCATCTTTCATTTTCTCTTGCATAACAATCATAGAATAACCATCTCAAAATTTAGTTTTAAGCCAACTTATATCATGTAAAAACCAAATAACTCCAAGCTTTGTTTTACTACTTTCATTTGCTATTGATTTAGCAAATCGTTGCCTATGCCGCGACTTGCACCAAAAATCAAGAGCGAATTCATCATAGACTTCGCCGTTAAGACAATACTTGAGCTAAATAATCAAAGCGCTCTAGTTGAGCAGGTTGTAGATAGCGTTCATTATTACGCCCTAAAAAAATCTTTAGCATTGCTGCTCCACTTTGATTTAAAAAAACAATAGATGCTGTATCAGTTCCCATAAACTTTCGTTTAATCAAAGCAATATGTGCGCAATTTTCAGCTTTAATATGACCACTTAACCCATTAGTTTTATGTAAATTAAAATAGCCATGTTTATGCGTACCTTTAGGTAACTCACCTGAATACTCAATAATGGCATCTGCTGTATGCGTTAGTAATACAATTTGCCCCCAATTACCTACCTCATTCCAGACATCATCAAAGTGCTCACCTTGAATAACAACGCAATTTGGCAATAAACAAACTACCTCATAAAGACTGCAGTGATAGTCTTCTGCTATCTTTTCTAATGTACCGTCGGGCGATGTTGCTAAGAAATCTTTCAGTACTTGTTGTGTCATAGACCATACTCCTTTTTTAAAATGTTAGCCATTAGTTTAAACAATGAGCTGTTTTAAGATATTATCCAATGCCATGTAAATATTTCGCCCCCAAAAACGACCACTTGGCGTCATACGTAAGTGAAACGAATTATCTGTAATAAGTTTACTTTGATACCAGTTATTAATCAGAGGCTGTAATAGACTTGGTTGTTCAAGAAAATGAGGTAAATGAATCAATCCTGTTTCAGCCTGTCCTTGTAATTGATGAGACCATGAAGGCTGGTTATTGTACATAAGCATCATAAATGGCTTACGTTGCTCGTCAAGTACTGAGTAATAATGTTCAAGACTACGTGCCAACATAAATGAATAGTTTTCTAGTCGCCCACCAGCTCCCGAACCATAGGCTAGAAAATCGGCGCCTTGCTTGATTAATAAATTATACAAATTACGTTCACGGGTAGTTCTAGCCCAGTGATTATTGCTAAGTTGTACCCAACCCGCCTCATATAAAGCCTGTTGCCCTACGATATAATAGTTATAAATTTCTTCTGGAGTGGGGGCAGTTATTTTTTGACTGCTAATATTTTCTGCTAATTTAGTGTTGGGGAGAATATTAATAGCATAAAGATCGATACCATCTAGCGGCAAATTTTGTACAATTTCCAAATCAGCTTGCCATGAGTCCATTGTTTGCCCTGGCAAACCAAACATTAAATCACAAACTACGGCCGCTGAATTATAATTAGCAATTTTTTCTATAAAAGTGATGGCCTGCTCTTTAGAGGCATAACGCCCCATGCTACGTCTAATTTTCGTATCAAAAGTTTGAATACCAATAGAAAACCGATTAGCACCTGCCTCTAAGCATGTTTCTATTTTCTCTTCATCAAAATTTAATATACGCCCTTCTATGGTGATTTCACAATCTGGCGCAAGAGGGAAATGATTTTTATAAAAGCTAATAAGCTGTTTTAACTGCCTTGCGCTTAGCGCGGTTGGAGTTCCTCCTCCAAAATAAATAGCATGGATAGGCGTTGACTGTACAAGTGTAGAGTCTGCATCTTGCTTCAACTCTTTCAGCAGATAATCAGTGTATTTCTGCGTATCATTTTTTTTTACAGCATTTTGGAAAAAACCACAAAAAGCACAATGTGTTGCACAGAAAGGGATATGGGTATAAATCAACCTTTTAACAGGGTTAAGAGACTGGCTACGTAACGTTTGCCAAACATTATCTATTTCCTCTTTGGCTACAGGAATACTCTGTTGTGCTGTTGAATTAACCGGTATTTTTTTATTAAACGCATAAGCCCCCTGTTCAGTATAAAAAGAACTTAAATCGAAAGAACTACCCCTAGTTTTGTTATCATTACACAGTGCCGCTATTGTTGACATTATTTCGCCTTAAATAAAATGATCAATTTAATTCAAATACTAAGCCATTATTTACCTAATAAATCTCTATCTACCTGAGTCACTTGCCCTGTATTAGCATCAAGTAAGAAAGCTTTACCAAAACCAATAATTAAACGTCCTTGCTCTGGAGTGGCTTTAAAAAGTTGAAAATCTGGCATTATTTTTAATAACTCAACTGTTTTTCCAGCACGCTGCCTTAACATATCAAGTATTTCTTGGTAGTCTTGATCACTTTTGTCTAACTTACTAGCAATAGCTTTATACACTAAGCGATTACGTGCATAAATGTTTTTAGCACATGCCTCATCTTCAATTAATAACAAACTAAAAACTGGATTTATTTGAATATTTTTAGTGTGTGGTGCTAATTCAGAAATCAAGAAATAGTAAGCATTTTTATGGTAGATATAAGGGGTATAACTGGTTTCCAACTCCCTCTCTAGGTTAGTGGTTGATAGAATCAAACTCAGCGTAGATTCATGCAACTTATTTATTTCTTTACATACATATTGTTTCGATGCATACAACATAACAACTTTTTCCATCCCAGCCTTAAATAAAAATGATAATCATTATTATTTAAAAAAGTAAAATATGTCAACCTCGAAATAGATCTATATTTTTAGCAAAATAATCACATAGAATATGCTAATCAAAGAATTAAAGGATGTAGTAGCCTAAGTCTAATGTGACAGCGCCTTGTTTTGAAGAGGTATCTGTCAGTTTAGATTTAAGCTAAGTTTTTCTCTTCCCAAATCAATTTCCCATCAAGTAAGGTTTGCATAGGTGTTCTTCCACAATATATTTTACCTTGATGAGTTCGATTATTATTGTAGTAATCTAGCCATTCATCCAGATCTTTTTGTAACTCTTCCAAGCTAGCGTACAGTTTCTTCCTAAAGATGATCTGATAAAATTCTTGTAGGATGGTTTATGGAAACTCTTACAGATGCCATTGGTCTGTGGTGATATGGCTTTGGTTTTAGTATGGTCAATGTCATTGATTGCCAAATAAAGCTGATAGTCATGATGTTCTACCTTACCACAATACTCTGCTCCTCTATCAGTGAGTATTCTAAGTATATGTAACTCATGGTTATTATAAAACGGTAATACTTTATCGATGAGGTATATCAACCGCGGTAATCGGTGTTTTGGTAGTGTATAACTTACAATGAACTACCTTTGATTAGAAGTCGATAAAGGTTTGTTGGTAGACTCTTCCTACCCCTTTTAGATTACCTACATAGAAGGTATCTTGGCAGTCTAGATAACCAAGGGGAACAGTTTCTATTTCACCGCTGTCTTTATCATCATGCTTTTTCTTTTCTAAAGAAGCTATTTGTGGTCATTAAGGATAATACCTTCGTTGGCTACTTTGGTTTCTAATGCTTTAAGACGTTTTTTAAAGTTGTCTAGGCTATGTCTTAACCAAATTGATCTAACATCGCTACCAGAAATAAAGATGTCTTGCTTCCTCAGTTCGTTACTCGTTCTGTGCTGACCATAAGCTGGATATTCTTATGTTTAGTGATTGGATTGTTAGTATGTAACATGAACATAACCTCTTTATGTTTTGATTTAAGATCTGATACCTCATATCAAAACGGGTTATATTCACTTTTTCAAGTTAACTCTCTCACCTGGTCTGAACTTATACAATTTAAATGTCAATCTACAGGGTAATGATACGGAAATAATTAGACCATCACAAAAATAAAAAACATAACACATTGATAATATGAGATTTATTTGGCATATCTAGCAGGAATCGAACCTGCAACTAAAGGACTGTAAGTACGCTGAGCAAAAGCTATATCTTATTATTTTTTATAGGCTATTTTTAGCCACATACTAATTCGTGTTACCTATGTGTACGAGTAGTAAGGCAATTTATAATAACCTCTGCTAAGAGCGAATAGCAGGCATTAAATTATCTATTAAATAGAGGCAGATCAGTAAACTGTTTTATAATTGGCAGAGAATATCACGACTAATTACAATACGCTATCCCTATTTAATTGATCCTTTTTTATATCAATTAAAATTCTATATAGCATGATTCAAATACTCCAAATCAAGGCAATGTAAAGTGGAAAGAAACAACAATCCTAAAAGTTCTCACTTTTTTAAATTGACAGTCCTCTCGCTGGCTACTCTATCCTCTTTTTCTTATGCTCAATTATTACAAGAGCAAGTATATAATGATAGCTCAGCCTCGATGCTTGAACGAGCAGATTCTCAAGATATCGAGCTCGATAAAGCAAAATGGATGAGTCCCGTATTAAATAATTACGATAAAGGCCTTGTTTTTCGTGATCAAGATAACTCCAATGAGTCGGTTCTAAGTGCTGCTAACCTTGTTGTTGATTATACCGCTAATACAGACCCTCAATTTGTTATCGGTGGGTACAGTAACGATGCGGACATAGTAACAGATAATAAGGTAACACTCATTCATGCGCAAGGAGTAGGAGATGTGTATGGTGGTGTTTCACATTACTCACAAGAAACTGCTGATGCTGTTAATTCGACTAACAATACAAATACTTCTATAGCTATTAATTCTAAAAACCCAGCGGCTAATGGAAATAGCGTTATCATAAACGATAATGCAGGGACAATCAATGGCAGTGTCACAGGAGGTAGTGCTGTATTATGGACTAAAACAGGAAGTGCTATAACTTACGACTACTCGAATGCCTATGCCATTGCCTATACCAGCGCTAACGATGCACAAGTTAATGCCAATAACAATGTAATCACTATTGGAAATGATATTAACAGTATCACAAACATTACAGGTGGATATGCTAGTATCGAATTAACAACTGGTACAGCTAACGCTACTGCTACCGCCACCAACAATGCTCACACCCTTGCTCTTGGCTCTGCTAACACCTCTGCCAGTGCCGACAACGCGCAAATCAATGCCAATAACAATAATATCACCATTGGAAATAACATTGACAGTATCGGAAATATTACAGGCGGATATGCTAATCTCGCATTAACAACCGACACAGCCACTACCAATGCCACTACTACCGCAACTGCTAATCCCGCTGCCACCGCCAGCACCAATACCAACACTTATGCCCGTGCTTACAAATCACAAATCAATGCCAATAACAATGTGGTCACCATTGGAAATGGTAATAACAGTATCGGAAATATTACAGGCGGGTATGCTAATTTAGTATTAACATCTGCCGATGCCAACTCCTCCGCAGCTTCTAATAATGCATCCAATGATAATATCTACACCCAAACTAGTAGCTATCCCTACGGCTCGCAAATTAATGCCAATCATAATGAGGTCATCATTGGAAATGGCAATAACAGTATTGGAAACATTACGGGTGGAGATGCTAATCTAGCCTTAAAAGCCGGCAACACAAGTATGTATAGCAATGGCAGTAATAGTACAAACGCCAGTACCACCGCATCAAGGGTTAACGTTCTTGCAGATAATAATAAAGTTACTTTTGATGGCAACTTAACATCATCTAATACAGCTATTTATGGTGGCCGCATTGGTTTTAATATTATAACTGGGGAAGTATACGAAAACGGTTCTCTAAAAGAAAAAGGAGATTTCTTTAATCAAAATTCCATTGCAAGTGCAACAAACAATACTATAACTATCGGTGAAAATGCCCATTTCTCCAATGACCAAACGCAGTCTCTTTATGGTGGTTATCTTGAGTTAAATACAACAACGGCACTTGCTCCTATAACCTACAATGTCTTTACAGGTAATACCCTGAACTATGCAGCTAAAACTCCTGCTTCTTTTAAGACTGTGGGAAACTTTGAGAACTATAACTTTACTCTTACACCTGAGTTAGCTAATTCAACCACCCCACTTATTTTTGCACAAGACATTGTATTAGGCACAGATACATCTAACACCAACGATACAAGCTTGGCTGAAATAAAATCCAATGTTAATGTTGTAGGAATACACTCTGGCAACATCCTAAAAGTAGATGATAGCTTTGTCCTAATGCAATCAAGCAATGCATTTACAGGAACAAGAGCAACAGGCCAAACTATGAGCAACATAAGCCAAGCTCAACAAGGCATATCTTTACTTTATGACGTAAGAACAGACATAGATACGACCAACAACAAAGTCACCGCGACAATTGTTGGTGCTACAGGTAGCCCTGTGAGGGTCAACCCACAACTCAAAGCCCTATCAGAGGGTTACTTAGCAAACACTATGCTTGTCACCCGAGGGGCAGATATGATGGCTTATGAAACCATATCTGTGATTAGCAGCCAAAACCAGAACAGCGGCTTGGCTCCCTTTGTGACATCCTCTATTCAATACAATCGCTATAATAGTGGGTCTCACATCAAATCAGATGATTATCTGTTAAGTGGAGGGCTCTCTTATCAACAAGACAATATCACCGCCGCTGCTATTATTGAAGGAGGATGGGGTAGCTACGACAGCTATAACAGTTTTAGCAATACTGCCAATGTACATGGAGATGGAAATACAAGCTATTACGGCTTTGGAGTGCTTGGTAAATACGAGCTCAATAATGGCCTATACACAGACGGCTCACTACGCTATGGAAGAACACAGATTAAATTTGACACGAACGATATCGTCAACCTCGCTACTGGACAGAATGCACGCTATAAACTTAATACCAACTATGCCAGTACGCACATTGGAGTTGGTTACAATCTGTCTATCAACGAGAAAAATACACTAGATCTCTCGACCAAATACTTATACACCACAGTACAGGGCAAAAATGTTAATGTTGCTGGGGACAATATTCACTTTGATCGAGTCAACTCTAGCCGGGTCAGACTCAATGTAGAAATCAGCCATCAATACAGCCGTACAGTGACCCTGCATGTAAATACAGGGTATGAGTATGAGTATGATGGTAAAGTCAAAGCAACCACGTATGGAGTATATAAAATAGATGAACCGAAGGTCAAAGGTGGCACAGGAATCATTTCCTTAGGATTATCTGTAAAACCCTCTCAAGAGAGTAAATTCACCTTTATTGGAAAGGTAAAAGGGTATGCGGGTAAAAGAGAAGGTGGCGGATTGGACTTAATGGTAAACTATTCATTCTAAAGGCTTGTTTTGTGTAAAAAATGGTGCTAGCGCAATAGCTAAATCGACAATACAATATTTATTATCAAGCATAGATTGAATAGTTCTATTAGAGTTCTTTCTGTCTGATGCACTACGGATCTTAACTGTATCATCGATATCGCCCAGTCTTATAAGCTCTAATTTTATGTAAAAACTTGGATATCAGCAAAAGCAGGTAATGTGGTCGTAGAAATAAGAAAAAGCACTGTTAGTAGTTTATTCATTGTATCAACTAAACATTATAGCGTAAGAAATGGAGTGGATGTATAGCTGACTTTTATAGTTTATCAGATGAATCATAAATACACAAAACCATTTAATAACACGCATTAAGCATTTTAGTAGTGTTTATAATTGTTGATTTGCTTAAAAGTGAATATCCACTTCTGGCATCTTAACGACACTATAAGCCCCGTTAGCTCTTTTAAATAAAACCAACTAGCTTTATTACTATTGTGGTTTTTATCACTTCCCCAACATGCATTAGCAACAGCTTAAAGTCGCCAAAATGTGCTAGCTAATGACTTTAAAGGTTATTCAAAAATAGTAAAGTGTGCTGCAAAAAAATAAGGGCTGGTAACTTAATAAAATTACCAGCCTTTTTGGTGGGCCCAGCAGGACTCGAACCTGCGACCAACGGATTATGAGTCCGCTGCTCTAACCAACTGAGCTATAGGCCCAAAACTTTTACAACTGTTACATGAGTATTTTAACAAAACAACTAAACTTCATATAACTTATTCAATCCACAGAAGTTTTTCAACTTCTTACTGCCTATGCGCCACTTATTATGAGTCCGCTGCTCTAACCAACTGAGCTATAGGCCCTTTAGAATTAGTGAAGGCGAATTATACAGATAGAAAGCAAATTCGCCAACCCTTTTTATAAAAATTATTCGTCTAAGAATGAACGTAAATGCTCACTACGTGTAGGATGGCGCAATTTTCTAAGCGCTTTTGCTTCAATCTGACGAATACGCTCACGTGTTACATCGAATTGTCTACCAACCTCTTCTAATGTATGATCCGTATTCATATCAATACCAAAACGCATTCTTAGTACTTTGGCTTCTCTAGCAGTTAAACCAGAAAGAACATCACGTGTTGCCTCTTTAAGACTTTCAGCAGTAGCTACATCAACAGGTAATTGCATGGTAACATCTTCAATAAAATCACCAAGATGTGAATCTTCATCATCCCCAATTGGTGTTTCCATTGAAATCGGTTCTTTTGCAATTTTTAGCACTTTACGAATCTTGTCTTCTGGCATTTCCATGCGCTCGCCTAACTCCTCGGGCGTAGGCTCACGCCCCATTTCTTGTAGCATTTGACGAGAAATACGATTAAGTTTATTAATCGTTTCTATCATATGCACAGGAATACGAATAGTGCGTGCTTGGTCTGCAATCGAGCGTGTAATCGCTTGACGAATCCACCATGTTGCATACGTTGAGAATTTATAACCACGACGATACTCAAACTTATCCACAGCTTTCATTAAACCGATATTACCCTCTTGGATAAGATCTAAAAACTGTAAGCCTCGGTTAGTGTATTTTTTGGCAATCGAAATAACAAGTCGTAAGTTAGCCTCAACCATTTCTTTTTTAGCACGACGAGTTTTCGCCTCACCAATAGAAACTCGACGGTTAATGTCTTTAATTTCAGCAATTTTAAGGTCTAAACTTTCTTCGATATCAAGCAATTCTTGTTGTAATTGTTGAATAGTTTCAAGTTGCTGTGCTATACCTTCTGCGTATTTAGTTTTACCAGAAGCAATTTTTGTTGCCCAGTTAGTATTTGTTTCATTGCTAGGAAATTGACGTAAAAAATCTGCACGGGGCATTTTAGCATTACGAACACAAGCTTGCATTATTAAACGCTCGCGCTTACGTACACCATTTAAAGCATCACGTATCATGCCTATAACAATATCGTATTGTTTAGGAATAAGCTTAATAGGCATTAATATATCTGCTAAAACTTGCAATTGCTCTTGTACTTTAGCCGATTTACGAGAACCTTTTTGTAGCAGTTTTTGAACAATCGCGAACTGCTCAGCTACCGCTGTAAAACGGATACGAGCTTCTTCTGGATCGGGTCCCCCATCACCATCTTCTGCATCGCTATCGGATGACTCTTCATCATCTTCATTTTCGTCATCGTCATCATTTTTAGCAACAATTTCTTTTTCTTTGATATCCAACAACATTTCTTCGTCGGTTAATTCTTTAGTTTCTGCGTCAATATAACCGATTAAAAGATCAGACAAACGTCCGCCACCCTCTGTGATACGTTGGTACTCTGCAATAATATGCTCAACAGGGCCAGGAAAATGAACAATAGCACTCATTACATCACGTATACCTTCTTCGATACGTTTTGCAATTTCTATTTCGCCTTCTCGTGTCAATAAATCAACAGTACCCATTTCTCGCATATACATACGCACAGGGTCTGTCGTGCGACCAAGATCACTTTCTACAGCAGCTAACACAGCAGCAGCTTCTTCGGCAGCAACCTCATCTGTATTAGAGTCTGATAATAAAAGTGCATCTTCATCTGGGGCTACTTCATAAACACTAATCCCCATATCGTTGATCATTCGAATAATATCTTCGACCTGTTCTGGATCAGAAATATCCTCAGGCAAGTGATCGTTTACATCGGCGTAAGTTAAGTAGCCCTGCTCACGGCCACGGCTAATTAATTCTTTTAAACGGGATTGCTGGTTTTCAGACATAGGACTCTATCCAAATAGATATAGCAAAAATAAGTTAGCCTAACAGTATAACAGAAAATAGCTAATGACTCCAACCCTAATCATTTTTTGTCTTAGCGGCCAATAAATACCTTAACTGGTCTTTTTCATCATCTGTTAACATATTACCTTTTTTAAGTAGCTCTTGAAGTTGGTTTTGTTTTGCCAATTCACTTTGCTGCTTTATTAGCATTAATATGGTGTCTACAAACTCTTTTTCAAGATCATTTTGATCTGAAACGAGTTGGTCTTTATTCAATAATGTTGTTAAAACGCCCTCTTTATCATAAGAAGACAATTTTCCCAATAGCTGGAAACGATTTAAACGAGGCTCTTTTTTCAGAAAAATAATAGCTTGTGACAATAACTGCCCATAAATTCCTGGAATCTCTGTTAGTTTTTCTGCTCCCTCTACTTTTTGTAAAGATGAAGGATGTTGCAATAGGAAATGGAGAGCAGACATTGCAGGAGAAATAGTCACTTTTTTAGCTTTATTAACAAAAAGTACTGGTTCATCTGCCGGTATAAATGGTGCAGCAGTCGCTGCTGGTACTTGCTGACTCACATGGCTAGCTACTGGTTTAATCGCTAATAAATGTTGCTGATCTAACCCTGTCAACTCTTCTAACTTTTGGTACATTAACGCCTTTAAACCACCACTAGGCATTTTAGTTAAAAGCGGCGTCACAATGGAAGCTAAATGTGCTTTTCCTTCTAATGAGGTGGGCTTAGCTTCTTCAGTAAGATGATTAAAAAAGTAGTCTGTTAATGATTGAGCTTGTTGACTCATGCGAGCTTTGAATGCATCGACACCCTCTTTACGAACTAAACTATCTGGATCATCTCCGTCAGGTAAGAATAAAAACCTTACTTTTCGACCATCCTGCAAATGAGGCAATGCTGATTCTAAAGCCCGCCAAGCCGCTTTACGACCAGCGGCATCACCATCAAAACAAAATAAAATATTATTAACTAATCGAAAAAGTTTTTTAATATGCTCTTCCGATGTCGCCGTACCTAGTGTTGCAACGCCATTAGTAATTCCAAATTGTGCTAGAGCAATCACATCCATATAGCCTTCAAGCACAAGAATTTCATCTAAATGACGGTTATTTTTACGAACCTCATAGAGCCCATAAAGCACTTCACTTTTATGAAAAACTGGGGTTTCAGGTGAGTTCAAATATTTTGGCTTATCATCCCCCAGAACACGACCACCAAAAGCAATAACCCGTCCTTTTACATCACGAATAGGGAACATAACTCGTTCACGAAAGCGGTCATAACGTTTCCCTGTATCAGCACTTTCAACAACTAAACCAGCATCAATTAATTGCTTTTGCTGGCTATCATCAGCCTCAAAGTGCTTTATTAAATTGTCCCAACCAGGTGGAGCAAATCCAAGGGCAAAATCACGTGCAATCACTCCAGTCAAACCACGTTGTTTAAAATAATCAACAGCCATCTTTTTGGTTGAATGCGTTCTCAGCGACTGTTGATAAAACTCACTGGCCTTAAGTATTAAGTTATAAAGAGGCGACTCAATAGATTGCCTTGCCGCACCTCCAGCATTTTCTTCGTATGGAACATCAAGCCCTACTTGCCTAGCAAGCACTTCAACAGCTTGAGGAAAATCTAGGTGATCATACTCCATAACAAAACCTAGCGCGCTTCCAGAGGCCCCACACCCAAAGCAATAATAAAATTGTTTGTCCGGACTAACAGTAAATGAGGGCGTTTTTTCATTATGAAATGGGCAACAAGCGGAGTAGTTTTTACCACTTCTTTTTAATGAAATACGGCTTCCCACCACATCGATGATATCGACGCGGTTTAATAAATCATCAATAAAAGATTGTGGGATTAAACCAGCCATACTATTTATTATATAACAAACTCAAAAAATAAAAGCTCCAATCTAACAAAAGATTGGAGCTTTTATAAGCAACTATTGAAAACTAAGTAGTTTTAATATTACTCAACTTCTACTATTAATAGTTATGTTTAGCTGGACGTTGCTCACGCGAAACTTTTTTCGCATGACGCTTAACGGCTGCTGCCTTTTTACGTTTACGTTCAGCTGTAGGTTTTTCATAAAATTCACGGCTACGTACATCTGCTAAAACACCCGCTTTCTCACAGGCGCGCTTGAAACGACGTAAGGCAACGTCGAAAGGTTCGTTTTCTTTGACTTTAACAGCAGGCATTCAGGTCTTACCTTTAAATAAATTAATAAATGTGTTAAAAATAGTAGTACTTAATTACTAAACAAAGTACCCAATCCATATTAAGCTGACAATACTACTCTTTTAGAAACGCTAACGCAAGTAGTTCTCTTCATCTTTAACAAAAATAGCATTCTAACACTAAACTATAAGCCTAACCAGTATAAAGATTACGCTTACTCATTATGAGCATACACTTAATAAAATAGCTTTTTAATATGTCTTTAATCTATTTTTACGGTAAAATGTTAAACTAAATGATTATGGTAAGGATTAATTATGCAAGACAAAATCACAATAATTCGCCCAGATGACTGGCATATACATTTACGTGACGGCGCCGCATTAAAACAAACCGTCAAAGATGCAGCCAATCAATTTAGCCGTGCGATTATTATGCCTAATCTTGTTCCTCCGGTTAAAAATGTGCAACAAGCAAGTGAATACAAAGAAAGAATCCTTACACATATTCCTAAAGGTAACTCTTTTGAACCTTTAATGACATTGTATTTAACTGATACGACCTCTATAAAGGACATTAAGGCTGCAAAAGATAGTGGGATGATCTATGCTGTAAAATCTTATCCTGCAGGTGCAACCACCAACTCACACTCAGGCGTTACTTCTTTAGAAGCTATTTACCCAACATTGGCTTGCATGGCTGAGCTAGGGATACCTTTATTATTGCACGGGGAAATTACTCGCCCAGATATTGATGTATTTGACCGTGAAAAATGCTTTATTGATGAACATTTAGTACCACTTGTTCAAAAATTCCCGACTCTTAAGGTTGTGCTAGAACATATCACAACCAAAGAGGCCGTCGACTTCGTAAAAGAAGCAAATACCAATGTCGCAGCTACTATTACTGTACAACATCTACTTTACAACCGTAATCATTTATTGGTAGGTGGTATCCATCCACATTACTATTGTTTACCTATTCTAAAACGCAATATCCATCAAGAAGCTTTAATAGGGGCTGCAACCAGCGCCAGCCCTAAATTCTTTTTAGGAACAGATTCAGCCCCCCACCCTACCCATAGCAAGGAATCAGCCTGTGGTTGTGCTGGTTGTTACACTGCTTATGCTGCCATTGAGCTTTATACAGAGGCTTTTGATCGTGCACACGCATTAGATAAACTAGAGGGCTTTGCCAGTCTTTTTGGGCCTAAGTTTTATGGTTTGCCTGTTAATAATGATACCATCACGTTGATCCGAAAAGATTGGACAGCACCAACGTCATTACCCTTTGGAGAAAATCAAGTAACTCCACTTAAGGCAGGAGACACAATACATTGGCAATACTTAAATGAGAGTAAGAATGACAACTGATTACATGGACAATACATTTACAGAAGACACCTCAACCTCAAAGCAACACCACCCGATGTCACAACGTTTTAGAGGATACCTCCCTGTTGTAATTGATGTTGAAACAGGCGGTTTTAATGCTGCCACTGATGCGTTACTTGAAATTGCAGCCACCACAATTTCGATGGACGACGACGGCTTACTGTATCCTGAACACAGTTACTTTTATAGAATAGAGCCGTTTGAGGGAGCAAATATAGAAGCCAGTGCCCTTGAATTTACAGGTATTAAGCTAGATCATCCATTAAGAGCAGCAGTGAAAGAAGACATCGCACTCACTGAAATTTTTAGGGGGGTTCGCAAATCGCTTAAAGCCAACGGTTGCAAACGTGCAATATTGGTGGGTCATAACAGTAGTTTTGACTTAAACTTTCTCAACGCAGCCATTGTTAGAACAGATGCAAAACGCAACCCATTCCACCCATTTTCAAGTTTTGACACAGCAACGCTTGCAGGCTTAGCTTATGGCCAAACAGTACTAGCCAAAGCTTGTGAAGCTGCTAGAATTGATTTTGACCAAAAAGAGGCTCATTCTGCACGCTACGATACAGAAAAAACAGCGGAGCTATTTTGTAATATCGTTAACCGTTGGAAAGAAATAGGGGGTTGGCACGGCTTTTAGCTATCTCCAACATCAATAAGTCAGCCCATTATTTAGTGGGCTATTTTTTATCACACCCCAAAGCACAAGCAAGCGAGCGCCTGTATTTAGTACGTAAGAAGTCAGTATTCATACCCGCCAACTTCATTTTTAATTCTAACTGATACAGTTCTTTCGCTTTAATCGCATAATTATCCGTGTCTTCATCAATCGTATCTAATAAGTCTGCAAGCTCAAGCATCTTTTTACGATCTTCTAATTCTGGCGGTAAAAAACCTGAGTTTTTCAGTAGCCTATACGCTGCCTTTAATTGGGGAGGAACAAAACTATCATCATCAATGACTAAGGCCTTCCCTTGCCCAGGAAGATTATCTAGTTCCCCTCGCTCTATTGATTGCAGTATATGTCGTTCTGCCATATCATCTATAATAGACATATTAAAGAGTTAGTCTCTTGCTTTTAAATCATTTAATAATAACTCACAGTTTGGATAATACCAGTCTGCGAGATCAGGCCATGTATTTTCAGGGTAATTTACTAAAATAGTATGTGCTCCTGCTTCTTTACCACACGATAAATCATGCCTAAAATCCCCAATCATTAATAGATGATCAGATTTTATCTGCCAAGCATTCGCAATTTTTAACAAACCATCAGGAGAAGGCTTTGGCTTAGCCTCATCACGCCCTAAAATAAAAGTTTTAGGAAAGTGTTTTTCTAAACCTATTGCTCGTAAAGTGATAAACGCAAGCTCTCGATCATTACGGGTTAAAATGGCAAGCTTCGTCTCCTGTGAAACTAAATAATTAACGAGCTCAATAGCCCCTCTTGCAGGTGTAGCATTTTCAGCCAACACACGTTCATGTTCTATAAGCCATGCATTTTTTTCAGCCCTTTCTGATGCAGGCAATGCAGCTAAATACTCAAGTATATCATCCGTTTCGGCCATACCAAGCGTCTTACGAATAGCAGGAAAATCATGCACAGCATTCGTAAGCGTACCATCCATATCAAAAACCCAGTACTTTATTTTACTGGGGGTTATAGAAGTATCCATAACTATATCTCTTCTCTATTTTAATAAAAATCAATTTACTTTTCTTTCTAGCAACAGATTTTCTTTTCACTATCAATTTAGCTGTATAATATCATCATTTATAACCTACTCTATTATAGTACTCACTTAATAGTACAATGACTCAA
Source organism: Entomomonas moraniae (assembly GCF_003991975.1). Lineage (NCBI taxonomy): Bacteria > Pseudomonadati > Pseudomonadota > Gammaproteobacteria > Pseudomonadales > Pseudomonadaceae > Entomomonas > Entomomonas moraniae. Next base: position 1,476,052 of record NZ_CP029822.1, read on the forward strand.
GAATAATTTATATCATGCTTTATCTTTGTATCGTTACAATTTTATGGGCTTTTTCATTTAGTCTTATCGGCCAATATCTAGCCGGTAGTGTTGATAGCTATTTTGCAGTAGTCACTCGCATCAGCTTAGCGGCATTAGTCTTTCTACCTATCACCCAATGGAGGGGAGTCGCAAGCTCATTTATAAAAGGAGTCATGATCTGTGGCGCACTCCAATTTGGTATTACTTACGTTTGCTTATATCTGAGTTTCTCCGTACTTAGCGTGCCAGAGGTTTTGTTATTTACGATACTCACCCCCCTTCACATCACATTGATTGATGACTTTTTAAATCACCGTTTTCAACCATGGGCATTAGTAGCTGCCTTAGTGGCTGTTTTCGGGGCAGGCATTATTCGTTACGATGCCATTAACCAAAACTTTCTAATGGGCTTTTTATTGCTACAAGTAGCTAATTTTACTTTCGCTGCGGGCCAAGTATATTATAAAAAGCTAGTCAAGCAATTTCCTTCAGACATTCCTCAATATAAACGCTGGGGATATTTTTATATCGGCGGTTTTCTTGTGGCATTCCCTGCTTTCTTACTCCTAGGTAGTCCCTCTTCTGTTTTATCTATCACGGCATGGCAATGGGGTATTTTGGTTTGGCTTGGTTTAGCCGCTTCTGCTTTAGGCATGTACTGGTGGAACAAAGGTGCCTGTCAAGTTGATGCAGGTACGCTAGGTATTATGAACAATGCACTTATACCTGCGGGTTTATTAGTTAATCTTATTTTCTGGAATCATCAGGCTGATATTCCTCGCCTAATCTTAGGGGGGATCATTATCGCCAGTTCTTTATGGATTAATAAGTTAGGGAGAGTGACCCAAAAACAGCCAATTTAATATAGAAACGTAAGAAAACCAATATGATGATCCTTATAAAACAAAACTATCATATAGAAATTTCTTAATCAGACATTAAATTTTTTTTATTATCTCGTCCAACACATTACATTAGTCAAGATATTAGGTACAATTGACAATAAAATGATTATCAATTATTGGGAAATATAGAGTGTTATGAAAGTTTATTTACGCCTGTTGGCGCTCTTTTTGTTTGCGTTTTTATTAACAGCTTGTGATATTTTATCGCTGAACAATAACAACCAAATGCCATCATTTACTAATACACAAGGAAATCCTACACAATTAATTAATTTAGCCAACCAACAAAGTAATGTTGAAATTGCTAATCAATACCGACTTATTGCAGCCGATAAATACATTCAGGCCAAACAAGAAGCTAAAGCACAAGAAATTTTAAAGGAGCTACCGGCTAATCTAACCAACACTCAACAGATGATAGTAGCGCTATTAAATGCCAATATTGCACTCAACAAAAAAGATACAACCACAGCACTAAGCTTATTAACTGGTAAAACCTTTTATCAACTTGACGAGCAAGACCCTGACCTACAAGTCCGCGTTAGGTTACTAAAAGCATCAGCTTTTGAGTTAGAAGGTAAACCATTACAAGCTTTACGTGAGCGTTCTTATATCTCCTCATTTTTAAAGGGTAACACTGCACAAGATAACCAAGATAACATCTGGCGTTTAGCTATGTCTGTCCCATTGGATGCTTTGCTATCCGCGGCTGACAGTGGTGAAACAGGCGGCTGGTTAGAACTTGCCAAAGCAGTTAAAACAGCCTCAACCGTTACAGAGCAAAAACAGAACATTGAAAACTGGATAGCAGCCAACCCTAATCATCCAGCTGTCATTAATCCACCTGCGGAATTATTAACGATTAAAGGGCTCACCACTGAAACCTATTCGAAAATAGCCGTCTTATTGCCTCAAAAACAAAAATACGCACAAGCTATTTATAACGGCTTTATTGCTGCTTATTACCAAGCGCCCAACAAAGATAAAGTTACCATCAAAGCTTATGAAAGTACTGACTACCCAACCATGGATGCTTTCTACGCACAGGCACAAAAAGATGGCATTCAATTGGTCGTTGGCCCACTAGACAAAGCACAAATTAATGAGCTCAGCAAAAAATCAACGCTACCTATTACAACACTTGCTTTAAACTATACAGATACCAATACTCAGCCACCTCAACTTTTCCAATTCGGTTTATTGCCTGAAGACGAAGCACGTGAAGCAGCAACCAGAGCTTTTAATGATGGAAAACGTCATGCTATTGCTGTTGTGCCACAAGGCGAGTGGGGCAAAAAAGTACTCTCCGCTTTTCGTTCTAAATGGGAAGAGCAAGGCGGTGTATTAGAAGGCATTGAATATATTGACCGCCCTGTTGATTTGGATGGCCAAATGGTAGCTCTTACCAAGAAACTACCTAACCTGAAAGAAGCCAATGATAATATGCTTTTTATGGTGGCAGACCCCGCTATGGCACGCCAAATAAGAGCATTATTGACTTATCATGATGAAAAAGATCTCCCTGTCTATGCTACCTCACATATTTACAGCGGTGTGCCAAGTGCTAATCAGGATGCTGATCTAAACGGTGTATTATTCACTGACGTGCCTTGGCTATTAAGTGATAACAATCCTGTACAACAGGCCATTGTTGCCCAATGGCCTCAAGCCAAAACAAGCTTTGCACGCCTTTATGCATTAGGAGCAGATACATGGAGTTTAATACCCCGCCTATCTGAATTAAAAGCCTTACCTAACAGCCGTATAGAGGGCCTTTCAGGTGAGCTTTCTATTGATAGTCAACAACGCGTTGTTCGTAAACTACCTTGGGCAACCTTTGACAAAGGATTAATTCAACCTGCGCCTGCTATTAGTTTATAATGGCTAAACACCTAAACTCAGGAAAACAAGCAGAAGACTTGGCTTTGCAGTACTTACAAAGTCAAGGTTTAAAATTAATCAGTCGTAATTGGTTCAGTCCTTTTGGTGAAATCGATCTTATTATGCTGAATAAACAAATACTTTGTTTTATTGAAGTTCGCTACCGCAAATCAGAACAATGGGGAAGTACACAAGAAACTGTTACACATACTAAACGCCAAAAACTCATAAAAACAGCACTGCTATTTTTACAAAAAAACGCCCGATTTACGATGAGTGCTTGCCAATTTGATATCGTTGCTATAACAGGTTCATTGGATAAGCCAAACATCAATTGGTTAACCAATGCTTTTGCTCTATCATAAAGAATCATTATGCAAGAACGTATCCAAACATTTTTTCACGAAGCCATTGACACACTAATACAAGTCTCAGAGAACTTAAGTGATGAAATTGAGAAAGCTAGCCTCTTGGCGGTCAATAGTTTACTCAATGATGGAAAAATTCTAAGTTGTGGCAATGGAGAGTCAGCCATTTGTGCAGACTACTTCACAACTAAACTGCTGAATCATTACATTCAAAAACGCCCTAGTCTACCCGCTATTTCTCTCAATAATCACGCCATTACTACTGCGATAATGACAGATTATGATAGTGCTGAAATATATTCTAAACAAATTAGAGCGCTGGGGAGTAATAAAGATGTATTATTAGCTATCACCAGCCATACAAATTCGGATAATATTATAGAAGCGATACATGCTGCTCATGATAGAGAAATGAATGTGATTGCCTTAACAGGAACTGACAGTAGTGCAATTAGATCATCTTTATTGGCAACAGATATTGAGATTTGTGTACCAACCCATAAAATGGTCAGGGTGCAAGAGGCTCATTTACTAATTACTAATGCATTATGTAACTTAATTGACTATCAATTATTTGGAAGCGACTAATGAACAAACAATTCCCATTAATTATCACTTTTTTGCTGGCACTCATCATCACAGGTTGTTCAACAGTTGTTAGTACTACACGAGACAAGCCTGTTGAAGACAATTTAGGAAAACGGACATGGGGAGCGCAGATAGATGACTCGCTGATAGAAACGAAAGTGGCTGTAAATATTGATAAAGCAGACACTAAATTAGATGATGATTCTCGTATCGTCGTTGTTAGTTACAACGGTGTTGTTTTATTAGCAGGACAAGTGCCTAATGCTAATTTAAAACCTATTGCAGTAAAAGCTGCCTCACAAGGTGTTCAAGGCATTAAGCAAGTACATGATGACTTACAAGTAGGCCCAAATGCTGGCTTTTTAGCGCGCACAAGTGATGGTTGGATTACAGGGAAAGTAAAATCTTCTATGCTTTTCAAAGCCGGTGTACCCTCTGGCCGAATTAAAGTTGTCACTGAAAATGGTATTGTTTACTTAATGGGGTTAGTCACCCACAAGGAAGCACAAGCGGCTTCTGCTGTTGCTAAAGACATATCAGGCGTACAACGTGTTGTGATGGTCTTTGAGTACATTGACTAATAATCTATGAAAAGGGGCCATTTGATGCCCCTTTTTAATTTAACCTATCTCACTCCTATCTTAGTTGGCTGTCTTTGCTTCCCCGCCGATTGTATAAACTCAATACTTTTTCCTGTTCTTTATCAAAGCGCTCTTGGCAATTTATACAAAACCGAACACCTAATAATGCTTTACGTCGTCCCTCTGGAATAGGCTCACCACATTCCTCACAAAACTCAGCACTTTGTTGATTCGCACTCAAATTTAGCTGTTGTTTGGCTTGCGCTATCGCATCATTAATACTGCTTTCAATTTGCTCACTAACGGCATCATCTGACGCCCATCCACTTGCCATAATTAATCCCTCCTATCAATTGAGGATAATTACTATATGGTTATGAACCATTCATTTTTCAAGGCAATAAAAAAACCACTGTTTTATACAGTGGCTTCAAAGTATGTTGGATTATTAACTTATTGACGCACACCCTCAACAGATAACGTCATTTCTACCTCTTCATTGGCATTACCCAAATCTTTTGTACTGATATCAAAATCTTTTAACTTAAAAGTCGTTGTACCAATAAACCCAGCGCGATAACCACCCCAAGGATCTTTACCCTCACCCACAAAGGTTGCATTAATCGTTACCGGTTTTGTTACACCATGCAAGGTTAAATTACCTTCAATATCAAGTTTACTTCTTGAAACGTGAGTTACTTTAGTAGAGACAAATTTAGCTTGCCCATATTTTTCAACATCTAAGAAAGCAGTTGAGCGCAGATGCTCATCTCTCTTTTCATTATTAGTATCAACACTCTTAGTATTAATGATTACATCTACTTTATCCAATGAGGGGTTAGCCTTATCGTAAGTAAAGTTACCAGAAAAATTTCTAAAAGTTCCATAAAGCCAGCTATAACCTAAATGACTAACCCGAAAATTAATAAAAGCATGCTGTCCGTCTGTGTCTATTTTATAATCTGCAGCATTAACCACTGGGATAGTCATTGCAAATGCACTAGTTATTGTTGTCGCCAGTAATAGTTTTTTAAACATAAATCACCTTCCTTTTGTCATTATTCAAATTTAACTTATGCTTTTAGTCTACCGATGAATAATGCACAAATAAACCCACAAAAAGGATAACTACGTTCTATTTTTGCAACAATACCATATAAAATCTACTTCATCGTTTCAGGTGAATAGCCATCACTATAACGCGCACCAACAGCCGAATTTAATGGAAAAAAATCACTTAACTGTTGATATTCTTCGGGTGATAAACAAATATTAAGCGCTGCTATATTTTCTTGCAAATTAGTTATGCGTCTCGAACCCGGTATTGGAGTAATGTGATAAGGTGAAGTAAGTACCCATGCCAACGCTAATTGTGCAGGGCTACATCCTTTTTGCAAGGCTAATGCTTTAAGATTATTGACTAATGCTATATTTTTAAAAAAATTTTCCCCAATAAATCGTGGATTAGTCCGGCGATAATCATCTTTATCAAAGTCATCTGGTGTATTAATTTTACCCGATAAAAACCCGCGCCCTAAAGGGCTATATGCCACAAAACCAATATCTAATTCTTGACAGGTGTCTAAAATCTTTTGCTCTGCATCACGTGTCCACAACGAATACTCCATTTGTACGGCGGTAAGGGGGTAAGTTTGATGCGCTCGTTGAATCGTTTCAGACAAAGCCTCAGAAATACCAATATAACGCACCTTACCTTGCTCGACTAAACGAGCCATCGCTCCGATGGTCTCCTCAATGGGTACACTGTCATCAATACGGTGTAAGTAATATAAATCAATAACGTCGGTATTTAATCGCTTTAAACTGCCCTCACAACTTTTAATAACGTAATCAGGATGTCCATTGACAACTCTCTGTTGTGCAGTGTTTGCAGCATTATTATCATAGACAATACCAAACTTAGTAGCCAAAATAACATCATCACGTTTTTTATCTAGCGCTTTAGCAATGAGTTGTTCATTGGTTAATGGACCATACATATCAGCCGTGTCTAAAAAATTAACACCCTGATCGATAGCATAATGAAGGGTATTAATGGAGTCTTTCTCTGCATAATTGCCATAAAAAGCGCTCATCCCCATGCACCCCAATCCGATGTTGGAAACATTGAGATGACTATTACCCAATTTATGATATTTCATTACTTTACTCCTAAATTATCGGTGATTAATTATAATTTGACGTTCAGCAAAAACCTCTTTGGTTATGCTAAGCCCATTCAATGCAGCAGGAAAACCCGCATATACTGACATTTGCATCATGACTTCAACCACCTCTTCAGGCTTGACTCCAACATTCAAAGCAGCATTAATATGAACTTTGAGTTGTGGCTGGGCATTACCTAAAGCCGCTAATGCAGTAATAGTAGCTAACTCCCTATCGCGTAAACTCAGTTGTGGTCTGGCATAAATATCACCAAACGGATACTCTAATAAATAAACTGCAAAATCTGGAGCAATTGTTTTTAATGATTCAATAACACACTCCCCAATCTCTCTATCAATTTTATTTAACAAACGCTTACCACGAATAAGACGTGACTCAGATTCTTCAAGGGAAACTGACATAATAATTACTCCTTTTGATAACATAATGTAAGTTTATTTATTTATTATTTTTTAATAAATACTATAATACTGTTAATACTTTTAAGTAAAACTTAATAATGCGTACAGACCTTAATACTTATCTACACTATTTTTGTGTAGTAGCCGAACAACAAAGCTTTACTAAAGCAGGCTTACAACTCGGCTTATCCCCTTCTGCTATCAGCCAAGCTGTTCGCTTGCTTGAAACAAGCCTTGGGCTAAAATTACTCTACCGCAACACAAGATCCATTCGGTTAACGGAGGCTGGAGAGCAGTTATTGGCTAGAGTTAAACCAACACTCGAAGAAATAGACAATGCGTTAGAAGACATCAAGCAACAACATAGTGTCCCTAAAGGTATTATTAAGATAAACACTTCTTACATTGCTTGGAGGGCGCTTATCCACCCAAAGCTAAGCGCTTTTAGTAAACAATACCCTGCTATTGATTTAGATATTCAAATCAGTGAAGGTTTGATTGATATTATTAAAGAAGGATTCGATCTAGGTATTCGCTCTACACGTTCATTACAAGACACGATGGTGGCTGTGCCGTTGGGCAATCCTGTTAAGTCTCTCCTTGTTGCTAGTCCATCGTACTTAGCCAAAAACGCTACTCCCATTATTCCAGACGATCTTTATCAACAAGAGACGATAGGTTATCGTTTTCCATCAAGCCAACAATTTTATAATTGGAAATTTACAAAAGAAGATAAACAACAAAATTTACAACTAACCCATAAATATATTGCTAACAGCGAAACCGTTCTACTAGAACTGGCTCTATTAGGTAAAGGTTTTGCCTACATTTTTGAGCAAGAAGCAGTCAAACAAGCCATTGCTAATAAACAGCTTGTTTGTGTTTTAGAAGATTGGCAATTAGAGGCTAGTCAATATTATTTCTATTACCCTAATCGAAACTTTATTCCCAGCAAACTTAGAGCATTTATTGATTTTTATCGGTCAAATTAAACCACCATTTACCATAGAAATTAATGATAAATGGCGCTCTTTAATATTACTTATCATACCCCAGATTAGGTGCTAACCAGCGCTCAATCTCTTCTATGCTCATCCCTTTACGCTGGGCATAGTTTTCTATTTGGTCTTGGTAAATTTTACCCACACCAAAATATTTCGATTGAGGATGAGCAAAGAACCAACCACTAATAGCTGCTGTTGGCCACATTGCATAGTTTTCAGTGAGAATCACCTTACTTTGACCATGCTGATTCAGTAACTCAAACAACGTTGCTTTTTCTGTATGATCAGGGCAAGCGGGGTATCCTGGGGCGGGTCTAATACCTTGATACTGCTCTTTAATAAGCGCTTCATTATCGAGTGTCTCTTGATTTGCATAGCCCCAATAATCCTTACGTACTTGTGCATGCAACCATTCAGTACATGCTTCTACTAAACGATCAGCCAATGCTTTAACCATAATAGCATTGTACACATCTTGCTTACCTTCATACTGTGCGACTAGCTCATCAACACCAATACCCGCCGTTACAATAAAGCCCCCTACGTAGTCAGTGATGCCTGTTTCTTTAGGGGCAATAAAGTCAGCTAAACAATAACTGGGTGTGCCTTCGGCCTTGATTTGTTGTTGCCGCAGGTGGTGTAAAACAGTAACCGGTTGGCCTTGCTCATCGAGGAGTTCAATATCATCTTCATTAATTTGATTAGCCGCCCAGAAACCGAGCGTAGCTCTGGCTTTAATCAGTCCCTCTTTGACGATTGTATCTAACATAAGCTTCGCATCAGCGAAAAGCTTAGTCGCCTCCTCACCTACCACCTCATCGGTTAAGATTCTGGGGTATTTACCAGCCAGATCCCATGAAATAAAGAACGGTGTCCAATCAATATAATCTACTAGCGTAGCTAAATCGATATCTTCTAACACCTTAGTGCCAATAAATTGTGGTTTTACAGGCTTAAAGTTTTGCCAATCAATCACAGGTTTATTCGCAATTGCCTCTTCATAAGAAAGGTATTTGGCTAACTGTGTGCGCTCAGCCATTCGATCTCTGATTTTTTGGTACTCTACACGCGTCTCAGCCACCAAATTGGGCTTCATTTCTTTTGACAATAGTTGTGTAGCCACACCAACAGCGCGAGAAGCATCTGAGGTGTAGATAGCCATATCATTTTGATAATGAGGTTCTATCTTAACCGCAGTATGTGCTTTTGAAGTAGTAGCGCCACCAATCATCAATGGAATAGAAAAACCTTGGCGTTGCATCTCTTTAGCGACATGCACCATTTCATCGAGCGATGGTGTAATAAGGCCTGACAGCCCAATAATATCTACTTTTTCAGCAATGGCTGTTTGGAGGATTTTTTCACAGGGTACCATTACCCCCAAATCAACGACATCGTAGCCGTTACACCCCATAACAACACCCACAATATTTTTACCAATATCATGAACGTCGCCTTTTACAGTAGCCAATAAAATCTTTCCTTTGGCTTCTTTTTGTTCCCCCTTCTCTGCCTCAATAAAAGGGACAAGATGAGCTACTGATTGTTTCATCACCCGTGCTGATTTAACTACTTGTGGCAAGAACATTTTACCATTACCAAATAAGTCCCCTACCACGTTCATACCGGCCATTAACGGCCCTTCAATCACTTCAATAGGGCGATTGCATTGCAAACGGCATTCTTCGGTATCTTCAACAATATAGGTGGTAATACCTTTCACTAAGGCATACTCTAAACGCTTGTCAACAGGGAAATTACGCCACTCTTCCGTTTCCACTTCCTTGGTCGCTGAACCATCGCCACGGTATTTTTCAGCAACTTCTAATAATGCTTCCGTACCATTGCTATGGCGATTTAAAACAACATCCTCCACTCTGTCGCGAAGTTCTTGGGGAATATCATCATAAATAGCTAATTGGCCTGCGTTAACAATCCCCATACTTAAACCATTTTTAATGGCATAGTATAAAAAGACAGAATGTATCGCCTCTCGCACAGGGTTGTTACCACGGAAAGAGAAAGAAACGTTAGAAACCCCGCCAGAACTTAAGGCATAAGGTAAGTTATCACGAATATAAGCACAGGCATTAATAAAATCAACCGCATAGTTATTATGCTCTTCAATCCCGGTGGCTACCGCAAAGATATTGGCATCAAAAATAATGTCTTCGGGAGCAAAACCTACGTCATTAACTAAAATATCATAAGAACGTTTACAGATTTGTTTTTTACGTGCTTCAGTATCAGCCTGACCATTTTCATCAAACGCCATGACAATAATCGCTGCACCATAACGTTTACAAAGTTTAGCATGGTGTATAAAGGCATCAACACCCTCTTTTAAACTGATAGAGTTAACAATCCCCTTACCCTGTACACACTTCAAGCCAGCTTCTATCACTTCCCATTTAGAAGAATCGAGCATAATAGGTACACGTGAAATATCAGGCTCAGAGGCGATGAGGTATAAAAAAGTGACCATAGCCGCTTTCGAATCCAACATGCCCTCATCCATATTGATATCAATGATTTGAGCGCCTGATTCAACTTGCTGACGTGCTACATCGAGGGCTTGTGCATAATCGCCCTCACGAATCAATCGGGCGAATTTAGCTGATCCTGTGACATTGGTTCGCTCCCCCACATTAATGAATAGTGATTCACGGGTAATATTAAAAGGTTCTAACCCTGATAGGCGACAAGCCTTAGGAATTTCAGGCACTTGACGAGGAGCAATACTACTAACAGCCTCTGCAATCGCTTTGATATGTGCTGGGGTTGTACCACAACATCCCCCCACTATATTTAAATAACCTGCTTGGGCAAACTCTTTAATAATGGCTGCCATTTGTGCAGGGGTTTCGTCATATTCACCAAAGGCATTAGGCAAGCCTGCATTAGGATGAGCTGAAACATGGGTTTCTGCTTTTGCTGACAACTCAGCAAGATAAGGGCGTAACTCTTTAGCACCTAGGGCGCAATTAAGACCGACTGATATAGGGTCAGCATGACGAACTGAGTTCCAGAAGGCCTCGGTTGTTTGCCCTGACAAAGTACGACCTGATGCATCAGTAATCGTACCAGAGATCATAATTGGTAACGTAACATTTAACTCCTCAAACACACCTTGTACTGCAAAAATTGCCGCTTTTGCGTTTAAAGTGTCGAAGATAGTTTCGATCATAATAAAATCTACACCACCTTCGATTAAAGCTTTGGTTGCTTCAGTATAGTTTTCAACTAACTCATCAAAATGAATATTGCGAAATCCCGGGTTATTCACATCAGGAGAAATCGTACAGGTTCGGCTCGTTGGACCCAATATGCCTGCTACAAATCTTGGCTTATCTGGCGTTTCTAATGTTTTTTGATCAGCCACTCGCCTAGCGATACGGGCACCTTCTAGATTTAACTCATAAACTAAATGCTCCATGCCATAATCGGCTTGGGAAACACGGGTAGAATTAAACGTATTGGTTTCTATAATATCAGCGCCAGCATCTAAATAAGCTTTTTCAATCTCTGAAATAATCTGCGGTTGCGTCAGTACCAATAAGTCATTATTACCTTTAACATCCATATGCCAATCTGCAAAACGCTCTCCTCGATAGTCTTTTTCTTCGAGTTTATAGCTTTGTATCATCGTACCCATCGCTCCATCGAGGATTAAGATACGATTTTTTAAAACCTTTTGAAAAACAGATAAGCGAGTCGCACGATCTAACATTGATACATTTCCTAATCGAAAGTTAGCAAAACACAAAATAATTAGCCATTATAATGAATTATTAGGCAAACGCGAAAGAACTCATTATTATTTACTAATAAATGCTCTTGCATAGAAGTATCGACCTATTATTAATTTACAAATTGATCTAAAACCTCTAAGCTAGAGTTGTAGTTATACATTGATATGAAAAATCAGCTAAGTAAAAAATATACTTTAGGAAAAAATATGAAAAAGATTTTATTAGGCTTAATGATTGGTGCTACTTCTATTTCTGCAATGGCCGCTGAATTAGTAACAGAGTGTCAAGACTATTATAAAGAAGCAGATACGATGCTTCCTCAAGCACTAGAAGCAGCTAAATCACAAGGTATGGATGAAGCAGTTGTTAAAAAACAATATGAAGATTCAAAAGCCCAATTAGCTGCTTTAACACCAGAACAACAAAAGTCAGCTTGTACTCAAGCAAAAGCTGCACTTGTAGAAGTTAAAAAAATGCAAGCAGCTCAACAAGCAGCTCCTGCAACAGAAAAGAAGTAAATAATTATTTAAAGAAGGACCTTTAGGTTCTTCTTTAAACAAACTATAAAATAACGTGAATTAAAGGGGCTGCAATTAAATTAATTAGTCCCATAAGTACCATGGCCAATCCGGCAACCGATCCCTCACCCATACCCAACTCTTGTGCTCTACTTACACCGCAGCCATGAGCCCCAACACCGAAAATAGCACCACGTGCTAGCGTAGTTTTTAAAGGCAACCACTTCAATATAATCCCACCTAACAAGCCACCCAAGACTCCCGTAATCAATACGAACACCGCAGCAAGTTCAGGAACCCCCCCTAGTGTCTCAGCCACAGGCATTGCGAAAGGTGTTGTAATTGTTCTAGGTACTAACGACATAGTTACTTTATCATCTAATGAAAGCATATGAGCTAAGTAAAAAGAGCTAATAATAGACAAACTACTACCAACCAACATACCTATCGATAGTGCCAACCAATGCTGTATAATCAACTTGCGTTGCTTCCAAATAGGTACTGCAAAGGCTACTGTCGCAGGACCTAACATCAACACGAGCCAATGAGTATTTTGGGAATACTCCTTATAAGTAGTGTGTAATGGCACTGCAAATGCAAATAAAATAATAGGCACAAAGAGTAGAGGTGATAAAATATAATAACGCTTACGCTTATAAAGCCAGCGGCTAACAAAATAGCTGCATAATGTTAACAACAACCAAAGCCAAGGCTTCCACCACTCAATGGTCATGCTTTTTTCTCCAACGGCGCATTAAACTCCAACGATAGACCAACTCAACAGTAATCGCTGTTCCCAACATGACAAGAACTGTACTAATAATAATGATTAAAATAATCTTCCAACCTTGATTTTTAATCAAAGTTCCTTGATCTAATAAACTCATCACCGCAGGAATAAAAAAAAGCAACATTTCACCCATTAGTAACGCGGCACCCCGTTGGAGTTGTTCAGGAGAGAGCCAACCAAAAGCAAAAACTGCTAATAATAGTGCAAGCCCTACCACACCTGGAGGAATGCTTAAACTAAACCATAGAACGAGCTGTCTACCTACTGCATAAAAAGCAAGTAATATAGCTAACTCAGCAAGTAAGCGTGTTAAAAGGAAAATAGATTGGCGTGTCATAATAAAAGAGAACTTCAGTTGTTTTTACAACAACATAAACATAAAAAGTCAGATCGGGTTATTAAGACTTTATTATATTCCTAATTGAGCAATTCGTCATTTAATAGATCACTTAAATTAAGAATCACCGCCCGTAACAAAAATTAACTTGGCAAAATAATATAACTCTTTTATTATACGATGACGCCCAAAGTGGGGTTTTAAAACGTAAGTATCAATAACTATTACTGTTTTTATAAAGTACTTATACGTTTACCAGATGTATCTTTATTTACTCATATTAGCAGTACAGATTTTTCGTTTTCATAAATAATAGCTAGTTATTGCATGACTAATCCACTTTGGCTGATAAATAACCTATAAATAGATTAGGATAAATATGAAAAAAAAGTCTTTTAAAATCACGCTTGCTTGGCAAATCGTTATTGCCTTAATTCTAGGGATCGCTCTTGGCGCTGTCTTACACAATATGCCAAGTGTAACGCTTTTCAGTGCATTCGGATATGAAAAAACTGTAACTAATCTAAATGCCTCCTGGGTCATCGGTAACATTTTACAACCTGCGGGAGACCTATTTATACGCTTAATTAAAATGATTGTAGTCCCTATCGTACTAGCCTCTATTATTGTTGGCGTAGCAGGTATCGGGGACTCAAAAAAGCTAGGCCGTATCGGTTTTAAAACTATCCTTTATTTTGAAGTTATTACCACAGTAGCTATTATCGTAGGTATTACCATTGCAAATGTTTTCCATCCTGGAACAGGCATTGACACTAATACGCTAAGCCAAGCCGATATTTCTCAATACGCCTCTGCAACCCAACAAGTAGTGCATGAAAACCATTTTGTTTCAACGCTAATGTCACTCGTTCCAACCAATGTTTTTGCGGCAATGATGCGGGGCGACATGCTAGCGGTTATCTTCTTTGCTGTTATTTTTGGTGTTGCATTATCAACGATCCCTGCCTCAAAAAGAGAACCTCTCATTAATATTTTTAGTGGGGTTTCTGAAACAATGTTTAAAGTAACCAATATTATTATGCTTTATGCGCCTATTGGGGTATTTGGTTTAATTGCGGTCACTGTTGCTCAGTTTGGTTTCTCTTCTTTATTACCACTTTTAAAACTAGTTTCACTGGTTTACTTTGCTATTTTATTCTTTGCAATTGTTGTTCTAGGTTTAGTAGCTAAGCTATTTGGCTTCAACATTTTTAAATTGTTTGCTATTTTAAAAGATGAACTTATTCTTGCCTATTCAACTTCAAGCTCAGAAACTGTTCTTCCTCGCATTATGCAAAAAATGGAAGATTACGGTGCTGCACCCTCAATCACAAGCTTTGTGATTCCAACGGGTTACTCTTTTAACTTAGATGGTTCAACTCTGTATCAAAGTATTGCGGCTATCTTTATTGCTCAACTCTTTGGTATTGAATTAAGTATTTGGCATGAAATCACGTTGGTATTAACATTAATGATTACTTCTAAAGGTATTGCCGGTGTTCCTGGCGTATCGTTCGTGGTATTACTCGCCACGTTAGGTAGTGTAATGCCTATGGATCAAGCAACACTAGGTCTTGCATTCATTGCTGGGGTTGACCGTATCATGGATATGGCAAGAACCGCGCTTAACGTTGTAGGTAACTCATTAGCTGCTTTAGTTGTTGCTAAATGGGAAGGACAATTCGATTTTGAAAAAGCTCATGCCTATGAGCAAAAGATGATTTACTCGAAATAATGCCTCAGGGATAGTGTAGTTTTCTGCACTATTCCCTTCTTTCTCTTTTAATCTCTCAATAAACCTATACAACGCGATTAGTTATTAATCTTACTACTTATTTCATTGCTTGTTTTTTTACTTGTCGTAAATAATTATTTATAGCTAACAAGCAAACCTCTATTTTGACTCAAGATATAACGATACCATCTCATTTTGTAAGTCTTCACTCAGGTAATGAACTTGTTCGGTGCGTTCATCATTATTAGCGTTACGCTTATTTAGTAAAGAGCACCACTCTTTATGTGCTCTAGCTTTTTGCAAGGGCTTTGGTAGTTCTTTCCAAATGTGCTGATCCGTTACATTTAACTTAATTGCCTGATTTGCCGCATGCCCCCTTTTAACTAAGGCATCAAGTAAACAGCATTGGCGAATAGCTAAAATTTGTAATATAACATCATCAACACCTAAAAACTGTTTGCCCGTTAACTTCCCAACAAACTGTTTTTGATAGGTTGTTAATGTTTGCCATACACTGCCTGTAACAGCACCTAAAAGCGCTGCCGCACCCAAGGTTAAACCTGCAAACATTAAGTCAACGCCAACACCTGCTGCTGCCCCAGCAATAGCTCCTTTACCTATGTGAAGACTAAACTTTTTTATTGTTTCAGGGTTAAATAAATCCCCATCAAAGCGCCCATCAATCAAAGGTAAATTATCAGCGAAGGCATCATCTTTTCTAAATTGATAAATAGCCAGCAGTGTTTCAATGCATTTTTGTTCACGCGCTCTAACTTTATCTTGTAACGCTTGTTTGGCTTCTTTAATACTTTGCTGATCACTGGCAACAAGCATATTATAAGCGGCAATATCAATCAATAAATCAGCAATTGCATTAAACCCTTGCTCATAACGCTCCTGAGCCTGCTGCTCCTGATAAGCCATAAGCTTCAATAGCATAGGGCGTGCTGACTCTATTAATAAAGCTAGATTTTCATAAAGTCTTTTTTCACCATCTTCAGGGGGAGACACGGTATCAAACTGAACCAGCGCATGTATTCCTAACCTCGCAAGAGCTGCTCTCCACTCATCCCCACGATGCTCATTCGTCGAAACGAAATTTAGAACAGGTAATAACGGCTTACCACAGTCAATCAGTATCTCTAACTCATCTTTATATTTGGCTAGCACCGGTTCTCGTGCATCAATAACATACAGCCCTATATGGGAGACCAATAACTGTTTTAGTACTTTGGCTTCTTGCTCAAAACGTAATGATGACTCATTTGATTTTAAAAATCGTGCTATCCTTTCAGGCCCATCTAATCGCTCATCCCCCGTCAGTTGGTCACAATAATCCAGTAAACCAATTGCATCTTCTAAACCAGGAGTATCATATAACTCAAGTGCAGGCTCATTATCTATAAATAATTTAGCGCCCTCAACATGACGAGTCGTGCTTGCGCGATGTGATACCTCACCAAAGTGCCCATCACGTATTAGGGTGCGTAATAAAGAAGTCTTCCCTACATTCGTATGACCGACTACAGCAATAACTAGCGGTTTACTCATGTTCTCTCACTTAACCAAATTAATAATTCATCTGAGTCAGCATAAGTTATACCTAGCTGCTCTAAAGCCTGCTGCCAATCAGCAAGACGCTTACTATCTGTTTTCTCATCGACTAACAGCCATACCCTAGCCTCTGCCACACAATAAGCTAACTCGGAGAAAAGCATTAATGTTCCCCTATCAATAGAGCGTTTAGGATCACAAACAATCAGCAACTTTGCTACAGGGTCGCTCACCAGTTGATCTAAAAGTGCTTTTCGCTGCTCTCTAGTCTCAATAATACCCGCATCAATAACATTTGTTGCGATATTAGGTGGCCAAGGATAATCAGGCTCCAACTCAACACCAATAATCGTCGCCCCCCATTCCACATTATTGTTAATAATGGGTTGTCTCTTTTTTACAAAGACATTATCTGGGTCTGTAATACCCAAACGTTCACTCGAAGGTAATAGTCTTGATCTTAATAAATGATAATTTCTTTTGGTAATATCGAGTTGTAAATGTTTATAACCATAGCGCCAAAAAACACTACAAACTAAAAATAAAATAAGTCGTGGAAAAATACCATAGACAACTAAAACCCCAACCAACCAAGCCGCCCAAACCTGCCTTGCCGCATCATCCATGACAGGAGTATTTCCACTTTGCCGAATAAGTGATTCAGGAGGAATAGGAAAACCTAACCACTGAGGTAAACTACCCAATAGATTAACAATGGTCACAAAATGACTATCACCCAATATAGTGGTTTGCCAAACAAAGCCATAACGTTGTGTAGCTAAGAGAGATAACAAACTAATCAGTGCAAAAATTGAAATGAGTAGCCATAAACCATTAGTGAGGCGCCCCAATAGCCAACGTTCTAAATGGCGCTGGTGTAACAAGCCAAAGAAGGCTGGCATCAGTTGTGCTACTTGTTTTTTACCTGTTAATTTATTAGTCAACCACAAAACCAACCGTCCTAATTGATTAATAGATTGCCCACCAAAAACTGTACTCAATATCCACACAACCAACATCAAAAAATTTAAGCCTAACAAACACCCTAATGCACTAAAAATATTAATGGTATGATCTGCTACAGAAAATGTTGGTAAAATTAATCCCATGCCAAAAAAAAATGCTAGGGCACATAAAATCTTTACAGACCACTGCATGGCAGTTATCGCACTTTGCTGCGCCACTATTAAATTTGTTTTATTGGCTAGCCATTGGGCACGAGTCAAAATACGTGTTTGAAAATCCCCACCCTCTTTCTGGGCTTGACGAACAGCTTCACTATCCGCAAAATCACCCTGAGACTCCTCTTGCAATCGAATGGTTTCTGCCAACCACAAAGCATTAAAATGTTCTTGGCTTGTTAATTTAGTCACAGTATTTATTCATACTCTATTTAATTTAATGATACAGGTTCTTAATATTTTAATACATTTTATCGAAAAGATTATATTAACGTTTGATAGATTGTAAAAAGACGTGTCTAGTCATGTTTATTTCTAGATATAGTTTCACCAAAACATACGCATGATTCAAAATTATTTAGCAATAATCCTCTCTTTTGTAATATTCTATTATAATACTCATTTTTTTATAGTCATGTTTTCAGCGGTAAGGTAGAATTTAACCATATCGTATAAGAATGAAAGATGCTGTTATAAAACTTAACACGCTAAAGCCATCGAAAGTGCTAAGGTAATAGAATAGCTAGCCAGTGGGATAATATCATGCAATACTGTCGACGCCTCATCATTTTAGCTTTTATTTTATCTCCTTCATTAGTTTATACTCAAGAGATCAACACACCTATTGAGAGTGTGACAATAGCACTTCCCCACTACAAAAAAAATACAATCATTCAGAACTATGACAAAGATTGGTTACCTGTCGATAAGACCAATAATAATGGATACTACCGTAAATTTTTAGAAACCACCCCAAATGGACGCTTTGTTATCCAAGATTTTTACGCCAAAAATAATGCCAAACAAAGTGATCCCTTTACGTTTACAGATGAAAAAGATATAACAGCTAGCCGTATTAAAAGCATCGATGGGCCATTAGTGCTATGGTATCGTAACGGTAAAAAATCATCAGAAAAAACCTATATCAAGGGCAAAGAAGAAGGTGCTTATAACTTTTGGTATAGCGACGGAAAGCAGCAGGCTACAGGCGCCTATCATGATGGGCTACTTAATGGACAATCCATTGTGTGGTTTAACAATGGTCAAAAGCAAGCAGCCGGTAATTTTATTGATGGTAAAAAGAATGGTAAGTGGCAATATTGGTATGACAATGGCACCGCATCAGTAGAAGAAAACTATGATAACGGTAAAGCTATTGGGGATTTTAGAAAATGGTATAGCAATGGTCAACCTGAAATTTTAGGCCAGTTTAAAGAAGGTAATAAAATAGGGATTTGGCAATATTGGTTTAAAGATGGTAAACAAGCCATTGAAGAAACCTACCAAGACAATTTACTTTCAGGACATTCTAAAACATGGTATCAATCAGGCCAACTTGAGTCCGAAGGTGATTATGAAAATGGTCAAGAGTCAGGTACTTGGGTATATTGGCATAAAAATGGTAGCAAGGCTATTGAAGCACAATATAATAATGGCCGTCTCGATGGACTTTCACAAACTTGGTACGACAATGGGCAACCAGAAAGTAAAGGTAATTACATAGCCAATAGACAAAATGGCGTTTGGACGTTTTGGTTTAATAATGGCCAAAAATATACAGAGGGGGTCTTCCTGGATGATGAGCCATCAGGTGTGTGGCGTATTTGGACACCAGAAGGTGATTTACGAGAAGAAGATACTTACGAAAACGGCAAACTGTTAGAACGGAATATTACCTCTCAGGAACCACTCATAGAGAGCAAAAAAGAAATAGAACCTGTTATTAATGCTCCCCCAGCAAAAGCAAATAACTAACCTATCAACTACAGCCTATTTTCTAAAAAAACTTGGATACTTTATTAGTATTATTTTTTTAGTTGCAATCAATATTACTTCAAGTTATCTCCCCTCATGCTCTATAATGTTTTCCATTATATATACATAACTGTCTGTATATAAATTAGCACACAATTAAAACTATCGTTTGAATTTACAAACTATCATTTTCGGCTAAACTAATTGCACCAGATAATACATTAGAATAGGAAACTTTAATGTCAGAACATTCACAGTTTGCACTCCTGAAAGAGCGTCGTTACCTGCCTTTTTTTATTACACAACTAGCAGGTGCTTTTAACGACAATGTATTTAAGCAGGCACTTATATTAGCCATCATCTATAAACTGACATTCAGTAATGTGATTGACCACACACTCATCACAAGTTTATTTAAAAATGGGGTGATTGATAAAGACTTTTTAGTTAATTTTTGTGCCATTGTTTTTATCTTGCCTTTCTTTTTATTTTCTGCATTAGGCGGACAATTGGGTGAGAAATATGAAAAATCCATGCTCATCCGGCGCATAAAACTAGCCGAAGTTTTAACGATGGTCATCGGAGCAATTGGCCTATTCCTAAATAGTTTTGCATTAATGCTCGTTGTTTTATTTGCAATGGGTACTCAATCAGCACTTTTTGGTCCAGTTAAATACTCTATCTTGCCACAACAATTAAAAGAAAATGAACTCATCGGAGGTAACGCATTAGTAGAAATGGGAACATTTCTAGCGATACTCGCGGGAATAGTGCTAGCAGGGATACTTATGACAGGGGATGGCCCTTATGCCTTATACATCAGTATGGCTATTTTAATCGTTGCGCTGATTGGCTATTGTGCTAGCAGTAAAATCCCATTTAGCCCAGCGGCTCTCTCTGATCTAAAGATAAGCTTTAATATCTTTTCACAAACTTGGAAAACCATGCGCTTAGGCTTTAATCAGACTCCAGCTGTTTCACGCTCAATATTAGGAAACTCTTGGTTCTGGTTTTTAGGCACAATTTATATTACACAAATTCCCAATTATGCAGAAAAAATCTTAAATGGTGACCCCAGCGCCTATACACTGGTTTTAATTGTGTTTTCTGTTTCTATTGCTATCGGTTCAGCTCTTTGTGAAAAATTATCTGATCATAAAGTGGAGATTGGCCTTGTACCTTTTGGTTCTATCGGGTTAACACTGTTTAGTATCTTACTGTGGTGGCACTCAACAACATTGCCCATGGTAAACAACTCCCTCAATACATGGCTTGATGTACTTTCTTACCCCAGAGCTTGGTTGATATTATTTGATGTTTTTGGGATTGGGTTATTCGGTGGTTTTTATATTGTTCCGTTGTATGCCATCATGCAAACACGCTCAGCGGTTGAAGAAAGAGCACGTGTGATTGCTGCCAATAATATATTAAATGCACTTTTTATGGTTTTAGCCTCAGTATTAGCCATTTTATTATTAAGTATGGCAGGCTTAAGTATTCCTCAGCTTTTCCTTGTGGTTGGCTTGATGAACCTTGCTGTTAATACCTATATTTTCAAAATAGTTCCTGAGTTTACATTACGCTTTATGATGTGGTTACTCTCTCATTCTATTTATAAAGTATCGCATAAAGGTTTAGATAATATCCCAGAGCAAGGTGCTTGTGTGTTGGTATCAAACCATGTGTCCTATTTTGATGCATTGTTAATAGGCGGTGCTGTTAAACGCCCTATTCGTTTTGTCATGTACTATAAAATTTTTGACATGCCTGTCCTTAACTTCGTGTTTCGCACTGCCAATGCCATTCCTATTGCAGGCCACAAAGAGAACAAAGCTATTTTTGAACAAGCGTTTACAGATATTGCTCAAGCACTCCAAAATGACGAGCTCGTGTGCATTTTTCCAGAAGGTAGGTTAACGACGGATGGAGCGATCAATGAGTTTAAATCTGGGATTGAAAAAATCATTACTCAAACACCGGTTCCTGTTGTTCCAATGGCTATTCAAGGATTGTGGACAACCTCTTTTACTCGTAATCCTAAACGCAAACTGTTACGTAATATTTGGGCACGAATCGGCATCTTAGCGGACACGCCTATTCCACCCGAAAAAGTTAATGCGCCCATGTTATACGACAAAGTACAAACCTTACGTGGAGATAAGGCTTAATGCCTTATCTTCCTATACACTTAAATATCACCCTATACAATATCGTACTTTATGTTTCAAGAATCAAAAATTATCAAGACAACAGCATCATTTTTTAGGATAATAGCTAATTGGTATTTTTATATCACACCATTTTGACATTTGGAGTCATCTAGTTTGATCGTTTTACGCTACCTATCTCGAGAAGTTTTAACAACACTCTCTGCTATCAGTGCCGTACTACTGATTATCATTATGAGTGGGCGCTTTACAAACTACTTAAAAGATGCAGCCCAAGGCGGTATCGATCCTAGTATTTTGCTATGGATCATGTGGTACCGCTTACCTGACTTTCTTTACCTAATACTGCCTTTAGGATTATTCCTTGGCATATTACTAGCTTATGGACGCATGTACCTCGACAGTGAAATGGTTATCCTTACTAGTGCGGGCATGAGTATTAGAAAGATTTTCGCTTATACATTGATTCCTACAACCATTATTTTTGTTATCGTTGCTTGGTTATGTTTTAGTCTTGGCCCAGCAGGTATTAACAAATTTAGAGAACTGATCGAAAAACAAGACTCCATTACCGAGTTTAATACCCTAATTCCTGGGCATTTTCAAACGTATGACAAAGTAACAGGATCAACTATTACTAATCGTGTCACTTATACTGAATCTATTTCTAACGATAAGAGATACTTAAAGAACATCTTCATCTCTCAAATAGATGTTAATCATGCAACAGGTAAAACAACCAGTAATTTATTGCTTGCCAAAACAGGGAAAATTGCGGTACAACCTGATAATAGCCGTTACCTTATCCTAGACAATGGTTATCGTTATGATGGGCAAGCAGGACAAGCAGATTATCGCGTTACCCACTATAAAACCTATGGTATTTTATTACCTCAACCAGAAATCAACATTGAGCTAAAATCCAATGCATTAACAACAGAACAACTCATTGACAGTGATAAGTTTGTTGATAAAGTAGAACTGTATTGGCGCTTCTCTATGCTATTATTAGTGCCCATTATTGCAATGCTTGCCGTTCCATTGGCTAAAGTAAACCCACGCCAAGGCCGCTTTTTTAAACTAATTCCTGCAATTTTTCTCTATATGCTTTACCTTGGATTATTGATTGCCTCACGTGGACAAATGGACAAAGGGAAACTTCCTATCTTTGTATTCTGGATTATCCACTTGATATTCTTTGGCTTAGGGTTAACCCTATTATATTGGGATATTATTAAATTAAAATTCCAGTCAAAGGGAGCTAATCTATGCTAGGAAATCGCTTAGAACGCTATATAGCGGGTAATGTTTTAAATAGCATCCTATTGATTATGCTAATCATTATCTTACTGGCTTCATTATTCTCTTTGGTTGATCAGTTTGACAGTTTTAAAAATAACTATGGTATAAACCAAGCGCTTTACTACGTTCTTTTAAGTACCCCACGTCGACTTTATGACAATCTCCCCATGGCATCGCTTGTGGGAAGTTTGATTGGTTTAGGAATGATGGCAAGCCGTAGCGAACTGACCATTATGCGTGCTGCAGGTATGTCTACAGGGCGTATTGTGTACGCTGTTTTAAAACCTATTTTTATTATTATGATCGCGTGTGTATTACTAGGAGAGTTCATCGTTCCCATCACGCAGAATAAAGCTCAAGCTTATAAAGAGTTAGCCCAAAGCTCAAATATTGACAAAAAGATTCTCACCCAAATACTCTTAAAAGGTACATGGCATCGCCAAGGGAATGAATATATTCGCATTAATAGTGTACAACCTGATGGATTGATCGGCATTAATATTTACTACATAAAAGATCAAAAACTCATTTATACTACTTATGCGAAACAAGCAAATTTTGAAAAGAACCAATGGTACTTAACAGATGCAACTACCACTTGCTTGCATGATGATCATACTAGCGTTGTAAAAGAAGAGAGTGAAGCTTGGTTATCTCCTACTAATGTTTGTGATATAAAAGATTTAAGTATGCCAAAACCTATAACAATCACCCTTGATTTATTAAATACAATTAATAGTGATCCCTCCTATTTATCAATATCAGGCTTATGGGATTATATTCATTACTTACAAGCACAAGAGCTTAACAATGATAATTATTGGTTAAAGTTTTGGGAAAAATTACTACAACCTATTAATACATTGGCCCTCGTCATACTGGCCATTTCATTTATTTTTGGTCCATTACGCAGTGTAACCATGGGACAACGTATTTTTATTGGTATTGCCATAGGTTTTATCTTTAAAATTGTTAATGATTTATTAGGCCCTGCCAGTATAGTCTTTAACTTCCCTCCACTATTGGCGGCGATGGCACCTAGTTTAATCTGTATTATTATTGGTGTTTATTTAATAAACCGTAAACGCTAATAAGAATAGGCAATAAAAAAGGCTCATTATATGAGCCTTTTTTTTCACACCGAAAAACTTATACAGAAGAGCGACGATAAAGACGATATTCTGGTTGCCAAAAATTATCTTCAATAGATTGAAGAGTTTTCTCATCAGAAACTTCTAATGCAACACCATCTTTCTGTGCCTGCTTAGCCACAGCAAATGCAATCTTCTTACTAACGTCTTGAATACTTAGCATAGGTGGTAATATAGCCCCTTCCCCTTCAACGACAATAGGAGAACAACTTGCTAAGGCCTCAGCCGCTTTCATCATCATATTTTCTGTAACACGTTTTGCCCGAGATGCAATCACACCTAAACCAACACCGGGGAAAATATACGAGTTATTACATTGTGCGATAGCAATTTCTTTATCATTAATAGTTACAGGAGTAAATGGGCTACCTGTTGCGACTAGAGCCTCACCATCAGTCCACGTCAATATTTCTTTAGGTGTTGCTTCAATACGTGATGTTGGATTAGATAAAGGCATAACCAATGGTTTAGCGCAGTGGCTATGCATTGTTTTAATAATCTCTTCCGTAAATAGGCCACGTTGTGCTGATACACCTACCAATACAGTAGGCTTTGCATTTTGCACGGTTTCTAACAATGAAATATCTTTACCTTCAGCAGACCAACCCTTAACATTATCTTCTTTTTGTGCCAAACGACGTTGAAAATCAGGTAAATGTGACATGGAATCAGTAATTAATCCCCAACGGTCTACCATAAAAATACGTTGGCGAGCTTGCTCTTCTGTTAATCCATCTAACATCATAGCACTTACGATTTGCTCTGCGATACCACAACCAGCCGACCCAGCACCAAGGAAAGTAACCACTTGTTGTGAAATTTTTTCCCCTTTAGCTTTACAAGCTGCCCATAATGTACCTACTGCTACTGCCGCTGTTCCCTGGATATCATCATTAAAACAGCAAAGTTCATCTTTATATTTTTCTAATAATGGTAAAGCAGCATGTTGTGCAAAGTCTTCAAACTGTAGTAAAACTGATGGCCAACGGCGTTTTACTGCTTGTACGAATAAATCGACAAACTCATAATACTCATCGCCTGTGATACGTTCATGACGCCATCCCATGTACATAGGATCATTAAGCAAGTCAGGGTTATTCGTTCCAACATCTAATACGATAGGCAACGTGTACGCAGGACTAATACCGCCACAAGAAGTATAAAGAGATAGTTTACCAATAGGGATTCCCATACCACCGACCCCTTGGTCACCCAAGCCTAAAATACGCTCACAGTCACTAACCACAATGACTTTAACATTTTGTTTTGTGGCGCTGTATAAAATATCATCAATTCTATCTTTATCAGGATAACTAACAAAAATACCCCGATGTTTACGATAAATTTTTGAAAACTCTTGGCATGCCTCACCAACCGTTGGGGTATAGATAATAGGCAACATTTCGTCAAGATGATCTTCAACTAAACGATAAAATAATGTTTCATTATCATCTTGAATTGAGCGCAAATAAATATGGCGTTCTAAGTCGGTATTACAAAACTTGTACTGATCATAAACACGTACAACCTGCTCTTCAATCGTTTCCATCGTATAGGGCAATAACCCCATCAAATTAAACTCTTGACGCTCTTCACGTGTAAAAGCACTCGACTTATTTAATAAAGGCGTATCTAATAATTTAGGGCCAGAATAGTGAATGTGCAAAGGACGTTTGTTACTAGTCATATATAACCTTCTTATTTTTAAAAACAAAATAAATCACGTTGAAAAATTAAGACCTGAATAAGTTTGCTTTAACTAATTCTTTAACTTCATCACCTCGCCCACTTAATATAGCTTTTAACATGTAAAGACTAAAACCTTTAGCTTGTTCTAGATTAATTTTAGGCGGGATCGATAACTCCTGCGTTTCTGTGTGAACATCTATGACAACAGGGCCATTATACTCGAAAGCAGCTTTTAATGTATCATCAAGTTGTTCTGATGAGGTCACTGTAAAACCTTTAACACCACATCCTTCGGCAACAGCAGCAAAATCTGGACTGTTCAAATGAGTGATATCATCCATTAAACCTGCAGCTTTCATCTCCATCGCGACAAACCCAAGTGACTTATTATTAAATACAATAACTTTAACGGGGAGTTTTGTTAAGGCCAGCGAACAGAGCTCACCCAAGAGCATGGAAAGACCGCCATCACCAGCAAAAGCAATCACTTGCCTATTAGGAAATGCCTCTTGCAAACCCATTGCTTGAGGAGTTGCATTCGCCATCGAACCATGAATAAATGACCCTGTTAAATAGCGCTTACCATTCATTTTTAAATAACGTGCTGCCCACACAGTAGGCGTTCCTACATCAGCAGTAAATAACGCGTCATCATCAGCCAATGCGGAAACTCTAGCCGCTAAATATTGTGGATGAAGTGCTCGCTCTGGCTTATTAGGAATTGCAAGTTCATCCAACCCTTTACGTGCACTCTCATAGTGCGCTAATGCCTTATTAAGGAAGTTATTATCTGTTTGTTCTGAAAGAAGAGGCAATAATAAATCCAGTGTTGACCCGACATCCCCAACAAGCCCCCTCAATAATGGGGTACGCCTACCCAAATGCTCTCCTCGTAAATCTATTTGTACAACATTACCATGTTCAGGATAAAAATTACGATAAGGGAAGTTTGTTCCTAACATTAATAAGAAGTCACATTCTTTTAATGCATGGTAGCCCGATGAAAAACCTATTAGACCTGTCATACCGACATCATAAGGGTTATCATATTCAATAAAAGACTTTCCTCTTAAAGCATGAATAATAGGGGCTTTCAACTTTTTAGCCAAAGCAACCACTTGTTCATGAGCATGACGACAACCATAACCACATAAAATAGCAATATTTTTAGTTTTATTTAAAAGTTCTGCAAGATCTTCTATCTCTTTTCTTGGTGGGGTAACTACTGGTAATATAGGTGTTGACCATTTAACTGGTTGTGTAGCGGCTTTACTAAAAGCAACATCTCCAGGAATGACTACTACTGAAACACTGCGTCGTGTAATCGCTGAACGCATAGCTGTTTCTAATACCCTAGGCAACTGCTCTGCACTTGATACTAGCTCACAATAGTCGCTACATTCTTTAAATAATATTTCAGGATGTGTTTCTTGAAAATAGCCTAAACCTAACTCACTACTAGGAATTTGTGCCGCTATTGCAAGCAAAGGAGCATTCATCCGTTGAGCCTCAAATAAACCATTAATCAAATGTAAATTGCCAGGCCCGCAAGAACCTACACACACACCAAGTTCATTAGTGGCATCAGCATAAGCACTAGCAGCAAAAGCGGCGGCTTCTTCATGACGAACTTCTAACCACTTAATATGATTACGCTTACCTAACGCATCAGTAAATGCATTTAACGAATCTCCCGGAACACCCCAAACAGATTTAACACCTGCTTGTTCTAATGTTTCAACTAAAACATCAGCGGCCAATTGAGTACCCATAATAATCCTCTCTTATAATTATAATGCAATATTCTATTAGGCATGGCTAACGTCTTAAAGTTTCATAAAAGAATTATCAATTCATTTCAACGTTTAATTCACCAAGTTTTAGCTATTTTGCCATCCGCACAATCACGGACTTGTTGATCAATAATATTACCTGGCTTTATACACTCAATAAGATATCTTCTTCTTGGCACATTGATTGTTTTGCGCTCACGGATAAAATACTCGCCTGTCTCTATCTGATTTTGCAGACTTTCATCCACCCATCGATATTGGTCTTTTTTAAATTCAGCTATAAGCTCTTGTATATCAGGCTTTTCTGCTTGAAGTTTAGCAAAAATATTTTTCTTAACGACTTCATACTCTTCATTAATCTGTACTTTTTGTTCATTCGTAAAATTGAGCATATCATTCGAAATTATTACTTCTTGTTGCTGTCGATTGCTATTAGCAACAACCACACTACGTGCGATAATATCGTTATTAAAACTAATCGCTAGATGTAATTCTATTTCACCTGTTTGGGTATTTAATACTTCTTTAGCGAAAACATAAAGCAACCGCTTGCCAGTAAACTGTTCGACCACCATTAGGTGATTCAATGCAAGACTTACTTCTGAATGAATGCTGCGATAAGAGCTAGGCTTCAAGTCACTCGCCAACCTCAGTTTAAAACGATCTGTTGAGAATTGTGATAAATGCACTAAAAAACGCATATTCTCACTTCTAGCCCATTCTAATAGTAGACTATTTAACATCGTATAACGTTGACTTAACGACTCATGACTATAATAGTTAACCACCGTTGACAATAGCACAGAACTTTCAGCCGTCGCTTCTTGTAAATCTCGAACTAACCCCGACCCTTGTACATTAGGAATTGATTTAATTTTATCAGGAACTTTGATAGTCGTTAGGAACTCTCGATAAAAAGGATCTTGAAATAAATCAACCTCTAAGATACTTCCTTTAGAGCCATCGGCTCTAAGGTAAGAGCCTTCACGATTAATAACACTGCTGTTAATGCGCCGATTAACTACTCTCATAGAACCAACATCAATAGAAATAATACCCAAGTCTTTTAAGCTAATTAATTCTCCCCTATCAACTTGTGCATTTTGATTATAATCGAGCCAAACATAGAGATAAGGGTAGTTAATATTATCTTTATCGATTCTTCTATTGTTATTCACTGTTAAGTCTAAAAGTGCATTATAACCATTTTTTGCAGCGGTTTTAGCGATCGTCTTATAACGATACCCTAACATTTCGATTGTAGAACCATCATAACTTTTAACTAAAAATCCCGCTTTTCCCTTAGGCCATTCTGTCGCTATTTTTTTTTCCTTAGAGAAAGGAAACATTATTTTTTGGGTGATAGCTATTGTTTCAAACGATTTATTATTATCTAAGTTAATGATAATTTGCTGATGGCTATCTACAGGAACAACCACTGTCTTAAAAATATTACTAGAAACGGATCCAACAACTTGCGATCCATTAATAAAAGAGAAAATATTAGTATAACTTACTAAGGCAAATACAATACCAAAGATTAGCATTCCAACAATTAATAAGACTAATAGTACATCCAACAGCGTTACGCCGGATTCCTTGCCCAAAAACCTAAACATTATATAACATCACTCTACAACAAAATGAATACCTTTTCATTAAGCCGACTATTTTACTATTGACTAACATAAAACACATCAACAAATTGTTAAATTTGTCGACTACTTTGCGCAACGAGCAATGCTTGTAAAGAATCGAATGTTAGGGGCTTGCTAAATAAGTAGCCTTGGTATAAGTAACATCCTTTTTCTTCTAAAATAGATAGTTGATCTGCCGTTTCTACTCCTTCTGCAATCACTTCAAAATCCAAGCTATTCGCCATAGTAATGATCGCGCTCACAATGCCTGCATCATGGATATCCGTCGTAATGGTATCAACAAATGTTTTATCAATCTTTAACATATCAATGGGGAGTTTCTTCAAATAGGACAGAGAAGAATACCCTGTTCCAAAATCATCAATAGCAAAATTAACTCCCAATTCTCTTAACAGGCACATTTTCTCAATAATAGAATTGGTTTTTTGAATAACAATGCCCTCAGTTACTTCTAGCGTGATAGCATTTTTAGGGATACCATATTGTTTAAAAGCTCTTTCAATTAGAGAATAAAACCCTTCATGCTGTAATTGCCTTGGGCTAACATTCACACAAAACTTAAAGTCTAACAACGAAATCGCCTTATTGTTCATTAGTTTTGCGTATAACCGGCAGGCCTCTAGAATAATCCATTCACCGACCTCAATAATGAGCTGTGTTTCCTCAAGAATATCAATAAAATGCTCAGGAGAAAAAATATCCTTTCCCTGCACCCATCGAATAAGTGCTTCAGCCCCTGTAATTTCATGGGTTCTAGAAAAAACTTGTGGATGAAAACATAATTTAAACTCTTTGTTTTGTAGGGCCTGGCGCATTTTGGCCTCAATTCGCATCCTTTGTACAACAGCCGATTGCATTGAGCTACGGAAAGTTGCAATCATATTGCGACCTAACTCTTTTGCTTTATACAATGCAATATCCGCACGTTTAATCAACTCAGATGTATTAATGCCATGTTCCGGAATAATAGTCACACCAATACTGGTAGAAATCTGTAATCGATGTGCATCAATTAACATAGGCTCACAGAGAATTTCTCTGACACGCTCAGCTGTAATTAATACCTGACGCTCAACATCATTAAAGTCGCCCTCTAAACGAGCTAATAGAATAATAAACTCATCACCGCCTACGCGTGAAACTGTATCATTCGCTCGAATACTTGCCTTAAGACGTGTTGTCACAATTTTTAATACCGCATCACCGATAGGATGTCCGATGGAATCATTAATATTTTTAAAATGATCTAAATCTAAAAATAATAATGCGGCATGGAGTTTATAACGCTGCACTAATTTAATTTGTTGGTCTAAGCGTTCATATAGTAATGTGCGATTAGGCAAATTAGTCAGTGGATCATGATACGCTAAATGAATTGCTCGTCGTTCAGCTTTACGCAAACTCGTGACATCATGCCCAACCATTAGAACATAACTACTACCATTGGCTGTAAAAATATCAACCATAAATTTAATCGGCATATAACCCATATCAGGCCGATACATAGCCGCCTCTAAGAGTTTTGCTCCTTCTATTTTTACTGTTTCTAAAAAAGTTTTTCGCTCAGATTCACTCGCCCATATGCCTAAATCAAACTCATTTTTAAGAAGTAACTCAGAAGGATCACAACCCAATATTTCTCTTAATGATTCACTCACCTTAATGTACTTAGCTGAATCAAATTCAGAAATAATAACCACATCACCAATAGGATCAAAGGCCGATGAAAACTCCATATCATCCACATCAAAAAACTGCTCTACCGCCAATAAATTATGACTGTAAAAAAAAGTAGCTAAAATGGCCAATCCACTATTAAGACGTACTACTTTTGCAGATAACTCTCCCGTTAGAACATCTCCATCCATATTATAGAACTGGATATCTGTAAGTTTAATTGAGCGCTTCTTTAAAACTAAATTTATTATTTTTACTCTCAGTGGGTCTTTCCATATTCCTAAGTCAGCAATGGGAATACCGACAACTTGATTCATATCCCAACCTAACACTCTTTCAAAGGCAGCATTAATATCGACGACACGTCCTGTGCGCACATCGATTAAAATCAAAGGCTCTTTAATTAAAGACTTTAAAGTTGAATATTGTTGCCACGCGTCTAATATATAACGTCGAAATTGTTTTCGCTCAGCAATATCATTTAGAAATCCCATTTTCACTAGCCTATTTTAACATGCTTATTAGTTATGTAACCACTATTGAGTAATCTATGGTCATAATATTACTATACACTATTACCTATAATAAATTAAACTTACTCAAAGTAATGTAGATTAAAAAACCACCTCTATTCTTTTATTGGCACAGATTTTATGCCATAATTCCTGAAAAATAGAACTCTTTATAGCCTTTCTAGACTATAGTTTAGTAAACTTAAACTACTAAATTATCAATAGGATATTTCTCATGACTGTACGCCATTTTCTATCGTTATTCGACTGTTCGAAACAAGAGCTAACAAACATTATTCAACGTGCGATAGAACTTAAAAAATTACGCAACAATAATATCCCTCACAGAACACTTGATGGACGAGTTCTTGGGATGATTTTTGAAAAATCATCAACACGCACTCGTGTCTCTTTTGAATCAGGAATAATTCAGTTAGGTGGGCAAGCTATCTTTTTATCACCACGCGATACCCAATTAGGTCGTGGAGAAACCATCCATGACTCAGCTATTGTAATCTCTAGCATGATTGATATCATCATGATTAGAACTTTTGGCCATGACAAAGTAGTTGAATTTGCTGAAAATTCAAGCGTTCCTGTCATCAATGCATTAACTGATGACCTGCACCCTTGTCAATTATTAGCAGATATGCAAACTTTCGCTGAAGCTCGTGGCAATATTGCAGGAAAAACAGTTACTTGGATTGGCGATGGGAATAATATGTGTAACAGTTATGCTGAGGCGGCTGTTCAATTCGACTTTCATTTAAAAGTTGCGTGTCCAAAAGGGTTTGAACCAGATCCTTATTATGTAGAAAAGGCGAAAGGTCATATTGAAGTTATGCATGACCCTAAAGAAGCTATTAAAGGCTCACATCTTGTTAGCACTGACGTTTTCGCATCCATGGGACAAGAAGATGAGGCAGCAGACCGCTTACAAAAATTCCAAGGTTTCCAAGTAACGGAACAGTTACTTGATCTTGCGAGCCCTGATGTTGTCTTTATGCATTGTTTACCTGCTCATCGTGGGGAAGAAATCAGTGAAACGCTATTGGATGATCCCCGCTCTGTTGTTTGGCAACAAGCTGAAAACCGCCTACATGCTCAAAAAGCATTACTAGAGTTTTTATATCAACAAGTCCAAGCATAAAAAAAGCAGGTTAAAAACCTGCTTTCTTATTTTTCTTAAAACTTAAACAGCAGCTAAACCCCTAGCCAAATCTGCTTTAATATCTTCCATATCTTCAAGTCCTACAGCTATACGTAGCAAACCATCTTTGATGCCTGCTTTCAATCGTGCTTCTGGAGTAACACGGCCATGGGTGGTAGTCGCAGGATGCGTTATCGTTGTCTTAGCATCGCCTAAATTAGCCGTTATAGAAATCAAACGTGTAGCATCAATTAAACGCCAAGCCGCTTCTTTTCCTCCCACGACATCAAAACCTAACACTGCCCCAAACCCTTGCTGCTGTTTTTTAGCCAATGCGTGTTGCGGATGACTCTCTAATCCAGCAAAGTATACCTTTTCAACGTTAGGCTGCTTTTCTAGCCATTGAGCCAATAGCAAGGTATTCTCATTATGTGCTTGCATACGCAACTTCAAGGTTTCTAACCCTTTTAAAAAGATCCAAGCATTGAAAGGGCTCATGGTAGGTCCAGCTGTTCTCAAAAAACCAACCATTTCATTCATATGCTCAGCACGGCCTGCTAGCGCTCCACCTAGACAACGTCCTTGCCCATCAATGTATTTCGTAGCTGAATAAACTGCGATGTCAGCACCTAACTTAATGGGTTGCTGTAAAACAGGTGTACAAAAACTGTTATCCACCGCTAAAAGTACACCTCGTGAATGAGCAGAAGTAGCCAATGCAGCAATATCAACTAACTCAGACAATGGGTTTGATGGCGACTCAACAAAAAATAGTTTTGTATTAGGCTTATAAGCGGCTTCCCAAGCACCTATATCCTGCAAAGGTACATAGTCTACCTCAATGCCAAAGCGCTTAAAGTATTTTTCAAATAAACTAATGGTGGAACCAAACACACTTTGTGAAACAACAACATGGTCACCCGCACTGCACAGCGCCATCACTAAAGCTAAGATAGCCGACATTCCAGATGAAGTGGCAACGGCTTGCTCAGCACCTTCCATCGCCGCCAGACGCTCTTCAAAATTACGTACTGTTGGGTTGGTATAACGCGAGTAAACATTTCCCTTTACAGCCCCTGAAAAGTGAGCAGCAGCGTCAGCAGCTGATTCAAAAACATAACTGGTTGTTAAAAATAACGCTTCACTATGTTCAGCTTCTGGTGTTCTCCTTTGCCCTGACCTTACTGCTAGCGTATCTAAACCTACATCATGTAAATCACTATTTAAACGACCTGCTTGCCATTTATTTGTCATAATTACTGTCTCTTTCTAATTATTATGCAACTCTATAATTTCAGTTTCAGCTTGTTTCTGACCCAACGCCTTATCATTACGCTCTTCTTCGATATGATGCAAATAAGCCTCGTTAACATCACCTGTTACATAATGCCCATCAAATACCGCACAATCGAAATCATGTAAATTTGTACCCTCAAAGCGCACAGCTTCTTTTAAATCCTCAAGATCTTGGTAAATTAACCAATCTGTGCCAATCAACTTAGCCACTTCTTCGGTTGTACGATTATGAGCAATCAGCTCATGAACACTTGGCATGTCAATACCATAAACATTAGGATAACGCACAGCTGGTGCAGCTGAACAAAAATATACTTTTTTAGCACCACAATCTCTTGCCATTTGAACAATTTGTTTACAAGTCGTTCCACGAACGATTGAGTCATCGACCAATAGAACATTTTTACCTTTAAACTCTAGCTCAATCGCATTTAACTTCTGTCTTACTGACTTTTTGCGCTCTGCTTGCCCAGGCATAATAAAGGTACGACCAATATAACGATTCTTTATAAAACCTTCTCTAAACTTAACACCTAAGGAATTTGCTAATTCCAGTGCTGAGGTTCTACTTGTATCTGGAATAGGAATCACCACATCAATATCATGATCTGGACGCTCTCTCAAAATCTTCTCGGCTAATTTTTCACCCATTTTCAAACGAGATTTATAAACAGAACTGCCATCAATAATAGAATCAGGACGCGCCAAGTAAACATACTCAAAAATACAAGGGGTAAATTGTTTTACCGCGACACACTGCTTAGTAAATAACTCACCCTGTTCTGTAATATAAATAGCCTCACCTGGAGCAACATCACGAATCAACGTAAAACCTAGCACATCAAGGGCTACACTCTCTGAAGCCACCATGTATTCTATGCCTTGTACTGTTTCACGACTACCATACACTAAAGGACGAATACCATTAGGATCGCGGAAAGCAACAATGCCATGCCCTATAATCATAGAAACTACCGCAAAGCCACCCACACAACGCTTATATAACTGAGTGACAGCGTCAAATATATCATCTGGAGCTAAACGTAACTTTTTAGATTTAGCTAACTCATGGGCAAAGGCGTTCAATAACACTTCAGAATCAGAAGACGTATTCACGTGTCGCAAATCAGATAAATAGATGCTTTTAGCTAACTCTTCTACATTAGTTAAATTACCATTATGCGCTAAAGTGATTCCATAAGGTGAATTCACATAAAAAGGTTGTGCCTCAGCAGAGCTTGAACTTCCTGCCGTCGGATAACGTACATGTCCGATGCCATAATTACCTAATAACCGCTGCATATGGCGCGTATGAAAAACATCTTTCACAAGCCCATTGGCTTTACGCAAAAATAACTTATTGTCTTTACTGGTTACAATACCTGCTGCATCTTGACCACGATGCTGTAGAACAATCAACGCATCATACAATGCTTGATTAACATTTGCTGTTCCTACAATACCGACAATACCACACATGGATTAGATCCTCATAATTAGCTACTGTGACGATGACACAGGTAAATCTATCTTAGGGTTTAAGGGAATATCTTCAGGTTTAGGAATAGAACGCCAACCACCTAATACAACATTCTTTGACCAATTAGCAGCCACAAGAAAAGAAGGAATTAGTGATGACTCTTTCCATGTTTCTGATTCATTCGAGACGGGCGTATTGACAAGAAGCCCCACAACAATAACAACCGCTATGGCTCCACGTGCTGCGCCAAAAAACATACCTAAAAAACGATCCGTTGCAGACAAGCCTGTCGCTTTGATTAAACGAGTCAATACAAAATTAACAATAGCCCCAACAATCAATGTTAAAATAAAGAGGATAGCGCAACTAATTGCTATACGGAGCCATGCTTGCTCTATATTAGGAGATAAATAACTTGAAAATGCTCCACCGTATAACCAAGCAATAACAACAGCTACAATCCAAATAATAAGTGATAAAATTTCTTTTACAAAACCGCGCCACAGACTAATGACTGTAGAAATAAGAATAAGGCCTATAATGCACCAATCTATCTCGTTAAATACCACAAAACACGCTCTCTATTAGTTACATAACAATAGTTACACGTTGGTAACTATTGTTAGTATAAAAACTATTCAAAGTCAAAATATTTAACTTCCGCCTTGTCTTTAAGGTATTTTTGGTATTCTCCCCAGAAGTTATTTGTATATCCTGTCTCGACAATACTTTGATACTGAGCCTTTTGTTCATCAGTTAATGCACCATCAAAAGGATTTACTTTTGTTACAGCAATAATCGCATAGTTCCCATTTTTTAGAGTAAAACCTTGTAAACCTGGTTTGTTATCTACAGGATGAGGTGTACTAAAAACTTTATCCAATATTTCAGGTGCAACCTCTGTTTTTTGTTGAGTATCACCCGCTAATATCGTCTTGATTGGCTGTTCGACATCATTAAAAGCTTTCCAATCTTTAATAACTACTTTACCTGCTTGTACTTCAGCTATTAGTTTTTCACCATCATTTTTAATTTTTTCAGTTTGTAATGCTTTCACAATCACAGGCGTTGCTTGCTCTAATGTCATCATCTCAGGTTCTAGATGTTGTTTAACTCGAATAACAACAGAGCGATCTGGTGATAATTCAATAATTGAACTATTTTCTTCTCCCTTTAGAAGATTTACAGAAAAAGCTTCTTTAATTAGTTTTTCATTTTTTGTTAACTCATCATACCCAGCATCACGAGCAAAAGGCTTCGTAGTATCTAAGGGTAACTTGAGTTGCTCTGCTACTGAAGATAGGCTATCGTAATTTTCATAGGCTAGCCCATCTAACTCACGTTGTGCATTCAAATAGAGCTCAGCCGCCTTTTGCTGTTTTAATTCTTCTGTTATTGATTTCTTTAATGAAACAAAACTTGGAATAACAGGATCTTCAACCGCAATCAATTTAATGATATGCCAACCATATTTTGAACGTACAGGAGCAGAAAGATCTCCAGCCTGATTGAGTTGATTTACAACAGGAGCAAGTGCTTGATCAGGTAAATCTTCTGAATTCAAATACCCCAAATCCCCACCATTCTTAGCGGTTCCTAAATCTTGAGAATCTTCTTTTGCCAATGTTGCAAAATCAGCCCCCTCTTTTAATTTCTTAGCAATATCATCAATCTTTGCTTTAGCAGCTGCATCTGTTTGAGTAGCTGTCACTGGAATCAGAATATGAGCAATACGCTTTCTTGATGCCGCTTCTTCTAAATCATTTACTTTTTTAGCATAAAGGTTTGTTAACTCTTGATCAGAAATAGACACTTTATCTAAAAAGTCATTTTTATTTAATACAATATACTCAAGCACCACTTGCTCAGGTGTTTTTAATGTTTCTTTATGTTTTTCATACCACGCACTGATTTCTTCTTTCGTGATATCATTAATCGTTGATGCATCTAATTCTTTATAAGAAAAATTTCTAGTTTGATTAATTAAATTAGCTAATGACAATACTTCACTAGTGGTTGCGAAATCAGCAGTGACAATACCACTCTGTAACTGTGTTAGATAATATTTTTCTAACTGATCTTGCACATATTGAGTCTCTGAACTATAACCATAATTTCTGATACTTTCTTTAAATAACTCATAATCAAACTTTCCATTGCTTTGATACAGAGGATTATTTTGAATAATCTGTTCAACAAACTGTGCGGGTAAATAGCCAAAACCTGCATTGTCAGCCGCTTGAATTAAAATTTGATAATTTACCAAATTTTCCATCACTGTTTTTCTTAATTGTTCTTTTGCTTCAACACTACCATCAAATTGGCCATTAGCACTCAAAATATACTGTTGCTGCTCGTAGGTAGAATTATACAGTGCTTTACTTAAGCCTTTACCATTAATAGTGGCCACTTCATCGTTATGGCCAACTGCTCTGAAAATAGCGTCAAA
This sequence comes from Entomomonas moraniae, assembly GCF_003991975.1. Classification (NCBI taxonomy): domain Bacteria; kingdom Pseudomonadati; phylum Pseudomonadota; class Gammaproteobacteria; order Pseudomonadales; family Pseudomonadaceae; genus Entomomonas; species Entomomonas moraniae. The sequence goes on from NZ_CP029822.1 coordinate 1,513,935, forward strand.
TCCTGTTAATGCGAATAGCAAAACAATAACAGCAATAATAACTTTAGCAATCCAACCCTGTGATTTATCTCTAAGTTCTTGGAGCATGCCCCCTCCGGAAATGGCTCAAACTATATTTAATTGATCAAACGAAGAAAAAAGGCGCATACCAGAATGCGCCTTTAATTTGTCTGGAACTCAATCTATTTTATATCAAACTACAGCATCTTTTAAAGACTTACCCGCTTTAAAAGAAGGCGCCTTACTAGCAGCAATTTTAATAGGCTCTTTCGTTTTTGGATTACGACCTGTACGTGCTGCACGCTCTTTCACAGAAAAAGTACCGAAACCAACTAGCGCAACATTATCACCTTGTTGTAAAGCTTCAGTAACAGATGCTAATACTGCATCTAAAGCAACGCCTGCGGCTGTTTTAGAAATGTTTGCTTTAGCTGCCAACGCATCTATTAATTCTGATTTATTCACAATCTTTCCTCTTTATCTAAATTTATGTTAACAAAAGACTTATTGTACACTATATAAACTATTCACTGATAACGGTAAAAGATTAATGTGTACTAATAAGCTTACTATCGTTTTTGTCATGCTTTTCATCTTGACCACTTGTAGTTCCTTCTACAGCAGAAAAAGGTTCAGGCATGTATTGTAAAGCGATTTCCAACACCTCATCAATCCATTGAACAGGCTTAATTTGTAAATCACTCAAAATATTTTGGGGTATATCCTTTAAGTTACGCACATTTTCTTTAGGAATAATCACTGTTTTTATTCCGCCACGATGGGCTGCTAATAGCTTCTCCTTAAGACCACCTATCGCAAGTACCTCACCACGTAATGTAATCTCCCCTGTCATGGCAACATCAGCTTTAACAGGAATAGCTGTTAGAGCAGAAACCAAAGCAGTACACATTCCTACACCTGCACTTGGCCCATCTTTCGGTGTAGCCCCTTCAGGAATATGGATGTGAATATCTTTTTTCTCATAAAAATTATTGGCAAGCCCCAATGCATTAGCACGGCTACGAACAACCGTTAATGCTGCAGTAATAGATTCGAGCATAACATCGCCTAATGATCCAGTACGAATGGTTTGCCCTTTACCTTCAACCACTGCGGCCTCAATAGTTAACAACTCACCACCAACTTGTGTCCAAGCAAGGCCTGTAACTTGGCCTATTTGATCTTGCTCTTCTGCCTTACCGTATTGGTATTTACGAACGCCCAATAACTCTTCTAAGCTTTCAGGCTTAATTTTTGTGATTGTTGTCTTCTTCTTGCTGATATTCTTTTTAACTATCTTACGACATACTTTGGCAATTTGACGCTCAAGATCACGGACCCCTGCTTCTCGCGTATAATAACGAATAATATCGCGAATACTGGATTCTAAGAAGCTGATTTCTTTATCATTCAAACCATTAGCTTGTATTTGTTTTGGTACTAAATAGCGTAGTGCAATATTTGTTTTTTCATCTTCGGTATAACCCGGTAATTGAATAATTTCCATCCGATCCAATAGGGCGGGAGGAATATTCATTGAGTTAGAAGTACAAACAAACATAACATCAGAAAGATCATAATCTACTTCTAAGTAGTGATCATTGAATGTGTTGTTTTGCTCTGGATCTAATACCTCAAGTAGAGCAGAAGCAGGATCTCCACGAAAATCACTGGCCATTTTATCAATTTCATCCAATAAGAATAGTGGATTTTTTACTCCCACCTTACTCATTTTTTGGATAATACGGCCAGGCATAGAACCAATATAGGTACGGCGATGACCTCTAATCTCAGCCTCATCACGCACACCGCCTAAAGCCATACGGACAAACTGGCGATTAGTAGCACGTGCTATAGAAGACGCTAAAGACGTTTTACCTACACCTGGAGGGCCTACTAAGCAAAGAATAGGTCCTTTTAGTTTTTTAACACGTTTTTGAACGGCTAAGTATTCTAAAATACGCTCTTTAACATCTTCTAAACCATAATGATCTTCTTCTAGAATTTCTTCAGCCTTAGGTAAATCTAAACAAATTCTACTTTTTGTTTTCCAAGGAACGTTAATCAGCACATCAAGATAGGAACGTACCACAGTTGCTTCAGCAGACATGGGAGACATTTGGCGGAGTTTATTTAACTCAGTGTGTGCTTTTTCTAAGGCCTCTTTAGGCATACCCACTTTTTTAATACGCGCTTCTAACTCATCAAACTCATTAGAACCATCTTCCGAGCTACCTAACTCTTTTTGAATGGCTTTCATTTGTTCATTAAGATAATACTCGCGTTGACTACGCTCCATCTGTTGCTTAACACGCGCTCTAATCTTTTTTTCTAGTTGTAATAATTCTATTTCAGTATCAAGTAGTGCTAAAACATGATTTGCACGATCGGCCAAATCAATAATTTCTAAAATCTGTTGCTTCTGTTCATTCTTTAATGTCATTTGTGAGGCGATTGTATCAACAAGGCGCCCCGTCTCATTAATATCTTGCAACGAAGCCAAAAGATCCGAAGATACTTTTTTACCTAACTGGACATAATGCTCAAATTGACTAATCAGCGTACGATGTAATGCAACCACCTTCTCACTATCAACCACTAGTTCATTGAATAAGGTTACTTTAGCTGTATAGTTTATAAGATCTATCGATTCAACCTTTGCACGTTTTTCTCCCTCAACCAATAGTTTAATAGTGCCGTCAGGAAGACGTAACATCTGTAAAACAGTTGCATAGGTCCCCATTTGATATAATTCACTTTCGGTCGGTTCATCATCACCTGGATTTTTTTGTGCTAACAAAAGGATTTTTTTATCTCCTTGCATAGCACTCTCTAGGGCCTCTGTCGACTTTTCTCTACCCACAAAAAGAGGAATCACCATATGAGGGAAAACGACTACGTCGCGTAAAGGTAATAAAGGTACGTCAGCTGTTTTATTCATAGTTAACTCTGGCACGTCAAGGGGATAAAAACACAGTACAAAAACTATTAAAGCCCTACTAAGAGAGCTTTAATAAATCATTAAGCATTAGTTACCGACGTATCAGCTGGGTTGTCATTGGTGTACATCAAAAGAGGCTTACCACCTGCTACAACGCTGTCGTCAATAATAACTTTACTGATATCTTGGTGAGAAGGAATTTCATACATCGTATCTAACAAAATACCCTCTAAAATAGAACGCAAACCACGGGCGCCTGTTTTTCGCGTTAAAGCTTTCTTAGCAATTGATTTTAAAGCATCCTCACGGAACTCTAACTCAACATTTTCCATCTCAAAAAGTTTTTCATATTGCTTTGTCAGTGCATTTTTTGGTTCTACTAAGATTTGAATAAGCGCCTCTTCATTGAGCTCTTCAAGGGTTGCAATGACAGGTAAACGCCCCACAAACTCAGGAATAAGGCCAAATTTGACTAAATCTTCTGGCTCAACACTGCGTAAAGAATCCGTTAATTTTTTAGCTGTCTCTTTACTACGCACTTCCGCATTAAAACCGATACCGCCTGGCTCTGAACGATTCTGAATCACTTTCTCAAGCCCGGCAAAAGCACCACCACAAATAAATAGAATATTCTTCGTATCTACTTGCATAAACTCTTGTTGTGGGTGCTTACGACCACCTTGAGGGGGAATAGAAGCAACAGTTCCTTCAATCAGCTTTAATAAGGCTTGCTGAACACCTTCACCAGATACGTCACGTGTAATCGAAGGATTATCTGATTTACGGGAAATCTTATCAATTTCATCGATATAGATGATGCCCATTTGAGCCTTTTCTACATCATAATCACAGCGTTGAAGAAGTTTTTGAATAATATTTTCAACGTCTTCCCCTACATAACCCGCTTCGGTTAAAGTAGTCGCATCAGCAATAGCAAACGGCACATTCAATAAGCGCGCTAATGTTTCAGCAAGTAAAGTTTTACCTGACCCCGTAGGACCAATTAGTAAGATATTACTTTTACCTAACTCAATGTCATCTTTATTATCACGACGATTTAGACGTTTATAGTGATTATATACAGCAACCGCTAAAATCTTTTTCGCTTGCTCTTGACCAATAACATATTGATCTAAAATACCGCTAATTTCTTTAGGCGATGGCAACTTATGCTCTTCTTGTGAACCAAGTTGCTGGTCTTGAATTTCTTCACGAATAATATCATCGCACAGACCAACACATTCATCACATATATAGACATCAGGGCCCGCAATCAGCTTACGCACCTCATGCTGACTCTTACCACAAAAAGAACAGTAAAGTAGTTTACCGTTGTTGTCACTATCATGAATATCAGTCATTCAATTAATCCAAGTTATTCTTTATTTCAACAATTATAAATGGGGACTTTTTATAACTTTTCAAGTCTACCCTTCAATAGCCGTACGACTAGTTAATACTTTATCAATTAACCCATAATCCATTGCCGCTTGTGCCGACATAAAATTATCACGGTCTGTATCACGTGCGATCACATCCATAGGCTGCCCTGTATGTTGTGCCAACACGCCATTTAATCTTTCTTTAATATTCAAAATTTCTTTAGCATGAATTTCAATATCTGAAGCCTGACCTTGAAAACCACCTAATGGCTGATGAATCATGATACGAGAATGAGGTAACGCATAGCGCTTTCCTGCTGCACCCGCTGTTAATAATAGTGATCCCATACTGGCTGCTTGGCCAATACAGATGGTAGACACATCAGGCTTAATAAATTGCATCGTATCATAAATAGCCATCCCCGCTGTCACTACGCCACCTGGAGAGTTTATATATAAATGAATATCTTTATCAGGATTCTCTGCTTCTAAAAATAGCATTTGAGCCACGATAAGATTTGCCATGTAATCTTCAACTTGTCCAACCAAGAAAATAACACGTTCTTTTAGTAGTCTTGAGTAAATGTCATAGGCTCTTTCTCCACGGGCAGACTGTTCTACTACCATAGGAACTAAACCACCTGCAGATTCTATATTACTCATTTGTTGTAAAATGGATTTTGACACTTTACCTTCCTCAATCACTATTTTTAAAGGCGTAATAAGCCAGCAAAAGCTGGCTTATTATGATTTATTATGGTCTAAAAATTATACATCTAAATGCATTTTCTCATTAGGTCTTACTGCATCCTGATAAACCATTGTTTCATCAGTCACTTTAATTTGACCTAGAAGTAAATCAACAACTTGCTCTTCTAGTACTGCAGAACGAACACCTTCTAACCCTTGTTTATCTTCTTTTAACTGCTCAATCACTGCCTGAGAATCATCATAAACAGATGCAATGTCTTCAATCATTGCATTAACACGCTCTTCATCCACTTTAATTTCATTTTTCTCAATAATTTGTCTAATGACCATACCTAATAAAATACGGTTTTTAGCTTTCTCTTTAAAACGATCAAATGGGAAATCTTGTGGATTTAATTTCATGTTGTATTGAGCATTCATTTGATTAATGGACTGATCACGTAAAGCAGAAGCTTCACCATCAATCCAAACTCTTGGTAACTCAACATCGTATTTCTTTAATAATGCAGAAAATACTTGGTTTTTAATTTTACTTTTAATAGCTTGGCGTAATTCACGTGCCATATTTTTACGTACTTCCGCAGTAAATTTCTCAGCATCTCCTTCAGCCATACCATAACGCTTAAATAGCGCTTCATCTAAAGGTGCTAATTCTATTTCTTCAACTTTAGAAACCTTAACTGTAAACTCTACTTCTTTACCTGCTAAATTCTCTGCGTTATAGTCAGCAGGGAATGTAACGTTAAACGTACGTTCCTCACCTTTCTTAACGCCGATCAACGCTTCTTCAAAGCCTGGAATCATTTGTTTAGAACCGAGTACTAATGCATGACCATTAGCTGTACCACCTTCAAAAGGCTCGCCATCTAACTTACCAACAAAATCAATGATGATTTGATCTTCATCTTTAGCTGCACGATCTACTTCTTTGAAAGTAGATGCTTGCTTTCTTAATGCAGTAATCATTTCTTCAACATCAGCATCCACTAATTCATGCACAGGACGAACAATTTCAATATCTGAATGATCAACAAGTTCAATTTCAGCAGGCATTACATCAAAATCAATAACAAATTTAAAAGGTTTTCCTTGAGTAAATTCTTCTGGTTCTACTGCTGTAGGCTGACCAGCCAACTCCAGCTTTTGCTCTTTCACTGCCTCTTCAAACTTTTCTAGCATTATATCTTGTAAAACAGCGTCTCTATAACGTTTTTCAGTAGCCTTAGACACTTTACCAGGACGAAAACCATTCATTTTCGCATGACTTACAGCATCTTTTAAGCGCTTGGCTACTTCTGACTGAATTATATTTCCTGGGACCTCAATGGTCATACGGCGGGCAATAGCAGAAGTGTTTTCAACAGAAACTTGCATGGTTTTTCCTCGTAGTGCATACAATTAAACAATGGGTACTGTGCCCACTTTCAAAATTAAAAGGATATATTTTAGTGTTTTCTTAGCAAGAAGTCATCCTAATTACCGATTAAAATCTTTAACTAAATAAAAATAGTTGATTTTTATTAAACTTCTCACATCAATCTCTATATAATGGGGACTTTGTGTGCGATTACAATACTAAAGCTTAGTATTATTTTGAAAAATTCGATTTAATTAAATATAAAGGCAATTCATTAATGCAAAAACTCTCTCTCTATCACTTACGTTTTTTTGCTTATTTTTGCTTTGCAATGATCATCATCGCAAGCCAATACATCGGTTATCTTGATCGCTCATCTTTTATTATTTTACTATGCCTATCTATCCTCACACCTTGTACTGGATATCTTTCATCATTTGCTAAAGTAGTTAATCAACAAGATATATTGGCTTTAGTATTATTAGACGCTATCGTGGCCAGTATTGTACTGTTACTGCTTGATGAAACCAATATTATTGCTTTACTTTTTGTATTAATGATTATGTTTAATACCTTTATAAGTAGCAATACCCGATTAACCATTATTTCTATTTGTACACTTATTTTACTCACAGGGATCTCTAATTTTTACTTCGATAAAGTTCTTTTTAAGCAACCTCCCAATGTTCTTATTGTTATTTCTATGCTTTGTACAGGGCTTTATTTAGGCATTTGTGCCATTTATATTTTACAAATAAAAACAGATAAAGAAAGCTTGCAGCATCAAATCTTCCAAAATGAAAAAAATCAACAAGCAACCGCTAAACTACTAACTAAATATATTTCACCCCCTGTTTGGGACTCTATTTTCGGACAAAAGAAAAATCAGCGTATCGAAACTCAGCGTAAACGGCTAACTATCTTCTTTTCCGATATCAAAGATTTCACTCAACTCTCTGATGAATTAGAGGCTGAAGCATTAACAGAAATACTTAATCATTATTTAACAGAAATGTCGACTATTGCTCAAAACTATAATGGGACTATCGATAAATTTGTAGGCGACAGTATCATGGTCATCTTCGGCGATAACAATAGCCTTGGCTCAGAGTCTGATGCTATTGCAGCCACCTCGATGGCTATTGCCATGCAAAACCAAATGAAATATATTCGTAGTCATTGGGCATCAAAAGGAATTAAGCGCCATATAGAAGTGCGCATGGGAATCAACACAGGTTTTTGCACAATTGGTAATTTTGGTGCTAACTCGCGAATGGAATATACAACCATTGGTCGAGAAGTTAATCTCGCTAGTCGTTTAGAAAATGCTGCTGAACCAGGAAAAATCCTCATTTCAGAAACAACTCATGCCCTGATAAAAGATTTTATCTTATGTAACGATATGGGAGAAATAAAAGTAAGAGGATTCGCTAACCCCATTCGTACCTATGAAGTAGCAGGGTTGCGTAGCACATTAAGCATGGAAAACTATTATGTAGAGGAAGAAACAAAAGGCTTCTCCCTCTATTTAGATAGCATTCATATAAAATCGGAAGAAAAAGCCAAAGTAATTACAATGCTTGAAGAAGCCTCTGCCAAGTTAAAGAACATCAAATAACTTTTTAGTGTGCACTTTTTAATAACGCTTCTGTTACTTTCTGATTCCATTCAACCGTACAAGGGGTAATACCAGAAGCATTAGCAAATAACTTTTTCTCAACCACAAAACACCACTCTTGTGAGCCATAATCTGGCCCATGACCTGCACCATCACCCGTTCCAACACTCTTCTCAACCCACACAAGCCAGTCCTCAGAACCGATAACTGGGATACTTGCTGAAGTCTTTACCAGTGTATTTTGTGTCGATGTTTTTTTCTCAGTGCCCTGACTGGAGCACCCCACACAAACACCTAAAATAACCAAGCCTAATGCGATACCTTTTAACATGAGCTATTCCATCGTAAAAAACTGAATCGTTTAAGAATAGCATAATCATTACATTAAAAAAAATGGTCAAATTTTCACTATCTATTATCTTTCAATTGAGTCAAGCCTTTACCTCTGCGATAAGAACAAGAGCACGGATAAACTAGCTAAAAAATATTTTTCAAATAAATTAATACAAATGTATGAATTTTTACTGTACAAATCAATTTTTAAGATTATGATAGCGATATTCTCTATAAGAAATAAAAATATTAATAGGAAATAATATGCAATGGGTTTTGTTAATTCTGGGCTCTATTTTGGGTTTTATTATTCATAATAGTTTTTCAAGCACCTTTATTGGAGCCCTCCTTGGCGCATTCATAGGGCTAAGTATTCGTGTTAGGCAACTTTCTCGTATACAAAAAGAACTGTACAACAATTTACACACACTAAAAAATCAAATTCGGCAGTTACAAACTAAAAACATACCTCCTCGCTTATCAGAAGCTAAATCTACGGAAGAACCTATAATTGATAATCCTTTAGAAAATGGATCTTCACCCGTTTCTTCTGTCGATAACTCGATAAAAAATTACGCAGAGAATATAGAGAATACAGAGTTTATATCGTCAAATGAGTTAGAAATAATCACGTCAGATGAAGCACTACACGTTCAACCTATATCTCAAGCATCAGCAATTAAGCTAGAAAACATACCACCATTAGATACATCAGAACAAATTACGGCATCGTTAGTACCAGAGAGACAACATCAAGCTCCTTCAACCCGTGCCCAATCCCCAAAAGAGTATCAAGAAAGTGTTGTGTCTAAAGTTTATAGTATGGCGCGTAACTGGCTATTGGGTGGAAATACAATTTTAAAAATAGGCGCCATCATCCTCTTCTTAGGATTAGCCTTTTTATTGCGCTATGCAACAGAAGGAATGACATTCCCAGTAGAAGGGCGCTACATTGCTGTCGCCCTAGGTGGATGCGTCATGATTGGGTTAGGATGGTATTTACGAAACGCTGAACATAATTATGGGCTTATATTACAAGGCACAGGTGTAGCCATCCTTTATCTTACCAGTTATGCTGCCATGTATTTACATCAACTCTTAACACCCAATGTTGTTTTTATCTTTTTACTTGCGTTTACGGCGTTAGCTGCATTATTAGCCCTTTATCAAAATGCGCTTAGTCTTGCTATTGCAGCCACACTAGGTGGCTTTGCAGCACCTGTTTTAGCCTCATCGGGCGGGGGAAATCATGTTGCGCTGTTTTGTTATCTATTACTACTCAATATCGGCATTTTATCTATTGCTTGGTTCAAAGCATGGCGTCCACTTAACATTATCGGTTTTATAGGTACTTTTGGTATGGGATTTGCTTGGGGTATAAAAGCCTATACCCCTGCAATGTTCTGGAGTACGGAACCTTTTCTAATTATTTTCTTTCTCTTGTATATTGCGATTGCATTGCTTTTTGCACGCCAGAAACTCTATGAAAAAGAACATGCGCCAAAGACGAGACAAATTTTATTAAACTGGTCTATTCAACAAACGAACTACTTAGATGCAACTCTTATCTTTGGCACACCTATAGTTGCTTTTGGTCTGCAATATACATTGATTCAACACTTCACCTATGGCTCTGCTATTAGTGCACTCACTTTAGGTATTTTTTATCTAATACAAGCTTTCCTATTCTACCATTATGGCTCAAAACGCATTACCTTATTAATGGAAACAAACCTAGCATTAGGTGTTATATTTACAACACTCAGTATTCCATTAGCCTTTGATGCAGAATGGACATCTGCCTCATGGGCATTAGAGGCAGCAGGGGTATTTTGGCTTAGCTTAAAACAACATCGAAAAATAGGTCAGTTTTTCTCAAGCTTTTTACAATGTGCTGCCAGTATAAGTTATATCTCTCAACTAAACAGGGGAAGCCAAACACTAATAGAAGGTTCATCATTTGGTGCCGTATTACTAACACTCTCTCTCCTCTTTAGCCTCTATCAGGGGCTAAAATATCGTGAAGCCCTACGACTACCTGAAAAAATAATTTTACCTATTTTCACTATATTAGGTTGTGGCTTCTTCTATCTTCTCGCCCCCCTCAATTTAATGACCCAACAAATAGCAATTTGGTGGGTCATTATGGGCGTATTGACACTCTTCATCGGTAACCGAATTAAATATTCAACATTTTTTAATTGCGGCCAGTTTATTCAACTCTTGGCTATTATTGTATTTATTAGCCAATTACCCTACAAACAGCTTGGCATTGGTTTTAATAGCAATAGTCATTTATTTATACTTTGCCTTACAATGGGTGGGCTATTAATAAGCAATGCATTCTTCATCATCAGCTATAAAAAAGAAAATAGTTTTATTCAAGATATTCGCTTACTACAAATCACTTTATTATCTGGACTTATAATCCTTCACCTTGCTCCCCTATTCATACTGCCTTGGCTGTGGGTCGCTTGTTTATGGTCTATATTAGGCTGCTTAATGAGTCTATTGGCTAGACGCTTCAATAGTTTGTTACTGCTTTATTTCGGTTTAGCGCTCACTGTCGTTGCTATCAGTACGTTTATCATCAACAACACACTCTCCACAACAGCCAACAGTTTCTTTAATAGCGACTTCGTTTCATTACTTATTATCAGTATCAGCAGCTTAATAATGGCTTGGCAAATACAACGCTCTTCAACGTTAACGCTGTCAACACTGAACTTACACACCATAAGCCGTACTTTAATGGTCACCGGCATTATTCTTTGGAGTAGCGCCTTTATTTTTGAAATCAACAGTATGGTGGACAGACAATATCAAGACATCGTTTTATTACTCGCAGCAACCCTCAGTTTACTAATAGCAGGGTTATCTGCTAATTATCTGAAGTGGCAAGACCTCTCATTGTCACAACTCCTATTGATACCTATTGCTTTTATTTTTCTCAACCAAAACTTCCTCCATCCATTCAGTCATTTTGGTTGGTTAGTGTTGGGGTTATTAACTGCAGTTCACTTCTTCAACTTAAACCGTTTAGAAAACCTAATGCCCCGTACTAGCCTATTATTTTGCCATACTATCGGGCTTTGGTTTATTGTGATAACGCTTAGCAGTGGTTTATCACAACTTTTACACATGACACCGACAATAAATCATACATGGGATTGGATAGTTTGGATGGTTGTTCCTAGTTTATGGCTTTTCATCATTCTCTACTGTAAAGTCTTACCTTGGCCTATAAAAACCTTTAACTCTACCTATTGCTATGTAGTATCACTACCTATTGCCATCTATTTATTTGCTTGGTTTTGGTTAGCTAATACTTATAGTACGGGTTCAATAGTCTTAATTCCCTATATTCCGCTTATTAATCCTTTAGAGTTAGGTTTAATAGCCGTCCTCACCAGCAGCTTTATTTGGTTAAATCGCTACCAACAGCATCTACCTATACAATTACCTTCCTACTTTATAAAAGGACTACTTGGCATTTCCCTCTTTGCGATGAGTACTGCTATAGTCTTCCGTACCGCATTCAACTGGTTAGGCGTTCCCTTTCACTTTGAGAGCCAAATTCACTCAATGAGTGTTCAAGCCAGTCTTTCTATTCTATGGACCATCATTGCTCTAGCACTAATGATTAAAGGGCATCAAAAAGTAAGCCGCGAACTTTGGGGCATTGGCGCCGCATTAATTGCATTAGTGGTGGTTAAATTATTCTTTGTCGAATTAGGTAACAGTGGCAGTCTTGCACGGATTATCTCATTCACCATCGTCGGTTTATTACTTCTCATTGTCGGGTACTTTGCACCGCTCCCTCCAAAGAAAAAAGAACAAAATACCGTTGATTAAAAAATAATAAAGGGTGAAAAATCACCCTTTAGAAATTGCCTCAAAATAACATCAACTGATTATTTAAAAGCCTTTAGCTGAAATAAAATCAACATCTGTTTTAGGTTCAGCAGTCATTAATTTTTCAATGACTGCTCCTAATTTCATACCGCCAAAGATAATAGCATAAAGTCCTGTGACCAGAGGCATATAAATATCTAAATCCTCAGATTTTGCTTTTAATACCTTGAGAGTATTTACCCCTTCAGCAACCTCACCAATTTGTTTAATGGCCTCTTCTAGTGGAGTCCCCTGCCCTAAGGCATAACCCACTTGATAATTACGGCTTTTAGAGGAGTTACAAGTTACTAATAAATCACCAACTCCCGCCAGCCCTAAAAAAGTCATTGGATTAGCCCCTAACTTAACGGCAAACCGAGTCATTTCTGCCAATGCACGGGTGATAAGCATTGCTCGGGTATTTTCACCCATACCTAACGCAACTGTCATACCTGACATAATAGCATACACATTTTTTAAAGCGCCACCTAACTCAACACCATAACGATCATTACTGGCGTAGACCCTAAATGTTTTGTTGTGCAATACCTCCTGCACCCTTTGACATAAAGTATCGTCTTCGCTGGCTATCACTGTCGCTGTTAATGCATGCTCGGCAATTTCTTTAGCCAAATTAGGTCCCGACAATACACCAATTTTTGCTGTTGGTGCTAATTGTTGCAAAATTTGACTCATTAACAAAAAAGTATTCGCCTCAATACCTTTTGTCATACTTACTAGCATTTTATTGTTGAGTTGCGAGGCGATAGGTTTTAATACTTCACGTAATGCTACAGAGGGTAAAGCAATAAAAAGTAAGTCAGGGGAAATAGCCTGCTGCAAATCAGTAGTTGGCTCGACATCCTCATGAATTCTTACCCCTTTTAAATAGCGAGGACTATAACGTTCACGGCGAATAATATTTACTTGCTCCTGATCTCGCATCCACATCAATACAGCATAACCATTTTCTGCAAGCAAGTTCGCTAACGCTGTCCCAAAATTACCGCCACCAATGACAGCTACTGTTTTTTTAGCACTCATATTCGCCCCTGTTTCTCATCATTTTAAGCCAGTATATTTTAATTTATACTAAATTATGTATTCAATGTTTTAGAATATTTGTATTTTGTTAGTATTAAAAGGTAAAATAAACCTTTTATAAATAGTAGCCGCCCGTTCGTTAAAGAGATTGTTAGACTATATTATAATTTGTTCCTGCAGTTATGAATCATGTGGGCATGATAGCGAATAGTTTAGCAGGTAGCTATAACCTTTTAAATGATAGATAGTCGAAGGAGTTTACATGATTCAACAACACAGTTATTCCTATGAGGACCTGCTTAAGTGCAGTCGAGGAGAACTGTTTGGTCCAGGTAATGCACAATTACCTGCCCCTAACATGTTAATGATGGATCGAATAATTACAATAAACTCAACGGGCGGAAAATATGGTAAGGGTGAAATTATAGCTGAGTTAGATATTCATCCTGATCTATGGTTCTTCCAATGTCACTTCATTGGTGATCCAGTCATGCCTGGTTGCTTAGGACTAGATGCATTATGGCAACTAGTTGGCTTTCACCTTGGCTGGCAAGGCTACCCTGGTCGTGGTCGAGCATTGGGAGCGGGAGAAGTCAAATTCTCTGGCCAAGTTAAGCCTCATGCTAAAAAATTAACTTATCACATTCACATTAGACGTACTATTAGCCGTACACTCGTGCTAGCTATTGCTGATGGCAGTGTAAGCGTTGATGGTAAAGAAATTTATATTGCTGACGGTTTACGCGTTGGCTTATTTACATCCACTGATAACTTCTAAGGATTTTTCGTATGCGCCGTATTGTTATTACTGGTCTGGGTATTACATCTTGCTTAGGTAACGATAAAGAAACTGTTTCAACTAGCCTGCGCACTGGTCGCTCAGGTATCCGCTTTAATCCAGAATATGCTGAAATGGGATTACGCAGCCATGTCTGCGGCTCAATCGATCTTGATTTAGACGAACTCATTGACCGTAAAGTTAAACGCTTTATGGGAGATGCAGCAGCATTCTCTTATTTAGCAATGAAACAAGCTATTGCTGATGCTAACCTCTCAGAGGAGCAAGTTTCTAGTCCTCGAGTTGGTTTAATTGCAGGCAGCGGTGGAGCATCTACTTTTAACCAAATGGATGCGTTAGACACTTTACGTGCTAAAGGCATTAAACGTGTAGGGCCTTATCGTGTAACCCGTACTATGGGAAGCACTGTTTCAGCTTGTTTGGCTACACCTTTTAAAATCAAAGGGATTAACTACTCTGTTTCTTCTGCTTGTGCTACCAGTGCTCACTGTATCGGTATTGCCATGGAACAAATCCAAATGGGAAAACAAGACATTGTTTTTGCAGGCGGTGGTGAAGAGGAGCATTGGACTCAATCTTTCCTATTTGATGCAATGGGTGCTCTATCAAGCCAATACAATGATACTCCTGAGAAAGCTTCACGGGCCTATGACGCAAACCGCGATGGTTTCGTTATTGCAGGCGGAGGCGGTATGGTTGTTGTTGAGGAATTAGAACATGCATTAAAGCGTGGTGCTAAAATTTATGCCGAGCTAGTTGGTTATGCTGCAACGTCTGATGGTTACGACATGGTAGCGCCTAGTGGTGAAGGAGCTATACGCTGTATGGAGCAAGCACTTGCCATGACATCGGGTCCTATTGATTATTTAAATACCCATGGTACTTCTACACCTGTCGGTGATATTGCTGAAATTAAAGCAGTACGTGAAGTATTTAAAGGCAATGCACCAACCATTAGTTCAACCAAAAGCTTATCAGGCCATTCATTAGGAGCAGCTGGTGTACAAGAGGCTATTTATAGCTTATTAATGATGGAAGGTAATTTTATTGCGGGCTCTGCCAATATTGAGACTATCGACCCTGCAGTTGCTGATCTACCAATACTAACAGCAACGCGTGAGAATGTAACACTTAACCAAGTGATGTCAAATAGTTTTGGATTTGGTGGCACGAATGCAACCTTAATCTTTAAGCGTTTTGAAAAATAATAATGCAGTGCTAAAAAAGGGGCTTGAAAAGCCCCTTTTTTATTGATCTGATCAGTTAATAGGAAGACTAAAAATCGTCTTCTACATAACCTTTAATCTTATATTCTCTATTTTCTAAATACGCATTACGTATAAAAATATAAGGATCACCCACAATCATTTTATCAAGAGGTAACAATTGTACTCGGGTATCAACGATATCAACGCCCCAAATAGCATACTGTACACCATCATCGTTAATATAGTTATCTACTGACATAAAGTAATCAGGTACTTTACCTGTTGCATCTCTCACCGTGCTTGGGCCTAAGAAAGGTAAAACCACATAAGGTCCTGTTGGAACCCCCCAATAACCAAGCGTTTGTCCAAAATCTTGATCACTACGTTGCAATCCCATTTTAGAACCCACATCAAAAAAACCTAACAAACCAAAGGTACTATTGAAACCGAATCGTGCTAAATCAACACCAGCGTCATTAAATTTCAGTTGCAAAACATTATTACCAAAATTCTTAGCTTCGCCTAGGTTATTAAGCATATTAGTTACTCCATGCTGCACAAATGTTGGAGTAACCCATTGATAACCTTCTGCAATTGGTTTTAATGTGTAATGATCAAGTACTGAGTTAAAAACAAAAACAGGACGATTAAAACCTTCCCAAGGATCACTAGTTTCCTCTGCCCAACCTGTATTAACCAATAAACTACTTAACCCAATAGTTAATAGTATTTTTTTAAAAAAACGCACCTTGCTCACAGACAGAGGGCTCATAACTATCTCCAAAATATCCCAGTATTCTAATGCTATAAATGCATAGTATAGCTAATTAATTTTTCTTACAATAATAGTTTGTATCTATTTTGTACTAATGTAGCGTTTTAGACCATAAAAATATTAATCACTATAATGTTATTGAAAACGCACAAAAATAGTGCATAATTTACTAACATGGCTATAAGACCCTGTGGATCATTATAAGTTTCAAGGATTACTAAACCCATTCAGGTTGGTTTAATTTTTGCATAATCCCTTAAAACAATGGGAAAAGCGTTATGTCACTCACACGAGCACTCAGTCAATCCTTACTGGATAATTTAACTATCAATATTATTGTATTAAATCACCAGTTACAAGTTAACTATATCAATCCATCAGCAGAAGTAATGCTAGCAACAAGCCATCAACGTTGTCTCAATTTGCCGATTAACGAGATAATCACCGAGCAAAGTCAAGATATTACCCTAGAAGAAGCGCTCAAAAAAGGGCACCCCTGCACCAAACTAGACGCCCATTTAATTCTTCATGATAATCAGTCTATTATGGCAGATTACGTAATTACCCCTATACAAGCCGATAATGAAACCTACTATTTGATTGAAATTTCTACCTTAGAAGCACTAAAGATTTCCAGAGATAAAGTCACCCATACACAACTTGAAGGCAATAAAATGTTACTGCGTGGGTTAGCCCATGAGATAAAAAATCCTCTTGGTGGAATCCGTGGTGCAGCACAACTACTTGAAAGAGAATTAACAGATAATATTTTTAAAGAGTATACCCGTATTTTTATAGAGGAAGCAGATAGAATCAGTAATCTGGTTGATCAAATGCTGGGAACAAACAAACTCCCCCAACTTGAAATCACCAATATTCATGAAATACTTGAGCGCGTTTATCAACTCATTGCTGCTGAGAGCCAAGGGCACATTAAACTTATAAAAGACTATGACCCTAGTATCCCTGAACTTAGGATTGACGCCCAACAAATGATACAGGCACTACTAAATATCTCGCGTAATGCATTACAAGCGGTCACAGAAAGTAATGTTGATGTACCTTGTATACGTTTCAAAACCCGTATTATTCGACAACTAACGATTGGAACAGCCCGCCATAAAATGGTACTGAGTATCGAAATTATTGATAATGGCCCAGGTATACCCGACGCTATCAAAGACACCCTATTCTATCCATTAGTGAGTGGACGCTCAGAAGGAACAGGTCTAGGACTATCTATCACTCAAAATATTATTACCCAACACAAAGGCGTTATTGAGTGTCACAGCCAACCAGGGGAGACAACCTTTAGTCTTTTTCTCCCTTTTAAGGAGTAAACTAATGACAAATCGCTTAGAACACGTTTGGATTGTTGATGATGATAAATCAATCCGTTGGGTTTTAGAAAAAGCATTACAACAAGCCCAAATGCAGACCAAAACCTTTGAAAGAGCTGATGCTTTATTGCAAGCATTACAAGATAACCAGCCTGATGTAATTATTTCAGATATTCGGATACCAGGAACAACAGGACTAGATTTATTAAGTCATATCAAAAATAATTTCCCTAAAATTCCTGTCATTATTATTACGGCACATTCCGACTTAGACAGCGCTGTAACCTCCTATCAAAGTGGAGCATTTGAATACCTACCAAAACCCTTTGATATTGATGAAGCCATCTCTCTCGTCAAGCGTGCTTATATTCATAGCCAAGAATTGAATCAGACACAAACAACGACTCCACCTCCCTCCTCCGTCTCAGAAATCATCGGCGAAGCTCCCGCCATGCAAGAAGTTTTTCGAGCCATCGGACGACTTAGTCAATCCAATATCACTGTTTTAATTAATGGTGCCTCAGGAACGGGGAAAGAACTAGTCGCCCATGCACTACATAAACACAGCCCTCGTAGTCGAGCCCCTTTTATTGCTTTAAATATGGCGGCTATCCCCAAAGACCTTATGGAGTCAGAACTTTTTGGCCATGAAAAGGGAGCTTTCACAGGTGCCACGACTTTACGCCAAGGGCGTTTTGAGCAAGCGAATGGTGGCACATTATTTCTTGATGAAATAGGTGATATGCCTGCTGATACACAAACACGCTTATTGCGTGTTCTCGCTGACGGGGAATTCTACCGTGTTGGTGGGCATACGCCTATTAAAGTGGATGTCCGAATCATTGCGGCTACCCATCAAAATATCGAACAACGAGTAAAAGAAGGCTTATTTCGAGAAGATTTATTTCATCGCCTTAACGTGATTCGTATCCAGATTCCCAAACTTTCCGAGCGTCGTGAAGATATTCCTAGTTTAGCTAAGCACTTCTTACAACAAACTGCAAAAGATCTTGCCGTTGAACCGAAACTTTTAAAACCAGCAACAGAAGAATACTTAAAAAATCTGCCTTGGCCAGGTAACGTACGGCAACTAGAAAATATTTGCCGTTGGATAACCGTGATGGCATCAGGACGCGATGTACATATCGATGATCTTCCCCATGAAATAACAAGTCAAACTACTGAAACTACTAAAAGCACAAATTGGCAAACACAACTAAAAACATGGGTTGAACAATCCCTTGAGGAGGGAAAAACCAATCTACTCGCCGAAGCCTTACCTATCTTTGAAACAATCATGATAGAAGCTACTCTAAAACATACGGCTGGGAGACGACGTGAAGCTTCCGAACTACTAGGCTGGGGAAGGAATACACTGACGCGAAAAATCAAAGAGCTTGATCTTGAGAAAAGCATTAAGATCGACACACTTGACTAGCATCTTAAAAAAAGAGAGGAAAAATCCTCTCTTTAGGTCAATAATGTTACCAATGCGGTCACTGTAATAAGCATACCAACGGTTGATACAGCTAAAATTGATGAAGCTTGCTGTTGATACTTCTGATAACGTGTTGCTAACAACACAATCATAGGGCCTGAAGGTAATGCAGCCAATAATAGTCCCTCATTGAAAACAATAGAACCTTTGGTCATATGAAAAATAAAAGCCACGCCTAAAAATAATAACGGTAAGCCAATATTTTTTAGCATCGCAATTAACAGGACTTCGCCAGTGAATTTAAACTTATTAGCAGCAATGGTCATCCCTGCAACAAAGACAGCTAGTCCCGCGGTTGCTTTACCGATCAACTCTAACGAGTGAAGTACTACCGCTGGCATTGGAATATTTAAAAATACAAGGATAAACGCTAATAAAGGCGCCCATACAAAAGGTGTTTTGAAAATAGCTTGATAAATAGATTCGCCTAATAACTTACCTATTGTATAACGCTGACCAGAGTTTTCACCTAAATTAATTTTAATAATAATAGTTGCTAGCGGAACGAGAAATACGTTAATAACAACGGATATGATACTTACTGCAACACCACTTTCAACCCCATAAAGTGCACCTAAAAGTGCAGGGCCATAAAAAGGCCCAGCAGAGAAGCTGACGGCGAGACCCGCAATAGCAGATTCAATCACAGAACGCTTAAACAGCAATTTAGTCAAAAAGAAACCAAATGCAAAAGCGAGTAATAAGCAAACCAATAAAGCAAAGAACAAGGGTAGTTCTTCCAGTAACTTCGCCCTTGAAACAGTTACCGTACCTACAAAAAGTGCTGGAGGTAAAGCAAAATTCAACACTAACTCGTTTATCGTGTGAATAGGATTTCCCTCTGTGCCAAAAAAGCGCTTTTTTCCTGCCCAAAAACCAAAAGCTAATACAAAAATAATAGGGATAACAACACCCGCTGACTGAAAAATATGACCCATACTCACTTACCTCCAGATAAACTACGGCTTACTATGACCAACTAATAAAGCAACAGCAATACTTGAAACCAATAAAGCAATAAATGATAAATGTAAGCCTACAATATGAGCTAAAAAGCCTATCATCGGTGGGCCAAACAACATCATGACATAACCCATCATCGCCACTGACGCAATAGCCGCTGAAGAAGTTACCCCTTTAGGCTTAACTCTATCAGACAACGTCAGTAAACAAGGAAAAATAATTGAGATACCTATACCTGCAAACGTAAAACCAATAATAGCCACGACAGGTGAATGGCTAAACAATGCGATTAACAAGCCTAGCGCAGAACAAAGGCCACCTAGCTGAATCGCTTTAATACGACCAATATAATCAACCCAGCGATCACCGAATAATCGACCAAGCGCCATGGTTCCTGTAAAAAAAGCCAAGCCCAAAGCAGCTACTGATTCAGTCGCTTTCATATTTTCTAAGAATAAGGCTGACCAATCGGCCATCGCCCCCTCGACAAATACAGCAGCGGCAGCAACAAAGCCTAAGACCCACAACTTCCCTTTGGGAACAACAAACAGCGGTGTTTTTACTTCTTCTACATCAACAGGCAAACTATCAATATTTTTTAATAAATGTTGTTGGTTAAACAAGACGCCCACAATAAGGAATAAAGAAACAATCAATAAATGATGCCCCGGAATCATATGGTACCTAGCAACAAAACCTCCAAACAAAGCACCTAGCATAGCACCTACACTAAAAACACCATGAAAGGAAGACATAATAGATCGTTGGTATAACTTTTCTAACGCAGCGGCTTGGTCGTTCATTGAAATATCAATTAATCCCATCCCTAAGCCAAACATAATAAATGCACCAGCAAGAAAAATAACACTCGGGGCAAAGCCAATTAAAGAAATAGCAATCAAGACAAGGTATGCAGCAACAGGGGTTATCCGATGGCTACCAAAGCGACTGATCAAGAAACTTGACATCAAAGTAGCCATAAAGGAACTAAAAACGGGGCAAAGTAGTAAAAACCCCCAATCTATTTTCGTCAGCTGTAATTTCTCTTGAATAAAAGGAGTGCGAACAGCCCAACTACTAAAACTTAATCCTGCCAAACCAAAAAAAAACGCAATGGATAGACGTAACCTTTTTAAATTATCGCCTACCTGAGAAATAGTTGAATTCATAAATATTACATATAATTAACAAACTAGTGCCTATTGTACTAAAAATTCAATTGTGATGTGTGTTTTTGATTTCTACCATCAGTACTATTCAACATACATTACATGATTACTTATTCTGTATAAGCTAGTCATTAGTAAAAAATATACCAGATAACTTTTTATACCGATAAGCTTTAAAAGTATTGATCTTTATCATTTTGAGCTCTATTGTAAGCTTATATTCAGTTTAACTTTGTTATTTTTTAAAAAAAACCTTGAAAATGTGCTACAAAGTTATAAAATCACAGCCTATGTATATAATAAGTATTGATTATCCAGTGTAGTTAGGGTAATTTTGTCTATACTCTGTCATTAGGGTATTTTTTTGCTTTAAACTTTTCCCATTATTAAGGAATATATGTATGAACAAAGCTGAACTTGTAAATGCGATTGCTAGCAAAGCTGAAATCACTCAAACAGAAGCTAATAAAGTATTAAACGCTTTATTAGAAACTGTTACGGAAACATTAAAAAAAGAAGAGTCAATTGTATTAGTTGGCTTTGGTACTTTTGAAGTTAAAGCACGTGCTGCACGTGTTGCTAGAAACCTAAGAACTGGCGAACCAATGAACATTCCTGCTAAGAAAGTTCCTAGTTTCAGAGCAGGTAAAGGCTTAAAAGAAGCTGTTAATCAAGCTAAAAAACCAGCTAAAAAAGCTAAAAAATAATTGAGACCAATTATTTTTACCCTAGAAAAGCAGATAACCTTGACTTATCTGCTTTTTTTATAATAACAAAAAACTTGAAAATATTCACAATACCATTAATTAGATTTAATCTTTGCATTAGCTTATGATTATAATGAGCCCACTGATCTGCTTTTAGGATGAAAAATGACTTTTCGCTTTAAATTTTCCATAGCTATCATATTTGCTAGCCATATAGCGATAACATCAGCTAATACAACTGCTCCGATTGACTTAACCAATCCTGTAGAAGAAATTAAAAAACAACTACCACAAGAACTTGCAGAGGGTGTACTCCTCACAGATATTAACTATAATCTTAAAAAACAAACCTTAATTTATAGTGCGACAGTCTTAGATACCAAGCCAGATCAGATCAATCAAGAAAATATTGTTAATAAAGTTTGTTATACTCCTCTGCTACGTGATGCCATAAAAAGAGAAGTTACTGTAAGCTTTTTCTTTTATGACGAAACCAAAACCCCTTTAAAGCATGTCGTTATCACAGAGGCACTTTGCCAGAGCAACTTCAAAGCATTTGAACGTGCCCTAACCGAGAATCTTAAAAAAACCAACACAACGATGCTTCCTATGCAGATCAACGATCAACTCATACTCTTTAGTTTGAATTATCAATCTGCACAAAAGACCATTGTTGCTGATTTAAAAGCAGCTAATAATAAAGTAGATGTAGCAAACTTTGACAAAGCAAAAAGTGTAAAAATAGCATGTACAGATGATTACTTGTCACTGTTTGCAGCACGTAATCTCAACTATATTTTTAACTATTACGATGAAAGCGGTAACAAACTTGTTAAAACAGTCAATGTCAGTGCTAATGATTGCCAGTCTAATGCACCAATACTAACTAATGCATTAGACCAAAAGCTAACAGAAGATGCTCAAAAGATGAAAAGTAATTTAAAAGCCTTGAGCTCTAATCAAATTGAATTGATTGATGTGGGGTATGATAGCCTAAAACGTATCATTTGGAATAAGGCCATTATAAAAGATGTAACCATCACTAAAGATAAAATCAACGCACAAGCGACGATCGCATCTCTTTGTACGTTAGATTCTACACGTCAGATTATCAATCAAGGTATTACATACAGTTATAGTTACTACAATACTAACAAAGAACCAATGATTAACTTCTTCGTAGATACCAGCGTTTGTAAACACTATAATAAAGAGAACAACATCTTACTTCAAAAACATTAGTAACGCTTACGATCATAGCTGATCACAGATACTAACTAACACATACACCATTTATTAACCGCCGAACGAGCTGAAACCATGGCCGAATTTGCAGATATATTTATAGCAAAAAACTCAGACGAAGCAATTAACTACCAGATATTAGAACCTAACCGCCCACATATCGGTATTAATGGCTTAACTGATTACGAGATCAGTGCCCTTTGGGCAAGCTTGGAGCATAGCCATATTAAAGCTAAGCACGAACTTATCTACATAGACACAGAGAGCGACGCGGTGCTTTATCAGCTTCCAGAAGACTTTACTATCGCACTGGCAAATTTACCAGAAGATGATTTTATTTCGGTGGCTATTGTATGGGCTGAATACGAAGAAATACATTGGTCTCGCGAAAAAGCAATGGACAAAATAAAAGAAATCAAAGATCTAGCGCAGAAAGCTCAACAAACACAACAGCAGCTTTATTTTATTCTTATCTAACGATATCGACAAAAAGCATAAAAAATCCCCTACTGGGGATTTTTTATTTAACATTAATTATGGCTATGCAGCTCATTATTTAATGATACTTTTTGATTTTGAAGCTTACACTCAACACGACCAGACTCAGAGTTACGACGGAATAACAAATCATCTTGCCCTGCTAACTCACCCGCTTTAACAATATTAATGACGGTACCAATACCTGAAAGTACAGCAACTTTTGTTCCTGCCGTAATGTATAAGCCTGCTTCAATAGTACAATTATCACCTAAAGGTATTCCCGTTCCAGCATTGGCGCCAATTAAGCAGTTTTTACCTACTTTAATTACAATATTACCGCCGCCAGACAACGTACCCATAGTAGAACAACCACCGCCTAAATCACTTCCGGCCTCAACGAATACACCTGCTGAAATACGCCCTTCAACCATGTTAGGGCCTTCTGTTCCGGCATTAAAATTAACAAAACCTTCATGCATCACAGTCGTACCTTCACCAAGGTAAGCCCCTAAACGAACACGTGTCGTATCGGCAATACGAACCCCAGTAGGTACAATATAGTCAACCATACGTGGGAACTTATCAACAGAGATGACTTCTAGCGAACGTCCTTTAATACGCTCTTCTAGTTGGCGCTCAGCAAGCTCTGTTACATCGATAGCCCCAAGATTAGTCCATGCCACATTAGGTAATACACTAAAAACACCTGTTAAATTAGTCCCATGAGGTTTAACTAAACGATGTGATAAAAGATGTAGCTTTAAATAAGCCTCAGGCACTGATTTAGGTGCTGAATCTTCTGCTAATAATACTGCAACAATGGGACGGCTACTTTCGGCTAAACGTGTTAATAAATTAGCTTGTTTCTCGTCAACAGCTTTTAGCTCTGCGGCTATCTCTGCTGCCTGAGTAATCGTCATGTTGATAACTTCATTACCACCTTGATAACCAACAATAGGCGCAACGATATCTGTTAAATCTTTACTAGGATTTAACAATGGTTGAGCATAATAAACCTCTAACCATACTTCTTTACGATTTTGTGTACCAACCCCAAATGCCATACTAAATAACGTTTTTGACATAAATTCCCCTTTATCTTTTGATCTTCTTTATTCTTAAACCAATACCTGATCATATTCCTCAGGCTTAAATCCTAATACCGTTTTATTACCTAAATCTAAAACAGGACGCTTAATCATCGAAGGCTGAGCAATCATTAACGCAATTGCCTTTTCCTCTGTTAACTCTTGCTTGTGTTCATCGGGTAATTTTTTAAACGTCGTCCCTGCTTTATTTAACACATTTTCCCATCCGTGCTCTTGACACCAAGCTTGTAAATGGGCCTGATCAATACCCTGCTTCTTATAATCATGAAACTGGTAAACTATCTGGCGCTCATCCAAATAAGTCAATGCTTTTTTCATGGTATTGCAATTTTTTATACCATAAATAGTAATTACCGTCTCTTTTTTAGATGTCATGTCTATCCAACCTGAATTTAGTAACTGCTATAAGATAGCATAAAACATGCCGTTTTAAGTGTTTTCTTTATTATTTTTTAATAACACTTATAAGCTTAAGGTAATCAAGACGAACTAAGCAATAACTAATTTAGCTCGTCCTTCTAATGTTATTTCACCAGACGTGCTTCAAAGCTATTTTTTATTAATTTTTCTGCTTGCTGTTGTGTCATCTTGAGATGGTTAAACATAGACTGGAAGTTTTCATTCACATACCCACCAAAGTAAGCAGGATCATCTGAATTTACTGTTACTTTCACACCACGATCAAGCATATCAAGAATGTTGTGTTGCTTCATCTCATCAAAAACACACAGTTTAATATTGGATAGAGGGCAAACAGTAAGAGGAATTTGCTCATCAATCAAACGTTGCATTAAACGTTCATCCTCAATAGCACGCACACCATGATCAATCCGCACTACTTTTAATAAATCCAATGCTTCCCAAATATACTCAGGTGGACCTTCTTCCCCCGCATGGGCAACAGCTAATAACCCTTCACTACGGGCCTTAGCAAAGACTTGCTCAAATTTACGAGGAGGATGCCCTACTTCGGAACTATCTAAACCCACTGCAATAAAATGGTCTTGATAAGGAAGCGCTTCTTCTAACGTTTTAAAAGCTGCCTCTTCAGACAAATGACGTAAGAAAGATAAAATCAAACCACTTGTAATCCCAAATTGGTGTTCAGCCTCTTTTAGCGCTGCATTTATACCGTTAATTACCACCTCAAAAGACACACCACGATCAGTGTGTGTTTGTGGATCAAAGAAAGGCTCTACATGGGTAATACATTGTTCTTTACATTTTTGCAAATACGCCCAAGTTAAATCATAAAAATCTTGTTCAGTTCTTAATACATCAGCCCCCTGATAATACAAATCAAGAAATTCTTGTAAGTTACTAAAATCATAAGCTTTTCGTAAACTTTCCACATCACACCATGGCAAAGCGATACCATTGCGCTGTGCTAAATTAAATAATAACTCGGGCTCTAATGAACCTTCAATATGTAGATGCAACTCTGCTTTGGGTGTTGTATTTAGCCATTCTTTCATGGTCATATTTCCACTTGTGTTCCTAGTTCAATCACACGGTTCATTGGTAAGTTAAAATAACGTAAACTCGCGCTTGCATTCTTCATCATAAAGGAAAATATTGCCTGACGCCAACGAGCCATCCCCATTTTAGATGGAATAATGGTTTCTCTTGTTAAATAATACGTCGTTGTCATATTACTAAAATCTAGCTCATTTAAATGACAAAGCTGCTGTAAAGCCTTTGGAATATCAGGATCATCCATAAAACCGTAATGTAAGACGACACGGTAGAAACCTTCACCAAAGAGTTCAACCTCAAATCGTCTTTCTGGATGCACACGAGGAAAATTATCAACCACTACGGTTAATAAAACCACTTTTTCGTGTAAGACTTGGTTATGTAATAAATTTAATAACAAAGAATTAGGTACAACATCTAAACGTGATGTTAAGAAAACACCTGTTCCCTTAATACGATAAGGAGGGGCAAGACGAATACTGGAAATAAAACTAGGCAATGGCAAACTATTTTCTTCTAAACTCTTAGTTAACAATTCACGACCTTTACTCCACGTACTCATCACAATAAATAAGACAGCGCCTACGATAATAGGAAACTCTCCACCATGTAAGACTTTGGGTAAATTGGCTGCCAAATACAAAGAGTCAACCATAAAGAAAGATAATAAGAGAGGAACAGCACACCAAAGCGGCCATTTCCATAAGAAAATCACTACCACAGAAACTAACAATGTAGTAATCAACATGGTACCTGTTACTGCGATACCATAAGCAGACGCCAATGCAGATGAAGAACCAAAACCGATAATCAATAACACCACGCCTACCATTAATGACCAATTAATAAAAGGAATATAAATTTGGCCTTTTTCATCACTTGATGTGTGTTTAATCAACATATTGGGTAGATAACCCAATTGAATCGCTTGCTGAGTCAACGAATAAGCACCCGAAATAACTGCTTGTGAGGCAATAATGGTTGCTAATGTAGCTAAAATAATTAAAGGTATTAGAGCCCAATGAGGCGCTAATAAAAAGAATGGATTATGCACATTAGCAGGATGTAATAAAATCATTGCTCCTTGGCCAAAATAATTAAGTACTAGTGCAGGGAAAACAAAAAAGAACCAAGCACGAGAAATAGGCGCGCGTCCAAAATGCCCCATATCAGCATACAATGCTTCTGCTCCTGTTAATGCAAGAACTACAGCACCTAAAATCAGCATACCCAATGCTTTATGCATATACACAAACTCAAAAGCACATAAGGGATTTAAAGCTTTTAATACTTCAGGATTACTCACAATGCCATAACCACCTAATAATGCAAGAACGGCAAACCACAACATCATGACAGGGCCAAATAATTTACCAATACTTGCTGTGCCAAAGCGTTGAAAGGCAAAAAGAACAATCAAAATAACAACTGCCATAGGCACAATAAAAGCATCAATCTCACTTAAAAAAGGAATTAGCCTAATACCTTCCACAGCAGACAACACAGAAACAGAGGGTGTAATCATGCTATCGCCATAAAAAAGCCCTGCTCCAAACAACCCTAACAAAATAATGACTTTGCGTAGGTTAGGGTAGTTTTCTGTGGCACGTTGAGCCAAGGCGATAAGTGACATTGTCCCTCCCTCGCCTTCGTTATCCGCTCTTAAAATAAAGATGACATATTTAATGGATACCACCCAAACCAATGACCAAAAAATAAGTGATAAGATACCTAATACCGCTGGTTGAGTAACCGCCATCCCACTTAAATGAAAAACTTCTTTTAATGTATAAAGTGGGCTAGTGCCGATATCGCCATAGACAACGCCCATAGCACCTATTAGTAACGCCATCGTTACTTTTTTTGACTTAGCCTTTTCCTTGCTTAAAGGTTCTTTTGCTTTAGTGGGCATACTTATCGCCATAACAACTCTCTTAATTTAACACTCTTTAACATAAAAATAGATGGCAAATTATACACCTCCTACTACAAATAGTTATCTTTTTAATAGCGACACCCGCTTGTAATAGGTAAAAACTAACAAAATTAAATAGTTATTTAACTAATTTTTATTATATACTGTCATTACTTTAATACATGCTAATCAATAAGAATTGTTTAGCATATTTTATTGTTTGCGCTAGCAAGCTATAATGGTCTGAGTATTATTTTAAATAATGGGTTAAGGAAATTTAGTCCCGATAGAGATTTTACCAACGAATATTTTCTTCAATGATAAAGCCATCTATACATAAACGATCTAGGCAATGATAAATGAATAATATAGCAACTCCCACATTAACAGCACCAAAACAAATGAAAACTATCATCACTCTCTTTAATCTGGTAAAGAGTGAATTATTCATTACGTTAGACCATGCGGAGCGTTGTTTAGAAATGTTCATTTCTGAACGTCAAAGTAATGCCTCTTTACAGCAGTTTACTCAAGCACTTCAGCAAATTCGTGGGTCACTTGCGTTGATTGAAATTAAAGGTGCAATGCTATTAACTGATTTAATGTTAGAACGTACAGCCGATATCGCTGAAGATATAGAAAAAAATAGTGATGATCTTTTAAGTCTACTTAGTACTTCTATTTTTAAACTACGTCGTTACTTAGAAAATATCGAAAATTATCCAGACCTACTTTCTCAATTATTAATACCTACAATTAACGATTTAAGAGCAACCAAAAAGCTTCCACCGTTGCCTATTAGTTTTTTTGCAGATATCAAACTTTCATATCCTCCTCTGGCTGTTCCCATACCCAAAGCGGTTGATAATGAAGCATTTGGACGTTTACGCCAAATGTACCAAATAGGGTTACTCGGACTTATTAAAGAGGAAAATAAAGAAGCCAGTTTACGCATGATGTCACGTGCGGTTGATAGATTGCAAACCGTTATCAATCAAGAGCAAGGCGTTCGTCTTTGTATCATTGCTGCTGCTGCAATAGAAGCTTTTAATGACTCCAACATGACACCTTATCCTCTACGCAAAAGAGTTTTCAGACAAATCGACCAGCAACTACGCGATATCCAAATTGATCATACACCTTGTAATGAAACATTACTAAAAGACTTACTGTACCTTGTACTGCTCGATAATGTATTAGGAACAAAAGCACTCACTGTATTTGCTGATTATAATTTATTACCATTATCGTATGATAATCGCGCACTAGAAACAGAAATCGCTAACCTTATAGGGCCAGGTCAAGATGCTATTTGTTCCTTCACTGCGGCTATCACTGAAGAGCTTAGACAAACCCAACAAACCATAGATAACTTTACGACTGAAGAGGCAGATCATACAGTCCTAATAGATCCGCTCTTAACGAATCTCAAAAAGCTATTGAAAACTCTTTCATTAGTTAATTTACATAAAGCTGAGGTAATGCTAAAAGAACAAATTGGCATCCTTGAGCAAAACAAAAATAAAGAAAGTTTAAGCCCTACAGTTTTGGACAATTTAGCAGATGTTATTTTGCATGTTGAGAGCATTGTATTACAGTATGAAACAAATGCTTCTTGTAGCCCAACAATACAAATTGTGCCTAATAATACAACGCAACCCACAGCTAACCTTTATTTAAAACAAGGGCGTGAACTTGCGGTAAAAGAAACATTATCATCCATCAGTACAGCCCAACTTAATATTACGGCTTATGTTGAATCTAAAGGTGATAAACAATTTTTAGAAAATATGCCGCAAATACTTGATGAAGTATATGGCTGTCTTTTATTTTTAAATCAGCCTCGAGCAGCACAAATCGTTCGTCAATGCAGTCTTTATATTAGCCAAGACATGCTTATTCAAGAGGTCTTACAAGACACAAGACAACTTGATAATTTAGCCGATATTTTGGCTAGTCTGGAGTTCTTTATTGAAACAGGCATGCCGCAAACTAATAATACCGAGAATGAAGTTCTTGATTTAGCTG
The DNA here is from genome assembly GCF_003991975.1 of Entomomonas moraniae. NCBI lineage: Bacteria > Pseudomonadati > Pseudomonadota > Gammaproteobacteria > Pseudomonadales > Pseudomonadaceae > Entomomonas > Entomomonas moraniae. Next base: position 1,543,927 of record NZ_CP029822.1, read on the forward strand.
AAGAGAGCCTTGCATCACTCAATGCTCCCCACTTTGAAGCCCCTATAGCACCGTCAACAACAGCTAAAGCTATAACACAGCCCTATCCTGCTTCATATCAAACAGAAAAAGATAACTTACTCTCTTCGCCAGAAGAAATACCTCTCACAAAAAAAGATAAACCCTTATTCTTTGAAGAAGAACCGTCTTCTACAAATGTAAATGAAGCCTTATCTTTTGAGAAAAAGCCCCTTTCTATAAAAACAGAAAGTCCATTATCTATGCAGTCCCCTGAATCAATAGAAATGGAAGCACCATTATTCCAAGAAGAACCAGCCAATGAAACAACCCCATCAAGTGCTGACAATAACGCGCTTGACTTCAAACTAGATAGCCTCTCCTCTTTTTCAATGCCTTCACCCGATGATATTTCTAAAGCAAAAAAAGAAGAGGAGCAAAAGCAACTGCAAGCACTAAAAGCCAAAAGTGTATTTGCTCTTGAGCCACTAGATGATAAGCAATCTAGTGCTGAAGATGGAGAGCAGCAAACGGCAGAAAAAACGCCTAAAAAAGATGATGACAGTGATATCACGTTTACAAGACCCGAAAAATGGACACTTTCATAAAAACTATCGTTCCACTACAGTTAACACACAAAAATTGGGGGTTGGTTTATGCCAACAACCAGTTTTTGTGTCAGCAACAACAGGTTATTTTCGATCTAGCGACTATTTGTAAACAACTTAAGACCTCTGATTACCAACTGATAAGCCTTGGCTTATGGAAAAGCAGACCCATTTATTTAGTGATACTAAAACAGCAGATAACAGTCCTCGACAATACCCAGTGGCTCTCACTGCGTCCCATTATGCTCCAAACTGATTTAGACACCTTTAAACTACTAGGTTATGCTGCTCAACTAGCTACGTGGATGATTGATTATAAATACTGCGGTCGTTGCTCAAAAAAAATGCAAGCCAATAGTCAACAACATGTCATGCAATGTAAACATTGCGGTTATCAGATTTATCCTCGCATAAACCCCAGTATGATTGTACTCATTACACGGGGAGATGAAATACTACTTGCCCGTTCACCTCGCTTTACTGTCAATATGTACAGTACATTAGCAGGTTTTGTTGAACCCTCAGAATCTGTTGAAGATTGTATTCATAGAGAAGTACAAGAAGAAGTAGGCATCACAGTAAAAAATCTACACTATATCGCCAGCCAGAACTGGCCGTATCCTAATGCTCTCATGCTAGGTTTTCATGCAGAGTATAATCACGGTGAAATAACGCCCCAACCTGAAGAGATTGAGGATGCTCGCTGGTTTTCTGTTCACGATCTTCCTGAACTCCCCCCCAAACAGGCTATATCTCGTTACCTTATCGATCTGTATGTAGCAAAAAGGCTAGCCACCCCCGAGCCAGTTTTTCCACACTAAACGAATAGTAATTGCCATGACCACACAAATAAAGATAGGCTTGATCAGCTTTGAACCGCCTTTAATAGCGCTATTAGCTCCTAAATAGGAGCCTATCATCAAAGCACATCCCATACAAAATCCCAGAGACCAAGCCACCTGCCCATAGCTAATAAACACAACCAATGCTACACCATTACTCACAAAATTCATGGTACGTGCAACGCCACTAGCTCTTAATAAATCAACAGGATACATCACTAACGTGCTGATCATCCAAAAAGCCCCCGTCCCAGGGCCAACCAGACCATCATAAACACCTAAGGTAAGCCCTTGTGGCCACTGTCTGCCCCGCTTAATAACCACATGATCTGGCATTTTTTTATCTGGTGTTTTAGAAAATAAAAAATAAATACCACACGCAAAGACAATCACTGGTAAAAATTTTTCTAAGAAACTTGCCGATAGAAAATGGGCAATGACTGCACCAATACCGGCTCCAATAGCAGTAGCTAATAGATTTGGCCACCATAATGAGGGAGAAAAGAGCTTCTGACGAATATAAGCAAAGCTAGCAATCGCTGAACCAAAAGTAGCACTGAGCTTGTTAGTGCCTAAAACCATGTGAGGAGGAACGCCAGCAGTCAACAGTGCAGGAACAGTAATTAAACCACCGCCACCAGCAATAGAATCAATAAAACCTGCCAAAAAGGCAACAGCAGAAAGGATCAATAATAGCTCAGGTGTTAATGAAAAAGTATCCAAAAGAGCCTCGTCTTAATTAGAAAGAAAATAGCTGACTTAACTGCATTGCCAACAAAGGGTTGCCTTGTATTTTTAACTTACCACTCATCAGAGCTGTCATCGCATTAAGTTCTTTATTTAACATCGCTTTAAAGTCTTCTTTAGCGACAGTCAGAGTAACATCTGCACGATCATCAACCCCTTCATTAATATCACAAGTACCGTCTTTAACATGCAGTGTATAATTTTGGTAATCATCGATCATAAACTGAAAAACTAAATCTTTCCCTTGAGCAGCCTCTGCATTAAACTTTGATTTTAAATGCTCAATCATCTCATTTGCACTCATGCAACAACTTCCTCTACTGATTATGGACAAATAAATTGGATGGTTAGTTTACATCAGATAATAATTTTTTCATTAAATTATCGTGCAAATAACAGAATTCTTTTATTAAAACCGTTACAATACTCGCCTAATTAAGTCTACTTTTAATAACCTTGGGGAATATACTGTGGTTTTTTTACTAGAATATGCTAGTTTTCTTTTAAAAACAGTTACGTTGGTCATAGCGATCATCGCTGTTTTAGCCTTTATTGTCAGTTTAAAAAGCCGTAAAAACGAAGCTCAAAAAGGCCATTTAAATATACAAGAAATGAATGAGCATTTTGAAAAACTTCATGATCAATTAGAAGAAGCTATTTTAGATAAAGATGCTTTAAAAAAACTAAAAAAACAAAGAGTAAAAGAAGACAAGGCCAATAAAAATAATGCTGAAGAACAAAAACAACGTGTCTTTGTATTAGATTTTATAGGTGATATCAAAGCCTCTGCTGTTGAAAATCTTCGTCAAGAAATCACTGCAATCCTAACCATAGCCACTCCAAATGACGAAGTAGTATTACGCCTTGAAAGCCCTGGAGGTATGGTTCATGGTTATGGGCTTGCTGCATCACAACTATCTAGAATACGAGAAGCTAACATTCCGTTAACTATTTGTGTGGATAAAGTAGCTGCAAGTGGTGGCTATATGATGGCTTGTATTGGTAACCGCATCCACGCAGCACCCTTTGCTATTTTAGGCTCTATTGGTGTCGTTGCTCAAATCCCTAATGCTCATCGCTTACTTAAAAAGCATGACATTGATTACGAAGTACTAACCGCAGGTGAATACAAACGTACCATGACCGTGTTTGGTGAGAATACTGACAAGGGGCGCGAAAAATTCAAAGAAGATCTAGAAATCACTCACAAACTTTTTAAGACATTTGTTTCTGATAACCGTCCACAGCTGGCCATCGATGAAATTGCTACAGGTGAAACATGGCTCGGGACAGATGCTTTAGAGAAGAAGCTAGTTGATAGTATTATCACCAGTGACCAGTATTTAATGAACAAGGCCAAAAAAGCCAATATTTACACTGTTCATTATGCAATTAAAAAGGGCTTACAAGAAAAAATCGGTTTAGGTGCAGCAACAACTGTAGACCACGTATTAACCAAAGCGTCAGATAATCTAAACCAACTCCGCTTTTGGCGTTAATCTCACACATTATAGGGCGCATAAGCGCCCTTTTTTAAGCCATAAATTGATTAAAAGACTCGGCTATTTCCTTTGCAGCTTCTTCACTCTCTAAATGTAAATGATGTGTTCCTTCAATATTATTGACTTGGCAATTAGGCAGTGTGGCTAAACGCTTCATAAAAAGGGGATTCATCGCCAATAGCCCTTGACGTGCCACAACCAAATTTATAGGACATAGGCGCTGTTCTGCATAAGACCACGCCGCATCCTCTGTCAATGGGCAAGGTGAAGGGATCATTAACTGACTATCAGAACGCCAACAGTAGCCCCCATCAACTTTTTCTGCACCTCGTTCCATCAGTAACCGAGCAGCCTCATAACTTAATGGAATAAAACCATTCTGACGCCGTTTGATCATTTCATCCAATGAGGAATAAACAACTTTTTGCGGTGTTTTATGTAACGATCTGGCGAGCCCCAACATTGCTTGCTGCAATTGCGCAGGAAACTCTTCTGGTTGCTTAGGGATAGCAATAAGCCCATCAATCAACATCAAACGCTCAACTTGTTGAGGACAAATGGACGCTACCATCACTGAAAGTATTGCGCCTAGTGAATGACCTAACAATGAATACTGCTGCCAACCTAATGCCTGAGCTACTGCCACTGCACTAAAAGCGGCCTCCCATAGCTGATACCCTGTTCCTGCTGGCTTATGACCTGATAGCCCATGCCCCATTAAATCCAGTGCAATAACATGCATCCCCTCCAACTTCGGGGCTAAACGCGCAAAGCTCATCGCATTGTCTAACCAACCATGTAAGGCAAGAACGGGTTTACCTTGAGCGTCGCCATATTCAAGGGCTGCTAGTTGAATATGAGGCAATTGAATGGTGATTTCTTTAGGTTGTAAATTTTTTATACAAACCTCCTTAAACAAGTGCTAATTGACTTAACTATTATCACTGATTTTACTAGCCTCTACTAGTCTTAACTTGTTATCATAGTCTTCAAATTAACCCATTATTTTTCTTGTTCGTTATGCCCTTTACGTTAACTGAGCCTTTCCAGACAGTAGAAGAAATTAAAAAAAGTCGCTTTTTAGTCAATGTAGCCCCTGTGAATAATATAGAACAAGCAACTGACTTTATTAATGCTGTCAGTGATATAAGTGCGACACACAATTGTTGGGCATGGAAATTAGGCCAGAACTACCGTTTTAATGATGATGGAGAGCCGTCTGGAACAGCTGGTCGTCCAATGCTCAGCGCCATAGAAGGCCAACAATGTGACTATGTTGTTGCCGTTGTTACACGTTGGTTCGGGGGGATTAAACTAGGTACAGGTGGATTAGCTCGAGCATACGGAGGAAGCGTTGCTCGCAGTTTACAACAAGCTAATTTGATTGAATTAATTGCCCGTACCTCTTGTCAGTTTCATTGTTATTATAATGAGTGGCCTTTGCTGGAAAGCCGTCTTCCTACAATAGACGCTATTATTGAACAACAAACCTTTGATGCAGAAGGTACCCAACTCCACTTAGCCATCCCTAACCACCAACTTCCCACGCTGCAACAATGGCTAAATGATGTAACCAAAGGTCGTGTACAGGCAAAACTCATCGAAGAGTAACAGTAGCGTTAATAACTAATTAACGATTAATGGTATACAATCCTATTTTTCTTAGTACAATAGATTCATTTTATACAACAAGCTGATTATCTGACCATGATTACACGTGTTTTATCATTCTCTTTTTTCTTAATTGCTCTATCAACGCTTTTACCTGCTCATGCAACTCAAAAGCCAGAAGAAAATAAAGCGAGTCATACTAAAGAAACAACACAACCTGAACAAAATAAACCTGAGCCAGAACCTGAAGAGGTCATGACAGCCCCTTTCGTTACAAATGCGTCTATCACTGGTGATTACTATTTTGCTCATGAGAACTTTATTCGTGATGTCTATGTCACAACGCCTCTTAATGGTAAATTTTATTTTAGAGTTTTTGTCGCTCAGACACCCATTAAAAATGGTATGACAATCCAATATTATAATGATGTTGATGGAGTTGCTACATTTACAACAAAAGGCATGGGTGTTTACCGTAGTCCCTTTAAAAACTGTAATTTATATTTCTTTTTTAAACCACCTAGGCTCATTATTCAACAAGAACATGATTGTGGTATGTCATCCGATTTAGGATTTGAACCAAGAGGAAGTTATAAGCAAATAGAATCTTTCTAATTTTAACTATATAACCAATAAAAAAAAGACCTTCAAAAAGGTCTTTTTTAATTAGATATCGTCTTCATCCTCTTCATCATAGTCCCTTAACTTAACGCCTGAGAAATCATTTTTCTTTTGTGTACCCTGTTTTTCGGAATGTAACTTAATCATCAAACGTAAGTCATTGACTGAGTCTGCGCATGCTAAGGCTGAATCATAAGTAATCATTCCTCGCTCAAACAAGCTAAACAGTGCTTGGTCAAACGTCTGCATACCTAACTCAACTGAACGCCCCATAATGCCTTTTAGCTCAGTAACTTGCCCCGTCCGAATCATATCCGAAACAAGTGGAGTACCTAACAATATCTCCACCGCAGCATGTCGCCCCATACCGGACTTATCAGGAATTAATTGTTGAGCAACGATAGCACGTAAGTTTAAAGATAAATCTAACCATATTTGTGAATGACGTTCTGGAGCAAAGAAACTGATAATACGGTCCAACGCTTGGTTAGCATTATTCGCATGCAACGTCGCCAAACAAAGATGTCCCGTTTCAGCAAATGCTAAGGCATACTCCATGGTTTGACGAGTACGTACCTCACCAATCATAATCACATCAGGTGCTTGACGTAATGTATTTTTTAGAGCAACTTCAAACGATTCTGTATCCAGCCCTACTTCACGTTGGGTCACAATACAGTTTTTATGGCTAAACAAATACTCAATGGGGTCTTCAATAGAAATAATATGACCTGTTGAATTGGTATTACGGTAATCTACCATGGCAGCTAATGATGTAGATTTACCTGCCCCAGTTGCCCCAACAAATAATACTAAACCACGCTTTACCATGGCTAGATCTTTAATCATCTTAGGGAGACCTAGCTGATCAATGGTCGGAATATCTGTCACAATACGACGCAATACCATTCCGACTTGGTTTCGCTGGATATAAGCACTAACACGAAAACGTCCAACACCTGGATAACTGACTGCGAAATTACACTCTTGAGTTGTAACAAACTCTTTTTGCTGGCGCTCACTCATCAGCTTACGTGCGAGCTCCTTTACTCTTTCGCCCGAGAGCCTTTCCAAAGGCAAAGGAGAAAGCTTTCCATCCACTTTAATACAAGGAGGCACGCCAACAGTCAAAAATAAGTCAGAGGCCTTTTTATCGACAATAGTCTGTAATAGGTGTTCAAACTCCATCGTTTTACCCTAAGAATTAGAAAAAAAATATATTATTGTTCAACTAAATTATTGATCATTATGATTCAAATTTTCTTAGATGAACGCGTTCAATCAATCCTTTTTCTACCAGTAGCCTTAAACTACCTTCCATTGTCTTCATACCGACTTGCGCGCCCGTTTGAATTGCAGAAGCCATTTGAGCCACTTTATCTTCACGAATAAGGTTACGAATGGCCGAGGTTCCAATCATAATTTCATGAGCCGCCGCTCGCCCGCCACCAATCTTTTTAACTAAACGCTGAGAAATTACGGCTTGCAAAGACTCTGATAACATCGAACGAATCATTGATTTTTCAGCAGCTGGGAATACGTCAATAATACGGTCAATCGTTTTAGCCGCAGAACTGGTATGCAAAGTACCGAAGACCAAGTGTCCTGTTTCTGCCGCTGTTAATGCCAATCGAATGGTTTCTAAGTCACGCAACTCACCCACTAGAATAATATCGGGGTCTTCACGCAATGCACTACGAAGCGCTTCATTAAAGCCCAATGTATCACGGTGTACTTCACGCTGATTGACAAGGCATTTTTTTGATTCATGCACGAACTCAATAGGGTCTTCAATGGTTAAAATATGTTCGTAACGTGTTGCATTCACATAATCGACCATTGCAGCTAACGTTGTTGACTTACCGGACCCTGTAGGCCCTGTAACTAATACAAGTCCACGGTCATTATTACAGATTTTCTCAAATACATCACCCATACCAAGTTCAGTCATGGTCAAAACTTTTGAGGGAATGGTACGAAATACAGCCGCGGCACCACGGTTTTGATTAAAAGCATTTACCCGAAAACGTGCAAGACCTGGAACCTCTACAGAAAAGTCTGTTTCAAACTTTTCTTCATAGTCCTTACGTTGACGGTCATTCATAATGTCATAAATGAGCGCGTGGACTTGTTTGTGATCCAACGGTGGTAAATTAATACGGCGCACATCACCATCTACACGAATCATTGGTGGTAAACCAGCAGAGAGGTGTAAGTCCGACGCCTTATGCTCTGCACTAAAGGCTAATAACTCTGTAATTTCCATAAGTACCAAAACCCTAAAAAATCATATAATCTATGAAAGCATGCTAAAATAATATCGCTAAATATACCATATCTTCATTACATGCAGGTTAGAAATGTCACAAATAAGTAAAAATATTGAACTTATTAAGCAACGTATCACACAAGCCGCAACCGAGGCAAAACGTGACCTTGAGCAAATCCATTTACTGGCTGTAAGCAAAACCAAACCTGTAGAAGCAATAGAGGAAGCCTACCAAGCGGGTATTATAAACGTTGGAGAGAACTATCTACAAGAAGCATTACAAAAACAATCACAATTAACTGCCCTTCCCTTAATCTGGCACTTTATCGGCCCCATTCAATCGAACAAAACTAAAGACATTACTGAAAATTTTACTTGGGTGCATACAGTTGATCGTCTAAAAATTGCTGAACGTTTAAGTCATCAAAGACCTAACCACCTACCTGAATTACAAATTTGCATTCAAGTCAACATCAGTAATGAATCAACAAAATCAGGTTGCAAACCAGATGAAATCTTAGCTTTGGTTAGCGCTATTGAAGCACTACCAAACATAAAGCTACGTGGGCTTATGGCTATCCCAGAACCGACGGAGGATACATCCCTACAGCGTGAAGTCTTTGCTAAACTTAGACAACTAAAAGATACAATCAATGAACGACTTTCTCTTTCATTAGACACATTGTCTATGGGCATGAGTCATGACTTAGAGTCGGCCATTATTGAAGGCGCCACATGGGTACGTATTGGTAGCGCTATTTTTGGCGAGAGAAATTACAAAGTTTAACAGCTCTGTTGTTTCCTTAATGGTTATTTTCCCTTAAAATGCTTCTCTTACTCATTTAAGTTTTTAACTAATCAGGTATAAACAATTGACAGGTTTTACAAGCACACTCTTATATATTATTAGATTACTTGGCGAAATTTATATTTCTATCATTTTATTACGCTTTTTATTACAAATGGTAAGAGCAGATTTTTATAATCCTATCAGTCAATTTATTGTCAATGTTACCCACCCACTACTTAAGCCACTTCGTCAAATCATCCCAAGTATTGGCAGACAAGATATAGCATCCCTCGTCTTAGCCTATCTAGTACAAATGGTACTAACCTGTATTTTACTTCTTATTATTGGCATACCTTTTGGTGCATTCATTGCAAAAGTACCTATTATTGCACTGATTAATTTATTAGAAGCGGGATTTTACTTACTCTTTTTACTTTTTATTGGCAATGCAATTTTATCGTGGATTGCACCAGATAGCCGTTCGCCAGCGGCTATTCTTATACAACAAATTTGCTATTTTATATTAGCTCCACTACGACGCATTATTCCACCGATTGGAATTTTTGATATCACGCCGATGATTGCGTTACTATTGTTGTTCTTTCTTAATAACTTCATTATTGGAGCACTGGCATCATATATTGTGCCAGGTTTATAAATGGACAATAAAATAAGGGATGTGCACACTAAATGACCATATCATTTCCTAAGGACTCAGTTGGATTAGTCATACCACAGACAATGGCATTTAATGAACCACTGATGTTGGTTTGTGGCAAAGAACTAGCTGCAGGCTATCAAATTACTTATGAAACCTATGGCATACTAAACCCAGAATGCAACAATGCCATTCTCATCTGTCATGCGCTCTCCGGCAATCATCACGCAGCGGGCTATCATAGTTATGAAGATAGAAAACCTGGCTGGTGGGATAACTACATAGGCCCTAATAAACCGATCGACACCAATCGTTTCTTTGTTGTTAGTTTGAATAATCTGGGAGGCTGTAACGGTTCAACAGGACCAACCAGCATCAACCCCAAAACAGGAAAGGTCTATGGTGCCAGCTTCCCAATCGTTACAGTGGAAGACTGGGTACACAGCCAAGCCCGTTTAGCCGACAGTTTAGGTATCAAACAGTGGGCAGCTGTTATTGGCGGTAGCCTCGGCGGTATGCAAGCTATTCAATGGGCTATTACCTATCCAGATCGCTTACGCCATTGTATTGCAATTGCGTCAGCCCCCAAATTATCTGCTCAAAATATCGCGTTTAATGAAGTAGCTCGGCAAGCTATTGTGTCAGACCCTGATTTTTTTGATGGTAATTTTACTGAACATAACACTGTCCCCAAACACGGCTTAGGTTTAGCACGTATGGTAGGACATATTACCTATCTTTCTGACGATGCCATGGGCCAAAAGTTTGGTCGTGACCTTAAAAATGAAAAACTTAACTACGATATTTATAATGTAGAATTTCAAGTTGAAAGTTATTTACGCTACCAAGGAGAAGAATTTTCAGGCCGCTTTGATGCCAACACCTACTTACTAATGACCAAAGCACTTGACTACTTTGACCCAGCATCTAAGCATCAAGGAGACCTCGCGAAAACCTTATCAGAGGTGACAGCAAATTTTTATTTAATTTCTTTTACGACCGATTGGCGCTTCTCCCCTGCACGCTCTAAAGAAATTGTCGATGCGCTTATTGCAGCTGACAAAAATGTGAGCTATATAGAAGTCGATGCACCACAAGGTCATGATGCATTCCTCATAAAAATCCCACGTTATCAAGAAGCACTCACCACTTACTTGCAACGTATTGCTATTTAAGGGAAATAAAATGCGCGCTGATTTAGAAATTATTCAAGAATGGATCCCCAAAAATAGTCGTGTTCTCGATCTAGGTTGTGGTCATGGTGATCTATTAGCCTATTTACAAAAAAATAAGGCCGTCAAAGGGTATGGCTTAGAAATTGATCCTGATAATATTAATCACTGCTTACAACAAGGTATTAATGTTATCCAACAAAACCTAAATCAAGGTCTAGCCAATTTTGCTACCCAAAGTTTTGATGTTGTAGTGATGACCCAAGCGATACAGGCCGTTCACTACCCTGACAAACTACTGCAAGAAATGCTCAGAGTTGGCAAAACCTGTATTATTACCTTCCCCAATTTTGGTCATTGGCGTTGTCGCTTATACCTAAGCATCAAGGGTAGAATGCCCGTCTCTAAGTTTATGCCCTATACATGGTATAATACACCTAATATCCATTTTTGTACTTTTAAAGATTTTGAAGCACTTACCAAACAACTGGATGCTAAAGTACTACAACGCTTAGCGGTTGATAGTCAACACCACAACAGTTCCTTAGCAAGGTTATGGCCAAACTTAATGAGTGAAATTGGTATTTATCAACTCACTTCAAACCACTGATTTATAGCGAAACTGATAATGACTAACCGCCAACCACTCGTCCTAGCAAGCCATAATAAAGCTAAACTAGCAGAACTACAAAAAATGTTAGGTGACCACTTTGAAGTGTACTCCGTGGCGGAGTTTTCTAGCATTGAACCAGAAGAAACGGGACTAAGCTTTATTGAAAATGCTATTTTAAAAGCGCGTCATGCCGCAAAAGTGTCAGGCTTACCTGCCTTAGCTGATGATTCAGGTCTTGCAGTTGATGCCTTAAAGGGAGCCCCTGGTATTTATTCAGCTCGTTATGCAGGAACTGGAGGTGATCAAGCCAATAATGAAAAACTACTTGATGCACTTAAAGACGTACCCGAGGCCCACAGAGGGGCACAGTTTATCTGTGCGCTAGCATTAGTTCGTCATGAGCTAGATCCCATTCCCATCATTTGCGAAGGTATTTGGCAAGGTAGCATCTTATTTGCCCCCCAAGGTCAAAACGGTTTTGGATATGACCCATTATTCTGGGTTGAGCGTGAACAATGCTCAAGTGCTGAATTAAACCCCGAGCAAAAAAACCAAATGAGCCACCGAGCTAAAGCCATGGCATTACTAAAACAACGTTTAGCTATTTAATGACTTACACCGTATTACCTCCTCTTTCACTGTATATTCATGTGCCTTGGTGTGTACGTAAATGTCCTTATTGTGACTTTAACTCTCATGCGCAGCAAGGTAACTTGCCAGAACAAGCTTATATCCAAGCACTATTGAATGATTTGGTTTTAGAGAAAGAAGCAGCAAACAACCGTCCTATCCAATCTATTTTTATCGGTGGAGGCACGCCTAGCTTATTGTCAGCCAAAATCTTTGAACAACTGCTTAACGGCATCAGCCAACAGCTTAATTTAGCCTCTGATATTGAAATCACCCTTGAAGCCAACCCCGGAACAGCTGAGCAGCAAAAATTTGCTGATTACTTCAAATTGGGTATTAACCGGCTCTCTATTGGTATACAGAGTTTTCACAGTACACAGCTACAAGCATTAGGGCGTATTCACTCTGCCCAAGAAGCCATCAAAGCTGCTGAAATGGCACATCAAGCAGGATTTACACGACTAAATCTCGATTTAATGCATGGTTTACCTGAACAAACGCCCGAGCAAGCACTAGCTGATCTAAAACAAGCCATTGCTTTGCAACCTGATCATCTATCATGGTATCAACTCACTATCGAACCCAATACAGCTTATTGGTCACACCCTCCTACCCTGCCAGAAGATGAAGATCTATGGCAGATACAAGAACAAGGCCAAACATTACTAGCTGCACAAGGTTTTAATCAATACGAAGTCTCCGCTTATGCAAAAACACCTAATGCACGAGCCAAGCACAATCTAAACTACTGGACATTTGGTGATTTTATCGGCATTGGAGCCGGTGCTCATGGCAAAATAACTCGCCCTGACAAAACCATTTATCGTAACTGGAAAACGCGTACGCCCAAAGACTACTTAAACCCTGATAAAACCTTTCAGGCAGGACAACGCTCATTAACAATAAACGAACTACCTATCGAGTTTATGATGAATGCCCTGCGTTTAAAAGAAGGGGTACCAACCTCTTCACTGACTGAGCGTACCTTCCTTAACCTAGCAGACATTAGTAAAGCTTGCCAACAAGCACAAAATGCTGGGCTACTAGCCAATATGGATGAACGCATCCTTGCGACACCGAAAGGCTTTTTATTTTTAAACAATCTTCTTGAATATTTTTTAGACTAGCCTATGGATACATTACTCGACTTTATTGCAACGCTCTCACGTTGGTGTGATAAGCACCTAAACCAAATTACCCTTGCCTTAGTAGCTGTTCTACTGGTGTTATTTGGTCTTACTCTGGGTAAATATATACAGCGTGTTATTGGTCATATGAATATCGTTCTTAGGGTAATTATTCTTGCCATCGTTTACATGATTGTCTTTGGGCTTATTATTAACTTCGTTCCTGATTTTATAAAACAACTACTCAGGTACTTGAACTATTACAGTTTAGCTCCTATATTACTACTCATTATCGTTTTTATTGGCATGATTGCCGACAAGCGCTAATACCAAAAACCGCTTGCAGTTACCACGTTTTCTGTTACTATATAGCGGCTTTTTTCGTGCGGTACTTAATTTTTGTATAAACTGATTAAGTGGCGGCACACCTACTCTGAGGAAAACTACATGAAACCAGATATCCACCCAAAATACGAAAGCATTAAAGCGACTTGCAGCTGCGGTAATGTAATCGATACAGCTTCAACTTTATGCAAAGACATCACCATTGATGTTTGCTCTGCTTGTCACCCATTCTATACTGGTAAACAAAAAGTATTAGACACTGGTGGTCGTATTGATCGTTTCAAACAACGTTTTGGTGGTTTCGGTAAGAAATAAACCAATCTTTGTTGGAATTTTAAAAAAGCGTCTATTAGACGCTTTTTTTATTTAAATCTGTACTATAATAATAAAATTGCTATTTCTTCTCTTAGGAGTCCTTCAAAATGTCTACCATAACACGTAGTGATTATGACCACTATATTGTACCTGTTTATGCCCCCGCTAACTTTATACCAGTACGCGGACAAGGTTCAAAAGTATGGGACCAAGAGGGGCGAGAGTACATTGACTTCACCGGTGGTATTGCAGTTAATGTATTAGGGCATGCGCACCCTGCACTAGTAGAAGCATTAAATACCCAAGCTAATAAGCTATGGCATGTTTCCAATCTATTCACTAATGAACCTGCCCTTGAACTGGCTAAAAAGCTCACCGATGCTACATTTGCAGATCGTGCATTTTTCTGTAACTCGGGTGCAGAAGCAAACGAAGCAGCACTTAAACTAGCACGTCGTTACGCTTACGATAATTTTGGTGAAGAAAAATTTGAAATTATCTCGACCCTTAATAGTTTCCATGGTCGTACCTACTTTACTGTAAGCACTGGTGGACAAGAAAAATACTCCAAGGGATTTGGCCCTAAAATCGAAGGAATTTCCCATGTTCCTTATAACGACTTAGCAGCTATGGAAGCCGCTATTTCTGAAAAGACTTGTGCCGTCATCCTTGAACCTATCCAGGGCGAAAGTGGTGTTTTACCTGCCGAACAAGCTTATCTTGAAGGTGTACGTGCACTATGTGATAAATACAACGCACTGCTCATTTTCGACGAAGTACAAACAGGCTTAGGGCGTACGGGTAAACTCTTTGCCTATATGCACTACAATGTTATCCCTGACATTTTGAGTAATGCAAAATGCTTAGGCGGTGGTTTTCCTATCGGTGCAATGCTAACCAAAGAACACATTGCCAAGCATTTCTCAACAGGAACACATGGTACAACCTATGGTGGTAATCCATTGGCCTGCGCCGTTGCTAATAAAGTAATGGACATTGTTAATACACCTACAGTACTAGAGGGTGTCGAAAAACGTCACCAACTATTTGTACAAGCATTAGAGCGTATGGGTAAACCTTATGATCTTTTCTCACAAATTCGTGGCAAAGGGTTACTCATTGGTTGTGTATTAACCCCCCAATGGAAAACTCGTACTTCAGAAATCATAAAAGCGGCCGCACAACATGGCCTGATGATATTACAAGCAGGGCCTGAAGTCATACGCCTTGCACCAAGCTTAATTATTGAAGAAACCGATATACAAGAAGGTATAAACCGCTTCGAACAAGCAATTAAACACCTTCTCTAAACAATTAAAGAGACTATTATGAACGAAACTATTACTTTATTACTCGAAGACGCTGAAGGCAAAACTCAACAAACTAACTGTAGCCGTTTTGCTATTATGCTAGAAGGAAAAGAGCTTTGGGTGCAAAACATTGGTGGTCAATTATTTATTGGTACGGATGTCGCCGAAGATGACCAAGAGTTCACCAACCTTGTACTACGCCCCTTAGCCACTAACTTAATTAGCCTACAAATTGAAATGGAAGTGATGGAAGAAGGTGCGGCAATAACTGAAGATGATGATGACTGTTGTGGTGATCATGGCTGCGGTTGTGGCGGACACTAATAAGCATTACTCTGTATAAAAAAGGCGTTTTAAAAACGCCTTTTTTCTTCAGCTATATAAACCGACTGCTATTACTTAACTCTGTGTTTACATTATCTCTGATAACGTTAAATATCCATCTTATGACATTAAAGACGACGTGGTACAGCAGCTAGTTATTCATAGTAAAGTTCTATTTTTTTGGAATAGAAAAAAGGATTTAAAGATGTCTATAAACCAAGTTTCATTAGTAATTTTCTTTTTTATCTAGCTTACACATTTTCTTTCTATCTTAGATGTGTTAAAAAAAATAAAATATGTTTCTATCACGCGTTAGCACTGCAACATTATCAATGATTCCTCTTGTTAATATTCTCTCGACCATATGAGGGTGTATATATAGATGGCATTGAAAATGGTGGCAAGCTACTATCTATGAATTAATAATATTATCACTATACTTTACAATGAAGGCTTATGGACCGACAACATTCAATATTTCTTACTGATAATATTTATAATATAAATACCAATTCTAATCATAAAAACAAATATTAAAACTAGTTAAACCACTTTGGGTACTTAAAAAACATCTTTTCTTTAGCAAAACATTAACTGTAATTACAGATAATATAAAAGAGACTTTGCATCTTGATAGTTTCTTAACGCTTTTCCTAAAATACTTATAGTTTTTTAAGCTTAATGTCTTTCGTAATTTCCTCTTAGTGTACAGTAGAATTTTATATTATTTCTTGTATACAAAATTCAGATTTAATCGCTATTTTTTAGTTTTCGGATCCATAGATAAATGATAGGTGTTGTATAAAGAGTTAATAGTTGAGATACGATAAGCCCCCCTACAATAGTAATCCCGAGAGGCTGTCTTAATTCAGCGCCAGCGCCTGAGCTTATAGCTAACGGAATAGCGGCGAAAAGTGCAGCAAGCGTAGTCATAATAATAGGCCTAAAACGAAGTAAGCAGCCTTGTCGGATAGCTTCGAGCGGTTTTTTCCCTTCTAATTCAGCTATTAGGGCAAAATCAACCATCATAATTGCATTCTTTTTCACAATGCCCATTAACATTAAAATACCAATGATACCCATGATAGAGAGACTTTGATTAAAAAATATTAACGCTAAAAGAGCACCTAAACCAGCAGAGGGTAATGTAGAAATAACCACAATGGGCAATAAGGTACTTTCATAAAGCATACCTAATATGATGTAAATAGTAAGAATAGCCGCAAGAATAAGCCATATTTGTGAACTAAGGGATTTCTGAAACTCTTGTGCACTCCCTTCAAACTTTCCTGAAATTGTGTCTGGCTTTCCTGCTTTAATCACAGCATTATTGATCGAAGTAACCGCATCACTTAAGGCATAACCTTGCTTTAAGTTAAATGAGATAGTAACCGAAGGAAATAGCCCTTGGTGGTTGATGGTGATAGGTGCCAAGTTAGAAACAAATTTTCCTAAAAGAGAGAGGGGAACCAGTTCTGTACTGGTGGATGATTTTACATAGAGATGGTTTAATGCATCAGGTGTCATCTGCCATTGTGGTGAAAGCTCTAAAATCACATAGTATTGATCCAGCTGAGTAAATAGTGTGGCTACTTGTCGTTGCCCAAACGAGTCATAGAGCGTATTGTCTATATCTTGGACAGAAACGCCTAATCGAGAGGCCATATCTCTGTCAATTTGTAATGTGATTCTATGCGCAGAGCTTTGTTGGTCTGAGGTGATGTCTTGTAATTCAGGGAGTTGTTTAAATACATCTAAGATGATTTTACTCCATTTATTAAGATCGTCCGTATTAGGTGTCTGTAAGGTATATTGGTATTGTGTCTTACTTATTTTCCCCCCTATTCGTAGATCTTGCCTTACTTGCATAAATAATTTTATCCCTGTTATTTTATCTGTTTCTTTCTGAATCCTTTGCATAATTTGGTTAGCATTAGTTGGGCGTTCACTATAAGGTTTTAGATTAATCATAAAACGCCCTTGGCTCAGTGTTGGATTTGGGCCAATCCAATAATCAACCACATCGACATCCGTATCTTTCTGGATAATATTGCCTAATACTTGCATTTTTTCTTTCATATCACTGAGAGATACATCAGGTGCTGCTTCAGCAACCCCCATAATCAGACCAGTATCTTGTTGTGGAAAAAAGCTCTTGGGAATCGCATAATACAATGAAATAGTAGCAATTAAAGTAATAATAGTGATAAGCATTGTTAAAGTACGATGCTTTAATGTGCAATTTAATGTGATTCGATAAAAGTGCAATGCTTTATTAAAGAGATCTTCCGTTTTTTGATAAAGTTTGCCGTGAACTTGTTGCTCATTACTTTTTATGATTAAACTACAAAGCATTGGTGTTATTGTGAGGGAAATAATACCTGACGCGAGAATAGCAATAGCTACCGTAATAGCGAACTCTCTAAAAACAAGCCCAATAACACCACTCATAAAAATAATAGGAATGAAGACAGCCACCAATGAAAGAGTCATTGATAGAATCGTAAATGATACCTCTGCAGCCCCTTCTATGGCTGCTTGCATTGGTTTTCTGCCCTGCTCTATATGACGCATAATATTTTCCATCACAACAATGGCGTCATCCACGACAAAGCCTACAGCAATACTGAGCCCCATAATTGATAGATTATTTAAGCTATACCCCAATAAATACATCACACCAAATGTCATGATTAAGGAAAGCGGTATCGTTATAACAGGAATAAGCGTTGCTGTTAAATTACGTAAAAATACAAAAATAACGGCAACCACCAGCAAAATAGAAATAATAAGGGTAAATTGAACCTCATCAATGGCAGACATAATAGTTTGGGTACGGTCACCCACAATTTGTACACTCACATCTTTTGGAATTTGCTCTATGATGCTAGGTAGTTTCCCTTTAATAGCTTCTGTAACGGCAAGTACGTTAAAGCCAGGTTGCTTGTGAACATCTGCAATAACGGTAGGTTGTCCCTGTAACCAAGCTGCTTGCGTTGTATCTTCTACATCATTAATGGCAGAGCCAACATCTTTAATTCGAATGGGCGCACCATCTTTATACGCAATAATCAAATCATTGTATTGGTCAGCTTGCATGATTTGATCAGTGGTATCTAAAGTAATTGTCTGGTCTTTTCTGTAAAGTGTTCCTTTAGGAATATTAACGGTACTATTATTGATAACTGAACGTATTTCCTCTAAAGTCAGTCCATGAGTTGCCAACTTATCAGGATCAATACGAACTCTAACAGCAGGACGCTGCTCGCCGTGAAAATCGATCATACCAACACCAGGAACTTCTGATAGCTGTTGTGCTATATAGTTATCTGCATAAGTATCCAATTCAGCAAGTGGTCTTGTTTTTGATGTAAGAGCGATGGATAAAAATGTTTGCTCCGCAGGATTGACCTTTTTAAAGGTGGGCGGATTCGTCATATCCTTAGGTAGTTTTCCGGATGCAGTGTTTATAGCTGTTTGTACATCTTGAGCTGCCGCATCAATATTACAAGATAAATCAAACTGCAAAGTTATTTGGGTAACGCCTAATGAGCTTGAAGAGGTCATTGAAGTGACTTGTTGTACACTCGCAAAAGCTCTTTCTAAGGGTGTGGCTACTGATGTTGCCATAGTTTCAGCACTTGCACCCGATAGTTTTGCTGTTACTTGTATCGTTGGTAAATCAACTTGAGGAAGTGGCGCAATAGGTAATTGAAAGTAAGCCACAATACCCAAAAGCATTAACCCGCAGGTGAGTAAGATTGTTGCAATGGGACGGCTGATAAAAAGATTAGAGAACTTCATTATTGACCTACCTTCACCGCAACATTATCTTGTTTTACTATGTTAACAACGCTTCCTTCTGTTAGACGGTATTGCCCAGAGGTGACGACTTGGTCAGTCAATTGAAGACCTTTTGTTACTTGCCGTAAATCCCCCATCGCTGCACCAAGCTCAACATTACGGACATGTGCCTTTTGGTCTTTATCTATCACATAAACAAATGGTCCCTCATTACCTTGCTGTATGGCTTGTGCGGGTATAATTAGTGTTTCTTTATCTGTTCTTAAGAGCAGCTTTACACTGATCAAAGTTCCCGGCCACAGATTTTGTTGTTTATTATCAAAGTTAGCTTTTAAGGTGACCTGCCCACTATTACTCGATACTTGGCTATCAATAAAGGTTAATTTACCAATGGCGATAGATTTATCGGTATTGGGTTGTAATGCAATCACTTCAACATTATTTTTTTGATTTGCTAATAAAATAGCTGCTAAATTATTTTGAGGAACAGTGAATTGAATAGAAATCGGGTCCATTTGGGTAATGGTTACGAGCCCTGTATTATCAGACGCATGAACAATACTCCCAACATCTATAAGGCGCTGCCCTGCACGTCCATCAATAGGTGATTTAATTTGTGTAAAATTAAGCTGTATCTGTGCTTCATCAATAGCTGCTTGATCTGCTTCAATGGTGGCTTTCAAAGTAGCTACTTGGGCTCTATAAGTATTAACATCTTGTGAAGGACCAGCACCCGCTTGTGCTAATTTACTGGCACGATTATAGCTAATTAATGCATTATTTAATTGAGCTTTGTCTTTTGCGGCAACCGATTTAGCTTGATCAAGTTGAGCTTGGTATATTTGCGGATCAATCTCGGCTAACAGATCACCTTTTTTGACCGTATTCCCCTCTTCAAAATAAGTTTTTTGTAACTCACCATCGGCTCTGACTTTTATCATAACAGTATTAATGGCTTTAACACTACCGATCGCTTGTAACCAGATGGGAACATCTGATGCCTTAACCTGCACTACATTGACCGGCGTCGTAGTTACGGTGGTTGCTTTAGGCGATACGTGCATTTTTAGAAAAATAAAATAGCTACTGATAATTATTATAAAAATAGTTACAAACCACTTTTTATGCTGTGTGATAGTCGTTATCATCGTATGACTGTTTTTAGTTGCCATGTACATTATTCCTAAATAGATGTATTACTATTATTAAAACCACCACCTAAGGCTCTAAAGAGATTGACGCTAGACTGTAATACTAAAAGTTTGGTTTGTAGCGCAGTGTCTTGTGATTGGTAAAGCGTACGTTCAATCGTTAAAATAGTTAAGAAATCTGTATTACCAAGTCGATACCTAATACGTGCCAAGTTAGCTGCTTCTTTGGCTGATTGTTCTGCTTGTAGATCAATATGATATGTTTGTTGTAGCTTATCTAATGCCACTAGCTGATTCTCAACATCAACCAGTGCTTCTAAGATAGTCTCTTTATAAGTTGCAACCAACTCCCTACTGTGTGCATTATCTACCTTCAATTGTCCTGTCAATGCGCCACCTTCAAAAATTGGCATAGTAAGTGTTCCAGTTAAATTCCAAAGAGGATTACCATTCATGACGTTATTACCCAATAATGAAGTCAGTGATACGTTGGGTAAAAAAGCAGCTCGAGCCACACCAATATCAAAATTGGCTGATTTTAGACGTGCCTCAGCAGCCGCAATATCAGGCCGATGTGTAATAATACCGCTTGGAATAGCAGTTTTGGGATGAGGTAAATGGATAGATGCCAACCCTTTTTGTTTTATCAAAAAAGTTTCGGGGGTTCTCCCTGTTAAAATAGCAAGTTGATAAAGTGCTTGTTGGCGTTGTTGTTGTAGCGTGGGAACGGCTGATTGGAAGGTCTGCATAGCATTTCGTTGTTGAGCAACCTCCAAGTTAGACGAAGAACCAAGAGAAGCCTGTGTTTGGATCAATGTTAATGTTTTTTCAGAATCAGAAGCTATTTTTTGTGCCAGTTCAATCCGATCATCAAGGGAAAGTATTTGAAAATAAGTATCAACAATTGTGGCAGACAATGTAATTTTCGCCGTTTGATAATCTAATGCTGTTGCTTTAGCTAATTCATTTGATGAATTAAAAAGTGCTTGATTTTTACCCCAGAAATCAATTTCATAACTAGCAGCACCTGTCCAATCCTTAACATTTTTTGTACTATCTTTATCCCTTATATAACTTCCGTTAATACCCAGTGTTGGGAAACGACTAGCTCCTGTCACTTGTGCATTACCTAATGCCTGACCAATACGATGTGCAGCCGCTTCTAGAGTAAAGTTATTGCTTAAACCTTCTGCTACAAGGGTATTTAGTTCATCTGACCCAAATGCTTGCCACCAAAGATCTGAAACCGTTGTACTGGTTTCAATAGCCGGTGTATTAGATAACCATGTGTCAGCTAGTAAAAGTTTTGGCGTCTGATACTTAGGCGTTAACGAACAACTGGCTAGTAGAATAAAAGAGAATAATAAACTGATATGTAAACATTTTTTATGATAAAACTGATTCATGATAAGCAGATAATATGAGTAAAGTAGTATTTATTATAAAAATAACTTTGTATACATCAGTTCATGTGTTTATAAATAAAAGTTTATATTTGTTTTATCATCATGTGATCTATTTAAACCAGTCCCTTTAAAACATAGTCAGCATATATCTCGGTTCTTTATGTTCTCTTTTCCAAAGTCTTTTGAATCGCAATTTTATTGCCAACATACCTTGGTTTGGCGGTCTAGTTGTAATCTCTTAGTAATCAGAGCAAATGATTATTCTACTAGCATTTGTATCCATAGGGCTTAAGTGAATAGCCTGTTATCTTTATACTTGTTGTTAAGAACCCATCTATTTTGACAAGGGTATATCCTTGGTATAGCAGCTCTTAGTTTCATAAAGAGAAACAAAATATTTATCTAAAAAACCACACCATAGGTTAAAGATAGAATTTCTCCTTGCTGCGTAGCTATATCGATAGCGATTTAAAATATATAAGCAAGCTCTTACTCTATTTGTAATCAAGGATAAATAAAATAGCTTCTAGCTCATCATTAAATATTAAGTGATTTCTATATTTTGTAATTTAAGTTTTTCAATATTTGCTATAGGACTAACAGAAAACTACCCCTCACTCTTTTATAACCTTGCTGTATACTAATGATGCAATTAGTTCTCATCTTACTATTGATAAAGTAACTAATTATAAGCACTCATCCCTAAAAAAAGAAAAGTGAGAAGCTTTAATACTGGCTATAGGTTCGCCAATAAAATCTATATCATTAATAAACTTTTTAATAAATACAGCCTAGCTCTTAGCACTTCTTTTAGTTGACATAACTTCTTTTAAATAATGGATTAAAGCTTCATACGGCGTGTGTTTATCAGCAACTATTAAGCCTTTCTGTGAGAATTTAATAATTCAGCTTTTCGCATAGCCACTCTTTTTGTCGCCACCAATTGGTAAAATATGGTTAAATTTAGTCAAAAACAGTAAAAATAGCAAGCAATAAAAAACCCTATAATCTTGATTGCTCTTGATTTACAGGGTTTAAAGCTAATTAAAGCTTTTTTTATATGGTGCTGAAGATGATCTGCAAACTAATTTCTATTAATATATACAGCCTAATATACACCTATTGCAGCTCAATGCTTTTAATTGGTTTTTCTTCTACCATCATACACTAAAACCCTTTACAAGCTCCGCTTTTTTGGGGCATATTATGGGGCATGATGCCCTAAAAAAGAGATTTCCTCTAAAATGCCAAAAAAAGTAGCCCCTCTAACAGATACTAAAATAAACAAATCAAAACCAAAAGACAAGCCTTATAAATTATCTGATGGCGAAGGTTTGTATATTGAAATATTCCCCAATGGGTCAAAGTTATGGCGAGTTAAATATATACTTAATAGTAAAGAAAAACGAATAGCACTAGGTGACTACCCTACTATATCACTTGCTTATGCTAGAGAGCTTAAACAACAGGTTAAGTTACAGGTAAAAAAAGGAATTGATCCCGTACTTAATAGAAAGATAGAAAAAGAAAGATCAGTCACTAATAGCTTTGAATCAATAGCAAATGAATGGTATGAAATTAATTCTGCTCGGTGGGCTGAATCAACAAAGGATAAAATACGGCTATATCTTGATAAGGATATATTACCTTTCTTTAAGAATAGAGAAATCGAAGGAATAAAACGAATTGAGTTAGTTTCTTTGGTTAGAAAGTTCGAAGAACGAAAAGCGTTCGAACCAGCAAAGAAAACGAGACTTTGGCTTAATCAAATATTTAGATTTGCTTTAGCTAAAGGTGTTGTTGATGTAAACCCCGCTACCGATCTTGATGTTGTGGCTATTCAAGCACCAAAAGTAAAGCACATGCCAAGCGTTAATTTTGATAACCTTAAAGAGCTACTAGAACATGTAAAACAAACACCATGCTCTGCTCTTTCTAAAGCTGCTATCTATCTTCTTACTTTAACAGGATTAAGACCAGGGGAGCTTCGCATGTGCAAATGGGGTTATATTGACACAGATAATAAAAGCATAACTATACCTGCCGATCTTACAAAAACTAGAAAACCTCATACAGTGCCATTGCCTAATCAGGCTTTAAAAATATTAGAAGAAATAAAGCCTGTATCATTTCATTATGAATATGTCTTTATTGGTAGGGACTTAAAAAAACCTTTTAGTGATATGACTATTAATAAATGTCTAAAAATGGCAGGTTACAAAGATAAGCAGACTGGTCACGGCTTCAGGCATTTACTATCAACTGAACTAAACAGTAGAGGTTATAATCACGACTGGATAGAAAAACAGTTGGCCCATGGAGATACTGACAAGATCAGAGGAACATATAACCATGCTTCTTATTTAGATCAGCGACGTGTAATGATGCAAGAATGGGCTGATAGTATCGACTTTGATTTTAAGGTGTTTTAATGGAAAAACTAATATTAATTACTGCCCTTCTCACCTGCAATCTATCTTTTGCTAATGACATTTATTGCAAAGTGGTAGGCATTACGGATGGCGATACAATCAAATGCTTAACTGACAATAAAAAGCAGATTAAGGTTAGGCTTTATCAGATTGACGCGCCTGAGAAAAAACAGGCTTTTGGTAATAAATCTAAACAGGCTTTGTCTGATCTAATATTCAATAAGCATGTAGAAATAAAAGCACGTGGGCAAGATAAATATAAAAGAACCTTAGGGACGGTTTTCGTAACTGAGCTCTCTATTTTTTATTGCAAAGCAAAACAAGAAAAACCGTGTGAATCTAAAATAGATGTAAACCTAAAAATGATCAATCAAGGAATGGCATGGTACTACCCTTTTGCCAAGAAGAATGAGCAGTACAAGCAAGCAGAAGAACAGGCCAAAAAGAATAAAGTAGGCTTATGGGCTGATAAAGCACCCGTAGCGCCTTGGGAGTTTAGGAAGAAGAAAACCGCCATCAAATACTGAAATATTGCTAATAAGCACAATATACTTTAGGCTTAAAAATACAAAGCTAGATCACATCATAGGAAATGGGAAAATAGAGCATGAAAAATATTACTTTCTTTATATTAGATAAATATAACAACACTGAAAAATATGAACATATAGAGGGCCCAATTTTCGAGAACAAAGATGTTGGATCCTGTCATCTTGCCATGAAATTTGAAAGAGAAGATAACGAAACTTTCAGAGCGCAATATCCTCTAGAAGATATATTAGATGAGTTCACTATCCAAGTAGAAGATACTTTAGATGAATTAAATGATGCATGTGATAATTCTAAAATAGAATACTTAGAATTAAGCGGTTCTTTGGATGAAATACGCAATGCCTATTTTCAACTCAACGGTAAAAGGGCATTTAACGAAAAATTTAGAGATGATGATGGAAAATATTATTTTCGATTAGTTATTGAGTAAAATATAATTAGAGTGATCTACTCTTATTCAATCAAGCCTTGCTCATGCAGGGCTTTTTATTTCGTTTTTTAAGCGAATGAACATTGTAAGCTACTACACCAAATATTTGCTCAAGCGGATCGGTTAATCTGACGGGCTTTACTGTTTCATTGGGCGCCACTAGATATAGTGCATTGTCTCTACTGTGCACTCGACGAATAACATGTTCACCCTGGTAAATAGCTACCACAATATGATTGTGTTCAGGCTCTATTGATCTATCTATGATAAGTATATCGTTTTCGCTAATACCTATACTCTTAACAGTTACCGAGCTTCGTGCATAAAAGGTTGCGGCTGGGTTGGTGGTTACATAGTCTGTTAATTTTATGCTTTGGACATATGCGTTGGTTTCGACTGGATAACCAGCTCTGACACTTTCTAAGGCTAACGGTATCGATATTTCACTGTCTGCAATACTGCCTAATATTTCTACTTCATTCATAACATAATTATATAACATTTATAATTATGTATCTCTACGACATTCTAAGAACTTGACACTCTTCTCTTAATAGGTAAATAAACGATCTTTTGAACTAGCCCTAACCTACAGGGCTAGTAACTCCCCCTACCAAACACCCTAACAGCCCAATACATGATTAGGCGCTTCCATTTCGGAACGCCCGGCACTTTCTATTCTACTCTCCCGCCTTAAACGAATAACTATGCTTTTGATAACTGACTAAGCCATCACGCTCTGCTTCAAGTTCAACCTTCACCCTTGTTTCACCACTATTGCTATAAGGCTCAGTCGGGGGTATAAAGTTCGTTGTATACAAGGCTTGCTTTGTAAATAAAAACTCATCGAGTTTGGCCTGTAAAAAGCAGCTTGGCTCTGGGTTGTTATAATCTCGCCCAATAGCTGTTTTGCCATACCTTGAAAAATCAAAAACAAGTTTATTACCTGTCCGCTCTGCATCTAAAACACCATTTAAAAACAAGCGTATCGTGCCTTTACTGCGCGTAATAGCCACATGGTAGCGTTTACCTGCCTCAATTATTGTATTGGATAATATCGAGGTGTAGCCGTACTCATAGGAGCTTTCACGGCTGCCTAGTCCTATTTTTGAGCTAAGCGTTGAATTAGGGCTGTTTTCACCCCACAAGTTAATAAAACATGCTCCCGCACTCCATGAGCTATAGCCATTAGCAATAATGGTTGCATAACTATTAGTCAGCGAGGTGGGTTCTATCCAAAAACTAAAAGTAAAATCATCTTCTGCACCAATGGATAAGTTTTTATTATCGGTGGTTTGGATAAACCGATTGTTGTCGAATATTGCTTGCTGATTAAATGGCTTATCAGGTGAGTTTTCAAAGGTTACGCCATTATTTGTCCATACAGTGCCCGCTTCATCGATAATGTTGTTATCAAAATGCAATAAGCTTTGATGTTCGCTGATAGTTGTTAGAGTAAACGAGTAGTCTTTGGCAGTTAAGCCTTGCTCTTTTTTATATAGTGTATCGTTTAGATAAACCGTTAAATTATAACGCGTATTGGCTTCTTCCCCAGTATCAGTAGCAGTTGTATCAATCAATTTATCCGCTTGTAATAAACGATGACGGCCTGACCATGTAATATTGAGAGCAGCTGCATTAACTTTTTCAGGATACGCTGCACCATTAATTTTAAGATTGCCCGGCGGATAAGGTCGTCCTTGTCTGGCTTGAACATTAATCGCCTTTGTTTCAGCTTGGCTTTGTTCTAGGCGTTCTCTAAAAGTATTGGGCAGTAGTTTTATTTCGACATTATTGTTGTAGCTATACTCTACGCCGTCGGTTGTTTCTGAGCTGTCAATAAACCAAATCATTACCCCTTTACTATGTTTAGTCGGTACAGTATCGACACAACCACGCCCAAGGGTGATTTGGTTATTAGCGAGATCAAGTCCATCAATACGAACGATCTCGTCATCAATCAGTGCCGCACTACCAATTTCAACATCCTCTAAGAGTTGCCCATCTTGAATATGGATAATCGTGTCAAAATAGCCAATATCACTGGCAATTAAGGCAGTTGCACACCATGTACCCGTATCATCCGCCTCACTAAAGCTAGCCGATCCTTTAACTCGGCTCACAATGTCGTAGCTATAACATTGGTTTGCAGGTGATTGTGCCACAGCATAAATAAAGCTTGAGCTGCTATCAATTTTTTCTAGGTTCGCAGGGTCTACGATAGACACGAGATCACGGTAAGTTGCTTCAAGTAATCGACTATAAATGATAGGTACAGGCGGTTGTGGTTCGGGTCTATTGGGTGCATCGGGTATCGGCATAAAGGCCACTTTCGGCGTTGAGAATACGTCTTGTACTACGTCCATTGTAATTGAGCCATCCGTTAAGAAGTTTTCTTTGCGTTTGGTGGCACGCACAACCAAATCAATGTTATTAGCACGGTATTTAGTTTTTATTCTAAAAGGTTGACCATTGACTATGTCGTAAGCTCTGCGATCTAGTTTGATAGAGGCACTTTTAATACCACTGGTTTTAGCTTTTAGATCGCGGTAGGCCACACGGGTCGCCAGTTCACCGATTGGAATACCTAAGTATTCGTTGGTTTCGGTGTTTCGCCCGATTTGCCCTTGAGCAACCGCCGGGTTGGTTGCATATGCTGTACGCTCTTGAAAAGTAATCGCATCATTAAATTTAACAATGATTTGCGAGGGAACTTCAGTATTATTAGAGGTTTGTAGCTTAATTTCAAGTAACCCGGTATCTTCATCAAACACAGGTAAATCTTCCACGGCGTAATCATCACGAATAAGGCGAATAGTATTTTTGCCTGTTTTGGGGTCAGTTCCGAGTACTGCATCAATATGACTGCAAACATATTCACGCAACTTTTTTAGATCGTCGGTGGCTTTCCATTCAAAGCATAGGCCAAAGCCTTCATTGTAGAGGGTGTCTGCCACTTGTTTATAAGCCTCATCATCCATCATGGCACGCGGTATGCCTGCGCCCCATGTATTGCTAATATAGCTTTCATAAAGGATGTGGGCAGGATTCATGGCTTTGATTTGCCCGTTAGCAAGGCTTATTTCGATGGTCTCAGGATAGAACGGCATATTATCAGGCCATCCTGATTTAATACGCCGATAGTAAAAATTCCAAGTTTTAGGATACCAGTTCATGGCAGCGAGCATGCCACTAAACACGGTGGTGACAGTGCCACGAAAGGCAGGGATTTTATTGCCTAAATAACGGGTTAAGTTGCCGTTTTGTCCTTGTTCCGCACCACCAAACATGACATCAAGTGTTCCACGCACCCCGCCTTCCCCTTTTTTACCGCCAAATAAATTATATTTATCAATAAAAATCGAGCCATTTTGTTTAATGGAGCCAGTCCATGCGGTTTTATCGCCAATATTAATTTGATAAAGCTCGTCCATAGCAAGGCCAATGCCTGAGTGAACCGTACCATTGTATTCATAACCGATCACGGTTTTCTTACTACCCATGCCCATGTTCGTTCTCCTGTACTTTTTTTACTAAAGCAATCGCCATCTCATTATGAGTGGCTAATAAGGTGTTTGCTTCGATGCCTTGAGCAAGGAAGTCTTGCCAGTTAAGGCCGTATTCTTTAAAAAATACCCTTGCCCCTTTAGCGCAATAGCCCTGTGCTTTTACATGATCGATGGTAATCATCATTTTTTTCCGCCTTTTTGTTTAATGGCTTTGGTATAAAAACCACCACACCAGAAAACAATATAATCCTTGGTTTTTACTTGCCCAAAGGCAATAGCTTTGCTAGTGCCTTCTTCGCAGCGTGGCATGTCATCGGCATTCATGGCCTGCGGTTTGGGCTTTTGTGTTTTTGGTTGAGTAAATAGGCTAATGGCTACCATCACAACCGCTATAATTGCTGTAAACATAAAGTATCCTTAAAATATCTGACTACCATCAAAGGGTGACCAGCCTTGTAGATGGTCGAACGCTTGGCGGTTGAGTGAGTTATCGAATTTATTAGCGCAGGCATCAGGCGAACCGTTGCACCCTGCATAGAGATTAATCGCTTGGCTTTGGTTAAGTCCTTGCGTACCGCCCCATAAATGGAGGGTTGTGCCTGTATGCTGCTCGATATAACGGCGGTCTAACTCGCCATTGCTGTCGGTGTATTCAATAAAACCACCACTAAACCATCCGTCAGGATGATTTGCGGCCTCGCTCACGGTCACGGAAGATACAGCGATTTGTTGCAGAGCAGCTCTAACCTTGTAAAGTTCTTTGTTGACCTTGCATTGATGGTCATAAATCATTGCCCCGCAGGTGCGCGAATAAACCAAGGTGACACCCGGACGATTAGTCATGGTTTCGTTAGGGCCTGCGGTAATTTCAACGGTGGCGGCTGTTTTTTCGGTCACAGTCACTACCACGCCCCAAAATGACGGAATCACTTCGTCGGTTTGTAAGTGGGTATTAGCCACTTCTAGAGTCAGCCGTGAACTAGGGGGCATGTTGTCAAAAAGGCGTGCGATTTCAATAGTTGCCGGGGCGGTTAGGGTAAAGTTATCACTGATACCGCCATCACTGACAATAATCCCACGATCGCTAATACCGCCCTTGATGGTTTTGTATTTGATGTTATTGCGGATAATGGTCTCGCTACTGGTGTTGTAGTCCCAACGTACTGCTCCCAGTTTGAACGTATAAAGCCGTATCGGGGTACGGCTCGCTAAAGATTGTTCAATTTGTTTATAGTTCATTGTCACGTACTCGTTTAAAGGTTAATTGACTCGCTGCCAGTCCTTCGCTGTCGGTAACATGGCTAATTTCTACGCTATCACTGTTACTACGGCATAAGCGCATATAGCAAATACGGCGAATATCGCTTGGTTGTAGCTGCTTACCCAATGGGCTATCCATTGCGAGGCGTTCTTTACCGTCTATCGCTTCGCTGTCGATAATCTTTCGGAAATAATGCGTACCGTCATTTAAATAAATCACGAGGTGTTTTTTATCAGCGTCATTGCTTGCAAAGCGTTTGTAACCACAAGGAGCTATCACAAGTACTGGCTCGGTAGCACTAACGATGTCCACCACGGTTAAATCGTCCGCATGGCTCGGTATCCAAGCGGTTTTTTGTTGACCATTTAAAAAGTAAATAAACTCTCTAAATTGGCGTTGTTCGGTTCTGCCCATGCCTAACCATCGGTAGCTCTGCACTAAAAAGCTATAGGTACTTTTATCAAACATTGACGGCAAGGCCATTTTATTATCAATGGTTTCAAGCAGGCGTTGGTATTGGCTTGTTAAATCATTCGATTCTTCAGGTTTCATCATAAACACTGGGAAGCCTAGATAGGTTTCTTCGGGTGCAACGCCCTTAAAAGGGTTGGTGTCATCAATGAAAAATGTAATAGAGGCCAGCTGTAAGTTATCGGTTTTACGGCTAAGACTGGGCTGTTTAGCAAAGTAAGCTGATTTTGCGGGATAAAGACGTGTTCCTTTTTTCCAGTCGGCCTGTAAGGGGCGTTTCAGCGTTAAGCCATCTTCACTGATCGCCGATACTTCGGCGATCTCGTAGGTGGTAAAATCACGGTATAATAAAATAAGGCCACCTTCACTAAACTCTATGTCTTGTGTGGTGCAGCCAATAAAGTTATCGCCTTGTTGAGCCGCTACGTTTAATGTCTGGATATAATGCCATAAAGGGATTGCCCAGTTACGCGCTCCCCAACTCATCATATTATTAAAGTATTGGCGTTCGTTTTGGTGAAGTATAAAGTCTGCTTCAAAGGTGCGTCGTGGCGTTAAGTAGAGCGCGCTACGTTGCTCAAAGCCTGACTCACTGGTCAGTATATCGGTTGACCATTCTAAGGTTTCGGTAATGCCGTCTTGCCAGTTGGGCATAAAGGCAAAGGCGACAATGCGGTCACCTGTAATGATGATACTGGGGCGTTCCTCATCAAAGGCAAAAACTATACTGTCATCAATGACGCTCGAGCCGTCAGGGGTAACGGTGAGTTTATAGGTTTGCTCTTCGAGTGCTTGGTAATCATACGGGGCTTTTTTACCCTCTAATACTAAACCCTCACTTATGCCTGCAATGGCGGTGAGCCGCTTTTGGGTAAAGTGGGCATTCCACACATAAAAGGTCACTTCTTGAGTACTGGCAATATTGCCTAAATCGAGCTGACTGGGTGAAATGTGAATGCGGTGGTAAAAATCATCGCTGTAGCTTGTGAGTAGGCTTGCGTTAATCACTCGGCTTGGTTTATTTGAATTATTGCGAACAATAGTACCTGACAGCATTGGCTCAGCAAGAGAATGCGAGTAAGGATGCCACCCACTTGTAATCTCATACACCCCACCCGATAGATTAGGATTATCAATCCCCCCTTGAGGCGCAGTGAGTTGTACGGCTATTTTTTCGGCCATTTACTCCCCCTCATACAGTACGGCAATACCGAATGTGCCGCTGTGTCTCAAGGTGTCATAATTTGAGCCGTTGTAACTCTCTCCATCGCGTGCGGCAGTGTTCTTTTTAAGCCATGGATAGACTTTGTACTTAGTATCGCCCAAGATAATAATTTGCCCCGGTTCGTAGTTGTCTATGCGAATGTAACGCGCTTGTTTTAAATTGCCCACGATAACCAACGTACTGTTGTCTTTGTGATAAACCGCAGGCGTGATAGGCAGTAGAATGGCCTCACCGTTATAGCTATTAGGTTGTCGATTGAGTAACGGGGCGGTCACCAACGTTGCACTGGCTTGACTGGGTAGGGTTGCCCATGTGCTAGCGGTCATACTACCAACCCCCTCGCCACTGACTGACCATTCATTACCATCTAGCCCATGATGAATAAAACTTCTAACCTGTTGCCCTTGGTTGCTTATAATCCCAGAGGGGGTCATGCTTGAAAACAGCAAGCTAAAGTGATGCCCGTTTTGTCCTTGGTTGTTAATATTGCGTATATCCGAGAAGTTATCACCGCCCGTTCCGATACCGCCATACCAGTTACCCGTCCCCGTTATCCCTGCTACGGGGCTTTGCCCAAAGGCAATGTATGACCAGTTATCGACATTGTAATTAACGAATAAATAGACTTCTTTATCGAATACATGTAAATGATAAGTCAATGGATAGCTAATGGATTGAGCAACACCTGCCAATGAGGCGGCTAATGTATTTTTACCATTTAATAGTATTTGGCCTGTTAATGCGCCGTTTGCTAGACCTGTTCCGCCAATAACCCGTAAGCCGTTGCCACTAATCGACACGTCCATCACGCAATTGTTTTTGTAGATCAGACTACCCGATACCGTCCATCCGTTTTCAGTACAGCCTGTTTGTAAAGCGGTTAATAGTGCATTAGCGGTGCTTGCGGTTGCTGTGTAATAACTCATGCGTCTAACCTCATTGCGTAGTAATCATTCACCCCTGTTCGTGATACATCTTGACCGATCACCCATGTAACACCATCAATGATAAGGGTATTTTCAACGGCATTATCAAAACCTGAAATGTGAGCAATACCCTCTAATTCGCCATAAATATTGTTGCTGTCGGTTAAAATAAGGCGCTGTAAGGTGTAAGCTTCATTGCAACTTCTTAGGTACTTTGAGCCGACTAGATTAGTATTTACCCAAGGCCAGACTTCAGGCTGTAGCCATACACCGCTATTAAAGAACAGTCTAAAGTTAGCCCGATTGCCTTTGTAGGGCATTGAATAGTTGGTATCTGAAAAACGGGTAGCACTTGCTCCATTTAGCATGCCACCGCAGACTAAGGGCAATGGGTATTGATTAGGTAGCGCATAGGGTAAACATTTACCACAATAGAATGATTCATACACGGGCGTACCGACACGCAATAAACCTGTGATGCGTTGAGGGCTGAGACTAAGCCAGTAATCAATGCGGCGGTTATGAGTAGGCACACCACTAAAGATAACATTGGGCTGTGTCGTAATGGAGTTGCCTGCTACATAACCAATGGCTGTTCCCATTGCTATGTTGTAGTAATCGGCGGTTTCGCTTTGATAGGTGTAGAAGCAGAGGTAGATTTGTTCTTGTCCGCTGTAACCTTTGCCTTTGATGATGAGTTCGCGGTTGGCTTTGGTGGTGTCGTAACGCAAAACCTCCCAACCGTTATTGCTTGTAAAATCATGTATGACTTCTAATAGATTGTAATGGGCTAACTGTCCATTACTATCATCTACTGTTCCGATGATGTGCGGCATTGATGTCTCCCGACATTAATTTAGTTTTATTTAGAACGCGTTTATTATAACAGTTCTTAATGCTATATTTAGAGCTTCATAAGACAATTCAAGGATTGATTATTTTTTTGATTTCCAAATAAAAACCCTCACTAGGAGGGTTTGTTTATTGATTGCTACTTTAAATTAACTTAATCAAGTAATGCTTCCCAGCCCATCCTCAAAACTAAAATTAATTAGTTACCACTTGCACTCTCTTCTCACTTCTTGTAATGCTTTATCTATCCCAGACAAATTGAAGGTAATAGTTAGGTCGTTATCATTATAAGGCGATACTCTTGCCACCATTATTTTAGACTCAGAAAGCTTCTTTAGGAAAGCGACTGGGGACGATGGATAAAATGATGTCGTGTTATCATTCGATATCAGCCATCTTTTGGTAAAGGCTTTTTCATCTCCAATCCTAACAGTTACATTATGATTACTTGTTCCTATAAAAGTTTCCCAGTCTATATATAGATCTGTTTTGTTGTTTGAGCATGTTATAGCTAAATATATAGGCTTTCCAAACCTTGATACTCAAGTTGGCGATGGAAGATAAGCATAAAAGGTTTTAGTGTCATCAATTTGGTCAGTTGTAACTCTATTTACCCATAAGCCCTTAGGGTTAATAGCATTGTCAGCAAAACAATTAATAGAAAACCCCAAACATAAACAGGCCAGTACAAGTTTTTTCATATTACTCTCCCATAATCTCATTATAACGACGTTGATACTCAGCATAAGGCAAGTTCTGTTGTTGAAGAGCTTCTATTTGTTGTTGCTTGTTTGAAGAATTGCCCGCTGGTTGCGCATAATTTCTTTGTGGTTGTTGATTGGTCGCTGAGTAACCTCCACAACCGGGCAAACTTTTATCAAGTATTAAATTTCCTTTCACTGAAATACTTATAGAGCCAAAAATAAAAACATATTGATTATAATAAATAACAGCATCAGATAAGCCTACCGCACAACTATCCTTTTCAATTGCATTATCTACAGCTTCTTTTAAATTTGGCTGTCCAAGTGGGAAAATTACAACAGGCGCAGTGCTAGCACCTTTTACCCGAGAACCTATCTCTAGGTTTCCTGAATTTAAATTAAAGTTTTTAGTACTCACAACCGTTAAATCTGCAATACGGGTAGAACATCCCGTAACCATAAGCGCAACTAAACCAGCAACAACTACTTTTTTCATAACCCCATCCTTCCTATTAGTTTATGATAGGATAACGTATTTTGTAACAACTTTAAATAAATGAGAGGGCAGTAATTCTGCCCTCTATATTTATCATTAGAATTGCAAAATCTGCCTAACTCTCTGGTTATTTTCTGTTAAAAATACATAAAAACTATCTTGCGTATGCTCGTTATTTAAAAGAGAATTACCAACTTTGTTAGGATCATCAATAACATTAAGCATCATGTTGTTTTTAACAGTAGTACTGTTGGTATTTTCCATAGGTGCAAGGTTAATACTTGGCAAACTAGGCGCAGAAGGAGCAGGAACTCCAGCTAATCCACCTGTTGAATGGTGAACACGGTTAAGATCATTAACAGCCCCCCAACCTCTATTGTTGAGGTCTTTCATAAAGTCTAACATTCCCGGCTGTTTTACCACTTTAGCGCGAGTTACGAATTCACCATTAGAGAGCATTGCAGGGATTGAGTCGCTCGTACCTGTTCCCTCACCTCTTACATGTCCACCAGTTGCAAAGGCTTTCATACTGGTAAGTACCATCATTAATGCAGAGAGCCCAATCATTGCGGCAGAACCAAAGGATGCGACAGAGGCCGCCGTTGCTGCTGGTGTCCATGATGCTGTTGCACTCGCCGCCGCCGCTTGTGTCGTTGCCTGCGTAGTTGCTGCCGAAGATACCGCAGAAGCCGTTAATGAAGCATCTGCTGCTGTTTTAGTTGCTTTTACGGTATTGATAGCCCCCACTGCTTCGCTAGCTTGTTGGGTTACATTGCCAAATAAACCACCATCACCGCCTAGTCCACCATTCATTGCCCCCATGCTACTAAATGCACTACTAATAGCCTGAGCCGCTGTCATAGCCCCCTGTTCTATTCCCATTTGCATAGCCATAGCACCTTCTTGTGATGCTATGCTGATAGCCACTGCTTGCGGTGAGTTTTCGTCAATACCTACTGCTACCGTATCAGCCCCAAAGCCAAACATTGAGTTGAGACTATTTAGCCCTCCCATAATGCCGTCAGTAGCTTGTTGTGCTATGTTCTGAGTAATGACGTTGAGTATGTTTGATGCAATGCTGTCTACAAAGTTTTTAAGGGCTTCTTGCAGGTTCATTGTGCCTCTGACTAAGCCGTCAATACTGGATTGGATGCCATCTTGTAGGCCATTTCTAAAGGCGTTTTCTAGTTCGTTTGTTGTCGCTTGTAATTCGATCAAGCGTGTTTGTACTTGGGTTAAATAGTCTGATGCTTGCTGCCCCATTTCCCCCTCAAGTTTTGACATTTGTTGAAGCTGAGGAAGCATTCCTGAAACAGATTTAGCTGTTTTTTCATGCAGTTCAGTTAGTCGTTTTTGTGCTTCGTATTGGGTAATAATGCCAGCAGTAACTTGTGCTTGTATCGATTGCTCTTGTTGGCTTTGATAGTTAAATAATTTATCTATCTCTGATTTAATACTATCCATTTGTATCTTAAAATCATTAACTCTTTCTACCTTAGGCAATAAAGATAATCCCTCTGTATTGCCGTTCTTCTCAAACTCTTTACGCATTTCTGTCAGACGGGCTTTTAACTCAAGTGAAGCCGCGCCAGCTTCGTCACCTAATGAACGCAATAACTCTATCTGTAATTGAATATTGTCATTAGTATTAGCCATTGCTTGGCGTTCTTTTTCGTCAGCATTGATGATTTCTAATGCGGCTTTAGCTCTTATCAGCATTTCTCCTGAAAGATTTTTTTCTGCTAATTCTCTTTCTCTGATCTCTTGGGTTGTTAGTTTGAGTTGTGCTGCTTCTTTCTCAAGATTTTTAAGATAGTTTTCTTTATCATTTCCTGATTTTGCACTTCCCTTGCTAGTCTTTTTAGAGTCTGAATAAGCCTTTTGTTGGACGATCAGATCAAGCGCCTGTTTTTTCTGCTCGTCACTCAGCGTACTAGACTGTACTTTATCGGCTTTTTTGTCGAACTCATCCATTCGCATTGTGCGTGCGCTTTCTTTGATATCTTCTAACATTTTAAGATCATTTAAGTTATCAAGCTTGGCTTTTGCGCCTTTTAACTTGTCTAGTGCATCATTAAGCTTGGCTAGTTCTGCGGCTGCCTCTCCTGATTGTCCACCTAAGTCTGCTATCTTTGATTCAATACTGGCAATTGCTCCATCTAATCCTAGTCCTGATTGATATTGTTCATCTAGGCTTTTGGTCAGTTTTTGTATTTCACTGTTAAGATTATTAGTTTCTTCTTTAAGTTTTACTTTGGCATTACCTGATTCTTTTGATGACTTAGTATCATCATCAACACGATTTTTATAAATCCCAAGAGCATCTGACAGGTTATCAACTTCTTTTTTTGCATCAGCGATTCTACTAGAGTAATTACGTAAACTATCAGTTGCGCTCTCATATGCTGGGCTTATCTCATAAAGCTCTTGTATATACTTCTCAGCTCCATCGCCACCGCTTTCAAATGCCTTTCTTATCTTGTATAAAGCTTCTTGTGCTTTTGTAGCTTGATCTTCGCTGATATATCCCTTGTTACTCTGTGTTGATAATGCATTATTCCAGTAATCAAT
The DNA here is from genome assembly GCF_003991975.1 of Entomomonas moraniae. NCBI lineage: Bacteria > Pseudomonadati > Pseudomonadota > Gammaproteobacteria > Pseudomonadales > Pseudomonadaceae > Entomomonas > Entomomonas moraniae. The sequence goes on from NZ_CP029822.1 coordinate 1,581,198, forward strand.
TAAGCTTAGTGCTTTGTTTACCTCTTTCTCTAATGTTAAATTTTGTTCTTTAAGTTGTTTACTTAAATCCATTACGCCTTTTGCGGCCTGCTCTGTATTTAACTCTTTTAATTTTTGTTTTGCTTCCTCCGCAGTGCTTCCAAACTTATCGAGAGTTAATCGTGCCTGCTCCGTATTATCTCTAAATAATAACCAACCAGTTGCAACCGTAGCAACAACACCTAATAACCCTAATGGGCCACCACTCATCAATCCTTTTAAAATACCAGTAGTAGCTGCTAGCCTCTTTTGTGCTGCTTCGTGCGCTAGAGTTGCCGCAGTTAATTGTGACTGGTTAGCGGTAAGCCCTAGTTGTGCTTTAGTTTGCGCGAGAATTGTCGCAGTTCTTGCTACATTTGCTTTCGCTGCATTCCTTTCCGCTAACGTATCTGCTATTTTTGCATAGGTACTAGCTACTGTCGCTTTTGTTGAGTCATAAACTTTTGCTGTATAAATCGCCATTGCTCCTGCCGTTATAGAAGCAAGAATCTTACCCACCCCTTCTAAGTTGTCGGTTAGTAAATTAATGCCACCTACTAACTTATCGGTTGCACCTGTACTGTCATCTGCTGCTGAAAGGTAGCTTGATAAGTTATTCGTGAATCTTTGCATAGCATCATTCATTGTCGTAGGCATATTTTCAGCTAATTCATTTTTTGACTCTCTAACCCTATTAGCCGCCTCAATAAATGTCTGAGTCATTAATTGCCCTGACTCGGCAAGTTTTTTCACTTCTGTTTCTGAAACTTCAACACCACCTCTTACCTCTGACAAGTAATCGGCTATATCTCTAACAGCCGTTGGCATTGTATTAACAATAGCGCGCCATTCGTCACCACTCACAACGCCTTTCGTCATGGATTTACTAATCGCATTTACAGCCGTAGCAAAACCTTCTGCACTGGCTGAGTTGACGGTTAAACTTGAACTTACACTGTCTAAAAAGTTTAGGGTATCATTTGTTGTGTAACCTAATTCTTTCATTGCTGAGTTAGTGCGAATAAATAATTCTTGTTGCTCTGCTAGTGGTTTATAGGTTCTATTAGCTGTCTCCATAATGCGAGTTTGTACTTCTTGGAACTCTTCCTCGCTTTCTGTAGCCATTTTTATACGGCTAGCCAACTGTCCATAATCGTTAGCCATCCTTAAACCTATACTAAACCCTGCTATAGAGAGAAAAGAGGCAACTAACCCAGCAACCCCCGTCCTTAAACTCGCAAATGATTTATTAGCTTGATTGGCTGAACTTGCAGCTGTATTACCGAATTTAACCGCACTTTTCTCTGCTTCGGTTATTTGTTTCTCTAGCCCTGTTACTTTCGTAATTAAATCACGTATGTTGTTTCTTGCGCCGTGACTGTCTAAGAACTCGCCAAAAGTGCCATCTGTTTTGATGACTGTTTTATCTAGTTCTTCTAATGTAGATTTTAAAATCTGTAGTTGTTTTTTTGCCGCCTGAACTTCACTGGCATCTACAGGTATTTTAATTCCGTCTGTCATTTCATTTCTCCACGCCTCACGGCGATAAGTTAAAAAAGGGCGCGAACGCCCTAGGGTTATGCTGCTATTAATTTCATTGTTAGTTGTGTTAAAAAGCTCTATAGTTAGGGCTTTAACTTAATGATCTTGAGCTGGTATAACCACTTATAACGTGATCGTGTAGCTTTGCGCCAAAATCAGATTGCAACATCCTACTAACTTCAAGTAGGTTATATTCTTTGTAGTATTTATAAATCCATTCCATGCTATTAATTAAGCAAGATAGATTGGTTTTATTTACGGTTACCTGTCTGCTAGTTGATATTTCTTTGGGGATATACTCACCCTCTAACGCTACCTTGTGAACATATTCTACAGCTTGAGATAGTTGATCTTGTAGTAAATCTTCGATAGAAGCAACATTAAAGCGTTGATGAACGATAGAGTAAGCCTCTGAGTAAGTAATAGCTTTCTTGCTTACTAGAAGATTAACGGCATCTCTTAACGGTGTTCTTTGGTCTACTGTGGTTTTAGTTTTCTTTTTAACTTCGCCAGTAGTCCAATATTCGAATAATACATCAAAACATTCAAGTTGATACTGTTCTAGCTTTTCTCTTAGTTCTGGTTTAACTCGGTTAGTATCAATTCCAAGAAGCCAGCCGTTGAGCATTGATAAAGGCAGGCAAGTATATTGCTGTTCACCACTTCTAGAGGGTATTGTTATCATGACAACACCCCTACTCAATACATTATGCCTCTGAATTCTCTTGAACTGCCCAGTCCAACTTAAACCTATATTTTCTACTATAGGCTTCATAGCTACATAAGGTTTACTTTGGTAACTTAAAACAGCGATAGATTGATTATGAAACGATACGGATTGAATTTCTGTTGCTTGTAATGTAATATTATTCATAACTATATTCCTATTTGGTTGTGGGGATTAGTTTCTACAAGGCTTTAGGTGTTGACGCACTTAAAGCTTTTTTATTTCTCGCTCGCATTATTTTCTCTCCGCTCTTTCTCCTCTTTTGCCATTTGCAATAAAAAAGAATTTAATGATCTACCATCATCTTTAGCCCATCTTTTTAATGACTCCATAATCTCTACAGGAAACCTAACTTGTGTTCTTACTATTTCTTTTTGCATATAATCTTCCTTTTTAGTGACACATTGTCACTATACAAAATATATTAAATAGTGTCAATATAGTGACATGAAAAAAGACGATATATATAGATCACAATTTAGACTGCCTTATTCTCTTTACGAGAAACTTAAGGATTCTGCTGATAGAAACAATAGATCGGTTAACGCTGAGCTTATTGCTCGACTAGAAAATAGTTACTCAGCACCAAAAGAAACTTCAATTTCTAGTGCAAACCTACTACCTGAAAACTTTATAGAATATCTTAAAAAAGCCATTATGCCGCAGTCTCATAACGAGAATACTAACACTGTAAAAGTTATAGACTTAGAGAAAAACATCGCACGAGTTATACAAGGATCAGCGGTAAATTATCTTGATGTAGATTTTTCTTTGCCATTTGATGAATTAAAGCCACTGTTAGTATTGGCAATGTCTGCTCTCATAGAATCTAATCCAAAATTTAGAAAGTGGGAGAAAAAACTGTGGGATTTTCATGAAGGGGGGCATCATCTATGTTTTATAGAAATAGATGTTGGCGATCCCAATATACTTATTATTACTGACTATCAAAAAAATCTATAAATATCTCCTAAACATATCTGACAAATAAAACCCCTCATTTAGAGGGGTTTTATACATCAAAATTTCAATAATGCATTTTTCCATTTTGTTAATCTATGAACACTCTGTTATTGCCGATTATTTTGCTTTACAACAACTCTGTAAATTGATTCAATCATAGATATAGTTGCGGCCATAATAAAAGCACCTACGATTGTGGATATACAAGATAGTAATGAGTAATAATTAAATACTCGTTCCGTAAAGCCATAACGCGTAACCTGCTCTATAGTTTTATTATCCCAAAAAACGCCAATAGATATAAATGCTGTAATTACGAAAACAAACCATACAACAAAAACTAACCAAGTCCATCTGCTCTCACTCATAACAACCTCATTCAGAATTATTTTTTTAATCGTCCTCCATAAATACTAACTCACCTATGATTCTTATTCAATACGTGCTTTTTCTGCATCCGTAGCGTCTACTACGATTTTAATTCCGTCTGTCATTTCGTTTCTCCACGTCTCACGACGTTAAGCTAAAGTTAAATATCCTTATAACTGCTAGGTCATCCGTCTTTAAATCTACCCATTATAAATAATACAATTCCAATAAATATCAATACCCCCCCTAAACTGCCATAAGCACCAGCAATTGCCATAAACATACCTATAACAATCATCATAAACCCGATAAACTTTGCCAAAGCTCCTGATGATGTGGTTTTTGTCGTAGCTTCTCTCGGCGACTCTATTTCATTTATTGGATTACCGCATTTAGGACATGCAGCAGCCTTATCTGATACTTCATTACCACATTCTGAGCATTTAATTAAAGCCATTCAGTAGCTCCTTGTGCGTTTGGTTTACTGATACAATATTATCCTAAAATATAACTCTGGACAAACCCTATACAGCTAATACCAGCCATATTTTCATAAACGATTTAATTAGTTAATATAATCAATTATTTTTCTAGATGCTGTTTGTTTAGCAGTTAAATAAAAAAAAGGCAAGCAAAGACGGCTGGGAGAAAGCAACCGTCTTTTTTCGGTAGCTAACCTAGCTTGCTGAATTGAAATGAATAAAAGTTGATCTCGTTTATTATTTATACTAATAGTGCAACCTCCTATATGTTGTTTTTATTTTCTGAGGTCTTTTACGATCTTAGCGGTCTCTTTACCGCCATTTGTTCCCACGCTTACTACGGTTATATCGTCTGCCATTTTGTGCCGTTCTGATTCACCTAGTGATTGGGTATAAAGTTTTAGTTGGCGTATGGTGAGTTGTTTTGTGTCGTTTAGGCTAAAACCATTTTTTAGTAAGTAGGTGATGTTGTTGGTCCATGCATGGTTGTTTTTATTGGTCGTGTTACTGCTTGGTTCTTTGAAGAATTCAAACAGTCCATGTTTATTCACTTCCCACCATACCCCCAGTAGTACTACTCCCTCCTCCTCTGTTAGTTGACTTATGTCTTGTGCCGTTAGATTGCATGACTGGCTGACCAGGAAAGCAACCTCAGCTTTGTGTTTTAATAGTAGATCTTGAGCTTCTTCGAATCCTGGAATATCGGTGTATTTTTGTTTTAATGCGTTGATAATAGGTTCAGCTACACTCAATAAGCGCAAAGCTTCTAGAAAAGAATATTCTTTTATGGTGATTAAGCGTCCTGCTATTTCAACAGAACGCTCAGGAAAAAGAATTTCTAGCTCATGAACGTCATTTTTCTTTACAGAAGAACTTCGTTTTTTGGCCATAATTATTCCATTGTCAGAACTTGCATATATCCACTTAACTGATCTTTGCCTGTTTTTTGTGAGTCGATTAAAAGCGTACCGGTTAAAGGTAGCTCGCCAAAGGTTTCATTAATCAAGCCAAAATTACTGGTTGGGTCAAATTGAACACGGTACATTTCAATGTAGGTGTTTTTACCTGTTAGGGTGTTAATCCCTTCAAAGACTAAGCAGCGCTCAGGCGGTTGGATATTGGCAAATGGATAAAGTGCTGTTGCTTCAGATGATTTATAGCTCGCCTTGAAGGGCTGTTTGAATGTTTTGGTGTTGAGTATTTTAATATCGCCTGATATATCAGAAACGATTTCATAATCAACGCCTTCTTTTAATGTCACGGGTGTTGCAGTTGAGTCTTTGATGATTAGATCTGAGATAAAATAACCATCTAATACAACCGTATTTCCATCAACCACTGTCGGGAATTCTTCATCAGCAATTGTTTTAGCGTCAACTTTAACTTCTTTAGCGTAAAGACTTAGTGCTAATGGTTCTGGTAACCATTCTGTTAATGTCATATTAAGGCTAAAGGTTTTGCCTGTAATGATGGTGCCGTAATCAGCTCGTTGTCCTGAAAAAGACTCTTTCATTGTTTCTTTGTCAACGGACATTTCAATACTGGCTTCTTTTACGTTGCCAAGCCATGTTTTTGTTGTATTGTCTAAACTGCCGTCTGCTTTACGTTGAATAGTTGAGAAACGGCCTTGTAAACTAAATAGTTTATTTGTTTCCATAAAATAGTCCTCTTTCGCCTCACGGCGGTAGTTAAAAGTTAATCGTTGCTTTGTAGTAAATTGATAAGTGAATGAGGTTGTAGTTTTCTTTTTGCAATATCTGGCTGTATTCAACACGCCTTACTGTGAATGATTGATTTTGATAAGCAAATCGTGCATGAGGTCCTAGCTTTGCTTTAACCTGGTCAGCATCTTCAAGTAGTTTGGGTGCACCAGTATCGAGTGGGTGGTTGATGTCTATCTGTAGTATTCCGCCTAGCTTCTCTACAGTTTGCAGTGGTTCAGTTGTGGTGGGGATGTGTTTTATTTCGATCCACGGTGCATCTGGAGGCGGTTTAAAGAGCTTGCCTTCATACTTGATTGGATAGGGTAAAATGCCTTCAATCGCCACCATAAATGCGCTGTTCAGTTCTTTCAATTTTGACCTCGCAGTATCAGGTTAAATCGGTCAACACTACGCCTTATCCATCCAGCTTCAATTTGTCTTGAATGACCGTATTCTAGTGGAACAATATAAGGCACGTTGTTGATGATGTAGAGTTTTGTCCACTGTGTAGGTAATGTGGGTGTTGTGGGTACGCTAGTAGAATGGATAATTTCGTTATCGGGCGTTTCAACAATTCGCCAATTAGCCCTCGCGGTTCCACCTACATAACCTTTAGGGTGATAACCACTCAGCCATAAGCTAGGATTACCTACCGGCGTATTTTTTACAAGCTCACCGTAAAGTTCTAGTACAGCGGCGTTTGCTCTGTCTTGCATTTGGTTGCTATAGTTGTCTATTTGAGCAGAGAGGCTGTTATTTCTTACAGCCATAAATTACCCTCCCCGTAACTGAATGGACCATGTGATATTGGCAGGGTCTTTGGTTACGTTAATGACGGTATAATCTTCGATTTTGTCATTAATTTGTGGGGTATTGGTAACTTCTGCTTGTAGTGCTGTGAGCTTTTGGTCAGTGGTTAGAATAGATTCACCATCAACTAAAGAGAGCGCATAAGAACCAAACACGCCGCGTCCAGTGTATTTGGTCACTATATCATCTGATTCACCCGTGATAGGATTATAATTACCCTTGGTAACCCTAATCCCTTCAAACTCGGTCACAGCATCAGCAAGCTTGTTATCGAAAGCTTTGCTCAGAGCTTTAGTGATTTTGTCTTTTAGCATGATTGCACCTTATTAAGGAACTTTATTAAGAATGCTGACTAATCCAAAGCTTTTAAGCCACGGCCTGAGTAGATCATCTGCTATTAGCTCTCCCTTGGAGATTGTGACAGCATTACTAGCGAGCGTCTGACTGTACGAAACAGTATCAGCACTCATTGATTCACTCAAAACCCCAGTTTGTTTGTCTGCATAGATGCCACCCTTACCGATCTCGTAGGCGATCTCATAGCCTGCTTCTTTCCATTCATTAGGGATGGGATTTAGATTAGGAAGCCCTTTGTTAGATAACCACAGATTAGCCAGCCGTACACAACGCTCAGGTGTTTCTTTGACTGCCCAATCTGTATTGCCGAAGTAGTCGGTAGCACCCTGAACGTTGATGTAGTCCATTATGCACCGCCTGCTTCTTCTAACAGTTTTACGAGATCAGCCTTCTTAGCATTATCAGGAAATTCTATGCCTTTGGCTGTGAGAATTTCTTTGAGTTGATCTACTTTCATGTCAGAAGGATTAATAGGGCCGCTTTCCTTTTCGGCTCCAGTGCTTACTTTAATGCCGACAGCCTCATAAGCTTCTACAATATTGGGATAATCACCTTCAATAATAACCTTTGTAGCCTTTTCAGGTTTATCAAAATACTGTGGATTACGATAACTTTTATCTTTTTCAAAATTTGAAGTTCGTTCTGTATAAATTAGTTCCATGCTCATGTCCAAAGCCCCTACTTAAAGGGGCGTTTATTAATGTTATGGTTTTGTGCTTAGATCAATCAATACGCCTGCAGTGGATTTGTTACTCGTAGCGTATTTAGTCCAGTTAGCAGACGAGCCTAATGCAGCAAGATTAGGATTAACCCCCGCTGTTTCTTTCCAGCTATAACCTAATACGTCTAGGTTAAATGTTCCTTCGGCTCGGAAACCCATCGCAATGTTTTCTTGGTCGTTAATAGAGTAACTACAAAAACCAGGTAATTGTGATTCAGTAACTGTAATAGCGCCTGTCTGTAATCCAAAAATACTATCGACAGGAGCTTTATCTGTAACTAATACAGGTTTGCCTAGTGTTCCTGGCTGACCACCATAAATAACAATATCTGCTTCGTTGTAGATTTTGTCAGTAATCGCTTGATCTACTAGATCAAAGTAAGTCGTACTGTCCATCACCCATAAGGCAATGCGCGCTGAACGATCTCCAAATTTACGCATGCCTTTAGTTAATGTTTTCTTACCGTCCTTTGCTATACTAGCGTTAGCAACCATGTCTGCATTTGACATGATAGAGGCTTTCAGAGAAGCCATCGCATACTCAATATAACCCTCTAAAACCGCATCTGCATAATCTTGACCGACAAGCATGGAAAACTCTTCAGGGCTACGAGCGCGCCTTTTAAATGCTTCATCAGTAGTTTGGTATGGGCCATATTTAAATGGAACTTTTACACCAACCATTTCGCCGGGGCCAATCTTCTTTGCTGTTACCTTGGCATCTGAATTAACGTCACGATGCTCAACAGCACCACCAATTTTATAAAAAGCTCTTTTACGTAGATCACCCTCAATCAGCTCATTGTTTAAAATCACTGCTCCACTAGATGAAACATTAAAGATTTCAATTACATCTTGAATACGCTCAAGATAGGCGGTTTGTGCTAGGTCATTATAAATAACCATATCTGTATTAACGGTAGTTGTCATTAATTATTCCCTCATTATTTAGGTAGTTTTAAATATGCTTCGCGTCCGTGATCTTCGATATACTGTTTTATATCCACGGCACTCATTTTTGATCTACTCAATTTAGCCTTGCCATTACCTGAGCCGGGCGCCCCCCTCCCTGAACGATAGGAAACCAGTGAGGCGCTTTTTCTCGCATAGCTTCTAGCCATGCTTTTGTTGTCAGAGGATTGCCTTTGGCATCTAACCCTGCTGATTCGGTGGGTATTACTTTGCCTTCATCATCGACGGTAAATAGATCACGACTACGATAAATAGCGTCATCAATCGCTGATGGGATAACACCTAATGCGGTAGCCGCTGCGCGTATCTCATCGGATAGCACGCGACCTTTGAATTTGTTGGCGAAACTCTTAGCTTGCTCTGCTTGCCCTGATAGTTCTTGGTATTTCTTTTCGTAATCTTCTTTCATGCGCTCAGTGCGTTGGAGGACTAATTCGTCAAGCTTGCCCTCTTCAATTAGCTTTTTATCAGCTATTTCTTGTTGTTTCTTTAAGGCTTCCCTAGCAGCTTCTGGGTCTAGGTCAGCATAAGAGCCTAGCTTTTCTTTTAGTTGCTTTTGAAGCCCTAACAGCTCGCTATTTTTAGCTTTTAAACCAGTTACACTACTTTCAAGCTCTGACTCAAACTTACTGTTTAAAGCTTTTGCTTGATCTTCGTTTACTTCTATTCCTAACTCTTTGAGTTGCTCTGCTGTTAATGGCATTGTTGTCCCCTTGGGTGTTGTTGTTTACCTTTTTTCAGGCATAAAAAAACCCCACTTAAGGGGTATTAATAAAATAATGCGCTCTTTCGTGACGCTTCACAGCGATACTAGGAGCAAATAATGCGCCCTTTCGTTCTATCTCACGACAGTACTAGGGGCGACTTAACTTTATAAGCCTGCTCTTTCAAAAGCTAGCGGCTCTAACTCTCTCATTCTAGCCAGTGTAATTGGTCTGAAGTTTCTGTCTATTTGTAATTGTGCAAATCGCTCTGCACTCAAACCACCATCACGGAATAATTGACCTCTTACTGGTCCTAATGCTTGATCTTGAAATGTACTGCTCTGTCTCTGTAGCCATGAGTAATAGGTAAGATCGCCTGATACTTGCCCCGTTTCACTCGCTCTGGTTGTTCCTTGACTAAACAGCCTAGAGAGTCGAGTGACGGGAATAACGACACTCCTACAGTTGTAATGAAGAGGTGGCCTAGGACCTTCTCCCTGCCTAAAGATTTGACCATCTAACGCTGCACAAGTAGAGGTAGTTCTTCGATCAAGTGTAGATACCCACTGCACACCCTCTATAGCGGAATCATTAGCCTTATAAAGAGTTTCCTTTGCGACTGTAGCCGTATGACCAATTAACGTTCTAACAGTTGAATCAATGCTGTTACGGCTTACATTAAGTATGCCATCTGTATATTGATTGGCTTTAGTTCCTCTAATCGAGGTGATGATCTCAGCATTAGATTTGCCTTGAGCAACGCTTACTTTGATAGCATTAATTAACCGCTGAGATTCAATCGGTATGATATTAATTGCTTCATTAACAGTCTTACCAGCTATCGAGCCACTAACCTGTAAAGGAATGACGGCTAGAGAGGATATCAAGGTTGTTTTAGCGATGCTTTTAAACTTCTCGCCTAATGTCTTAGTAAGATTTTTTTGCTCAAATTCAGCTTCATAGAGAGCTATATCAGTAAGCTTATGACTAACTTTTTCTGCCATATCTTCTAGTATTGTTTGTATTTCCTTTTGGGCATTCTTTAAAAACTGTTGATATCGTTTTGGGGTCAGTTCTGTTAGCTCTTGCCTGGTTAGAAGCTCTCTAATGAGTTTGTCCAGTTGTCTGTAGTATCTTTGTAGGTCTTTTATCTCCCCCGCTTTTAGTTGTTCTAGTAGGACAGCGTGACGAATGGCAGTATCTCTAAGTTGTTTCTGGCTCATCTAGCTGTAATCCTTCGTTGTCTTGTTGCTCAGCGATTAGCTTTTGTTCTTCTTCGTAGGTACGTTCTGTTATTTTTCCTGTACGGATGTAATCCCAGTAGGTTGTCATGCTGATTTTATTAGCCAGTGCTGCACTGAGAAGGCTTGTAAGAATTGAAGCATCTACACCCGCTGCTCTAAAGTCGATAGTAACGCTAAAGATGTCTTTTTCTGTTGCTACGTGGACAACTTCACAGATGTATTTGAGGGCTTGGTTGATTGCGCTGACTGCAACACTGACAACAGAGTGTAATGTAGCATATTGGTCATTTTGTCTGGCTTGTCGTGCTTCGCCCGATTCAACACCAATATCAATTACCCTTGCCCCTGACTCTAAAGCAGTATTTTTTAAGTCGCTCATGGCGATACGGTTGCGCTCAATACCATTACCTGATATTTCTAAATAGCCACAGTTGCCGCCCTGTGGTATTTTCCAGACCATATTGGCCCCTGAATATTCTATTTTTTCTTCTGCACTTAAACCACTAACCCAAGGTTGAGGGTGACAGGTTAAATGAAGATCGTGGTAATAGTCGGCACTGATCTGGTACTGTTTTACTGCACACTTTGCCATAGTCCATAGGGGTATGGGGTCTATCTCTGGGCTGGTATCGGTTGAGCCAATAAAAACAAAGGGAATGTAATCTACTCCATTAAGAATATTTTCTTTTGTCTCTACCGGCTCACTTAATGTAGCATCTTTAAAGATTCTTACTCGATACTTGCCCTGCTCGTCCAGGTCTAATACTCGGTAAACCGTTTCTGTATCGTGGTCAAATTCATCATTCGTGTCTTTTAGCCACTGTTCAGCTAAAACAACCAAGGTTAAATCCTTACGTCCGTTGTTGTTGGTTGATTTCCAGTTGATGATAGAGAAGGCATCATAATAGGCTAAGTATGGCTTCCCTTCATGGTCAACATCAACAAGAAGCCCTTGTCTTCCGTAGCCTAATGAGTTTTCAACTACACGATTGAAGAGTTGTTTGAGTCCAAAACCATCCGTGGTTGCATTATTTTCTAGGTCTTTTAATTTAGTTGGTAGTTCAATACTGGCTTCTAATCGAGAAACCAAGCCAACCATTGATCTTGCACCATCAGAAGTGAATGATTGAAAGTCTGCTCTTGCTAAGTAGGCTTCGTATATTTCTGGTAGGTTAACTGCTTTCTGCCCTGCTGTTTGTGGTAGGTACTTTTCCCGCTTTTCTTTAACGGTCTCTTCTAATACATCACGCATTAGCTCCCATTTAGGTAGCATCTTTACGTAATCAGGGTGTCTTGTTGATACAGGCATAATTAATATCCAAATCCTGGTATTGTTTGGGTTGTAAGTTTTCTGCTAATAACAGGCCATTCATAATCAATACAATAACCAATAGCTGTGGTTATATGCTGATATTGATTAGTTTGATCCTCTTGAAATGTGGAGCCTTTCTGAAGCTGAACAGTAGACAGCCCTTTATCACACCATTTCGCAGTAACAGGATTAACGAATAAGCTAATATGCCCGTCTGCCGTTTTTATCTTAGCTCTAACTGCGTTCTGTCTATCTTTAATTGCAGGGTGCGCTTGTTTTACTTTTCTTGTGTAAGTCCATCCATTAGCTTTTAACACGCCCTCAATATCAGTATAGTCCGATGCGTGCCCATGTTTCTCACCTGCTTTACCTGCGGGATCACCATAAATTAAGACGTGTTTATTTTTATGGTCTTTGTATTTTTCAACAAATTCTAGTGCCGATTGCTTTGATACAGCGCTTGTAAGCACTATTTCATCTAATATGTACAAGCAATTATCTCTTTTAACTGCTATTGCTGAAGATAACGGAGTGAAATTCTGGTCATGCATCCACATCAATTGCTCATGAGGTTTTATTAGCTCTCTAGTGTGGTTACCTGTGCTGTAATCCTCATAAATCCGACCTGTAGCACCAATAAAATCAGCTTCATACTCTTGCTTATACTGCCTGGTGCTCATCTGTCTTTTAGCTGCTGCTATTGTTTCAACTGGAAGTATGTCAGCACTTTTCCAGTGAAAATAACCCCACTCTGGATCGTTAGCACTTTGCGCATATTGGGCCATATCATAATAATGATTAAGCCCATCGGGAACGCCAATAAGCCAACACCAAGCCTTATAATCTGGTCTAGTAGGATTAAATGTATCTAACGCTGGCCTTATATTTGCTTCCCATGCATCTGCTTTAATATCTGCAATTTCATCTATCACTCCACCTGACCAGAATACACCCTCTATACGTTCCGGCTTATCTAATCCTATTAACTGTATATTTGTGCCGTTATCAAGAAATATTGTTAGTTCGGTCTCCGATGGAGCTTTAGTGCATAAGCTAGAAAAGCAAAGCTTCTTCATGTCTTGCCAGTAAATTTTTTTAACTTGGTCTCTAGTGGGGGCCGCGATAAAATACATTTCATTGGGGTTTATCATCCCCATTTTTGCAACAAACCGCTTAGCACGCTCTGTTTTGCCTGAACGCCTACCAGCAGGGACCACTGGAAATCTAATTCCATTAGATACAGCGTTAACTAACGCCCTTTGTACGTCATGCTCTTTTAATTCATACCACCTGTCCAGTTCTCTTTTTGTTTGCAGTGCTATCATACTGGCAATCTTTCCGCTAACTCTTTAAGTACATCAACCATTTTAGATTGGTCGTTATTCTCTTGTTTTTCATTGAATGCACTAACCGCGACATGCTTACCTAATAGCTCAAGGTTTTTTAATTTGTCGGGCCATTTGATTTTTTTAACGAAAGAAGCTGTATCAACATCATTAGAAAGTAGCTCTTGCACATCTACGCCACTTATCGATTGTCGCCATACTTTAGGCCACTCTTTTATGGGTAGTATGCCTCCTTCATTACTCAGTATATCCGCCACGTCTAGCTGGTCTATTTCAACCAGTCTATTAAGCACATAATCAGCATTTATCTTGGTTCTTTCTGTTCTTTTATCCATGGCTTCTTTTATTGCTTCTGCAACTATGGTTTTATTTAGTAGTTCCATACCTATAAAAGATGCTGACCTTACTGAATAACCCGCCCTTATAGCCGCTTGTGTTGCATTTAAATCTATCAGGTATTCTTTGACGAATAGTTTTTGTTTGTTGGTAAGTTTTCTCATAATGGTTCCTATCGCCTAACGATAAGAAATAGGTTCTTAGTTAGTTTATTCACTCATAACTTATTCTTTGTGCTGGTCTTGCCATAGTGTTAATTCTTATACTTTAGGGTTTGTATCAATTAAGCGCCTTTCCAGTTCTGTTTCAATAGAGTTAATCGCTATTGTTAATGCTAATTTCGCGCTTTCTATTTCATTAGTTGTGTAGCTTGTTATCCCTAATAGATCATCAAATGCTTTTTTGTATCTTATTAGATGCTTTAATCAGTCTTTTATCATTTTTGTTCATCTTGCCAACTCCTTAAACTGTCTACCTGGTCAGCACATAAATTAAGCTGCTTGGTTATCTCTAACGTACATTCGAATAGCTCACCGTTTGTACTTGGTTTGCATTCTTGGATTGAGTAACGTGTACATGGAGTTATTACTGGCGGCTTGATATAAACCGTCTTTACTTCGGTTACTACTTGTTTGTTAGTACAGCCCATTAGGGAGCTTACTATCAGCCCAGCTATTAACAGGTGGATTAGTCTTTTTCGCATTCTTGAACCTTTCTAGTTCTTCCATAGCCTTTTTACTGGTTATGGTTCTTTGTTCTTCAAGCTGGGTTATGTAGCTTCTGTTTTGTTCTGCTTGCTTCTCTAGTAGATCAATAGAGCCTTTTAGGTTTAGGTTAGTCTTTATAACTGTATAAAGCTGACCATTCAGATTGTCTATCTCGTTTAATGCATTGTCTCTATCATTGCGTAAGAGTAGGCAGTAGATAATGAGCAAAGCGCATATAGCACCTAAGCCTATAGAAGCGTATTTAGTGATAGTGTCCATTAGCTAACTCTAGTTTTAATTGCGCCTTTGAGGCGATTTCATTAATTTTGCTTTCTAGCACTGGCTTGCTGTCTTGCCATTGTCTTAATGTTCTACCAGCATAACTCGCTATACTCTGCTCTTGCTTAAACTGAAGCATGGCTTTATTGAGTATTTCCATATAGGAGTTATTGATATTGCTTATCTGTTCGTACATCCAATCAAAAGCATTAATATAGGCTTCTTTTATCTTCGCGGCTTTCTTACCAGTAAATCCCATAACCAAAAACATAAAACCTTGGAAATCCATTTCATATACTTTTGATTCTTTGGTTGCTCCATTACCAATAGCAATGCTTTGAACATGAGTGCAAAAATGCGCTAATGTAAATTCCTTTGAGCAATCAAGCATTCTTATCGATCTTAAAACGCTTTTATGGTCTCTACCAAAATATTCAGCAACCTTTAAAGAAGTTGTAATTGGTTTACCCTCTTTTTCAGATCCCATTTGATCAAAGTTGAATGTATTTAAATTTGTCATGTTTCCACCTATAGAATAATAGTTAAGTTCGCACAGAATTAACGGTTAAGAACTTAGGGAAACATCCGCTATTCTCTTAACTATTATTCTGTAAGTTTCTTTTGATTGCCCATGCGAATAGGCATAAAAAAACCGCCTCAAAGGACGGTTTAAACTGGTTGTGATAATTATTTGATTAGCAGCTCAAAAGGCTCATTATTAAGATCGGTCATAAACTCTTTTAGCGCTACCCTGCTACTTGTAACAACTGGCTGATTATTTAGATTGCCTTTAGCTTTTCCTAACAGAATGCAACCTTGTATGTCTGTTCTGTAGCCTTTCTCTATATCACCACCATAATTACCCGCGTGGATTAGAATAGCTATCCTATTAGGAACGCCACAGACACCATAAACTTTCCCAAATTTAGCACTATTAACAATCCTGCATTGATATGAACCTTTAGGAATACATGACACCTGACGTTTGTTGTCTTTGTCTGGTAGCTCTAATGTATAGAACGTCTTTCCATCGGGTAATGTTATTGTTCCAAACGTGCCATAATCTCTCGATTGTTCTCGAGTTAATGTTAGTTTCATTTAATATTGTTCCTGTACCTAAAAATCTGAAATAACAAAACAATAAGCAGCATCAATGCTGGCAGATTGGGCTGCGCTACTTTGTAACTTGCTAAATGAATAACCCACCCACTTATAGCTATTAGCTTAAATGCATTAACATAGGTATCAATGCATCGCTCATGACTCCTGAAGAAGTCGCGCGCATAAAAATATAAGACGATGAGTAAGATTATGATTGTTAGATTTACTATTAATTGGTTAATTGTCATCATTGCCGCCACCATATCTTTTCTTGATGACTTCGGATATCAGTCCAAATAGTTTTCCATTGCTTATTACATCGATTATTGCAAATATAATAGGTAAAGATATTGCCGATGCTAAACAAGCTATAGCGCCCTCTGTCTTGCTAAAACCCTGCTTAACTAATTCTAAAGCAACATAATACCCAACTACCCATGCAGTAAAAAAACATACGAATTTTTTAAATGGTCTATGTTGAGGTGCTGCAACAAGATAGATAATAGAGCCTATGAGCGCCCCCCATATAGCCGCCGGATGAACACCAGATAAAAGGCCAATGAAAGAGAACCCATATATTCCTAACGTCCAAGTTGATGTGGTTTGTATGGGCATAATTAATTCTTTAGTTTTCAGGCATAAAAAAAGCCCCTGCGGATTAGGCTAGGGGCTGTGTTTTTGTTTAACTTTATTTAGGGTGCAAAAAATAATTATGGTAATTATGCTTAAAAATATCCTCATTGTCAATATTTAACTAATAATAAATAATTTATTAGCATGAACATCTAACTTTTATTATTTTTAAGCAACTTTATCATACTCTAGCCTTATGATTTTTGATACTGGTTCTAGCGCTTTAGAATCGATATAAGCACATGAATTTAATAAGGCATCATATATATATTGCCAGTCTCTAACCCAGTTGTGATTGGAGATATGGACGTTTTTTTCATCCTTTAAAAACTTGCATATGTAGGCGGAGTTTTTAAAAGGACTAGGATTACCCATAATCACATGGAAATATTCAACGATAGCGCACAATGTTAATTCCTTGACTTGCTCCCACTTCTTATCCGTTAGTTTTTCAGCCTTGAAGTTATACCAGAAGTTATCAAATACAGCCTCTTGTGCGCTTTCTAGGTCGTCTTTATTGCGCATAGGCGAGTATATCCAGTTACCAAAACCCTGGATATTTTCAGGTAGCATGGCAATAGCATTTTGCACCCTGCCTTTTAGCCACGCATCCATGCATAGCATTAGGCTGTTATTGACTACGGTCTTTTGAACGGTAGTACCTAACAATAAGAATTGATCTACTGTGTTTTCTTTACCTGTATAGTATGCATCATGCCATGCTTTGCGCGCTGTCGTGTATTTCATGTACTACCCCTCAATTACTTCTAAAACTTGTTTTATTGCTTCGCCCTTGCTAACCATGCCTGTACTAAACCTTAAAACCTTCCACCCTAGCTTTGCGGCTTCGTTATACTTCTCTAAATCCTTTTCGTAACCGCTTCCCCGTGTATGACGACCATTGGTATAGGTTCCCCCTTCTACTTCTACCGCTAGTTTTCGTTCTGGGAATGCAAAGTCAAAACGCCATCTTCTTGTGTCGTGAAATCTGAACTCGCGCTCTGGTGTTAGCTTGTGATCTTTAAAGTGCATCATTAACGTTTCTTCGCCTTTACTTGCCACTACCCACCTCACACGCTTTCTTAGCTTTCTCAGCACTAACAAACCCTGTTATAAACTCGCCTTTAGGATTTGATGCTCTGAATTTTTCTCCGTATTTAGCCACCTTGTATCCTTCCTCTGAAACGATGCACCAGTCGCTAACTTTGGCCCATCTCATTCGGCACCCCACGGACTACCAGTCTCTAGCCAGCGATCACCGCACATATACACTTCGCCATCGTTTCCATTCTGTCCTATGATGTCCATGCGCTCCTCGTCAAAAGCTTCGATTAATTCATGACTCTTTCTGTCTCCTCGGCTACTGTTTAGTAATGGCTTTTGATCTTGGTTTAAGTTCCATTCGTACTCTTTACCGCACTCTGAGCATATTTTTTTGTTCATGCTTGTAAGCTTTACAAAGTTATTGCATTCGTGACTCATACCTTAATAACCCCCTCTTTTCGCAATATAGCCTGAGTTCTCATAACCCCTTCCAAGTGACATAATCGAACAAATTCATTCTCCAAAATACGTGTACGACGATCTATTTCATCGTGGCAGCTACTACACGCCCAAGCCCCTTGCATATCATCAGGCTTTATTCCAGTTCCGCACGTACCAGCCATACGATAATGAGCGAGTACAGTTGTTTCTGGGTTGTGGTTGCAGATACCGTCCAGCCTTACTTGGCATTCTCTGCCCTTAGCTAGTTTTCTTAGGTCTGTCATGCTGCCTCACTCCAATAGATAAAGTCATATTCTCTAGCACTCCATTTGATGCCGTTTTCAGCACCGAATGAATGCATAAGCTCTATTAGGTCGCTCATTTCTTTTACAGTCATACGGCTTGTTCTGCGGCCTAATAAGACAATTCCGCCACTAATTCCCTCGGCTACTCTCATTTCTTGATGTAAACTGGCAGTTAATAGGTCTTTCCAGTCAGTAGGGGTTATCTTTTGAAGGACTCCATTAACAACCCACTGTTTTTGATTTGATAGGTCGGTCAGCATGGCCCACATCTTAGAGTTTTGTTCTAACGTTCTTTTAGCTTTTGCAGGGCGAACGATAACTTCTACTGCTTCATTAGTAGCTAATTGAGTAGCGAACAAATAAGCTAGTTTGAATACGTTTTTAGTCTTGTCTAATGAGTCTATGATGTAATGTTTTTTGTTATTTGCCATCACTTCACCGCCTCCAATATCGCCTGATACTGTTTAGCTTTAGCAAGGTCTTTTAGAGCATCTTCATGAGTTCCTTTTTGACCAGCTCTGAGCTTGTATTTTAGGATGTTGCCTTTTAAATATCCTCTGTACTGCTCATCAGTCATTACAGCTCTCATAACATCTAAGGCTTCTAAGCCTTCGTATATTTGATAGTGTTTTGGGTTTGTTATATCATTCATGCTCTAGCCTCCTTTATGGCTTTTTCCACTTCTTCAAGCGAAAAACCATGTTTTAAGCCATATCTATAACAGTTTCTTTCATTTACTAAATTGGCTAATTCTTCTTGCTTGATAAAAGAATATCCTTCTCTAGCCTCCTTGATAAAAGTCATCCAATGAGTGTCTGATCTTTTGCCTGACTTATGGCCAAATACTGGTTTATTGTCCGTAAGGGATAATATTTCTTTGACTGGTATTTGTATTTCGTTCCATTTAAATATCAGTACGCCATTAGGCTTTAGTACTCGAAAGCATTCGGCGAAACCTTTTTTTATATCTTCTTGCCAGTTTTGGCCAAGCTTCCCATATTTGAGAGCAAGCCAGCTTTTATCACCTGCCCTGACTAAATGAGGTGGATCAAATACGACTACGCTAAAACTATTGTCATTAAATTGAAGGTTACGGAAATCTAGCAATACATCTGGATTAATCTCCAAGGCTCTACCATCACAAAGGGTATGTGACTCTTTTCTTTGATCACCAAATAAAACACGTTGGTCTTGTTTATCGAAATAGAACATGCGTGATCCGCAGCAAACATCTAATACTACATTCATGCTCTAGCCTCCTCTGAATCTTTATCTAGTCGATCTCTGTTATCTACTGAACATGCCCAAATATATTTAGATGCGTCATATGCGCCCTCAATACCTTGCTTTGCTAACTCTTCAAGATGAGCTTCAAGAGACATTAACTCTAGCTCTGCTCCAAAATCAGTACGCGTTTCTAGCTCTGCAATAAATTCTTTTACCTGTGCAATACGCTCTTGAATGGTCATGCTCTGGCCTCCTTTGTTCTGCTGGAGGTCCAGTCAAAACCTATGGCCTCTCCGCCTTCTCTGAGTCGGTCCACTACTCGATCACCTAGGTAATTTGGTAATTCAGATGGCCCATGATTTGAGATGATGATGGTTGGTAGCATGTTTTCGTAACGGTCATTGATGATGTCGAATAGGGCCGTTAATTCAAATTCGCTAGACTTCTGTACACCAATCTCGTCAATGATTAATAAGTCAGGATCTGAAAATAGTTGATAAATGTCTAACTCTCTTGTATCCGAATTGTTAAAGGTGGATCTGATAAGGCGTAAAACATTGCCTACTGTCGAATAGAGGGCCGTTCTTCCCTGCTCTCGGATAATCTTGTTGGCTATGGCATTGGCTAGATGAGTTTTTCCCGTACCAACACCACCAAGAAGCAATAAGGATTTACCAGTCTCGTAGTTTTCGTTGAACTGGTCCGCATATCGTAAGCATTTTGCGAGGGCCCTTTTCTGACCTTCATTGTCGGCTAGGTAGTTTTCAAATCCTTTGTTTTGAAAGCGTGGCGGTATGCAGGCATTGCCTAGACGCTTTTCGATCGATACTCGTCTAGCTTCGATAGCCGCCCGTTCTTGTTCGGCTCTGTTTTCTGCATCGCGTTTTTCTTGTTGGCATTGTTCACAGGTGGACCATCTGTCACCATCGCGTAAACAAATTAAATTGGCTTTGTACTCACCATGCTTTTCACAGGTCCTAGTCTCAGTATCTAAAATCGTGAATAGTTTTCTCACTGTGTTCATCAGAATTTAACCTCACCGTTAGGGCCAACTTCAAAGTTAAAATTACTAACATTCGCCTGCATGGATGGTTTGCGGTCGGGGAACTGTCGAATATTATTTTTTGGGTTTGGGAATAAGCCCTGCCAACCGCAAGCAATTGATTTTTTGATAACGTCATCTGGATTAGGACAGTTAACCAGATCAACAGCCTGTTGTTTACACATGGTTTCAGTTAGAGGCTTTTTGATCTCAGACCTGTACTTAACCCACATGGACCATGTTTCTACAGATACGTTTTCAGGTTTAGCTAGCAATGGATTAAATTTTTTATTACTGGACTTGGTTTTTTTTGTATTATTTTTTTTAATATCTGTATCTGTATCTGTATCTGTATCTGTATGGTTCAACGTTTGTTTAACGTCCGTTGAACGTTCGTTATTAGTATTAGCTGAACGAGCTTTAGCAGAACGCTTTCCAGCATTAGATGCTTTAATGGATTTTTCCCTTACCGCATCTAAATCATGTTCAATACGATTATGTTTCCACTCTATACAATCGTTATGCTGAATAATTACGAAGAATTCTTTCAGTTGTTCCGATACTTCTAACCATTCATTAATAGTTAGTCGAGCAATAGATGCTAAACGTTTGTTGAGCGTTTGTTCATCCTTTGCTTTGAAGGATTCTCCACGCTGCCAGTAATTAAACATTAATAGTAAGTAGGCTCCATTTTCCAAAGTGGTTAGATGGGCCGTGTCAGCTAAGTAATCTGCTGTATATAACTGAATGTATGGTAGTGCTGCCATTATGCTACCTCTCCTAATCTGTTAGCCCATAGCTCACTAATCCAGTTAAAGCCTTTAGGGGTTATTTTCATTTGTGTGTATGAGTGGCCTGTTTTGGTTACATCAGTCTTAACAATAAAACGGCCTGAATTTACATGTTGTTGCTTTGGTGTCATCGTTCCGTTTGTGATGTAGATGATCCCGTTTTCAATCAGGAATAATTTAAGTTCAGGCTCTTTAGCATTTAGTAACTTAGCCACTTGTCTAAAGTTGTAATTGCCTTCTGCTTTTACGTAGTTGTCTACAAAGTCAACGGCTGGCTTTTGTTGTTCTATGATTAATTTTTGCTTATTATTTTCTTCCACTAAGTCAGCAGCTAAACGCAAAGCATCGGGTAAGGTTTGAGGAACATTTAAAAATATTCCATTTAACTTAGCTAAAACCATTCTTCTTACTTTTTTAGATTCGCGCATAGCTACCAGCATGCACATATCTTTAGTTAACTCAAAAACAACTGACTCCGTATTGTTCAAATTTTGTACTACAAAACTTTTGTAGTTAAAATCTGATAGCTCGTCAGCTACTCTTGCGTGAAAAACATTAGAGCGAATTGAGTTTTCGCCCTCTTGTTCTCTTACATTATTAATAACGTCTAGTAACTCTCTACTTGACATTGTTACGTTTTCGTTTAATATTAGGTTCATTGTTTGATACTCCTTTATTTAAACCGCACGCCAATGCGGTTTTTTATTGCTTGAAAATTGTTAAAGCGACTTGTACAAACTTCTCAACTGCTTTGTGAGCTTCTGTTTTTTCATTTAATATTTGCTTTTCTTCCTTACGGTCAATCACTCCATCATCTTCATAACTGTTTGCTACAGTACTTAATAAACCGCTTAAAGCTTTTTGTAGTTGAGACTGGATAACTAATAAATCTTTATTCTCATGTTCAACATCAGGCAGGGTTATAACTACAGCATGATGACGAGCCGCCATTGCTTCTGTTATATGTGAAGTTTCACTAATAGACTCAATCATTAATGCTTCATGTAAAGCCAAAGATTGTCCTTTCTTTTCGTAAACACGATTCTCTAAAGCATCTACTGACATACCTAAAGCCGCAGCCATAGCTGACCAGCCACCTTGATATGATTTAATTGCTTTTTGTACTGCTGCTCTCATTTCACAAACTCTCTATATTTTCGGTGGTTTATCTTTAAGCGTTCACAATGGATAATTTGCTCATCGTTAATTACTCAAGGATTTAATATGGTTTATGCGGCTTCAATCTTTTTTGATGGAACAGGCCTTCTTTCTTCAGCCCTAAGAACGTTGTTCTCTTCATCAATAAATAAAATGATGTTTCTATCTTTTCTATACATCAAAGAAACGGCACTTTGATTAACACCCAAACCTTCAGCAATTTTCACTTGTGAACCTAGGCCGTTATCTAGGTAATCTTTTAATGGTATTTCTTTCATTTTGGATTCCTTATGCCCCAAATAATAAATAGTAGCAATGCTAATATATATCAACGAAATAAAAATAGCAATGGTGTTTGCTCAAGTATTAGTAAAGCTAATATCATTGGTGACATGAAAAGAAGAGAACTTACAGATGAAGAAAAAGCTGAAAGCTTGCGTCTAAAATCTATCTATGAAGCTAGAAAAGATGAAGCTAAGGCATCAGGAAGAAAATTAAATCAGACAGATATTTCTGAGCAATGCGGCTGGTCAAATCAAAGCGCTTTTAGCCAGTTTGCAAATGGGCGCATACCTTTAAATCTTGAAGCACTATTGAAACTTTCTAGCGCATTAAATTTCGATGTCTCAGAAGTAAGCCCTCGCCTTGCAAAATTAATCAACAAACCATTGCTAAACAAAAAGCAAGATCATATCGAAGTAATTGGAGATATTAGTCCTTGGGATGACAACACCCCTTTAGATGATGACGAAGTTGAAATACCGCTAATTAAAGATATTCAATTAAGCGCAGGATGCGGACGTATAGCTTCGTCAGAACATAACACAGGTAGAAAGCTAAGGTTTGATAAAAAGACTCTCATCAAGCAAGGTGTAAGCTTCAATTATGCGCTTTGTGTCCCTGTATCGGGTAATAGCATGGAGCCACTAATACAAGACGGTTCTGTAGTCGGAATAGACACAGCTAACACTAATATAGTAGACGGAAAAATATACGCTGTTGTTATTGAGAACGAACTAGCAAGAGTTAAGCAATTGTATAGACTACCCAATAACAGGGTTAGATTACGCTCATTTAATCGTGACGAGTACGAAGATGAAGAATATAGCCTTGACGATATTAGAGTGGTAGGTAAAGTATTTTGGTCATCAGTGCTATGGGATTAGCACAGGGTTTTGATGATAGATGGAGATTGTAATTACAACTTTTTGCTATGGCGTAAATATTTTTATTCTATATAATAAATAATAGATTTTTTTATAGATATTCAAACAGGTTCTTATGGGGCAGGCTCTTATAAACCCAAAAATGCTTACATGGTCTCGCAATAGAGAAGGCTTAAGCGTGGAACAAATGTCTATTAAATTTAAAAAAAGCCAAGAAATGATTTTAGAGTGGGAACAAGGAGTATCTAAATTAACTTTTAATCAGGCTATGGAGTGGGCTAGGTATACACACACACCGTTCGGATATTTATACTTAAAAAATCCTCCTGTTGAAACCATCAATATCCCTGACAGAAGAACTATTGATGGTGCTAAAAAGAACATCAGTCCTGAACTGCGAGATACAATTAATGATGTACTCATTAAACAAGAATGGTATAAAGATTATTTGATAAAAAATGATCTTATAACTGAGAGCGTAGTAGGTAATTTTACACTTCAAGATAATTACAATAAAGTTGTTAGCGACATAAGAAAAAAATTAGCTATAGAGATACCTCCAACTAAGGGAAAGTGGGATGATCTATTTAGAGATATTATAAAAAAAATTGAGTCTTTAGGTGTTCTTGTAATGCGGAATGGGATAGTAAAAAATAACACCTCTAGACCTTTGAGTGTTGAGGATTTTAGAGGCTTTGCTATCTATGATGAAATTGCCCCTGTAATCTTTATCAATACCAATGATGCTAAATCAGCACAGCTATTTACTCTTATTCATGAATTAGCTCATTTATGGATAGGCAGCTCCGCCATATCTAACTTAACAAACATAAACGATAATGATAATGAAGAAACTTTCTGTAATGCCGTTGCAGCAGAATATCTTGTTCCTTCAGATTTATTCAAAAACAAATGGGAAAGTTTAAGCCCCGATAATATCGAAGAATGTGCGCTAGAATTATCTAAGTATTTCAGAGTTAGTAAGTGGGTGATTGCCAGAAGAGCATTAACCTTATCTTTAATTTCTAAGCAAGAATACCAAGAGTATATAAATATTATTAATGATAAAGTTAAATCTTCAACAAATGGAAGCGGCAACTATAACAAAATGCAAAAAGCACGTGTAAGTAATACGCTAGCAAGAGCGGTTACTTCTGAAGCATTAAATTCTCGGATTTTATTGAGTGATGCCTATGATCTTATAGGAATAAAGCCTAGCAACTTAGCTTCTTTTGCCGAAAAGGAGTTAAATAATTAATGTATTTAATTGACTCAAATATATTTATAGATGCACAGAATAACTACTACAGGAGGCAGTTCTGCCCTGCCTTTTGGGATTTTATTGATGCTCAGTTTGAAAAAGGACATTTTCGAAGTATTATAAGTGTATATATTGAACTTCAAAAACAAGATGATAATGTCGCAGAATGGATCAAAAATAGAAAGTCATATTTTCTACCTATAGATGATGAAACAACACAAATTAACTTTGCTGCTATAAACTCATACGTAGAAGACTATTATTTACCAATAAACCCAGACAGGGCGCGAAAGCAAATAAATAAATTTGCGGATGGTGCTGATCCATTTTTAATCGCTAAAGCCTTGACTCTTGGCGCAAAGATCATTACACATGAAAAATATATTAAAGACCCCAAGTGTTTTACCCCAAAAATACCAACTATATGTAAGGAATTTAATGTCGAATGCGTGAACCTTTTTGATTTTCTTAACAATTCAGAAAACCTGTTCATTCTCAACAAATAGTGCTTAAGCCCTCCCAAGGGCTTTTTTATTGCCTGCCATATTTACCCCTCCTTACCTAAAATATTTAAAAATAAATTCCTTTTTAGATCAGACAGATACAATAAGATATTAGCAATATTAATAATAATATTAGCATTGCTATTTACATATAATAATAGCAGTGCTAATATAACCCCATCAAAACACAAAACAGGGTTATCAAAATGAACTCAGAACTAATCAACCAAAGAAACTTAGAAGTTGCTCAGTTTGCATTTGATAACGCTCAAGAGAAGTTTGATAAACCTGAACTACCAGATTACTTAATCGAAAGAAAAGTAAAGCCATATGCTCATGAGCTAGCAACTACTGGTAAATGTGAAGCACTAGGTTTTACAGATGATGAGGAACCAATGGACGAATATGAAGCTTATACATTGGCTTATAACACGGTTCTTGAAGATCACTTATCTATGAATGATGGGGAGTTATAAAGATGAAAATCATACCAACATACCAAAAAAGAGCATTAGCAGAGCTTCATATCAGAGTCGAGGAGTTAAGACCTGAGTACTCCACTACTTGCGAATTTAGAAAATACGAGTTTGAAAGCCGTATTTATGATGAGAACGATATCGTTTTATTAGGATTTCATGTAGAGCATTTTTCAATAGAACTTGGGGCAGGTGCTACTAATTTGGACGCATACCAAAAGAAGCTAGCCGCATTAGTAGATCAGCTAGCTAGTGAGGCCGCCTAAATGAGAATCACACTAGACATTCTTTTTATATTAACTGCTGTATCAGCTATAGCTTTAAAGGTGGCTTAGATGGGCGAAACAATATTAAACGTAACTTGCGGTGCTTTATTTAGTGCAATGGTTATCTGGTCAATTGTTAGTTGGGCAATGTAGCAATCTTCACCAAGCGCATTATGCAGTGCGTTTGCTAAAGATGGTTAAACAACAGGAGAAAGAAAAATGAACGAAACAGTTGAAGAAACGCTTAAAGGACTTAACAGAAATAGAAGCCCTTTTGATTAGTTAAAAGCTATACAAGGTTAAGCGGCTATCTACCTTTAAATGATAGCTCACAGTGACAAGCAGAAAGCTTTGAGCTTCCCACTGGTTCGGTGCATAAGGCCGATAAGATAGGAATGATAGCGGCAAGATGCGCGGTTATCAGTAGCTAAGACGAATGGACAAACTTAGCATACTTATTATCAGCAACCGTATGGAGAATACGCACACTTTAATGAATCAAAAAGTTGGAGTGTAAAAAGATAAGCAAAAAAAGCTAACACAACAAAAATAATCAATAAAACAATAAAAGATTTATATTTTTTATTCTTTAATAATTTAATAAAGAATATTAAAAAGACAATTGTAGTTATTGCAAAAAAGGCAAAAACAATCGCTATACCCAACATACTTAACCACCTTTGAAGTTTAGGGGCGATTTTACATTTAAACATTAAGTTAAGAAAGTTAATTAACAAAACAATCCTATACAGGGTGGTTTTATTAGTTAATTGAATAGTATGAGTTCAGAAACCATTCATTCACAAATGATAAAACAATTCTTGTGCAAATATATCACCTATATATAATGAGGAGAAACATGAATGTATGAGGAATGGCTTATGGATAACCTACCGAGCAAATCTTCTGTAAAAAAAGCAGGTGAGAGATTATGCTATTTTCTAGAAAATGATCTAACCGACGATAGATTAATAGATTATGACGCAGATAAAGACATAGATATTATTTCA
The DNA here is from genome assembly GCF_003991975.1 of Entomomonas moraniae. Classification (NCBI taxonomy): domain Bacteria; kingdom Pseudomonadati; phylum Pseudomonadota; class Gammaproteobacteria; order Pseudomonadales; family Pseudomonadaceae; genus Entomomonas; species Entomomonas moraniae. The sequence continues at coordinate 1,608,214 of NZ_CP029822.1, forward strand.
ATGTGGAGAACATTGCATGAAATACCAATGAAAATACTAAGAGGTTCTCTAAGAAGCAAACTAACAAGAAATACACTATATAAAAAAAGCACCCTTTCTAGAAGATTAAAGAGGATGCCATCAATAATAAATAAATTAATCAGATTCAAAGGAATGTCCGCATCCAGAATGCAGGATATTGCAGGCATAAGAATAATTTTAGAAAATATCACTCAAGTTAACAGTTTTAGAAATGAATGCATAAAAAGCTATTTTGTAAAAAAAAATCTCTCTTTTGTCTTAGTCGATGAAGATGATTATATCCTTACACCTAAAGATGACGGCTATAGATCAGTACATCAAATATATGAATATACAGGAAAGAAACATCCTGAACTTAAAGGTTTTAAAGTAGAACTGCAAATCAGAACTAATTTACAGCATGCTTGGTCAACAGCCGTAGAGACATTTGATTTACTACACAAATCAAAAATAAAAGCTGGAAAAGGAGACCAAAGCCACAGAGCTTTCTTTAAGTTATGTAGTGCAGCATTCTCAATTAAAGAAAACAAACAAATAACCTCTGATCTAGCAAACTTATCTGAGGTTGAAATACACAATAAAATAAAAAGCTTAAATACTAAGCTAAAAATTCTGGATAAATTAGCAGGCGTATCTGTTGCAACAAAACATATAACATCAAATATAAAAGTAAAAGATGAGTTTCGTGATGCAAAATATTTTTTGCTCGTTTTAAATCTAAAGACTCGACTTTTAAATGTTTCTCCATTCAAATCTTTAAAAACTGCTACTGAACATTATTCAAAAAAGGAGGCAGAAGCTAATAGAGCAGATAGTTTACTTGAAGTAGTTTTAATTTCACTTGATGACATTAAAAAAATTAAAAAAGCTTATCCTAATTACTTTTTAGACAGCTCAGCTTTTATCAAGGAAATAACAAAAATCATTGATAATATCTAAGTTCTTATTAAGAAATTTAGCCATGCCAAGGACGGCAATTAAAACTTATACATCAAATAAGCAGCAGAAAGAACCATAATATAAATTGATACTTTGCGTAAAGAACCTTTGCAAAAGCAGAAAAATCCTAACGACACAACAAATAGACATACAGCAAATAACATATCCATATAAAACACTCATTTAACTTTCACCCAATTCTACCTATAAGAAAGCAATTTAGCCAGATCAACCTGTATCTTCTGACCTTAGACACGCTGGTTAGATTGCTTTCTTATGGGGTAATTAAAGAGGTCAATAATGGTTAAACGCAATTGCAAAACTTGTGGATGCGAATTTGAAGCAAGACAGGCAGACATCAATAGAGGCTGGGCTAGATATTGTTCAAAGTCATGTAAAGCATTAGGTCCTAAAAACATTAGGCATTACAAAGCAATAACTAATGCTATTCGTTTTGGCAATCATTCAGGCTTCGCTAATAACGGAAAAGGCGATTTATGAACAATGATGACGATAGTTACACAATGGGCGACATATTTAGAGATTGGTCAGAAATAAAGAAGAAAAAGAGGCAATCAAATTTAGCCTATTCTACCAATCTACTTATTGAGCAAGGTATAGCGTTCGAAAGTAAAAACGGTGGAGTTCACTTAATCGTAAAAGCAGACGATACCTTAATAGATTTTTGGCCTAGTACGGGATTCTTTACGAATCGTAAAGCTAAACGTTCAGGTCGTGGAGTTAGAAATTTAATCAAGTTAGTTAGAGGTAAAAAGAATGTCTCAGAACAGCCAAGCAAAAACACATTTTAGAAAAGCGTTTAACTCGCCTTACCTTAGTAGTGCAGATATTGAAGAACCAATAGAGGTTACTGTATCAAGAGCCGTATTAGAGGGTGATAAAACAAAGCGAAGTAAGGACTTATTTAACACGCTCTACTTTATTGAAAAAGAAATAAGACAAGGCGAACAGCTAAAACCTATGATTTTAAATGCCACCAACAGCAAGATGATGAAAACACTTACTGGATCAGGATATTTAGAAGATTGGAGCAATACCAAAGTCAGGATTTATGTTGATCCTAACGTTAAAAATAGAGGTGAAATAGTGGAAGGATTGCGCTTAATGAAGCCATTCGCATCGAATAAACCAGCTATTACGCCACAAAATGAAAGGATGTGGACAAGAGCAAAAGAGGCTTATGTGCGGGATGGTAATTTAGATAAGGTTTTAGAAAGAGCTACCCTATCACAAGAGCATATCAACCAGCTAATAAATGAGTGCAATAATGATATGGCACAACATCCAACAGAATAGCGAAGAATGGGAGCAGTTAAGGCTTGGCAAGGTAACTGCTTCTAACTTTGGAACTATCATGGCTAATGACGGCGGCGCGTTGGGTGAGCCGGCTAAACGTTACGCTTTACAGTTGGCCCTAGAGATTATCAATAATCAAAAGGCAGAGTATAGCTTCACAAATCAGCATATGGAGCGAGGTCACGAACAAGAGCCAATCGCTAGGATGTTATACGAAAATGAGTATTTTGTTGATGTGACTAACGGTGGCTTTTTTGATTGTGGCGATTATGGCGATTCACCAGATGGACTTGTTGATGATGACGGTGTTATCGAGATTAAGTCAGTTATCGCCTCTACTCACTACGCAACACTAAAACGTAACTCATTCGACCCTAGTTATAAATGGCAGCTCATAGGCCATTTAGATTGTACAGGGCGCAAATGGGTTGACTTTATAAGTTACTGCTCAGACTTTCCAGAACATAAGCAATTAATTGTTTACAGGCTGAATAGATCGGACTGCGAACAGGATATAGAAAGATTAATCAATAGGCGTAGTCAGTTTATTGAGTTGGTTAAAAATACAGTTAAAGAGGTTGGAAATGGCTAGTTTAAATAAAGTACAAATCATTGGGCGATTGGGAAATGATGTTGACATGCGTTATACACCATCAGGAAGCGCAGTTGCTAATATGTCAGTAGCAACTAGCGAGAAATGGAAAGATCAGAATGGGCAAAATCAAGAACGTACTACATGGCACAATATAACGATGTTTGGCAAGGTGGCAGAAGTGGCAGGACAATACCTGGTAAAAGGTTCTCTTGCGTATTTCGAGGGTAAGATCGTTACTGAGAAGTATCAAGATCAACAAGGCAATGATAAATACACAACGAAGATTTATGCAAGCACAATGCAGATGCTAGACAGCCGTCAAGATCAACCTCAACAGCGAGCCGACCAGCAACAAAGTCCTCAACAGCAAAGACCGCAACAGAATCAACAAGCGGCTGCACCTGACTATAACGAATTTGACGACGACATCCCGTTCGCCAAACATCACTCAATCAATGGAGTTTAATTATGTGTAAAGATTTTTCCACTAACTTATGGTAATTGACAAGCAAGTAACGGGGTTGTATAGTTTGCTTACGAGGTGTCGAAACCTTTATACAGCAAGCGGACTAAACCGCCCCGATAGCATGCGGATTTTTTATATCTGTGATTTATGCCGAGAGGGCGAGGAATACAATACCCGAAAGGGAAATAACTCCAGCCAACTTGCTGTGGCTTTCGAACCTCTTGGCACCTAATGTCGAAATTAGGTAAATATTCGAAATCAGCAAGGAGACATTCACATGTCTAATCAATTATCTATATTCAACTTTGAAGACCATCAAGTACGTACTTTATTAATCAATGATGAACCTTGGTTTGTTGCTCAAGATGTCTGTAAATCACTAAATATTAAAAATGTAACACAAGCTATTGAAAGACTTGATGATGACGAACGCTCTATGTTTAACATAGGTCGTCAAGGTGAAGCCAATATAATCAACGAATCAGGATTGTTTACTTTAATATTACGTTGCCGTGATGCCGTCAATAAAGGCACTCTACCCTATCGTTTTAGAAAGTGGGTTGCTGGTGAAGTATTGCCATCTATTCGTAAAACCGGTGGATATGGAATAAATAACAATAGCTTAGAATATCCAGAGTATCGAGAAGATGTTAGGAAAAAAGCATTAGCTTATTCAGATGCCTGCATAGAGCAGTTAATCAAAAATAAAATACCATTTCCTAAATTCCCAACTGTAGACAATGAAGTCATAGATGGAGTTATCTCTACAATATTAATGCATTCACGGTTTATGTTGACGTTTGGAAATGATATGAAAATCCAAATAACCCAAATCCCTATGAGTGCTACTGTTGTTTATGAGGACAACAAAAAGCAAATGTCAGAATTAATAGGTAATCGCATACCACTAGAGTTCATTCCTGAATTATTAACTATTGGTGTTCAGCGACTATCCAATCAATTGAAATAATCTAAACAAGCCCTACCAGTTAGGGCTTTTTAATGCGAGGTATTTATGCAAACAGCAGAATTAATTAATAACGTTGAATTTTATCCGCCTGTTGAGCATACGCTAATAGGAAGTTTGTTGTCAGAATTTGAATATAAGAAAAGTAAAATAACTTCTTTTTCTAATGAAATAATTAATAGCATGAGCGAGGTATCATGTTATTTTGGAAGCTTTTATGCTAAGCAAAATAATAATAACCATCCACCGTCATTAAGTTATCTGTTAGAAAAAGAAGGTGCAGTTAAAGCTTTAGAGGCTGAGTATTGGAATAAAGTTATTCTTTTAACGGGTGTAATGGAAATAATGCCAGAAAAAAGACGGCATGAGTTACATGAGCAAATCAAAAAATTAGAAACCGTTGAGTTTAATAACGATAACATCAAATCAACCGTTACTGATTTATTATTAAATAGAGACCGTTTTTTTGCTGAACGGTTAGATGGGGTATTTAAAGCTTTGTCCGGTAGCCATGTCACTAATCAGCCCGAGGGATTTAGTAAGCGCATGATTATTGATAATGCCCATGATTGTGGACTCTATAATGCGTGGTCATATACAGATTATAGAAAAATTGGTTATTTGCATGACTTACGGCTTATTGTGCGTAAGTTTGCAGGATTACCAGGTGAAGGAGATGTTAATTTATCAGGTGTAACTAGCAACTTAGTAAAAGCGGCATTCAAAGTTACTGGCCAATGGATGTCTATAGATAATGGGCATATAAGATTAAGAGTATATAAAAAAGGTACTGCCCATGTTGAAATTAGCCCTGATATGGCTTGGAAACTTAACACGGTTTTAGCTTATCTTTACCCTACAGCAATTCCGCCAAAATTCAGACAGAAGCCTAAAAAGCAATCAAAAGAGTTTAAGTTAATGAATAAGCCTCTCCCTTCTGAGGTTATAACTGAGTTAGCTAATTCTGATATTTCTACGCAGTTTATAAAAGTAAAAGCTTACTCTATTAATAAAGCAATAGAAAAAGAACTTCATTCAGTATTAAAGCAAATAGGTGGAGTATTAACGGAAAAGCCAAGAGAAAAATATTACTACAATGTTTTTTCTTTTGATTATAACGTTTACGAGGCTATTGAGGAGATTATCAGAACTGGTGAGATACCAGATCACAGAAGCTATCAATTTTACCCAACCCCAGAGAATATAGCTCAAGATGCTGTGGCTATGGCGGATATTCAAGAAGGTAATACATGTTTAGAGCCAAGTGCAGGTATTGGTGGAATCGCTGATTTCATGCCTAAGGTTAAAACAACCTGTATCGAAATAAGTGAGCTTCACAGTAGAATCTTAAAAGATAAAGGCTTTAATGTCGTCACAGGCGATTTCTTGAAACTGGCGGAGAAAACAAGTAAACGTTTTAACCGTATTATTATGAATCCACCTTATAGCGAAGGACGCTGGAAAGCTCATCTAGAGGCAGCAAGTAGCCTTTTAGATAAGAATGGAAAGTTGGTGGCTATATTACCTGCAAGCGTAAAGGATAAAGAGCTGATAAAAGGATTTAAGCATACTTATTCCAAGGTGTATAGCAACGAGTTCTCAGGAACGTCTATTGATACCGTAATATTAGTATTGGAGTAGCCAGCATGCGCCCGACCAATTCAAAGCAACAAGAGCGCGATAAATTAAGCGCTCAGGTCAAAGAGTTTTTAAGCAGAGGAGGACAAATAAAGATGATCCCCTCTTACCACGAATCATTAAGGACCAACAATCCTTATAACCATAAACAGCATGGTATTATTTGAGGTGTGTATGAGTATTAATTGGATATCCATAGAAAATATAGTAAACGATAAAAGAATATCACAAAAAACTGAATTACTTTTACATAATAGAAAGGCAGGTGATTCAGATTTATATTATGCTCGTGCATTTTTTACCAATCGAGGTAATGGATATTTTAATACAGACTACTTAATCAACGAATATTCGCACTATGTAGTAATTACTCCGCCACAAACCAATCAATCATAACCAAGCTAGCCATTCCAAAGCCTAGCCTAATTTAACCATAAACTACTAACAGACTTATCTACAGTTACTGTGGATAAAGTGAGGTTTATTATGCAAATAAATCTAGCAGCAGCCGAAAACATGACTGCTAATGAGTTATTTTCAGCTATTCAATTACTGGACAACAGTCATTTAGGAGAAGTTCTTCCAATCCTTTTAAATAAGATTGATGACATTATTGCTGAAAATCATGAATTAAAAAAAGAATTAGAAGATAAGAGCGTCCTTAAAGATATGGCAGATGAAGTGGATGATCTTAGGGATAGACTAGATCAAATCAGCCGATTAGCAGATTATTGAGAGGTATTGTCATGCCTATTAACTCAATTTCATTTAATGAAGAAATGATCAAGGCCATTTTAGATGGTCGTAAAACGCAAACAAGAAGGCCGCATGCAGAACCGAAATATCAAGTTGGGGATATTGTCTATGTGAAAGAGCCTTGGAAAATAAAACAATGGTATCAAGATGATGGCGATTTAGATATCGAGTATGTAGTAGACGGTACAGTTAAACACAAAAGTGTGCCTTATGAAGAAGATGACTCAGGCGAAATATTCAACGAATACTGGATAGAGTCTTGTGATGATTATATTGAGGCTGGTGTACCATTTAATGAAGAAAATGAAAGATATGAGACACCTGAAATAAACCCATGTCGATTACGACCAGCAGAAGAAATGCCTGAATATTTCTCACGTATTCAGTTAAAAATTACCGCTATCAGAAAAGAAAAGCTACAAGACATAACAGAACAAGATGCTATTGCTGAAGGGTTCGGCTTGACACCTAAAGATATAGTTAAGGAAGATAAAACACCATCTATAACTTGGTTTAGAGGTCTGTGGGATTCAATCTATGGTAATGATGAATCAAAACAATGGCAAGCTAACCCTTGGGTATGGGTTTATGAGTTTGAGAGGGTTTAACTATGCCAGAACCAGACAAAACCAAAGAATATAAACAAGGCCGACAAGCAAGACTAGATCGTAAAGAACTGGACTCATGCCCATACGGCAGCAAGATACATAAAACCTTATGGAAAGCTGGTTGGAATGACACAGATAAAGAAATAAACAAGCGGATGGGGTGCTGAATGATTAAGGCGACTGATTTTATTTTTGAAAAAACCTTATTCTTTGTTAAACAAGATGAATATGGGCGAGCGTTTTCTAGTAAATCATTAAACGATGCGTGCCATTCACTTGCACTTAAATTAGTTAATGAATTTGGTAATTATAAAGATTTTAGTTTATTTGAACCAGAGAGAGTAGCTAGAGCAAGCAAAATAGCGCAACGCTTTGAACGTGAGTTTTTGAGAGAAAATAAAAAACCTAAATTCATTATTCTTCATGGAACAGACATAAAAGAAATGGATATTCTTACATGGAATACTGGATGCGACGCTCCTTACTATGAAAATGCTGTATTTGAAAGCAAAGAAGAAGCCAAGAGATTTGCGGAAGTAGAAGAAATGGATGATTTTACTATCGTTGAGGTAAGCAATGAGAATTGAGAAAAGTGTGAAAATCGTAGAAGCATCTGATATATGCGGATGGACTATTGGGGATAATTACGAATTTCGAGTACATGAGCAATATCCAGATAAAAATGGTGTAATCCACTACTACCACGTAAAGCCATCAAACGGTGCTGATGCAAAAGGGTATTGCCTTTGCATCAATAAAGATTTTGCCATAAAAATAGCCAAGCTGCTTAACGAGGATTTGAAAAGAGGTGATGTATGAGTGATAGATTTTTAACTAAAGAACAAGTGAGCGAAAAAGTAGGACTTGCAGTTAGCACAATTTATAAATATATGAAGCTTGGTGAATTTCCAAAGCAGCATAAAATCATAGGAGGAAAATCTGCAAGATGGAGTGAAAATCAGATCAATGAATGGATAGAAGAGCAAATAAAAAATAATGCTGCATAAATCTTTAGGGGCATACTATGGGGCATAAAAATATCTATGAATAAAAAAAGCCTAGCTAAATCAATTAACTAGGCTTTATATATGGTGCTGAAGATGGGACTCGAACCCACACGACCTACGGTCACTACCACCTCAAGGTAGCGCGTCTACCAATTCCGCCACCTCAGCACTATTCGGTAGGTTAACATTACTGTTAACGATTAATTACTTCCTTTAGAGTCAGCGGCAGGTGCAGGTGTCAACTCAACATCACTTTCTTTTGTTTGCACGTTGCTGTTTGTTGCTGGCGCTGGTTGATGTTCTATTTCTACATTTTGCTGCTGTACTTCTGGTTGGCTTACTGATTGAGTAGCAGCTGCTTGTTCTAATCGACTTGTTGGTGCAGTTTTTAATTTAGCGTAGTAGGTTAAACCTAAACTTGTTGCAAAAAAGATAGCAACAAGTATTCCAGTTGTTCTACTTAAGAAGTTTGCTGAACCTTGACTACCAAACACAGTATTAGAGGCACCACCACCAAAAGAGGCTCCCATATCAGCACCCTTTCCATGCTGTACTAACACGAGAATAACTACACCTAACGCAACTAGTAAGTGGATAATAACAATCGCTGTTTCTAATAACATTCTTAATTTCCCGCTATGCGATAAATCGCACCAAATTCATCTGCATTCAATGAGGCACCACCAATAAGCCCCCCATCAATATCTGGCATTGTAAATAATGCATCTGCATTATTCTCTTTTACACTACCACCATATAAAATCTGTATATTTTGAGCAATTGCTTCTTTCTTTTCAGCAATTAGTGCTCTAATAAAACAATGAACTTCTTGTGCTTGCTCTGGTGTAGCTGTTAAGCCAGTACCTATCGCCCAAACGGGCTCATAAGCAATCACTGCATTGGTAAATACATCAATACCTAAGCTGTCTATTATACTATTAAGTTGATCTCTAATAATAGTAAATGTTTGATTTTTTTCTCGCTGCTCTTTTGTTTCACCCAAACATAATATCGGTTTTAAACCTTTACTTTGCGCTGCTTGAAATTTTTTAATCAGTATTGCTTCTGTATCCCCCAATAATAGACGACGTTCAGAATGTCCAACTAATACAAATTGGCAACCCACATCGACTAACTGACTTGCAGAAACCTCGCCAGTTAGTGCCATCTCATCTGGTTCTATTGCACAATTCTGGGCGCCAGTCAAGATAGGCGTTTCTTTAAGCGCTTGGACAGCTTCAATAAGGAATAATGTGGGAGGAAATACTGCAATATCAACCTGTGGTTGCCATACTAAGTCTTTTAGACTTGTAAGTAGTGCTTTAACGCTCGCACTATTCCCATACATTTTCCAGTTACCTGCTACCAATGGGCGACGCATACTTAACCTCGTCTATTTTGTTGGGCGCAAATATTACCCAAGCTTTTCAAAAGTAGCAAGTAAAAACTGTGTCTATTGTTATTTTTCGACAAAAGCACGTTCAATTAAGTAATCAGCAGGATCGCCCATACGAGGGGATATTTTTAGACCGAAACTATCTAGCACTTGACAGGTTTCATCGAGCATAGAGGGACTACCGCAGACCATTGCACGATCACTTTCTGGGTTAATAGGAGGCAAACCAATATCATTAAATAATTTCCCAGAACGCATTAAGTCGGTTAAACGTCCTGTATTTTTAAAAGGCTCGCGTGTTACTGTTGGATAATAGATCAATTTTTCTTTAACCATATCACCAAAGAATTCATTTTCAGGAAGCTGATTAGTGATGAAGTCATAATAACCTAATTCACTCACATAGCGTACACCGTGAATAAGGATGACTTTTTCAAACTTCTCGTACACCTCTGGGTCTTGTATTAGGCTCATAAAAGGAGCTAAGCCTGTTCCGGTACTCAAAAAGTAAACATTTTTACCAGGCAATAAATCACCTGTAATTAAAGTTCCTGTCGGTTTACGACTTACTAATATTTCATCACCCACTTTTAAGTGTTGAAGTTTAGAAGTAAGAGGACCATTTTGGACTTTGATGCTATAGAACTCTAGATGATCTTCATAATTAGGGCTTGCGATACTATAAGCACGCATTAAGGGCTTACCATTGATCTCTAAACCTATCATGACAAATTGGCCATTTTGGAAACGCAATCCAGGATCACGTGTGGTCTTAAAACTAAATAACGTATCATTCCAATGATGAACGCTTAGCACACGTTCTGTGGCCATTTTACTCATCAAAAACTCCTATTAATCATAAACTAAGTAGTCATGCTTTATTAATACCCTTTGGCATTAATAGCTTTATATTAAATCTGTATGGGTGCACACTATAAGGGAGTTTTTAAACGATGAAAAGTATTTATATAGTCTAATTTGGTATTAGCTTATTAATTGCTATTATAATAATTTTAAAACCTTAAATATTTTTTTATTATTTTTTATTATAAGAAAGCAACTAACCACTTGGCTAGTTACTTTCTTAATGAACTTACTGAGCTTTACGACGACGCCCTTCTTCATCTGCTGCACAAATAGCAGCCAATACGCTTTGAGGTGTTACTCCCCCTGCTATATTGTGTATAGTTTCTCCTTCAGCACAAGCAAGCTCAGCAACAGTAAGTAACTCATCTTGAGTAACATGAGTTAAGCCGATATCCGCTAATGTTGTTGGTAACCCTACCTCTTCACAGAATGTATAAACCTCATCGATAATATCGGGTGATCTGTCTGTTAGCATCAATAAACTTAATACACCCATAGCCACTTTTTCACCATGCCAATAATGGTGTGTAGCCTCTAAGGCTGTAAAGCCATTATGTATCGCATGCGCGCCAGATAAGCCTCCACTTTCAAAACCTAACCCTGATAATAAAGTATTGGCCTCAATGACTCGCTCTAACGCAGGCGTCACAACTTGCCTTTTAACTGCCTGTACAGCAAGTAAACCATATTCAAGCAATGTTTCGTAGCAGAAATCAGCAAGATTACAAGCTGTAAATGATCCTTGGCGCCCTGTCATATTGGCTGCATGGCTATTATAACAATCCTCTGCTTCAAACCATGTTGCAAGGGCATCACCCATTCCCGAAACAAGAAATCTGACGGGAGCTTGAGCTACTATTTGACTATCGACTAAAACAACTCGTGGGTTTTCTTTAAAAACAACCATACGCTTATACTCGCCAGTCGCCGTATAAACAACTGATAAGGCACTACAAGGCGCATCTGTTGATGCTAAAGTAGGAACTACCACCACTGGGCGATTGAGCGTATCGGCTAGATACTTCGCTGTGTCTATTGACTTTCCTCCGCCCATCCCTACAACGACGTCAGGAATATCACCTTTTACCAAGTCCTGTAAGCGGGAAATTTCTTCATCACTACACTCCCCCATAAAACGCTCAAACTTACAGGTAACATGAGATTTGCAAGATTGCTCAATTTGTTTATGAAAATTATCATCTACAAAAGGGTCTAGCAGTAATAAGGCTTTTTTACCTAGTCTCGCCAGCTCCTCCCCTAGTAGATCTAGAGCACCTGCACCTTGAACATAACGTGAAGGGAAAATCGAAGTCGTAATCATAGCCATCTCCTGAATCGTTAGTGTGATTCAAACACTATAACACTACTATTTCGTATATTATTTGTTGATCATCAGTAAAAAGTAATAAAACGTTTATTGGTATCCTTTTGGATTTTTAAGCTGCCAATTCCAACTGTCTCGACACATGGCATCTAAATCATGAACCGCTTCCCATCCAAGTAGTGTTTTAGCGAGTGTTGAATCAGAAAAACACATTGCCACATCACCCTCTCTGCGCTCTGCAACTTGATAAGGAAGCTGCTTGCCACAGGCCTTTTCGAAAGCATGTAACATATCTAAAACACTATAGCCTACCCCAGTCCCTAAATTAATGGCTTTAATCCCTGGTTTAGTATTTAACCAAGACAAGGCATTCATATGTCCATTGGCCAAATCCATCACATGAATGTAGTCCCTAACCCCCGTACCATCTTTTGTAGGGTAGTCGCCTCCATAAATGTTTAAAAATGGGCGTAAACCAACAGCTACTTGAGCAATATATGGCATTAAATTATTGGGTGTTCCCGTTGGGTCCTCGCCAATTAAACCACTTGAATGAGCTCCCACAGGGTTAAAGTAACGAAGTAATGCAATATTCCAGCTATTATCTGCTTGATAAATATCCTCTAATATTTTTTCTAGCATTAACTTTGAGGTACCATACGGATTAGTTGTTCCTCCCACAGGAAACTCTTCTGTGGCTGGTTTACCTTTCGGGTCACCATAGACTGTCGCTGACGAACTAAAGACTAGCTTTTTTACATTCGCTTTTTTCATTGCTTCACAAAGAATCAATGTGCTATTAATATTATTGTCATAATATTCGATTGGCTTTTGTATGGACTCACTGACTGACTTTAAGCCTGCAAAATGAATCACCGCATCAATTTTGTGTTGTAAAAAGACATGATCCAATTTAGCTTTATCACGTACATCACCCTCGATAAAGGTGATTTTTTTTCCAGCGATTTTCTGGACACGAACCAGTGATTCATAATGGCTATTACTTAAATTATCAATCACAATAACAGAATATCCTGCCTCTAATAATACTAAGCAAGTATGCGAGCCAATATAACCTGCACCGCCTGTGACTAAAATTGTTGTAGTCATTTTGTCTCCGTCTATTTGGCCTGCTTAACCATACTAACACCCTCTAGCGTAGAGAAAGAGGTATCTTTTGCTGTTAATAAAAAATCTTGCATAAATGCCGCATCAAACATATCTTCTCTAATTGCTGCATAAAGCGTTGCTTGTAACCCTTTTTCTCCCAACTGTTTAGCTTTAACATAGCCACGGCTACTGTACTCATGTAAAGCCCAATTAGGTAGACAACAAACCCCTCGATTGGATGCCACTAACTGTACCATCATAACTGTCATTTCGGCCGTTCTTACAGATAATGGTTCAACATCATCTGGCTCTAAAAAATGGGTAAAAATATCTAATTTATTGCGATCAACAGGGTAAATAATTAACACTTCTGTTTCTAAATCAGTAGGCTCTACAAACGCTTTATTTGCTAATTTGTGTTTATTTGAAACGGCTAGCATCGCCTCATAGGTAAAGAGGGGGATGTACATAATGCCTGGTAACTCCACAGGATCAGAGGTAACAACCAAATCCAAATCACCCCTAGCTAACGCAGGGAGTGGGGCAAAAGAAAAACCTGATGCTAGATCAAGCTCTACTTCAGGCCAAGCATCTCTAAAGGCATCAATGGTTGGCATTAACCATTGAAAACAGCTATGACACTCTATTGCCATATGTAAACGACCCGCTGTTCCACCTGACAATCGTGATAAATCACGCTCAGCACCCCGCAACAAGGGTAACATAGTATCTGCTAACGTTAATAATCGAAGCCCTGCACTTGTAAAACGGATAGGCTTCGTTTTTCTAACAAACAGTTGTGTTCCCAGCCGATCTTCTAACTCTTTTAACTGATGAGACAGTGCCGACTGTGTAAAATGTAGGCGATCGGCTGCATCAACCAAGCTATCAGCCTCACGTAATGCGTGTAAACTTTTTAAATGACGGATTTCCAACATAAATAAATCACTATTTTATAATTGTAAAACCTAACAGCCACAAATGGCCCTATCAATCAATTGGTGTAACTCACTAACAGAAGCCACTACCGCTCCTGCTCCCCAATTTCTTGGATTATCCGTTGGATGTATATAACCATATTCAACCGCTACTGTTTTACAACCCGCAGCGTTCCCTGCGTCAATATCGCGTTTATCATCGCCCACATAAATGATGTTACTCGGATCAACAGCCAACTGCTTGGCAGCTAACAATATAGGTTCAGGGCTTGGTTTGCAATGTGTTACATGCTCAGGACATATCAAAATGGAACAACGTTTAGTCAAACCCAGTCGTTCCATAATAGGCTCAGCAAATCGAACGGGCTTGTTAGTGACGACTCCCCAACGTAACCCCGCCTTTTCAATATCTGTTAATAAGCCATTTATTCCTTCATAGAGTTTAGAATAAACTGCACAATCTTGCAGGTAGCGAGCCAAAAACTCTAAGCGTAATCCCTCAAATAAGGGATGGCTTTCGTCCATACTAAATGCAGTTGAGACCATGGCCTTCGCCCCACCAGAAACCACATCCCTAATCTTGCTATCATTCACTGGGGTATAGTCATAATCTTTGAGAAGTTGTTGAGTAATCGCAATAAAGTCTGGAGCAGAATCCAATAGTGTACCATCCATATCAAACAATATTGCTTCAAACTTCATCATTATTACCCTCTAATCGTCTATACGTTGTGTCTGTATCATATAGTTAACACTGACATCATAAGCGGTTAACTTATAAGTCTTAGACAATGGATTGTAGGTTAAACCGATCATATCTTGCATCGCTAACCCAGCTTCACGGCACCATGAGCCTAACTCTGAAGGTCTAATAAACTTTTGGTAGTCGTGAGTTCCTCTAGGCAGCAACCTCAAAATATACTCAGCACCGATAATAGCAAACATATAGGACTTTGGATTACGGTTGATGGTAGAAAAAAATACATATCCATCTGGCTTAACCAATTTATAGCAAGCTCTGATTACAGAAGCGGGGTCTGGTACATGCTCTAACATTTCTAAGCAAGTAACTACATCGTATTCACCTGCATGTGCTTCCGCAAACTCTTCTGCTGTACTCTTAAAGTACTCAACATTTACTTGTGATTCTAACTGGTGCAACTTAGCAACAGAAAGAGGAGTTTCCCCCATATCAATCCCTGTTACGCTCGCCCCCCGTTTAGCCATCCCCTCACTGAGAATACCTCCACCACACCCAACATCTAATACTTTTTTACCTGCTAAGGTTACATGCTCCTCGATCCAATTAACTCGCAAAGGGTTAATTTCGTGAAGTGGTTTAAACTCACTTTCACGATCCCACCAACGACTAGCTAACGCTTCAAACTTGGCTATTTCTGCATGATCTACATTATTACTCATAATCCTGCCTCATTAGGGAGACTAAACAAATTCTCTAAATTTCTTGTATTATCCTTTATCGTATTAATAACATCTACCTTTTTTATGGATTAAATGTTCCAATCAATGTCATCTTATAAAACTTCAGTTTCTTCTTGTTTTATCAGCCATGTCATATTTGGTCTGACACCTGTTACATCGACAATACCCAATGCTTTAAGAATAGCAAGAATATAATTTAACGGAGACTCTTTCATATAAGGATTAGCGTCACGAGCAACATTAGCGATAGCTGAACTCCGTTCATAGACTTCATCTATTTTAATATCACAAGGTAACTCTTGATAATGATTATGCGCCACTAAATAATCGATTACATCAATAAATGCCTGTTTAGCTACCTTTATATTATTTTGCGGACGTATTTTTATGGTCAGATCATCAAGATCAACCAACCAGAACTCTTTCGTAATATCATCAACGATCCAAAAGCTTTGGCCAATTTGCAACTGCGGCCATAATGACAAAAACTTTTCCCTATATTGTGACATATATACTCCTGTTGATATTAACCTATTCACATTTCACCAATATACTATAACAAAATTATCGATGAAGACTGATAAAATGTGTTTTATTTTATGGGTTGCCGAAGTATTACTTGATATTGGCAACCTTTTTTTATTAAACTAAATAAGTTACGTTACATAGTTTACCGAAGATATTGATAGAGCATCTGTCCCATCAAGATCGGGTAATTAATAAATGGAGCCTAGTCACTCACCACAAGTAAATGATTAGCAGTTATGATTACCGTTAGGCATCTTCTTCATACTTCTCAGAAACTTTATTGTAATTATTGACTCTAGGTATAGCCTACCGTCGTTGATTAAATATAACTAAAGGTTAATAAATAGAATGCAATGGAATTTTTCTGATCGTGCCGCTAGTCTTAAAAGCTCTGCTATTCGTGAGATTTTAAAAATCACTGAACAACCTGATATTATTTCTTTTGCAGGAGGGCTTCCCTCTCCTGATACATTTCCTGTCAAAGAAATTAAACAAGCTGTCGATCATGTATTAAATGGTAATGATGCTATTGGAGCATTACAATATGGCCCTACGGAGGGCTATGTTCCATTAAGAGAATGGGTTGCTAAACAAGTTTCTCGTGATGGTATCACTGTTCGCCCAACACAAGTGCTTATCGTTACAGGTTCACAACAAGCTTTAGATTTAATAGGTAAAGCACTTATTAACAAAGGCAGCCAAATTCTTGTTGAAACGCCAACCTACTTAGGTGGTTTACAATCTTTCACTCAATACGAACCACAGTATGTTTCTATTGAAAGTGATGAAAAAGGATTAATACCTGACTCTATTTCTGACGACATGGCTAAATCAGCTAGTTTCATGTACTTAATACCTAACTTTCAAAACCCAACAGGTCGCCGCTTATCATTAGAACGTCGCAAACAAGTAGCAGAACTGGCGAAAAAGAACGACCTCGTTTTGATTGAGGATGACCCTTATGGCGAGCTTGACTATGAGGGTAATAGACTCCCCGGCGTGTATACATTAGCGCCTGAAAACACAGTGTACTTAGGTTCTTTCTCTAAGGTACTAGCCCCTGGCCTGCGCCTTGGCTACATTGTGGCTTCTGAGACATTAATTAATAAGTTAGTACAACTTAAACAAGCAGCAGACTTGCATACTCCCAGCCTTACACAACGTATTGCTTATCATGTTATCAAAGAGGGATTTTTAGAAAAACATATCCCTACAATACGTGCGCTCTATGCTAAGCGTTGTAATGCAATGATTGATTCATTAATTCAACATATGCCTAAAAGTGTTAAATTTAATCGACCTGAAGGTGGTATGTTTATTTGGGTTGAACTTCCAAAAACAATCAATGCTACTGAGTTACTGGCCGAAGCCGTGCAAAATAAAGTTGCTTTTGTACCTGGAGAACCATTTTTTGCCAACTCAACCAATATTCATTGCTTAAGATTGGCCTTTGTTACAGTGCCAGAAGAAAAAATTGAGAAAGGAATTAAAATATTGGCCGAGCTTATCAAAAAGCACACAGCCTAATTAATAAAAATATAGCTATTATTTCGGTAATAGTACTTATAAAAATGGCCAAGTAATACTTGGCCATTTTCCTTATTTTACTTCGTAAGCCTCATACCCTTCAGCAAAAACTGCTTTTACAATTTCTGTCGCTGGCAACTCACTTACAACGGTCATTTTTCCTGTGGCTAAATTGATATCCACTTCGGCGTTCTCATCTAGCTTTTTAATTGCATCAGTTACCGCACGCACACAATGCCCACATGTTAATCCTTTTAAATCAAAATGTTGCATAATATACCTCTCTTATTATAAACAGTTAAGAAAACTTACTATGAATTAATTCAGCCAACGCATTAGCAGAACGGTCTACTAATGCGGTATCTTGCCCTTCAACCATTACTCGAATAACGGGCTCTGTGCCCGACTTCCTTAATAAAATACGTCCTTTTCCATCCATTGATTGAATAATTTGCTCTGATAATTTCTCAATATCCGCTGACTTTAAATCTTCTTCAGAAATCATCACAGGTAATTTTATATTAATCAGTCTTTGAGGGCACTTATGTAACGTTTGACGTGCTTCTGCCAACGTTTGTCCACGATGCTTAAGAGCCATCAGCACCTGCAATGCAGCCACAATACCATCACCAGTGGTGGTATGATATTTACAAACAATATGCCCTGAGTTTTCCCCACCTAATTGCCAACCATGCTCTAACAAAGATGACATGACATAACGATCGCCTACATTCGCACGAGCAAAAGGAATACCTAACGTTTGAAAAGCTAATTCTAGGCCAAGATTACTCATTTGAGTTCCAACAACCCCACCCTCTAACTTCCCTTGCTCTTTAAGATCACGTGCAATTAAAAAGAGTAACTCATCACCTTCGACAACTCCACCCGCATGATCAACCATGACAACACGGTCACCATCCCCATCAAAACCGATCCCTAAATCCGCTTGATGTGTTTTAACGGCTTCAACTAGTGGAGCAGGATGTGTTGAGCCACATTGGTCATTAATATTAAGCCCATTAGGATGAACAAAAAGCGAGATAACCTCAGCCCCTAATTCTTTAAAAACATTGGGTGCCACTTTATAGGTTGCACCATTGGCGCAATCTACAACAATCTTCATCCCCTCAAAACTGGTATGATTCGGTACAGTGCTTTTACAAAATTCCGTATAACGGCCAGCAGCATCATTAATACGAGAAGCCTTACCTAACAATTGGGACTCTACCACTTCCATAGGACGACTCATGAGCTCTTCAATCATTAACTCCGTATCATCAGGTAACTTTGTTCCCTTGCTTGAAAAGAACTTGATGCCATTATCATTATGTCCATTGTGAGAAGCACTAATAACAATACCTGCATCGGCATGAAAAGTACGAGTCAAATAAGCTACGGCAGGTGTAGGCATAGGGCCTAATAGCTGAACATTCACTCCAGCAGAAGCAAGACCAGACTCTAACGCTGACTCAAACATATAACCAGAAATACGTGTATCTTTACCCACTAAAATACGGCAAGCTCCCTTTTTACGAAACGCAACACCTGTTGCCCAACCTAACCTCAACATAAAATCTGGGGTAATAGGATATTGCCCTACACGTCCACGAATACCATCTGTACCAAAATGTTTTCTAGTCACGCTCATTCTCTACTGCAGTAATAATTTTCACTATATCAACTGTTGCCGCCACATCATGCACCCTTAGGATACGGGCTCCTTTTGTAATCGCCAATGCAGCCAACCCTAAACTACCATACAAACGCTCTGTTACGTCTTTACCTAACACCCCACCAATCATAGACTTTCTAGAAACACCTACAAGCATAGGAAATCCCAATACTTGAAGCTGACTCATATGATGGAAAAGTGCTAGGTTTTGCTCTAAACTTTTAGCAAAACCAAAACCAGGATCAATTACTATTTGTTCTTTACAAATACCTGCTTCTTGGCAAGCTAGACTGCGCATTTGTAAAAACTCTTTTACTTCATAAACTAAATCATCATAATGTGTTTGCTCTTGCATAGTACGAGGATCACCACGCATGTGCATAATACAAACAGGTAGACCCGTTCGTTTAGCTGCGGCGAGAGCTCCTTCGCGCTGGAAAGATCGAACATCATTAAGAAAACCCGCCCCAACTTTTGCTGATTCAATCATTACTTCAGGCGTTGACGTATCAACAGAAATAACGACATCAAATCGATGGCTAATTGCTTCAACAACAGGTAAGATTCGATCCAACTCTTCTTGTACAGAGACAGACGCTGCATTAGGGCGTGTGGATTCACCACCCACATCAATAATACTCGCACCTTCATTTATCATAAGCTCAGCATGGCTAAGCGCATCAGATAAATTACTGTGCAAGCCTCCATCAGAAAAAGAATCAGGTGTTACATTTAGAATACCCATCACTTGGGGATGGGTTAAATTAAGAACCCGGCTACCGCACTGTAGCCGGTCAACTTGTTGATGGCAAGTAAGTGTCATTACTTACTGTCCGCTAGAAGGGTTATTTCCTGCTGGCGTAGAAGACTCATTATCATCTGCACCTTTATCAGCTTCAGATACATCCTCATTTTTACCAGCCTCAGTAGATGATGGCTTAGAAGGTGTATTATCATCAATATCCCAATCTTTTGGAGGACGCACTTCCCGTCCATTCATTATGTCATCAATTTGATCACTGTCTAACGTTTCATACTTAAGCAACGCTTCTGCCATTGTATCTAACTTGTCACGATTATCCACTAAAAGCTGTTTTGCGCGGTTATAACAAAAATCAATGATTTTTCTAATCTCTTCATCAACCGCCTTAGCAGTTTCAGCCGACATTGCATTAGCAGCACTGTCACGATAGCCTGAGAATACTTCTTGCTCATCTTCACCATACATTAATGGCCCTAGCTTCTCAGACAGTCCCCACTTAGTCACCATATTACGTGCTATTTGTGTAGCTCTCATAATATCGTTAGAGGCCCCTGTTGTAACCCCTTCAAAACCTAACGTTAACTCTTCTGCAATACGCCCACCAAATAACGAGCTAAGCATACTTTCTAAAGAGCGTTTTGAATGGCTATATGTATCTTCCTCAGGTAAATACATGGTGACACCTAAAGCACGTCCACGAGGAATGATTGAAACTTTATAGACTGGATCATGATCTGGCACTAAGCGACCTACAATAGTATGCCCTGATTCATGATATGCAGTATTACGACGTTCAGCCTCTGGCATAACCATAGACTTACGCTCAGCTCCCATTAGAATTTTATCTTTAGCCAATTCAAATTCTTTCATACTGATTGTACGTTTATTGTTACGCGCAGCAAACAATGCAGCTTCGTTAACTAAATTAGCCAAATCAGCACCAGAAAATCCTGGTGTACCTCTTGCTAAAACTGAAGGTTTAACATCTTGCTCAATAGGTGTTTTACGCATATGAACTTTAAGAATTTGTTCACGACCACGGATATCAGGTAACCCTACGACCACTTGTCGGTCAAAACGACCTGGACGTAATAGCGCTTTATCTAGAACATCTGGACGGTTAGTAGCGGCAATAACAATGATGCCGTCATTCATTTGGAAACCATCCATCTCAACAAGCATTTGGTTCAATGTTTGCTCACGCTCATCATTACCCCCGCCCATACCCGAGCCACGATGACGACCCACCGCATCAATTTCATCAATAAAGATAATGCAAGGAGCATGTTTTTTCGCTTGTTCAAACATATCACGCACACGACTTGCACCAACACCCACAAACATCTCTACGAAATCAGAACCTGAAATAGTAAAAAATGGAACTTTCGCTTCACCTGCAATGGCTTTAGCCAATAAGGTTTTACCTGTTCCTGGAGGACCTACCATTAACACACCACGGGGGATACGCCCGCCTAACCTTTGGAATTTACCAGGATCACGTAAAAACTCAACCATTTCCTCTACTTCTTCTTTGGCCTCATCACAACCCGCCACATCGGCAAATGTTGTTTTCACTTGATCAGGAGATAACATTCTGGCTTTACTACGCCCAAAGCTCATTGGGCCACCTTTACCACCAGAGCCACCTTGCATTTGGCGCATAAAGAACATAAACACAGCGATAATAATTAAAATAGGGAAACAGGCAATCAATAATTGAGTCCAAATACTTTGTTGCTCAGGTTGTTTACCAATGACAGTTACATTGTTATTTAATAAATCGCCCATCAAGCCATTGTCTTGAATAAGTGGACGCACTGTCTTAAAGGTGCCACCATCTTTAGTTTTACCCGTAATCGTATAACCATCAACTGTTACACTTTGAACTTTGCCGTCTTTAACCTGTTGGATAAATTGAGAATAATTTAATGACTGGGCATCGCTGGTTAATGAAAAATTATTCATTATTGAAACAAACACAACAACGACAACTACCCATAATATTATATTTTTAGTTGTATTATTCAATTAGCCACCCTTAACTTTATAACCGCTATAAATTTGTTAAAAACAAACATGATGATAATCATTAAACCTTAGTGTTTTAGTCTACTATAAATAAATATCAATAACATTTTATTTATTTAAATAAATGTTTATAGATTTTACATAAAATAGACTTAAAACTCACTCCCTTTAAACCCTTTTGCTAATAAATACTGCTCTCTTGATCGATCTCTTGATGAGTTAGGCTTACGTATTTGAACTTTATCAAACGATTGGCGCACCATCTGCAGATAGGCGTCAAACCCTTCACCTTGAAATATTTTAATCAAAAAACACCCTCCAGGTTTTAGTACTTTTAATGCCATATCTAATGCCAACTCACAGAGCAGCATTGCTTTTGTCTGATCAACAGAGCGCATACCTGACATATTTGGTGCCATATCAGAAATTACCAAGTCAACAGGCTGATGATTAATCGTTTCTAATAATGTTTCAAATACTTTATCGTCTGTAAAATCCCCTTGAATAAACGTCACATCCGCGATGCTATCCATAGATAAAATATCAGACGCAATTAAACGACCATGCTCTCCAATGATGCGACTAACAACTTGTGACCAGCCTCCAGGTGCTGCTCCCAAGTCAATAACAGTCATCCCATTCTTTAATATGTGGTCTTTTTCTTGGATCTCAAGTAATTTATAACTTGCTCTAGAACGATAGCCGTCCTTCTGAGCCTGTTTAACAAATGGATCATCAAAGTGCTCTTTAAGCCAACGTTGACTGCTTTTAGAACGCGCCACACTATACCTCATTTAGAAAAAGTCAGGTAAACTATACCACTTTTTAGTGGAGAACCTTTATCATGTCTGTAAACCAACAGCAGAAAAAAAACTTTCAAGTCATTGGCCATCATTTAAAACCTATTGTTATTATAGCTAAAAATGGACTCTCTGATGGAGTTATTTCTGAATTAGAACGTGCATTAACTGACCATGAATTGATTAAAATAAAACTTGCAGTAACAACACCAGAAGATCGCAAACTACTTTCGGAAGAAATTATTAAACTAACAGGCTGCGAAATCATCCAAAACATCGGTAAAACAGCTTTAATCTATAAAAAAGCCGCTAAACCGAACCGTAAACTTTCTAATATTTTACGCCATCAAGAAATACTGTAATAGTAGATCAAGGTCTTCACTTTATAAGATTTTAAGCAATAAAAAAGGCAATCTTATTAGATTGCCCTTTCTATTTCTATTTATTTTACTGTTGAGTTTGATTCTTTGATGGTTCGGAAGATTGCTCTGTCGTTTTCTCAGTTGTATTCCCTTTAGCAGCCTCTTGACTCTCAGGATTATTATTGTCAACAGTAGCGCTTTCATTAGCAACAGTGCTTTGACTAGCAGGAACATCCTGGTCATCGTTAGCTTGTTTAACATGCTCCTCTTGATCAACTGACTCATTATCCTGACTTGGTGTACTGCTTTGTTGCTGGCTTCCTATATTAGCTTGCAAAGAGGCTAACTGATCATCTTTAAGCTCAATTAACTTCTTCATATCAGCTAAACGAGATTGTAAATCTAACATACGACTACGCAATTCATTATTTTTACTGTGTGTAGCGTCTATCTCTTCAGCCGCTTGAGCAATTTTATCCTTTAAGCTAATGGATGATGAACCTTCTGATGCTTGCTGATTAGCTCCTTTACCATCATCTTCTAAAACACCTGCTAATTTTAACTGATCCTTTACAACATCATTATTATTTGATGTTTGAGTAGGGTTTTCAGCTAATACTTGTCTTGGTGCCACGGTAGTAGAGGCTTTTCCTGTTACATTGGCGAGAACTTGAGACTCTGCTTCTGCACGCGATGTTTTACGCATTTGTTCACTTGAAGGAATACGCAAAACAGCCCCTTCTTTTAAAAGGCTCATTTTACCATCTAAAAAAGCATCAGGGTTTGCCTCATAAATTGCTAACATTGCTTGTTGAACCGATACTCCACTACGTGAACGCTCAGCTAAAAGCCATAAGCTAGAACCGCGAAAAGCCTTTACCGTCTTCCCCTGAGCATTGCCAGAAGAAGCAACTTTTTTTGGCTCTCTATTTACAGTTGCTTGTGGTGCAACACTTTTAGCAGGTTTAGTAGGAGCTATTGCTGTTTTTACTGTTTTTTTTACAGAAACTGCCGTAGGTGGCGTATAAGCTGGCGGATCAATTAGCAATGTATATTCACGTAATGTTTGACCAGAAGCCCATGAAACGCTTAATAAGAAGTCTAAGTAAGGTTCTTTAATTGGTTGCTTAGAGGTAACCTTAATAATACCTTTTCCATTCTCTTTAATAATAGGAGTAAAAACAAGATCAGACAATACATAAGGTCTCTCAATGCCTGCTTTTTGAAACTCTTCAACAGAAGCTATTTTAACAACAAGCTCTTTATTTGTAATATTATGAGCATCATAAACAGCTATTTCCGCATTGAGGGGTTGGTTCAATGAAGACTTCCAAGTCACCTCACCTAAACCTAAAGCAAATACATTTCCTACTGATGATAATGTTACTGCTAAACCAATTGCTGCCAATTTATGAAATCGCGCCATGATAAATCCCTAAGACTCTATTAGAATAGAATAATTCTATCCAACTAAACTTTTATAACACCAAAACAGAAAAATTATCTTATATATAAAGGTGATGCCTATTAATGAATACTTCGTAATTTAGAACACAGGATATCAAAAACAACAGGCAAAACCATACTTCTATTACTATATTGTTACAGTTTATATTATAAGGGGCTATTTATTCAACCAATATCATATAAATCGCTATAATTTTCTAACAGTTAAGTATTTTTTCTGACATATTTTACTTTTTACTTGATGCTTTATCTGTCACAACCCATTTATTACCGTCATAAAAAGCTTTCCAACCCGTTGGTTTTCCATTCACCTCCGTTTGGACATACTGTTCCTTAGTTTTACGACTAAAACGAATAATAGTCAAATTACCATCAGTATCTTTAACGGGTGCTTCACACAAATAATGATATTTGGGATCAATTTCTGTTTTATGTGGTATTAACTCTTTAACAAGTGGCGCCCTAGTTTCACGCTTTTTAGGAAATTGACTTGCCGCAAGAAATAATCCCGAAGCACCATCACGCAATACATAAGTATCATCAACCTTTTCACATTTCAACTCAGGCATAGGAACAGGATCAATCTTAGGGGGCGCAGGTTGGCCATTCTTTAATAATTTACGAGTATTTTTACAACTTTCATTTGTACAGGCAAAGAACTTACCAAAACGTCCCGTTTTTAGCTGCATCTCACTGCCACAACGATCACACTCTAAAAGAGGGCCGTCATAACCTTTGATCTTAAAGTTACCTTCTTCCAGCTGATAACCGTCACAATCTGGATTATTACCACAGATATGTAACTTGTGATGCTCATCCATCAGATAAGCATCCATAGCAGTAGAGCATTTAGGACAACGCAATTTGTTATGTAAAACCCGTGCTTCTGACTCCCCTTCATCGTCTTGTGCTATTTCATCGCCAGAAATCAGGTTCACAGTGGCTTTACAACGTTCTTTGGGTGATAAATTATAACCAGAACACCCTAAAAATACCCCTGTTGAGGCAGTACGAATCATCATATCACGCCCACACTCTTTACATTTAATCAAGGGGGTCAACGTTGGGGTATTAGAACGCATACCACCATCATCTTGCTCTGCCTTTTCTAATCTTAAACTAAAACCTTTATAAAAATTATCTAATAGTTTCTTCCATACCAAATCACCTTCGGCAATTTGATCCAGACTCTCTTCCATATTGGCCGTAAAGTTATAATCCATTAAATCGGAAAAACTTTCACTTAAGCGCTCAG
Organism: Entomomonas moraniae; assembly: GCF_003991975.1. Taxonomy (NCBI): domain Bacteria; kingdom Pseudomonadati; phylum Pseudomonadota; class Gammaproteobacteria; order Pseudomonadales; family Pseudomonadaceae; genus Entomomonas; species Entomomonas moraniae. The sequence goes on from NZ_CP029822.1 coordinate 1,634,008, forward strand.
TCACAATATCGCCCATTTTTTCTGCATAAAAACGACGATTCTGTAGTTTTACATAGCCACGATCTTGAATAGTGGAAATAATAGATGCATAGGTTGAAGGACGACCAATACCCCGCCTCTCTAATTCTTTAACCAGTGTTGCTTCAGAATAACGAGGTGAAGGCTTCGTAAAATGTTGTGAAGGAGTCAACTTAATTAATGTTAATATCTCTCCTTCATTAACAGAGGGCAACACTTGGTCTTCAGCATTTTTAGTGATAGCGCCCAACACTTTGGTGTAACCATCAAACTTCAAGATACGTCCTTTAGCTTTTAGCTCAAATTCATTTGCTTGCACTGTCAATGTCGTTGATAGGTATTCCGCGGGAGGCATTTGACAAGCCACAAATTGACACCAAATCAGCTCATATAAACGCTCTGCATCACGCTCCATATTACTAAGTTGAGTTGACTTTAAGTGTACATCAGAAGGACGAATCGCTTCATGCGCTTCTTGCGCATTTTCTTTACTGCTATAAACAAGTGGTTTAGCAGGTAAGTACTTTTTACCATATTTCGTTTCTATGTATTCACGTACCATATTCACAGCATCTTGAGATAGATTAGTTGAATCAGTACGCATATAAGTGATATAACCCGCTTCATACAAGCGCTGCGCCATCATCATCGTTTTCTTCACAGAAAAACCTAAACGTGTACTTGCAGCTTGTTGTAGAGTCGAAGTAATAAAAGGAGCCGAAGGTTTACTACTAGTAGGTTTATCTTCACGCTTAACAACTTTGTAAGAAGCTTTATTTAATACCGCTAATGCTTGATCTGTCTGAGCTTTATTAATCGGGCGAAAAGCTTCTCCCTTATATTTAACCACATCCAAACCAATCGCTTCTTTTTTGGCGTTCATAGTATCAGCAGCCACTTGCCAAAACTCTTCAGGAACAAATGCACGTATTTCCTGCTCACGCTCAACAATTAATTTTACAGCGACAGATTGCACACGTCCGGCAGAAAGCCCTCTAGCAATTTTTTTCCATAATAAAGGAGAAACCATGAAACCAACAACACGATCTAAAAAACGACGAGCTTGCTGTGCATTAACACGATTAATATCTAGTTCACCAGGCTCAGAGAAGGCCCCCTTAATAGCCTTTTGTGTAATCTCATTAAATACAACCCGCTTATAGCGTGTTTCGTCACCACCAATCGCTTCGCGCAAATGCCAAGCGATAGCTTCCCCCTCTCTATCCAAGTCGGTTGCGAGATAGATGGTATCGGCTTCTTTAGCTAATTTCTTTAATTCGTCAACAACTTTCTCTTTACCAGGAAGTATTTCATAATGGGCTTTCCAGCCATGTTCTGGGTCAACCCCCATACGGTTAAATAACTGTTGCTTTGCACGCTCTTTGGAGGTTAGACTCGTATCAGCTTTCTTTCCTTTACTCGCAGACGTGGTTTTAGCAGCCCCCGTAGGCAAATCACGAATATGCCCAACACTTGACTTAACAATGTATTGATTACCTAAATATTTGTTAATTGTCTTGGCTTTAGCTGGAGACTCAACAATGACCAGTGACTTACCCATATAAACAGTATTTCCTTAATAAAAAGAATTTAAAAAAATAACGACTATTGTCTTCTATTTATAGTGTTATCATATTTTTTAATCAAGAGTAAATAGATTTTTAACATTTATTCATAAGTTGTTTGTGGCAACTCGTTTGTTAAATTTCGGTAATTTAAACCCTATAATAGCTCTTAACAAAAGGGCTGTAGCAATGACTAGGGGATAATACCATGCATTATTATTTAACTGTAATAGACTGTTATCAAAAGGATGCATAAAATAAAAATGGTAATAGATAAAACACCCAACAATATAGCCTAAAAAAATAGAAAAGGGATAACGCCACAAAGGGTATTGAAGTAACAGGATAAAACCAAGTAGCGATAACGTGAACAAAGCTAATCCAATTCCCACACCTATTGAAAGAACAGGATAACTAGAAAAGATATTCAGCAAATCGGCGACTTGGTCAATCGTTAATAAATGGAATGAGTAAAAAAACTCAATGCTTAATACAAACGCACCGATTGCTATAAATAATAAGATCAGACGTAAAATAAAACGACCCCATTTAATCACAACTCACTCCATCATCCAATCCATGCCTAACAACATAAAAGGGCTACTTAGAATTACTACTAGCGGCCTCTAAGGCTGAACTAATAAGCTGATCGGCGGCTTGATAACCAGGAATAATCTGACCATTTTCTAAGATAATAGCAGGCGTTCCCCTAATGCCAATTTTTTGTCCTAACACATACTGCTCAACAACAGGACTTTCACATTTCTTTGTGCTTTTAACTGGTATTTCTTGCATCAACTGATTCATTGCTTCTTGTTTATTATCAGCACACCACACTTTTTGTAACTCATCAAATCCTCGGGAAGCAAAGCCTTCACGTGGGAACGCTAAATAACGAACCTCAATACCCTTTGCATTTAACATGGGCACTTCTTGGTGTAAACGGTGGCAATATGGGCATGTAGTATCAGTAAAAATAGTGATGTGCGTCTTAGGTTGATTATCTTTTGCCTTAAAAATAACCATTTTTGACTTATCCATATTATTAATTAGATTAGCAACAAACTTTTCCTCTGTTTGCAACGTTAAGTTTTTAGGTTCTTTTCCTGATAAATCAAATAAATATCCTTGAAGAAGATATTTACCATCTTCGGACATATAAAAAACTTTACCACTATCAACTTGAATTTGATAAAAGTCATTAATTGGACTTTTAGATACTTCTTTAACCACAACATCAGGGACTACTTTTTGAAATTGTGCTTTTACTGTTTGCTCTGATGCAAATACCATATTAGTAGTAACAGTTAAACCCAACGCCAAACCTACTAACATTTTTTTTAAAGACATTAATCATTCCTCATCATTATAATTTTTAGCTTATTCATACAAAATACTTTAAAACAGCGAAAGCTATAAAGTATTTCACATTACATCAAAATCAGCTAGCCTGTTTCATATATTTTATACTTTTACATAAAATAGCAAAATAATTAATAAACTTTATGTGACAAAACATTGAAACTTTATAATTATCTATCATAAGTAGTAAAAACAATATATTATTCAAGCATTGAACGACACCTTTTGAAGATAAAATTTAGCCTATGAATATCGATTTAATCATCGTTCTCAGCTTATTAGTCGTAGCTATTATCGCTTTTATTATCAATAAGCCACGTATGGATTTCGTAGCGCTTTCTGTTATTGTCGCCTTCCCCCTTACAGGAATTTTAACAGTTAATGAAACACTCATAGGCTTTAGCGACAGCAGTGTTATTTTAATTGCCGCATTCTTTGTTATTGGTGATAGCCTTGTTCGCACAGGTATTGCTTACAGCGTTGGGGAATGGCTTATTAAACAAGCTAAAAACAACGAAACACGCCTTATCATCTTACTCATGGGATCTGTTGCTTTACTTGGTTCAATCATGAGCTCAACAGGTATTGTTGCCATATTCATTCCTATTGTTCTAAATATTGCCAGACACATGAATGCAGACCCTAAACGTCTCATGATGCCACTTAGCTTTGCTGCCCTTATCAGCGGAATGCTCACATTGGTCGCCACAGCTCCCAACCTTGTTGTCAGCAGCTCTTTAAAAGAGGCGGGGTTTACCCCCTTTAGTTTCTTTTCATTTACACCCATTGGCTTAGTGATTTTAGTCATGGGTATTGTCTATATGCTATTTGCGCGCCGCCTACTTGCTTCCCCCGCTGATAACGATATCGCATCACATCAAAATAAACGACATTTGGTTGATTTAATTAAAGATTATAACTTATCTGGCCGAAACCGACGGTTACGAGTTAATTCGGGCTCCCTTATGATTGGCAAGACCATAGCAGAACTACAACTAAGAGCCCGTTTTGGTGCAAATATTATTGGCATAGAAAGAGAAAAGCGTATCACTTACAAAGTTCTTGATGCGTCTTCACATCTTGAAATAAAAGTGGGTGACATTTTATTGTGCGATTTTTTCTACAAAGAAACGGTTGACGATTTTTGTAATACATTTCAACTGACAAAACTCGCTTTTAAAGGTGATTACTTCACTGATCAATCACACTCAATCGGTATGGCTGAGGTTTCACTCCCTCCTGAGTCAAAGCTAATAGGTAAAAATATCTTAGAAATAGGTTTTCGTTCTACCTATCGATTGAATGTGGTTGGATTACGGCGTAATGGTGAGTCATTAGAAAATGACATCATAGATGAAAATCTCAAGCTAGGTGACACTTTATTAGTCATCGGAACATGGAAAGCCATTAAACAACTACAAACACTCAATCAAGATTTCTTGGTTTTAAGCCTGCCCGCAGAAATTGATCAAGTAGCCCCTGCACTTAGCCGTGCACCTTATGCGCTTATAACACTGGCTATCACCGTTGGATTAATGATCAGTGGTATTTTCCCCAACGTGATCACTGCCTTGCTAGGCTGCTTACTAATGGGAGCATTTCGTTGTATTGACATGGACAGTGCTTACAAATCTATCCATTGGCAAAGTTTAATCTTAATTATTGGTATGTTTCCCTTTGCGGCAGCATTACAAAAAACGGGGGGAGTTAATCTAGCTGTATCTGGATTACTCTCTGTCGTGGGGGACTCTAGCCCGCATCTACTCATTGCTGCTTTATTTATTTTAACAGCCTCTATTGGCCTATTTATCTCTAACACGGCAACAGCTATTCTATTAGCCCCGATAGCCATTCAAGCGGCTGAACAAGTAGGTGTCTCACCCTATCCATTTGCCATGACAATCGCTCTTGCGGCCTCTGCCGCATTTATGACCCCCGTATCATCCCCTGTCAACACACTAGTTGTAGGGCCTGGGCGCTATAAATTTATCGACTTTATAAAATTAGGAGTACCCTTTACCTTGATAGTTATGGTAATTTGTATCCTCTTTGTACCTATATTATTTCCTCTACACCCTATACCATAAAAATGAGAGAAACATGCCTATCCATCATAGCATTGTCCATTTAATTGATAAAAAACCTGACGGAACACCATCAGTACTCCATCTCAGTGAACATGAGTTATCTCTATCTCAAGCAATGGAAAACTTATTAACCGATTTAAATGAGAGCTACAATGCCAAGCCAAATAAAGCATGGGGCTACTTTCATGAAGAATCTGGCGCTTATCCCTTTAGCGGTTGGTTAACTCAATACTTAGAGAAACAACAAGATTTTATTAGTTTTAGTAAACAAGCTTCAGAACACTTACAAAAATTGATGGAAGAGTCTAATCTATCCATGGGTGGCTATGTACTTATTGCACACTATCAACAAGGAATGACAGACTACCTTACTATTACCCTCCTCCATCATACCAAAGGGGTAACCGTAACTGATAGTCTGGAAATAACTGAAGCTAAGCACCTTGATTTAGCTCAGCTGCATTTAGCCGCACGTATAAACCTTTCCGAGTGGCAAAATAACAAACAGTCAAAACAATATATTTCATTTATTCGTGGCAAAAATGGTAAAAAAGTATCTGATTACTTTAGGGACTTTATCGGATGCCAAGAAGGCGTTGATGCCCCCAGTGAGACACGTACATTATTGAAAGCTTTCAGCGATTATGTAGAAGATGAAGATTATTCCGAAGATCAAACCAAACAAAAAACAGACACTCTCGTCAGTTATGCTAGTTCACAAGCTCGATTAGGTGAAGCGATTTCACTGGATGAATTATCCGAACTTATGAATGAAGAAACACCCCGTGCTTTTTATGACTACATTCGTAATAAAGACTATGGGTTATCGCCTGTTATTCCTCCTGATAAACGTACACTGAATCAGTTTAAGCGATTCACTGGCCGTGCCGAAGGTTTATCTATAAGTTTCGAGGCACATCTATTAGGCTCGCGTATTGAGTACGATGAAAGCAGTGATACATTGATTATTCATCAAGTCCCTACGAAGCTAAAAGATCAATTAAAACGCAATAATAAGTGATTATATTCAAACTTATTCCCAGTATAAAAATAAGGGAATGCCTTAATTGACTACAACAGTTAGAGAGGATATTAATAGAGAGTTCTTTTATTCTAACCAATATCATTTAAGTATCTATAGTGCAAAACTAATAGAATAGATAGGTAAAAATATTATCAATACGATAGAATAATCGATAATTTAGGAGTTATTTCGGTAATTACTTTAAAATAATAAATAGCTATAAGGGGCTAGATTAAATCCAGTCCCTTACTATAAACTATTAGGAAATAAATTATTTCTTTTTAGCTTTCTTTGGCGCGTCTACAGCTTCTTTTAAGCCTTTACCTGCTTTAAATACAGGTGCTTTTTTTGCAGGAATAGTCATTGGCTTACCTGTTTGTAAATTACGTGCTTGACGCTCTGCACGCTGTTTCACCTCAAAACTACCAAAACCTACTAATGCAACTGACTCATCCTTTTGTAGTGTTTCAGTAACAGTCTCTAAAAATGCATTAAGCACACGTCCAGCTTCCGCTTGTGTAGTATTAGCCTTAGTTGCAATAGCATTAATTAACTCTGTCTTATTCATTTCGTTGTTCCTATTTTCACATGTATTAATAAATATATGGTAGTCAATGCTTAGTATAGTATCTCTCTTTTCTTTAGGTTGCAATCATTATAGGAGATAAATTATATTAATAAACAGCTGTCATATTAGGTTTTTTTCAAATCTTTCTTAATTTGATCTTTATTGTATACTCCAATCCCTAAAACTAACCTCCACTTAAAACCTCACGTTTACTGCTCTGTCATAGGCCAAGCTCTCTAGTGATCCCAAACTTTTTTCGTTAAGCCGCATTTCAGTTTTGCTAGATCAGTCACTCGTTTAATATTTTTATTTAACGAAAAGCTATTTTTCTAAATTTACTTTGAGTTACTTTTCCTCTACTTTTATTAAGTATCAAAATTTGATCTATATCACTTATCACTTTAATAAATAATCAAATGATTACTCAGTATTCGTACACAAATTATCACTATATTTTTATTAATTTTTAATATAATCAAAAAACCTGTAGCCATTGTTTTTCTTCGACCATAAACATTTGTTCTATACCAAGAACAAAAATAAATTATTTACCTTATTATGATGATTATTAAAATTAGACTTTAGTTGTATTGCTATAAACTTTCGTACATAGTTTTATAGTACCACTTATGTGTATTTCTTTTGAATCAAGGAGCGGGTTTATGAAATTTTCAGAAAAGATTTATCGTGATGAGGATGTATCCTTAGAACCATTGAAAGGAAAAACAGTTGCTATTATTGGTTATGGTAGCCAAGCTAGAGCACAAAGTTTAAATATCCGTGATAGCGGAATAAAAGTTATTGTTGGTTGTGGCGATCGCAAATTCTTCCCTGACTGGGAAAGAGCTGAAGCAGATGGTCATACCGTAATGAGCATCGAAGATGCTGTCAAACAAAGTGATCTAGTACACGTTTTATTACAAGATCCTGCACAGCCTGAAGCCTATAAAAAACATATTCATGAACATTTAAAAGAAGGTCAAACACTAAGCTTTTGTCATGGCTTTGCTATTTTATATGGCACAATTCAACCCCCTAAAAATGTTGACGTTACACTCTACGTCCCCAATGGCCCAGGGCCTGTCGTACGCCAAAAATATTTAGATGGATCAGGTATTTATGGGTGTGTTTGTGTTGAGCAAGACTACACTGGTAATGCATTGAAAACAGAACTTGCATTAGCAAAAGCTGCGGGTAGTACACGTGCGGGTACTATTGAAATGTCTTTCCAACATGAGACTGAAGGTGATAACTTCGAAGAACAAGTATTGTACGGCGGTACAATCCATCTTATGAGAGAAGTTTATCAATTAATGGCCGATGCGGGTTACCCTAAATCATTCGCTTATGCAAAAGCAATCCGTTCTATTCGCTCAGTTATCGATGATATCGATGCAGTAGGTATTGAAACATACCTTTCAACTCACTGTAGCCGTACTTGTGAATTTGCGGTTAGACATAGCGGTCCTCGTGTTATTAATAGAGAAGCTATCCGTGAAGTATTTAATGAAACAGAAAAAGGGGTTTTCGCCCGTAATTGGTTAGTTGAATTTAGTCATGGTATGCCAACACTTCACCGTATGCGTAGAGAACGTAAAGACAGTGATATGGAGCAAACTGGTAAGCTATGGCGTGAGACTTTTGCTAAAGAAACAGACTTAGGCGCTAAATAGTCTATTCAAGTAGGTAATAGGGGCTTCCTATTGCCTACTTAGTTGTACTGTATTATTTAATTGTGGTTGTAAGTAGGAAAATCACTTTGTATTGCTTTTATAATTTTATCTACACTTTGATTAATTGTAAGCGTTGCGCTATCAATCACTAACCTCTCTCTATCCCAAGACTCATAGTGGCGATTTATAACATCACTCCAATCGGGTAATTTCAATCCATCAATATTTGATGCTCTTTTTTCAATATGCTCTTGATGTAGTGTAATATCAGAACAAATTACCTCAACCTCTAAATAAGACACACCACGAGAAAGTGCAATATTGCGATATGTATTACGGGTTAAGTGTAATGGATTTACAGAGTCAGTAATGACTGTATTGCCAATGTTTATATTATCCTGAGCTATTGCATAAGCAATAAAATAGCCTAATGTATTAGCTGCTGTCCCTGAGTTCAGTATAGTTGCTCTATTGTATCAATACGTAAATAGATAGCATTAAGCTGTTTGGCAAGTTCACTTGAAATACTGCTTTTACCACATCCTGGCAGCCCACTAAAAATAATTAACACGGCTATCCTTTAACTACTTGTTAGTAATAAAAATCTTTTAGCGAACTCATCCACTTTATTCCAATCAGTATAACTGTAGTTTTGAGTCATATCGTGATTTTTCTCACCACCCATTTTCATAATAAAACGGATCATATTTCTATCAAACCAATTGTATTGTGGATAATATAAAGCACCTGCAAACACAGCCTTTAACTGTGGTTGCCATTTCGTTTTAGCAAAAAACTTACGGGTATAAACACTACCCTCTGGCGTATCTTTACCTACTTTCCTCGCAGTGACGCAAACACAAAAGAACGCCGTTTTTTTCCTATTTAAAATATCAGTATGTGTATTAACAAACTGGATTAATGACTTTCTAAAGCGCCCATAGCGAATGGATCCACCTACCAAAATAGCATCATAGTCATTTAGGTTTTTATTAAGAGGTTCTTCTATATTATGTAGTTGATAACTTTGATCAGGCAGTTGCTTTGCTATTTTCTCTAAAATAGTCAGAGTCTGCCCCTCGACAGTTGAATATAAAAGCAATGTTTTAGTGGTCATTTTAGCACTCTCATCAAGACTATTAAAAAAGCTATACATTCTTTCACTGTAACATAATAAATAGAGGCAAAGTAAATATTGTCCCCACAGCTATAAACTATTATATGTTATTAAACAGTTTATTTTAATAAGGTTATAATTATAGCGTAGTTTTTTTGATAAAAAGGTGATAAACCTTTTTCATTTACCTCTTGACCTCTTTATAATGTAGTTCATTACATTTTATATATTTTTCTTATTAACATATTGAGACAGAATAATGTTAGATTCAAAATTGGTAAGAACACAACCCAAAGAAATAGCGAAACGACTTGCTGCTCGTGGTTTCATACTCGATGTTGAAAAAATCGAAGCACTCGAGCAAAAACGCCGCACTGCACAAGTAACAACAGAGCGATTACAAGCAGATCGTAATGCCCGAGCAAAAGCAATCGGCCAAGCAAAACAACGTGGAGAAGACATCGCGCCCCTACTAGCAGAAGTAGACCAGTTGGGTGATGATCTTGAAAAAAATAAAGCAGAACTTGACACAATACAAGCTGAACTAGATGCGATCTTATTAGCTATTCCCAATCTACCAGATGAAAGTGTTCCTGTCGGTGCCGATGAAGAAGATAATGTCGAAGTAAGACGTTGGGGAGCGCCTAAAGCTTTTGATTTTGAAGTAAAAGATCACGTTGATCTTGGCACTGCGATCGGCGGGCTTGATTTTGAAGCAGCAGTTAGAATGTCTGGTGCTCGCTTTACCGTATTAAAAGGCGCTATCGCAAGATTACATCGCGCCCTAGCACAATTTATGATCAACCTACATACATCAGAACATGGGTATGAAGAGGCTTATACACCTTACTTAGTTCAAGCTCAAACACTACAAGGTACAGGTCAACTCCCTAAATTCGAAGAAGACCTATTTAAGTTACCTCGTGAAGATGCATCTGATCTATATCTTATTCCAACCGCAGAGGTCACGTTAACAAACCTCGTCGCAGGGCAAATCTTAGAAGAAAAACAACTACCCATTAAACTAGTGGCTCACTCCCCTTGCTTTAGAAGTGAAGCAGGTGCTTCAGGTAGAGATACTCGTGGCATGATTCGTCAGCACCAATTTGATAAAGTTGAAATGGTACGCATTGTTGAGCCTTCTACCTCAATGCAAGCATTAGAGGAATTAACAGCCAATGCTGAAAAAGTATTACAACTACTTAACCTACCCTATCGTGTAATTACACTATGTACTGGTGATATGGGCTTTGGCGCTGTTAAAACCTACGATATTGAAGTATGGATTCCGAGTCAAGACAAATACCGTGAAATTTCCTCTTGCTCTAACTGCGGTGATTTCCAAGCACGCCGTATGCTAGCACGTTACCGTAATGCAGAAACAAATAAACCAGAATTAGTACACACCCTAAACGGTTCTGGTTTAGCGGTTGGCCGTACACTCGTGGCTGTACTTGAAAATTATCAACAGGCAGACGGTTCAATTATCGTTCCTGATGCGTTGAAACCCTATATGGGCGGTATTGAGGTTATTCGCTAAGTTTATGGACTTTCTACCACTTTTTCACAACCTACAAGGACAAGATGTCTTATTAGTTGGCGGTGGTTCTATAGCACTGCGTAAGGCCAGACTATTACTGGCCAGCAGTGCTAAACTCACAGTTGTAGCTCCCTGTATTAATGAAGAATTAAAGGCGCTTCTTACAAAGCACCAATGCCATTATATCCAAGCGCATTACCATGAATCACATATTGCCAACTCACTATTAATTGTAGCCGCTACTAATGATCTGTTAGTTAATCAACACATTTCAAACGACGCAAGATTACGCCGCATTCCTGTGAATGTAGTGGATAATCCGACTCTAAGCACTGTTATTTTTCCTGCCATTATCGACCGTTCTCCTATCATTGTCGCCGTTTCGAGCGGCGGAAAGTCCCCCGTTTTAGCTCGCTTATTACGGGCTAAGTTAGAAACTTTACTCCCCAGCGGTTATGCCAAACTCGCCAAGCTCGCTGAAAAATTCCGTGATAAAGTCAAACAACATTTCTCTAATACAGAACAGCGGCGTATTTTCTGGGAAAAGGTATTACAAGGTTCTATTAGTGAGCAGGTATTAGCCGGGCGAGAAAGCCAAGCAGAAAAAGAGCTACAACAACTGTTAGATAATACTCAAGACCAACCGCCTAAAGGTGAGGTTTATTTGGTAGGTGCCGGCCCTGGTGATCCTGATTTGCTTACCTTTAGAGCATTACGCTTGATGCAACAAGCAGATGTCGTCTTGTATGATCGCTTGGTTGCACCTGAAATCATTGATCTATGCCGCCGTGATGCTGACCGTATTTATGTAGGTAAGAAGCGCAATAATCACACATTACCACAAGACGATATTAATCTGCTCTTGGTAAATCTTGCCAAACAGGGTAAACGTGTTGTGCGCCTGAAAGGTGGAGACCCTTTTATATTTGGACGTGGCGGTGAGGAGATCGAGACCTTAGCCGATCATAACATAGCATTTCAAGTCGTTCCGGGAATTACTGCAGCTAGTGGCTGTGCAGCTTACGCTGGTATTCCTCTCACTCATCGTGATTATGCCCAATCTGTTCGTTTTGTCACAGGACATTTAAAAGACAATAGTATTGATTTACCTTGGCAAGAACTTGTTGCCAAAGGTCAAACCGTCGTCTTTTATATGGGGCTTATTGGTTTGCCAACTATTTGCCAACAGCTTATTCAACACGGTCAAGCCCCTGATACGCCTATGGCACTTATTGAGCAAGGAACGACACAATCTCAGCGAGTTTTCACCAGCACACTCGCCAATATGCCTGAAACTCTGGCAAACAAAACCATACAAGCACCCACTCTAATTATTGTGGGTGAGGTGGTCAAACTAAGGGATAAATTAGCTTGGTTTAACTAACAAGCTGGCGAAGGAAACAGTAAATAGGAGAATAAAAACATGAAGTTTTTAATCATCATTATTATTGCCATTGTAATCATATTAGGGATAAAAACTTATAACCAAGAACAATGGCAGAAAGACGCAATGTCTGACACTTGGTATGATAGTCATCCAGAGGAAACAGCAATATTAATTAGCCGTTGTAAAGACCAAAAAGCAACACTTCAAGCATGTGAGGCTGTTAAACAATTTAAAGAAAATAATTTATCACTATCAGAAATATATGCCATCTTCCAACGTGGCCAGCAAAGTTTAGATCAAAAAAACTATCAAGAAGCGATGAAATACTATTTAAAAGCTGCTAAATATAATAATTTTGATGCCATCAATAACATTGGTTATATGTACAGTCACGGTTTGGGTGTTGAGAAAAACCCTCAAAAAGCCTTTCAATGGTTTCTAAAAGCGGCAAAACTAGGCAATCCGATGTCGATGTATGCTGTTGGAATTGACTACTATTATGGTAAAGGGACACCAAAAGATATAACTAAAGCAAAAGAATGGTTATCTAAATCAGCCAACGCGGGTTATTCTGATGCAAAAAACTTTTTAAACCAAATACAGTAAAGGTGTAGTCTAACAACATATTAGAGGTGGACAGAAAACTGAATGGATATTAACTTTATAAAAGCTCACTTCTCTGAACTTTTACCCAAAATTACTCTATGGGCTGAAGAAACACAATCTTATATTTGTCAGCATGGTAAATTACTAAATCAACAACAAATACTTGATGCGCAACGTGTTGGTGTTAGCCAGCCTAAAAAGATTTACCTATTAGAACTAGAGAGATTTCCTTTACCTGATGATATCGTATTGCAACAAGCTGCAATAGCATTAGGCTTCTTAAGTGAGAATACCGCAGGACTTACCTTAGGTTATGGCATTTTAATCAAAAAGGGACTTCTCTCAAGAAGACTACTTTCACACGAATGCCGCCATGTTCACCAATATGAACAGGCAGGTTCTATCGCTAATTTTTTAGAAAGCTATCTTATGTCTGTACTAAAAGATGGCTATTTTGACTGCATTTATGAGCAAGATGCTAGACAATACGAACTGTAAATATCTAATAGAGACTCTCTATTTCATAAAATGCTTTCAATATCGTCATCATATAGGTTACGTCTTTCGTCCCTGCTACCTCCCTAATGGAGTGCATTGCCCAAGTTGGTAAACCGATATCCACTGTTTTTACACCCACCTTACTCGCTGCAATAGGTCCGATGGTTGAGCCACAGCCCATATCGCTCCGGGTAACGAAGGTTTGTACAGGAACTTGATTAATTTGGCAAAGATGACGAAAAATACCTGCCGTAATGCTATTAGAGGCATAGCGTTGATTGCCATTGATCTTTATGACAGGGCCTGCATTAATTTTAGGTGCATGTTGTTCATCATGCTTTTGTGGGTAGTTGGGATGTTGCGCATGAGCATTATCGGCGGAGACGAGTATGGATTTCTCAATACAACGACTTAAAGCGCTTGGATCAGGCATGAGCCTTGTTAATACTTGCTCTAAAAAAGGGCCATCCGCACCACAAGCAGAACATGAACCGACCTCTTCATGATCAGTACAAATAAGCAAACAATTTTGTTCATCATTTGCATGCAATAAAGCTTCAAGTCCTGTATAGCAGGATAATAGATTATCTAAACGGGCACTGGTAATAAAATCATTATTTAAGCCTACTATATTGCCTTTTTGATTGTCATAAAAGCTTAATTCATAATCCAAGAGTTCAACCTCTTGTAAACCATACTCACTAAATAGCTGTTTAGCTAATAATGCTTTTAGATCAAAGGGGATATCGTCACTGCATGCGATGATGGGGGGAAGCTCGGTTTGTTGGTTAATAGCCCAACCTTTATTGGCTTCTCGGTTGAGATGAATAGCGAGATTAGGAATAATCGCAATCGGTGATTCTATATTAATTAAACGGCTTTGTACTTTACCTTGATGAGTAAAAGTAACACGACCTGCTAGAGACAAGTCTCTATCAAACCAAGGGGATAACAAAGCCCCACCATAAACAGCAACACCTAACTGCCAACAACCACTTTTATTTAACTCAGGTTGGGGTTTAACTTGTAAGCAAGGGCTATCTGTATGAGCACCTACCATTCTAAAGCCCGACTCTTCTAACTTAATTTTCCCCAGTTTAAAAGCAATGAGTGAGGAATCATTACGCGTCACATAATAACGCCCACCTGCTTGAATTGACCAGCTATCTTGCTCATATAAAGGTTGATAGCCAGCAGCCTCTAACTGCCCAATCATTTTACTGACCGCATGAAAAGGAGTTGGTGACTCATGAATAAAGTTAATCAGTGCCTGACTTGATGCATTGCTCATTTAAATACTATCCTTTACTCTTTAGCGATTAAATTACCGGCGTGTAATCCACATTCTTTTTGCGTGCCCTCTTCCCACCACCAGCGTCCTTCGCGCTCATGCTGATTAGGAAGTACAGGACGCGTACAAGGCTCACAACCAATACTAATAAAACCTTTTGTATGTAGACTATTATACGGTATTTCCATCATTCGAATATAATCCCATACTTCCTTACTGCTCATATTGGCTAAGGGATTAAACTTATAAAGTTGATTGGTTGGTGTCGAGAATGTCATATCCTTTTCCATCACAGGCACATGACTACGTGTACCAGGGCTTTGATCACGGCGCTGCCCTGTTACCCAAGCACCGATAGTTGATAACTTACGGCGTAACGGTTCAACTTTACGAATACCACAACATTCACTGTGCCCATCTTTATAAAAACTAAAAAGCCCCTTTTCTTTGATAAAAGGCTCTAATTTTTGGTAATCCGGTGATAATATTTCAATATTAATCGAGTAAAAATCCCTAACCTCTTCAATAAATTGATATGTTTCAGGATGTAGTCTTCCTGTATCAAGGCAAAATACATTCACCTTTTTATTAATTCGCCATGCCATATCTAATGCAACTACATCTTCTGCACCACTAAATGATACCCACAGGTCATCATTAAAGTGTTCAAACGCTAATTTGAGAATGTCACGCGGTGATTTATCGCTATATGTTGTCGCTAAAGTTTCAACATCAAACGTTGAGTTAGTCATTTATTTTTATCTCATTGCCTATCACAGTAGTTGTTAGCATGTTAACAAAAATAACTTTTAGATTAAACGAATCTATTTTTATATGGTTAGATCAAAAATGATAAGCGATTTATAATGTCATTATTTTAATCGATATCACAGGATAAAAAATGCCAGAGTTACCCGAGGTTGAAACCACCCGTTCAGGAATTGAGCCTCATATTATTAATCAAAAAATTAAACAGGTCATTGTCAGAGAGCGCCGCCTACGTTGGACGATCCCTGATGAACTTGATATTTTAACCTCAGAACAACGCATAAAAGTGGTTAAGCGCCGTGCTAAATACTTATTATTAGAACTTGAATCAGGTACCATTATTATTCACCTCGGCATGTCAGGAAGCTTACGCATTATAGAAGATAATGCGCCAGTTCAAAAACATGACCACGTAGATATCCTATTAGAAAATGGTGTCATCTTACGTTATCACGATCCTCGGCGCTTTGGTTGTATCTTATGGACAAAAGAACCTGCTACTCATGAGTTACTTAAAAACCTTGGTCCCGAACCATTAACTGATGCGTTTAATAGCGATTACTTATTCGATGTTTCTCGTAAACGCAGTGTTGCCATAAAGCTATTTATTATGGATAACAAAGTCGTCGTAGGTGTGGGTAATATTTATGCTAACGAGGCCTTATTTGCAGCAGGTATTAATCCTAATAAGCCAGCCAATAGCATTTCTAAAGCACGCTATGAAAAATTAGTACATTACATCAAAGAAATACTGGCTCGTGCTATTGAAGTAGGCGGGACAACACTGCGTGATTTCGTGGGTGGCGATGGTAAACCAGGGTATTTTCAGCAAACATTAAATGTTTATGGCCGTGGTAACTTACCTTGTAAAACCTGTGGCAAACTATTAAAAGAAGTTAAACTAGGCCAACGTACTACGGTTTGGTGCAGTCATTGCCAGCACTGATTATTGTTAATTTAAAGAGCGTTTTTTGTGAACGAAAGAGATTAATACATTTCATTATCCCTTTAGTCGCTGTAAAATGAGAATATTTCTTATTAACACACTACTGTTTTTGCCATTCTTTTATTTAAGAGGCTACCATGCTCTTTGAACGCTTTGAAAAACTAATTGATCCTTTTAAAGAAGTCCCTGATGAAATGCCACCTAATAAGATTCTTCCTTTTTACTGGCATTACTTAAAGCAAGTCAAAGGTATTTTTTTATGTTTGCTGATTGTTGGTTTTTTTGCTTCGATTATAGAGGTTGCTTTCTTTAACTTTTTAGGAAAAATTGTTGATTATATTCAAGCCTCCTCCTCGCCAGTTAACTTCTTTAGTGACCACCGTTATGAATTAATATGGATGGCAGTTGTCATCTTATTATTGCGCCCCCTCTTTTTTCTCATTCATGATCTATTAGAAAGACAAGCACTGACTTCGAATCTTGTTACGTTAGTTCGCTGGCAACAACATCGGTATGTTTTAAAACAAAGCTTAAATTTTTTTCACAGTGACTTTGCGGGCACTATTTCAAGCCGTATTATGCAAACAGGCAATTCATTACGTAGCTCTGCAATCAGCTGTGTAAATGCCATATGGCATGTGATTATTTATATTGGTAGTGCACTGTTTCTATTCATCGAAGCGGATTGGCTCCTAACTATTCCACTATTAATTTGGCTTGTTGCTTACGTATTGACTTTAATCTACTTTGTTCCTAGAACAAAGCAACGCTCTGCTATCTCCGCAAGAGCCCGTTCTAAATTGATGGGATGCGTGGTGGATAGTTATACCAATATAACTACACTTAAATTGTTTGCACATACCGAACTCGAACAAGACTATGCTAAAAAAGCCATGCAAGAACAGACAGTTGCAGCGCAAAGATCAACACGCCTAGTCACTGCCATGAGTCAAGTCCTCTGTATTATTAATGGGTTAATGATTACTAGCACAACAGCGCTTGCTTTATGGTTATGGTCAAATAGCTTAATTACCATCGGTGCTATTACTTTAGCAACAGGGCTTGTGATACGTATTAATAACATGTCTGAATGGATTATGTGGGTAGTTAATGGTGTTTTTGAAGAGTTTGGTATTGTACAAGATGGTATCAGAACCATTTCACAACCTAGAACAGTACAAGATAAACCTAATGCAAAACCCTTGTTAGTTCCTCAAGGTAATATTACGTTTAACCATATCTACTTTTCATACGATAGTAAACGCCCCATTTACCAAGATCTTAACTTTTCCATTCAAGCGGGGGAAAAAATAGGTCTTGTAGGTCCGTCGGGGGCAGGCAAGTCAACGCTAGTCAACCTTTTGCTCAGGCTTTACGACTTACAAGGGGGCAGCATTACTATCGATAATCAGAACATCGCTGAGGTCACACAAGATAGTCTTCGATCCCAGATTGGGATGGTGACGCAAGACACTGCACTACTGCATCGATCCATTCGAGAAAATCTCTTATACGGTAAGCCTAATGCTACGGAGGAAGAAATGCTACATGCATTACGCCAAGCTAAAGCCGATGAGTTTGTGCTTAACCTAGTCGATAATGACGGCGGTAAAGGATTAGATGCTAAAGTCGGTGAGCGAGGCGTAAAACTTTCAGGTGGACAGCGTCAACGAATAGCGATCGCACGGGTACTACTAAAAAATGCGCCTATTCTCATTTTAGATGAAGCCACATCAGCATTAGACTCTGAAGTAGAAGCCGTCATTCAAGAAAGTTTAGAAATGCTTATGAAAGATAAAACCGTGATAGCAATTGCTCATCGCCTATCAACCATTGCCAAAATGGATCGCCTTATTGTTTTAAATAACAGCAAAATTGTTGAAACGGGCACCCATCAACAATTAATCAAAGAAAATGGATTGTATGCTCGGTTATGGCAACATCAAGCAGGCAATTTCGTAGGGCTAGATGAGTAAATCATAAAGCCCTAAGGGAGAGGACAGCGCCACAAATAAGCACAATCAGAGTTATCGGTAAGAGTATTTTCCAACATTTCATGGGTAAGGGTTGCATTTTTTTATGGAACTCTACCCATGTTAATACAAACATACTGATACCAACGGCTAATAAAGCCCCTGCTATCACATCGGTTAACCAATGCATGTTTAAATAAATACGTGACAAACCAATCAAAAATGCAGGAAGAAAGGCAATAGAAAGCCACATCAAACGCTGTTTAGGAGGCCTCCCTAACCCTGCAAGCACACCAATACTCACAAAAAAGGCAAACGAAGCAGACGTATGCCCACTTGGAAAACTAAAGGTTTGTACAACATCCGACATACCAAAAGGACGCACACGAGCAATTGATTCTTTCAGTATCCAACCAATAGTCGCTGTGGCGAGCATTGTAAAAGCAAAAAAGCATAAAGGCTTTATTTGTTTCATAAACAACAATAAAAAACATAACACAGCTGATATAACAAACTGTACTTTATATCCTCCTAGCTCCGTTATAAAATGCGCTACCTTTTCTAATGGCTTTTCTTGAATCGTTTGAACAATTGCCAGTACACCTTGATCCAAAGTATTTAAGTTCGGTAAAAAAAGATAAAGCAATAACAATAAAACTAAGCTAGCCAATGACATATAAGCAGTCACCCAGCTCTTTTGCTTAAGGCACCCATAAACACTTATTGCAATAAAAATAGCTAGAATAGCGACTACATAAATTAACGTCATCCAAAATTGCTCATCAACAGGAAAAGAAAAGGCAACCCCCGTCAACCAACTTGGAACAACGAAAGTGATTGTCCAAAGAGAACTGGCCATAAGGGTAACAATTAGAAAGGTAACCACAGGATAGTGAAAAATACCAACCATCATTGACATGTTTGATCGTAAAGGGCTAACAAAACGTCCTAACACAAGCCCCATAATACCATAATGCTTAAGGTAGTTATCAGCGGAGTTGATCCATTTAGGATTTTTCTTAACAAAGCTAAGTTGATAAACTCTTTTTTTAAGCTTATAGCCAATACCATACGAGACAATGTCACCCAGCCACCCGCCCAAAATGCCGAGGATAATTACTTTCCAGAGAGGGTAGTTATAACTACCTGCGACAGCACTTGCAATCACAACCATTGTATTACCGGGAATAGCTAATCCGAGCAAAGCAATGCAATCAAAGAAAACTATAAGAAAAATAACTAATCCAATTAAACTTTGATGGTGCTGTAAAAAAGCATTCAACCAATCAAGCATAAAAAAATATGTTCACTCTTGTTAATAAATAATTACTCCGCTTGATAGACAATACGCCCATCAACAAAAGTCGTCTTAACTTTAGCAGGCAAGCAATGCGCCATAAAAGGACAGTTTTTCCCTTTTGAATGCCAATGTTCACCAACGATGGTAGATGTTTTGGGATCAAACAAAACAATATCAGCTGCTTTGCCAATTGCTAAGTCACCTGCAGGTAAGCGAAGTGCGCTCGCAGGACCAGAAGTCAACCTTGCTAGTAAAGTCGGAAGATCTAACAGCCCTTCATCAACCAATGTCATCGCTAAAGGAAGCAATATTTCTACACTGCTAATACCGGGTTCTGTTTCTGCAAAAGGGGCTGATTTAGCATCTTTTTCATGAGGCTGATGATGACTAGCAATAGCTTGGATTACTCCAGACTTAACCCCCTCACGTAAAGCATCACGATCCTTAAGTGTTCTTAACGGCGGTTGAACATAATAGAGACTTGAAAAATCAGATAACGATTCATCTGTCAAAATAAGCTGATAAAGTGCTACATCTGCTGTTACATTAAGCCCCCTCGCTTGAGCGGCCGCAATCAATTCAACAGAGCGGGCGGAGGTAAGCTGGCTAAAATGTGCGCGTACCCCAGTTTGCTCAACCAGCAGTAAATTACGTGATAGAGCCACTGTTTCCGCTGTTTCTGGAATCCCTGCAAGCCCTAAGAAATTAGCAATGGATCCTTCATGAGCAACACCACCCTCTGCGAGCTTACTGTCTTGAGAGGTAAATGTTACTTGAAAATCAAAAGTTGCAGCGTACTCCAACGCTCTTCTTAGGACACGATTACTTTCAACTTCCGCCAAACCATTAGTAAATGCAATACACCCCGCCTCTGCTAATGTTACCATTTCTGAAAGCTGTGAGCCTTCACAACCCTTTGTTAGCGCTGCAATAGGAAAAACTTTACTAAGATTAGCTTCTCGTGACTTTTCTAAAATCAAATCAAGAACAGCGGTTGTATCGGCTATAGGCTTTGTATGAGGTGGGCAGCAAAGTGCAGTCACACCACTCGCAACAGCTGCAAGTGTTTCCGTTGCAACAGTGCCTTTACGACTATAACCTGGCTCACACAAATTAACACTCAAATCCACCAAGCCTGGCGCAGCAACAAGCCCTTTAGCTTCAATAACCTGGTCAGCAATAAAACCCGTAGGCTTATCACCAATAGCAATGATTTTGCCATTTTCAATATGAATATCTGTTTGTTTGTCAAATCCACTACTAGGATTAATAACTCTTGCATTGGTAATTGATATCGTCATTATTTATTCTCCAATTCCAATTGTCGTTCTGTTAGTTGCCCACTCATCGCCATAGAAAGTACGGCCATTCTAACCGCGATACCATAGGTCACTTGGTTTAAAATCACTGATTGCTCACAATCTGCCACAGACGACTCTATTTCTACACCACGATTAATAGGCCCTGGATGCATAACAATGGCGTCAGGTGCGGCTAAAGCCAAACGTCTTTCTGTCAAACCATACTGTTTAAAATACTCTCCCTCACTGGGCAATAGGCCACCATGCATGCGTTCTTTTTGTAAACGAAGCATGATCACGACATCCACTCCTTTAATACCTTCATCCATGTTAGTGTAGGTTTTAACCTTATATTGTTCTGTCAAACCGATGGGTAATAAGGTGTTAGGGCCTATCACTCTAATATCTTTGCAACCTAGCGTTTCAAGCGCTAGCATATCCGTTCGAGCAACACGTGAATGCATGATATCGCCAACAATTGCAACCGATAAATTAGCAAAGTCACCTTTATGACGTCTAATGGTTAGCATATCCAACATACCTTGGGTTGGATGTGCATGACGACCGTCTCCACCATTGATTACCGCCACATGGGGGCAAACATGTTCAGCCATAAAGTGTGCGGCACCAGACTCACTGTGTCTTACCACAAACATATCGGCAGACATCGCCTCAAGGTTATGTAAGGTATCAGTTAAGGTTTCGCCTTTACTGGTTGATGAGGTTGACATATGCAATGTAACAACGTCAGCAGACAAACGCTTTGCTGCAAGCTCAAAAGTTGTACGAGTACGAGTGGAGTTTTCAAAGAAGACATTACAAACCGTTTTCCCTCTCAGCAAGGGAACTTTTTTTACTGACCTAGCACCTACTTCAAGAAATGAATCAGCCGTGTCTAATATTTCCGTGAGAATTTCTTTTGGCAAACCATCTAAAGATAGAAAGTGCTTTAATTGTCCCTGCCTATTTAATTGTAGTGTTTGTTTTCTTTTAAGCATCAAAAAAGCCCTCAGTTTTTTAGTTTAGCAAGCCAATGTTTTTAACTCAAGAGTCAGTGGTGTAGGCCCTTGAACTTTAACGCGTTGATTTTCAGGGAGATTAAGAACCTCACCAACCACATCAGGTCTAATAGGTAACTCTCTGGCGTTTAAATCCAATAAACACACCAATGTAATACTCGCAGGGCGTCCATAATCAAATAGCTCATTCATAGCAGCTCTTATGGTACGACCACTCATTAGCACATCATCAATTAAAACAACATGTTGATTATCAATCTCAAAAGGTAATGCCGAAGGACTAACCTGTGGATTTAAACCCTTTTGTGTGAAATCATCACGGTAAAATGAAACATCTAAAATACCTAACGTTTCATCTTGTTTATTCATTTCTGCCAATAACTGTGTTGCAACCCAAACACCCCCTGTTCTAATACCGACATAAACAGGATTTTGAATATTGTGTGTAGTCAAATACGTTTGAAGTTGATCTGCTATTTTAGGCAAAAGCTCTGAGGGTAAAGGCAACATCATATGCTCTCCGTTGTTGAAGAATAATTTTCTAACCAGCTTTCAATGATTAATGCCGCGGCTAAAGCATCGACTGGGTTTTTATGGTAGTCTGCTTTATATCCTTGCGCGTGGTATTGCTCCTTGGCTTCATAACTCGTCAATCTTTCATCTTGTGTATAAACAGTGGCTTGAAAACGACCATGAAGCCTACGTGCAAACTTTTCAGCACGCTTACTCATTTCACTAGGTGTACCATCCATATTCAAAGGCAGCCCAACAACAACAGCATCGGGTTGCCATTCTTTTAGTAAACGCTCTATCTGCTGCCAATTAGGAATACCGTCTTGTGCTTTTAATACACAGAGCTCTCTTGCTTGCTTGGTGAAACCCTGACCTACGGCAACTCCTATTTGGCGTAACCCATAATCAAACCCTAAAATGATTTTAGGAAGCGCTGTCTCCATTAAGCATGCCCTACATGGCGCGATAGTGATGAAAAATTTACACCCAGTTGTTCCAATGCAGCATCAACACGCTGCTCAGAGGCTACTTTAAAAATAATATCGGCGTTAAATGGACAAGTTAACCATGTATTCTCAATAATTTCTTGCTCTAGCTGCCCTGCTCCCCAACCTGCATAACCTAATGCAATAAGGTAGTTTTCAGGCCCTTTCTTTTCGGCAATATCAATCAATACATCTTGGGATGAGGTTAACTGGATATCAGGTAAGTTAATTGTATTTTGAAAAACGTTATCTTTGGAGTGCAATACAAAACCACGTTCTGTATCAATAGGGCCACCATGATAGATTGGTGTCATTAGGTTTACTGCAGGAAATAGTGTATCGGGCCTTAGCTGCTCTAATATATCAGCCAAATGAAAAGGTTTCTCTTTATTTACAATAATCCCCATGGCGCCTTCTGTATTATGGCTAATAAGATATACCAATGAGTTAGAAAACTCTGAGCACTCTAGCTGGGGCATTGCCACTAGAAACTGATTATTTAAATAAGACAAAGGGTCATTTTTCATAAATAATGCTTGTTCGATTAAATATCGACGCACATTATAAAGCGCATTTACACAAAGGTCACGAAGTCATCTTAATAAATTCACATTACCATTAACTAAACCATTGGCATAATGCATATTTACTGGTACTGCAGGAGTTTTGTTGAAGTGCCTTACGAATTTTTTTCACTTTAGCTTTTTGTATATAAGCAATCGCGTCTTTTACATCATCAGCCTGTGTCGCTGAAATACCATTCACAAGCTCATCTATGGCTTGTTGTTTTGTCCAATTCTGCACAATAATACGATACATAGCAACGAAAAGCCCTGTTCGATTTTGTCCATGCTTACAATGAATTAATACAGACTTACCTTGACTCTTTGAGTTCTGAATCACTTTTAAAACATCTAACACATCGTCATCATCAATACGATCAGCATGGGAAGGATAGCTTAGCAGTTGGATACCCGAAGATTTTCCAAGCCACTTTTTATCATCCTCTTTAATAAAACTAATGATTGTGCCTATATTTTGTTGTTTAATCAGATCAACATCTGTGGAGTTTGGTAAAGCACTACGAAATA
Organism: Entomomonas moraniae; assembly: GCF_003991975.1. NCBI lineage: Bacteria > Pseudomonadati > Pseudomonadota > Gammaproteobacteria > Pseudomonadales > Pseudomonadaceae > Entomomonas > Entomomonas moraniae. Next base: position 1,658,140 of record NZ_CP029822.1, read on the forward strand.
AAAGAGGACTCACTTGATAAAACTTAAAGCGGGTATCAATCGGTGTTGCCCAGTCCTTTTCTAACTCACTTGCAGAAGCTGAATGGGCAAGTGAAAATAATATAACTGATAACAGAAAAGGCATGTATTTTAGGGTTTTCATCGAGGGTTCAAACCTATAAAGAACTAATTCGTGCTTCATTATAGGAAAGCACCTGTAAAAAAAATGTTAAGTTAAGCGTTTATTGTTATCATGTTTGTATAATTTTATGACAAGGACTTTTACATGCACGTTAAAAAGCTATTGCTTTTATTATCTGTAATTAATATGTCAATCACTTATGGTTCTGAATTAAAATCAGATGAACATGTGTTATTCATTCCGAATATTGCCTATCAAACCCCTGATAATAAATTAGCTATTAGTATACAGGCGTGGGTTTATGAGAAAGAAAGGCGCCCAGGGATGACCTCTCTCTTAACCAAATATTTAGGCATTGATAAGGATACGTTAACTCCCGAGGAGTATGACCTATTGTATCAAAGAAGCCAATTATTTAGAGTCGATTCAGAACGAGGCAAAGTGTTAAGCATAAAGCTAAATAACACAACCTACACATTACCTAAAACAGATAAAGGTGGCGTTACTAATCAGGTAATTTATCTTAATACGATACCTAGCCAGCAAAGTAATCATAGTATTAGTTACTCTATTTCTGACCTAAACCTTCCCGAATCCACTAACACAGAGTTATCTTTTTTTAGCCCTGATATTGGATTGTCTGTTATTTCAGATATTGACGACACCATAAAAGATTCAAAGGTGTTAGATCAAAAACAACTCTTAATTAATACTTTTATCAAGCCATTTAAAGCCATCAATAGCATGCGCGATTGGTATCAACAAATGGCAAAAAAGGGGATTAGCTTCCATTACCTTTCTTCTAGCCCTATACAACTGTATCCCGCATTAAAAGACTTCATGGATAAGGCACAGTTTCCCACAGGCAGTGTTCATTTGAGAGAGGCAACAACTTGGCACTCCATTATCCCAACGGGAGATGACTCACGCAATCACAAGCTATCAACACTAGAAAAGCTACTCAACGCTTACCCTAAACGACAATTTATATTAATCGGTGACTCAGGGGAGGCTGACCCAGAAATCTATGCCCAAATGATGAAAAAATACCCTACGCAGGTTAAGTGTATAGCCATTCGTAACGTCACGAATGAAGATGAGCAAAGTCCGCGTTATAAGCAATTATTTGCAGGGGTAGATAGTTATAAGTGGCAGATCTTTACCGACCCCACAACAATTATTAATACCTGTGCTCCTAGAGAATAAAAAAGGACGTTAACGTCCTTTCTTATTATTGTTTTTTCTCTTGCTCGGTAAACATATCTGCAAATAACATACTGGATAGATAACGCTCTGCAGAATCAGGCAAAATAACAACAATCGTCTTGTTCTGGTTTTCAGGTTGCTCTGCAAGTTTTAATGCCGCCGCAACGGCTGCACCTGAAGAAATCCCACACAAGATACCCTCTTCTTTCATCAGCTGTAGCGCTGTTTGTTTTGCTTCATCATCAGTCACAGTCACCACTTGATCCACTAATGATAAATCTAAATTTTTAGGGATAAAACCAGCACCAATACCTTGAATTTTATGTGGTGCAGGTTTAATTTCTTCTCCCGCTAAGGCTTGCGTTATAACAGGAGAATTAGTAGGTTCAACTGCTACCGAAATAATAGGTTTTTTCTGCGTATTTTTAATGTAACGAGAAACACCTGTCAACGTTCCACCTGTTCCCACGCCTGCAACAAAAATATCAATATCACCGTTAGTATCTTGCCAAATCTCAGGCCCCGTTGTCTTTTCATGAATAGCTGGGTTAGCAGGATTATCAAACTGTTGAGGCATAAAATACTTGCTTGGGTCACTATTAACAATTTCATTGGCTTTATCAATCGCCCCTTTCATCCCCTTTTCAGGTTCTGTTAGCACTAACTCAGCACCTAATGCTTTTAATACCTGACGTCGCTCCAAACTCATTGAGGATGGCATAGTTAAGATCAACTTATACCCTCTAGCAGCAGCTGTAGAGGCTAAAGCAATCCCTGTATTACCCGAAGTAGGCTCAACAATGGTCATGCCTTCTTTTAATTTACCTGATGTTTCAGCATCCCAAATAAGGTTAGCACCCACACGACATTTAACGGAGTAGCTTGGATTACGCCCCTCTATTTTCACAAGAATAGTGACACCACGAACTGTTAGCTTATTCAACTGTACTAATGGTGTTTTACCAATGGACTGGGCATTATCTACAAAAATCGTCATCTGTTCATTCCTCTTATTTGAAAATCTTTCTTCTTCTATTATTTCTGATAATCCATTGCATTTAATCAATTGATTATATACCTAAAAAGAATAAAAACCATTATTCATTATTCTATAGGTGTATCAATAAAATTAGGCAAACTTTCTAAGCTCTGGGTAAACTGTACTAAATTAGGAAAATCTTGTTTATCCAATACATTAGGTAAAGCATACTGATTAAAACTCCAAGCAACGGCTGTTGAAATGGCTGCTTGACTGATTGCCTCCCCCATAAGCCAATCGGAGTTATTGGCTACCTCAGAGTCAAGCGCATTAAATGCCCCTTTAATTTGCTGAGTTAAACGTTCAATCCACTCACCGTACTGCTTATCTTCAGGTCGCCTTTGTGTTTCATAAGCTAATTGAACGGTTTTATCTGCCCCCATCATCGCAAGCCCTATTACTTTTAAATGAGAAGCTAAATCGTTGGCCGTCATGGGTAATAACTTTTGAATAACAGGTACTTGTGACTCGAAATATTCAAGTATCAAGCCTGAATCCATCAATATATCACCATTGTCTAATACGAGTGTGGGTAATTTTGCAACGGGGTTAATGGCCGATAAAATAGGATAACCCTCACCAAAAGCTGACAAAGGATAGTGCTCAAAAGGGATACCATAATACTTTAATGAAATGGCCACACGTCTGACAAAAGGGGATCTTAATAAGCCGATAAGTTGCATGGTATACTCCGAGCTGCTAGTGTATTTTTGTTTACCTTACGCTAATAACCCATGAAAATAAACACAATATGTTTTAATAAACATTACACTACAACTCGGTTAAAGCAACCGCCTCTTCCATATTAACTGCCACAAGGCGTGAACATCCTGGTTCGTGCATGGTAACCCCCATGAGTTGATCGGCTTGTTCCATTGCTATTTTATTATGGGTAATATAAATAAACTGAACTTTCTCCGACATTTCTTTCACTAAATTGGCATAACGCCCAACGTTAGCATCGTCAAGAGGAGCATCCACCTCATCTAGCATACAAAAAGGAGCAGGATTAAGCTGGAAGATAGCAAAAACCAAAGCGAGTGCAGTTAAGGCCTTTTCTCCACCCGACAATAAATGAATAGTACTGTTCTTTTTACCCGGTGGCCTTGCCATAATAGCCACCCCTGTATTTAGAAGATCATCGCCTGTTAGCTCAAGCGAAGCCATTCCCCCTCCAAAAACTTTGGGGAACAACTGCTGTAAACTACCGTTAATCTGATCAAATGTCTCTCTAAAACGCTGACGTGTTTCTTTATCAATTTTCTGAATAACATTTTCAAGCGTTGCTAATGCTTCCACTAAATCATTATTTTGTTCATCTAAATAGTTTTTACGTTCAGACTGCTGTTGATACTCTTCAATCGCCGCTAAGTTAATTGCACCTAGCCGCTGTATACGTTCAGCTATTTGGTCTAATCGTTGGGACCATTCGCTTTCTATCGCTTCATCAGATAGATTCTGTAACAGTGTATGCAAGTCGTAATTGTCTTCTTGTAGTTGCTCTTGAAAAGACTTTTTGCGAACATTTAACCCTTGCCAGTCTAAGCGTTGTTGCTCAAGCTGTGCCCGTAATGCTTGAGCTTGCTGTTCAGCCTTAGTACGTCTTTGTTCATTTTGACGTAACGACTCATCAGCATCCTCTAGAGCCAATCGCGCATGCTTCAATGTATCTTCTATCTGCAAGCGATTTTCTAACTGTTCCTCTAAAGAAAAACGTAACTCATCTATAGGGGCTGTGCCTTCAGCTAATTGCATTTGCAAAAGCTCTTTACGCTCGCGTAAGCGCTCAACTTGTTGCTTTAAACGTTGTAAAGATTGTTCTGTTGCCTGACGCTTAGTGACTAGCCCATTCAACTTAATCGATAATTGATGAAGTTGCTCTTTCTGACTACGTTCCTCTCGACGCCAATGTTCAAGTTGATTCTGCAACTGATTACGCTGCGCTTGCAGTTGACCATCTTGCTCTGCATACTCAGCCATTTGATCAAGCGCTTCTTGCAAAAGTGATCTCGCTTGTTTTAGCTCATCGAACTGTGTTTGCTGTTGTATCGTGAGTTCGCTAATTTCTTTATCTAAATATTGGCGGCGTTGTGTTATCTGCTCGAGTTTTGCTTGATGTGCTACTAGCTTTGCTTTGAGCTCTCCACGTTGTTGGGTCATTTGCTGTAGCTTTTTGTTTTGATCTGCCAATGTTTGCTCTTTTAAAGTGAGTTGTTGGCCTAACACCTCAATTTCTTGATGAGACTGCTCGATAAGCTCTTCATTCTCATCTTGTTGCTGAAGTAGTTTTTGCAGCTCTTCAGCTCTGGCTAATACGCCCGTTGTTGATTGCTCGCCTCGCTTAATACGAATAAAATCTATTCCCATCCAATAGCCATCTTGGGTGATGATACTTTGGCCTACAGCCAACTGAGCGCGTAAAGTGAATGCTTCCTCTAAATTTTCAGCAGGAATAATAAGCGCTAACCATGAGGGGGCAATATCTTTTGTTATTACCTTATCAAGTAAAGACGGTGTTGAAACAGTCAATGCATTGTTAGTGGGCTGAAAAACTCGCAACTCACCTTTATCAAATGATTGCAAGGCTTCATGCGTTAAATGATCACTAATAATTGCTTGTAAATCTGCACCTAATACCGTTTCTACCGCAAGTTGCCAACCATCCTCTACCTTTAGCTTATCGGCTAAATAAATACAATGTTCAAACCTCTGCTTAGATAGCCATTGGCTAACCTCATTGTCAGGATTAAGGGCAGCTTGTTGTAACGCTTCGAGTGAGGAAATACGCCCAGAAAGTTTTTGATTATCCGTTTGTTGCTTTTGATACTGAGAATCTAACTGGCTACGCTTATCCCGTAACTGATTAATATCTTGCTGTAACTGCTCTTTATCCTCTTCGGTTTGAGCAATAAGCAGTTCAGACTCACTCAATTGTTCATCTAATAAAAGAATTTCAGCCGACTGTGGATCAGCATTAAGTTGTGCTAGCTCATTAGTTAATCGCTGTACACGTTCACTTAACCGCTCAAGACTCTGCTCAAAATGCTGAGTTCTTGACTGTTGAACTTCAGCTTGACGCTTTGCATCATTACTATTTTGGTTAAATACTTGCCACGCTTCTTGCGAACTAATGGTAGTGGCTTCAAGTTCCTCTAATTGAATAACTGCTTCTTCGACTTTAGCCTCTAATAGCTCCTTTTCTGGCTCAAGCAGTACAATTTCCTCTGCCATACTCGCGTATAGCTCGTCATCAGCCGCGATAGTTGTTACAGCTTCTTGATAATTTTTCTCTGCATCAAGGCTGTCTTCTTGTAACTGTTTTACTCTTTGCTGATTGTGCTGAATCGTTTGTTCTATACGTGCTATCTCAGCACCTACCGCATAAAACCTACCTTGTATTTGATTAAAATTTTCTGATAAATCATGGTGTTTATCACGGTATTGCTCAATATGCGTATCTGCATTTTGTTGCTCAGTTATCAACGCTTCAAGCGCTAGTTCTTGCTCACGAATAACGCGCTGATGATTTTCTGTTTTACTGTGTAAATCTCGCCAACGTATAGCAGTGAGCTCTGCTTTTAGCTGCCTTTCTTCTATTTTATATTGCTGATACTTTTCCGCTGACTTTGCTTGTGAATGTAAACGTTCTAACTGTCTTCCTAGCTCTTCTCTTAAATCCGATAGTCGGGCTAAATTTTCTTGGGTACGACCAATACGATTTTCTGTTTCTCTGCGGCGCTCTTTGTACTTGGAAATACCAGCGGCTTCTTCAATATAACTGCGTAAATCCTCAGGTCTGGCCTCAATCAACCGAGAGATCATGCCTTGCTCAATAATAGAATAACTACGAGGACCTAACCCTGTACCCAAAAAGATATCTGTAATATCGCGCCGACGGCATTTTGTACCATTTAAAAAGTATTGATTTTGTCCATCGCGCGTAACCCGCCGACGGATAGAAATTTCCGCATAACTGGCATACTCGCCGACAATAGTTCCATCGGAATTATCGAAAATAAGCTCGATGGACGCTTGGGTGACAGGTTTACGGCTATTAGACCCATTAAAGATAACATCAATCATGGATTCACCACGAAGGTTCTTAGCAGATCCTTCGCCCATTACCCAACGCACTGCATCAATAATATTTGATTTACCACACCCATTTGGCCCAACAACTGCCGTCATATTGGTTGGAAAATAGGCGGTTGTTGCATCTACAAAAGACTTAAAACCCGCTAATTTAATAGACTTTAAACGCATACAACCTAACTTCTCTTACTCGTCTGTAATTTCTATAATAGGCAAAATAGAGGCTTGAGCCTGTAATTGAGCTAACTGCTGTACTACCTGTAAAGCAATAGCTTGATAAAGCTTCGAAGCTTCAGACTCAGGATTAGCTAATACAATAGGAACACCCGAATCTGCCTGCTCTCTAATAGCAAGAGATAAAGGTAAAGAACCTAATAAGTGGACATGGTATTGCTTCGCAAGCTTTTCACCACCACCCTCACCAAATAAATGCTCCACATGACCACAAGCAGAACAAATATGAACGGCCATATTTTCAATAATACCAAGCACAGGAATATTCACTTTTTCAAATAAGCCGATGGCTTTCTTTGCGTCTATTAGGGCAAGGTCTTGAGGAGTTGTCACCACAACGGCCGCACTGATAGAGGCTTTTTGTGCAAGGGTTAATTGAATGTCGCCTGTTCCTGGCGGCATATCAATAATTAAATAATCTAATTCACCCCACGCTGTTTGGGTAAGTAACTGAAGCAGCGCTCCTGAAGCCATGGGGCCACGCCATGCCATAGGGGTTTGATCAGAGGCTAAAAAAGCCATCGACATAACAGATACACCATGCGCCTCAATGGGGATAAAGTATTGATCATCTTTAACACCCGGTTTAGTTCCCTCTGGTATCCCAAACAATATGCCAAGGCTCGGCCCATAAATATCAGCATCTAAAATACCAACCTTGGCACCTTGCTGGCTTAATGCCATGGCTAAATTAGCCGATGTAGTGGACTTACCTACGCCCCCTTTACCAGAAGCAACGGCGATAATATGAGAAATAGAATCTAATGGATTAAATGTTGATGCTGTCACTTTATAAACCTTAGGTTATTGTAAAGAGTCAATATGATGAGGTAACTGCCAATTAATAGGCGCTATATCACGTTGAGTCAAGAAAAAGTTTGCTTTACTAAAGTGCCCATTGCCTAAAAAACCACGATGTGCCGACAAAGGCGAAGGGTGCGCAGAGCATAAAACCAAATGTTTTGTTTGGTCAATAAAATGCGTTTTACTTTGCGCATGTGACCCCCAAAGCATAAACACAACACTTTGACAGTGTTGATTGACTTCTTGAATAATACGATCAGTAAAAAATTGCCACCCTTGCTTTGAGTGAGAGGCAGCCTGACCAGCCTCAACCGTTAATGATGTATTTAATAATAAAACCCCTTGTTCGGCCCACGGTTGTAAACAACCATGAGGAGGAGGATCAATATTGAGATCTCGTTTTAACTCTTTATAAATATTTACTAATGATGGAGGAACTTTCACATGGGATTGTACAGAAAAGCTTAAACCGTGGGCTTGGCTGGGGCCATGATAGGGGTCTTGCCCCAAAATAACAACTTTGACTCGATTTAGCGGTGTACTATTTAATGCATTAAAAATGAGTGATCCCTTGGGATAAATAATCTTTCCTGCACGCTTCTCACTGCGTAAGAAATCCCCAAGCGCCTTCATATAAGGCTTATCAAACTCTTCGTGCAAAACTTGCTTCCAAGAGGACTCTAATACTACATCCTTAGTCATTGTTTTGGTCTCGATTAGCGTTATTATTTTTCCTATTATTATAGTATCTGCGTTTTTTTGGTGTATTTCGTGGAGGAGTGTTATTGGAAGACTCATCCTCTGTTTTATATTGTAGCCTACGCTCTGTTAAGGTTGCCCAAATAGTAATGAACATTGCAGCAAACAAGGGGCCTAAAACAAAACCATTGATACCAAATACTGAAATACCACCTAATGTAGAAAGTAAAATTAACCAGTCTGGGAGTTTAGTATCTTTACCTACAAGGATTGGACGAAGGACATTGTCAATCATACCAATAACAAGTGCCCCAAATAAAATAAGGGTAATGCCCTGCCAATACATACCCGTCACCAAGAAATAAATAGCAACAGGCCCCCAAACAAGGCTAGCGCCCACCGCAGGTAATAATGACAATACCGCCATTATAGTGCCCCATAAAATAGCACCTTGAATGCCATAAAACCAAAGTGCAACTCCACCTAAGGCACCTTGAATACAGGCAACAATAATATTACCCTTTACAGTCGCTCGAATAACTGTTGAGAATCTTACAAACAAATCAGACTTGTGATCATCGGTTAAAGGGATAGCTTGCTTTATGCTATCCCCCATCCATGAACCATCGCGTAATAAAAAGAATAGTAAATAAAGCATTACACACAAGCTAACAGCAAACTGCAATGTGACTTGGCCTATGCTGTAAACTTGATTACCTGCAAAACTAAGTGTTTTCATGCCTAACTCAGACAATCTGGTCTTAATACTAACTAGATCAAAGTTCCAACCAAGACGCTCTAATACATTAAGCATGGGCTTAGGTAAGCCATCAACAACATGCTGTAAATACTGGCCCATGTCGAACTTACCCTCTTTAATACGTGCAAGCAACATAGTACTTTCTTGAAATAAAGAGTTAATAACAAAAATAACGGGGATAATGACAATTAATATACACGTACATACCGTAATGAACGCTGCAATATTAGATCTACCATTTAAGCGTTTCTCTAAAAACCTTTGCATCGGCGTAAATAAAACAGCCAAAATAACAGCCCAGAGAATAGCACTAAAAAAAGGCAACATAATGCTTAAAAAAGCACAGCTAAAAAAGATCAAAATGATAAAAAAGGTAGATATTTCAAGCTTGCTATTGCTAGATCTCATAATTTCCTTAACCGTGTATTTTACTCGATAAATTTAAGGCGTTAATATTATTAGTTTTATCATGATAAAGCTATCTAATTTAACCCTCATTGCCATCACTTTGCTCGATAATTATATAAATGATAACCTTTCTTTGGAAGAATAGACACAGTTTGAAATAAAGCAATACTTGAACTTATGTATAATAAATCATATAAAACAGAATCATAAAGAAAATAATAAGCAAAGTTCTCAATATTTAGGAGTTTTTAATTAGATGCGTATTTTTTTATATTTACTGACTAACTTAGCGGTTGTGTTTATAGCCAGTATTGTATTAAGTCTGTTAGGCTTTTCAGGCTATATTGGGAAGAACGGTTTAGACTTACAAGCACTGCTTATATTTTGTGCCATTTTTGGTTTTGCTGGATCATTTATTTCATTATTTCTGTCTAAATTCATGGCAAAACGATCAATGGCGGTACAGGTTATCGATCAACCTCGTACACGTCATGAGCAATGGTTAATTCAAACAGTACAAGAGCTTTCACAAAAAGCAGGTATTAAAATGCCTGAAGTAGGTATTTTCCCAGCTTATGAAGCTAATGCTTTTGCAACAGGGTGGAACAAAAATGATGCACTTGTCGCCGTTAGCCAAGGGATGTTAGAACGATTCTCAGCTGATGAAATAAAAGCTGTTTTAGGGCATGAAATTGGCCACGTAGCAAATGGTGACATGGTAACGCTTACTTTAATACAAGGTGTTGTGAATACCTTTGTAATGTTCTTTGCTCGAATCATCGGTTATGCTGTTGACCGTGTCTTACTTAAGAATGATGAGGGTCGAGGTATAGGCTTTTATGTTGCAACAATTGTTGCCGAGCTAGTCCTTGGTATATTAGCAACGATTATCGTGATGTGGTTCTCAAGAAAACGTGAGTTTAGAGCCGATTATGCAGGCGCCTCCCTAGTTAGCTCAGCGGCGATGATTTCTGCTCTAGAGCATTTACAAGCTGAAGCGAACATTCCTGCTGAAATGCCAGATAGCTTACAAGCGTTTGGGATTAATGGTTCATTAAAAAATGGGTTTCAAGAGCTATTTATGAGTCACCCCCGTTTAGAAGATAGAATTGCAGCGCTAAGACAACAAGCTATTTAGACTCATAGTTTGCTAATTTATAAGAAAGATTAATCTATCTATTAAGAACACTAAAGCCATCATGCTATCATCGAAAAGGAAGAGTATCTTCCTTTTCGATCGAGTAAATTATCAATACTTGCTTATTTTGATTTAATAATTACTCACCTGTTACGATAGTACAGGTAGACCCGAAGAAAGGATAAACACCTGTTGAAGAATAATCAACAGTCGCAACCTTAGTGATTGATGCTTTACGCTTAGCTTCTACAATAGAAGCATCTCCTGCCGCGACAATACCTAGCACGTTAGTAGCACAAGCTCTCCCTTTTTAGAGCTTGCAACATTATCTGTAGCAGTAATAGGCCCTTTTACGTTAGTGATTAAACCATAACCTACTGGCGAAGTATTACCAGCACAACCTGCCAATAAAACAGAACAAACGGCTAGTCTTAATATTTTTTCATTAGCTAAACTCTTGATTGCAATTTGACAAAAGATAAAACAGTTAATTAAATATACTATCGTTTCATTATATATTAAGTTAAATAAATTAGTGAGATAAAATCTCTAACCACCTAATAAATATCGATAATATTTCAATCAATCTTTTGAAACAGTTATCTGATGTAACCTACCACTTTCTTAAAGGCCATGTGCCAACACTGTATCTTTTTGGTTTTTTATTATACAACCTGTTAAAATAAGGCAATTGATAATAAAACACAAAGTAAAAACGGGTATTTATGAGCGTAATTATTAAAACACCAGAAGAAATCGAAAAAATGCGTATTGCAGGTCGTTTAGCCGCTGATGTATTAGAAATGTTAGACGAGCATGTTAAAGTTGGCGTTACAACGGATGAGCTCAATACCATTTGCCATGATTATATCGTTAATGTTCAAAAAACCATTCCTGCTCCTCTGAACTATCATGGCTACCCAAAATCTATTTGTACCTCTGTCAACCACGTTGTTTGTCATGGTATTCCTAACGATAAACCATTAAAAAATGGTGATATTGTTAATATTGATATTACCATTATTAAAGATGGTTATCATGGCGATACCAGTAAAATGTACTTGCTCGGTGATACACCTGAGTGGGCTAATCGCTTATGTAAAATAACACAAGAGTGTATGTACCTTGGTATTGAAAAAGTTAAACCCGGTGCTCACCTGGGCGATATTGGCGCCGTTATTCAGAAACATGCTGAGAAAAATGGTTTTTCTGTGGTGCGTGATTATTGTGGACATGGGATAGGGCTTGGCTTTCATGAAGCACCTCAAGTACTGCACTATGGTAAAGAAGGAACAGGGCTTGAACTAAAAGAAGGAATGGTTTTTACTATCGAACCGATGATTAATCAAGGTCGATATGAAACCAGAACACTGGGCGATGGTTGGACAGCTATTACCAAAGATCGTCAATTATCAGCACAATATGAGCATATGATTTTAGTTACACCAACAGGCTATGAAGTATTAACATTACGAAAAGAAGAAAGCTTTCCCCGTTCTAATTAAAATTTGAATAGGATCATCAATGAGTACTGCTGAGCTATTTAATCTGAGTCAGTTTCAAGCAGAGCTTGCATTAAAGTCAAGCCCTGTGACTGCTTTTAAAAAAGCCATAAAATATGCTTGTACAGTACTAGACAAACGTTTTTGTGATGGGTATGACATTCGAAAACTGATCACTGAACGTGCATGGTTTATGGATCAAATTCTAACCCAAGCATGGAAGCAATTTGATTGGGCAGGTTCACAACATATTACACTTCTAGCTGTTGGTGGATATGGCCGAGGGGAGTTACACCCACACTCAGACATTGATGTACTAATACTCGTTGAAAATGGCCATAAAAATGAATATGTTCAAGCCATCGAGCAATTTTTAATGTTGCTGTGGGATATTGGCTTAGAGATTGGCCACAGCGTTCGCACATTAGATGAGTGTGCTGAGCATGCACGAGAAGACCTCACCATTATCACAAATATTATAGAGTGCCGAACCCTTATTGGTAACGATGCCCTACGCAAGCAAATGCTGTTAGCGACAAGCACTGATAAAATGTGGCCTAGCTCTGAGTTTCTCATTCAAAAATACCTTGAGCAAAAAGAGCGGCATGAAAAATACAATGACACTGAATACAATCTCGAACCGAATGTAAAAAGTTCTCCCGGTGGTCTAAGGGATATCCAAACTATTTTGTGGATAGGTCGACGTGAATATGGCACGTTAAAATTGCATGCCATGATAAACAAAGGATTTATCACAGAGAATGAATACCGAGTTATGAATGCATCACTACTTTTTTTGTGGAAAGTACGCTATGCATTACATATGCTCGCCAATCGATCGGAAGACCGTCTTCTACTTGATTATCAAGCCAAAGTAGCTAAATTACTAGGCTATAACAATGAAGACCCTAAGCATGCCATTGAACAGCTGATGAAAAAATATTACCGAATGGTAATGAATGTTTCGAGTATTAATGAAATTATCTATCAACATTTTAAAGAAGTCATTTTAGAAAAAAATAAAACGCCTTGCATCATCCCCATCAACAAACACTTTCAAATTTGTAATGATTTTATTGAGATCACATCACCCCATGTTTTTCGTGATACCCCATCAACGATATTAGAAATTTTTGTTGTACTTGCCAAGAACCCTGCAATTTGGGGAATACGTGCTAATACTATTCGGTTACTTTGTGAAGCAAGACAGTTTATCAATGACGCTTTTAGACATGATCCTAAAAACTCCCAACTTTTTTTAGAACTACTACGCTGTGAAACAGACATACACCGCAATTTAAGACGTATGAATCGTTACGGTATTTTAGGTCGTTATATTCCTGCCTTTGGCCATATTGTGGGGCAAATGCAATATGATTTATTTCATATATATACGGTTGATGCCCATACATTAAAAGTCATTAAGCATTTACGAAAATTCTCACGTTTAGAAATGATGGAGAAATTCCCACTACCTACTAAAGTTTTTTTAAAATTGCCTAAAACCGAGTTAATTTACTTAGCAGGATTATTCCATGACATTGGCAAAGGACGTGGTGGTGATCACTCTGAAATAGGTGCTGAAGAATTTATATACTTCGGAAAACTCCACCATCTATCTTCCGATGATATTGCTTTAGTTTCATGGCTTGTGGCAAACCACCTACTCATGTCGACAACAGCGCAACGTAAAGATTTGACCGACCCAAAAGTCATTAATGAGTTTGCTTTACAGGTTGGAAATGAAAATAAACTAAACTATCTCTACGTACTGACCGTGGCAGATATTAATGCAACCAATCCAACGCTTTGGAATTCTTGGCGAGCAACGTTACTGCAGCAGCTTTATACAGAAACCAAACGAGCACTGCGTCGCGGCCTAGCCAACCCATTAGGTCGACAAGAGCAAATACTGCAAACACAACGTGCTGCACTCGATATCCTAACGCGCACAGGGATAGATGAAGACGAAGTAGAAACATTATGGACACAAATGGGGGAAGATTATTTCTTACGTCATACCTCTAGTGATATTGCATGGCATACGGAAGCCATTTTACATCACACCAATACCCAAGACCCCTTGGTACTATTTAAAGAAACATCGCAACATGGAATAGGCAGCGCATCTCAAATATTTATTTATGCCCCTAAACAGCACGACTTTTTTGCAGTAACTGTTTCTATTATGGGACAACTTAATCTTAGTATTCAAGATGCACGCATTTTACCCTCCACATCTAAATTCTCATTAGACAGTTATATTGTTTTAAATGAAGATGGTTCATCAATAGGCCAAAATCAACAAAGAATTAATGATATTCGGGAAGGGTTAATCAACGGCCTTAAAAACCCAGAAGACTACCAAACCATCATTCAGCGACGTATTCCTCGTCAATTGAAACACTTTACATTTAAACCCAAAGTGGCTGTTTATAAAGACATTCAAAATGATATGAGTATTGTGCAAATAGAGGCACCTGATCGTCCAGGGCTTTTAGCACGCATTGCCAAAATATTTTTATCTTATGACTTAACGATTCAAGGTGCTAAAATTACTACTTTAGGTGAGCGTGTTGAAGATAATTTCTTGGTTATTGATAAAACAGGGCATGCTATCTGTGATGCTACAAAAATATCAGCGCTAAAACAGGCGATTATCAGCCAGTTGTCAGAAGTTTCTCAAACAGAAACGATAACAAAAGATTTTACAATGAATATATAACCCTTAAAGATTACTTAACTATGAACCCATTATTAGAAAAATTACAGCCCTACCCCTTTGAAAAACTCAAAGCTTTATTGAGTGACGTGAAGCCTCCTGCTACCAAAACAGCAATATCCTTATCTATAGGTGAGCCAAAACATGAGGCGCCTAGCATTGTTAAGCAAGCGCTGATTGACCATATCGATAAACTGTCTGTTTATCCTACAACGATTGGTTCACTCGAGTTACGTCAAGCGATGGCGAGTTGGGTTGAAAAACGCTTTTCAGTCCCTCAAGGCTGGGTAACGCCTGAAAACCACATATTACCGGTTAATGGTACGCGCGAAGCTTTATTTTCTTTTACACAAGCAGTTGTTGATAATAGCAAAGAAGCTCTTGTCATCAGCCCTAATCCTTTTTATCAAATTTATGAAGGGGCAGCATTACTCTCAGGCGCAAAACCTTACTACTTAGCCTGCACACAAGAAAATAACTTTATCCCAGACTTTGATAAGGTTCCTGCTGATATTTGGCAAAAATGCCAAATTTTATTCTTATGCTCGCCTAGCAACCCAACAGGGTCTATTACCCCAATAGAGACATTAAAAAAACTGATCAAGCTGGCTGATACCTATAACTTCGCCATTGCAAGTGATGAATGCTACAGTGAACTGTATTTTGATGAATCAAACCCTCCTGCAGGTCTATTAACGGCTTGTGCTGAAATGGGTCGCCATGATTTTGATAAGTGTGTAGTCTTTCATAGTTTATCAAAACGCTCTAATTTACCAGGACTACGCTCTGGCTTTGTGGCAGGTGATGCCAAAATATTAAAGAAATTTTTACTATACCGTACTTACCACGGTTGTGCTATGCCAGAACAAACACAGTATGCTAGTATAGCCGCTTGGCATGATGAGCAGCATGTCGTTGCAAATCGAGTGCTGTATCGTGAAAAGTATGATGCTGTATTAAGTATTTTATCTCCAGTAATGGATATTAAGAAACCTGATGGTGGCTTCTATTTATGGCCTAAAACACCGATTGCAGATACTGAGTTTACTAAACAATTACTAATAAAGCAGAATGTTCTTGTTGTACCAGGTTCTTACCTATCAAGAGAGATTGATGGTTTAAACCCAGGAGAAAACAGGGTTAGAATGGCATTGGTTGCCCCCGTTAAAGAATGTATAGAAGCGGCTAATCGTATAAAAGAATTTCTTACAGAATATTATTAAGAATAATGTTTTAAAGAATGGTATATTTACCGCACTATTGTCGTATTTTATACCCATAAAATATTATTGATTAAATGGAACAATATTAAACCCCATGAAAAACATCTTCACTAAAAAAACGTTATCATCCGTTTGTGCTTTTGGCTTCACCAGCGCATTATTACTATCATTAGGACTAAGCACTGCAAATACATTTGCTGACACACTCCCTTCAACAGTTACCCCAAAGAATACAGAAAGTATTACTGATAAAAAAGTAACTAACGAAGTTAATTCGAAGACGTTAGCCCCAGATGAAGATCAAATTATTACAAGTCTTAATATTTTTGAAATACTACGTCGCCATCATTACTTGAAGTTACCGATTGATGCCAAACAATCTGAAATCGTATTTGATAGTTATTTTAAAAGCCTTGATCCCCAACGTAGCTTCTTTTTACAATCCGATATCGATGAGTTTGCACCATTACGTACAGAGTTTTTCCGCTTGCTTCGATATGGTCAATTAAAACAAGGCTATACGATTTATCAACGCTATTTAGATCGTATGCAAGAACGCACTAATTTTTTAATCGCAAAAGTTAATAATGGCATCGATAAAGTTGACATCAATAGTGATGAAACTATTTTAATCGACCGAGAAAAAGCGCCTTGGCCACAAAGTGCTGCTGAGCAAAAAGACTTATGGAATAAACAATTTATTGATGATGTGTTAAGACTTAAACTAGCCAATAAAACAGATGAAGAAATCAAATCACAATTGTCTAAGCGTTATAACAACCAGCTAAAACGCTTAAAACAAATATCCAGTGAAGATGTATTCCAAACTTATATTAATGCGTTTGCAAGTTCTTATGACCCGCATACAGAATATATGTCGCCTGAGACAGCAGAAAACTTTGATATTAACATGAGTTTATCCCTAGAAGGCATTGGTGCTGTTCTACAAAGTGATAACGATTATGTCAAAATTGTTCGTTTAGTACCTGCTGGGCCTGCTGCCAAATCAAAACAAATAGCACCTGCTGACCGAATCGTCTCAGTGAGTCAAGACAATGGCGAAATGGTTGATGTCATCGGCTTACGTCTAGATGAAGTTGTTAAAAAGATCCGTGGTCCTAAAGGTTCTAAAGTTGAGTTAGAAATAATCCCTGCTTCCAATGCGCCTGGTGACTTAACGACAAAGAAAGTAACATTAGTGCGTGATGCCATTAAACTTGAAGATCAAGCGGCTAAAAAATCTGTTTTAACCTTAGATCACCAAGGTAAGTCACATAAAGTGGGTATTATTGACCTTCCTACATTCTATCTTGATTTTAAAGGGATAAAGAATAATAAGAAAGATTATCGTAGCAGTGTTCGCGATATCAAAAAACTCATTGCTGAGTTACAGAAAGATAAAGTCGATGGTATTATTATTGATCTACGCAATAATGGTGGAGGCTCTTTACAAGAAGCCACTGATTTGATTGGCCTTTTCCTACCCATGGGGCCCGCCGTACAAGTAAGAGACAGTAATGGTCAAATCGCTGTTTTAGACGATGTTTCTGCTGCCAACAAAGAAGCTAACACCGTACAAAAACCAATCTATACAGGTCCCTTGATTATTCTTGTAAACAGGCTTTCAGCATCTGCCTCTGAAATTTTTGCGGGAGCTATGCAAGATTATAATCGCGCACTTATTGTAGGTGGGCAAACTTTTGGAAAAGGAACAGTACAATCAGTCCTTCCCCTTAAACATGGCGAGTTTAAACTAACCGTTGCCAAGTTTTATAGGGTGTCAGGCCAAAGTACACAAAATAAAGGGGTTGTTCCAGATATAGACTACCCTGCTATTATTGATACTGACCAAATAGGTGAAAATATTTTACCACAGGCCATGCCTTGGGATACGATCCCTGCGGCAATTAAGCCAAAAACCAACCCATTTGTATCAGTATTACCTAAACTACAACAAGCACATGATACACGAGTCTCTAACAGCCCTGACTTTGTTTATTACAAAGAGCGTGCCGCGCTTGTTAAGAAATTAAGTGAGGAAAAAACGCTCTCATTAAATCTTGAGAAACGTCAGCAACAGAAAGCACAATCAGAGAAAGACTTCTTAGCCTTAGAGAATACTCGACGTGCTGCAAAGGGTGATAAACCACTGGCTAAATTAGATGATCTTGAAAAAGAGATAAATGAGCAGCTAGAAAAAGACCAAGTGCCACAACCAGAAAAAGATGGTTACTTGGTTGAAACAGCTAATATCCTTCTTGATTATATAGATACTACAAAGAAGTAAGCCAACACAATGAGTAGCAAGTTTTTCTTGCTACTCATTTTATTATAAACACTAAATTAAACTAACAACACTTAAGTAAATCAGCACTAAATCTCATCACATAGATGAGCATCCCTATCAGAAAAAGCAAAATAACAAGATTCACTGCTATTTTTATGGCTCTTTTTTCTATAATCGCAATAACTATATTACATAAAATAAAAATAAATAGACCTACATAGATAATAGGAACTAAAAGTTTTAGATAAGATGGATTAACGGACATAAAACTTAAACACCATCCATCATCCAACCAAACAGTTTCAAATCAATATATCCACTCATTTGATTGAACACTACACCCTCCTCAATAAGATGCTGACATTGTATTTTATAAGCATCTCCCATCAAGACTATTTTCCCCTCACGATTAACAACTCGATGCCAAGGAAGTAGCGTATCATTAGGTAATCCTTTTAAGATAGCCCCCACTTGTCGTGCAGCACGAGGTGAACCTGCTAGTTTTGCTATATTTCCATAAGTTGTTACTTTTCCATAAGGAACACTATTGAGCACCTGTAATACGCGTTGTTTAAAATTATCTTCAAACAAAATGATGTCCTAGTTATATTGAACTGAACCTGCTTTAAAGAAATAGGCTAAAAGACACAAGGGAATATAGGCAATCATTAATCCTAATAATCCACTTAAATAATGCAATACAACCAATAATGCAATAGGTAATAACCAAAAAATATTGATGCATAATACTGCTAGCGTTACCGTTGTATGTTTACCAAAATAGTCCACCGCATGTTGATAAGCATGACTACGATGTGCTTCATAGACTTTTTGCTTTTGCAGTAAACGGTTAATCAGTGTCCATGTTGCATCGACAATAAACACACCCAAAACAATCAGCCAAGCAAAAAATAATGGTGTAGAGGCCCACGCCGCTTGAATGGATAATCCGCCAATCATAATGCCTAAAAAACCACTTCCTGCATCTCCCATAAAAATTCTCGCCACAGGGAAATTCCAAAAGACAAAACCGATGACTGTTGCCATTAAGATGAGAAGTATACAACTTGCAAACGCATAACCCGAGATACTATAAAAAATAGCACCACTAAAACAAACCGTGATTGCTTCAACGCTAGCAATGCCGTTAATACCGTCCATAAAATTATAGAGATTCAATAGCCAGACCAAGTAAAAAAAGGCTAACATGGTAGTTAATACAGCAGGAATACTGATTCCCATTATATTTAATGGAGGAAAACCATGCATCCAATAAAGTATCCATAACGCCGCAAAAAAATGTACTAATAGCCTCCACTTAGTAGCAACACACCATTTATCATCTAAAAATCCAACAATCCCGACGGCGATTCCTGCACCTAAAAAAGCAATTAAAAAGGCTAGAGAGATAAAGCCTGCCATAAACAAAAAAGGTAATAGTAATAAAAAAACAACAACGAAGGCTACCCCTCCACCTCTGGGGGTAGGAACAGTATGAGAACTGCGTTGATTAGGAATATCCAATAAATTTTTAGCCAACGCATAATGACGGATAAGGTATGTGAGTAGCCCTGTTCCAATCGTTGCGGTAACGAAATAGAGAAATACTAATCCTTGCATGATTGGCCTTGCGCTTGTAAAAAGGCTGTGACGGTTTTATGCAGACCTTCTTCTATAGAGATAGATGGACGCCAGCCTAATAAAATATTGGCTTTATCAATACTTACCTCTAAAGAGTCACACAATTGAATAGCCGTATTTTTTTTACCAAGTATGGTTGCTGCTATCTTTAATAAAATGACAGGGACAGGCAACAAGAAAATAGATTTGTGCATTTTTTTTGCAGTTAACTTCAATAGTTGTGTTGTTGATAGTGTCTCACTATCCGCCACTAAAAATAATTGATTAGCTGCATTAGGGTGTGTTAAAACAATCATCAGTAAATCAACCAGATTATCAACACTCACAAAGGATCGCTTATTGTTTACCCAACCTAATGGTAAAGGGATCCCTCGATAAACCCACTTCAACAAAGAAAGAAAATTAGCTTTTACCTGTTCACCGTACACCAAAGGGGGGCGAATAATAACCAGCTCCATATCAGTGTCTTTAGTAAGCTGCCATAAAGCCTCTTCTGCTTCTAATTTAGAGCGTGCATAGTCCGTTTGTGGATTAGGCATATCATCTTCTGTAAAAGGCTCTGTATTGTGGATACCATTTACACCAATGGAGCTAATAAAAACAAAACGCTTTACTCCCGCCGCTAAGGCTTGTTTAGCAAGCTTTAACGTGGCATCAACATTCACTGCACGAAAAGCTTGTAACGGATCTTGGGCGGTTTCTTTCAGAACATGGGCTCTGCCCGCAATATGCACAATACAATCAACACCAATCAGTACTTCACTCCAGTCTATCGTAGTCGTTAAGTCTTTTACTATAAACTGTTGTAGCGTTTTATACGTTTGGTTAAACTCACGGACAGTTATAATGGGAGTAAACTGATAGTCTTCAAGGATTTTTTTTAAGAATGCACTCCCTACAAAACCCGTTGCACCTGTGATTAAAACTTTCATTTAAGATCCAATAACGCCATTAAGCGATCGTTAATACGTTTCGCATCAAATTGCTGTTGTGCCATCTGATAACTATGGTTACCCATGTTAATAATTTCATGGGGATGCGTAATAAAATACTCCATTTTATCCACAACTTCTGAGGCTGAATACGGTGAGACTAAAAAACCGTTTATACCTTCTTTAACTGTTTCTCTACAACCTGGAGCATTGGTTGTGATAATAGCACGCCCTATAGCCATCGCCTCTTGAGTACTACGGGGGAAACCTTCTCGGTAATAAGAAGGTAAAACAAAAATACTGCTTTTTTTAATCCACTCTGCCACGTTATTAACAAAACCCGGCCAAATAATAATTTGATCACCAATAAGGCGCTTTAATTCAGCCTCACTCAGTCCGCCAGGGTTCTCTTGATCAATCGGACCTAACACAACAAACTCGACTTCAGGGTACTTCTGTTTAATTTGCTTGGCCGCTTGTATATACTGGTAAATACCCTTCTCTTTTAATAAACGCCCAATAAATAAAAATCTTACTGGTTGAATAGGTGCAGGCGTGTAAGGATAATCATCAAGATTTAATCCGATTGCACCTAAGATAGCCACGTCGACATTGATACGATAATGATCAACAAGGTCTCTTTTATCATCATCATTTAACAAAATAAGCCGTGTCAATCGCGGAAAAGTGCATTGGTATAAAAAAACCTGTATGCGCTTTAAGAGCTTTGCCTTAAAAGCCGTGCCATCAGGTTGTGGGGTAAAAGTATAACCTAGCCCCTCTAGCATAGCATAACGGTGTTTAACGCCTGCAAATACAGCCGCTAACGTGCCAAAAATAACGGGTTTGGTAAAATAGCAGAAGGTTTGCTCAATCTTATACTGTTTTAATAATTTAATGAGCCTATAGGTATTAATTAGATCAATAAGCGGGTTTAAACCTGTTCGGTTAAAAGGATAATTAATGGCAACCGCACCTAACGCCTCGACTTGCTGTATCGTTTGCGGTTGATAATCCTGCGCATATGCATAAACACAATGCCCTTTAGCCACCAGTGCTTTAATTAAATCAACTCGAAACCCCAAGATAGAATGGGCGGTGGTTCCAATAATGGCAATGTTCATGTAACTATTTTATCTGCTCTAAATAAGCTTGAAAACTAGGAGCAATCGCATCTTTATCTGAAACAATAAAACCAGACTCTAAAGCAGGCCACTCGATCGCTAAGCGAGGATCATTCCAAATAATTGCACCTTCTGACTCCTTATTATAAACATTTGTCGTTTTATAAAGAAAATGCGTATTATCTTCTAACGCCACAAACCCATGGGCAAAACCCTCTGGAATCCAAAACATTTTTTTATTTTCAGCACTTAACTCAACAGCCACCCATTGTCCCAATGTTTTAGAGTCCGGACGAATATCAACCGCCACATCCCATGCTGAGCCCTGTATCACGCGTACCAATTTACCTTGTGCATAAGGGGATCGTTGAAAATGTAACCCTCTTAGTACACCTTTTTGAGAACAGGAATGGTTATCTTGAACAAAACGATTAGGCGTTGGTAACCCTAGAGACTTTAGGGCATCATGAAAATTGGTTTCATGATAACTCTCCATAAACCAACCACGTTCATCACCAAATACTTGGGGCTCAATAATAACAACATCAGCAATATTCGTTTGAATTAATTTCATAATAATAGCTCTGCAATAGCTCTTTTTACCCCTACTTGCCAATCAGGCAAATAGAGATCAAAGTGTGTAGCCAGCTTTTGTGTCGATAGTCTTGAATTAAGGGGACGTAAAGCAGGCGTTGGATATTGTTGTGTGGTAATAGCGGCTAAGTGATTTATTTTTAACTGCTCGGGTATATATTGCTTAGCTTCTGCAAAAATCAGTTTTGCAAAATCATACCATGAGGCCTCACCACTCGCTGATAGGTGATAAATACCTGTTTGCTCTTTTTTAAATACATTAACTGTCTGCGCAGTGATATCAGCAATTAGCTCTGCGCCTGTAGGAGCTCCGACTTGATCAGAAACCACACTCAATGAGTCACGATCACGCCCTAAGCGCAACATCGTTTTAATAAAATTATTACCATGTACCCCATAAACCCATGAAGTACGAAAAATCAAATACTGGTGAGCTATTTCTTGGACTACTTGCTCGCCTGCTAACTTACTCTTACCATAAATATTCAATGGATTAGGGTTATCTGTTTCTGACCAAGGTGCTGAACCACTACCATCAAAAACATAATCGGTTGAGTAATGCACTAATAAACTATTGTGCTGATTAGCAAGTGTTGCTAATAGAGCAACCGACTCAGCATTGACGTAAAAGGCAAGCTTCTCATCACTTTCTGCTTTATCAACAGCGGTATAAGCAGAAGCATTCACAATGACATCAGGCTTATAGTCTGATATGCGCTGCTTTAACGCTTTGAGATCATTCAAGTCACCCCCAAAATCACGGCGACCTAAAGCAAGCAACTGCCCAATAGGTGATAGAGCACGTTGTAACTCCCACCCCACTTGGCCATTTTTACCAAGTAACAGTATTTTTTTAGCCATATTGCTTTTCAATCCATTGGCGGTAAGCACCGCTTTTAACATGTTCAACCCACTCTGTATTGGATAAATACCACTCAACAGTTTTTCGTAAACCTGTTTCAAAGGTTTCTTGTGGTTTCCAACCAAGGTCATGAGCAATTTTACTGGCATCAATGGCATAACGCACATCATGACCGGGTCTATCTTTTACATAAGTAATAAGATCAACATATTGATTGATACCTTTAGGATGCGTTGGTGCAAGCTCTTCTAATAAATCACAAAGTGCATAAACCACATCAATATTGCGCTTTTCATTATGGCCACCAATATTATACGTTTCGCCTACATTACCTTCTGTTAAAACTTTGTAAAGCGCACGGGCATGATCTTCTACGTAAAGCCAATCGCGAATTTGATTACCTTCGCCATAGATCGGTAAAGGCTTACCTTCCAAAGCATTAAGGACCATTAAAGGAATAAGCTTTTCAGGAAAATGATAAGGACCATAATTATTAGAACAATTAGTAATTAATACGGGTAACCCATAAGTCCGCCCCCAAGCACGAACTAAATGGTCTGAGCTCGCTTTGCTTGCTGAATAAGGAGAGCTTGGTGAATAAGGCGTTGTCTCAGTAAAAAGATCAGTAGTTCCCTCTAAATCACCATAGACTTCATCAGTTGAAACATGGTGAAAGCGAAAAGCTTGCTTAGCTGGCTCTACGAGCGTATTCCAATAATGTCTTGCTACTTCTAGTAGCGTATAAGTACCGACAATATTGGTTTCAATAAATGCAGCTGGCCCCGTAATTGAGCGATCGACATGAGACTCAGCCGCTAAATGAATCACTACATTAGGCTGATGTGCATCAAATACTTGCTCTAGTGCTGTTTTATCACAAATATCTACATGCTCAAAGTGATAACGCTCACTCCCCGCAATGCTCTTTAGTGACTCTAAATTACCTGCATAGGTTAACTTATCAACATTAATCACCGTATGATTAGTTTCATTAACGAGATAACGCACAAGTGCTGAACCAATAAAACCCGCACCACCTGTCACCAAAATTTTTAAATTAGTTTTCATAAGAAAGCGTCTTTTTATTTCGTAGTTTCTTTAATAAATGGATAAAACTCTTAGGCAAACATGCCCCTAAAAATACAATAATGCCATACATCAATTTATGTGCCATCAATAACTTAGCCGTTTGAATGGCTAACCTTCTATTACCTGCTTGAGCCGCATATAAACCAAAGATAGTGGTATTATATAAAAGGAATGTCTTTAATGTAGAGTTTTTTTCTAGTAAAGCTCTTTTTGAAGGATTTAGAAAATATTGAATATGGTAAGGTAATACTAATTTAACCCTAGCATGGCTTCTATTTTCTGCATTACGATAGACTATAGTAGCTAATTTAGCACTAAACATAATAGGCGCTGAGAGGGCTATACTTAACCAAACAAAAATATCCTCCCCCAGCTTAGCCTCCTTTGGGAATCCTCCTATCTGTTCTAGATATTCTTTTTTAAGACAGGTATTTGATGAACAAATCAGTGAGCGATTCTCTTTATAGCTTAGGAAAAAATCAGCTAATTGGCCATAGAAATTCGGATTTATATTGACTAAATTACCTATAAACTGTTTACCATGTTCATCCACTTCAGCATAACGAGCACAATAAATCCCCGCTTTGTCATTAAGCTTTATCAGTCCCACTATTTGTTCTAAAAAGTTAGGGCGCCACTCATCATCAGCATCTAAAAAACATAGATAATCTGAACAAGCAACCTTTATTGCTGTATTTCTAGCGGAAGATACACCTTGATTTTTTTGTGAAATGACTTTAATACGTGAATCATCAAATTGTTTTACAACGTCTAAACTAGCATCTGTTGACCCATCATCGACAATGATTAACTCATCAAAAAAAGCAGTTTGTTTAAGCACAGAATTAACAGCTCGATTAATCGATTTTTCTTTATTATAGAGAGGAATAATGACACTTAAACGATAAGTCAATTGTAAACCTCCCTTAATATTTTCTAATATTCTTTAATAACTTTATAAATAATAGAGGCAATTGCAGATATTTATTTTCCCCTACTTGTAACTTTACACGAAAGGACTCAAGCAATGAGCCTATAACATTGGTACTGCTCACACCAGTGACTGAGTGAAAACCTGTTACAGTATCAATATAATGAAAAATACATTTATGTTTGGTTGCTGTTAAAATAAAAAGTTCATCAGCAGCAATAGGATATGAGTGTGAATAAAAACCTATTTGCCGATGCAGCTTTTTACTAATAAGCGTACCTATAGAATGTGCTGCGATACAAGCTTTCATTCCATATAGCCAAACTTTACCCTTAGGCTTAACTAAAACATCACCAATCTGAGTATTTGCTGAAATAATATCTGCATTAGGCTTATCTAAAACAGCCTCTCGAAAAGAAGCGATCGCTGTATTATAAAAAAGGTCATCTGCACCTGCTGTTATATAATAATCACCAGATGATACTTTAATCCCCCGATTAAGTGCATCATAAATACCAAAATCTGGCTGAGAGGTTATTTTTATATTTAAATCATTAATGCCCTCTAACAGCGCTAACGTTTCATCCGTAGAACCACCATCGGCGATAACCCATTCAAAATCTTTGTCTGTTTGATTCTGTAAGCTTTCGATTAATGCTGGTAAGCAACCTGCCGCATTAAACGTTGCAGTAATAACGCTAATTTTAGGTTGAGTTAACAGTGTATTATCGTCCATACCGATCCTCTAATCGAATAATATCATCCTCTCCAAGATAAGATCCTGATTGCACTTCAATCAATTCTAATGCAATTTTACCTGGATTTTCTAACGAGTGTATTTCACCAATCGGAATATAAGTTGATTGATCTTCTGTTAACAAATAGGTTTCACTCCCTTTGATAATCTTAGCCGTACCTTTAACAATTACCCAATGCTCAGCTCGGTGGTGATGTTTTTGCAAAGATAATTTAGCCCCTGGTTTTATAGTAATACGTTTAACTTGATGACGCTCGCCAACATCGATACTGTCATAAAATCCCCAAGGACGATAAACCTTGGTATGATTAACAATCTCTTCTCTATTTTGCTGCTGTAATGTATTAACAATAGATTTAACTTGTTGGATTTTATCTTTTGTGGCGACTAACACAGCATCCTTTGTTTCAACCACAATCATATTATCAATCCCTAACGTTGTAACAAGACGCTTGCTGGCATAAACTAAACTATTCGTTGTTTGCTCAAGCAATACATCACCTTGAGTACTATTGCCATTACCATCTTTATCTATGGTATCCCATAATGCTGACCAAGAACCTATATCACTCCACCCTGCATCTAAAGTAACCATCGCTGCTCTATCTGTTTTTTCCATCACAGCATAGTCAATAGAGTCAGAGGGGCATTCACTAAAAATCTCTTTATCAATACGTGTAAAATCAATGTCAATCGTCGTAGACTGCATGGCTTTTTGGCAACATTGATAAATAGTCGGTTGATATTTTTCTAACTCTGCCAAATACGCTTGCGCTGAAAATACAAACATACCACTATTCCAATAATAACCACCTGATTTTAGATAGTGTTTTGCCTTTTCAATACTAGGTTTTTCAATAAACTGCTTCACTTGGTAACTATCATCAGCTAATAACTTACCTTGTTCGATATAGCCATAACCCGCTTCTGGGGCAGTTGGTAATACACCCAACGTCACTAAGTAATTTTGTTTCGCTAATAAAATGGCACGACCAATGGCTTTTTCAAAGGCATTGACATTCTGGATCACATGATCCGCAGCTAAAACCAATAAAATTCCCTCTGGGTTTTCTTTGGCTACTTTAAAAGCAGCCAATGCTACAGCAGGTGCCGTATTTTTTCCTATAGGTTCCAACAAAATGGTCGCTTGTTGGTCGATTTCTCGTAATTGTTCTGCAACTAAAAAACGATGCTCTTCATTACAGATAATAATAGAGGTTTGTTTTTTAACACCCGCTAAACGCTTAATGGTTTCTTGTAATAACGAATATCGACTTGTTAATGCTAAAAATTGTTTAGGCCTAGCCTGTCGAGACAGGGGCCATAACCTTGTTCCAGAACCGCCCGACATAATAACAGGTGTAACAAATTGCTCCATTTTTAACATAACAATATCCCTATCCTATTTAGCTGATAGTAAATAATGGCACGCCCGTCAAGGCTGACATAGTTTGACGATAGTTATTAACTTTTTCAGGGTAAACAACCCCTTCCACCGTAGAAAGACCACGTAATATAGGAAATAAATGAATGTCATCTTCTGACCACTCACCATTACAAGCTGAAGCAGATTTAATCAATCGCTCTAGCTCTAAGAGCTTTTTATTCATTTCAGCAACACGCACCTCTGTTTGTTCAAAAAGTGTTGCAAAATCCCCTAAGAGTGCCTCTTTCTTCCGTGTAAAATAAGCTCTAGCCTCAGGGGTTACAAACTCAGGCAATGTTGAATTATTTGCATAACGAGGAATAACAAGCCGGTTGAAATTATCGTAAATGCTATCTATCCAAGGGATTACAGCAGGATTTGAAGCCCCCGTTAACACAGGCTTGCCATCCAGTTGGTCAACATGCGTAACAATATCCATACTTTCAGCCATGTAATGTTCCCCCTCTTGTAAAATAGGCAACATTTTTTGCCCAATCATCTTTATCGGGGTTTCTTCGTCATCATTTAATAGATAAGTAATGGTATACGGGCGGTTCTTAAACCCAAAAATCATGCGTGGCTTCACGCAAAAAGGGCAATGATCATAAATATATAAAACTTCCATAATAACTCCTTACTTATCTTTTTGGCATAAGGTAAACTAGTTAACTTATTCTTCACTAGGTTTCGCATGCTCAGTAACGAACTCAAAACAACTATACAACAAGCTTACTCCACCTTTTTAGACAAAAAAGGGTTAAAGCCACGGTATGGTCAAAGGCTTATGATAGCAGAAATTGCAAAAGTCTTTGGTACGATTAAAACCGATGAGAAAAATCAGCGTGTTAATGATCCTGCTATTATAGCAGTAGAAGCTGGAACAGGCACAGGAAAAACCGTAGCTTATACGCTTGCATCAATACCTTGTGCACAATTTGAAGAAAAAAAACTGATTATCTCTACCGCAACAATCGCACTACAAGAGCAGATTATTTACAAAGATTTACCTGACATCGCAAAAAATACAGAATTAAAATTTAGTTACGCACTTGCCAAAGGGCGTGGACGTTATCTTTGCCTCACAAAACTAGACCGCCTACTCCAAGAAGACCAATATGGGACGGAGTTTTTATTTGAGGATACATCTCAGCCCGCGGAAAAAATAGATACTGATTTTTATAAATCCATGCTAGATAAGCTAGCCGGTGGTCGTTGGAATGGGGATCGTGACGACTGGAAAGACCCGATCACTGACGAAGTCTGGCAAACAATCACCACCGACCACAGCCAATGCTCGAATCGGTTATGTACCAATTTTCAGCAGTGCCCTTTTTTTAAAGCACGCCAACAACTAGACGAGGCTGATGTAATCGTCACTAATCATGACATGGTTCTCTCTGATTTGGCCCTAGGCGGTGGCATGATACTTCCCGCGCCACAAGAGAGTATTTATATCTTTGATGAAGGCCATCATCTTGCCGACAAAGCGATTAATCACTTTGCTCATTTTACTCGTTTACAATCAACCAGCGATTGGCTAGATCAAACTGCTAAAACCCTAACAAAACTTTTAAAACAGTACGCGCCAGCGGGTGATTTTGGAAAAATTCTCGAGAAAGTGCCAGAGCTCATTCCCTCATTAAAAGAACAACTGCACTTCATGTTAACCACTTTAACTCAGTTATTTACGATTCCAGAACCCCCCAATGACCAACAGGAACCTGCTCGTTATCGCTTCGCGCATGGTGTTGTTCCTGACGAAATCACAAACCAAGCCACCGAACTAAAAAAGGGCTTTACCCTACTCGTTGATTACTTAACGCGTTTAGCTGAGCAGTTAAAACAAGCTATTGATGGAAAAGCAAGCCTAAGCATTCCCTCGTATGTAGCAGAAGATTGGTATCCTGCCTTCGCTGCCTTATTAGCAAGAGCCGAAGGTAACTGGGAGCTATGGGCAACTTTTAGCCTAATAGATAAAGAAGGCGTTGCCCCCCATGCTCGTTGGTTAACCTTATTCACCTCAGGTAATTACCTTGATATTGAAGTCAATGCTAGCCCCATTTTAGCAGCTGATACACTGAGGCGTTGCCTCTGGAATACAGCTCATGGAGCATTGCTTACCTCTGCTACCTTGACGGCATTAGGAAAATTCGACCGCATTAAAATGCAGGCAGGACTACCCGACTCTACGGTAACGTGTGTTGTCCCCAGCCCATTTCAATATGAGGAAGTCGGCCTATTGCGTGTTCCCAAAGCCTTGGCTGACCCACGAGATGCCAAAGAACATACGGATGATATCATTAAACTGATTCCTGAGCTCACCAAAGATAATAAGGGATCACTGGTACTTTTTTCTTCTAAAAAGCAAATGCAAGATGTATTTTCAGGGCTTTCTAAAGACCAACAAAAAAGCATCTTGATGCAAAGCAGCTATTCTAAACAAGAGTTATTAAAACAACATAAAGCACGTATTGATAAAGGTTCAACCAGTATTTTATTTGGTCTGGCTAGCTTGGCTGAAGGTGTTGACTTACCTGGGGAATATTGCGAACATGTTATTATTGCCAAAATTCCGTTTGCTGTTCCTGACGACCCTATTGAGGCCTCATTAGCCGAATGGATTGAAAAGCGTGGCGGTAATCCCTTTATGGAAATCACTGTCCCTGATGCATCGTTACGCTTAGTACAAGCCTGTGGTCGCTTAATTCGTACAGAACAAGATAAAGGCACAATCACCCTGCTAGATCGCCGTATTATTCAAAATAAAAGCTATGGTAAAGCCTTGCTAAATGCTCTACCACCATTTCGCCGTGAGTTCTTTTAACGCTATAGCTGACAATGCACAGATTGCCAAAGGTTATTTAACTGCTCTTTACTAAGGGATAATTTTAAAGAATCACCAAATTGATGTTGATATGCTTGGTACACTTCACTCGCTTCAGGCATGGGCTTACGTGACTTATTTTCTAATAAACGACAGGCTGCATTTTGCTTAGTTAAAAACTTAATTTGCTCTTTCTCTATAGGTATAACTCTTGTTTTATTATTGAATGATACCAATGTATTTGCAAACGTACTAGGGTCTTTTACTTGATGACTACGCGCTAAAAAATCATACATTTGAACATTATTTAATAAAGCCAACTTTTGCTTAGAGGCCATATTCTGCTGTTGTTCAACGGCAGGGTTATAAGATAACGTTGCCGCCTCTAATTGATAATTTTGTTGTGATTGGTATAAAAGCCCTTCATCAATTGTTTGGTCTATAATATAAGCAGAAATACCAATCAACAAAAAGAATACAGCAGTGTATTTTATAAATTTATATTTCATGATTTAACTCCACAAGGAAGCGCTAATATCTTCTGCCAGTCTTGTGTTAGCGTTTTTATATAATTCTCTTGATCTTCTCGTTGTTGTTTATATAATCTTGGTTTTTCAGCTTCTGGGAAAAGAGAGTCATAATAATTACCTATCATTGGGTGTTTTTTACGGTATGCCTGTAAATCACACAATAACGCATGATTTTCTTTTTCTTTAGACGCTAACTCGTTAAATCGAAATAATCGAATCAGCCAATCGATACGCTCTTGATTATAAGACCAAACCATTACTTTAGCATTTAAATTAACCTCATTGAATGCGTCACTAGGAATACCTGCTAACTCAACTGTACGCATCTGATTCCAAGCAAACACAGGAGACTCTATATAGTGCTGATAATATCTCGCATTATAAAATCCTCTTAATGATAAGTAGCCAGATACGACAATAATACAGAGTAGCAAAAAGATAATTATTATTCGTTTTATTAGTTTAATCATGATTATTAATCTATTTTCTTTATAAAGGAATACTATT
Source organism: Entomomonas moraniae (assembly GCF_003991975.1). NCBI lineage: Bacteria > Pseudomonadati > Pseudomonadota > Gammaproteobacteria > Pseudomonadales > Pseudomonadaceae > Entomomonas > Entomomonas moraniae. The sequence goes on from NZ_CP029822.1 coordinate 1,689,592, forward strand.
TAAAGGTTGTCTATTACAAGCAATATAACATTATATACGGATAGAATACTCTGATTCTCTTTCTATTTTCACCATTAAACTTGTTATTACTAATACTATAACAAACACTCAAATAGTTAAGTTCTATACAATAACAAACCTTTCTTTATCACAGCAATACGACTTAATGGCAAATTAGACCTTCTCCGTTTGGCAATTATCAGCCATTGTTTTATTAATAACCCTTTTATTCGACTCTTAAGAGGGTTTAAACCGCTTAAAGTTAGTTACTTTGTGCTAAATTCATCATCAATTTAGCTGTTAAATACAATCTTCTTGGTATAGCTTCTGTAGAAATATACTCTGCTGTCGTTGTATGGTATCCAACTCCTGGTAGCCCCAATCCTTCAATTACTGGATTTCCCGATAACGCTGCAAAAGCAGCATCTGTTCCACCGCCAGATTTAGGAAACACCTCTAAGGTATAACCAATAGATTTATAAATTTCTATGGCTTTATCGATCAGTAATTGATCTGATTCTTTCACATCAAATGCTGGGCGAGCCGTAGCAATATCAAGATTTATTTTAGCCTCTGGAAGCTTTTGCTTCGCTACACGATCTTTAAGATCATTTACAAAAGAGTTAAATTTATCATTGCTAGGATAACGTATATCCGCCGTTAGACTGGCATTAGCTGGCAAAATATTTCTAACCTCCCCCCTTGTGCCATCGTCCATGTAAAACGTAAACCACCGCTCCCTTCATTCAGATCAACAGTACGTAACACTAAATCAGCAGCCTCAACAATAGCATTAACACCTTTTTTTGGTTCTGCCACAGCATGAGCTGCGCGTCCGGCAATAGCAACTGTAGCAGTACCAATACCTGAAGTGCCTAGTGGCACCCCCTCTGGATCCACACTTGTTGGTTCAAAGGATAAAATATAATCATTCAGTTTCGCTGTTGAAGTAATAAGATCCTTTGAGCCTACTGAGCTTTGCTCCTCATCAGTATTAAACAGTACGGTAATTGTTCCAAAATTTTTAAAGTTTTGTGCTTTTAATAACTTCAAACTATGCAAAATAACAGCGATACCACCTTTAGCATCAGCAATGCTGGGGCCATAAGCAAGATCACCTTCTACTCGAAAATGTGCTTTGGCTAAAGCACCTCTGGCATAAACAGTATCTTGATGTGCTTGAAGCATGATATTTTTACCGCCTTTGCCATGTAGCACACCGATAATATTATCACCAACACTCACCCGATCAGCGGTTGACCCTGTGGTAGGATGTCTAGTCACTGTAAAGCCTAAGCTTCTTAATTCTTGTTCTAATAAATTATTCATTTCTGCCATGCCCACAGCATCGGCAGGCCCTGACTCAATATTGACTAAACGTTCCAATGTATCTATAACGGCTGTTTTTTGTCCATTTGCAGCATAACGATTGGTTAACTGTTTCTTCTGGGACTACTGGCTTAGTAGGATCAAAAGGTCAACTATCAAGCTCGGTAATAGTCGCTAAAAAATATTTTGTTTTCATATTAAGCACCTGTTTTCATATTATTATTTTAAAAAATTATGCAAAAATTCATTTTTGCAAAGTCATAGTATTAAAGTGATCAATATGCATAACTGACTAATTAGGCTAAATACAAAAAAATAACTATCAAACTATATTTTTATACAAGAGACATTAACTTAGCTCAGCCATATAGCTAAAAATCCATTTAAATAATAGAACCCAACAACACTCTCTGCTAAAATCGCTTACAATTTTTAACGGTATTAGGGATTTTTGGTATGAGTATTAAAGCTGATAAGTGGATACGCCGTATGGCATTAGAACATGGCATGATAGAACCTTTTGTTGAGCGTCAAGTTCGTACTGAGGGAACTGAAAAGCTTATTTCTTATGGTGTTTCTAGTTATGGTTATGACGTTCGCTGTGCAAACGAATTTAAAGTATTTACCAATATTCACTCAGCGACTGTAGATCCGAAACACTTTGATGATAAGAGTTTTGTCGATATTATCGGGGACGTTTGTGTTATTCCCCCAAACTCTTTCGCACTTGCACGTACTGTTGAATACTTTCGTATTCCTCGCAATGTTTTGACTATTTGTTTAGGGAAAAGTACTTATGCGCGCTGTGGCATAATTGTTAATGTCACCCCATTAGAACCTGAGTGGGAAGGTCATGTTACTTTAGAGTTTTCAAATACAACCAATCTACCTGCCAAAATTTATGCGCATGAAGGTGTTGCACAAATGCTATTTTTGGAATCTGACGAGGTTTGTGAGGTTTCTTATAAAGATCGTGGTGGCAAATATCAAGGGCAAACAGGCGTCACGTTACCTAAAGCCTAATCAATAAAAGGGGGATAAAAGTCCCCCTTTATTCTATTATAAACTAGCTAAAGAATTTATATAGTTAGTTATCTCAGTCACATGATTAAAAATGAAAAAATGATTGCCTTTCATTTCAATAAACTTAACTGGTTGTTTATTTTCTTGTTGCCAAGCTTCTACAGACTCTTTCGTCATATGGTCTTGATCACCATAAAAAACAGTCATCGGTAAATCAAATATACTATCAGGCTTAATATAATGGTAGGTTTCAACAAGCTTAAAATCATTTCTAATAATTGGTTCAAAGTAAGCCTGTAACTCCCGATTTTCCAAAAGGGCCTTTGGTAATCCACCCATTGCATTTATCTCTGACCAAAAGGTTGTAGAGGGATAACCGTGTACTTGCCTCTCACGTTTAAAGCAGGGGGCATTACGTCCAGAGATAATGAGATGTTTAGGCAATGTTAAACCACTTTGCAATAATTTCTGAACGATCACATAGCTCAACAAACCACCCATACTATGTCCATAAATTATATAAGGTTTGGGAGCAAGTGGTTTAATTACCTGATTAATAAGATAATCAGCCAAGTGGTTGGCATCGCCTATCAGCGGTTGATTAGACAAGGCCCCCCTGCCGGGTAACTCAGGCATTAATACATCATATGTTGTTTGTAGATTACTCAACATATCCCGATAAGAATAAGCATTACCACCAGCGAAAGGCAATAATATAAGCGTTAGATTATCTTTACTGATCATTTATTCATCCATACTATTTATTAACCCGCGCAGTTTAAAGTGTGCGAACACGCTTGTAAATTACTGGCTCGTGAAGATGGATTTTTTTTCGCCTTTTTGAGAAAGGCCTGTATCAGTAATCAGCATAAACTCTAAGTCAATACTTCGCCCTTTTAACATATCGTTAGCTCTAAAAACAAACTGATCGGTTGAAAAAGGTGAAACCATCATGTCCAACTTAGTATCAGGTTTATATACTTTCCCAGCTGAAAGTAACTTAAGAGAAGAAAAGGAAGCATAATATGGTGTTGGATTATGACAAGTAAGGACTAATCTATCTTTATCTTTCATCAAGGTAAATTGTAAATTATCTTGAAGCGTATTTATTTTCTGACTTAAATTTTTAGGGCGATAAAATATCTTCATTTGTGTATTCATAGCGACCAATAATTTAGCTTCATCGGTTGCAGAAGCTCTATTATTTGTTGGCGGTATTTCATACAAGTTCAGCCAAAATACAGACTCTCTATCTTTAGGTAAACGTTGGTTTTTAAATACAACTCGTATACCTTTAACTTCACTTGCACCCATTTTAAAGACAGTAGGTAAAACAATGAAAGGGGCACTCGTTTTTTCAGGTGTATTATTAACATCCCCATTATCTATCCACGTTTGCACAAGAACGGGATAATTATTAGTATTAGCTAACATTAAACTACGTTCTGTCGCTCCTTCAGGAAAAATAAGTCTCGTCGTTTCAGCCATAATCCCTGCGAAAGACAATGTTGACACACCCATAATCAACCATAAAAATAGACAACATTGAGAATAGTTTCTATTTTTCATCCTATTATATATCTCCATTATTGTACTCTTACAAGCACATAGGCTGTCGCTTTAACTTTACCAGGAGTCACTCTTTGACCCGGAATTTTAGTTAATGTCGCTGTAAACTGTGTTGTATAAGTCGTGTAGCCATTTGCCATATTATTACTAACCTGTGCGCCCGCTGTTACAGGGTACCAACCAGAAGCTGGTGTTGCAGGACAACCGCTAGCAGTACAACTACTCCAACCAACAAAATTCATGGATAGTCCAGTTGTAGCATTAGACAACGCAATTCCCACCCCTTTAGCTGTATTAGGGCTACTGTCATAATCATCAGACAACAGGTATTTAACACCACCCTCACTATTAACCAAACCAAGCTTTTCAGCAGCAGCATAGGCCGAATAGGATGCCTGCAAACCTAAAAGAGTACTTCCTGAACTCACATTGGCTATTGCACTGTTATCACACTCAACAGTAACAGTAAAATCGTTACGAACGACATTGCCTTCATTTAAACTTGCTTCTGTTATTGTAGGGAACAACACAACAGGAGTCACATTTCTTGCAACACACGTACTTGTATAAGTAACGCTTGCCATCGGTGCTGCACCCATACTGATAGCATTCCACCCGCCTGCATTTTGACTTCCTCTATTATAAGCACTGTCTGAGCCATCTTGTTCACCAGGAATCCCTGGTCCAACAAATGTCACATATCCATTAGGTTGCATACAATTATAGATAGACGTCATGGTGGTTGATGCTAAATTACCACAAAGATTAGAAACAGAACCCGACTCAGGAGGTAAAGAACTTAGTTTAACAAGGTCGGCTTTAATTGGGCTAAAATCTTTAGCACGGATATTTATTTTATCACCAACTATCTCATAGTTTTTTAGAGGAATCGACTTCCAACTACGTGTAAAAACAGCACCTGAGTTTACATGAGTTAATCTAAGCCCTACATAAGGAAAATAGGTTGCAAAATAATTAGGATTACCATCTCTCTGTCCAAGATCATAAAAACCACCAACACGGTCATCACCACTGGTAGCTATTTGTTCATAAATTTTTCCGATATCAGAAACATCACATTGAAAAAGGACTTGATTAATATCACCAGTACCGACATTAAAAATAGAGGTACCCAAAGGAGCACCGACAGGCTGTAAAAAACTATTGGTAATATTAATACTGGCCAAGCGAGGACTAACAACTGAATTTGAAATAGGAGCGACACGCTGACATACAGCATGAGAGATATTGCAATAACCCGCCAGTAATACCAATATTATAGGACTAACTTGTTTATAATTTTTCATAGCATCCCTCTTCCAGCGCATTAAAATATAACACCCATTATTTAGTCACAAGTAGCTTTTAGCATAATAAGCGGTTGATCCAAATCTTGCCCTTTTAAATTATACGCTAAGTGGCACTGCTCTTCTGGAGTGTTACCCCATATTACAGTTAAACGATCTTCCTCTCGATCAGATCTTATGTAGATTTGTCCACCTTGTCCAACCATGCCCACTGACTCATTGTCTTCATTATAAACATCCGCCCCCATTGGCAAAATATCTGCCCCCTCAGGTCGTATTGCTGATATTAATATAGGATAGCCTTTAATCGTTCTAAATTTTATCTTAACATTCGCTCCTGCATAAGGAGCAAGGCGATACTGTCCTGATTGTAACTCAACATTTGTACTCATTCCCTCAGGATTTAAAGCAATATTATTATATCGATAGGGGGTGAGTGATGGAATAAGCGCATAACCAAATCGATCAATAGAGGCTCCTTGTCCTCCCATAATTGATGCACCAGATGCCCCATCAGCATCAATTAATGCAAATGTATCTCCAGCATAAGGACCTAGCGTTATCCCACCTCGATGTAAAACTACAGTCCCTTGCATAGAGACTGAATTTTGTGAATATGTCCTTGATTTTCCCGCTGATATGCCCAGTGTACCAACAGGTAATCTCGATTGTACTGTTCCATTCCATGTATTTGTATGATCTTTACTGTCTGTTGAATAATTCAAACTATAATTTAAGTTTTGCTTCTCTCCAACTGTTCCTGAAACAGTCGATTGATAAGAGGTTCCGCTAACATCACTATGACTAACACTATTACTAAAAGTAGGGGAATTTATTTCTTTACCCAAAGGAATGGATAATGAAAAAAGTGTTGTCGTTTCTTTTGTTCCTGAACTACCAGCTGCAGGATTATAATAACCTGGCATATTGCCTAAATAGTCATTATTGTCAGTAACAGCTCCCATTCTGCTACGATTAACAGCAATATTAAGAGAAACACCATTTGAAAAAACTTTTGTATAGCTTACTTGAAGCTGTTTATCTGGCTTGTGACTAGAGTAATAGTTTTTTATAGAACCTGAAAAGTAAAGAGTTCCAAACTTTCCGAAGCTTTGGTTAATCGATAGATCATATCTTGATCGTTGTTCTGATGAAGTAGAACGCCAGTTATCACTATTCTGTTTAAATGACTCTCTTATATCCAATACATCGCTCAGTTCTCTATAACCTGATCTTGAATAAAAATTACTTGAAGCCGTTAGTGAAGTATTTGTTGGAATAAATGTCTTATTATATGACAAGCGTATTTTTCGCCCAGACTCTGAACTTTGGGGTAAGCTTGCATTAGAAAAGGTCATATCAAGCCCAAGAGCACCAAACCACGAGGTATAAACACCACCCAGTAAAAATGACTGATAACTTTTTGCAACTTGAAAACCAGAGTTCAACGTGATGCTATTAGTGAGACCATGTCTATACACAACCTCAGTAAATGGATCATGGTCGCCGACATAACGAGACTTGCCCAATGTGATACTATAACGATGCGCACCCGCACGTAGTGAGTCAGGGACTGAAGAATAAGGCACGACAAAAGTGCTAACTGTTCCATCAGCCTCTTGAACAGAAACGTTTAAATCACCTGCGTAGTTAGTATTATAAAGATCATTAATTGAAAAGGGCCCAGGAGGAACTGTTGTCTCATAAATAATATTACCCCCTTGAGTCACAGTCACCTTTGCATTAGTTCTCGCTATCCCATAGATAGTGGGAGCATAACCTTGCTGAGAGTCTGGTAGCATTCTCTCATCACTTTTCAGTGACACACCCCTAAATGCCATCCCAGAAAAATAATCACCTGTTGTATATCCCTCCCCCATCAGTAATTCCCCGTTAATAGGGGTAATTGCTCTTTGTACATAACGGCTCGTTGTAACAAAATTATCTTCTGATCTACTTTGCTTCGTGTAAAAAGATTGCTGTCTATAGCGCCATAATCCAAGATTAAAACCACTATTCAAATTAATGTAAGTAGAGTCCATATTTTTATTAGTGGCACTGTTTTTATAACTTACATGGTATTGATTTGCCATGTAGTTAACAAAAAACATTGTCTCACCTGCATTTAGTTGCTCAGGTGGAACATAGCCTTTTGGAAAAACATTCATTAATGCTTGAGGAATAACAAGATCTAGCTTTAATTTAGAAAACTCGGTCTCACTTTTGGCACCCGTAATAACTTCGTCAGGAATAAGGCATTGTTTTTTATATTCTTCTGATGATGCTGCTGAATCGATACCCGTTATTGACTCAGGCTTTATACCAAACCGAATTAAATTATCATAAGAGAAACAGGGTAAGGCTTTACCCTGTTTAGACTTTACAAATTTGACATCAAGTTGCTCTAAAAAAGCATTATTTATAAATAAATCAATTTGATAAGTGCCAGGCTCTATATTATCTGCATCATTAAACTGATTAATACTACCAATATTATAGCGATTACCTCTTAGTAATGAATTATCAAAGAGATAATCATCAGTGTCAGCTAATACCTGCGCTGATAAAGAAATACACAATGCAAATAAACATAAACTAATAAAACTCAAACGCACTAATGTATACCAAAAAACGGAGTACACTAATAATACCCAAAAGTATATTTAATTTAATTTAACTTTATGAGCTTCAGCAATACCATAATCATTAATTAATTCATAATTTATAAATAAGCCATTTTGTTGCACTGATTTTGGCAATGACCATTTCCCTTTTGATTTAGGTGCAATCATTTGTGCCGTAGGGATAACCATTATAACACTATCTTGACCATCAACGATTTTTGCTTGTCCAAAACTTGCATGGTAAGCGCTATCATTTGTTACTTCTACTGAGTTACCAGAAAGACGAAAGCTCAAACTATCTGCTACCTTATCAGGGGAGCTTGTCAAACCATTAGGTCTATAAAATATTTTCAAGCGACTAGTAATGAGTAACGCAAGCTTATTTTTACCATCATCTGACTGTTTTAGTGATGGTATTTGTAAGAAATTAAAATAAAAGACAGACTCTCTATCTTTTGGTAAAGGCTTTTTACCTATATAAGTTAGGCGAACAACTTGACCTGACTTAGCAGAAACGCGAAACATTTGAGGTGTGGCAACAAAAGGTCCATCAGCTGTTTCAGCTGTAGAATCTGGAGTATTAATATCTGTCCACACTTGAATCATATAAGGCGCTTCATCAGGATTAGAAAACTGTACCATCCTTTCACGGGCACCTTCAGGGTAAATAATTCGATTTCCCGTAACCACAACAGAGGCATAACAGTTAATACTTAATAAAAGAAGTGTGATACAAACAAATTGATTAGTTTTTAGATATGTTAAAAATTTCATTTTATACACAGGAAGTCAGTATGACACACACAATGTCATAAGTTTATAAAAGCTTATAACCCTATTTAATAACATATAGAACTATAACAACTATGCTTAGTGTTAACAGCTCCTTCTGTTTTTATGTTATTAGTTGTTTTACTTCGCCATAAATTAGGCTGTAGTAACAAAGTTACTACAGCTTTTTTATAACTATTACAGTTATAAACGACTATTGGTAAACAATAGCGAATTGAGTACTAGCAAGTACGGTACCGGCAGTGGCAGGAGCTTCTGCATAGTAGCTAGCAGTGAATGGTAATGAAGCTGTACCTGTTCCAGAGATAGTAGCTGCATTAGAAACAACATCAGATGCGTTGAAGTTTAAAACTGAACCGCCTTCGTTAGCAACTTGGATAGATACACCAGTAGCTGTACCAGTATTTCCTAAGTTACCGCTAGCTTGAACATTATTACCAACGAATGTTGCTTTTGCACTTGTTAAATTAGTAGCACAGTTTTGTAATTCGATAGTGAAGTTTGTATCACCAGCAACAGCACCAGCAGTTGCAAGAGCAGTGTCTGCAACAGTTGGAAGTAATACTACTGGAGAAGTGCTTGCACCATTAATGCTTACTTGACAAGTTTGAGTAGTAACTTCACCCTTGAAGTTAATAGTGTTTGGAGTTTGTTGAGCAAAAGCTAAAGCTGGAACAAGACCTGCAGCAAGAATAACACCGGATACTAGTTTTTTCATTTGAATCTCCTAAAATTAAAAATAACAATTAAATCTATTAAATTACATAGGTTTAATATTGTTTACACTATTCCCTTAATTAGAACTAACATTAAATATCTGATGTATATCATGAATATCTAATATCTAATACAACTTTTACGACATGATAGATCTAGTGTACATATATTGTATCAGTAACTTAGACGAAAACGTACCGACTTAATAAATATTTTTTTATGACCTTAGTATAATATACATCAATAACCAAACCCTATAAATAATTTAATAAATTCATAGTCAATACATAAAACTATTTATTTTTAATTGTATACAATTAAAAATGAAGTGGAGGTAATAATGCTCCCAGGTACAACGCTATTTGCTGCCGCATAATATTTTACAACAAAAGGAATTGATCGTTTTCCTTCAGGATCTAAGCGCATATCGGACGAGTATACATTATCCTCCGAAGACTTTACTATTTTAAAACTCTTATCAGCGACTGCTAGTTGTAGCTCAATATTATTTGCTGTACCAGCTAGATTACTTATATTGGTTTTACTTGTTATAATTTCAGCTATATATCTTTCAGTGGCTTGCTGCTCTTTAGTACCACAATTCTTTATGCCCATTGAAAATATTGTATCGTCTGCTGTTTTCCCTAATTTAGATAAATGAGAAACGGTAGCTGCAGGTAATAAAACTACTGCCCCAGAGGTATTTCCATTTACGGCTATATCACATGTCTTTTGAACAACATGCCCAGAAAACCATACTGTTTCTGATAAACTAAGCAAAGGAAAAAGAACTCCAACAAGAAATAGAGTACAAGTAACAATTTTCATTAGGTCTCCTGAAAACCAAACAAACAATAAAGAACATCAAAATATCCTTGGTGGTTTTACAGTATTCCTTTGTCATTACATCGATACAAAACTTATAGTATTTAAAAGCACCCTTTTTTTATTTTTAGTAAATCAAATAACCCTCATACCATTCGTTAGTGAACCATTATATAGCTAAAATTTATAAAAAGGTTCATCATTAATCGAAAGTATAAGACACTACAGCCTATATTAAATATTCTGTTTAAAATATTTAATATGAAAAGCTAAAAAACAAAACTACAATATAAATAGCAATTGCTTTAGTTAGCATAAGTATGATGTGCATAACTGTAATTCACTCATCAAAGTAAATAGCCTGTATTATTAAATAAGTTCTCTGTTGTAGATGTTGAAGGAAACTCCGTGAAAAAAGATAATAATCAAACCAATGAAAATAAAGAAACTGCAAAAATAGAATCTTATACTCATCCTGCAGGCGGATGGGATGCGCTGAAGAGTGTTGCGAAAAATCTTCAACACCAAGAAACATTCGAAAAAGGCTCCATTACGCTCCTTGAGGTCAACCAACCTAAAGGATTCGATTGTCCCGGTTGTGCATGGCCGGATGATAAAACAAAAAAATTATTTAATTTCTGTGAAAACGGCGCTAAAGCTGTTGCATTTGAAACAACAAGTAAACGAGTTACTCCTCAATTCTTTGCAGAACATACGGTTAGATGCCTAGCTAAACAGACTGACTTTTATCTTGAAGATCTTGGACGTCTCACAGACCCTATGCGCTACGACGCGAAAACGGATAAATACATTCCTATATCTTGGGATGAAGCCTTTAAATTAATTGCCTATAATTTAAAAAACTTAGAAGATCCTAATCAAGCAGCATTTTATACTTCTGGGCGTACTAGCAATGAGGCATCATTTTTATACCAACTATTTGTTCGCCACTTTGGTACAAACAACTTTCCCGATTGTTCCAATATGTGTCATGAAACAACTAGTGTTGGACTAACGGACTCAATCGGTCTCGGAAAAGGGACCGTGACACTGGAAGATTTTGAAAAAGCAGATGCTATATTTAGCTTTGGACATAATCCTGGCACTAATCACCCACGTATGTTAGGAACTCTAAGAGAAGTCTCAAAACGTGGTGGTGCTATCATTGCAATAAACCCACTAAAAGAACGTGGTTTACAACGCTTTCAGGATCCACAAGCAGCTTTAGAAATGATGGCAAATAAAAGCACTGAAATCAGCCATTATTATTTCCAACCTAAAATAGGTGGAGACTACGCTATTCTCATCGGAATTATGAAGCATTTACATGAATGGGATATAGAAGCCACCTCAAAAGGTAATCCTCCAGTTTTCGATCGCGCATTCATCGTTCTAAACACTACCGGTTTTGAAGAAATGCTTGAGGAAATAGATAAAACTAGTTGGGCAGACATTCATAAATATGCTGGATTAGCACCTAAAGAACTAGAATCACTAGCAAAGCTTTACCGAAATGCCGAGCGAGCAATTTTTTGCTGGGGAATGGGGATTACTCAGCATAGACACGGCACAAACAATATCCATATGCTTGCAAACTTAATGCTTGCGCGAGGGCACGTTGGTCGCCCAGGTGCTGGACTATGCCCTGTTCGTGGACACAGCAACGTGCAAGGGAATAGAACCATGGGGATTCATGAAAAACCAAATGAATCCCTTCTCTCTAATCTTGATCGTGTTTTCAATATCAAATCACCGCGCCAACATGGTTTGGGGGTAGTTGATACAATTAAAGCAATGCATGAGGGAAAAGTTAAAGTATTTATTGGACTGGGTGGCAACTTTTCTATTGCGACACCTGATACAGAATATACTCATGAAGCATTACAACAGTGTAATTTAACTGTTCACATCACAACTAAACTCAATCGTAGCCATATTGTTCATGGTAAAGATGCACTCATCCTCCCATGTTTAGGCCGCACCGAAATTGATGAGCAACGCTATGGAACACAATCGATATCCGTAGAAGATTCAATGAGTAATGTTCACCTATCGACTGGTGTTAATAAACCTGCATCACATAATCTATTATCTGAACCCGATATTGTAGCAAGAATGGCAGAAGCGGTTTTCCCGGAAAGTCATATAAAATGGAAATGGTATATTGAAAGCTATGACCGTATTCGCGATAGCATCGCTGAAGTATTCGATCAATTTCATGATTTTAATGAGCGTGTCCACCAACCTGGAGGCTTCCATTTAGAACATCCTGCCAACCAACATGTTTGGAATACCCCCACGGGTAAAGCACAATTTTTAATTAAACCTTTACGAGAGGTCTATGAGGATAGAGAAAATCAATTTACTCAACAATACAATGAAGCGAAAACTTATACATTAATGACAACACGCTCTCATGACCAATATAACACAACTATTTATGGGTTAGATGACCGTTATAGAGGTGTTTTTGGTCAACGTCGCGTCCTTTTCATGAACCAAACAGATATTGATGAAGCGGGGCTTATTGCTGATCAATGGGTTGATATTGAAAGTATTTATTCTGATGGTGTGAAACGTGTTGTCAAAAGCTTCCGCATAGTCCCCTATGATATTCCACAAGGAAGCCTAGCGGCGTATTATCCTGAAACCAACCCATTGGTTGCATTAAGTAGCCACGACGAAAAAGCAAGAATCCCCGCATCTAAAACAGTACCTGTGATTCTTCATCTAGGTCAAGAACCTACTTTAGAAGAAATGGCTAGTTAACCATTCCAATCTATAGAGTTAGGATATCCTACCCTAACTCTACTATTTGCTTTTAAGTTTATTTAATTATCACTACTATAAAATATTGCATTTCTAAAATTATCGGTATATTATGCCAACCGAATTGGGTCGTTAGCTCAGTTGGTAGAGCAGTTGACTCTTAATCAATTGGTCATAGGTTCGAGCCCTATACGACCCACCATATCATAAGGGCTTTTTAGCCCTTTTTTATTTTCTTTTAAAATTCCAAAAACTTGATATTGTCTACAGGATAGACTTTGATTTTTCAAGCCACAGCAAGAAAATAACACTATACGTTATAATATATTTTTGGCATATATTCCTCTTTGTAAAATGTTAGTTTTATTCAGTCATAAAGAAAAAGCAATAAAATAAATAGAGGGAAGCATGCCCTATAACTAATTAAATAATAATTTCGCCTACTCTGTATTTTCTAACTTTTATCTTAGAGACTAAGCTTATTAAACAATACTAGGCATCTCCATATTGATTCCTAGTATTTTGCCCATACACTAATCATTTACAACTTCTTATTGAACTTAAACTTTAAACAATCTATTGAGCCCGTCGAATGCTGCAACACGGTAAGCTTCTGCCATTGTTGGGTAGTTAAAAGTAGTGTTTATAAAATAACGGATATTATTTTGCTCACCCGGTTGATTCATAATCGCTTGTCCAATATGGACAATTTCTGATGCTTGATAACCAAAACAATGAACACCTAAAATAGCTAGGGTTTCGCGATGAAATAATATCTTTAATACGCCGGCCGTTTGATTAGAAATTTGGGCACGTGCCATGCTTTTAAAGAAGGCCTTACCTACCTCATAAGGAACTTTGTCTTTGGTAAGCTCTTGTTCGGTTCTTCCTACACAACTAATTTCAGGAATAGTATAAATACCTGTTGCGACATCGTTTACATAACGTCCTGAACCATCCTCTGCAATATTAGCAGAGGCAGATCGACCTTGATCATAAGCTGCACTGGCTAAGCTCGGCCAACCAATCACATCCCCTGCTCCGTAAATATGGGAAATTTCTGTTCTATAATTTTGATCAACATGAATTTGACCCCGGTTATTAGCTTTAAGGCCAATGGTTTCTAGCCCCAAACCATCAGTATTCCCTGTCCGCCCATTACTCCATAACAATGCATCAGCTTTTATTTTTTTACCTGACTTAAGGTGTAAAATTACACCATGATCAATACCTTCAATACTTTCATATTCTTCATTATGGCGAATCATGATATTTGAATTACTAAAATGGTAGCTTAATGAATCAGATATTTCTTCATCAAGAAAGCTTAATAACCTATCGCGATTATCAATAAGATCAACCAATACACCTAGCCCACTGAAAATAGAGGCATACTCACATCCAATAACGCCTGCGCCATAAATAATTAAACGTTTTGGCGTATGGCAAAGATTTAAGATAGTATCACTGTCATAAATACGAGGATGATTAAAATCCACATTTGCAGGACGGTAAGGACGAGAACCTGTTGCAATAATAATTTCTTTTGCAATGAGTCGCTCAGTAGACCCAGAGTTACACGAAACTTCTACCGTATGATCATCAATAAAACGTCCTTGCCCAAAAAATACGCTGATACGGTTACGGACATAATAACCTGTTCGAGAGCTTACTTGACGATCAATGATTTGCTGGGCATTTTTTAATACATCAGGAAAAGAAAACCATTTTGGTTCACCAATTGAACGAAACATAGGGTTAGTATTAAAATCCATAATTTGCATTACTTCGTGACGCAATGCTTTAGAAGGGATAGTACCTAAGTGCGTACAGTTCCCTCCTACTACCCCTCTATTTTCGATCATTGCTACTCTTTTACCTGTTTTACAAGCATTAATAGCAGCACCTTCGCCAGCGGGACCAGAACCTATTACGACAACGTCAAAATTATGAATCATGCTTTTTCCTTTATTATTTACTGCAAACTTTTCATTATTGTAAGTGTAATGACAATAAAAGCTATTTTTAAAAACAAATTATTTTTTTGCTCATCCAGTCAATATGATAAGTAGCTATTATTATAAAGCATGAAACAATATTTATTGATTATTTTTGCATCATTTTTTTACGTGCATCCCTGCTAGACAAATAGCAATACCCTCAAGATGCACTAACTCAGCCGTTGCTAAATAAGAGGCGGCCATTAACTCACCCTCTGTCAACAACCCAACTAGCCTCCCTAACAGTGGTTGATGGCTTACGATAAGAATGTTTTTACTTTCATAAGGTTCCAATCGTTTTATGACTTGCTTAGGGTTATCATCAGGAGTTATCCAGTCTACCTGTACAACTTCGCCTTGATAACCTATTTCTTCACATACAAGTTGTGCTGTTTGTAATGCACGAGCATAAGGACTGTGTAATACAATATCTAGTGGTACTTTTTGGAGTGTTTGAGCTGTTTTCAACACTTCTTGTACACCTGTTCTTGTCAGATTGCGAGCAATATCACTCGTTTGTATTGGCTCGGCTTCACCATGTCTTAACAACCAAAGATTCATTACTAGCTCTCCTTCACCTTATTTGTATAATCATTTTATATAAACTATGATAGGAGATATAGCTTAAACGTAAGATTATTTATTCAGGTGGCGTTTATGATTCCTTTTTCAATATTAGATCTATGCCCTATTTTACAAAACAATACGATTGCTCAAGCATTCAAAGACTGTGTAACTCTGTCGCAACTCGCCGAAAAATTAGACTTTAAGAGATACTGGATTGCCGAACATCATAATATGCCCGGCATTGCTAGCGCGGCTACATCTTTAGTGATTTCTCATATAGCAAATGCAACCAAACATATACGTATTGGCTCAGGTGGTATCATGCTACCTAACCATTCGCCACTTGTTATTGCCGAACAGTTTGGTACATTAGCAACACTTTACGGAGACAGAATTGACTTAGGTATTGGCCGTGCACCGGGAACAGACCCTTTAACAGCTAATGCACTGAGACGTCATTCAGATATAGACTTTGATAGTTTTCCTGATGATGTAGTTGAACTACAGGCTTTATTATCCCCAAAACAACCTAATCAAAAGCTAATAGCTATTCCAGGAGAAGGTACACAAGTTCCTATTTGGCTATTAGGCTCAAGCCTTTACAGCGCTGGTCTTGCTGCACATTTAGGAAGGCCTTATGCTTTTGCTTCACACTTTACAGCCGATTACTTATTAAAAGCATTAGCCCTTTACAAAAAACAATTTCGCCCCACTCACAAACAAGTAGAACCCTATAGTATGGCAGGTGTTGTAGTCATCGTGGCGGATACTGATGATGAAGCTCACTACTTGTTTTCCTCAATGGTACAACAAACGGCTGCTATCCATAAAGGGAACTCTATTCCTTTACCACCACCTAATAAAGACTTTTTAATTACCAACATAGAGTCTTCAAGCGTTACACACTCACTTTCTGAGGCAATTATTGGCTCACCTAATACAGTAAGGCAAAAACTCCAAGACTTTATTCAAAAAACTAAAGTCGATGAACTAATGGTAACCTCACGAATTTATGATGAAACAGCACGACTGAACTCTTTTACAAAAATTGCTGAAATTAGAAAGTCTCTATAAAAGAACTTGATGATACGAATCAACCTTAAATAAGTAAAATAGTACTTATTTTAATTTTATGATGTCGTTTTTATTAACTTTCTGACATAATATTGGACTAACTTAACTCCTGTGAATTTAGTAATGTCAGAAATTTTTCAAAATACTAGTGCTTGGCTATTGGTTGGTCTCTTTTTTGCTCTTCTTTTTGTATTATTTTTTGAGTTTATTAATGGTTTCCATGACACAGCAAATGCTGTCGCCACAGTAATCTATACAAATTCAATGCCTGCTAAAACTGCCGTTCTTATGTCAGGAGTATTTAATTTTTTAGGTGTTCTACTTGGCGGTGTCGGCGTAGCTTATACGATTGTACATCTCTTGCCAGTAGAATTATTAGTTGACTCGCACCATGGCCTAATCATGGTTTTCTCTATTGTGGCCTCAGCCATTGCTTGGAATTTGGGCACATGGTATTTTGGTATTCCTGCCTCTAGTTCTCACGCACTCATCGGTTCTATTCTAGGCGTGGCATTAGCCAATGCGATTATTAAAAATATTCCTATTGCCCAAGGTGTTAATTGGCAAAAAACCATTGATATTGCCCTTTCACTCTTAGTATCCCCTGTGGTTGGCTTTGTATTAGCAGGTTTATTTTTAATTATTTTAAAAATGCGTTTCCCTAAGTCCAAAATGCATCAAACCCCTGAAAAACGTAAAGAGAAAAAAGATAAGAAGAAACCACCTTTCTGGAATCGTGTGGTGCTTATTTTATCAGCAATGGGGGTTAGTTTTGTTCATGGTTCAAATGATGGACAAAAAGGTATTGGTTTGGTCATGTTAGTTCTTATCAGTTTTTTACCCCAATCCTTTGTACTTGATTTAAACAGCTCGATTTACCAAATAGAAAAAACCCGTGATGCTGCTAAACATTTACAATCATTATTTGTTTCAAATCAAGAAAAATTGGCACCGCAGATTAATTTAAATATTAAAAAAATTTCACTCGATAATGATTTTGTTTGCTCGCCCGATATGACAGGTACCATATTTAATGAGTTAATAAAAACATTAGGATCAGTCAAAGATTATCAAGCACTAAAAAATGAAGACCGCATTTTAATACGTCACTATATTCTCTGCATTGACGATGTAGCAAAAAATATTACTAAGGCAACTATTTTATCAGAAGAAGATAATGCAAATGTTACGCGCCTACGTAATGACTTAAAATCGACAACCGAATATGCACCAATATGGGTAATTTTTGCTGTAGCCTTAGCCTTGGGTGTCGGTACAATGGTAGGCTGGAGACGTGTAGTCTTAACCGTAGGCGAAAAAATTGGCAAACAGGGCATGACCTATGCACAAGGTATGTGTGCCCAAATAACAACAATTATAGCTATTGCCGCCGCTAATCTATTTAGTTTACCTGTCTCGACAACGCACATTTTATCTTCTGGTGTTGCTGGAACCATGGTGGCGAATAAATCAGGCTTACAAAAAGCAACTGTTATTAATATAATATTGGCTTGGGTACTGACATTACCTGCTGTTATACTGATGGGAGCATTATTTTTTTGGATCAGTTCACTTTTCATATGACAGCACTCTAAATTATATTTTCTTGTCATTTTGAGATAAATAACAGAGAACGAGCTTTACTTTGAAACAAATAACAGAAGAAGATTCTATACTTTCTTTAGAATTTTGGCGTAAGCAAATTATTAAACGATCTTTTGAAGCATTATTAATTACTTTAATGCTAATGGGGACTTATTGGCTTTTAACAATCGTAAGTTTCAGTATAAATGACCCTACCTTTAATAAAACCGTTAGCCATATGGATATTGAAAATTTAGGCGGATTATTAGGTACAAAAGTATCAAGCCTTTCTTTCTTCTTAACGGGTTACATGGCTTATTTACTACCTATTCTACTTATTATAAAATCAGCTCAAGTATTTTATCATCGTAAATCAATTGATATAAAAAACTTTTGGCTGATTGGCTTCCGTGCATTTGGACTCATCCTTATCATTATCAGCGGTTGTACCCTTGGACACTTACATTTTGCTACCAACAGCATTCTACAATCGGTAGGTATCTCTAGTGGGATGGGGATTGGCGGCGGCGGCATCATTGGCTACGCAATACGTCATGTATTCTTATCATTCTCTAGTCAAATACTGACCATTGTCTCTTTACTGCTATTTTGTACTAGCCTCACAGTATTTTTAAAATTTTCATGGGCTAAACTTGCAGACTGGGTTGGTTACTATACCATCATCAGCTATGAACGTTTATCAGAAAAACTAAACCATCTATGGCAAGAATATACTGAGAAAAGACAAGTAAAACAGCAGCTACGTGATGTAGATGACCATATTAATGACATTATCTCAATCTCACCTGTGTCTTTAGATGAAGAAGAAAAAGAGAAAGTAAAAGAAAACTTCATTAAGCGTCAAGCATCATTGGCTAGCTACATGAGCAAAAAAGAAGAGCGCCCAGCAGTTAAAGTAAATAGACCTACTATTATTAAAACGGCAGAACCTAGTAAACGGGTATTAAAAGAAAAACAGACGCCTCTTTTTGAAGATACCAATGATCCACTCCCCCCATTTTCCTTGTTAGATCCACCTGAGAAAAAACCACAGAGCTATTCTGCAGAATCACTTGATGCAATGTCTCGCTTACTTGAAATCAAACTTAAAGAGTTCGGGGTTGAAGTGACGGTAGTTGATGTACACCCTGGCCCTGTGATTACACGCTTTGAAATAGAATTAGCGCCAGGACTTAAAGTAAGCCGAATTTCTAACTTAGCAAAAGATTTAGCACGTTCTCTTGCTGTCTTAAGTGTTCGCGTG
Organism: Entomomonas moraniae; assembly: GCF_003991975.1. Classification (NCBI taxonomy): domain Bacteria; kingdom Pseudomonadati; phylum Pseudomonadota; class Gammaproteobacteria; order Pseudomonadales; family Pseudomonadaceae; genus Entomomonas; species Entomomonas moraniae. Next base: position 1,709,036 of record NZ_CP029822.1, read on the forward strand.
GTTGAGGTTATTCCGGGAAAAACAACAGTAGGAATTGAAGTCCCGAATGAAGACCGGCAAATTGTTTATTTTTCTGAAGTCATTACTTCTGAAGCCTATGACCAACAAAAGTCTGCGGTCACTTTAGCACTTGGTCAAGATATTGGTGGTAACCCTGTTATTACAGACTTAGCTAAAATGCCCCACCTGCTCGTGGCAGGAACCACAGGTTCTGGTAAATCGGTAGGTGTTAACTCCATGATTTTATCTATTTTGTTCAAATCAACACCAGAACAAGCTAGATTAATTATGATAGACCCTAAGATGCTTGAACTTTCTATTTATGAGGGTATTCCTCACCTCCTCTGCCCTGTTGTGACAGACATGAAAGAAGCAGCTAATGCTTTACGTTGGTGTGTTGCGGAGATGGAACGACGCTATAAGCTCATGGCGAAAATGGGTGTACGTAACCTAACCGGCTTTAATCGTAAAATAAAAGAAGCAATGGAAGCAGGCGAAGGTATTGAAGATCCACTCTACAAAAAAGAGTCTGAAGATGATGAGCCTCCTTTGCTAGAAGCCTTACCAATCATCGTAGTGGTTGTTGACGAATTCGCTGATATGATGATGATTGTGGGTAAAAAAGTTGAAGAATTAATTGCTCGTATTGCTCAAAAAGCGAGAGCGGCAGGTATTCATCTTATTTTAGCAACACAACGCCCTTCTGTAGATGTAATCACAGGCCTTATCAAAGCCAATATCCCTACTCGTATGGCTTTCCAAGTATCGAGCAAAATAGACTCCCGTACCATTCTTGACCAAGGTGGTGCAGAACAGCTGTTAGGGCATGGTGATATGCTCTACTTACCTCCGGGTACAGGGCTTCCTGTTCGTGTTCATGGTGCATTTGTGTCAGACGATGAAGTCCACCGTGTCGTCGATGCATGGAAGCAACGTGGCGAACCTAATTATGAAGAAGCGATTCTAAATGGTATCGAAGAAGGCGGTAATTCATCTGAATCTAATAGCGATGGAGGCTCTAGTGAAGATGATGATCCTTTATATGATGAAGCTGTACGTTTTGTTACAGAATCAAGACGCGCATCTATTTCATCTGTCCAAAGAAAGCTTAAAATAGGCTACAATCGTGCTGCTCGGATGATCGAAGCAATGGAAGATGCAGGTGTTGTTACTGCAATGAGTTCAAATGGCTCGCGTGAGGTTTTAGCTCCTCCGCCAGTTCGTGATTAAAGGTAAAACTATCAATGAGAACATTACGTACTTTTTTTATTACTGCTATTACCTCTTTATTACTTGTTAATACAGCAATAGCAGCTAGTAATGATCAACAAGCAACAAGCCAACTGTCTAAGCTACTCGACCAATCACAAAGCATGACAGGTAACTTCACACAAGTCACCCTTGATGCAACAGGAACGCGTCTACAAGAAACAAAAGGTGAGCTCGCGCTAAAAAGACCAGGACTATTTCGTTGGCACACGGCTGCACCACAAGAACAATTACTCATTTCAGATAACCAAAAACTTTGGTTATATGACCCTGACTTAATGCAGCTAACTATCCAAAAAATGGATCAACGTATGAGCCATACACCTGCGTTGTTATTATCAGGTAATGTTGCTGAAATTCAAAAGAACTTTACCATCAACGCAAAGACTAACGGTAAGCTACAAACCTTTATCTTAACCCCAAAAGACAAGGATAGCTTATTCAATAGCCTTACCTTGACATTCAATGGTAATACAATTAACAGCATGCAATTAATTGATAATGTTGGTCAAAAAACAAATATTGCATTTAAAGATATTAAAATGAATGCACCCGTTGCTGCTAGCCTTTTTAAATTTGTCCCCCCACAAGGAACAGATATCATCGAAGAATAAAAATGGATCTATTTGCGAATGCTACCTCCCCTGTTCAGCCATTGGCAGCCCGACTAAGAGCAACTAATTTAGATGAATATGTTGGGCAAGAGCATTTGCTTGCACAAGGAAAGCCACTAAGAGAAGCCCTTGAAAGTGGTGCACTCCACTCCATGATTTTTTGGGGGCCGCCTGGGGTAGGTAAAACAACCTTAGCTAAATTACTGGCTAATTTATCCAATGCCCACTTTGAAACCCTTTCAGCCGTTTTATCAGGCGTAAAAGAAATTCGCCAAGCAGTCGAAATTGCTAAACAACAATTAGCTTATGGCAAACCAACATTACTTTTTGTTGATGAGGTTCATCGTTTTAATAAAAGCCAGCAAGATGCATTCTTACCTTACATTGAAGACGGCACATTTATATTTATTGGTGCCACAACTGAAAACCCTTCATTTGAGCTAAATAATGCACTCTTATCAAGAGCACGTGTTTATGTGTTAAAAGCCTTAGATGAACAAGCATTAAAAAAACTGGTTCATAGAGCACTGACAGAAGAAAAAGGCTTAGGTAGCAGACAACTTGAGCTTCCCGAACAAAGCTTACAACTTTTATTAGCTGCTGCTGATGGAGATGGCCGTCGGCTACTTAATCTATTAGAAAATGCATCTGACTTAGTCGATGACAAGGGAGTAATCACTCCCCACTTACTACAAGATCTATTAAGTAACAGTCTTCGTCGATTCGATAAAGGTGGAGAGGCTTTTTATGACCAAATATCTGCACTGCACAAATCGGTAAGAGGCTCCAATCCTAATGCATCTATTTATTGGTTATGCCGTATGTTAGATGGCGGCTGTGATCCCCTTTACTTAGCACGTCGTATTGTCAGAATGGCAAGCGAAGATATTGGTAATGCTGACCCAAGAGCGTTAAACCTATGTTTAGCCGCATGGGAAGTACAAGAGCGACTAGGTAGCCCAGAGGGCGAATTAGCGCTAGCACAAGCAGTTATTTATCTAGCTTCTGCCCCTAAGAGTAACGCTGTCTATATGGCTTATAACGAAGCCAAGCGTGCTGTTAAAGAGCATGCCTCGCTAGAAGTCCCTTTGCACCTTAGAAATGCTCCCACTAAACTGATGACAGAGTTAGGTTATGGCGAAGAGTATCGTTATGCACATGATGAACCAGATGCTTATGCAGCAGGAGAGGACTATTTTCCTGAAGAACTAGAACCACAGGAGTTTTATCGTCCGACGCCACGAGGACTTGAGGCAAAGATAAAAGAAAAACTAACTCATTTAAAACAACTCGATCAACAGAGCCCTATTAAACGTCGTAAATAAAAGTTAAAGAATTCTGTTCCAAATATCTAAAACAAATAAAGCCTCATTAAGAGGCTTTATTATAATAGAATTACTTCTAGTTAAAAACTGTAGCGATAACCGAGATTTAACATAGCATTATCAAACTTACCGCCCGTAGAGCAATCTGCTTCTGCATAAATATTATGTTTCTTGTTAATATTGATATTAGCACCTATACCATTATCAAACCAGCTGGAACAGAAGCTATGATTATTCTTTTCTCCACCATTAAAACGATAGCTAGCTCCACCACTCATTTCTCTTACAATACCTGTTTTCATGTAAAGATTAATAGGATTTTGTCCTTTAATCTGATAACCAACAATGCCACTAATGCGCCCCAAAGTACTTTCATAATGACTTAATCCAACATTTAAACCATTACTCGCGTTGACAGTATCACCATTTTGATAACCATAGGTTAACTGTGCTTGCGGCTCAATATATAAGCCATCTGTTTTATCTGATAACCAAAATCTTTTTCCTAGTTCAGCCGATAAACTAATACCTTGAGTTTTACCTGTTCCTCTCACAGTAGCTCCCCCGGTATCTTTTACGCTAAAGTTATTTCTCATACTGTTATATTTTAATACAGTATCAACGTATAAACCATTTTCTAACAGATAGGTTGCATAGAGCCCTGCTATATAATTTTTACCATTACCATCCCCTTCTTTATAATTAGGATTTGTTCTTGTAAAACCAGCCATAGCCCCAACAAATAAATCACCACCTGTCACATCTAACCGCTTATCAATGCCTAATTGAGTTCCGGTATAAGACATATCAAAACCATCGAGGGAAGAGCCTGAAAAAGCACTTAATTTCCCACCAAAACTTTTGATCCAGAAGCCATCACCTTGAGTACCAGATATTTTACTATTCTTTAAATCACCTAAACGCTGTAATAACGTTTGGCTTTCAATATAGTTTGTTAAATAACCTATATTTAAAAAGCTACTGGCAGCTTGTGCCGTTGTGGTTAAAGTACCACCCCCTCCTCAGAAGCATAAAGCTCAAGATCATTGGGAGATCCTGTAACTTCGCGTAAACCATATTCATAAGCACCTAACTCAACTTTATTTTTTAAAGTAAAGTTTGCATTATTAGTGCCTGTGTTGACAACAGTTAACGTTTCTGTGCCCGTGGTATTGCTACTTCCATTATTGGCAATATTTAATTTATAGTTACCGTTAGCTGTACCATTGACCACCAACAGATCACCTTGTTGACCAACAATATCCGTCCGCATATTGAATGTTCCATTGCCTGTCAAAGTATCTGTTGTTAATGTTTCATACTCTGGTGATCCACTGCTATTTTGTTTAGTAAAATTTACCGTTGAGCCTACAATTTTCAAATTACTGACTTGTGAACTATAAGTCATATCCCAAATACTATCCGTCATCTTTAAATCAATGCTGCTTGTATTATCTCCAAACATTGACATCCCAGTAAAGGTAGATCCAGTCGACATGTCGGTTGTAATAACACCTTTATTCTCTACATACATATTCCCATTAATTTCAGTCTTGCCAGTTATATCAACTAAGCCGCTATTACCCAAAGCAATAGCGGATCCTAATGTATTTGACTTAGCATCAATCTTTGTATCACCTGTCAAATAGACTTTGACTGTAGATCCTACCGATTGAATAGCGTAATTTCCAGACTCAGAATTAATATAAGTATTTTCTCCATTAATTGTTCCAGAAGCGGCCCATAAACCAAAACTGGCTCCACCTTGTGCATAAATATCTGTATTGGAAAGATTCACAGCACCATTACTTGTGGCTTGAGCACCTGCATTGTTACCATTATTAATGATTGTATTACGATTTGCCTGAGTACCTTTAAAATTAACCTGTGCCCCAGCTCCTGAAGCAGAGACAATGTTATAGCCTGCCCCCTCGACTTTACTATCTGCCCCAATATTGATTGTTCCATAAGTACCAGAGCTTATTCCCTCCCCCGCTCCTACCTTGACATTCAAACTATCCGCAGTAAATGTTGATTTTGCAGAATATGAGCCTATTGTATAAATACCTGTGCCTGTACCAGTTACTGTAATATTGCTACCTTCACCTAAATTTACCGTTGAACCACTTTGAACATTAACCCCTGCTTTTGAAGTAGTAATTACGGTAAGATGATCTGCTACTAAAGTACTTGCACCACTCGCATTCAAAGCTCCATCCTTAGTCTCAGTATGAATAGTAGAACCTGTACCTAAATCAACTTTTGCTTTTGAGTCTGCATACACGCCATAACCACTAACGGTTGTAACATTAATATCCACATTTCCCGCTTGGGTGAAAGATCCATTTTCTGCGTGAATTCCATACCCAATAGAAGTACCATCACCAGATACGTTAAGAACACTGTTGCTACCTAAGTTCAATGTTGTATTAGCACCAGTCACAGCAATTGCTTTTACCTACCCCGCATCAGTTGAAGCATTAACCTCTAACTGGTTTGCGTTGGTTGTACCAGATCCTAATGCCAATCCAGTTATCAATCCATTTGATCCTGATACAGTTATTGCTGTACCAGTCCCCAAATTGTTAGTGTTTGCATTGTATAAACTTATGCCTATAACTGGCCCACCGGAATTTTGAACAATAGAAGCACCGCCATTGATGGTAAGGCTATTTGTCGCCTGAATGCCCGTTAAAGTTCCTGTACCCGTCGAATTATTAATGACTGTATCACCATTATTTAAAACAACATCATTACCTGTAATAGATACATAGTCCGTGGCATTAGCTGTTATCGTATAATTAGCACCTAACACTACATTAATCCTTATAGTCAGTATCTTATTATTACTTTTCTTCATACAACTACACCACAAATACAAACAATGCAGCATGCAATATTTATCATTAAATCAAGCAAACTATCATTTTATTATACTTTCCTCCAATAGACATGTTAAATTTAATAATAATTACAATAAGCAGTATGTAAAATGTGGTCTAGTTGTCTTTATTGAATAAAGAATATGTGCTTATTTATAACCAAACAAAAAAGCCAAGCATATTGCTTGGCTTTTTAGTACTACTGAAAAATAAATATTATTTCATTTTCCAGCCAGTGATTTCTGATAATGCTTTACCAATATCAGCTAAAGAACGCACAGTTTTAACACCCGCATCTTCTAATGCTGCAAACTTTTCAGCTGCAGTACCTTTACCACCAGATATGATAGCACCTGCATGCCCCATACGCTTGCCAGCTGGAGCAGTAACACCTGCAATGTAAGAAACAACAGGTTTAGTTACATTGGCTTTAATGTAAGCAGCGGCTTCTTCCTCAGCACTCCCCCCAATTTCACCAATCATTACAATCGCTTCAGTTTGAGGATCTTCTTGGAATAACTTTAAGATATCAATAAAGTTAGAACCAGGAATTGGATCACCACCAATACCAACACAAGTAGATTGACCAAACCCAGCATCTGTCGTTTGTTTCACTGCTTCATAAGTTAATGTACCTGAACGAGAGACAATACCTACTTTACCAGGAATATGGATATGTCCTGGTTGGATTCCTATTTTACACTCTCCAGGAGTAATCACACCTGGGCAGTTAGGTCCAATAAGAATAACACCTAATTCATCACATTTAACCTTAGCTTCCAACATATCAATTGTTGGAATACCTTCAGTAATACAAACAATCAGTTTAATACCACCAAAAGCGGCTTCTAAAATAGAATCCTTACAAAAAGGAGCTGGAACGTAAATAACACTCGCGTCAGCACCTGTCTCATCAACGGCTTCTTTAACTGTATTAAATACAGGTAAACCTAAATGTTTAGTACCACCCTTTCCTGGTGTTACACCACCCACCATTTTAGTACCATAAGCAATCGCTTGCTCTGAGTGAAATGTACCTTGGCTACCTGTAAAACCTTGGCAAATAACTTTGGTATTTTTATTAATTAAAACGCTCATTATTTACCCTCCGCTGCTGCTACTACTTTTTGTGCAGCATCAGTTAAACCAGTTGCAGCAATAATGTTTAAACCACTAGCAGACAATGTTTTAGCACCTAGCTCAGCGTTATTACCTTCTAAGCGGACAACAACAGGAACTTTAACACCCACTTCTTTTACTGCACCAATAATACCTTCAGCAATCATATCGCAACGAACAATACCACCGAAAATATTAACAAGCACCGCTTTAACATTACTATCAGATAAAATGATTTTGAATGCTTCTGTTACACGTTCTTTTGTTGCACCGCCACCTACATCTAAGAAGTTAGCTGGTTTACCACCGTGTAAATTAACGATATCCATTGTACCCATCGCAAGACCAGCACCGTTCACCATACAGCCAATGTTACCATCTAATGCAACATAGTTTAATTCAAACTGTGCAGCGTGGGCTTCACGTGGATCATCTTGTGAAGGGTCATGCATTTCACGTAGTTTAGGGTGACGATATAGAGCATTACCATCAATATTAATTTTGGCATCTAAACAATGTAAATTACCGTCTTTTTTAATCACTAATGGGTTAATTTCTAATAATGCTAAATCATAATCTTGGAATAATTTAGCTAATCCTAAAAATATATTAGTGAATTGCTTAATTTGATCGCCTTTCAAACCTAATTTGAACGCTAACTCACGTCCTTGGAAAGGTTGTGCACCTACTAGTGGATCAACGGTAGCTTTTAAGATTTTTTCTGGTGTTTCATGGGCAACTTTCTCAATTTCTACACCACCCTCAGTAGAAGCCATAAAGACAATACGACGGCTAGAGCGATCAACCACAGCACCCAAATATAATTCTTTATCAATATCAGTACATGATTCAACAAGGATTTTACTAACAGGTTGGCCATTTGCGTCTGTTTGGTAAGTAACCAAACGTTGACCTAACCATTTTTCTGCAAATGCTTTTGCATCTGCTGGATTTTTTACTAATTTTACGCCACCTGCTTTACCACGACCACCTGCGTGTACTTGAGCCTTAACAACCCACTCAGTACCACCTATTGTTGTACATGCCGCTGCTGCTTCTTCTGGTGTGTCTACAGCGATGCCTTTTGATACAGGTAATCCGTACTCAGCAAATAACTGCTTACCTTGATATTCATGGAGATTCATAAGCTACATTATCTCTTTAGTATTGCATATATTAGATGATACAAACGTATCACCACCTAGTTTACCAGCTTCTTATTAAATATTTTCTGGTGAATGAGTGGGGCATAAATACCCCACTTAAAATAGTTACTAACGTTTTTTACGATTAGCAATATGGATTGCATTGCCATTTACAGCTAATGCCGCTTCATGAACAGCCTCTGAAAGCGTTGGATGTGAGAAAATCATCATACCAACATCTTCAGCACTTGAACCAAACTCCATTGCAATAGCAATTTGTTGTACTAACTCAGCAGCACTTGGGCCAATGACATGACCACCTAAAATACGGTCTGTTTTAGCATCTGCAATGATTTTTACAAAACCTGTTGTGTCATTTGCTGCCATTGCACGACCGCTGGCGGCAAATGGGAATACACCCACATTAATTTCAACACCTTCAGCTTTTAATGTTTGCTCGTTTTTGCCTACCCATGCAATTTCTGGGTGAGTATAAATAACGCCAGGAATTAGGTCATAATTCATTTGAGCTTTGTGCCCAGCAATACGCTCTACAACCATAATACCTTCTTCTGAAGCCTTATGAGCAAGCATAGGGCCACGTACTACGTCACCAATAGCATAAACACCAGGAACACTTGTTGCACAATAGTCGTCAACAAAAATAAAACCACGCTCATCAAGTTTTACACCACTGTCAGAGGCTAAAAGATCAGTCGTCACTGGGCGGCGACCTACAGCAACGATGACTTTATCAAAAGTAGCTTTTTGTTCACCTTGAGCATCTGTATACTCAATAGTAACTTCTTTACCTTTAACATTAGACCCTGTTACGCGCGCGCCTAACTTGATATCAAGCCCTTGCTTAGTCAATACTTTTAAAGCTTCTTTAGCGACTTGCTCATCCGCAGAAGGAAGGAATTTATCCATCGCTTCAAGTACTGTTACTTGTGATCCTAAACGAGCCCACACTGAGCCCAACTCAAGACCAATAACACCCGCACCAATAACACCTAAACGCTTAGGTACTGCAGTAAAATCTAATGCACCAGTTGAGTCTACAATCGTTTCACCATTGAGTGGTGTAGGAGGAATTTCAACGGGGCGAGAACCAGATGCAATAATAATGTTATCCGCTGCAACTGTTTCAGTTTTACCATCTAAGCCAGTCACTTCGATTTGCTTATTGGCTAATACTTTGGCATGGCCTTCGAGTAAAGTAACGCCATTCGCTTTAAATAGCATAGCAATACCACCCGTTAAATTTTTAACAATGGTATCTTTACGAGCAACCATTGTGCCAACATCCATTGCCAAGCCTTTAACAGCAATACCATGAATTTTGAATGACTCTTCAGCTTCATGATACTTCCAAGTACTGTCTAATAATGCTTTAGAAGGAATACATCCCACGTTTAAACAGGTACCACCTAAAGAGGTCTTACCTTCTTTACCTTGGTATTTTTCAACACAAGCTGTTTTAAAGCCCATTTGTGCAGCACGAATCGCTGCAACATATCCGCCAGGACCAGCCCCAATTACAACAATATCAAATTTTTGACTCATAATTTTTCCCTTGTATAGGTCTATTATTACAATAGAAAGTTTTAAACTCTTTAAATTATGTTAATTAAGATAACGCTTTAGTATTTATTTAAAAAAGCAAACTAATAATCAGCTAAAGTTATTCTTACTAAACATCTAACAACAAACGAGCAGGATCTTCTAATAAATCCTTCATAGTAACTAAGAAACTTACGGCCTCTTTCCCATCAATCATACGGTGGTCATAAGACATCGCTAAATACATCATTGGTAAAATCACAACTTGGCCATTAACTGCCATTGGACGCTCTTGTATTTTATGCATACCTAAAATAGCAGTTTGTGGTGGATTAACAATAGGCGTAGAAAGTAAAGAACCAAACACGCCACCATTAGAAATGGTAAATGTACCACCAGTCATTTCTTCGATTGTTAATTTACCTGCTTTTGCTTTTTTACCAAATTCGGAAATAGTACCCTCAATTTCGGCAAGGCTCATAAACTCGGCATTACGAAGTACTGGTACCACTAGGCCACGGTCGCTTGATACAGCAACACCGATATCTTGATAACCATGATAAACCACATCATTACCATCAATAGACGCATTAACAGCAGGGAAACGTTTTAATGCTTCAGTAGCTGCTTTCACAAAGAAAGACATAAAACCTAAGCGAACACCATCATGTTTCTTCTCAAATAAGTCTTTATATTTAGAGCGTAAATCCATAATAGGCTTCATATTAACTTCATTAAATGTTGTTAACATCGCCATGGTTGATTGAGCTTCAACAAGACGCTCAGCAACTTTAGCACGTAAACGTGTCATAGGCACACGCTTCTCAATACGGTCACCAGCAGCAACTTGAACAACAGGAGCAGCAGCTTTGGTAGAAGAAGATGGAGCGGCTTGTTTGTTAGCAATCGCTGCTACAACATCTTCTTTAGTAACACGACCACCTTTACCTGTACCTTTGATTGTAGCAGGATCAATATTATTTTCTTCAGCTAACTTACGTGCAGCAGGTGCTAAGATAGGATCTTCATCATCAGCAGTTTGAGTAGTCGCTGGAGTAGCAGAAGTTTCAACTTTTGCTTGCGCAGCTGGTGCAGAAGCAACAGCACCTTCTGCAACACTACCAATCACCTCATTACTTAATACGGTATCACCTTCATTTTTCGTAATCGTTAATACACCATCAACAGGAGCAACTACTTCAAGCATGACTTTATCTGTTTCAATTTCAACCAACAATTCATCACGCTTAACCGCCTCACCTGATTTTTTTAACCAGTTAGCAATTGTGCCATCAGCAATAGATTCTGGGAAAGAAGGCGCCTTAATTTCTTGAGCCATTGTAAAAGTTCCTTAAACTTATTAAAGGGTGTATAAACACCCATTTGATTAAATATTAAACAGTAAATGCATCTTGTAGCAATTTTTCTTGCTGTTCCGCATGCATAGAAGGATAACCACAGGCAGGTGCAGCTGAACTGTCACGCCCTGCATACTGTAAATCTAGTGGTGGGTTATACTCTGCTGCAGCCCTACGAATATGATGCTGGCTACAATACCATGCACCTTGATTCATAGGTTCCTCTTGACACCATACTAAGCGTTTAAGATTAGGATAGGTCGCCATTATCTTATCTAGGCTTTCGTTAGGGAAAGGATACAGCTGTTCAATACGAACAATGGCTATATTATCTTGCCCTTCTGCACGACGTTTTTCTAATAGATCATAGTAAACTTTACCGCTACATAAAACTAATCGATCAACTTTTTTAGGGTCGATATTATCCACTTCAGGGATAATTAGCTTAAATGAACCCTCTGCTAACTCCTCTAAAGTTGAAATAGCTAGTTTATGACGTAATAACGATTTAGGACTCATGATAACAAGTGGCTTACGAATAGGACGTACAACTTGACGACGTAACAAGTGGTATATTTGGGCCGGCGTTGTAGGAACACATACTTGGATATTTTGGTCTGAGCATAGTTGTAAGTAACGCTCTAAACGTGCTGATGAGTGCTCTGCACCTTGGCCTTCATAACCATGGGGCAATAACATTGTCACACCACTTAAACGTTCCCACTTAAGCTCACCACTGCTAATGAACTGGTCAATAACTACCTGAGCTCCATTGGCAAAGTCACCAAACTGAGCTTCCCAAACGACAAGCGCATTCGGCGTTGTCGCCGCATAACCATATTCAAACGCTAATACAGCTTCTTCTGATAAAAATGAATCATAAATATCCATTCTTGGCTGGCCATCGAATAGATGTTGCAATGGAATATAAACGGTATCATTTTTTTGATTATGCAGTACAGCATGACGATGTGAGAACGTACCACGACCAATGTCCTGACCTGTCATCCTCACGGGGTAGCCTTCTGATAACAAACTAGCATAGGCTAATGTTTCAGCATACCCCCAATTAATGGGTAAAGAACCAACGGTCATTTTCTCGCGGTCTTCATAAATCTTTTTAACTTGTCTTTGTAAAACAAAGCCATCAGGAATAGCTGTTATTTTATTGGCTAGCTCTTGTAGTTTCTTAATATCAACGGTTGTATCATAATAAGAGTTCCACTCATGGCCAATATAAGGTGTCCAATCAACGAAAAGTGATTTATTAGGCTCTTTTACCAAGCTTCTTACCACATGGCGACCATTGTCTAAATCATCACGATACTCATCGACTTTCTGCTGTGCATCTGCCTCATTAATAACACCCTCTTTAACCAACTCCTCTGCATAAATACTGCGTGGTGTTGGGTGTTTAGAGATTGACTGATACATTAGAGGTTGAGTACCGCTAGGCTCATCCGCTTCATTATGCCCATGACGACGATAACAGAATAAATCAATCACAACATCCTTATGGAATTGCATACGGAAATCAAGAGCCATTTGTGTTACAAATAATACAGCTTCTGGATCATCACCATTCACATGGAAAATTGGAGCTTGTACCATTTTAGCTACTTCTGTTGCATATTCTGTTGAACGTGCATCATCAGGACGGCTAGTTGTGAAACCCACTTGGTTATTAATAACAATATGAACCGTACCACCCGTTTTATAGGCACGTGTTTGTGACATTTGGAACGTTTCCATTACCACGCCTTGACCTGCAAATGCGGCATCACCATGCATAGTAATAGGAAGAACAGCTTCACCGGTTATGTCAACGCGGCGATCTTGGCGCGCTCTTACAGAACCCGCCATGACGGGTGAACCAATCTCAAGATGCGAAGGGTTAAAACCTAGGGCTAAATGTATTTCGCCCCCTTGAGTCATAACATTTGAAGAGAAACCTTGATGATATTTAACATCGCCTACGCCGACTTTAGCACGCTTTTTCCCTTCAAACTCATTAAATAAATCAAGAGGATTTTTACCGAGTGTATTAACTAAGACGTTTAAACGTCCACGGTGAGCCATTGATAAGACTACTTCTTTTACACCGTAGGTACCTGAACGTTGAATAAGCTCATCAACCATTGGAATAAGGGCATCACCACCCTCAAGACTAAAACGTTTAGCACCAGGGTATTTATTACCTAAATATTTTTCTAAGCCCTCTGCTGCAGTTAAACGTTCTAATAGATGTTTTTTAACTTCTGGAGAGTATTTTTGACGACCTTGTACGTGTTCAAAACGGCGCAATATCCAACGACGCTGTTCAGCATCGGTAATATGCATACATTCCATACCAATCGTACGACAATATGTAGCTTTTAATGTATCAATAATCTCACGGAGTGTAGCTTCTGTTCTATCGGTGAATAGATCACCACAGGAGAATGTAAGATTGAGGTCAGCTTCATTAAGCTCATGATCGTGTAATGATAGAGCTTCTGGTAGTGGGCGTTGCCACAAACCTAATGGATCAAGCCGAGCCGCTTGATGCCCTTGCATACGATACATTTGGATAAGCCGTAAAACTTTGACTTGTTTCTTTTCGAAATCAGTAGAGACGCTTGCAGCGCTCACAGGTTGAGCTCTATTTTTACTCTTTGCAAGCATTACGAAATAGTCTCGAATAGTCGAATGTGCTATATCAGAGCCGTTATTTGTATTGGATGGTAATTTTTGAAAATATGTACGCCATTCCTCAGGAACAGCATTAGAATCGTGAAGGTATTGTTCATAAAGCTCATCTACGTAATCAGCATTATCTGCTGATAAATAAGCACTATCCCACAGTTTTTGCATCATGCTGTCTGGCATGTCTGGTCACCCTCTATAAAAGCACATCATTTAACAGGAAAAACCATCTGATTTATTTGTACACAATGAGATAAAGCAGCAGGTTTTATCAATTAAATAGTTCAGTGCTCCTCTTACTTTGGTTAAAATTTCAAGTAAAACACTTGCACCCATAAAAAAATGCCTCTTATTATAAGAGGCATTCTAACATTATTAAGTCCCACTTTGTAACAACATACTGCGAATATGTCCAATTGCTTGTGTTGGGTTCAAATGTTTGGGACATACATGAACACAATTCATAATGGTACGGCAGCGGAACACACTAAATGGATCATCAAGTTTAGCTAGACGATCCTCTGTAGCGGTATCACGACTATCCACTAAGAAACGGTAAGCTTGTAAACCAGCTGATGGGCCTAAGAACTTATCAGGATTCCACCAGAAAGAAGGACAAGAAGTCGAGCAACAAGCACATAAAATACACTCATACAAACCATCTAGCTTCTCACGCTCTTCAATTGACTGCAAGCGCTCAATAGCAGGCTCTGGCGTATCGTTTTGTAAGTAAGGTTCTACTTTCTCATATTGTTTATAGAAAATAGTCATGTCTACTATTAAGTCACGAATAACAGGTAGACCTGGTAAAGGTCTTATAACAAGTGTCTCTCCCTCTTTAACAACAGAGGATAAAGGAGTAATACAAGCCAGACCATTATTACCATTAATGTTCATTCCATCCGACCCACAAACACCTTCACGGCATGAGCGGCGATAAGAAAAACTTTCATCTTGTTCTTTGATCAAACCAAGCACATCCAAAACCATTAAGTCTTTACCATCTGTATCAACTTGATAAGTTTTCATACTAGGTACTTTGTCTTGATCAGGATTATAACGATATACACTTACTGAAAGCATGATAAACCTCTATTAGTAAACACGTTTTTTAGGTTCAAATGTGGGTACTGTCTTAGGAGCAAAGTTGACTGCTCGCTTAGTAACACGTTTATCCTCGGGGAAATAAAGTGTATGACATAACCAATTCACATCATCACGCTCTTCATAATCTTCGCGGGCATGAGCACCACGAGACTCTGTACGTGTATTGGCCGCAATTGCTGTTGCCTCTGCAACCTCTAACAGATTTTGAAGCTCAAGCGCTTCCATTCGTGCTGTATTAAAAGCCATGCTCTTATCATTGATTTTCACATGTTCAATACGCTCACGTAATGTTTGTAGTTCTTTAACACCTTTCTCCATGTATTCACCTGTACGGAATACACCGAAATAGTTCTGCATACAGTTCTGTAACTCACGTTTCAGTGGTGCAACTTCTTCACCTTCAACACGTGCATTAAGCGAGTTGAGTCGCTTACTCGCGGCATCAATATCAGTTTGTGTAGCCGCACGGTAGTCGATACCCTCTTTTAAGGCTTTTTCTAGGTAAAGACCTGTTGCACGGCCAAAAACTACCAAGTCAAGTAATGAGTTACCACCTAAACGATTAGCCCCATGTACAGAAACACAAGCTACCTCGCCAACTGCATACAAACCTTCGATGACTACATCATTACCATTTGCATCTTGAGTTAAAGCTTGCCCATGAATATTAGTGGCTACGCCACCCATCATATAGTGACAAGTTGGAACAACAGGAATAGGTGCTGTTACAGGGTCTACATGTGCAAATGTTTTAGAGAGTTCACAAATACCAGGTAAACGGCTATGTAAAACATCTTCACCTAAATGGTCAAGCTTCAATAATACATGGTCTTTATTAGGACCTACACCATTACCGGCTAAAATTTCTTTAATCATGGAACGAGCAACAACATCACGGCTTGCAAGGTCTTTCGCATGAGGTGCATAACGCTCCATGAAGCGTTCACCATCTCTATTGATTAAATAACCACCCTCACCACGACACCCTTCAGTAACAAGCACTCCAGCACCATAAATTCCTGTAGGATGGAATTGCCACATTTCAATATCTTGCACAGGAACACCCGCACGTAATGCCATACCAATACCATCACCTGTATTGATGTGAGCATTGGTGGTTGATGCATAGATACGACCAGCACCACCTGTCGCTAATACCACAGCTTTTGAGCGGATATAAACTGTTTCACCTGTTTCCAAGCAGATGGCAATAATTCCAACAATAGCACCGTCTTGGTTTTTTACTAAATCAACTGCATACCATTCAGTTAAGAAGGTTGTTTTATTTTTTAAATTATTTTGATAAAGCGTATGCAATAAAGCATGACCAGTACGGTCAGCTGCTGCACAAGTTCTGGCTGCTTGACCGCCCTCACCAAAATTTTTAGACTGTCCACCGAAAGGACGTTGATAAATGCGACCTGTTTCTGTTCGAGAGAAAGGTAACCCCATATGCTCTAATTCAAAAACAGCTTCAGGGCCGACTGAACACATATATTCAATAGCATCTTGGTCACCAATATAGTCTGAACCTTTTACAGTATCATACATGTGCCAACGCCAATCGTCATTAGGGTCAGCAGAACCTATTGCACAGGTAATTCCACCTTGCGCAGACACCGTATGAGAACGTGTTGGAAATACTTTTGTTACAACGGCTGTTTTATAGCCTGAACTTGATAATTGTAACCCAGCGCGCATACCCGCGCCGCCGCCACCTACAACAATGGCATCAAAAGAAAGAGTGCGTATAGTAGACATAGTTTATTAGAAACCCCACAGAATCTGTATTCCCCAGACAAAAATCACAAACATTAACATACCGCATAGTGCTTGCACGAGAAAGCGAACACCTGTCGCCCACTTACCTAAAGCCATACGTGTTAAATAGTCTGTTGTAATTGTCCACATACCAACCCAAGCATGGATACTTAAGCAAAATAGTGCAAGTAAACTATAAATACGCATCCATTTGTTATTAAAAAGGTTATGCCATTGCGCATAATCTAGGTTGGGATGAAAAAGCACAAATCCTATTAAAAAAACAAAATAGGTGGCTAAAATAACGGCTGATACACGTTGAGCCATCCAATCAAATAAGCCTGAGCGCGAGAAGTTTGTTACATTGGTTACCATATGATCCAGACTCCTGCAATAAGGATAAGAACAGCAGAGACAATAAGTACTACTTTAGCGCCTAAACGGCCTTTTTCTAATGTCTCACCAATACCTAGATCCATGATTAAATGGCGTGTACCTGCTACAAAATGGTAAATCAAAGCAGAGAGCATGCCCCATACAATAAACTTCACAAAAAAGTTAGACATCCATGATTTAACTATCGCAAAGTCTTCAGCAGAAGAAAGCGATTTACCTAATAAAAAAAGTGCAATGATAAGGGATACAAAAAGAATTACACCCGTTATACGGTGTAAAATAGACGCATAAGCGGTAATTGGTAGCTTAATTGTCCTAAGGTCAAGATTGACAGGTCTTTGGCTATTCACGTTTTTATTCATCTTTATAAGCTCCCAATAGTGGAGCGGTTATTGGAAAGAATTAAACTAATTAAAAGTTAATTGTTATTAAATTTTGCTAAAATTACTATTTTACAGAGAACCTAATAGCTAATTATGCAATAGTTAGCTGCTTTTTATTATTGGCCACTAAATGCATCACTAAGTTCAAGATATTTAATATTACTAATGTTCCTCCTTAAATTATTTTATTATTTTCAATTCGGACAGGAAGCATTATAAACTAATTAGGAAATAATGAGAAGAAGCTTCCTTGCATTTTCTATGCAAGGAAGCTTTGTATTACTAGGAATTTGTATCTTTAAGCTCTGTATTGGCAGGAGGTAATAAATCTTCTCTAGAAAGTTTTAACCACACAAGTACTGGGCCTGCAATGTAAATAGATGAGTAAGTTCCTACTACCACACCAATTAACATAACCAAGGCAAAACCACCCAATGAAGGACCACCAAAAATTAATAAAGCAATCAATGCCATAGCAGTTGATACTGAAGTAGCAATTGTTCTCAATAGCGTTTGAGTAACTGACTTATCAATATTTTCAATAAGGTCTGCCTTTCTTAATACCCTAAAATTCTCACGAATACGGTCATAAATAATAATCGTATCATTAAGAGAGTAACCAATCATTGCTAATAATGCAGCAAACACCGTTAAATCGATAGGAATTTGAAAAAAGGCTATAATACCTAACGTTACTACTAAGTCATGGAATAACGAGGCAATTGCCCCAATACCAAACTTCCACTGAAAACGAAAGGCTAAGTAAATTAAAATACCTGCCAAAGCTAATAGACAAGCTATACCACCCTTATCAAGTAATTCTTTACCTACTTGAGCCCCTACCGTTTCAGCACTAATTAACTCAAACTTATTATTAGGGTCGATACTGTGTAATTTAGCAGCAACCACATTACCTATATTAGGTTCATCATTTTTTAAGCGAATTAACACACTTTCACTCGAACCAAAACTTTGAACAATCGCGTCCTCAAATTCAGACTTCTTCCCCGCCTCACTCGCAACAAGCTCTGTACGAATCTTGTCTAAATCTGCGGGATGCTCATAACGCAATTCAATCGAGGTTCCCCCCGTGAAATCCAAACCTAAATTTAGCCCTTTATGGAACAAACTAAATAGGCCAATAACCGTAATCAAAACCGTAATGGCAAATGCTATATTACGGATTTTCATAAAATGAATGGTTGATTTAATCATAATGATTCACCTTATATCCATAATTTCTTAACATTACGACCACCAAACAACAAGTTTACAATTCCGCGAGTTACCATAACGGCTGTAAATAAGGAGGTAATAATACCGAGTGAAAGGGTAACAGCAAAACCTTTGATAGGCCCTGTTCCCATTTGGAATAAAATTGCACCTACGAGCAATGTCGTCAAGTTACTATCAATAATAGCAGAATAGGCACGGTCGAAACCTTCATGTATGGCACGTTGTATTGACAAGCCATTACCCAACTCTTCTCTAATACGTGAGTAAATTAATACGTTAGCATCAATAGCCATACCCAGTGTCAACACAATACCCGCAATACCTGGTAAGGTCAGTGTTGCCCCAATAATAGACATCAACCCTGTTAACAGTACTAAGTTAAAGGCTAAAGCAACTGTTGCGATAATACCAAAGAACTTGTAGATAATGACCATAAAGATAGCAATTAGAATCATTGCCCAAATAGTCGAATCAATACCCATTTTGATATTTTCTTCACCCAAACTTGGTCCTAATGTGCGCTCTTCTACGAAATGCATAGGTGCAGCTAAACCGCCCGCCCGTAGCAATAAGGCAAGTTCTGAAGCTTCTTTGGTCGACTTAGAACCAGTAATTACAAAACGACTACCTAACACACTTTGAATTGTCGCTAAACTGATGACCTTTTTGTCTTCAATATAACCTTGAATAGCTTTCTCTTTATCACCACTTACAGCGCCACCTGTTGTTGTGTTATCACTTTTGTTAACAATAGGTCGTTGTTCAATAAAGATTACCGCCATGCCACGCCCAACATTCCCTTGGGTCGCTTTAGTCATAAGATCACCACCATGGCCATCAAGCTCAATCTCAACTTGTGGTTTATTGCTTCGTTGATCAAATCCAACTTTAGCACTGGCCACTTGATCACCGGTTAAGATGACCGAACGCTCTAACGGAACCTTACGTCCTTCATAATCAAATCGTTCAGTAGTAGCTTCAGGGCTATCAGCCATCGCAGCTAGGCGAAACTCTAAGTTTGCTGTTTTACCTAAAATACGCTTTGCTTCAGCTGTATCTTGAACCCCAGGAAGCTCTACAACAATACGGTTAACGCCTTGTTGCTGTACAACAGGCTCGGCAACACCTAACTCATTAACACGATTACGAACCGTTTGTAAGTTTTGAGTAACAGCATATGCTTCTAAATCAGAAATAACGGTAGGTAATAAGCTAAGCTGTAATATTTGCTTATCCCCTTCTGTTAAGTTTTCAATATTAAATTGATTAAATTTAGTAGTAATCGCTTTTTGTGCTTTCGCAGCTGTTTCTGGGTTATTAAAACTAAAAGCAATGACTTGATCATTCTTTTTATTTGTTACACGACGATAAAGAATGCGATTTTCACGTAACAATGATCTAATTTCACTGTCATAAATGCTAAGGCGTGTTTGTATTGCCTTATTAATATCAACTTCTAGTAAGAAGTATACACCCCCAGATAAGTCAAGCCCCAACTTCATGGGTCGGGCACCAATACTGGTCAACCAATGAGGAGTCGTCGGTGCTAAGTTTAGTGCTACCACATAATCATCGCCCAAGGTTTTTTGTAATAACGCCTTTGTCGGTAATTGACTTGATAACTTATCTAAACGAACCAATACAGCACTATGTTCTATAGCAACAGATTTAGCATGAATATTAGCATCTGCCAATATGCCTTTAACTTTCTCTACTGTCGTATCATTAACTGTTGTATTGATGTTAGTACTTGTAATTTGAATTGCTGGATCATCAGGGTAAAGATTAGGTGCAGAGTATAATAACCCTATCACTAATACTACCAAGATTAAAAGGTATTTCCATAATGGATATTTGTTAAGCATGCTGCCAACCGTCTATCAAAAAAATAAATAATCACTCTTAGGCTAAAATAAATAAGTGATGTTCTTACTCATCATCAATTGCTTTGATTGTGCCTTTTGGTAAAGTAGCTGCAACCGCCGCTTTTTGAAACTTCAACTGTACACTTTCTGAAATTGACAACACAACAAACTCATCAGTTACCTTTGTCACACGCCCTACAATACCACCTGTAGTGACTACTTCATCACCTTTTTGTAAAGCACTTAATAAATTTCGTTGCTCTTTACCACGCTTCATTTGCGGACGCAAAATCATAAAGTAAAAAACAACAATAAATCCACCTAAGAAGATCCACGTTACCATTGTATTAGGCTGGGCAGCGGCCGCTTCTTGAGCATAGGCAGCAGAAATAAAAAAACTCATAAATTACAACTCCTTATATTAAACTTTAATTTAATTTAGTGGGGGTGTTATTAAACCGCGCTTATTATAGAATTCATCTACAAAAACGGTCAATTTACCCTGTATAATAGCATTACGCAAATCATTCATTAACTTTTGATAAAATCTCAAGTTATGGATACTGTTCAACATTGCACCTAACATTTCGCCGCATTTATCCAAATGATGTAAATACGCTCTTGAAAAATTCTGGCAAGTATAGCAATCACAAGTAGGATCTAATGTTGTATCATCATGTTTATGAGTAGAGTTTCGAATCCTGACTACTCCTGTATCTACAAATAAATGACCATTACGCGCATTTCGTGTCGGCATAACACAGTCAAACATATCGATACCACGCCTCACCCCTTCAACCAAATCTTCTGGTTTACCTACGCCCATCAAGTAACGTGGCTTATCCGCTGGAATTTGAGGGGGTAAAAAATCCAACACTCGAATCATTTCTTCTTTAGGTTCGCCTACTGATAAACCGCCAATAGCTAAACCATCAAAACCGATATCACATAGCCCTTCTAATGAACGCATTCTTAAGTCTTCATACATACCGCCTTGTATAATTCCAAACAATGCAGCAGGGTTATCAGCATGGGCTATTTTTGAGCGTTTTGCCCAACGTAAAGAAAGCTCCATCGATTGCTCAGCAGTTTTTTTATCAGCAGGATAAGGCGTACACTCATCAAAAATCATGACAATATCAGAACCTAAAGCACGCTGAACCTGCATAGACTCCTCAGGACCCATGAAAACTTTAGCCCCATCAATTGGTGAGGAAAAGGTAACACCCTCTTCTTTAATTTTACGTAAAGCGCCAAGGCTAAAAACCTGAAAACCACCCGAATCGGTCAAAATAGGCTTATCCCATTGGATAAAATCGTGTAAATCACCATGTTCTTGGATAATTTTTGTACCGGGTCGCAACCATAAATGAAAGGTATTACCTAAAATAATCTCGGCACCTATTTCTTTAATATCACGAGGTAACATACCCTTGACTGTACCATAAGTACCTACGGGCATAAACGCAGGCGTTTCAACAGTTCCTCTTGGAAATGTCAAGCGGCCACGTCTAGCTTTTCCATCAGTAGCTAATAATTCAAATTGCATAAAAGACATTAAGTTTTTTTCCTCATGCCAATGGGTTACGCGTAATAAACATCGCATCTCCATAACTAAAAAAACGATACTGCTCAGCAACAGCCACTTTATAAGCATTCATTGCATGGTTATAACCAGCAAAAGCAGAAACTAACATTAATAAGGTGGATTCTGGTAGATGAAAATTAGTTACTAACGCATCCACAACATGAAAAGACTTCCCAGGATAAAGAAAAATTTCTGTATCTCCTGTAAAAGGCTTTATCTCACCCGTTAATGCTGCCGTTTCTAATGAACGAACACTGGTTGTACCTACTGCAATCACTCTTCCACCACGCTTCTTACAAGCTTTCACTGCTTCAACGGCGGCAGGTGAAACTTCAAGCCACTCTTTATGCATATGATGCTCTTCGATAGTTGAAACGCGAACAGGCTGGAACGTTCCTGCGCCTACATGGAGCGTTACAAATGCAGTGTCTATGCCTTTATCTTTAAGCATAGCCAATAGTGTTTCATCAAAGTGCAAACCAGCCGTAGGTGCTGCTACTGCCCCCTCACTTTTAGCATAAACCGTTTGATATCGCTGTTTATCTTCTAGCTCGTCACTACGATCAATATAAGGAGGCAAAGGAACATGCCCTATTTTGTTTAGAACATCAAGCACAGGTAAATTAAAAGATAACTCAAATAACGTATCATGCCTCATCAGCATAGTTGCTGTTACTTGCTCATCAAAAATAATGACATTACCTTCTTTAGGCGCTTTACTAGCTCGCACATGAGCAAGTACTTTATAAGTATCTACTATTCTTTCAACTAATACTTCTACTTTACCACCCGTTTCTTTTTGTCCAAATAACCGCGCAGCAATCACTTTTGTATTATTAAACACCATTAAATCACCTGCTCTCACATAGTCGATCAGGTCTGAAAAATGTTTATGCTCAAGCGCCCCTGTTTTTCCATCAAGCACCAATAAACGGCTCGCCGTCCGTTTCGCTAGTGGATAACGTGCAATTAAATGATCGGGTAAGTCAAAATTAAAGTCAGCAACTTGCATGGATAAAGTAGTAGTTTAGAAAATAAGGCGCAATGTTAACGATGATTGTTTAGAACAACAAGCAAAGAATAATTATTTTACAAATAAAATCTAATTTATTGTATTTTTTTATTTAATGTAGCCTCTACTCTTTGGTCTATTTGCTGAATTAGAAATGAATAAAAGGGATTATATGACGCCCTTAACAAATTATCTAAAGAAGTTACTAGCACCTCCCTTTCTCCACGAATCGCTAATGCCCCTATGCTGATACCAAACTCATTTAACAGCATTGGTTTTTCTCCATACAAAGAGTCAGTCACAGGAAAGGGTAAAGCAATATGAGATAATGAATAAAGATCTGATGGATAAGCCGTGTTTAAAGCCTCTTCAGTTGCTTTTATTTGCTGTGCTTTCGTTATATAAGCTACGGCCTCTTTGCTATCAGGGGAACGATTTGTTACAACAATGGTTTCATAATTTCTAGGTAATTTCGGAAGCAAATCCTCAATCGCGTAATACGCTTTATCTTTCAATAATGGCCCAAGTTTAACATTACGATTCACATCAAATACCACAAGCTCATGATGATGACTAGGAAGAAGATTATAAAATTCAATGGCCGAACGAGTATTAACCGTACTATCAACAACTGATAAAAAAGTGAGAATGGAGGGTAGCTTTGTTAGCTTCTGTTTCTCTAGTGAGACGACTTTTTTTTGCAAAGCGACTGTTAATTCATAAGATTGACGGGCACCATTAATAGGAAAAGAGTTATATTTAAACGGATTATATTCAGGAATGATATTAACCCATGCGGCTTTTGCAAAAGGAGGAAAAATAGCTGGCAAACCTGCTAATCCTGCAAAGCGGGCAAAACTTGTGACCCCAATCATAGGAGAGATTAAAATGACCTGATCAGGTTTAGCTAAAGCCGAATTATCTATAGAATCTAGTGTATACATCAAAGCTAAAGCACTACCATTAGAATAGCCCACAATATGTAATGGCTGTTCTTTTTCTATATAGCTTGATGCTGTTCTCACCGCCAAATACGTTGCTGCAAGCCAATCCTCCCATTTTACCGAAACTAATGCAGAGGGGGTTGTACCATGGGCAGGCATACGAATAGCAACGACCACAAAACCTTTTTTCTGATAATATAATGCAATATGTCTTAAACTATAGGGGGAATCAGTTAAACCATGAAGTAAAACAACTGCTCCCAACGGTTTATGATCAGGTTTTAATATAAAAGAGCGATTCCAATTGGTCTTAAAATTATCAGGATTGGTCGGACTGTTAATAGCGTAACGATTTAAGAGTTGTCGCTTATCTTTTGTTAATTGGTCTGTTACCTTTTGCTTTAACTCATCAAATAGCGCTTGCTCGGCTAATAAGTAGTCATCCCAATTAGCGTTCTCGATTTGTTTCGATGCTAACTCATTAAGATGAACCGTATGCCATAACTCTAGAGGTTCACCTTTTTGACTGTCATAAACCCTAATAGCAAGTAATGTTAACGCAATAATGGTAACAATCTGCGATAACCGCTTTATCCACTTTTTTGACTTAGCCCATACTAGCACGTCATACATCCCTAGAAACATCATATTCATTTTATAAGCAAGATTAATATCATAGCATTTATTTTCCATACATTATAAATACACAAACGTAAAATAGCAGAGATTGAATTCTAGACAAACAGATATTGACTTTTTATACTGCCAAACTAATTAAATACAGAGCCTGCTATCCACTCATTATGTCAAAACCATCACCACTTACTAGAAATGATGTTAAAACCCTCGCGTTAGCTAGCCTTGGTGCTATGTTAGAGATTTATGACTTTGTTATTTTTATATTCTTACTCAATGAGTTAGGGCAGTTATTCTTTCCCTCAGACATACCAAATTGGATTGTTCGACTGCAAAGTATAGGTATTTTTGCAGCAGGTTTTTTAGTACGCCCTATTAGTGGAATTATTATTGGTCATTTTAGTGATAAACAAGGCCGTAAAAAAATGTTTATCTTTACTATCTTACTAATGGCACTCCCTACACTAGGCATCAGCTTATTACCAACCTATCAAGCAATCGGCATTGCAGCACCATTATTATTACTTACAATGCGTATTATGCAAGGTATCGCCATAGGAGGGGAAATACCTAGTAGCTGGGTATTTGTTGCGGAGCACAGTGCAAAACAACGCCATGGCTTAAGTTTGGGATTATTAACTTGTGGTATCTCGGGTGGTTCATTATTAGGGGCTTTGGTATTGCTTTGCCTAAAATCAAGTTTAGATCAACAGCAAATTCTAGCTTATGGTTGGCGAATTCCATTTATGATAGGTGGTTGTCTAGGGTTAATCACTTTTTATTTACGCCAACATCTTGCAGAAACACCTGTATTCCAAGAAATTTTATCTAAACGCCAATTAGCTAAAGAGTGGCCATTAAAAACTGTCTTAAAAAACTATCTTCCTGCCACAGCACTTTGTGGTGTAATGACATGGAGCACAGCATCAGTTGTTATTATTATTATCTTATTACTTCCTGCGCAGCTTCAGCAGTTAAACCTATCAAGTACTCTTATATTTAAAGCCAATGCGCTCGCCACACTAATGATGGTATTTGGAAATATTTCGTTTGGTTGGCTGAATGATCGCCTCAACCTACGTAGCACTTATCTTTTTAGCTGGGGCGGTGTAATTGTTGCAGGCTACTACTTCTTTAGTCAACTTAGCCCAGCGATTAGTAATGCGCAATTAATAATAAACTATATGTTTATTGGCTATTTTGCTGGGGTGACTGTAACGATGCCTATCTTAGGTATTACACTCTTTCCATCAACAATAAGAGTCAGTGGTATATCCTTTGCCTATAACCTGACTTTTGCAATAACTAGCTTGATTACGCCTGTTATTATCACTCTATGGGGCCACTATAACAATATGGCATCTGCTTATTATTTAATTATTGCATCCGTCGCATCAATTGCTACAGGTTTAATTGCTTATAGGGTAAAAGGATCAGCTTTATATGAATGATATGTATCTTAAAAGATACATACTTGATTAAAACTTTTTATAAGGTTGCGTTGCCCTCTGCATCCGTTTCTTTAATTTCACTTTTCACTAAAGAACCTTTATCATTCCAATAATTCCAACGCTCGACTCGATAATCGTCATTATAACGCCCAGCTTCTTTCTTTTTCCCATTAATATCATACCAATAGATCCACACGCCTTCCCTTCTATCTGCTTGGAAATAACCCTTTTGCATTCTATTGCCTGATTGATACCAAACAGTCCATGTTCCTTCTTTTAGACCATTTTTATAGTGACCTGAGGATCTCTTTTGACCATTATCGTACCACGTAACCCATAACCCTTTACGTTTGCCTTGATCAAAAACCCCTTTTCTCTCAACTTGTCCATTATTAAACCAAGTAATTAACAAGCCGTTAATAGCCATTTGATCATAGCTGAGTAGATCAAAATTATCTTGTTTAGCTTTTTCTATATCAGAGACTAAAAAAGGTTCTGTTCTTTTTTCACCAGAAGCATAAAAATCTTGCACAATAAAGAACATTCCCTTTGGACCTTTACTAACACGGTAAAAATCTTTATCTCTTGCTAAAATGGTGGATTGTGAAGGGCTGTTATTTTTTTCAGTAGCAGTATTTTTCTCATCCAAAGGTAGTGTTGCTTCAGAGAACTCAGCTATATTACAATTTGTTTCAGCACGTAGACTATTAATTTGAATATCAGCTAATGTTGTACTATTAAGTGATTCTTGTGCTGATGAAAAGCCAATAATAAAATAAGAGATAGAAACAGTGACTAATAATTTATTCATATCACCCGTTTCCTATAGTCGCCTATCTATTAAACAGCAAGATTGTTCTAACATATTGATATCATATAAAATTAAAATAACAAGCACTGATAAAGACCTTTCAGTACTAAATTCGATGCCAATTAATAATAAACCAAAAAAATACTTCTGTTCTTAATAATTTGTTACGGCATATAAATTAGGTAATGTATCCATACTTCTGGAAGAACGAGGAGCAATAATTAACTCAACTCGTCTGTTTTGTTCACGCCCTTTTGCTGTTTTAGCGGAGGAGATTGGCTGATTAGAACCAACACCTGTTGCATACATCCTACTGCGTGGTAATCCCGCAACAGAAAAAACAGATCCAACACTTTTAGCTCGTTGAGCACTTAGGGTATTATTAGCCAGTGCGGTTCCCGTTGCGTCCGTATGCCCCACAATGATCATCACTTTACTTGTATCTTGCTTAACCAACTTAGCTATTTTAGTCAAAGGGGTTAATGTAACAGGCATCAAAACATCCGGTCTTTTAGGATTAAAACTCCCTTTAACCGGCATAATAACAACAATGCTATCGCCTCTTTCTACAACCTCAAAGTTTGACTCTGCTACCGCTTGTTTAACCAATATAGTATTTAAACCTATAGAGGTATAAGTTACGTTGCCCCTTTTAACTTGGACAATTTCTTTAGGCTTTTGCTCTGAGTTAGAGCAAGCTACCAATAAAAAAGAGACAGTGCTGATAATTGCGTATTTAGTAAAATTTAATTTAATCATGATATCTTATACAAGAAAGAACAAATGGCCATAACATAAGAGGGCTATATTATCATACAGGAAAAATGTGCTTAAGCTTTGTAAGATTATTTTTGTAACAAAGCGTGCTTTACTCTAATTTTTATAGTAGCGATAATGCCCTATCATTTTCCACTCAAAAAGCACATCCTCTTCTCGAACTCCTGCCCCAATATTATGGATGACCAATGGCCTTTTAGTATTTGCCACTTTATTCATTGAAACGATACCAATATGCGGTAATCCATTATCTAGGCGCCATGAGATAATATCCCCTGCATGATAGCTTTTTCCATCTAGTGTAACTGGCAGACTTTTGCCTTGCCGCTTGAAAAAAACTTCTAAATTTGGCACACGTCTATGATCAATATTTTTATCTGTTCGTATAAGCCCCCATGAGTTAGGGTACTGATTAAAATGTTGACTCATATCCTCATGTACCAATACTTGTAAGTCAACCTGATTTACCCTTAGGGCGCGAATAACCACATCGGAGCAAACCCCTGCAACCTCAAGGACATCTCCCATAGGGTAAGCTAATTTAACATAACGGGGGTCATATTGTATGGTTTTACCTATTTGCTTTCTAGCCGCTTCAGCAACTTGTAAATTATTTGACCATGCAGCACCAGAAACAAAAAACACACCCAACACAGCTACTTTGATAATTTTTAACACGCTCCCTCCGGTTGATATACATTATCCTACATTAATAAATAGCCATGAAAACTACTTATTTTTCATTAGTTAACATGTTAAACTTCCGACGTTTAAATAAACGTTATTTTTATACCATGAAAGCACAATTACTGCCAGAGATTGAAACGTTTTTACTCTGCCCAACACCAGAGGGCTGGATAGAACAAGCGAAATTAAAAGAGAATGAATCAATCCTTTTAATTGACCATGCTAACTGCGAAAAGAAAGCAGCCTTTACTGCACTTAATCTTATTGTTCGTTACACTGAGCTTGGAGATTTACAGTACAAACTATCTCGCTTAGCCAGAGAAGAACTCCGTCATTTTGAAAAAGTCGCAGCAATCATGAAAAGGCGGGATATACTCTACGCTTATTTAGAGGCTGCACATTATGCAAAACGGCTACGTCATCATTTAAGAAAACCTGAACAGGAACGCTTAATCGATACGCTCATTATCGCCGCGTTCATTGAAGCACGCTCTTGTGAACGTTTTTACCGTGTAGCACCTTATGTTGATGAAGAGTTATCTACTTTTTATTTATCATTATTAAAATCAGAAGGGCGTCACTATCAAGATTACCTGGCACTAGCCGCACAATACTCCCCTACCCCTATTGATGAACGTGTTACTTTTTTTGCTGAAATTGAAAAAGAAGCCATCTTAACGCCTGATGATGAGTTCAGGTTTCATAGCGGTGCAACTGCTTAGTTAGCAGTTAATAAAAAAGCGGTTATTAATAACCGCTTTTTTTAATTATTTACTCATCTCTTAATTTTCATGAGATATTTCTGTGCCTGTCTGCCCAGCAGTATCGACTTGGTCATTGGCTTGCGTTGTCGCTACTTCTTTGACAGGTTGTTTTACAGGAATACCTTCTGTATTACCAATTTGAACTGGAATACCATCATGATGCTCAGCAACTAATTGAGCAACCGAGTAATCGATAATAAATTTAGGATTATTACCATGCTTTGCTAAGAAATCATTAAGAAACTTATGCAAGTCTGGCGCAGGATGTTCGTCTAACGCTTGATGCGCCTCAAAATAAATTTTACCATCCTCAATCCCTATCTTATAAGGTTGTGTCACAATATTAACATTGGTTCCCATTGGTAAAATACTGTACAAGAATGTCACATCAGGATTTAACATTCTGAAACAACCATGGCTTGTACGTGTACCAACGCCGAACTTTTGATTAGAACCATGAATTAAATAGCCACTAAACCCTAATTGCATTTTATAAGGCCCTAAAGGGTTATCAGGACCAGCAGGAACAACTGCAGGTAAAATATCACCATCTTTGGCATGCTCTTTACGTATAGAGGCAGGTGGTGTCCATGTAGGGTCTTTAACCTTTCCTACAATTTTAGTATTACCTAGTGGAGAACTCCAACCTTCGCGCCCAATACCTAAAGGAAAGGTATAAACCGTTTTTCCATCTTTAGGGTAGTAATAAAGTCGATACTCTGGCAAGTTAATGATAACACCTGTACGTGGAGCATCAGGTAAAATATAACGTGTTGGTAATAAGATATCTGTCCCAGTGCCTGGCAACCAAGCATCGACCCCTGGATTTGCCGCTACTAATTGACTATAACCTAAACTATAAGTATCACCAAGATCAGCAAAGGTATCTTCATACTTTGCTTTAATCACCTGCATACGTCCAATGAGATCATTTCCACCACGGGGCGATGTATATTGTACAGCTAACGCATTAGTCACTAGCCCAAACATCAAAAAGCCACCAACAGCTACTTTCAACAAACGCACTATAAAAACTCCACGCCAGCCATAATTAACCAGCCATCTAAATTTAATTTTAAAAAAGTCGCCTATTCTAACGGTTTTATCATGAACCATATAGTAAAAAATCGTAATAATCTATAATTTATTTGGCTTACCTAATAAAGGAACTAACTTTTCCCAAATATCATTAAGTATGATAGGTTGTCCTTTCTCATTTGGATGAACACCATCTGATTGCATCAAGTCGGGATTGCCTCCTGTGTTTTTCACAATTGAATCTAGCAAGGCTACTTGTTGTTCATTTGCAATGGCAGGATACATGGCAGTAAACCGCGATAAATACTGCTCGCCATAATTAGGAGGTAATTGAATACCAATTAATAACACATTACTATGCTGTTTTGCTTGTTGAACCATCTGGGTTAAGTTTTGTTGAATAAGCTTAGGCGATGTCCCCCTTAAACCGTCATTTCCTCCCATTTCAATAATCACAACCGCAGGGTGATACTTCTCTAACAATGCAGGTAATCGTGCAGCGCCATTACTGGTCACATCGCCTGAAATAGAAGCATTAATCACTTCGTAGTCATAGTGCTTATCTTTTAAACGCTGCTCTAGTAGCTTGACCCAACCTTTTGATATATCAACACCATACCCTGCACTGATGCTATCGCCAACAATTAATAACGTTTTTCCACTAGCAACAGATACAGCAAATAATGCTATGATAACGAATAGGATTTTTTTAAACATTTAGGCACCTTATGAAAAATATTATCATAAATGTACAGCAAGTTGGAAAAGTTGTTAAGGGTGAAGAGGATCTCATCATTTTGCAAGATATTACATTTGCACTCGATGCAGGTGATAGCCTCGCCATCATCGGTAGTTCCGGCTCTGGAAAATCCACGTTACTTGGTTTACTCGCTGGCTTAGATACCCCCACGTCGGGCAATATTATACTCGCAGAGCAACCACTTAATCAGCTCACTGAGGATCAGCGTGCAGCCATTAGGGCTGAACATGTAGGGTTTATATTTCAGTCATTTCAATTACTAGATACCCTTACAGCTTTGGAAAATGTCATGCTTCCTCTTGAATTAAAAGGCAATACACAAGCTATAAAAGAAGCACAACAGTTATTAGAACGTGTTGGTTTAGAAAAACGTTTACGACACTATCCAAAACAACTCTCAGGAGGAGAACAACAACGTGTCGCGATAGCAAGAGCCTTTGCCTCCCATCCTAAAATTTTATTTGCAGATGAGCCAACAGGAAATTTAGATACACACACAGGGGAACACATTAGCAACTTATTATTTGAGCTAAACCAAGAGCAAGCAACAACACTCGTCCTCGTTACTCATGAGGAGCGTTTAGCCAAACGTTGCCATCGCCAAATTCAAATCGAAGCGGGCAAAATTGCCAATGAGAGCGCTCAATGAAACTCTCTCTCAATAAACTGGCTAGCCTAGCCCTACGTCAAGTCATAAGGGACATTAAAGCCGGTGAACTACGCGTTTTATTTTTTGCTTTAATGATTGCCGTTATTTCAAGCACAGCCATTAGTTATTTTAGTACGCGCTTGCAAGTATCAATGGAAACACGAGCAGGCGATTTTTTAGCAGCCGACCTAGTCATTCGTGGCACATCACCGGCTAGCCCAGAACAAATTGATATTGGCGAAAAACTGCACTTAAAACAAGCAAAAACCATCTCTTTTAGTACAGTCGTTATTAATGAAGAAGATATGCAGCTGGTCAGTATTAAAGCTGTCGACCATAATTACCCATTGCGCGGACAATTAAAATACAAAGAAAATAATGAATCCCCCGAACAATTCGCACTAAAAGCGCCTGCTGAGGGAGAAGCATGGGCTGAAAATCGCTTATTCGTTGCATTAAATCTAAAGCCCGGCGATACCATTTCTATTGGTAATGCTAAGATACGCTTGACCAAAATATTAACCTACGAACCTGATCGTGCGATAGACTTCTATACACTTAACCCGCATATTTTAATGAACATCGCCGACTTGCCTAAAACCAATGCCATACAAGCAGGTAGCCGTGCGAGTTATCGTCAACTTTGGGCGGGAACAACGAATGCAATTACACAATACAAAGCGGCCATCGAAAAAACATTGGCGCCTAATCAAAAAATACTGACAGGCAAAGACGGCAATATTCAACTCAACAATACCCTTAACAAAGGAGAAAACTATCTTAATTTAGCGAGTCTTGTAGCTATTCTTTTAGCAAGTGTTGCCGTTGCATTATCAGCCAATCAATTTGCGACAAAACGCTTTGATAGTAGTGCTATGCTGCGCTGCTTAGGGCTTTCTCGCAATCAAGTACTCAGTGTTTACACCTTGCAATTAGCCTATATTGGCCTAATGGCAACTATTATAGGTGCGTTTATTGGCTGGCTCGTTCAAATAGGGCTTTTTAAGCTACTGTCTGGTTTGGTTAATGACACGCTTCCATCGGGAGGAGTTAAACCAGCCCTAGCGGGGATCATGACAGGACTTATTACTTTAGCAGGTTTTGCTATCCCTCCACTGGCTAGTTTAGGTAATACCCCACCGATCCGTGTTTTACGTCAGGACATATTTCCAACCCCTATTCATAGTTGGTTTATTTATGGTCTGTCACTTTTAACGCTCTCTATTATTATGTGGAGACTTAGCCTTGATATTAAGTTAACTTTGTCTCTCATGGGCGGTGGTATTATTGCCACACTTATTTTAGGTAGCCTACTCTTTTTAAGTCTAAAAGGTTTACGAAAATTATTGGCTAAAGCCCCTTTACCTTGGCGACTTGGATTAGGCCAGTTATTACGCAATCCAATACGCGCTATCGGACAAATTCTTGCCTTTGGTATTATCTTAATGGCAATGTCAATGATTGTCCTCTTGCGG
This sequence comes from Entomomonas moraniae, assembly GCF_003991975.1. Lineage (NCBI taxonomy): Bacteria > Pseudomonadati > Pseudomonadota > Gammaproteobacteria > Pseudomonadales > Pseudomonadaceae > Entomomonas > Entomomonas moraniae. The sequence goes on from NZ_CP029822.1 coordinate 1,742,336, forward strand.
GGTGAATTACTAGACACTTGGCAAAAACAACTTCCGGAAAAAGCACCTAACTTTTTTGCCATGAATATTTCAGAAACAGAGCTCTCTAACTTTAAAGAAAGTGTTGCTAAACTTTCTGACAACATGGCACCCTACTATCCGATTATTACAGGACGATTGGTCGCAGTCAAAGGGACACCCATCAATGAACTAGCACTTAAAGGACGTGGAGAAAATGCGACCCAGCGTGATCTTAATCTAACATGGTCAGACCAACTCCCCAATGAAAACAAAATCATTCAAGGACAATGGTGGCAAAAAGACAAGCCATCCCCTGAAGATCGTATTAACATTTCAATTGAAGAAGAACTCGCCAATAGTTTAGGTGTAACCGTTGGTGATGAGCTAACATTTGTTATCAGCGGCGTTGTGTATAAAACCATTGTCCATAATACTCGCAAAATAAACTGGGATAACTTTCAACCTAACTTCTTCGTTATCTTCGAGCCCAATAGCTTAAATAAAATACCTACCACTTACTTAACCAGTTTTCATATCCCCCAAGGAAATGATAAAGAAATTATTCAACTCGCTAAAAACTTCCCAACCATTACCTTGTTAGATATCGATGGTTTATTAAAACAGCTAAATCAAATTCTTGGGCAAGTCACCATTGCTGTTGAATATATTCTATTTTTTGTATTATTAGCAGGGATCACCGTATTACTCGCAGGGCTGCAATCCACACTGGATGGTAGAATTCGCCAAGGAGCATTACTAAGAGCACTAGGAGCCAATCGTCGCCTATTAAAACAAACACAACTGGCTGAATTCAGTTTGCTTGGCTTTATGTCTGGCTTACTTGCCGCTATCGGTTGTGAGTCAATTAGTGCGCAACTTTATCATTATGTGCTCGATATCCCTTGGTTTTTCCACCCTAACTTATTAACATTACCTTTTATTGGTGCAATACTCATTGGTAGCATAGGTATATGGGGGACTCGGCGCACAATTAACACCAGCCCATTACATATTTTACGCGAAGGTTAACCTATGAGCCGTTATCGCCCTCCTCGCAAAGCAGGAACCGCACTAATCACTCCTGAAGGAGAAGCAAAGTTAAGAGCAGAATTGCATGAGTTATGGCATGTTAAACGCCCTAAGATTACTCAATCTGTGAGTGAGGCAGCAGCACAAGGTGATAGATCAGAAAATGCTGAATACATCTATGGCAAAAAAATGCTTCGTGAAATTGATAGCCGTGTTCGCTTTTTAACCAAGCGTTTAGAAATTCTTAAGGTTATCGATCAAGTACCTGCTGACCAGTCTAAAGTCTACTTTGCCGCCACTGTTTATTTAGAAGATGAAGAAGGCACAGAAATGTGCTGCAAAATTGTTGGCCCTGATGAACTAGATTTAAAGAAAAATCATATCAGTATTGACTCACCATTAGCTCGGGCATTAGTAGGCAAACCGTTGGACGCAGAGATCACCGTACAAACACCTACGGGAGTTAAGCGTTGGTATATTACAGGCATTGATTATTAGTGTTTACCTCCTTTGCTTCTTTACTACAAAAAATACCCCCCACATGGTTAACACCACCAATACACTGTTTGTTATGCCTAACAATCATCCCCAAGGGGAAAATAGCGCTGTGCGATGATTGTAGAGCGGACCTCCCTGTAATAAACCAGGGTTGCCAACACTGCAACCTACCCTTACCCTACGATGGCATTTGTGGGCAGTGCTTACAAAAAACACCTGTCTTTTTTCAAGCCATCACACCTTATCGTTATGACTTCCCTATTGCACAGCTAATCACGCTATTTAAACACCACAAACAATGGCCTACAGGCCATTCACTTTCACAACTACTTAGCCAACACCTATCTTATCGCTATCAACAAGGGCTTAAAAAGCCTGACTACTTAATCAGTGTTCCTTTGCCGGGAAAACGGCTACGAGAGAGGAGTTTTAACCAAACCGAAATGATGGTGAAATGGCTTGCAAAAGAGCTTAAACTCGACTACCAAACAAACCTCATCAAACGTATTACCAATACTTTTCCCCAACAACAATTGTCTGCAAAAGAGCGCGCTAAAAATCTAGCCAATGCATTTACTATTGATTCTAAGATAAAATTAACTAACCATCACATTGCTATCATCGATGATGTTATCACCACAGGAACCACAGCAAATAAATTGGCTGAACTTCTTTATCAGCAAGGGGCTAAACGGGTAGATATTTATGCTATTGCCAGAACACCACAACGAATTAAATAAAGCGTAACGTTGTTATCAAATACAAAGCAATTTATACTATAATTTGCAATTATTTTTTATCAAAATGGATGGACTATGAGTACCCTGTTGTCGAATGCCTCTAAACAGCCAACTTTTCAGTTAAAAGGTACAATGCTGGCTATCACTGTATTTGAGCTTACTCATTTCAATATTGAACGCCTGACGCAAGAGCTTGAAAAAAAAGTAAAAGAAGCCCCTGAGTTCTTTGGTACAATCCCTATGGTATTAGGTATCGACAAGCTAGAGATCCCATTAACTAGAGCTGAACTAAAAGGCATCATGAATATTTTTCAAGAATTTAATATTCAACTGATGGCAATACGTACTGATAACGAAAAAATTATCGCAATAGCACACAAGCAAGGCATTGTGGTACTCCCTCCCACAGGTGCACGCGAAAAACTGATTGAAATTGCTATTAACCGACCAGAGCCAATCCAAGTAACAGAGGAAATGCCCTCACCAACTGATACAGAGACACCTACTCAAGTATTAGAAGAGACTCAACAGCAACTTCTCATCGATGAAATCAATCCCCCTCTACTTGAAGCACAAGAAACACAAAATAATGATATTGTCTCAGAACAGGTCGTATCGGTGACTGATGATAATGCCATTGAAAATACACTAGATACAAAAGAACAGGCAGCTGAAGCACCAGAAAAAAACAAACCAACAATCAAACACCAAACAACACAGGCGCTTGTTATTTCTACCCCCGTACGCAGTGGCCAACAAATAACTGCATTTGATACAGATCTTATCGTCACATCAAATATCAGTACAGCAGCAGAACTTATGGCCGACGGTAATATTCATATATATGGCAACATGCGTGGCCGTGCCATGGCGGGGTTTCGTGGCAATAGTTCTGCACGCGTATTTTGCGCTAAACTAACAGCGCAACTTATTTCAATTGCAGGACAAATGATAACAGAAGAAGAGTTGAGGCATCACCCATTGTGGGGTAAGCCTGCACAACTCTCATTGGTTGATAATCAACTCGTGATATCCCCATTAAGCTAAGTATAATTATAGCTTTAAAACCTATACGTAAAAGGTTATTATAGTAAGCATTTTAAATCTATAAATTAACAAATTGAGGTGAGAGCTTGGCCAAAATTATTGTAGTCACTTCTGGTAAAGGTGGTGTAGGCAAAACAACTACAAGTGCAGCAATGGGTACAGGATTAGCCCTGCGCGGTTTCAAAACGGTTATTATCGACTTTGACGTAGGCTTAAGAAACCTTGACTTAATTATGGGTTGTGAACGCCGTGTCGTTTATGACTTTGTTAATGTTATTAATGGTGATGCATCTATTACTCAGGCATTAATTAAAGATAAACGTATAGATAATTTATACATTCTAGCAGCAAGCCAAACACGTGATAAAGACGCTCTAACACAAGAAGGTGTTGGCAAAGTTATTGATGAACTTAAAGAAACTTTTGACTATATTATCTGTGACTCTCCTGCGGGTATTGAAAAAGGCGCCTTCCTTGCTATGTACTTTGCAGATGAGGCCATCATTGTAACAAACCCTGAAGTATCTTCTGTGCGCGACTCTGATCGTATGCTAGGCATTTTATCAAGCAAATCTCGTCGTGCTGAACAAAATGAATCGCCTATCAAAGAACATCTTTTAGTCACCCGCTACTCACCTGAGCGCGTAGCTAATGGTGAAATGCTAGGCATTGAAGATGTTAAAGAAATATTATCGATTGAACTTATCGGTATCATTCCTGAATCAAAAGCTGTGCTCAAAGCATCTAACCAAGGTATTCCCGTTGTTTTAGACGACCAAAGTGATGCAGGACAGGCTTATAATGATGCTGTTGATAGACTCTTAGGTAAAACAGTGGCTTATCGTTTCTTAGATTTACCCAAGAAAGGGATTCTACAACGCTTATTTGGAGGTAACGAATGAGTATTCTTGATTTCTTTAGAAGCAAGAAGCAAAACAGTAGCGCCTCCATTGCGAAAGAACGTTTACAAATTATCGTTGCTCATGAAAGAGGCCAACGCTCACAACCAGACTATTTACCTCAATTGCAAAAGGATTTACTAGACGTCATTCGTAAGTACATCCCGATTGATCAAGAACAAATACAAGTTGAGCTAGCGAATCAAGGCAATTGTTCTGTGCTTGAATTGAATATTACTCTTCCAGATCCAGATTCTGACGGGCGTTAATCATTAACGCCTTTTAAAATACCAGCCCTCTCTATAAAAGATATATATGCCGTTATCCTCCATTGAAATTATTCATGAGTGTGAACACTTTCTCATCGTTAATAAACCACCTTATCTACTGTCTGTACCAGGTAGAGCTGAAGATAATAAAGATTGTCTCATTACTCGCCTCCAACAACATAGCTATCCTGAAGCACTCATTGTACACCGTCTTGATTGGGAAACATCTGGCTTACTAGTCATTGCTAGAGATCCTAATACGCATAGAGAACTTTCTAGGCAATTCCAAGATAGAGAGACACATAAATCTTATACAGCTTTAGTTTGGGGCTCTCCTAATCTAAATAGCGGTTATATTGACTTGCCTCTACGCTATGACCCCGAACATAAGCCACGCCATATTGTTGATCATAAGCACGGACGACAAGCATTAACGTTTTGGAAAGTATTAGAACGATTCGATCACTATACACGGCTTGAACTCACACCTATTACAGGAAGATCCCATCAACTCAGAGTTCATCTCCTCAGTATAGGCCACCCAATTTTAGGTGATAAGCTCTATGCTCATGAAGCAGCACTAGAGGGTCAAGAACGACTTTATCTACATGCTACAAAACTATCCATCAATCATCCCATTACCGAAGAAACATTATTTTTTGAAAATCAACCGCCCTTTTAAAAAAAGGGCTACATAGTTTTGCATGTATCTCAACTATAAAAACAATAAATTGATGTAAAATATTGACTTGTATACTATAATCGAATCTAAGTCATCCTCTAAACGAGGATAAAAATAGTTACTTAATATTAATTTATGTTATTATATATGAAAGGTTTCTGAATTATTCTTAAAGAAGGATCGAGTTAATGAATACTCTTCGCCAAATTGCTACAACACTCACACTTGCTTTCACTATGGTGGTTACACCTATTGCCATGGCATCTCAATACACGAATGATGAAAATTATGATGACCCACGTTTTGATGTTAATGCTCCTCCTGCCTACGCAATGGTTGGGGACCTTCTTATCGCTAGACCTTTAGGACTTATTTTCACTGCAGTTGGCACAGGTGTTTTTGTTGTTACATTACCTTTTTCAGCATTAGGCGGAAACGTTGGCGAAGCTGCTGATGCACTTGTTGTAACTCCAGCAAAAACAACTTTCGTTCGTTGTTTAGGTTGCACAGAAGGCAGAAAGCGCTCTAATGAAGAATAATTTTATTATTTTTAAAAAAAGCTGTTTATGAATAAACGGCTTTTTTTATACTTCTTTTTCTATTTTAACTATTATGATTTCTTTACTTTTATCACCACTCAAAGAGTTATTGATTTGCCCTAAAAAAGAAAGACTAGAACTTAATATATCATCTTCCTTATTAAAACAAGCAAAACTTAATGATAGCTATGCCCAACTAGAGATAGCCAGTCGTTACTTTTCTAAGGCTAAAAAGCACTATGCGAAAAAGTCAATTTACTGGTTTACACGTTCCGCTGAAAATAATAACAAAGAGGCAATGTTTGTACTAGGAACTTTGTATTTGAAAGGTAAAAATGTACAACAAAATTTACAGCAGTCTATCGCATGGTATGAAAAGTCGGCATTACTTGGGCATACCAAAGCTATAAAAATACTTGGTCGTTTGATAAATAAACTATTACAACAAAAAATTGCACAGCAAGATCATGAGGCAATGTATCAGCTAGCTAATTATTATGTAAATGGAGAACTCGGCTTTGTTGATCACCCAAAAGCTTGTATGCTGTATCAAAAATCTGCAGACTTAGGCAATACTAATGCACTTGTTAACCTTGCTTCGTTATATGAGAAAGGACTAGGAACAAATAAAGACCCCCAAAAGGCAGCGAATCTCTACTTACAAGCAGCAAAAAAACAAAATGATACGGCTATGTTAAACATAGGTATTCTTTACTTTACAGGAGAAGGGATTGAGCAGAGTTTTGATCTTGGCATTGATTGGCTCTTAAAATCAGCTCAATATGGCAATAGTAAAGCAAGTTTCAATTTAGGTGTTTTTTATTATAAACAAAATAATACTAGCGAGGCTTTAAAGCATTTTACCCATGCGGCTAATAATGGCCATCTAGAAGCCATGTTTAATTTAGGTATTCTATATCAAACAGATACAAAAAATCCTGAGCATATTAAGAAATCAAATTATTGGCTTAACAAAGCAAGCACTTTAGGGCATAGGCAGGCCAGTAAGTCTTTAGCTATCAATCAACTTAGTTACTTAGCAATTGATGCTTCAGCAGGTAATAGAGACGCAATTAAAAACTACACGGACTTATGCATAACCCATCATATAAAAATAGATAATAATCTTCTAATAAACTGGCTATATAAATCAGCAGAACTAGGAAACAGTGATGCTATGGTAGATATTGGTAATTTTTATACCTATGGTACGCCGCCTGTAACTCAAGATTATCAACAGGCTATCCATTGGTTTACCAAAGCAAGTGATTTAGATAATGATCAAGCAATGAACCTACTGGGTCTTATCTATTTAGAGGGTCGCGGCGCTACCATTAATAAACAAATAGCTATTGACTGGTTTACAAAATCGGCAGCTTTAGGCAATGATAAGGCCATGGTTAATATGGCTAACATCTATTTGGAAAATACACCAACAGATATAAACTACCAACAAGCTTACCAATGGCTCCTACCCGCAGCAGAAAAAGGTAATCAGCAAGCAATACAACTCATTATCAACTTTTATAAAGTTGGTCTAGGTATAACAAAAGATTTAGAGAAAGCAACGTATTGGCAACAACTACTTAAATTGAAGAACGAAACTAAAAAATAAATATTATCTTCCATTTGCAGCACTAATAAATTATCAAACGACCATCCTGTTGCCTAAAATAAAGATTAAATAATAACGATTTCTTTTAAAGTGACACAGCGCACAAATTTTTATACTACCGTCTAATACTCTTTAAAATACATTAATAGAATAATGTTTCCATTGTTATTGATATTAAACCGTTGGAAAGCAGTCTACAAAGTTGAGGATAATGTTTTTCACTACCCATTGTTTATTTTGTCTCTGTCTCATGTAAGTCCAACCTTATTGCTACTGAAAAATTCTATAGTGTATTGTTACTTATATCCTCATAGAAGTTTTTAGAAAAGATAATAATTTATAGAAACTAGTTTCGTTTATATTAATTTCATTTTTTACTATTAGATTAAGCTACCTATCTTATCAATAGTGGTGTTTTATTTAATATTTAAATATACAAACTTAGATTCGGCTGCACTTACAAAGTACATCGAGTAGGAAGCAAAAGAAAATATGTTCGATTATGAAACACTCAGGCTCATTGCATGGTTAGCAATAGGATTCTTAATTATTGCCTTTATCATCATTGATAGCCATGATATGGGGGTTGGGATTTTATTACCATTTTTGGGTAAAGCAAATGATGAGCGGCATATTATAATAAATTATATTGCAAGCCATTGGAGCGGTACTCAAGTCTTGTTAGTTTCCTCTGTTGCTACCATTTTTGTTATTTGGCCAACCGTTTATGCTATTGCTTTCCCTGAACTTTACTGGGCTGCTTTAATTTTATCGGTAGCCCTTCTTTTAAGACCTGTCGCATTTAACTATCGCACTCAAATAACCACATCTAAATGGCGCAAATGTTGGGATTGGGGCATTTTTTTAGGCAGTGCAACACCTTCAATATTAATCGGTATCGCCTTTGGAAATCTCTTGCTCGGTATTCCATTTCGTTTAGATGGTACAATGCAAGCAACTTATGAAGGTGATTTTTTCAAGCTTTTACACCCTTTTGCATTATATTGCGGTATCATTAGTTTAGGCTTAGTGATATTACAAGGCACGAGTATATTAGCTTATAAATCGCTGGGGCAATTACAACGGTATGCGATAAAAGCAGGACGTATTATAGGCATTCTGATGCTTATATTTCTGAGTATAGCGGGCTTTTGGGTTTGCTCCCTCAAAGGGATCGTTATAGATGTAATGCCTGGTTATAATGGAATAATGACAACATTAATGAAAACAGCTTACTCAGAACAAGGGGCATGGTTGAACAATTATAGGCAACTTCCCATTTTATGGTTAATACCTGCCTTAACCTATGTCATGATTATTTTAACACTTTACCTACAATCAATTAAAAATACTGCATGGGCATTTGTTGCATCATCAGCAACAATAGCCACAACCATTCTCACCGCCATTATTATTCTTTTTCCTTTTGTTCTTCCTTCAAGCATTGATCCTGCGATGAGTATAACTTTATGGGATGGATCTACGAGTTATTATATCTTAGTGCTTATTCTCATTATTGCATTGATATTCATACCAACCATCTTTACCTATGCCGCTCGTTCATATGGCATGTACAGTAAATTAAATCGGAAATACCCCCATACAAATAATAAAAACTTATATTAAAAAAATTTATTCCAACCAACAATTAAAAAAATAATGTAAGTAGTTTCTCGAATACTAACTAGGTATATAAACGATTTGTCCAGGCACTGTATCTAAGCCATAATCGACTTAGATACAGTAATTTTATATCAGTTAACTTTCATCCTTAATATTTTTACTATCCATACGTGCCTCGTACCATAAGGCATTAACAACAGCCAATAAAACAGCGAAGCCAACACCTAAAAACCAAGAAAAGTACCACATAATGCACCACTCCTAATATAATAATTTATCATTGGACTCAATATAGCTTTCATTTAACTTACCGCGCATAACATAGTATGACCAAGCGGTATAAGAAAGGATAAGAGGAACAAAAATGAGTACCACAATTAACATAATTGTTAACGTGTAGTAACTTGCAGCACCATCCCACAAAGTTACACTCATTGCAGGATCAATATTAGAAGGCAATACAAAAGGAAATAATGCAATTCCTGCCGTTAAGATAGTACCTGTCACTGCAAGCGATGAGCTGATAAAAGCTATGGCCGTGCGTTTAGCTGCTTGTAAAACAAGTGTTAAAATAACCATAGCATAAACCAGTACAGGTGCCAGCCATAACCAAGAATAATGCTTATAATTATTTAACCAAGCCCCTTGCTCTACATGCACAGTCTTCATTAAAGGATTCATTGCTTGATTAGTATCTGCAATCGTATCAATAGTAATACCTTTTAAGAAAAATACCCAAATACCAGCAATAGAAAAACAAATAAGCATCACAATGCCTACCACACGAGCGACCTTTATAACGCGTAATTGTAACTCCCCTTCTGTTCTATGGATTAGAAATGTGGCACCTTGCAACACAAGTAATGTAAAACTCACTAAACCACAAATTAATGCAAAAGGATGTAACAAATCAAAAAAATTACCATCAAATTGAGCACGCATTGTTTCATCAAGATGAAATGGTATACCTAGCAGTAAGTTACCAAAGGCAACACCAAATAAAAATGAAGGAATAGCACTGCCTATGAATATTCCCCAGTCCCAATTCCTACGCCACCGCGTGCTCACTATTTTTGAGCGATACTCAAAACCTACAGGGCGAAAAAACAACGCTGATAATAAGAGTAGAATAGCCCAATAAAGTCCAGAAAAAGCAATAGAATAGACTATTGGCCATGCGGCAAATATTCCCGCACCAGCAGTAATAAGCCATACCTGATTTCCATCCCAGTGAGGCGCCACACTATTTATAATGATACGGCGCTCATTATCTGTTTTTCCTAATAATGGAAGTAATGTACCAACCCCCATGTCATGTCCATCCATAATAGCGAACGCTATTAATATGATACCGATGAGAAGCCACCAGATCAGTTTAAGTGTTTCATAATCAAACATAAAATTCTCCTAGACTTCCGCTTATTTAACTGGTTCAATAAGAACAACAGGGCCTAAACGAGCATATTTGAACATTAAATAAAGTTCAACGATTAGCAATCCTGTATAAAATGCAATAAAACCAATTAATGAGGCAAGTACAGAACCAGCACTAACAGAAGAAGCTGACATATGAGTAGGTAATACACCAAATACTGTCCAAGGTTGACGACCATATTCAGCTAAGAACCAACCACACATAATGGCAATCCAAGGTAATGGGATACAGTATAAACAGGTTCTAAGAAACCAAGGTTTCGTCTGCATTGTTCCTTTAATAGATAAATAGAACGCGTACACAAAGATAAGAACAAAAAGCCCCCCTAGTACAACCATAATTCTAAATGAGAAGAATAGCGGAGCTACCCTAGGGACAGAATCATGGGCGGCTTGCTCAATAACTTCAGGAGTCGCCTCATTGAAATTTTGAACATATTTTCGTACAAGCAATCCATAGCCTAAATCATTCTGATGAGTCTTTAATAATGACATAGCTTCATCATGCTGATCCTTTTTTGATTTATTTTTTAAAGTATCTAATGCTTGAGCAGCAATAACACCATTTTCAATTCGTTTGACATTTTCAGCTCTTATTTCCTTAATGCCTGGGATTTCCTTATCAAGAGAGTGCGTAATTAAAATACCTAAAGCATAAGGTATTTTAATTTCAAAATTATTCTTCTGCTCTTTTTCATTAGGTATCGCAAACAAAGTAAAAGCGGCAGGTGCTGGTTCTGTTTCCCACATCCCCTCTAATGCAGCCAACTTAGATTTCTGTGTTTCAGCCACAGAAAGGCCTGATGAGTCCCCTAATATAATCACGCTAAAAACAGAGGCAATCCCAAAAGCAGCCGCAATAACAAAAGAACGTTTCGCAAAATCGATAAATTTACCCTTGAGTAAATACCAAGAAGAAATACCAAGCACAAACATCGAACCTGTAACATACCCCGCCGAAACGGTATGAACAAACTTCTCTTGAGCCATTGGGTTAAATACAATATCAGAGAAACTGGTTAACTCCATACGCATCGTGATAGGGTTAAATTCAGAACCAATAGGATGTTGCATCCACCCATTAGCAATTAAAATTAACACAGCCGATAAGTTAGAAGCTAAAGCCAGCAAAATAGTAACAACTAAGTGCTTTCCTCTTGAGAGCTTATTCCAACCAAAAAAGAACAAACCAATCATCGTTGACTCAAGGAAGAAAGCCATTAACCCCTCAATAGCCAAAGGCGCACCAAAAATATCACCCACGTATTGAGAATAGTAAGCCCAGTTTGTTCCAAACTGAAACTCCAAGGTAATGCCTGTTGTTACACCAAGGGCAAAGTTAATTCCAAATAACTTACCCCAGAACTTCGTCATTTCTTTATAGATTTCTTTACCTGTTACAACATAGACAGACTCCATGATAACAAGAATCCACACAAGCCCTAATGTTAAGGGAACGAAAATAAAATGATACATTGCAGTCATTGCAAACTGCAATCTCGCCAAATCCACTGCACTACCGTCTATCATCACTTAACTCCTTCTGATTAGACACTTCTGGCTGTACGTTATATATTTGCTCAATATCAACCTTAACTTTGTAAGGTTTAATTAGTACAAACCAAAGGCAATAAAGAATCACTACTTTAATTATGATAATTAAAAGTAAATGCTTACCTAATGGTGAAAATCTTTTTGCTCGATTATTCATAAGACTCTCCAATCGAGTACCGATAACACAAAAACTATATTTGCATGTCCACTGAATAAGTGTAAAGGCAGAGCCATCACGCCACTCATGAAGCATTCATATATTTAAATAAAATGTGCTAACAAATAAAAAAAAATTAATAGATTAACTCATTAGAAGTGTTATAGGAGGGGCTCGGGTGAGAGTAGACCAAAAGTTAGGTGAAAAAACATAGGGATCTGCCGTCACTAAAACGACATCAGAACTAGGTGCATTAAATATTACGACATAAAAGGCAACAAGGATAGTGGCAGTATGAATTAAGTCACAATAGCCACAAGATACTATTCTTCCATGATCCATATCATGGTGCTCATTCATATCTACTTGGCTATAATCTTCATCATGAGAAGAAGCTTTCATGGACTCAGGATTAAAATCATTAGGATCTAAATTATTCTCTTTAAAAAACTGCGAAGCACACTCAAAATGACTTAAGGAGGGGGGGGGGTATAGATGCTTAATTGTAGATGGCTTAGCCATTAAGGCTATCGTTTGAGTGATTAACGGGCAAACAACTATCAGCAATATTGCAAACAACCCACAATATGCATAAAAGCGTGATAATGCCTTTTGCCTTAACATTAACCTATATACCTAAATAATATATACTTATTCACAATATAATAGATAAGTATCATCACATAATCAACCTCTAATTTGTCGCACTCCCAATTAAACGATAAGCCTTATAAAAAAGCAGCATAACTTAACAGTCATACTGCTTGTCGATTGATAATCTATAAAGAAAATAGATCGGTCCAACCTGTTTTTATGTATATTCCTCCAGGCTTACTACCTGTAAAAGGAAATTCACACACACCATTTTCACATCGCCCTTCATACTTAGATGAATCACCATCCAACATATTAGTACCCGTGACAAGAGAACAGAAAGAACTACCACAATAAACTGTAACATCGTTAGGAATAGTCGATATTGATGTTTCAACATACTTATCTTTTAATAAGTTTTTACCTGTTACAACATTCACTGAATAAGATCTTTGTTTACCTGTATTTGGGATGCAAGTTTTAGGATTAAATGTATTATCTGGAATATACGTATTAAACACTAAACGATCAGAAAATACTGCTGCATTAGAGATAACTTTCTCTCCGACTTGACTATCAAGAATAACCATAAATCCTTTAGCAATACTCTGGTTATTTTTAACATAAGTTGTCCCTTCTGTATCCAATGTCAATTCAGCTAGATCACTTTCTGTTGTAACTATACTATCCGTTGATTTGTAATCCTTAGGAAATCTGAGAGAATAAAATCTATCCTGATTATTTTGTACCAATGGATGCTCTTTATACCCTGAACCAATATTAATTGAGATCATATTTTTTGTTTCGTTTTGAGCATTACTTAAATCATAAATCACAGGCTTCTGATAAAAATAACGAGCACCTATACGCGCAACAACCCCATTACTATTTCCAGCAGGCTTAACTAGATTTGATATATTTTGGCCATTATTAATATGAAAGCGCCATATTTGACCGCCTAGATCACCAAAGAAAATATCAGAAATAAGCCCATCTGGATTATTATCTTTATCCACATAAGCTGTAACCCCACCAGGAACACTATAAGTCATATTACTACCGCTCCAAATAATAGTGCCTGTCTCAGCATCGACCATATAAACGCCATTTCCTTTATGGTCTTTATTATGAGGGTCTTGATTACCTGCACCAAATATAACAACAGGAGTAACAGTTCCACTTATATCAACCTTACCCACTATAGGCTCTGACCATGCAGCGCCTAAATTAGAAAAACTCGAAGAGGTTGAGGTTAGTGTCCACATTGGTTTGAACATCTTTCTATTTTCATATGAAATATCGAAAGCATAGATATAACCACCACCTCGACCTGCCGCTAAAAAGGCATAAGCTTTATCACCGGATCTAATAAAACCATCCTTATTTTCTTTTTTCGAAGGTTCGTGGTAAATAATAACCTTGCCATCTAAACCATAGGTTTTTACTACTTTCTTGGTTGATAATAAATTATTGTTTTCATCTTTTATTTCTTCCATTAGCGTTACAGGCTTTTGAAGATGTTTAATTATAGGCAACATTTCTTTCGGCATAAACTCATAAAGGGCTTTACCTGTTTTTAAATCATAACTACGTAAAACACCGTCATTACTAGCCAACAAACCTACTAGATTAAGATCATTAAAGTCACACTTTGTAATATCATTTCCACTCTTTGCGCAACCGTAACTGATCATACTGACACCAGAAGCAATCGAATCACCTATCTTTTTACCGGCTGCAGATTTACTTCCCCCGGCTTGGTAAACGTAGCCACGCATAAAATCTAATAATCCTTTTTTTACATCATCCTCGTCATTAGCCAGATCTAAATCTTTTGTTGATAAATTTGCTGAAGAGTTAATTGCTACCTGTGTACCACTAACAAAAGTAAAAAGGGGACGATTTGGAAGTTCATCTTGCTCAGGTAACTGTGCTACGACACCACCTGCCTTAACATTCCCACCATCTCCCATTCCTTCTGACCATGCACTGTCAACCCCTGATTTAAACTGCCCATCAGAGTTAATAGCTTTTTGCCCTTCATTCCAGCTATAAAGAACAGGTATTTCAATAAGCTTACCATCTACCATCTCTTTGTTATAAACCATCTTAAAGCCTTTTAAATTGCCGGGCCAATAATCTTGTAACTGACTTTGGTAAATGGAATAAAAGGCTTCTCTACGTTGCTCTAAAAAATCAACTGAACTTGTAACAACCTGACCACTTACAGCAGACACGTTAACTGATAATGCTTCATTAATAATGCTTTTAAATGCATCAACTAACCCATCAATATCTTTTGCTGTATGAAATTGTCCATTGCCATTAGAGGCTAAATCCCTTAAATATTTTACAGGATTTGAATCAGGACCAAATTGAACATCATCACTAGCTTCATCATCATTATCACTTACCATCCCAAAACCAATGGTATGTGTCCAAATATAATTAGGCCCTGCAAAACTTGACTGGCTTGTTTGAGCTAACCAGTTGGTTAAAGCACGTCCACAGCGTTCATTTGCATCACCATAACGCTCCTCAATACCATTGATAGAACATGATTTTTTTTGCCCCATATAATCTCTAATCGTAGCATAATAATTATTGGTTGGCTGACCATCAGACATAAGAATAAAATGTGTTAACTGACAACCCGCAACTAGCGGACTAGCCGTAGAAATACTCTTTGAAGAAGTACTATAGGCATTATCTGAGTGGAAAGGTCCAGGATTTCTACTGCCTGAAATATTACTAATGTATTGCGAAGCAGCAAAAATAGCTCTATTTGTATACGTGGCACCACTGGTTTTTAAAGCAAAAGCTGTATCAATTAGGGTTTCTTTACGAGTCCTTTTATTTTTAGCAATAACATTTTTATTGGCTGTAATAATTAATTTTGCTTGATATTGATCACCCCTTTCTTTAAATGAAAGAGAACCACCATCCCTAGCAGTTGCTGGATTATTGGCACGATAAGAAGAGTTTACAATAATAAACGTCATTGCATAACCATCTTGCCAATCATTTTTAGCTAATTGCGTTCTAACGAGTTTCGTTACATCACAGGTGTATGTTCCCGATCTATAACTTTCAATAGCACACTGTATTTTATGAGAGCCTAGATTTGCATTATTTGCATTATTTGCAGCAAGAAATCGAGAACTAATATCATTTTTGGTCCGGGGTCTTAGATAAACTGAATCAACTTTAGGGTCAATATAGACATCTAATTGTCTCTGCGTCGTACTAGCAGCAGCACTATAAAAGTTTAATGATAACTTAGCACTTTTCACGCCATAATCTGAATTAGTATAACCTGAATCTTCCCTATCTTTTTTAGATTTTAAAAGAACGTTATCAAATCGATAAGCAAAGTACCGACCTGTTGTGGTATTAGTAATTAATAATCCGCCTATAGTAAAATCTAGCCAATTATTTTGTGTACTTTTATTCTGATAACCATCATCGGTAGATAGCCATATAGGCTGTTCAAACGTAATTTCATCCCCATTAATCTGTTGATTTAAATTCTCTATATTTCTCGTTTCGTCAATTCCATCAACATCAATGACTTCTTTTGCTAGATTAGGTTTACCTGAACCATAGTCCATAACCCCTATTCTTAGTCCACTAATAGTAGGATCGGAAAATATAAGTTGGAATGACTCTTTTAATAAGTTAAGTTTGGATATCGTTTTTAAATCTTGATTTTCATCTTTTTTTATTGTCTTTCCCTCAGGGTCTTTATCCATTGAGAGGGATCTATCTAATATAAATAAAACATTGGGTTTTATTGTTGTTTGCTTATCATTAAAATAAATCTCGGTATCATCTGCATAGCACGACATATAAAAAGTCGAAAGAAATACCATTGAGAAAAGGCTAAAGTATCTTGCCTTCCGTTGATTACAGTCTATAAAAGGTAACTTAACCATCTTTACATCCCTACTATTAACGACGTTTTTTTATAAAACATAATGGTAAGGATTATATAATCATTTACAAGATATTAATACTAAGTTCAACTGCCTAATACTAAAGATTAGATATGCGTCAAAAAACACAAAAAAAAAATTGTAAAAATTTTTATATATATATTTTATGTTGGCCATTAATAATAGTTAAAGCTACGAGTTTACCTATATGAAATATTAAATAACCATTACTAAGCTATGTTTACCCATTTTTTACATAGGTACTACTTATCTCATAAACCATTCTCAGATAAAAATTTAAGTTTAGAAACAAATAACACTATCGATTAACCACCATAAATCTTTTAGCGATAAATTTCTAACTTACTATAAGCTATTCCAATCAAGTCTAGGTATGTATAAAAATTAACCTACAAAAACTATCTTTTTACACTCACGATGGATGGTAACTAAAAATTCTGTTTGGTCACCTTAACCATTTCAATTCCTTTTTTACCCCGTTGTACTTGTACTTTCAACTTTTCTAATTGTAATAACTGAAACAAATAAACATTTGTCGTTCGGTTTTCATTTAACGGTTTACCCAATAAAGGCAACAGCATTTCAGGATTAGCACCTAAACGAATATTATTATTAAATTTAGGATAGATTTCTGAGGTGACCAATGGACAATACTCTGTAGGTAACGCATCGCCCATTCGAATAACTACTTCATTAACTTTATTATCAAGGCTTGTACCTTTGGTTACAAACCATATTTGATAAGAGTAGCGAGGTAAACTATAACACTGATAATAACCACTCCCATTATAAAGCGGAGTTCCCGCTTTAAACTTTTGCAATACTTCATTCAGCGTGGTTTCACCAACAGATACCTTAAAACCACCTAACAATAAATCTGTAGGTAATGCTTTTTCATTAAGTTTTATTGCATTATCAGATAGCCGCTCATCAAAAGGCATGACTGGAATACGGATGCTTTCTGGCGGCCTTGGTATTTGGGCATTAACTTGTGTAGCACTTAATAGCATTAACGCTATTATAGGTACTTTGCGCATATTGCTTCCTTTATTAAAATTAAGCAGGTTCTACAAATTGTTCTACCACATCAAAGGTTAATTGTTCATCTTTAAGATCCACATGAACACTACCTCCATGATCTGCTAATTTACCAAATAAAATTTCTTCTGCAAGGGGGCGTTTTAATTTTTCTTGAATTATACGCCCCATTGGCCTTGCTCCCATTTGTGGATCATAGCCATTTTTAGCTAGCCAAGCACGTGCAACCTCTGAAACATCAAGCTGTACTTGTTTTTCTTCTAATTGAACCTGTAACTCAACCAAGAACTTATCGACAATACTATGTAATACATTATCAGTTAACTGACCAAACTGAATCACTGAGTCTAAACGATTACGAAACTCAGGTGTAAATACTTTTTTCACAGCTTCCATCGAATCTGTCGAATTATCTTGATGTGTAAATCCTATCGATGTACGTGAGGCGTCTTGCGCACCAGCATTAGATGTCATAATTAATACAACATTTCTAAAGTCCGCCTTGCGGCCGTTATTATCCGTTAATGTTCCATGGTCCATAACTTGTAGCAACAAGTTAAAAATAGCAGGATGTGCTTTTTCAATTTCATCTAACAAAAGAACACAATGTGGTGTTTTAGTAATGGCCTCAACCAACAGACCACCTTCATCAAACCCAACATACCCCGGAGGAGCGCCAATCAACCGAGACGCCGAATGCTGCTCCATATACTCTGACATATCAAAGCGAATTAGTTCGATCCCCAATGCCTTGCTTAACTGTTTGGCTACCTCCGTTTTACCAACGCCTGTTGGACCAACAAATAAGAATGAACCAATAGGTTTGTCTGGTGCTTTTAGTCCTGCACGAGATAACTTAATTGCAGCACTCAAAGAGCTAATCGCTCTATCTTGTCCAAAAACTGTCATTTTCAAATCGCGTTCTAAATTACGCAATAGCTCTTTATCTGAGGCATTAACACTCTTTGATGGTACACATGCCATTTTAGCAATAATTGCTTCAACTTGGGGAACATCAATACGCTCAGCTCTATTCTCAGCTTTTTGTAACTGTTGATAAGCACCAGCCTCATCAATTACATCAATGGCTTTGTCAGGCATATGGCGATCAGAAATATGACGAGCTGCTAACTCAGCAGCAGCTTTAAGCGCATCATCAGTATAGCCAATATGATGATGTTCTTCAAAACGGGACTTCAGCCCTTGTAAAATTCGAACAGTATCGGTTATGGAAGGCTCTACAACATCTATTTTTTGAAAACGTCGAGATAACGCATGATCTTTCTCAAATATACCACGATATTCTTTAAATGTGGTCGAACCAACACAACGAATTTGCCCACCACTTAATGCAGGCTTTAATAAATTAGAAGCATCCATTGCTCCACCAGTAGTAGCACCTGCACCTATAATGGTATGGATTTCATCAATAAATAAAATGGCATTCTTAGATTTTTTCAGCTCTTTCAAAACCGCTTTAAAACGTTTCTCAAAATCACCACGGTACTTCGTGCCTGCCAGTAAAGCACCTAAATCTAATGAATAGATAACACTGTCTTTTAAAACTTCTGGCACTTGCCCATCGACAATGCGTTTGGCTAAGCCTTCAACAATTGCTGTCTTACCAACACCCGCCTCTCCAACTAATAGAGGATTATTTTTACGGCGACGAGCTAATACCTGTGCAACACGCTCTACTTCGCTCTCTCTTCCAACTAAAGGGTCAATCAGGCCTTGTTGTGCTAATTCATTTAAATTAGAAGCATAACTTTCTAACGGATTCTTTTCTACAGCACTGTCTGACGAATTAACTTCATTAGTATCAATCTCTAAATTTTCCTCACTACCTTCTTTAGCGATACCATGAGAAATATAACGAACAACATCTAAACGTGATAAACCATATTTTTTTAATAAATAAACTGCTTGGCTTTCTGTTTCACTAAATATAGCCACGAGGACGTTTACACCTGTCACCTCTGTTTTTCCAGAACTTTGCATATGGAATACAGCACGTTGTAACACTCGATGGAACCCTAATGTTGCATCAGTTTGTGTGTCTGTATGGATGGTCGGGATAATAGGCGTTGCTTTTTCAATAAAATTAGTCAGTTCAGTAGCTAAATTCTCAACATGTATATTGTAGGCACGAAAGACTTGCAACGCCTCTGAATTTTCTAGCAGTGCTAATAATAGGTGTTCTACTGTGATAAATTCATGACGCTTCATACTGGCTTCGCGAAAAGCGGCATTAACTGTTTCTTCAAGGGCTTTATTTAACATAAACCACCGTTACCTAACATAAATACATTTACAATACTGATCGAACGTATTGTATCTCTTTAAAAATAATATTTGTCGATTTATTCTTTATAAGGCCGAACATTTTATTTTCAAGCAAATTAACTTAATTTGTTTCATTAACAGTAATATAAGTCACAGTGTTGGTACATCACGTAATTAAAACTACAGACATCTGCTAAAATATTCATCATGCCTTTTAAAATCTATAAAATCCCACTGTATTGTTATTAAAATATATTCCGAACTTTATACTTATTAACGCATAACAAATTAGCAATATCATTTTTTATTTTGTTAAGAGTTATGTATGATAGGAATAAATAACTATTAATATCACCAGCAATAGCATTAGTAAACATTATGAGCATTCAACAAACAAACAATAATAAGCTATACATTAACATTATGCTAATGGTCGCAGGGGCACATTTAGTCAACGATCTTATTCAATCGATGCTAACAGCCACCTACCCATTATTAGAGCAAAAATTCGCTCTCTCTTTAGCACAAGTAGGCTGTATTACACTGGTATACCAAATTACGGCTTCTATATTACAACCCGCTATTGGTCTATACACAGATAAACATCCCAAGCCCTATCTACTTCCCCTAGGAATGGCAGCAACAACTTTGGGGCTCATAATGCTTGCGCTAGCAAATAGTTTTCCATTATTACTAGTCTCGGCAGGACTTTTAGGGGTTGGGTCATCTACCTTCCATCCTGAAGGCTCCCGCGTAGCTCGTAGTGCATCAGGAGGACGTTTTGGCCTTGCACAATCTACTTTTCAGGTCGGTGGTAACATCGGTTCATCACTAGGCCCCTTATTAGTGAGTTTGGTCGTATTACACTACAATAAACAGGTCTATATTTTATGGTTTGTTGTTATTGGGCTTATCGGAATCACATTACTAAGTCGAATCAGTGCTTGGAGTACAACCCATTTAAAAGCAAGTATTAAACGCACACCTTTAGATCTAACGCTTCCTTTTAGTAAACAAAAGACTATTCTGGCATTAGCTATTTTAGGTATTTTGATTTTTTCTAAATATTTTTACATGGCAAGCATTACTAACTATTATTCTTTTTATTTAATTGAAAAGTTCCATTTAGAAAATAGTACAGCCGTCCTATTTTTATTTTTGTTCTTGTCTTCTGTCGCATTAGGTACCTTTTTAGGTGGTCCTATTGGCGATAGAATAGGCCGCAAATACGTTATATGGTTTTCCATTTTAGGCGCAGCACCATTTACGTTAGCTCTCCCCTATGCCAATCTATTCTGGACTGCTGTATTTAGTGTTTGCATTGGTTTAATTCTCTCTTCGGCCTTTGCTGCTATTGTGGTTTATGCACAAGAGCTAATCCCTGGCAGAGTCGGAATGATTGCTGGATTGTTTTTTGGTTTTATGTTTGGCATGAGCGGTATCGCTGCTGCAGTTTTAGGCTACGCAGCGGACCAAACAAGCCTAGAATATATCTTTAAATTTTGCTCTTTCTTACCCTTGTTAGGAATTATTACAGCTTTCTTACCTGATGTTGAAAGTAGTCTAAACACAGCTATTAATCATTTTAAGAAATAATTAAAAAGCCATTTAAATGGCTTTTTAATTCCAGCGCAATGTATAAACAAAATATCCTGGAGGAACGGAAGGGGCTGAAAGAGGCATCGAGTCAATCCACCCATCATAGGCCTCACAAGGTAATCCAATGATCCATTGTCTAACAACTTTTATGGATGCCATCGTATAAATATAAATGCTCTCAGAAGCGGGCCATATCTCTGAATTGTCTAAAGACATTTCCCAGTCATCATGAAGATCAACCAGTACAGTGCAAACATTAGGAAGCTTTTCGATTTGTTTTAGCTTTTTATAGATCTCTTCAATAGGCAGATCTTCTTCAGTACGCATTCCAGTACCTAGACTCCCTTCATCACTATTACCTTGAAAAAAATCATCCAGCGTTACAAGAGGTAACTCCCCATCATTCTCTTCGATTAACACTTGAATCATATCTAATAAACGCTCGCGTTCTTGCATAGCTTATTTTTCCCAAATATAATTTTTATTAAAAATTTTATTGTATAAGTTGATTAAAAAAATCTGTGTATCATATTATTTTAATTAGTATAACAAATGTTCACACTAACGGATTAATAGCTTCTTTAAATTCATACGTCAAACTTACACTATAATACTCATACAGGACTTGAACGCCCAGTCATTTCTTTGGCCATTTCAGTAGCATAGTTATCGGTCATCCCCGAAATAAAATCAATCATCCTCATTACTGATTGATACAATGACCAATCCTCTCTTGGTACATCATGCCCTAACAGATCAAAAATACGCTTATTTTTGAAGGATAAAGTTCCTTTACTATGGAGTTCAATAGCAGCCCCACAAAAATTATTCAATAAAACCTCAAGCGTTGTATAGGCACCAATTTCATGCAATGTTTTTTGTTTATCTTGGAAAATTTTTTCACGAGCTATTTTTTTAGCTTTCAAAATACATTCTTTACTTGCACTGTCCATATACTCTGCTAAATCACCTACCAGCTTACCCTCCAACAGCATAGCCTGTTGGCTAACAAAAGCGTCAGCAGCGGCATTCGTCAAATGGTGTATCGCTTTTCCACGTAAAATAGCAAGCTTACGGCGAGGGCTACTAATAGCATCTAGTTGCTCCATTAGTTTTGGTGTTTTTACTCCCACTAAATCAAGCAATAATGACTCAACTTCTTTATAAGACAATAAATCCATTTCTATGCCGTCTTCTAGATCAATTAAACCATAACAAATATCATCTGCCACCTCCAACAAATAAACGAGGGGGTGACGTTGCCAACGCTCTACATCCACTTGAGGTAATCCTAACTTGGTGACAATCTGCTCTAACAGTGGTAACTCGCTTTGGTAACAACCAAACTTACACTTTTTATAACCTTCTGCCTGTGCATAGCGTGATGTCCAAGGGTATTTGAGATAGCTACCTAAGGTGGCATAAGTTAAACGCATGCCCCCTTCATATTGGTGATATTCCAATTGCGTTAAAATACGTAAACCTTGGGCATTTCCTTCAAAATTTAAAAAGTCTGCCAACTCCTTATCGGCCATTTCATCAAACCATCCTTTACCTGCTGCCTGAAGAAACCAGTAACGAAATGCATCCTCCCCTGAGTGTCCAAAGGGAGGATTACCTATATCATGAGCAAGACAGGCTGACTGAACGATCACCCCTAAATCAACAGGCAAACACCAATGAGGCAACTCATCGCGTAATAACTCTCCTACCAAGATTCCCAGAGAGCGGCCCACTGAGGCCACTTCCAAACTGTGGGTAAGACGAGTATGAATAAGATCATTACTCGAAACAGGATGTACTTGCGTTTTTCGTCCCAAACGACGAAATGCACCTGAGAAAATAACCCGATCATAATCCTTATGAAACGGACTGCGACCTAACTCATCAGGACCTAACACAGTCTTACCCAAACGCTCAGGAGATAATAATAGTTGCCAGTTCAAAATTAACCTTCGATTGTATCCAATTTTTAAAACGAATCATATTGCTCCTATTATCACCTAAAATATCACTAATGACTAATCCTCCTCATATCAAAAAAAAATTATGATGGTTCTTGATAGCAGGCAATACTCGTAACAGCCTTAATATATTGCTTAATACTTAAAATAACCTCAACAATCTGTTCCAATGGCTGTACCAGTTTATTATTAACACCATATGACATAATAATTTCAGTTGCTTTTTTTCTGGCAGCAACAATTAAATTAGCACATAATCGCTGTTGCTTTTTAAGATAGAGATCTATAAACAATGTTAAACAATCCATATTTGCCTGTAATTGCCAAGTTACGCTACATAACACATGGCTTTTAATTAAATTACATTGAATACTCTCCACTAACAAGTCACAAATGGCCTCTGTTCTGTCATTAATTGCTGTAATAGCATCTATCATAGCTTCTCGATCTACGCGCTTATCAATAACTAATGCTTCCTCAGGACTAGCCAATACCGTTACTCTTTGCTGCATACATCCTCCTTGTCATACTGCTTTTGTTATTATGAAAACACTTGAAACTGCTCTTAAACCCAAACACTTTAAAATAAACTAACGATCCACTAGATTGATGCGATGCTATTCAAACAGGCTGAATTCAATCGAACTTATTAAAGTAAATTTTAATGTGCAGTCAGATAATAACGGTATCTTTGTTGCTTAGAATGTAAATCTTGGTAATCAAATGCTGACTTTACATTGAAATTACGCCCACAATAATTGTATTTTAACGATTTTAGTTCATCACTAAACTGACTCAAAACTCTCCCTGTTTTTACTTGATGAGATTGTTGATAATTTAATAAAGCTAATGCATTAATAGGTTTTACTACAAAGTAGAAAGTGATTTGTTTTTGTTTTTTTTCAACATAAGTCGAATAGATAAAATACATTGATAGTACTAATTTACTTGTAATAAGTGACTTATAAATATCATTACAATTTACTTTTTGATTCAATCCTTTTGAAAGAAAGTGATCTAATTTTTTAATAGTCAAACACTCTTTAAAATAAAATAAATTACTCATATGCTTCTCTTAATTTGCTGTTGGTGTAACAAGACTAATTCTAGGAGTCACCGCAAAATAATTTAATCGTGCCTATGTGGCATTTAATGGAAATTTAAAAAAGCGTTAAATAGACTATTTTTTTGTTTAAATAGTAGAAGAAGATTTGCAGAATATGAGATATCTATTTGTTTTTTATAAGACATTAAAGATAATAATCAATACTAACGAAAGATTTTATAAAATACTTCGCTTATAAAGTAACCATTAATCAATAAAAACGAATATCAACACATAAAAAAATTATAATATACGCGTATTACATTATACTTTTCGCTAATATAGAAAATTAATCATGAAGCCATTCATCCAAAAACTAGACTAATGTCTATAAAAACTATATTCAACAGTGTACTCAAGAAAACTTATAACTGTTTCCCCTCTGTTATGCACTATTTAGAGCATATTTTAAAATATAATTTTGGCATCCGCTTTCAGTGAAAATTAAGTTTATGCTAATGATGATGAAACTAAATATAAGTTTTAATCTGGAAAATAAAAATAAAAATAAAAATAGAAAAGATTTAGTTGTTAGCAACACTTGCTCTTTGCATCAAATTATAAATAAGATACAAATATAATAAACAATTCAAATTTTTTTATACTTTTGAATAGTAGGAAGGAGTTAAAACAATATGAATACTGCTGTATGTTCAATATACTAATATGTTAGTAAATGGATACTTCACTTACTAAAAAAACTATCCGCCTTTATTACAAGGCGATAAGTCATCTTTAGTAATACCAATATTTTGCTGACTCATTTAATATTACATAAATCTACGTAATAAGCCTGGATAATTAATGATTAAATAACGCGCTGTTTTACCTAACAAGCCAGCGTGCCGCCTACCCAGAACAGCTAAAAATAAAGCCATACCTGTCAGTATTACAGTTTTTCTTGTTTGAGGCGTTTTCTGATCGGGGGGATTAAATAAATTACTTAAACGCCCACCTATTTTAATAATAGGTTGAATTTCTTGTTTCAACACTCTACGCTGCAAAACCATCTCTTGCTGAATCAATGCCTTACGAACAGAAATAGCTATCTTTTTATTACTCATAAAAAACAACCTTATCTTTTATAAGCTCTTCTCTTGTAGCGGAAAATAGTTTAGTTTTTTTCCTTAAATACAGAAGGCTAAAGCCTGCGGCAATCATCAATAAAAAACAGACCGATGACAAACAACCAAGGGTAAATATACGATGTGTTTCCCAAAAATAAACAATAATGCCTATTGAGAAAAACACTAAAAATAACATGCCAAAAACCACTAAAATAGCCATACGAATAAAACATTGCCAATAAAATCTTTTTGCTTCTTCAAACTCTATAGACAACAAATCCATATGGCTATTTAGTAAATTAATAGCCGCTTGGCTTAACCCTTTTGAGGCGTTTACCGACTCACTAGAAGCTTCTTTAGCATCCATAACGGCCCCAAAATTTATTAACGTCTACGTAATAACTGAGCTACAACAACAGCTGCTGCTGCTGCAATTCCAACAGAAGCCCACGGATGTGATTTAACATAGTCATCGGTTGCCTTAATCGCCTCTTTACCTTTTTTGCAAATAGGCTGTACATGATCATCCAAAGTTCCACGAATATCATGAATTTTTGTAGCTAAACGCTCACGAAGTTCTTGCGTCTTTTCGTCAGCCTCATGGGTGGTTTCTTTTAACAAACGCTCTGCACCATCGATGATTTCATTAAACTGTGAAACTAAATCATCTTTAGCTTTTTTAGCGACTGATTTAATATCTTTTTCTTGTTCATCTGTTGTTTTCATAGTAATTCTCCTGACTAAATAAATTAACAACTAACTCAATAAAACCTTACTTATTGCTCTATCTTAGCTTATTAACCATTTACTTTTATATGATACATTAGGACACTATATTTATTTAATAATGAATTAAGAAATAGCTTCTTTCCAATTTCACTTCCTAAAGTCTAACAGATATTAATTATTTTTTTACTATCAACTTGTGACTAAAAATGTTATGCTACACGCCTGTATTTATACACAATCCTATTATTTTTTAACTAAAAATAGTTGCAAACCGAGCGTTTTCTTGGTATAAAGCGCACCTATTTTTATAAAGGTTCTTCTTTAAAAGAACTTTTGCAGTTAATTTATAATTACTTTATGTTGAGTTTATAGCCAACCCATGCCGGGTTTGGCATGAGGTTTAGAGGGCTGAAAATGTCAAGAGTTTGTCAAGTAACTGGTAAAGGGCCAGCAGTAGGAAACAACGTTTCCCACGCACAAAATAAAACGCGTCGTCGTTTTTTACCTAATCTTCAACATCACCGTTTTTGGGTTGAATCAGAAAATCGCTTTGTTCGTTTACGTGTTTCAGCTAAAGGCATGCGTATGATCGATAAATTAGGTATCGATGCAGTATTAGCAGATATTCGTGCTCGTGGCGGCAAAGTTTAAGGAGTCTTAAAATGCGTGAATTAATTCGTTTAGTATCTAGTGCTGGAACAGGTCATTTTTATACAACTGACAAAAACAAACGTACTACACCTGATAAAATTGAAATCAAAAAGTACGATCCTGTTGTACGTAAGCACGTAGTTTACAAAGAAGCTAAAATTAAATAATTTTAGTTTCTTTAAAAAAGCCCACTTTATGTGGGTTTTTTTATGACTAATCGTATGTAGTTTCATAGATAAAAACAAATAATAACAATTTAATTATTCATCACCATCGCCTGCGCTATAAAATAACCATAAATAGCTAATTATGGTATATGATTGTTATTATATTCTCACTAAAAACTAAGGAGCAAAAAATGACGGATACTGTTTTTATTACAGGCGTCACATCAGGTTTCGGTTATGCTACTGCCTTACGTTTTGCCAAGGCTGGCTGGAAACTTATCTTAACAGGCCGCAGAACTGAACGCTTAGAAAAGTTAAAAGCTCAACTTTCATCAGTACCTGTTCACATTATTACCTTAGATGTACGCGATGCTAATGCTGTAAAACAAGCAGTTGCAACACTTCCTGAAGAGTTTAAATCCATAAAAACATTGGTCAATAATGCAGGACTTGCATTGGCACCTGATCTTGCACAAAAAGTGGCGTTAGAAGATTGGCATACCATGATTGACACCAATATTACAGGGCTCGTTAATGTCACACACGCGCTACTTCCTTCGCTAATCGCCACAGGTAAAGGCGCCACAATTATTAACCTTGGATCAATTGCCGGGCAATGGCCTTATCCTGGAAGTCATGTTTACGGAGCATCAAAGGCCTTTGTAAAGCAATTCAGTTACAATTTACGTTGTGATCTATTAGGTACAGGGGTTAGAGTAACAGATATTGCGCCAGGAATGGCTGAAACAGAATTTACTCTCGTGCGCACAGGGGGCAACCAAAAAGCCTCAGATGATTTATATCAGGGAACAACGCCCCTTTCTGCAGAGGATATTGGTGAGCAGATATATCATATTGCTACCCTACCTGATCATATTAATTATAATCGTGTTGAAATTATGCCTGTACGACAAGCATGGTCAGCCTTTGCAGTTGATCGTGATAAATAATATACAGCATTGTCTACTTTATAAAATAAGTAGACAACTCTATAATACTAATGATGTAAATAAACTGTTGACTGTGCCGTTATTAATCCATTACTCAAACCCTAATGAATTTTTCTTAAGTTAACACCACGCATTAAAAATATTACTCACATTAAAAATAAGTGTTTCCTATGACAAACCTATTTCGTACAGTTGTTCTTGCAGCTTCATTAGTCGTTTCTTTTTCCGCTATTGCAGCACCAAACAATAATGATAACCTTGCACAAGCTATCAAAAAATCTCTCGAAGCTAATAAAATAGCCCCAGATACCTTATCACTGGCTATTATCCCTTTAACAGGAAATGGTAAGGCAACTTATATTAATGCTGATACCCCCATGAATCCAGCGTCTACCATGAAGCTATTAACCACCTACTCTGCCCTCGAACTATTAGGTCCAGGTTTTCGATGGAAGACAGCCTTTTATACCGATGGCGAAGTTAAAAATGGTATTGTTCATGGCAATCTTTATCTAAAAGGTAATGGCGATCCCAAGCTTAATATGGAGCGTCTCTGGCTATTACTAAGAGACTTAAGAAATAATGGTATTACTGCGATTCAAGGTAACTTAATACTTGATCGCAGTTACTTCAATATGCCTGAAGAAAAAGTATTTTTAGATGACAGCAATGAAAGTTATCGCCCCTACCTCGTATCGCCTGATTCTCTTCTCATTAACTTTAAAGTAATTCGCATCATTAGTCATACAGACAATAAACAGGCAAAAATCGTTTCAGACCCTCTATTAAAGGATCTACAAATAGTCAATGAATTACAAGTCGTAGCACCAAGAAAGAAAAACCATTGCCCGGTTATGCCTGACATCGAATACATCCCTGTAACACAGCAGAATGGCACGATTAAACTCACTGTATCAGGAAATATTGTTGAAGAATGTAGCGTTCAGAAATATATCTCACTGTTTGACCATGACCGCTATGCGGCAAATATCATCCGCTCTTTCTGGAAAGAACTAGGAGGCCAAATATCTGGACAAAGCAGAATAGGCGTCATGCCAAAAGACGCTAAGCTATTGGCCGTTACATGGTCACCTGACCTCGTTGAGGTTATACGTGATATCAATAAATTCAGTAATAACACCATGGCCAAACAACTCTTTTTAACCATTGGTGCTAGGAATCGGAAATCAGGCGATAAAGACGATGCAGAAGCTGCTTACCGTACTATTTATAATTGGCTACTAACCAAAGGCGTCAGCCCTGAACAACTCAAAATGGAAAATGGTTCAGGTCTATCACGAGAAGAACGTATTACAGCTAAAGAAATGGTAGGTTTATTACAAATGGCGTGGAAAGGCAACTATTCTGCTGAATTTATTGCATCTATGCCTATTATTGGCGTTGATGGAACCATGAGTAAACGCTTAAGAAAAACCGAAGCTCGTGGACGTGGTCATATTAAAACAGGTACGCTCAATAACGTACGCGCCATTGCAGGGTTTATTAAAGACAAGAATAATAACGTATGGGCTATTGCCGCCATTTTAAATGACAGCAAGCCTTGGGGATCAAGTGATGTTTTAGATGATATCCTACTAGATACCTATAACCAATAACTTCCTAAAAAAGGGCAACCTAATTTATTTAGACTGTCCTTTTTATAACCATTTTTTAATCTTAAACCAAACATAACAAATCAACGCAGACAATATCATCAGTATCAAACTTAATGGATAACCAAAGCGTAAATCCAACTCTGGCATATCATGGAAGTTCATGCCATAAATAGTACCAACCAGCGTGGGGGGTAAAAATAAAACGGCTGCAATAGAAAACACTTTGATAATGCTATTTTGCTCAATATTAATTAGCCCTAATGTCGCATCTAATAAAAAAGTGATCTCGCTGGACATTCTCGTATGGTACTCCGTAAGAGAACCGATATCTAACTCAATTGAACGTAATAAATCCTTAGCCTCTTTCGTTAACCAACTCACCGACTGCTTACAATAAATTAACATACGGCGAATACTGAGCATACTGTCACTTAGCTTTGCCAATAATGAATTGTATTTACCTAATTTCTTAACCGTGAGCTGTAAGTCTTTAGTATCTAATTTATCATTATCAAAAATATTTCTAGATAAATCATTTAGATTACTCTGTAACTTCTCTAAAATGTCTGCAATGCGATCAACCACAGCATCCATTAATGACATCATCAAAATATCGGGGCTTTTAAATAACTGTGTTTGGCGGGCACATTTGTTTTCAAATGTTTTAAAAGAAACTAACTCACCATAGTGCGCACATACCAATCGTTTTTGATCTAAAATAAATGAAATTTCTGTTAAGACAGGGTTCATATTTTGACTCCCTGTTACCACAGATACGATCATACAAAAACCATCTTTGGTTACAAAGAAACGTGACGAATCCTCAATCTCTGACATTTCTTCAGGTGATGGCACTTCTATATCTAGGTTATCCTCAATAAAGTGCTCTTCATCTTGGGTTGGATGAAGTAAATCAATCCATATAGTATCCTTAGGAATACCTGCCACCTCATCAGAGGTT
The DNA here is from genome assembly GCF_003991975.1 of Entomomonas moraniae. Classification (NCBI taxonomy): domain Bacteria; kingdom Pseudomonadati; phylum Pseudomonadota; class Gammaproteobacteria; order Pseudomonadales; family Pseudomonadaceae; genus Entomomonas; species Entomomonas moraniae. Next base: position 1,773,105 of record NZ_CP029822.1, read on the forward strand.
ACCGTCTTCAACATACCATTTTGAAGATAATGATAAGTAATCATAATTCCATCTTTCTCATTAACATAACATTATAAAAACTTGACCCTATAGTTACTATAAGCTTTCTAATAAGCATTAATAAATGAACGGTCTATTCTATTGAGGAAAGCTCATGAGCGAAAAAAAACACGATCATTGCTGTAGCCATCAAGATAACAATGTACACAATACAGCAAAAATCAATGAAAATATAGATTTCTCTATGGGAGACTCTCGCTGGGATAGCTTACTAATTGAAGACATGGACTGCCCTACCGAAGAGCGTCTTATTCGTGAAAAATTCAAGAATATAGAAGCCATTGAAACACTAGAGTTTAACCTAATCAAACGTGTACTCAAAATTAAACATCGTTACACTCAAATAGAACCGCTGCAACAAATGATTAGCGAACTGGGTATGCAAGCTGTTCCTTATAATAACCAAATATTGCATGAGTCTATTTCAGCTAAGTCAACAGCCATGCTGATTATTGCTGGCGTTCTTGCTTTTAGTGCTGAACTCATGCACTACCTTTCTGCCCCTAGTTTTCTAATCATTATCGCTTCTCTACTGGCTATTTTATTGGTAGGTATGCCAACCTATTACAAAGGGTTCATTGCATTAAAAAATAAAGCATTAAATATCAATGCACTCATGAGTATTGCCGTAACAGGAGCACTGCTGATTGGCCAATGGCCCGAAGCCGCCATGGTTATTGTTCTCTTCACGTTGGCCGAATACATAGAAACACTGTCACTGCAAAAAGCACGTAATGCTATTGGTGGTTTACTTAGCCTTGCGCCAACCACTGCTGATATCCAACAAATCGATGGTTCATGGCAAACTGTCAATGCTGATGCCGTACTACTCAATAGCATTGTCCGTGTCAAACCTGGTCAACGTATTGCACTCGATGGTGAAATAACCAGTGGACAAACCACTATCGACCAATCCGCCATTACGGGTGAAAGTATGCCCATCGAAAAGAACGTTGGAGACCCCGTCTATGCAGGAACAGTCAATGGTAACCAAGCATTCACATTTAAAGTAACACGTATTACCTCTGACACTACTTTAGCACGAATTATTCAACGGGTTGAAGAAGCTCAAAGTAGCCGCGCCCCGACACAACGCTTTGTCGATCAATTCTCAAAATACTACACTCCTATTGTAGTGGGTCTTGCTTTATTAGTCGCATTAATAACAATCCCATCTTGGATAATGACAGGGGTATTCTCAATTGATTGGATTTATAAAGCTCTTGTTTTACTAGTCATTGCATGCCCTTGTGCACTTGTTATTTCTACCCCTGTAACTATTGTCAGTGGCCTTGCAAGAGCTGCTAAATTAGGTATGCTAGTTAAAGGTGGAGTCTATTTGGAGCAGGCTAATAAACTACAATGGCTCGCGGTTGACAAAACAGGTACGTTAACCGTAGGAAAACCCTCACAAACTGACTACCTTTCATTAGACGAAACAGTTCAAGCACAACAAATTGCTGCAAGTTTAGCTAGCCATTCAGACCACCCAGTATCATTAGCTATTGCTCAAGCAGCGTCTGAAAACTTATTAACTGTTGAAAATTTTGAAGCATTGTTAGGGCGGGGAACCAAAGGTACTATCAATGAACAAACTTACTACCTTGGTAATTATCGCTTAATGGAAGAAATTGGTGTAGCGTCTACAGCGCTTAGTGATACCATTAAACCATTCGAACAACAGGGTAAAACTATTACATTGTTAGCAACCTCAGCCAATGCGATTGCTTTATTTGCAGTAGCTGATACTATTAAATCAACCTCCAAACAAGCAATTGATGAACTCCACCAACTAGGCATTAAAGTACTCATGCTAACAGGCGATAATGCCTATACGGCAAATTCAATTGCCAAAGAAGTTGGAATTGATGAAGTAAAAGCTAATCTACTACCCGAAGACAAACTCACTATTATTGAAGAAAAAATAAAGCAACAACAAACTATCGGCATGGTCGGTGATGGTATCAATGACACTCCAGCCCTAGCTCGTGCAGATATAGGCTTTGCCATGGGGGCAATAGGCACTGACAGTGCCATTGAAACGGCAGACGTTGCCTTAATGGACGATGATTTACGAAAACTTCCTCAATTTATTCGACTTTCGAAAGCAACACGCCAATTACTTATTCAAAATATTAGTTTTGCAATTATCATTAAACTATTGTTTATCATACTGACCATCGTGGGATATGGTACATTATGGATGGCTATTTTTGCTGATATAGGCGTCAGTTTATTAGTAGTATTTAACGGATTGAGATTACTACTTTTTAAATAGTCTTATTTAAAAAGCCATTAATCTAAAGTTGTATAGAAAAATATCTATAAAAATAATAGCATAAGGGCAAGTTAGTATAACTCATGGACGCAGTAATATATCGACTTTCATACTTTTGATTATTATCCAATATACAAAACCCCCTGTTCAAACAGGGGGTTTTTATTTGGCTAAACCGATTCGCTTAAAAATTTTTCACCCTTGGCAATATACTGATTCATCTCTGTATCAGGAACCATACTCCCCCCAGTCACCCATGCAATATGTGTTGCTTGTTGTAATTGCTTCTGACTAAATGCCATACGTTGTAAGTATTGCTTATCTTTCAACACTTCATAAATACCTGGAATTCCTGCAGCGGCTGATGGCTCAATATAAATTTTTTCACACCGTGCAAGCAAAGCAAGTAGCTGATACATTTCGTCATCATCTAATGTAAAATAACCATCCAGTAAATGCTGCATCGCTTTACCTACAAAACCAGATGGTCGACCGACTGCCAACCCATCAGCCGCTGTTAAATTATCAATACTAAAATCTTGTACAGACGTCTTATCATGCAACCCCGTATATACACCTAAAAACATACAAGGCGCATGAGTGGGTTCACTAAAAATACAGTGAACATCATCACCAAATTGTGCCTTTAAGCCAAAAGCCACGCCACCAGGTCCACCACCTACACCACAAGGTAAATAAACAAATAAAGGATGTTCTGAATCAACTTTAACTGATAATGCTTGCAACTGCCCCGCTAAGCGATAAGCGGCTACTGCATAGCCAAGAAATAAACTTTTTGAATTTTCATCATCAACAAAATAACACATTGGATCATTTTCAGACTCTTTACGCCCTTTAGCCACCGCTTCAGAATAATCGGACTCATATTCAACAACTGTCACACCATGAGCTCTTAACTTGTCTTTTTTCCACTGACGCGCATCAGCAGACATATGCACACTGGCCTTAAAACCTAGTTGTGCACTCATAATGCCAATAGACAAACCTAAATTACCTGTTGACCCAACAGCTACAGAATACTGAGAGAAAAATGCTTTAAACTCAGGTTCTGCCAATAAGCGGTAATCATCTGTTAGTTTTAATTTACCAGCAGCGATGGCTAGCTCTTCTGCATGTTTTAATACCTCATAAATACCACCGCGTGCCTTAATAGAACCACTGATAGGTAACTGGCTATCTAATTTTAACCATAAGCTCCCTATAGAATGTGAGTGATAATGCTTATCTAAACTCTTTTGATATTCTGGTACTGCAACCAATGGTGATTCCAATATACCTAATTGATGCCGAGTCTCAGGAAATACTTCTGCCAAATAAGGGCTAAAACGTTTTAAACGTGCAGCAGCGTCTTTAATATCATCAACAGTAAGCCCTACTTCGGGTAATGCAAGATCAGTTTTCTTAACGAAAGGATTAAACCAAGTAGCCTCTCTTAACTTGACTAAATCCTCAATCAATGGATGGGTTTCATACCACTGCCCTAGTGTTTTTCCATGAATTAATTGCACTTTATTGCTCCTAATCTTACAAAATCATATTTAAAATTAAAGCTCCACACAAACCAACGATAGAAGCTAACGTTGTTGCTACGGTTAAACGCTTAATTGTTTCCGTCATGGTTAAACCTAAATACTCCTTTACTAGCCAAAAATAGCTGTCTGTTACCTGTGTTAACGCAATAGCACCTGCACCTATAGCAATAGCCATAACTTCTGGTTTTAATTCTGGATGCCCCGTCATCATAGGTAACACAATCCCTGTTGCACTGATCATTGCAACTGTTGCAGATCCTACAGCAAAATGAAGTAAAGCTGCAATTAGCCATGCCAAGATAATTGGACTAATCGGTAAAGTAGAAAGCGCTTCTTTTAAACCATTACCAACACCACTTACACTTAAAATCTCACTAAAAGCACCACCCGCACCAATAATTAAAAAAATTCCTGCAATCGGTGTAAAAGCTCTTTCGGATACACTTAATAACTCTGCCAAATTAAGCCCTCTTGTCAAACCTAAACTCCAATAAGCAAAAAAAACAGAGATAAGTAATGCAGTGATAGGATTTCCAATGAATGAAATATAAGACATAACAATAGAGCCCTTATCGATGCTAATCACCAATAAAGTTTTTCCCACCATAATCAATAAAGGCAATAGAATAGTAAAAAGGGTAATCCAAAAACCAGGCAATGTCTTTCTAGCCGTAATAATACTTGGCGTAGTATCTAATAGTTCATCATCAGTAGGAATATTAGCGCAAAAGAATTTAACAAAAAGTGGGCCGCCTATCATTGCACAAGGCAGGCCTACCAACAAACCAAGTACAATAACCTTACCCACATCCGCTCCCAGCTTTGCAGCAATAGCCATTGCAGCAGGATGGGGAGGAACAATACAATGAACGGTCATTAAAGAAACAGCTAATGGCAGGCCTACTTTCAAACGAGGAATACCTGCATCTTTAGCAACAACCAATACAAGAGGAATTAGTAATACAAATCCAACTTCAACAAAAACAGGAATCCCTGCAATAAAACCAACCAGCATCATGACCCATGTGGCACGTTCTTTACCTAGCTTATCAAGTAAAGTACTGGCAATACGCTCTGCTCCACCAGATACCTCAAGCATTTTACCTAAAATAGCACCAAAACCGATAATAAGCGTTAGAAAACCTAATGTACCCCCAACACCTTTTTCAATAATAGTAGGAAGTGTATCGATCGGCATATCGGTTGTAATACCTACAAAAAAAGCAGCTAACACCAATGCAATAGATGCATGTAATTTACATTTAACAATCAGTAAGACAATTAATATAATAGAAATGATTAAGATGCCAACCAGCATAGCTGTTGTCATAGGCCTGCTCCTCAGTGATTTAATTATTATTTATTCCTTTAAAATAATCATACTGAGTAACTATGGAACTAACAAAAGATAATTTCTAATCTTATAGATGAATATAAATAATCCATAAAGCTATACAAATAAAGTAACAGATAAACCCCTAATGATATATTTATCAGTCTATCATTGCTTTTTTAAAAACGATTAAACGATTACTGCGTAGAAAGTAAAGAAAAATGATAATCGGCTTGTTGACTCATTTCACCCTGTTGCTTAATCCACGCCAAAAAAACTTCAAGACGCGGAGGGATATATTGCAAACGAGGCCAGACCAAATAATAATTAAAACTCGTCCTCAATGGCGCAAACTTAAAAGGGCTGATAAGAATACCTGTATCAAGCCATTTACGAACTAAATGTAAACGGCCTATAGCTACACCCATACCATAAATAGCAGCACAGGCAGAGGACCTTGAGCTATCAAACGTGATCATAGCATGGTGTTGAGGTAAATCTATTTTCATTTGTTTACACCAGACGTGCCATTCTGCATCCACAGCAGAATAGTGCCAAGCTTTCGCATCATGTAGTAAAGTACAACTCACTAAACTTTCTGGCTGATTAATTAACTTGTTTTGCTCTGCATAGGCTTTGGTACAGACAGGTAGTATTCGCTCTTCCATCAAACATTCACTATTAAACCCTGGGAAATAACCGTTACTGTAATAAATTGCTAGATCAATAGCTTGCTCTTGAAAACTAGCTTGTTCATTACCCATTCGAATATTAATCTGAATAGAGGGGTAACAGCTTACAAAATCGGCAAGTCTTGGAAGTAACCAATTTTCAGCAACGCTTGGATGAGAAAAAATATTTAAAGACCCTGATAACTCACAACCACGAATATCATGAATCTCTGAATTAATCTTACTAAAACTATTTTTCAATACACTATATAAACGCTCTCCCTCAGTAGTTAATTTTATTTTTCGGGTAAAGCGATGAAACAATTGAAAACCAAGCTGTTTTTCTAATTTATTAATGCGATGACTCACAGCACTAGGGGACAAACATAATTGATCAGCCGCTAACTGAAAACTTAATAAATTAGCCGCATAAATAAATGTTTGCAAATTAACCAAATGCTGGTCATTTAAAATAGTTTTCTGATTTAGATATTGTTGGTAAAAGCTATCCTGTTTTTGCTTAGTTGATAAAAAAGGTCCTTCCATCATGAAACCTAACTATAATTAAAATGTTGTAACAAACTATTTTTCTAGTATTAAGTCTAACGCCTTATACAATATTAGGTTATACGACCTTGGTAGCCATTAAAGAATTTTATGAAAATTTGTTTAGAAATAAAAAATCCCCAGCAAGCTGGGGACTCACAAAAAGTCTAAAAAGGACTAATCTTTACTGCGCTCAGAACGCTTACGGTCTTGCTCATTAAGAATTTTCTTACGTAAACGAATCGATTTAGGTGTTACTTCAACTAATTCATCATCATCAATAAACTCAAGCGCTTGTTCTAAAGTAAATTTAATAGGTGGAACTAACTGAATGGTTTCATCGTTACCTGAAGCACGCATGTTATCTAGTTTTTTACCTTTGGTTGGATTAACCACAAGGTCATTACCACGGGAATGAATACCTACAATCATCCCCTCATAACATTCCATACCTGGTTCAACAAATAAACGACCACGATCTTGCAATGTCGTTAAAGAATAAGCCAAAATCTTACCACTTGCCATGGCAATTAATACACCATTAATACGATGCTCAACCTCACCTTCTTTCACTTTACCATAATGGCTAAAGGTACTGGTTAAAATACCTGTTCCTGATGTTAATGTCATGAAGTTATTACGGAAACCAATTAAACCACGCGCAGGAATCGTATATTCTAAACGAACACGACCTTTACCATCAGGCATCATATTGGTTAAATCACCCTTACGAAGCCCCATTTGTTCCATAATCGTGCCTTGGTGTTGCTCTTCAATATCAATGGTTACATTTTCATAAGGCTCTTGCTTTTCGCCATCAACGTCTTTAATAATAACCTCGGGACGAGAAACCCCTAGCTCAAATCCTTCACGGCGCATACTTTCAATTAATACTGAAAGATGAAGCTCACCACGGCCTGATACTTTAAACTTCTCAGCAGAGTCGCCATCTTCTACGCGTAAAGCCACATTATGCAATAATTCCTTCTCTAAACGCTCTTTAATATTACGGCTAGTTACAAACTTACCTTCTTTACCCGCAAAAGGAGAATCATTTACTTGGAACGTCATACTCACAGTAGGTTCATCCACTGTTAAAGCAGGCAATGCTTCAACGTTTTGAGGGTCACACAATGTGTCAGAAATAAAGAGTTGATCAAAGCCGTTGATACAAATAATATCACCCGCTTGCGCATCTTCTTGGTCAACACGGTGTAAACCATGATATCCCATTACTTTCAAAATACGACCATTACGTTTTTTGCCTTCAATATCAATAGCAACAACGGGAGAGTTGGCTTTGATTTTACCGCGAGCAATACGACCAATACCAATCACACCAAGATAGCTGCTATAGTCTAATGCCGAGATTTGCATCTGGAATGGGCCATCAATATCCACACTCGGAGAAGGCACACGATCTACAATAGTCTGAAACAATGGTGTTAAATCTTCTGCCATATCTGCTGGATCTAAACCAGCAATCCCGTTAATAGCGCTGGCATACACGAAAGGAAAATCTAGTTGATCTTCAGTTGCACCTAAATTATCAAATAGGTCAAACACTTGGTCAATCACCCAATCAGGACGTGCACCCGGACGATCGATTTTATTAACAACAACAATTGGTTTTAAACCCGCTTGGAAAGCTTTTTGTGTTACAAAGCGCGTTTGTGGCATTGGGCCATCTACCGCATCAACCAACAACAGAACAGAATCCACCATCGACATCACACGCTCAACCTCACCACCGAAGTCGGCATGCCCTGGCGTATCCACAATATTAATGCGGTAACCATTCCAAGAAATAGCGGTATTTTTTGCTAAAATAGTAATGCCACGCTCTCTTTCCTGATCATTACTGTCCATCACGCGCTCAGAATCTAGTTCTTTACGCTCAAGGGTACCTGATTGTCTTAATAATTTATCAACAAGGGTGGTTTTCCCATGGTCAACGTGGGCAATAATAGCAATATTACGTAGTTTTTCGATCACAATAACATCTCAAATATAAATAGATTAATAAAAAATTTCTGCTAACAACGACTCTTTGTTTACTCAATCGGGGGGGTGATGACGATCACTACCGGCAAAATACATCGCGAATTTACGGACGATATACACGCACATTGACATGTCCCTCGCTTAATAGATGGTGAGCATGTAAACGACTCATCACACCTTTATCACAGTAAAGCAAATACTGACGACTTTCATCCAGCTTATTAAATTGCTGATTAATTGCATAAAAAGGGATTTGCTTGATTTCTATACCCTCAAGTACAAGAGGATGGTCCTCTGCTTGATCAGGATGACGAATATCAATCACAACTTGCCCGGCTAATACCTCAGACACTTGCTCAACATGGATATCTTTTCCTAACTCTTCCATAATTTGATCTACCGTCACCCATTTAGCTTGAGCAATGGCATTGTCTAATATAGAAAAGTCAAAGTTTTCTTCTTCTCGCTCAACTCGATCAGCCTTAGCACGGGTTGTCGGATTCACTGAAATAACACCACAATACTCTGGCATATGGCGCGCGTATCCAGCTGTACCGATTTGCTCAGCTTGAGCAATAATATCCTCTTTATGGCTAGCAATCAGAGGACGAATCACTAACATATCTGTGACTTGATTAATTACATTCAAGTTGGTTAATGTCTGGCTAGATACTTGAGAAATAGCTTCTCCCGTCACCAGTGACGTTAACTCAAACCGCTTCGCCAGTTGGGTAGCTGCACGCAACATCATACGTTTTAAGATAACGCCCATTTGGCTATTATCTACTTGTGTAAGAATTTCTCCTACCACTTGTTCAAAAGGCACACTAATAAACATCACCCTTTGTGAACTCGCATACTTTTCCCATAAAAAGTGAGCAACTTCCATCACCCCTAGCTCATGAGCACGGCCACCTAAATTAAAAAAGCAAAAATGAGGTAATAAACCACGACGAATCATTTGATAAGCGGCGACCGTTGAATCATAACCACCTGACATCAAAACCAATACTTGGTCTAATGAAGCAAGAGGATATCCCCCAAGTCCTTTATAAGCACGTTCAATTAAATACAAATGCTGATCACGAATTTCTAGGCGAACCTCCACCTCAGGCTTATGCAGTGAGACACCTTTAGGTGAGCAATCACGAATCAAACCTGCACCAATCTCACGCTCAACTTCTACTGAAGAAAAAGGATGCTTACCCGTACGTTTACAGCGTACACAAAAAACCTTATCGTCAATTTGCTTGGCAAAATGCTGTTTACATTTGTTTAAAATATCACTCATGTCTCCTAAAGGATATTCTACAACTTGTAGAAATTGCCCTACTCCAGGGATACATTGTAATCTTTCAATAATCTGTGCTTGCAATACAGGCTCAGTCACCGCCGAATTAACTTCGACATGGTCCCACTGTGTCACTACACTAACCGCAGGGTCAATTTTCTTTAACACTGCACGAATGTTTTTTGTTAGTTGGTTAGCAAATTGCTTACGTACTGGGGTACTTTTAATCGTAATCTCAGCAAAATATTTAATAATAAATTTCATGGAATCTAGTCGAAGCGGGGCACACTGAAAAATAAAGTAGCAAATTATAACAAAACTTACGTCGCTATACACGCGCTTAATTTATAGAATAGAGTACAATTACTACAAAATTTATTTATAAGGAGTTCTTTAATGTTAGGTAAATGTAGCCTTCTTCTAGTTAGCCTCATGCTCCCATCATTAGTACAAGCGGCCTCGTTAAAAGATTATAATATTCATCAAACCCTGCAAACAGTAGCTAAAAAAAGTAATGTAGGGGTACCCAGAAAGATTAACGCAGATTTAACTGATAATGGTTATACTGTACAAGATAATACCTTGATTAATCATATTATCGTCTCAAGTAAACAAGCGGCCGAAATGCGTAAGTACCCTAAAACAATGCGCCATCAACTTACACTTAGTGTTTGTACTAACCAAGGGTATCGTGACTTATTGCAAAACGGTGCTATTTTAAACTATCAGTTTACTGAGAAAAACAAAAAACCTATTGCAGAAGAATTATTTTTCGCTTCTGATTGTGGTTTATAAACATTAAAAATCTGCTAGCTTCCATACATCATAAGCTGGCGTTTCATAAGGGTGTGCTGCTTTTAAAGCAGCAACTGCCTTAGTGATTAAAGCATCTACGACGACCAACTCTACCCTCCACTCGTCAACAACGGCTAATTGCTGCGCTTCACCGATAAAAGGATGACTCCCCTCTAGCGGCTTAAATTGCCCTTTTCCTAGCACTTGCCAACAACACTCAGCATAATCACCGATCTGACCACCACCTGTAGTAAATAAAGCCTTTTTTACTTGTTCAAGGTGTGACTCTGGTACATAAAAACACAACTTATACATTTATCATCCCCCTACCAATCACTTATAAAAATCCTAATCATCACCTAACTCTATAAAAAATATTTATTCAAACAAGGCCAAATCTTCTATTGTCCTAATGTACACTTACCGTTTCACCCCAAGCAGTACCAACTATTTTCTTCAAAAACAATACCTTAACCATAACTCAGCAGACTAACTAATTTATAAGCACTTTAGTTTTAATACTGCCGCCACTAAATAAACGAGGTAACTAAAGCGACACTAATTCGTTTCGAACTAACCATCAAGCAATGATAAATTAACAGGGTCTAACTGATTATCGATTACTCTGACTTTTAGCTCTCCCTTACTGAGCTTAACGGTCAAGTCCTGCCCTACAGTAGTTTGGTTTGCTGATTGTATCACCTCTTTACGCTCACTCAGTACAATGCTGTATCCACGCTCTAACGTCGCCAACGGGCTGATAATCTGTAGAGCTTGCACTTGTGTGGTTAAATGAATTCGTAAGTACTTCAACTTCTCTTGCATTACTCGTAATAGCCGCTGTTCTGCTGTATTAAGCTGTTGCGCTATTGTTTGTAACCGTTTTTGAGGGTGCTGTGCTAGCAGCCTACTTTCAAGTTGATTCAACGCACTCTGACGGGTTAAACGCTGCTGCTGAAAACTTCTAACTAAACGTAACTCTAAATCATCTACTCGCTGTGTTTGTTGTTGTAACTGTTGGCTAGGAGAACGTAAGCGTTTTAATAACCCCTCTATTTTAATTTGGTACTGAGTAAGACTTTGCCTAATACTACGCTCTAATCGTTGTTGCAATTGCTTTAGCGTAAAAAGCCAATCTTGATGATGAGGCGCCAACAACTCAGCCGCAGCTGAAGGTGTAGGTGCGCGAACATCCGATACAAAATCAGCAATAGTTACATCTGTCTCATGCCCAACCCCACTGACAATCGGTGTTTCACAATCAGCAATAGCTCGTGCAACAGCTTCCTCATTAAAACACCATAGATCCTCTAATGAGCCCCCTCCTCTGGCAAGAATAATAGCATCAAACTGCTGTTTATCTGCTAAAGCCAGCGCTTTAAGAATTTGAAAAGTAGCTTCTTTACCTTGCACAGCTGTAGGTATTAGTACTAGCTCTATATGAGGGGCACGACGCTTAAAGACACTAATAATATCACGTATTACCGCACCAGTTGGTGAAGTCACAATTCCTATTCGCTTAGGATGAGCAGGTAAAGTTTTTTTGATCTCAGCAGCAAACAAGCCCTCTTCCGATAATTTTTTTTGTAGTAGCTCAAAAGCTAACTTCAGTGATCCATCACCTGCAGGTTCTAAACGCTCAATAATAAGTTGATAATCCCCACGCCCCTCAAAAAGGGAGACCTTACCATAAGCTTTTACAGAGGAGCCATCTCGTAAAACTTCCCTCACTCTAAGCGCATTTTGTCTAAATAATGCACAACGTATTTGTGCATCATGGTCTTTTAGTGTGAAATAAATATGCCCTGAAGCGGGTTTAGCTAAATTAGAAATTTCCCCCACTACCCACACGCCAGAAAATACTTCTTCTAGCATTGTACGAGCACAACGATTTAACTGGGTAACTGTTAAAACTTCTTGATTAACAGATAAACGACTAAAAGGATCATTGGTCATAGATAAACACTTTATGTTTTAAAATCGACCGCACCATTAAACCACGAATGGGAATACTCTCTCAAATATCATGAGTAAATAATTTAATTCAAAATTAATACTTGCCAATTAAAGTTTATTTAAGGCAGAATACGAACCGTCTTAGGGGAGTAGTCTCCAGTTTTACAAAACTGGGTTTGCATCAACATACTTGATCAACTTGATCATGGTGTAAACGACCAATTGGTTTGACAAGACCTATGACATGAATAATCTGACTTTTTGGGTGGGCAGATTATGCGTGTCATAGAAAAATTGCCCCACCCTTTTGGATATCACATGGAAGCCTTTCTTGTTTCTACCGGTGTTGTTGCACTAGCTGAGATCGGTGATAAAACACAATTACTAGCCTTAGTTTTAGCCGCTCGTTTTCGTGCACCTCTTCCCATCATTCTAGGTATGCTCGCCTCTACGGTAATCAACCACTTAATGGCGGGTGCAATTGGCCATTTTTTAACAACCTTCTTAACTCCTTCTATCGTTAGTTGGATTTTAGTGGTTAGCTTTTTAGCAATGGCTATTTGGATTTTAATTCCTGATAAACTAGATGATGAAGAAAATAACTCTATCATGAAAAAATTTGGCCCGTTCCTAACTAGCTTTATCGCATTTTTTCTCGCAGAAATGGGTGATAAAACTCAAATTGCAACAGTGATGTTAGCAGCTCAATACCAATCGTTATTATGGGTTGTTTTAGGTACAACAGTTGGAATGATGATCGCCAATGTGCCCGCGGTTCTCATTGGTAACTTCAGTGCTACTAAACTACCCTTAAGAGCCATACACATTACAGCTTCTTTAATATTTATCAGTATGGCAGGGTTTGCAGCTTACAATGCATTGACAGCATAAAATACAAAAAGGCTCAGTGATGAGCCTTTTTATAACCAATTCATTATTTTTTTGTTGTAGTTGAGTTAGTTTTTTTAGCCGCCTCATAAAGTGGTAACACTTTAGGTATCGCTGCTTGTAATGAAGCAATACGATTATCATTAGATGGATGAGTACTCATAAACTCTGGGCCAGAACTTCCTAGCTTGTTCATCTTTTGCCACAAAGTCACCGCAGCCTCAGGGTTATAACCAGCTCGTGCAGCCAACTCTAAACCAATTAAATCAGCTTCATTTTCATTGGTACGGCTATTAGGTAAAGTCATTAAATAATTAACACCCGTTTGTGCTAAGTTAACATTGGTGGTATCAACACCAAATAAGCCAGCCACCTCACTTGCAGCACTAACACCATAAGCCTTTGACATTGCTTCGCGTCCATGTGAACGTAGTGCATGAGCAATTTCATGCCCCATGACAGCAGCAATTTCATCATCTGTTAACTTTAAGGTGTTAATAATACCCGTGTAGAAAATAATTTTTCCACCAGGGCCACAGTTTGCGTTAACTTCATCACTATTAATTAAGTTGACTTCCCATTTCCAGTTTTTAGCATCTGGACGGAAAGTTCCTACTTGTGCAATCAAACGATCAGCAATAGCTTGTAATCGCTTCATTTGTTTATCATTTTTGCTTATAAGTGCATTCTGGGCTTGAGCGTCTTGTAATGTTTCTGCATAGGCTTTAGCATAGGTATTGTTGACCTCCTCCTCTGAAACCATACTAAACATATATTGTTTTCTATCGACTCCAACAGCACCGCCATTGGTTGTATTAGTAGAGGTACAACCCGTAACGCCCAAAGCAATAGCTAAAACAGAACAACTTAATAACTTTTTCATCCGTATCCCCTATTAAACCTTTTAAAAATCATTAGTACTCAATAATTCACTTTATGAGCTGGGAACATTATAGTTTCTTTTTAACTTTGTAACAAATAATTGCCTTACAAATAAAAAATCTTCACCTAATTAAGTTAAGTGAAGATTTTTAAATGAAAAACTTATACTTTTACTACATCTTCTGCTTGAAGACCTTTTTGACCTTGAGTTACTGAAAATTCAACTTTTTGACCATCAGTTAAAGAACGATGGCCGTCGCCTCGAATCGCCTGATAATGAACAAAAACATCTGCTCCATTTTCACGTACAATAAATCCAAAACCTTTAGCATCGTTAAACCATTTAACAGTACCAACTTCACGCTCTGCCATAAATGACTCCATTTTTTTATAATTAATATACCTTAATAGGCCTAAGTGGATATTTCTAGGAAAAAATGACCTCACCAACTTTACTGCAATTTAATTCAGGAAAAACTAGCTGCGTCGTACCCTTCAAAAATAACCCACGTATAGTATAAAAAATGTTACACAATAAAATAGCTACTGAGATCAAGAAAAATGCAACTATTTTTAACTTAGTGTCTTTATCTAAACAATATCAAGGACAATATCTATTTTAGATAAATTCAGTATAATAAACTGATTGTAGTTTATTAATATTAAAAAGGTGCAAAGTAATTAATGCATTCTCCCAAAATACTGATTCGTAATCTTTATAAAATTTTTGGTAATCGCCCAAGCGATGCAATACCACTTTTACAGCAAGGTTGGTCAAAAGAAAAAATCCTTGAAGAGAAAGAACTATTAGTTGGAATTAATAATGTTTCCTTTGAAATTAATGAAGGGGAAATCTTCGTTATCATGGGATTGTCAGGTTCAGGGAAATCTACACTCGCTCGTTTAATTAATCGCCTATATGAACCGACAGTAGGCGAAGTTTTAATTGATAATCGTGATATTTTTAAATTAAGTACAAAAGAAATTATTCATCTACGTTGCAATGAAATGAGCATGGTTTTTCAATCTTTTGCTTTACTTCCTAATCGCACAGCTTTGGGTAATACTGCCTTTGGATTAGAGGTGGCTAAGGTCAAGAAAAAAGAACGACTAAAACGCGCTATAGAAGTATTAGAACAAATGGGGCTAGCCAATTTTGCACAAAAGTACCCCCACGAGCTTTCGGGAGGAATGCAACAACGTGTGGGTTTAGCAAGGGCATTAGCATTAAACCCGTCTATTTTAATTATGGACGAAGCTTTTTCTGCCTTAGATCCTTTAAAACGCCGTGAAATGCAGGATTTACTCCTTCAATTACAAAAAGAGCATCAAAGGACTATAGTTTTTGTTTCTCATGACATTGAGGAAGCATTACGCATAGGTTCTCGTATTGCCATTATGCAAGATGGCTGCTTAGTACAGGTGGGCACACCTCAGCAGATTATTACCAATCCAGCCAATGAATATGTTCGTAGTTTTTTTGATACCATTGATACAACACGTTTTATTAAAGCCATTGATATTGCTATTCCATTACCTAATAATACTCCCATACCCAATGCAACAATTGCTGCCCAAACTTTATTATCAGAAGTTATTGAAAACTTAGTCATGAATAAAAAAGCACTATTAGTAGTAGACGAACACAACAAGCACTGTGGCTATATTTCTGAAGCAGAAGTTCTCAATACATTATATGGAGCGAGCAATGATCATTGAGTTTGACTTAGGAGAAGCTGTTGAACATGGCATTGACTTTCTACGAAATAATTGCAGTGCTTTTTTTGACAATGTAGGGAACTCATTGGAATATATTGGCAAAAGCATGGAAGCTTTTTTGTTATTTATTCCTCCTTGGCTGATCATTGCTATTTTTGTAGGCTTTGCTTTTTGGCGTGTAAGTTATCGGTTTGCCATTTTTACCGCACTGTCGCTGTTACTAATTCTATATGGATTTGCCAATGGCTTTTGGGAGCTAACTATTTTAGCGATTTGGCTAGCCTTGCTTAGTTTAAAGCGAAACAAACTAACCTATGTGCTCTCTGCAATTTCATATCTTTACCTCCCCTATGTTTTATATGAACTAGGGAAACCTTTAGGTTATTGGGATGACACGATGATCACCTTAGGGCTTATTCTGAATTCTACCCTTATTAGCTTAATTATTGGTATTCCTCTAGGAATTTGTATGGCCAAAAGCCGATATGTTGAATACATTATACGCCCAGTACTTGACCTGATGCAGACTATGCCAGCATTCGTATATCTGATTCCTGCCACTATTTTATTCAATATTGGCTACAGTGTCGGCATTATTGCAACAATCATTTTTGCAATGCCGCCAGCAGTAAGGTTAACACATTTAGGTATTCGCCAAGTAAATAGGGAGTTATTGGAAGCTGGTCGCTCTTTTGGTTGTACATATTGGCAGCTGCTATTTAAAGTACAACTGCCTAATGCAATGCCTTCCATCATGACAGGGGTTAATCAATGTCTAATGATGTCATTATCTATGGTTATTATTGGCTCAATGGTTGGTGTTGAGGGTTTAGGCCAGCTAGTTAATAAGAGCTTAACAACATTAAATATAAGCTTAGGATTTAAAAGTGGCCTAGCCGTTGTTTTATTGGCAGTTATTCTTGATCGTATTACTGAAAGCTTTGGTCGATCACAATTAGATAAACGCAAAAGCCGTATTGAGTGGATTAAAGAAAGACTCCATAACTTACAGGATAATTAGTTCCTTACATTTAAAGTTACAACACTTGCCACAGAACAAAAACAAAATAAGTCAATAAATTCATTGCACTATAAAAACCCTAATATTGCTATAGGGTTTTTATATCATCCCCATTATGCTAAACTAGATACTCGCATTAACTAGATATTAAGAAAGAAAAGGATCAATATGCTTCAATACTATAATGACATGATTGCGTGGTTAAAAGAATACCCAATTATTTTTACGATCATTTGTTTAATATCTCTCATTATTATCTCGTGGGTTGCTAACTTTGTTGTTAAGCGTATCCTCGTCAAAGGTATAAAAAAAGCACTTAAAGCTACAGTTTTGAGAAACGATGATATTCTTATAAATCATGATGTTGTTGCTCGGTTAGCCAATGTTGTCCCTGCTATGGTTCTTTCTCTGGGTATCAAAGCTATCCCTGGTTTACCTGAGGCATTGATTTCAATCGTACACAATATTTGCTCTGCTTTCATCATATTAACTTTAGCACTTGCTGTTGGTAATATTTTAGATATTGTTAACACTCTTTGGCAAAGACGCCCTGATGCAGTTAACAAACCCATAAAAGGCTATATACAGATTATTAAAATCTTTATATATGCCGTTTCTTCTATATTAATGATTGCAGCATTAATTGATAAGTCACCTATTATTCTATTATCTGGTTTGGGTGCAATGGCTGCTGTACTCATGTTGGTATTCCAAGACACTTTATTATCTTTAGTTGCTAGCGTACAAATTTCATCTAACGGCATGATCCGTGTTGGTGACTGGATTGAAATGCCACAAGTTAATGCTGACGGCGATGTCAAAGATATTGCATTACATACCGTTACAGTACAAAACTTTGATAAAACTATTACCACTATTCCAACCAAAAAATTCTTATCGGAGTCTTTTAAAAACTGGAAAGGAATGCAAGAATCTGGTGGACGGCGCATTAAAAGAAGGCTTTTTATCAATCAAAACAGTATTCACTTTTTAACAACTGAAGAGGAAGAGCATTTAAGACGTTTTAACTTGCTCAAAAACTATTTATCAGATAAAGACAAAGAAATTGAAGAGTGGAACAAACAATACGGTGGAGACTTAAAACTAAACTGTAGACGCATTACCAATTTAGGTACCTTTCGGGCTTATATTGAGAAATATCTACATGATCACCCTAGAATTCATAAAGGTATGACACTTATCGTTCGTCAGTTAGAACCAACAACTGAGGGTGTTCCTTTAGAACTGTATTGTTTTACAAATACGGTCGTGTGGAAAGAATACGAAAGTATTCAGTCTGATATATTTGACCATTTATTAGCTATCTTGCCTGAGTTTGGTTTACAGGTGTTCCAAAGTTCAAATGGATTAGATACTACATCTATTCGCTTTGTTAATGCATTGCAAACGACAGCTACAATGGATACCCCACCACAACATTAAAATGCTCAAAGGGTGATTCATTTCACCCTTTTTTTACCAAACCAAAGGATACTCAACAGCAACCCTGATTTGATCAGTATTTAATTCTGCTTGCGCCCTATTTGCACGGTGCACATCATAGCGAAGAGATATTTTTAAATCTTTAGCAAAACCTTCAGACACTTTATATTGCAAACTAATATCGCGCTCCCAGTGCTGTCCATTTTTACCATACCCTAGCCAATAATAAGCGCTTTGTTTACTCATCCGAGTACCATCAATATGATCACCTTTAATATAAGCAATATTAAATAAAGCACCATTTAAATCCCATATAGCTAAATCTAATTGATAGGCTAATTGCCAAGAACGCTCATGAGGTGCATTGAAATCAGATAACTGGGCGGCATTATTTAACCAAATTGCACCACGACTCACATAATCAAAGGGCGTATCACTATTAACTCGTTGATAACCAATAGAAAATTGATGGTAGCTCACTACATAACTCGTCATAAAGCTCCATGTAGTATTACTAATTTTACCTGCATTAGCATTACCATAGTCTTTACTATGATATAAATTAAAATCAAATTTTATCGCCTGAGTCTCATTAAGAGGCAACCGATAACCGCTACCAATATAATATGTGTACCAATTATTTTGATAACGACCTACATAACTCAATAGGTTAAATTGATCCGTTAACGCATAATTCCCTCCTACAAAATCAAAACTTTTTCCTTTTTTCATCGCGGGATTTGCATAATTAATAACTAAATCATTCGTTGAAGAAGATGCATTACGATCAGCTGCAGCAGTAAAATGCCCCAACTGTAGTATTAGTGGGCGTATTTCTTGGCTTGTCACCAGCCATCCTGTCGCGGACTCGGGTAACAAGCGGCTATCTGATGTACTAAAAATAGGGGTTTTAAGCTGTTGAATCCCATATTTTATTACTGTAGAGGAAAACCGTAACTTGCCTGCAGCCCCAAACCGCTCAAAGCTACTACGAACATGCCCATCGTTTTTTACCGCTAAAAGCCTTGATTTGCCAGCACGCCCACCACCACTGTCTAGCTTTAAACCAAAAAAGCCAAATGCATCCATCCCCACGCCCAAAGTACCCTGAGTAAAACCTGACTCAAATTTTGTCATCAGGCCATACCCCCACTCCTCAGCATAGTCATTTCGATGACTTTTTAGCTTATATTTATTACGAGCGGCACTATTCGTATCTCCATGCCGATAATTTCGATAATCATAAACAGTACGATTTAAAACAGATACCGTACTGTCCTCCAAAAATCCCGAACTTTCTTGCTGTGTAGCATTGGTGGCTAGGCTATGGCAGCCTAGCAATAATCCACACGAAAATAATATCTTATTTTTCATGGTAGACCAATTAAAAATACTTTAACCAAGTAATATCTTTATTATTCGCCTTATATCTTGAGAATGCTAATACCAGAGGATATAAAGCCACTAATAAGATTATGGTGCAAATCCAAATAGACCACCAGTGCGCAAATCCAAAGTAATCCCCTTGGTTTTTTCCAAACAATGCCACCGCACCTAGGTATAAAAACTTTAAGACATACAGATGTAACAAGTAGAAAAACATTGGTACACTACCAAATATAGCCAAATACTTTAGATATTTACTGTCCTGGTGGCGCTCAAATAAGCGGAGCAATAACAACCCTACCCCCAAGGTTAAGCTTATAAATAATAATGAGGGTGGATATTTAGTAATATTGAAGAAACTCATCGAAGTTTCTAAGAAGTTGTTACCAACTGAATAAGGCTTATCACCATAAATATTCATAAAACGTAAAACAATAAAAAATACAATAGCACTCCAGCCTATTAATTTGAGTCGGTATTGACGCACCGCCGCCACTGTTGTTTTTGTAAACCACGGTCCAAAAGTGTAGCCTATGGCAATCACACCAATCCAAGGCAATACAGGATAAGTAGTCCTAATCCTCAGACTACCGCCTATTTCTATCCAGTTTTTCTCATGAATTATAGCCCAAGGGATATACCAGCTAGAACTAGACTGCACATGAATACTATCCAGTAAATTATGGCCTAAAATAATGACCATACCTACAATAAAAAGTAGTCCCCTTGGCAGATAAAGAAGCCCTGCCAAAGCAATCATGCTAATGCCAATAGCCCAAATAACTTGTAAATATAACGTTGTAGGGGGAAATTGAAATGTCCATGCGAAATTCACCAATGTTAACTCTAAAATAATTAAAAATATCCCTCTTTTTAATAAAAAATTGGCAGCCATATATTTACTTTGATATTTTTGACCATAGAGAAAAGCGGACAACCCTGTTAAGAAAACAAATACAGGCGCACAGATATGAGCCAACACTCGACTAAAAAACAAGCCTGGTTCAACTTGACTAACGTCTACAGGATCACTCATTTGATGGTGTAAATAAAAAGTTTCTCTAACATGATCAAGTAACATGATCATGATCACAAGCCCCCTTAGCATATCAATTGATAATAGGCGTTGCATTGGTTTAGCAGTCACATCTATTCCTCCCTCTATAAATTTTTATTATGTTACAATATAACATAACAAAAAAGAAGATAAAAAATATAAAACACTTTTAATCTTTTTTTTATAAAAATAAAATGTATAAAAACAAAACTCTGCAATAAAAATAATATATTTAAACCCATATTATTTGACGAACATCACAATTTCAAAGAAAAGACTTTACCAACATAAAATACATTGGTATTATAAACACAACTAAGAGTTACAAGGCATCTTTAAAGTATTAGGATTACGGGATGCCAAAGGATTGTCGTTACTCTAGTATAGTACTTCTAAACAGGGATTATTTGCTTAGGATAGCAAAAGCGAGGCCTGCATGGAAACAGGAGTTAAGGCGTGGTATGGATGTCAAGGTCTGTTTACAGGGATTAAGTAGACAAAACAGTCTGAGACTGTTTTAAAGCAAAGAGATTATTATTGGGAGTATCTTGAGAGTAACGACATTTTTTTATTATTATATAAATATGTTTTATTATTTAAAAATAACCTTTTATAAGGTTATTTTTTTTTGCTTAATATTTTTAATCCCATTATATCGCTTACTCTTCATTCGTTCTTATAAAACTATCCATTGGTGATGTCGAATAAGATGTAAACACAAAACTAAAAAAATAGTAACTACAACTACTTGGTAAAAAAACATTATGCATTAATGAAAATGTATTTTTATTAGTATCATTAACCTTACTAAAAATACACTTTTTACCAATTGGTAGCACAGAGATACGGTGCCAAGACCGTGTAGAAAACTCGACATAATGATCAAATAAATAGCTTTTTACTTTTAAAGATGGGCTAAAAATAAATAGCAAACTAATAAATAATATGATTGATGTTAAAACTTGTACTACAAAGTTGACCCAAGCTCGATTTATTGAAATAAATAATAGTGACAAATAACACGCCGCCATTCCTACGAAAAATATAAAATCAAGCCGGCTTGATTTTATTTGAAAGATATAACTGTCTAATGAGTCAATTCTTAACAAGCTGACAACCACCCCAAAACCGATACAAATACACATCGCTGTAAATAAAAATAAATTTCGCGTAAGCACATCGATAAAAGAGAGAGGTTTTTGTTCTGTAGGTTGTTGCAAAACTAAACATTCCTTAATCAAGCAAAAAATGAATATAACATACAATTATAATGTATTTATGCCAATCATAGTAACTCACTAATTATGACATCTTTTTTAAAATATAACATGCTAGCCACGGTTAACCAAATATTTCAACTCATCAAGAGTTGGTATACTATTAGTCCTGATGCGGATTAGGCGCAGACCTGCTGCTTTTAATGCTTTACTTTTTCTTTCATCTGCCTCTTTTCTCTTTTGAGTTAAATGGGTACGATCATCTAACTCAATAACAACTAATGTATCTAAATGGCTGTCTAAAATCACATAATCTAAACTCATCCGCCATATTTTATTTAACCACTTATATTCATGTCTATTTTTTGGAGGACGAATAACTCGAGATAATTGTACCTGTGCCAATATGTGATAATGAGGAAAAGCTTTCACTAATTGGTAATAAAACTTCTTTTCTATATTCGACATAACAGGCACAGCATAATATGGCCATTTTTGTACTTTCTTTACTAAAGCAAAAACAACCGCTACTACCAATACTGCTACCACAATAGATGACAATAGATGGATGCCGTCAAAATGTATAGTCAATTCAATTCTCTAAATAATGTTGACGAATTGCTTTAACATCTATTGCCAGCGTATGCTGTAAATAGTGTTCAACATTGCCATAATTTTTATTAATGACAGCTAATGCATTGTCTAAATATTCTGGTGTTACCTCAAGAATAGCTTGAAAAGCTTCTTCGCTAATTCGATTATCAGCAAAGCCAACAACCTGATTTTTTAACCCACTAATTGCTTCATTTGAAAACAAGTAATCTTGTAAAATAATATCAAATCCAACACCTAGCGCTGACAGCAATAACAGTGCAGCACATCCAGTGCGGTCTTTACCCGCTGTACAATGAAAAAGTAATGTCTTACCAGACTCTGCTTGCTTTAATAAATAATGAAACTGCGGTTGAAAATCTATCGGAAAACGCCGATAAATATTACACATTGCCTGACTAGCCATTTCTCGAGTTAAGTCATGACTTAATAAACCTTCTAAGTTTCCTGTAAAAATCGGCTGCGCAATCCAATTAAATTGCTGCGCAAAACTTTGCTCTGACGGTTTCTTTTCAACATCACTCCGAAAATCAATAATTTCATCAATGGCTTGTTGTTTTAATACTGCACAATCGGAATCACTAGCAACACTGGGGTTCCCTGATCTAAATAATTTATTGTATTTTACTTGCATACCTTGTTGATTAACAAGACCACCCAATGTACGCATATTAACAATTTTTTCCACACAAAACTCCTACTGAAACATATCAGCCAATGCCGATTGAACACAATACAAAATTCCCTCTTCAACTTGCCCGCCTAGTTGTTTATAAACTTTTGGCACAGAACTTAACTTTCCTTCATCTTCTAAAAAGCTAGTCTGAATTTTATCCAACAAATTTTCGGGTAGATCGATAGCTTGTTCTAACGAGAGTTGTTGCTGGCGGATTCCTGTCGCCAATGTACGATAAACAACTTTGCGTGAACAATTTAGCTGCTGTGCTATCTGTTGAACACTCATCCCTGCACGCGCTAATGCAACTACCTCATATTGAATATCCTGTGCTCTTGAATCACTAACTTCTTGCCCATTAATCACATCTAAGAACACCTTACCATAATTTTCTAACTTATGCGTTCCTATACCATTAATCATGGCCATATCACCCAAAGTTCTAGGCTTCATGCGCACCATTTCCAATAGCGTTGCATCATGAAATATAACATAGGGCGGCACATTATGTTCATCTGCGAGTTGACGGCGTAAGATGCGGAGTGCCTCCCAAAGCTCTTTCTCACCCTCTTGAATTTGATGAATCACAGTCCTTGGCTTATCAGACCTTTGCCCTGACTGATCTACACGTAACTGTAGATGCTCTTCACCACGTAAAACAGGCCTTGCCAAGGGAGTTAGACGTAATCCTGAAAAACCATCTAAATCTATTTCAACAAGTCCGCGAACAATCATTTGACGAAACAGTGTGCGCCAGGTTTTATCTGAGTGTAGCCGGCCAATACCAAAAACAGAAAGATGCTGATGCCCCAATGCAGTGACCTTCTCCGTATTATGCCCTAATAGCACATCCACCAGATGTCCTACTCCATAACGCTGTCCCGTACGATAAACAGCAGACAACGCTTTTTGAGCCGCCTCAGTAGCATCCCACGTTTCCACATTATCACGGCAATTATCACAATACCCACAGGGTTCAGCCAATGTTTCATCAAAATAGGCTAATAAGGCTTGGCGACGACAACGAATTTCTTCGCACAACCCTAACATAGTTTGCAACTTATAGAGCTCAACTCGCTTATGTTGTTCACTGGCCTCAGACTGTACAACCAGTTGCTGATTAAACAACACATCCTGTAGCCCATAGACCATCCATGCTTCAGCAGGCAAACCATCACGACCAGCCCGCCCCGTCTCTTGATAATATGCTTCTAAACTTTTAGGTAGATCTAAATGCGCAACAAAACGGACATTAGGCTTATCAATCCCCATTCCAAAGGCAATAGTTGCCACCATGATAATGCCCTCTTCTTTCAAAAAACGGTTCTGATTTGCTGCCCGAACACTATTTGAAAGCCCTGCATGATAAGGTAATGCTAAATATCCTTGATCTTGTAGATACTCAGCAGTCTCTTCGACACGCTTACGAGACATGCAATACACGATCCCCGCTTGGTCATGTTTATCACTTAAAAAATTTAATAGCTGCTTTTTAGGCTGATTTTTAGCCTGTATCTGATAAAAAATATTAGGGCGGTTAAAACTGTCTATAAAGGTTTTGGCTTGTTTTAGGTGTAAACGCTCAATAATCTCTTGCTGTGTTCGTGTATCAGCAGTAGCAGTTAACGCAACAAGGGGGATAGTAGGAAACAACTTAGCCAACTCACCAAGTTGTAAATATTCTGGTCTAAAATCATGTCCCCACTGAGAAACACAGTGTGCCTCATCAATAGCAAATAAGGCTAAAGGTAGCTGGCGTAAAAAATTTAGCATCCGTTCCTGTACTAAACGCTCGGGAGCGACATATAAAAACTTAATTTCTCCCGCTAACAACTCCTTAGCAATGGTTCGTTGCTCTTGGGCTGAAAGCGATGAGTTCAACGCAGCGGCCTTTACACCAAGCTCATTTAACGTATCAACCTGATCTTGCATTAACGCAATCAATGGGGAGACAACAACAGCTACTCCATCCCTTAATAACGCAGGCAGCTGAAAACAAATTGATTTACCGCCCCCTGTAGGCATTAAAACAAGAGCATCACATCCTTTAGCAACATGCTCAACAATAACACCCTGTTGTCCACGAAATGAGTCGTAACCAAAGGTATTTTTAAGGATGGATAATGCTCGTTTATACATAAATGCTCCACTATAACAACGAGATTATACAAATACCTCATGATTTAGGCTATAAATAACCATAAATTGAATAAAAGACATGAAAAAAATATGAATTTGTTCTACTATAGCTTGATTAAACCAATATATAACAGGTAAGGCTCTATGTCATTTATGATGAATACTAATACTTCATTGCAAACTTTTTTGGATCTAGATACTCATGAAGAAATGATGACCTACGTCCAAGCACATGGTTATCTGACAGCATTATGTATTTCTACAGAGACTATCCCTGATCAGGAATGGTTAGCAATTTTATTTGGTGAGAACCCACAGTTTCAATCAGACGAACAACGTCAAGAAATTGAAAAAGCACTCATTGGTTTAAAAGCACAAATTTCAAGAGAGCTTTCATCGGAAGAAGAGCTCACAATTCCCTGCGAGCTTGACCCAGGTGAAGACTTAGAAGACTCAGAAATTAATGGTTGGTGCATGGGCTTTATGGAAGGCGTCTTTTTAAATGAAGAAGTCTGGTTTTCTAAAGGCGAAGATGAAGTCAGCGAATTACTACTCCCTATTATGGTTGGTTCTACACTGTTTGAAGAACAACCTGAGTTTGCTGAAATAAGCCAAGATACTGATTTAATAGCGGATATGCTTGAGCGTATTCCTGAGCTTCTTACAGCGCTTTATTTACTTTGTAATGCACCCGATGAAAAGCCTGTATTACTAAAAAATAATCACTAACTTAACTAAAGGCTGGATGGCTTTCAACCAGTCTTTTAATAATTTGTTGCAAGATAACATCGATAAATACTGCCATCTTCTCTATTTTTATTGATAAAATCATTACCCATTTTACAGATACTCCTATATTGATTAAGGAAGTTATTCATGCAACACCGTGCTGCGATACTGGCACTTCGTCAGTTTTTATCCAATCAAATTTTGGGTCAAGAAAAACTTGTAGATCGTCTTCTAATTGCTTTATTAGCGGATGGGCATATCCTTGTTGAAGGAGCACCAGGACTAGCAAAAACAAAAGCAATCAAAGAGCTTTCAGAAGGCATGGATGCTAGTTTTCAGCGAATCCAATTTACACCCGACCTACTGCCTGCAGATATTACAGGTAGCGAAATTTACCGTGCTGACAATAGCACATTCGAATTTCAAAAAGGGCCTATTTTCCGAAACCTTATTTTAGCCGATGAAATCAACCGTGCTCCTGCAAAAGTGCAGTCTGCACTGCTTGAGGCAATGGCAGAAAGACAAGTTTCCGTTGGTAACAACACCTATTCCTTGCCCCCATTATTTTTGGTTATGGCAACTCAAAACCCAATAGAACAAGAAGGAACTTATCCCTTACCAGAAGCACAACTTGACCGCTTTTTAATGCATGTAAAAATTGGCTATCCCGAATCCAATGTTGAACGCCAAATTTTACACTTAATGCGTAACGAAACTTTAAACGGTGAAGCTCGCGCCGAACAAAAAGTCAACCAACAAGCTATTTTTGATGCACGTAAGGAAGTCATGGAGTTGTACATGGCTGATGCAGTTGAAGAGTATCTCGTTCAACTCATCATGGCAACACGTAACCCAGCTCATTATGATGCACAGTTAGCTGATTGGATCAGTTATGGCGCCAGTCCACGTGCAACAATTGCACTTGATCGCTGCGCACGTGCTCATGCATGGCTAAATGAGCGTGAGTTTGTTAGTCCCGAAGATATTCAAGCCGTTTTATTTGATATCTTACGTCATCGCCTAATACTTTCCTTTGAAGCAGAAGCGGAAGGTATTACGGCCGACCAAGTAATACAACGAATTCTTGAAGATGTTCCTGTAGCTTAAAAAAACATGCCACATTCATTGCATACGATCAACGAGCAACACATCCATGTTAGCTTGCAAGAGCTACTGGATATACGTTACCAATTAAAAGGGCTAAGCTTATTCGCCGCCAATAATCGACGCAGCCCTCTTGTTGGTTCACACCACTCGAAATTACGAGGCAGAGGAATCGATTTCGATCAAGTTCGTCTCTATTTACCAGGTGATGATATTCGCAGCATCGATTGGCGCGTGACGGCACGTAGCCAACAAGCACATACCAAAATTTTCCATGAAGAAAAAGAGCGCCCTGTTTTTATTTTATTAGAACAATCCAAGCCTCTTTTCTTGGGTACACAACACAGCTTAAAGTCTGTCGTCAGTGCCCAACTTGCTAGTTTGCTGGGATGGGCAGCGCTGGATAATAACGATCGAATTGGTGGCTTAGTCTTTAATGAGCAAAATCAGCGCTTAATACGCCCACGTTTAAGTAAACGTAGCTTGTTACAACTGCTGCACTACATTGAACAAATGAATACCGACCTGACAACAAATACACAAAGCTCATCTACTAGCAGTTTACTAACTGCTTTAAAACAAGTGAAAGAAGCCCTTCGTCCTGGTAGTTTATTATTTATTATTATTGATGAACGTAATCTTGATGAAGCTTGCCAACAAACACTTAAGCATCTATCTATTCATTTAGATATTGTATTGTTGCCTGTCTATGATCTCATTGATCGAGAACTCCCCAGAGCAGGATTATTACGTTTTGCACAAGGCGATCGTGAACTCATTATTGATACCAATAACCATCGATTACGCATGGCTTATGAAGCACGTGCTCAAGAACGTCAACTGATGTGGCAAGCATTAGCAAAAAAGATCACTGCACAGCTACTTCCCATCAATACAGCACAATCTGTCATTGAACAAATAAGACCATTATTAGGCATGCACTATTAGGAGTGAAAATAATGGACCCGCAGAAACTCCCCTTAGAACCTTTAATTGCTCCACCGCCTGTGAGTTGGTGGCCACTTGCTCCCATTTGGTGGATAGGAATTGCTATTTTACTGACTGTTTTCACCATTCTGCTGATTTACCTATTTCGCCATAAATTTCTCCGACAACAGCCAAAGCCTCCTGTCATTGATATTGACGTGAGAAGACAAGCAGCATTAAAAGAACTTAAATCATTTGAAAAACCTTATCAAAAACCAACAGAGGAATGGTTACAACAAATCAATGCACTATTAAAGAGGCTCTGTATTACCCATTACGCTAACGAAAAAATTCAAACTCTTACAGGACAGCCTTGGTTAAACTTTTTAGACAGTAAGTGCCCTCAAGCACATATAAAACAATTCCCAATGCTAGTAGACAATGCTTACCAAGCAAACTACTGCATGGATAACCAAACCATTGATAACCTTTACTCTTCTATAGAAACGTGGATTACCCATCATGTTTGATTTTGCTTGGCCCGGGATATTCTTTCTTCTACCATTACCTTTATTACTTAGATGGCTATTGCCCGCCGCAAAGCGGGATACAACGGCACTCAATGTAACGTTTTTATCCGAGCTTGAAGCTATTTCTGGTAAAACTGCCTACTCAACCAATTTTCCTAAACATAAACTGATTGTACCTTTTATTATTTGGTGTGCTTTGCTATTAAGTGCTGCACGTCCACAATGGATTGGCGAACCTTTACCTGTTGAACCAACAGGCCGAGACCTATTAATGGCTGTTGATACATCAGGTTCTATGCATGCAACTGATATGACCATCAACAATAAGCCAATTGATCGTTTAGAACTAATTAAAACACTATTTGGCCCTTTTATTGAAAACCGTATTGGTGATCGTGTTGGTCTTATTTTCTTTGGTACTAAAGCATACTTACAGTCGCCACTCACTTTTGACCGCAAAACGGTTAGAACTTGGCTAGATGAATCATTTATTGGCATTGCTGGAGAGCAAACGGCTATTGGTGATGGCATTGCCCTTGGTGTTAAACAGCTCTATAACCAAGATGAAAAATCTCGAGTTCTAGTTTTATTCACTGATGGCTCTAATAATACAGGAAAGACAACGCCTGAGGAGGCCATGCAATTAGCCAAAGAAGCTAAAGTTAAAGTCTATACCATTGGTATTGGTTCGGACAAACTCATCCGCGATGTTTTTAGTGTATACCGCGCCTCGGATGATTTAGATGAAGAAATCTTAAAAAAGATTGCTCAAGAAACGGGAGGTAAATATTTTCGTGCCCGCTCAGAAGACGATTTAGCCAAAATTTCCAAAGCATTAGACCAACTTGAACCTGTAAAACAAGATGCCAATGAGACTCGCTTTATTAAAGAGTATTATCCTTGGCCATTATCTTTAGCCGTATTACTCTGCATTCTATTAGTCATTAATCATTTATTTCCTAATATAAAAAATTGGAGGCCACAATGATATCCCTTTGGCCACAATGGCAACGCCCTTTATTTATAATATTATTACCAATTATCGTGTATTTGTTATGGAAACTATGGAAGCTCAACGCCCATAAAGGATCATGGCAAGCTATTATTCCCACTTTATTTCAGCCTTGGCTCCTGCGAGGCTCAAAAGCGAAAGAGTCCATTATTCCTAAACTACTAATTACACTGGCAAGCCTTTTTGCCATACTAGCACTACTGGGGCCCAGCTGGAAACATATTAAACAACCTCCATTAAAGTTAGATGCCCCGTTGGCTATTGTGGTTGATATGACACCTCGTATGCTCTCAAAAGATATTGCACCTAGCCGTTTGGAAAGTGTAAGGCGTAAACTCTTAGACATTATCAGTGCACGCAAAGATGCACAAACAGCAATCATCGCTTATGCAGGGTCAGCACATGTGGTTGCCCCTCTATCAGATGATAAAGAGACACTGGATAATTTAATTAAAGTACTCTCCCCTACCATTATGCCTAAATCAGGAGAAAATGCAGAAGCAGGCATAGCAAAGGCCATTAACTTAATCGATAATACACGCCAGAATAATAAGACGAAAAAAGCAGAAATCTTATTGGTAACAACAGGGCTTAACGAACAAGAAAAAGAAAATATCCGTAAACTACTGGCGGGCAAATCAATTAACTTAGATATACTAGGTGTAGGTACCGCACAAGGAGCCCCCATCTTAATCAATGGTGTCTTTTTAAAAGACTCATCGGGTAACATTATCAATCCCAAGTTAGACAGTGATAGCTTACAAGCTTTTGCTTACAGCGAAGGGGGTTATTACAGCACAATGACACTAAACAATGCAGATATTGATGCGCTACACTTATCAAACCCCACTGGTGACAAGCGTCTGGTTAATGAGCAAGACATGAGGCTAACAAGTTTTTGGGAAGACCAAAGCTATTGGCTAGTATTACCCATCCTGCTCATTGCTGCATTTGCAGGACGTAAAGGATGGCTTTTTTGTATTCCGCTGCTAGCGTTTACCTTTCAACCACAAACAGCCCAAGCTTTTGAATGGAATCAGTTATGGCTAAATAAAGATCAGCAAGGTCAAAAACTACTTAAAGAAAATAAACCTAAAGAAGCCATGGCCATGTTTAAAGATAAGCGATGGCAAAGCTATGCAGCTTATGAGGCAAAAGATTACCAAAAAGCTGAAAAAGCATTTATCAACGCTAAAACTCCTGAAGGCATTTATAACTATGGCAATGCTCTTGCTCGTCAAGGTAAATACCAAGAAGCAATTACTGCATGGGATAAAGCCATTAAAAATAAACCTGACTTTGAACAAGCCATTGTTAATAAAAAAATTGTTGAAGATTTATTAAAAAAACAAGCGCAACAGCAAAATAGTGATCAAAATAACCAACAACAAGATCAAAACCAACAGGAAAAGAATGCTCAAGAGAACCAACAACAAAACGATGGTTCGTCATCACAAAATAATGATCAACAAAATAGTGATTCGAAAGACGCAGCCCAACAAAATAATAGCTCACAAGCTAGTAATAACAACCAGCAACAAAATAATGGCGCTAGTCCATCAAACTCACAGAATAATAATGAGAATGAACAAGGCAAACCAAAATCATCAGGTGGAGCTGGTGAAAATAGCAATGTTATGCCAACAAAAGATCCATCTTCTGGTGAGCTTACAGAGCCAACAGATCAGCAACAGAGCAACACCTCTTCACCAGAACAAAAGCAAGACTCAAAAGAGCCTCAAGAAAATTCCAAAGGGGATACGGTAAGCGATAGCATCCCTGAAAACCAAGCAATAGATGATGAGTTCAAACGGCGATTACCAGAATCAGAAGATCCCTCTGAGCTTTTACGAAGAAAATTCTATTTTGAACAACGTTATAACAAAGGTGATTATTAAGATGATTAAGCGTTTATTAGCAAGCTTATGCTTATTCGGTATGATTATCCCCACGGCTTTAGCCGAAGTAACAGCCCGTGTTGATAAAACAGAAATTGTTCCAGGTGAAACGATTACATTAACCATTACAACAGACACTAACTCGGAATCACCCGATATTGAACCATTCAAAAACCTATTTGATGTGGTAGGCATGAACTCATCCACACAAACTGTTAATATCAACGGACAAATCAGCCGTTCAAGAAGTTGGATCATGGCTTTATCTCCCAAAACAACGACAAGTAGTATCGTTATTCCCCCACTTAATGTTGGGAACGAACAAACAAAACCTATTACGATTAAATTTATCGATACACCACAAAATCTCTCCGTTAATGGTCAAGATATTTTAAAAATCGAAACCGCTTTAGAACAAAAATCAGTTTATATCCAACAGCAACAAATCTTCACATTACGTGTTTATATTGATGCCCCTAAAATTTATAAAGTTAACCAGCTGATCAAACCAACAATACCTGATTTAAACTTCCAGTTCTTAACCGAACAAAACTACGAAAAACAAATTAACGGCATTCAATACGAGGTTATAGAACAAAAATACGCATTATCTGCATTAAAAAGTGGCAGTATTCACATCCCATCTTATGCATTAACCGCAACTATTAGAGACAAAAATAGCTTACAAAATAAAACTGTGACATCTAATGAGCTCACCCTTGAAGTTAAGCCAAGACCTGCTAACTATCCTGCTAATATGCCTTTTTTACCCGCAAAGGATGTAACATTATCTGAGCAATGGAGTAACCCATCTGACAACTTATTAGAAGGTGACTCAATATCACGTACTATCACAATAACTGCCACTGGGCTTACCAGTAAACAAATTGGTACTCTTTCTATTGCATCTATTACAGGGATCCGCAGCTATCCTGAAAACCCTCAGTTACATGATAACTGGTCACAATTACTTCCTATTGGAACGGTTATCCAACAACATGTTCTTATTCCTACACAAGCTGGGAAAATTACTATTCCAGAAGTTAAGATCCCATGGTGGAATACACAGACGAATAAACTAGAATACGCCACTTTACCCGCAAAAACGCTTGATGTTGCTACCAACCCTGCACTACATAATAGTAACAGCAATAAGGCCTCTAGTAATACAAACACGTTACCAACAATCCCCAATATTATTAGAAAGGTTGAAAGCCCTTACTTATGGGTATGGCAATCTCTCAGTGCTTTCTTTGCAGTTACAACCTTTATTTTCCTCGGTTTATGGCTTTATTCACGTCAACAACCCGCCATAATAAAGCAAGAGCAGCCCATTATTAACCCTAAAACATTACTTGATGATATAAAACGGGCCTGCCAAGAAAATGACCCTCAACAGGCACGAACTGCTCTGGATAATTGGGCAAAACAACAACCAGAAAACCTTACGGATATTATGATTCGCTATACTCCTCTAGCAGAGGCCATTGAGGAGCTTAACAAAGTGCTTTACAGTGAAGCATCCAGCACTTGGAAAGGTGATAAACTATGGCAAGCTATACAAACATTACCGCCTAAAGAACAGACTCAATCTAGCGAATCAATCATTCCCCCTCTATATCCTAAATAAAGGATTAATCCCAGCTAGTCTGGGATTAATTTTATAAAACATGAAACCTAATAAACAACTACTCGATAATAGTGCGCGTACATTTAGTTGGTATTTACGCAGCTTTTATAGCACAATAAAGCGCTTATTTTTAAAAAAGAGTCGTATAATGGTCATTGCAGAACAACAAGATAAGTACGGTATTGTACGTATTTTTGAAATGGGCAACTATCGCTTTCTTGAGTTTGGTCTACAATTTGAACAAAGCTGTGTTTTCATGCCTGACCCTAGTTGGTTAGAATATGATTATACCAGAGCTATGCTCATGGGAGCACTGATGCATGCTGAACCTAAAACAGCTCTTTTTTTAGGGCTTGGGGCGGGTACATTAACTACGGCATGCTTAAAGTACTTACCTCTAAAACAGGCAACAGCTGTCGAATTACGTGCCGCAGTCATCGAGCTAGCCCAACAATATTTAGCATTTCCTACAAATCCTAAACTAACCATTATACAAAATGATGCATTAAAATGCTTAGAAGAGCAAGCGCCTACAGACTTAATATTTCTTGACTTATACACTGATGATGGTCCTTCCGCTGGACATTCTGAATGGGACTTTTTAGGGCTATGCCAACAAAAACTTACACCTAACGGCTGGCTCATTATAAATCAGTGGGCTCTGCACGATGGGACCCCAAAAGATCATCCTACTTTAAAAGTACGCTTTAAAAAACACTATTGGGAATGCTTAGTCCCCTCTGGCAATGTTGTTTTATTTGTACCTCAAAATAAACAGCAACAACTTGATCTAAACACACTAGGACAAAAGATTACCTCTTTAGCCCCACAGCTTGGCTATTCATTACAACCTCTGTTTGATGTAATAAGACCCAACCAACCATAATAAACACAGGATTACTTAATGATTTATTTAAGCTGATTCGCTATGATAACGCCATTACTTACTTCACGACAAAGAGATTAAATTATATGGACATATTGAGATTTGCTATCACATTGCTTGTTGTAGGCACCCTAATCATTGGATGTGATAATCAATCAACGCCACAAGGCGTACAAAAAAATCAGCTCGTAGTCCAAGCAAAAGAAGGAATTAATAAAAAATATTGGATTCAAGGCTACAGCATGCTCACTCAAAATAATCATGTGGATTGGTCAACTAAAGATACTATAGGTATTTCTCTTTTAGCCAATTATCAAGTACAAAGCTATCATGATAAAGAAATTAAACTCAATGTATTAGCAGATTATACTGAGTTACAAGTAAGAGGGTTAGCGGCCTACCCTTCTACCAGCATACAAACTATTTTAAACAAAGGAATGTTATACCAATTTAATTTAGGTAGTAACCAACCGCAGACGATCTCTATACAAGATACAGCGTTACAACAAGGCATTGAAGCAACCGTGGCAATAAAACAAGAATATCAATACCTACAATTTATTATTGCACCGCCTTTTATTCCTGCCGCCATTCCACTGGCGAAGCAACAACAGATTGTACTTGACCATTTTATGGGCTTAAATAAAGTCACAGTCCAAGTCGATGAGATCACTGATAACAAACTGTTCATTACATTACTTTCCACAGAACAAGCTAATAAGCTTTATGGAAAAGCAATTATCAATAAAATGACAGGTTGGATTGAAAAAATGGCTTTGGTGAAAGATACGCAAATTGCAGGCTCTGTTAATCAAAGCATGCGAACACTCTTGTTAATGGGACCTGCACGCTGGTCTAATAATAGTCAGCACCAGCTGATTAAAGAAATCAATAACAATGACTCACGTTACTTACAATCATTTCCTATTAAGGGATTTGATAAAGTAATGTGGGGACAGCAGCAACAACAAGAAAGTGCACTAAAACCTAGCAAAGGTGAGCTATTTGTGCTCAATATGCCCAATGCGCCAAAACAACTGATGTTATTAATAACAAATAGTGTAGGCGCTACTAATAATCTAGGGCAATACAAAGTAGAAAATGCAAAAGTTGAACAACAAACTGAGCTAAAATTATTACCTGCACCTAGTTTAGACTTAAATACAGCTGCTGATAATAAAACAATTAATGTAGCGACTTATAAACCTATTCTCAACCCGACTACAGCGAATGAGCGAGTCGCTACTATAAAAGCAATTTCGGCAGATGTCAGTTTTACACCTTATCAATTAGAAACACTAACATTACCCATTAATAATAAAAAAGAGCAAACAGTATCCTCTGCAAAGAATGACTTCAGCATTAGCATAACGCCTATAAATAAATCAAAAACATTCCTTATTAGCTGGCAAAATAAAGAAAACGTTTATTTTGACATTAACCTAATCAATAGTGCTAGAAATGCTACAGTGCAAATGATTCAACCCACCACATCGGCATGGTTAACGCCTAGTGAATCCAATATCATTAATGGGCTTAACAACAATCAAGTTAAAGCACAAATTAACTTCGACGGTGAAGTTCCTAATTCACTTGAAATTAATTTGCTAAAACAAGGTAATAAAGCAATATATACTTATCCTGTTCTCTTTAAATAAGATCTATCCCCCTTTAGGGGGATAGCTTACAGATCTTTTGGTAATTGATCTACCAGTGTCATCGACACATTTTTGGCTTGTTGAATAACACGTGCTAATAGTGCCTGATCAGAAGCTACAACACAAAGAATCATTGGATAGTGTACATAAGGAATATCCATGACTATCAAAAAGCCACCGTCACTTTCAATCATCACATGTCGATATTGTTTACCCATTTCGGCTTCTAGTGTTGCCATGCTACCAATTGCAGATAACGAGCTAGATAGCGCAGAGAGCTTATTGATATTGGCTTGGTAAGTATATTTCGAAGACACTTCAAACCCATCCGCTGTTGAAATAATCGCAGCATTAACACTTTTTACATTAGTTAGTAATAAACTAAGTAGCTCTTCTGAGATATTTTGTACTATATCTGAAATACTATCATCTGACATTATTGTTAATCCTTAGTCTCCAATTGTGTTAGTAAAATATCTAACACATTCAATACTTCTTCCTTTTTTCGTACATCCACACCAATAATTGGACATATCACATTATAAGAAGCTGCCACATCAGCGAAATCATCTAACGATGGGGACTCATTCGGTTTCATTCTACCGACGCAAACAACGCTTCCAGTTGCCTTTATCAGATCAGCAAAATTATCTAAATAAATTTTTAAATCAGCAAGAGGATTAGGCCGTGTATGATCAATTAAAATAATAACGCCCATTGCCCCTTGAGCCAGAGTACGCCACATAAAAGAAAAACGCTCTTGCCCCGGGGTTCCATAAAGACGCAAACGTTCTGTTTCACTAATAGTAATCTGGCCATAATCAAATGCAACTGTCGTTAACTCTTTATCAAAAGACTTGTCTGTATTTTTTACATCTGTGGAAATAGGGGGAATTTCACTGATAGACGAAATCAGCGTTGTTTTACCTGCACCAACTGTACCAGTAATAATAAACTTATATTCAATCATAAAGGGATTACTTCCTTACGAGCCCCAATGCTGCACGTATCCTATACAAAATCCCTTTTCGTTTTGACGTATTAGTGTTTATTGGTTGATCGCTCACGTCTTCACTATTTGAAACTATTTGATCAACATATTCAGCAACATTAACAGAGACTACCGCATCAAAAAAACGCTGACAGACGGATACTGGTAAATCGGATTGCTTTGCCATATCACTTACAGACATTGGCATATTAATGACCATCGAAGCTAAAATGGCATTGCCGGGATGCTGTTGGATAAGGTCAGCCTTTGGCCAACGTAATAATTTTATACGAGGACTTTTATCCTCTGCTTGAATTGGCAAATTTTCTATTAAATCCTCTACCATATTTTGCCTAACCATTTGAAGAGCATTATCTTTAGAGAGATCATCATCAGAGGGGCTATTGATAAGACTATCTTTCTCATCTATAAGATTAACGTCTTTATCTTTAACGGACTTATTATTAAGTTGTGAATCATCTACTATTTTATTAACCATAACCTCTGGCATTTCAGACACCACATCCGTTAGTGTTGGTGGAGCTAAACGGATTTCCTCTTTTAGATTAACTGAATCAGAAATAGGTGAAAAAGTAGATATTTTGTTACTTAAAGGGTCACTTCGTTCGACAGTAGGATTAAGCTTCAAATTTACAACTTTTTTAGCATAAACTTGCTCTTGTTCAAGACTTTCCACCAGCTCTAATGAAAAAGGTTTAGCCTCTTTTTTTGCTTCTAATTTATTAGCTTCAAGTTCTAAATCAAGCGTTTTAAATAGTTCAAGATGGGTTATGACACCTTCATCATTCTTTTGATCATCTCGCTTATTTTCTTCGGCTAACGCTGTTGGCTTAGTTGTAACAAAATCAATCATTCCATCTCGATTTAATAAAGGATTAATAGAGGAAGCTTCTTCCGGCATGATTTGTTGCTTTGAACCATTAGGTTTAGCCAAATGGCTAGCTGCTACATAATTTAATGAAAACTCTGTTTGAATGTAATTTCTTTCAATCTCAGAGAGTCGATCAACTAACTGTAATGCCCTAATAGGCAAATCAATACGCACCAAAGCACGTGCATTTTTAGGATAAAACATATCCCCTAATACGCAAACAACTTGCTCTTTTGTGATTGTGGCAAAAGGATCAACGCTGGGATCACTCGATTTTTTTACATCACTACCTACCATAACAACGCGTGCATTGCTACCATTATTAATCCACTTAAAACCATCATTTGAGCTATACAACGCAATAATAGAATGAATAAGAATTTCTTCACGGCGGCTAAGATAAATAGTAGTGTAATGAATAAAATTATTTTCAATGGCCATTAACAAACGTATCCTGTTTATACCTTATCAATTTTTAATAAAACTATAAAACACCCAATCCTTATGAGAGAAAAGATAAAGTGCCTTGACTTAAACTAAATAAAGTTTACTCACTCCAATGGTGTTATTCTAACATCTCTAATGATCTAATTCCTTAAAAAATAGTGAACTTCAAGATCTTTTTCAGCATTTGATGCCAAATAGCACTTATTAATAGCTAAAAACTTATATTTTATATAAAATGGCTAAGTAGAATAATTCACTTCTTATTCAAATAATGTAGTTGAAACATGAGCAATATAGAAAAACAACAAACAACACCAAAAAAACAGCATATTGTCGTTGTAAAAGTCATCAGTGCAATGACACTTTTTCTATTGGGCCTTCCTTTTTTAATGTTTCTAGCGACAAGCTACTATACAACAAAAGGGTTAGCTATGGATGTCTACTTAATGGGACAAGAATATACCAATAAAGTGGACCAATTTTATAAAGAAAACAACGCTTGCCCCGCCAACCAAGACATTATATCCGTTATTACAGAACTAGATATTACTGAAAAGATCAACTTCCTAGCAGATGCAAAAGGCAATACCTGCTATATTGCATTGTCTCTCAAATCATTAAACGGAACATTTACTAATAAAGTCATGGTGCTAGGCAAAACATTTAATACACAACTAACAACCAACACGGCTTGGAATTGTTACTCGAATATTCATTCTATTTATTTACCCAAAAATTGCTCAACAGATATGCCAAAAAACACACAAATCAATAAATAATCGAAAAGCAACTATTCTTGACGTTCTACTTCACAAAGCAAAGGATGCTCATTATTTCTTGAATACTCATTAACCTGCATAGCCTTTGTTTCAGCAATATCTTTTGTATAAATACCGCATAATCCCTTT
This sequence comes from Entomomonas moraniae, assembly GCF_003991975.1. Taxonomy (NCBI): domain Bacteria; kingdom Pseudomonadati; phylum Pseudomonadota; class Gammaproteobacteria; order Pseudomonadales; family Pseudomonadaceae; genus Entomomonas; species Entomomonas moraniae. Next base: position 1,812,244 of record NZ_CP029822.1, read on the forward strand.
CCCTCTGTATGAACTTGCAACATAACACGGGTTGCTTTTTCATTGTCCATAGCAAAAAAAGTCTCTAAAACATCAACTACAAAATCCATTGGGGTATAATCATCATTTAAAATAATGACTTTATACATAGAGGGCCGCTTTAACTCAGGCTCAATGTACTGAGTAAACACATTATAATCAGCCTCACGCTCCCATTCATCATTACTCTGACAAAAAATCTGTTCCATTGATCGGTCACTTACCATTTTGATAACTAATTATAAAAAGGATTAATTCGCTTTATTATACTAAAAGCATTCACTCACAAGGTCAATATGCAACTATTTACGTTGCCCCGTTATACGAACCCATCCCTCTTTTACAACAACACGGGATAAATTAAAATAAGCTTCATAAGCATTACAAACCTCAATTGCCTGCTCTTCTAAAATACCTGATAAACAAATCCAGCCATTTGATCGTGTTAACATAGCTAACTGAGGCGATAGTGTCACAAGCGGCCCAGCTAAAATATTGGCTAAAACAATATCAGCAGTAACATCCGGCATTTTTTCAGGCAAATAAGTTTCTAAACTCTTTGCAGGTATATGGTTGCGTTTAGCATTCTCTATTGTTGCTTCCAAGGCTTGCTTATCAATGTCGGTCGCCACAACCTTGTTAGCACCTAACAGTAATGAGGCAATGGCTAAAATCCCTGAACCACAGCCAAAATCAATCACATCAATTCCCTCTGGCATATACTGATCCAGCCACTCCAAGCAAAGTGCAGTTGTTGGATGTGTACCTGTTCCAAAAGCAAGACCGGGGTCTAATAGTAAATTAACTGCGTTAGGATCGGGGGCATCACACCAACTTGGTACAATCCAAAGCCGCTTACCAAAACAAAGCGGCTTAAAGCTATCCATCCAACTGCGCTCCCAGTCTTGGTCAGACAGTATCTCTAACTCATATTCAGGTAACTCGCCCAATGTCTGAACAAGAGAAAATAATAGCTGATCAGCAGAAGTATCCCCTTCAAACAATGCTAATAAATGAGTATTTTTCCATAACGGTGTTGTTCCCAACTCAGGCTCAAAAATAGGTTGATCCTCAGCATCCATAAAAGTCACAGACACAGCACCACAACCTAATAAAATATCTTCATAGTTTGCTGCTTGCTCAGGTGTAATTGCTATCTTTAATTGTAACCAAGCCATAAACCATCCTAAATAAATTTTCAAAAAGTATTTAAGCCATACTTAATAAAAAATAGAAACTCATTATTTAATTTTTATAGCCGACTTAAAGAGGGCTATAGATTAATTTCTATTATAAAATAAACCTAAATAAAAAACGTCTATTCTTTCCAGTAAACTCTAAATCTTTTCTAATACTATGATAAATTCATTAAGTTATCCAACAAACTTTTAGATGCACTAACATGATAAGTATTGATTATATCACACTAACTGCAGGGAACTACGGTACAGGTAAAGGAAGCTTCTCCAGAAAAAGGTTTTATATGATAGGAGCAGGCTTTATAAAATCACTACTCGGCATTAAAATATCTGAAGTGGAAAATATTGAAGTTAAAGATAAATCAACGGAGGACGCTATCCTCGCTGTATATTTTAAGAATGGTAAAAAATTCTATTCCTCACCAATATATCAGCTTATACAAAAATTAGGGCAGACTATGAAGCACTGAAATTCTAATCTATGGAATATGCATCATAAAAAACCCCGCAAACCTAATGATTAAATTTGTGGGGCTTAGCAATAACGTATCAAACTATCATTTTTTTGAGCTTAACTTATGCTCTAAGTAATGAATATTAACGCCACCTCGACAGAATCCTGGGTCACAAACCAATGTTTTATGTAAAGGCGCATTACTTTTAATGCCATCAATCACTAATTCATCCAATGCATTACGCATGCGCGCCAGAGCTTCATCACGATCGGCCCCATAAGTAATCAATTTACCAATGAGCGAATCATAATTTGCAGGTACGCGATAACCATCATATAAATGAGAGTCAACACGAATGCCATTACCGCCTGGGGCATGGAAATAACGCACCAAACCAGGAGAAGGCATAAAGGTATCAGGATCCTCTGCATTGATACGACACTCAATAGCATGACCACGAATGACAATATCTTTTTGCTTAATCGATAACTTCTCGCCACCCGCAATACGTAACATTTCTTTTACGATATCAATCCCCGTTACAGCCTCAGTAACAGGATGCTCAACTTGAACACGAGTATTCATTTCAATAAAATAGAAATTACCATCTTCGTATAAAAATTCAAACGTACCCGCACCACGATAGCCAATATCAATACAGGCCTGAACACAACGTGCCTGTACTTCATGACGGGCCTTTTCATTAATATAAGGAGCTGGGGCCTCTTCAATCACTTTTTGATGACGGCGTTGTAATGAACAGTCACGATCACCTAAATGAATGGCATTGCCTTGTCCATCAGATAGTATCTGTACTTCAACATGGCGTGGATTAACAAGAAATTTTTCTAAATATACTACAGGGTTACCGAATGCAGCTTCAGCCTCTGTACGCGTTAAACGGGCTGACTTAATTAAGTCTTCCTCTTTATGTACAACACGCATACCACGGCCGCCGCCACCACCTGCTGCTTTAATAATAACAGGGTAACCTACTTCTCGGGCAATTTTTAAAGCTTCTGCTTCATCTTCAGGCAAAGGGCCATCAGAGCCAGGTACAGTAGGGACACCCGCTTTTTTCATCGCATGCTTAGCAGATACTTTATCACCCATTAAACGAATAACATCTGCCGTAGGGCCAACAAAAGTAAAACCTGAGTTTTCAACTTGCTCAGCAAAATCAGCATTTTCAGCTAAAAAACCATACCCAGGATGAATAGCCGTTGCACCCGTTACCTCTGCCGCCGCAATAATTGCAGGAATATGCAAATATGACTTAGCCGCAGGAGCAGGCCCAATGCAAACAGACTCATCAGCAAGACTTAAATGCATAAGCTCGCTATCTGCTTTTGAATAAACAGCAACTGTTTTAATGCCTAACTCTTTACATGCACGTAAAATACGTAAAGCGATTTCACCGCGATTAGCGATTAATACTTTCTCTAGCATGGCTAGTCCCCTTACCTATTAAACGATTGTAAATAGTGGTTGATCGTATTCTACAGGCTCACCATTTTCAACAAGAATTGAGTCAATAACACCACTCACTTCTGATTCAATATGATTCATCATCTTCATTGCTTCAACAATACAAAGAACATCGCCTTTCTTAACAGTTTGACCAACTTCTACAAACTTTGGTGCTGTAGGTGATGGTGAACGATAAAATGTTCCCACCATTGGAGAACGAACAACAGTTCCTTTGAGTGATTGAGAAGGTGCAACCTCTGGCGCAACTGGAGAAACGCTAACAGGGGCAGGAGCTACTGGGGCAGCTTGAACGGGTGCTGCAATATATTGTTGAGCACCTCTATTCATATTACGACTAATACGAACAGATTCTTCATTTTCATGAATCTCTAATTCATCAATACCTGATTCTTCTAATAATTCGATTAATTTCTTAACTTTACGTATATCCATTATATTTAACTCTCTGGTTATTTATGTTGTTTAACTTGTTCAATGGCTGATTGCAAAGCAAAGAGATAACCTCGGGCACCGAGCCCGCAGATAACTCCTACAGCCACATCTGAAAAATAAGAATGGTGACGAAAAGGTTCACGTTTATGCACATTACTTAAATGAACCTCTATAAAAGGGATATCAACCCCCAATATTGCATCCCTGATAGCAACACTCGTATGCGTGAATGCTGCTGGATTAATAATAATAAAGTCAATCGCCTCATCACGAGCAGCATGAATACGGTCTATTAATTCATACTCTGCATTGCTCTGTAAATAAGACAATTGATGACCATGCTCATGAGCATAAGCCTGTAATTCTGTATTAATTTGAGCCAGTGTCGTATAACCATACACACTAGGTTCTCGAGTACCCAATAAATTTATATTAGGTCCATGTAAAAGTAAAAAAGAAGCCACGGCTATCCCTTTATTCTATCTATTATCACAAGGCGTAATCCAACGGTTCATCTGCTACTTCAATGCTCTAGTTCTTGAAGATACAAACAGAATAACCGAAATTCGTCGCATTTTAACGTATTTATTTACAAGCCGCACTACTTTTTTTAGTATTTATTAATAAAATTGATAAGATCGGTGAATATCAACAATAGTTTACTGATTATACCGACTTACTTGGGACAAATGGCTTAAAAACTCTTTTTTTGATATTTCGCCCACTATACGTAAAGAAGATAACTCTTTTCCCTCTTTATCAAAGAATAAAATAGTAGGAGGACCAAATACTTTATATGCATTTTGTAACTGACGATGCAAAGAGGTTGTATTAGATAAATCAATGCGGATCAACTGATAATCAGATAATGCATTGATTATATCAACTTGTTGAAAGACTTCATGCTCCATCTTTACACAAGCAATACACCAGTCAGCAGTCCAGTCAACCACAGCTAGCTTATCTTGTGCTTGAGCTTGCTCTAATAGATGATTTAATTCTTGCTGATTATTAGCCACTTGCCAACTCAATGACTGCGTTACTCCTGAGGAAGTTACTACCGAATCAATATACAATGGCTGCAAAGGGTCTGTTTTTCCTTGAAAAGAGCCAACCCACGCTGCGATAGCATAAACAATCAAGAATAGCCCAATAAGCTGAGCACATTTTTGAGGTTTATTCTTCGTCTGAGAGAAGTCGAAAGTACCTATAAAAACAGCAATACCCGCGGCTAAACATCCCCATAAAGCCAATGCAATATAACCAAGGATAACACGTGATAAAAGATAAATAGCAACGGCAAGAAGCATTACACCAATAACATTACGCACCACCACCATCCACATGCCTGCTTTTGGTAAAAGCATGCTACCACCAGCTGCAATTACAAACAAGGGAACACCCATACCTAACCCAAGCGTAAATAAACTAATCCCCCCACCTACTGCATCACCCGTTGTACTAATGTGCAATAAAATACCTGCAAAAGGGGCACTCACACAGGGAGAAACCACAAGGCTAGAACAAACACCTAACACGGCAGCACCCAGAACTGAACCACCATGGGCTTTATCAGTAGCCTTATCTAATGCTTGAGTAATAAATGATGGCAACCTAAGTTCAAATACACCAAACATCGCTAATGCAAAAATAGTAAAGAAAATCGCAAAGGGAATTAATACCCAAGGTGATTGTAAACGTGATTGCAATCCAAGTTCCGCACCGAAAAGCCCAACCAACACACCAAATACAGCATAGGTTAATGCCATACTAACGATATAAACTAAAGCCAAGAAAATTGCTCTTACTCTGCGAACTTGCCCTCGCAACACGATACCAGCCAAGATGGGTAGCATTGGAAAAACACAAGGCGTTAAACTAAGCAATAAACCAAACCCAAAATAATACAATAAAGTTGTCCAAGAAATCACTGTACGATCTTGGTTAATAGATTTTTCACTAGTAATAGGTGGAGGAGTAACTGTGTCATGTGTATCTGCTGCTACTTTCACTGTCGAAATAATGCCATCAACATTAATATTTGCAGTTTCCATTGGGTAACAAAGCCCTTTTTCTGCGCAACCTTGATAGTTAACCTCGAGGTTAAAGCCCTGTCCTTTTGGATTATTCACAGGCACAACAATGTCTAAAACTGCGTGATAAGCTTCTATTTCCCCGAAGGACTCATCTTGTTTAATCTTTCCCTTGGGTAACTTGAGTTCACCAATAACTACTTGCGGGTTGTCTGTTTTAAAAGAAAAACGGTTTTTATAAAGGTAATAACCATCAGCAATAATATATTGTAAATGAACGCCTTGTTCATCAACCTTTTTCTTTTCCAAATGAAAAGCTTGCTCTGATGGTAAAAAATCCATTTGTGTAGCATTTGCCCCACCAAATACGCTATCCGTAGGAGCTGATTGTAAAAAACTGTCAGCAAATGCTGGAACCATAAAAATAACTAATAATAACGTTAATAATCTTTTCATTTGTAAAATCTAGTAAGTGAAACATAAACAAATCATAATAAACAAAACTGATTTAGTTTTGTTTATCTTTATGTTTAAAAGTATGACGAACTATTATTTTTGTAATTAATCTAAATAGCCTAAAGAGCGCATTGCACGTTCATCATCTGACCAGCCACGCTTAACTTTTACCCATAAATTAAGCATCACTTTAGAATCAAATAAAGTTTCCATATCAATTCTGGCCTCTTGCCCAATACGTTTTATACGCTCCCCCTTATCACCAATAAGGATTTTCTTCTGTCCATCTCGTTCAACTAAAATGAGAGCATGAATATGTAGGACAGCACCCTGTTGCTTAAACTGCTCTACTTCCACATTGACTTGATAGGGTAGCTCAGCACCAAGCTGACGTGTTATTTTTTCTCTCACAATTTCAGCGGCTAAAAAACGACTAGAGCGGTCAGTCAATTGATCCTCAGGATAAAAGTGTTCACCTTCAGGTAAGCATTGATTAATTAACTTCTCTAATGTTTCTAGATTTTGAGAATGTAACGAAGAAATAGGTACAATTTGCGCATCAGGAAGTTGTGCATGTAACCACTCTAGATGGGGTAAAAGCTCTTTTTTATCTTCCAAACGGTCTATTTTATTAACGGCCACAATGACCGGTTCTTTACTTAGCTTAACTTTATCAAGCACTAGTTCGTCTTCTTCAGTCCAACGGTTACGATCAACCACAAAAACGACCACATCGACATCACGTAATGCATTAGTTGCTGTTTTATTCATGTAACGATTCAGCGCTTTTTCGTTTTCTTTATGAAGCCCTGGTGTATCCACATAAACAGCTTGATTATCACCTTCTGTTTTGATCCCTAACATAGTATGACGTGTTGTTTGGGGCTTGCGTGACGTAATTGCTAGCTTTTGACCTAAAATATGATTAAGCAGTGTCGATTTACCCACATTAGGGCGTCCTACAATAGCCACATAGCCACAACGCTGTACTTGCTCTGTCATACTTTTTTACTCTCTAATAGTTCAAGCGCACGACCAGCGGCTTGTTGTTCTGCAATACGTCGGCTACTCCCTTTGCCACGTGTTTTTTTATCAATAATTTCAAGATAACACTCAATATAAAAGGTACGCTCATGCGGTTCACCCTCAATATTAGTAACCTCGTATTTCGGTAACTCTGCATTACGCGACTGAAGGAACTCTTGTAAACGTGTTTTAGGATCTTTGTTGGTGTCAACCAAAGTAAGATTCTTAAACTCATCTTCAAGCCAAACAAGTACACGCTCTTTGGCTTTTTCCATCCCGGCATCTAAATAGATAGCACCAATAAGTGCTTCTACGGTATCCGCCAAGATAGAATCTCGTCGAAAACCACCACTTTTTAACTCACCTGAACCTAAACGTAAATAATCGCCTAAGCCAAAATGACGTGCAATGATAGCTAACGTCTCACCTTTTACAAGCTTTGATCTCAAGCGTGATAACTGCCCTTCTTTTGCTTGTGGGAAACGCTCAAACAGCGCCTCTCCTGCCGCAAAGTTTAGGATTGCATCACCTAGAAACTCTAATCGTTCGTTATTTTTACTCGAAAAACTCCGATGAGTTAATGCTAATAGCATTAACTCTGAATCAGTAAATGAATGCCCTAGCTTCGTCGCTAGGGTCTTTAATGCTTGCTCATTTGTAGACATGTAATACTATTTTATAAGTCGATCATTAGAAAAAGAGGGTAAATGGCTTAATTTAGGATCAGGCCAATGCATCCAAACCATAAAGGCTTTACCCACGATATTATCCGCAGGAACCATATACATTTTGTCATCAAGTAATAAGTCGCTACAAGCTTTATTTGCCCAGCAATCACTTAGCGGTGCATCTTTAGCAATATAGCCCCGTTGTACTGCATAGTCTCTTATCCAGAAACGACTGTCCAACGAATTATCACGGTTATCGCCCATCATAAAATAATATCCTTCTGGCACAATCCATTCTTGATCTGGCTTAGAAGAAATACTATTGCGCGAAGGCATCTTATAGATCGCATGTGAAACGCCATCTAAATCTTCTGTATAAAGCTTATAATCAACAGCAATATCCCGTTGCTCTTCAGAACCTGAAATCTCATTACGAAGCTTAACTTTTTCTATAGTTTTAACAGTATCATCAAATGTTTCGCCAATTAGCTGACCATTGATGTATAGGCGCTTATCTTTATATTGGATACGATCACCTGGCACACCAATAACGCGTTTAATATAGTCGACATCAGGATTGGGAGGATAATGAAAAACAGCCACATCACCACGTTTTGGCTGACCAATAGGAATTATGACTTTATTAATCACAGGTAAACGTATGCCATAAGTGAACTTATTCACTAAGATAAAATCACCAACCTTTAAGGTAGGTAGCATAGAACCAGAAGGGATCTGAAAAGGTTCAACTAAGAAAGATCGCAATACAAAAACAACTAATAGCACAGGAAATATAGAACGAATAAACTCTAATACAGCAGACCCTTGTGATAACTCTTTAACCACTCTTTCATCAGGCGCTTCAACACTTTCTTTATAAGTTTTAACTGCTTCCTTACGTTTAGCCAAAAAAAACAAACGATTAATAACGACCACAATCAATGAGATGAGTGTAGCCAACGTTAAAATCAGCGTAAAATTAAAATAGCTGACCATTAATAGCACACTAAACACCATGATAACTAAAGGCCCCCATGAGTAAGTTAACTCAATATAAGCAGGTGGCTTTGTATTATTTTGTTGGCTATTTTCACTGATCTGTAATACAAATTTGTCCAACACCATCACAATAATAGCAATGACGGCGAGAACACCAAATATAACAAATAAATTCATTTCTTAATTCCTTAGCTATCTACTTTTAGTACAGCTAAAAATGCCTCTTGTGGGATCTCAACACTGCCCACTTGCTTCATTCGCTTTTTACCTGCTTTTTGTTTCTCTAAGAGTTTTTTCTTACGGCTTGCATCACCACCATAACATTTAGCTAATACATTCTTGCGCAATGCCTTTACAGTAGTTCTTGCAATGATCTGTCCACCCAAAGCAGCCTGAATAGCAACATCAAACATTTGCCTTGGGATAAGTTCCTTCATTTTTTCTGTTAATGCACGGCCTTTTTGCGCTGCACGATCTCGGTGAACAATCAGCGCTAAAGCATCAACTTTTTCACCATTAATTAGTACATCAAGTTTTACCAAGTTAGCTGCTTGGAAACGGTCAAAACTATAATCTAGAGAAGCATAGCCACGACTAACCGATTTTAAGCGGTCAAAGAAATCCAACACCACCTCATTCATCGGTAAATCATAGCTAACTTGTACTTGGCTACCCAAAAACTGCATATCTCGCTGGACGCCACGTTTTTCAATACACAAGGTAATCACATTTCCCAAGTGATCTTGAGGAACTAAAATATTAGCGCGTACTATGGGCTCGCGCATCTCATCAACCATCGAGGGATCAGGTAGTTTTGAGGGGTTATCTACATAAATAACTTCACCACTACTCATTACCACTTCAAAAACTACCGTAGGCGCTGTTGTAATAAGATCCAAATCATATTCGCGCTCTAAACGCTCCTGAATAATCTCCATATGAAGCATACCCAAGAACCCTATACGGAAACCAAAGCCCAAGGCATCCGAGCTTTCAGGTTCGTACTCTAATGCCGCATCATTTAGAGTAAGCTTTTGTAAAGCTTCGCGAAAATCTTCAAAATCATCTGAACTCACGGGGAATAATCCCGCATACACTTGTGGTTTAACTTTTTTAAAGCCAGGTAAAACAGCTACATCAGGTGTATTGGATAAGGTTAAAGTATCACCTACAGGTGCTCCATGAATGTCTTTAATACTAGCAATCACAAAGCCTACTTCACCCGCTTTTAATGACTCCGTCGCGGTATGCTTTGGAGTAAATACACCCACGCTATCTACTAAATGTGTTTTTCCTGTTGATTTGACAAGAATTTTATCACCCTTTTTAATCGAGCCATTTTTGACACGAACCAGAGAAACCACACCTAAGTAATTATCAAACCATGAGTCAATAATTAGTGCTTGCAGCGGCGCCTCAATTTCACCTTCTGGAGGTGGAATTGATTTAACTAATCTTTCTAATACATCATCGATACCTAAACCACTTTTAGCGCTGCAAACAACAGCATCCGTCGCATCAATCCCAATGACGTTTTCTATTTCTTCTTTGACACGTTCAGGCTCTGCTTGTGGAAGGTCAATTTTATTTAATACGGGCATAACTTCTAGCCCTTGCTCAATAGCAGTGTAGCAGTTCGCTACAGACTGCGCTTCCACACCTTGAGCAGCATCAACCACTAATAATGCACCTTCGCAGGCGGCTAATGATCGACTCACTTCATAAGTAAAATCCACATGCCCTGGTGTATCAATAAAATTTAATTGGTATTTATTGCCATCTTTGGCTTGATAATAGAGCGTCACACTGTGTGCTTTGATCGTAATACCACGCTCGCGCTCTAAATCCATAGAGTCTAGAACCTGCTCCTCCATTTCGCGATCAGCTAAGCCGCCGCACACTTGAATAAATCGATCTGCTAAGGTTGATTTACCATGATCAATATGGGCAATAATAGAAAAATTACGAATATGCTTTAAATCACTCACAGACTCTTACTCAAGAAATAGATTAATCAGAATAGTATAACTTAGTTTATTACAAGCTCGTTGTTTTATCATTTTACAAAACGCTACTGTAATAGTTGACTAAAAAATAGCGGCTAAGTGTAACCTATATCGATTCTACACACTAGCCACTATCCTACTTTTCGTACTTTTTATTCTGCGATCCTACAGATTACTCATTGATCATACTGCACTGATGATGCGATACGAAGCGCTGTAGAGGAAGGGATTTCTCCCACAGCAATAACCAAGTAGGGAAGTTTATTTGCGCCAATAACTTTACGAGAAATTAGTGTTGTTGCACCTGAATGTTTTTTTATATTGACCAATGCATCATTAGTTAATGGTTCAATAAAAATCGAGAAAGAAACAACACCATCACCATAGACTAAGTGATCATGCCCCTCTTTTTCATGAGCACTATAAACAAACATGAAGCCTTTAGGAATCCACCCTATTGTCCAGTTTGTTTTTTCACTATCTGTTTGCCTTTGTGCCACTCGTAGGCAGTTATTTAACGGTTTAACTTCCTCCTTACCTGCTAAATAAGTAAATTGCGAAAAGGCCCCTTGTTCTAAAAGCGTTTGGTTCTGGTCTAAGAAAACAAATTGTAGCGGTACAAATGTTTTTTTATCAAAAACCAACTTATATATATAGCGTTCCTTTTCTTTCGGCTTAAATATTAACTCATGCGTTGATAAACCAGCGGTTGTTGATTCATCCTTAGAAAGCGTTACATCGTAATAGTGAAGAATATTCTCTAGTTTATTTTCATCAATTGTTTGTAAAACGGTATTAGCACGGAACCGATTATTATAAGCTTTTGTAACACAACTAACCTTACCATTAACTTTTAGAAAACCTTCGTCCCTACCCTTTTCTCTCACCCAATGATGTACTTCACCATCGTCATTCAGTTGTTGATGAACATAAACTTCACTTTTATAGTCAGGCCGCTCATAATTAAAAACGCCACTGTAGGGATAAGTATTTTTCGCACTAATAATGCGCTTTATATAATACTGAGCATCAAATTCGTCATTGGCAAATGTAAAAGAACTTGTCACAAAAAAAACAATAAGACATAACTTCAAGTTTCTTATTGCAGGGGTTAGAGTTAACTGTTTAAAATCCCTCACACTACAAATTCCCCTTTACGTTAAAGTACTATAAAAAATAAAGCCCGTAATTACTTACTAGGCTTCATTATATCAATGCAGAATATAGATTATTGCTTACTTTGTGGTATTAAAGCCTTTTCTTCTTCGACAACAAGCCCTTGCCTTTCATGCTTTTCTAAAAGCTCAGTTATTTTTTTATCTACTTGTGGATCGGCTAAAGCCACATCCATTGCATTAAGAGAATCATCGCTACTTACATAGACCCTGTTTGCTCTATCTGAAGTGGAGTCATCACCAAAAAAATAAACTGAAGATAACGTAACTACTAAAATTGATGCCGCCACTGCAAACTTTCCAACATTTCGTCCCAAAATAGGCGTTTTTGGCTTAGCCTCATCAACTTCTTTTGCAATAGCTTCTGACACAGCAGAAACAATATCAAGTTTAGGGAAAACAGGTTCTTTATGCATTACAGAACGGGCTATTTGATAACGAGACCATGTAGCTAATAACTCTTCATCCGTACTAGTTAATACACGACGAATCTCTAACTCATCAGCCGCATTATCCATCATTGCTGATAATGAACTCTTTATTTTTTCATTACTCATCATGATACCTTTTTAAAATACTCATATAGCCTATAACGTTTAATTCTCTAATAGCGGTTGAAGTGCCTTATCGACAACTTCCCTTGCTCTAAAAATCCTAGATCTTACAGTCCCAACAGGGCAATGCATAACTTCTGCAATATCTTCATAACTCAAACCATCTGTTTCACGTAAAGTAAGTGCAACACGTAAATCTTCTGGCAATAAACTCACTGTTTTATGAACAACCTGTTCGACTTCATCTCTCAATAAATTGTTCTCAGGGGTATCAATGTCTTTAAAATTACTGCCAGCAAAATATATCTCAACATCCCCTGCATCCACATCTGTATCTGGTGGCCTGCGGCCTTTTGCAACTAAATAATTCTTTGCTGTATTAATTGCAATACGATATAACCAAGTATAAAAAGCACTTTCACCACGAAAGCTACTAATCGCACGATATGCTTTGATAAAAGCCTCTTGTGTAACATCTTGTGCCTCATGCATATCATGAACAAAGCGCAAAACTAAACTATAGATCTTATGCTGATATTTCAACACTAGCATATCAAATGCTTTTTTATCACCCTGCTGTATCCTCTCAACGAGTTGTTGATCTTGCTCTTGGGCTAACATGCATAATCCTCATTAACTGAGATATCAATGCATCCACTTAATCTATAATTATTAATTAGAAGATGCCATTTAAAAAAAGTTCAATTACCATATGAAATATAACAATATTTCTTTATAAATTTACCAAAACCATCGCTATCCCCCGTAGCGTAAATAAACTTTTAAACGTCGAAAATCATTCATAGGCATATTATCTGCCAATAAACAAAGCGTCTTAATACGCTTACTTTCCTCTACCCTAAACTGTAAAATAACCACCCACGATAAAACAACACAATGAGAAGTTAGCAGCTTAATAGGCTGCCATTGTTTTGTTGAGCTATAAATAAACCAATTATTTGAAATGCTACGCAGTGCTGTAAAAGATGAGGACATTTTAAATAATACAGACTTAACCGATACGGTCATTGAGTGGCAAGTGAACAGTATTATAAACAATACCTTCCACCCAATATTCCAAGATAAGTGCATAACAACCAACAAAGAAATACTATATAACATCAAAAAGATAATCAATAAATACGTTGAGAAACTCCAACGACACTCAAATAACGTATTATGACGGTTGAACACGGTCTAGAATTATCTTAACAATTCTTTTGAGGTCTGCATCCCCTGGTTCTTCACGTTGCATAAACCAACCAAATAAATCTTGATCTTCACACGTTAATAACTTCTTAAAGCTAGCTTGATCTTCTAGACTTAAGCTTGGGTAAACCTCTTGAACAAAAGGAGATAAAAGTACATCAAGTTCTAACATCCCCCTACGACACTGCCAATACAATTTTTTTAATTCTAATTCATTATCAGACATAATAAATAAAACCTTTTTAAACCATTATTATACACTTTTTATGAAATAAAATAGCCAACAAGATATAGCTCCTCATATAAATAACACATCGTTAACTATATAATCAGTGCTATACTTTATCATCATTATACTTTATCAATGAGTGGAATCGATTTATGCTAAACGCCTTTTTCTGTCTATTACCCCATGAATGTATTATCTCTATTAAAGGAGTAGATAGCAAAAAGTTTTTACAAGGCCAGTTGACATGTAATCTTGATTATCTTTCACCTGACAACGCTAGCTTAGCCGCTTGTTGTACATCTAAAGGACGCATGATTTCAAGCTTTAGAGTCTTAGAGGTAGAAACTAACCATTATTTATTGGTACTCGACAGAAACCTATTTGATAAACAACTCAATGAGTTTAAAAAATATGCCATCTTTTCTAAAGTTGTGTTCGAAGAAGCTAATCAATATTGGTCTCGCATAGGCTTAGAGGCCTCACTTCACACGCTGTCTTTTTTAAACATGACTATTCCAGAAGAAACTAATCAAGTTTCACGCAAAGAACAGCAACTACTTATTAAAATTAGTGAAAATCGCTTTGAACTTTGGATACAGAGTAATCGATTGCAACAGGTTTTAGAGGTGTTTCAGAAAAACATGGTCGAACAACCTTTAAACAATTGGTTACTAGGACAAATACAAGCGGGAATTGGCCAAGTTTTTTTAGAAACAACAGAGAAATTTGTACCTCAAATGATTAATTTACAATCATTAGGTGGTGTAAGCTTTAAAAAAGGTTGTTATATTGGACAAGAAATTGTTGCTCGTATGCAGTATTTAGGTAAGTTAAAGCAACACCTTTATCGTTTTACTACCGACCTTAAAGAGTTACCTTGTAAAGGTACTGCGCTGTATTCTAATGTACACCCAACCAGTGTAGGTGAAGTTGTGCTATCTGCTATAACAAGTGACAATAAAATAGAATTATTAGCTGTTGTAAGAGATGACGCGGCTATTGCTGATCTTTGGCTAGAAGGAAAGCCTGATTCATTACTGCAATCCCTGCCATTACCTTACACAATTAACTACGACGAAGAAATAAAACATTAATAAAAAAGGCCATAAAATGGCCTTTTTTATTACCTCACAACTATTATGGTCGTCTAATCACCGTTGGCGCTATATCGGCAGGAACATTATGACGAACAGGTGGATTATACTCTTCAGCAGGTGTTTGGCCTGTTAATTGCTCAACTACCTGATTAGTAACATCTTTACCCAATGCTTGTGAAACACTAGAAACTAACTTAGCTCGATTTAAAGTAACTTGTTTATCTAGACTATTAACCAACTTGAGGTCTTTAGCTTCACCCATCGCGGTAAAAGCAGCTTTAATTTCATAGGTACTTGCATTAATCAGGCTAAACTCAGCAACTACATTTAACGATAAAGATTTTGAATAGGTGTTTGTATGCTGAATATTCATCACATTATTATTGAATTGAATATCCGATATACGGCCAAACAACACATAGTCAGCACCTTTAAAATCACCCTTTTCAATACGCGCAATAATATCATTAATGTTTTCAAGCTCAGGGTCACCAGAATAAGGACGTCCTTGAATCAAATCAACTAGCCCTGTTTTTCTTAAATCACCCTTTATATCGCCAACAAATTTATGTAGCTCACGCTGCTCAATATAGGTATACGTACCTTCAACTTTATTATACTTCGAGTTTGAATTATCTGAATAATTACCGATCGTATTTCCATTATGAGAATTAACATTAGTATTATTATTAGAGTCAACAACATTAATATAGTCCTTTACCTGTTGCTCATATGCTAAATCCGTTACAGCAACCTTAGGCTTTGCCTCTTGAGCTAATACGCCAAAGGATAAAGTAGCCATCAATAATCCTGTTAATAGTTTCATAATCATTTACTCATCGATTTTCTGTTTTACGGATTTCTTTTTCATCCATCCACTCAGACAAGCCTGATTCTACATCAAATAACTCTAATGTAAATTTATAATAAACATCTTTAATCTTTTTTGACTTCTTGCTAATAGTTGTAATAGTTCCTTCTAAACGATATTTAGCTGCAATCATATTACCGGTTTTTGCAACTGTTGACTCTTTATATAAACCACTGTCATTTTGTAGTTTAAGTTGATCAACCTGGCTTTGCATACGTGTATTATCACTCGCAAAGCGCGCTACACCCGACTTCATTAACTGTGATTTAATTGAGTCAGTAATATTACGTGTATCAATGTACTGATCTGTTTTATTTTGTACATCATACACTTGTATCACTGGACGCCCACGTAATACACCCGATTGAGCAAGAGAACGCGCCATGTCAGTAGCAATCGTTTGTAAATCGGTTGAACCAAAATCGGTATTAACGACTTCTACTGCATTAGGGTCACCATAACTCACATCTCTCTCACCCCTAACCATTGGTGAGTTATCAGCACAACCTGCCACTATTAATGCAGCAGCTAAGAAAGAAATACTACGTAGTTTAAACATACACATACCTCATAAAAACATATAACAATTATGGCTCTTGAATTTCAATACGGAAATCAGTTGCTTCCATCATAGGGGCAATACTATTGATAAATGTTTTTTGTTTACCATAAATCAATTTACTTTTCCAATTTTCTTCATTTCCGACAGGAAACCCTTGATCATCTAGCCATTGAAAACGGTAATTAATATTTTGATTAGAGCTGGAAGTATTTTCAACGGCTACTTTAATCACTAAGAACCCATTTTGTCTGGATTTTTGAGCCTCCATCACTTCAATATTTTTAACCTTGCCCATTTCAACCAAGTTAGGATGCTTGTTATTAGAACAGCCCACTATCGTCAACAAGGCCATCAAAAACAAACCAACTAATTTTAATTGTGAACGCATCTTTCTTTTCCTTCAATTAAACAACCGTTTATATATAGAGTATAACAGGACTATCAAGGTCTATAAACTTTATTTCCTGTTTGTCTAAACTGAAATACATGATAACTATTACTAATCATTACATTAAACTGCTCGCCGTTTGGCAAAGTGATGGTTTGCGCCCCTTTCGGCAAGGTCAAGCGGGCAATAGAAATGCTGTCTGGCAATGTACGCCAAGTTCTTAAGTCTGGTTGCTCCAAAAACATACCAGCAACCCCCACGGCTAAGCCTGCCCAAGGGCTAACTTCCTTATTAAGCTGCTGCTGTGTTACTGCGCGAATTGTGGCTCGGCTCACCGTCCGTAAAATAATCATTGGTAACTCATCACGCAATGCTTTACGAGCCATTGCATTAATGCTAGTAATCTCGGTCAATGGATAATTACGCCCATTAATCATAATATTACTAAATGGCTGTGTATAACCAACATCTTCAATTACAGGCAATGAAATAGAAATTTGAATAATGCCATCATTCGTAGGAATCGGTAACGTCAAATTAAAGGCTTTTCTTCGTGGGGCAAAGCCAGATTCTACAACTACTAAGACATCGCTTTGATTAGCAGGGCGATCAATATTAGAGGTTAAGTTTTTTAATCCATCCTCTAACACTGGGATATTAGGTCGCAATTCAATAGCATTACGATATCCTGGAGCAGCTAAACTACGCTCACCTAATGCCTCATAAATAAAACCTGCTAAATAATGGCTAAACGCATTTTGGTAGCTATTTTTTAAATTGACCACACTGGGTGTATTCAGTGTCTCTATAGGATAACCATTTAAATCTTGAAATTTTGTGTTAATACCTTTTTCAGAGGCCAAGTCTTCTTCTTTCGAGTACAATAAATCATGTACTTGTTTTATCAGTGCCTCACGCTCATGGGTTTGAGTAATAGCAACACGGGCCGAAGCCCAATCATCCATGGCTAAAAAATTTAATGCCATCTGCGTTGTTAACATAACTTTTTCATAGTCATGGCCATCATAACGCATCACTTTGTCATTAACTATAAAGGCCATGACATTATTAACATACTGGGCTGGATTAATTTTAACTTGATCTTCCCACGCTTGAATTTGTTGGTTAGCATTCATCCAAACTGACTGGCTCGCCGGTAAGTCAGCTTTCAAGCGTAGCAACTCGCCTTTTTCAAAGAAAAACAATAAATCTTTATTATCTTTATTATTGTTGTCTAGGGTATTGATTGCTCCATCAATATTACCTGTATTAACTTGTTCAATAACAGCGTCTAGCTCTTGATTATAATTACGGAACGTAGCACAACTGGCTAAAAACAACAGTATTAAAAACACATAACTATTACGCCTTACCATGCTAGCTCACTTAATCTATGCCTATATCTTTTAATAGATGCGCTATTATAAACGATTAATTCTGAATAATACGTTTGCCTAACAAAAAAGTTTTACTCCAATAACTTTCATTTAAATTATTTAAACGTACAACACCACCAGAACTAGGTGCATGAACAAATCGGCCATTCCCTACATAAATACCAGCATGGGAAACTTTACGCCCACCACTGGTAGCAAAGAAGATCAAATCTCCGGTTTTCAAACTCTTTTTATTTACTGTTGGTTTTGTCAGACTACTCATTGCTTGAGTTGTACGTGGCAACTTAACGCCAGCCCCTTTATAGACATAGACAATAAGCCCACTACAGTCAAAACCAGAATCAGGTGTATTCCCTCCCCATGTATAAGGAGTACCTATTAAACTCATTGCGCTGATAGATACTTCATCAGCAGAAGCTGGAAAGCTTGCGGTCGTAGGATTCTTAGGTGTTTTTATATGGTTATTAGTGGAACACGCTGATAGTCCAAAAAAAACAATCAATAATAAAAACCTTTTTAGCATATAGCATGCCCCTACATCGTTCATTCTTTCAGTAAAAACTATACCTATAATATCATACGCCAATACAAAAGCCTAACTAGCTATTTTATATGGAGTATTTTAGTTTTATTTTGTCCAACTACTCGATTATGCGCTTAGCTTCTAAAAACTTAGCACTCCAATAACCGCTATTTAAACTATCAATACGGACACCTTTACGACTATTGGCAGCATGAACAAAAAACTTATTACCGATGTAAATTCCCGTATGACTCACTTGCCCCCTTTTACCTGTGGCAAAAAATAAAACATCACCGGGTTTTAATTTACTTTTTGACACAACCTTGGGTGCGTCGATCCTTATCATTTGGCGTGTCGATCTGGGTAGCTCAATCCCGGCTTCTTTACCATACAGATAACCGACAAAACCGCTACAATCAAATCCTTTCGTCAAAGACTCACTACCATAACGATAAGGCTTACCTACTAAGCTATACGCATGAGAAATAATATTATTAATAACAGGTGAGTTACTGGGCTTTTTAGCCAGATTCACATCACTTTCAGATCCGTAAAACACTTGCTTAACGCCAAATAATGACGTATTTATTACATTACCTTGCTCATAAAAAAGCTCACGATTAAGTGATACGTCAAACGGTGAGCTTGGCGTAGGATATGTAACATAAGATGGCGGTGGAGGTTTACTCGAACAACTCGCCAAACCCAAACAAACACATAATAGAAATAACTTCTTCATTTCACTCAAGCCCCTACAACAACAACTCTTTGAATCAAATGAGAGCAGCTGACAATGCTAAACCAATGAATTTAAAATGGCAATCATTATACCCAAACTTCGCATAATGCAAAGTTTTTAGTTCAGGAATTTGTTACGAAACAATATTAAAAGCGAAGAATTTAAATAAAAATAAGGAGATACAGATCTCCTTATTCGACTAGTTTTTTGTTGCAGCGAGAGCCTGCGTTAAATCAGCTAAAATATCATCAATATGCTCAATCCCCACAGAAAGGCGAATCATATCTTGGCTTACCCCAGCTCGCGTCAATTCATCTTCACTTAGTTGACGATGTGTTGTCGATGCAGGGTGACACGCTAATGAACGAGTATCCCCAATATTAACTAAACGCAATACAAGTTTTAATGCATCAATAAATTTTGCACCCGCCTCAAAACCACCTTTAATACCAAATGATAAAATAGCTGCAGGGGTTCCATTCATGTATTTCTTGGCTAAAGAATATTCTGGATTGTTTTCTAAGCCAGCATATTTAACCCAACCTACTTGCGGGTGTTGCTCTAAAAACTTTGCAACCTTTAATGCATTCTCACAATGGCGTTCCATTCTTAGTGGGAGGGTTTCAACACCTTGCAGTAATTGAAAAGCATTAAATGGCGAAAGCGCAGCCCCCATATTACGCAAAGGAATAACACGGCAACGAGCTATATAAGCTGCTTCTGCAAAAGTTTCTGTGTAACTTACCCCATGATAAGAAGGATCAGGATTAATTAACATAGAAAAGCGTTCTGGATACTGATGCCAAGGGAACTTGCCAGAATCAACTACCATCCCACCCAAACTGGTACCATGCCCTCCAATATATTTGGTTAACGAGTGCACCACAATATCTGCACCATGCTCAAATGGACGACAAAGTACAGGGCTGGCCACTGTATTATCAATCATCAACGGAATACCGTGGCGATGGGCAATAGTTGCTAAGGCTTCAATATCAACAATATTTCCTGATGGATTACTGATCGTTTCACAATAAACTAACTTAGTGCGTGCATCAATCAACCCTTCCAATGCTTTAAAGTCATCATGAGGGGCAAAACGTGTTTCTACGCCAAAACGTGGCAATGTATGCGCTAATAGGTTGTAAGTACCACCATAAAGCTTAGCAACTGAGACAATATTGTCCCCAGCCTCTGCGATAGTTTGAATAGCTGCTGTAATAGCAGCCATGCCTGAAGCTAAAGCTAACCCACCGACACCACCTTCTAATGCAGTCACCCGTTCTTCCAATACGGCGTTGGTAGGGTTAGTAATACGCGTATAAATATTACCCGGCACCGCTAGATTAAATAAATCAGCGCCATGCTGTGTATCATCAAAAGCATAAGAAGTTGTTTGATAAATCGGTACGGCAACTGCATGCGTTGTAGGATCAGGCTTATAACCCGCGTGAACGGCTAACGTTTCAAACTTCATGGTATTAATCCCTATGTAAAATAACCTTAATAACCTTCATTATTACAGCAACATGGATGAAAGTGAATAAAATAATGTTAAGAAATAAATAAACTCAACGTATAATCTATCATTATTATTTTATTTTCTAGATAATAATACCTTATCTGTGCTTAACTATTTTTTAAAGGTAAATAACTTTTTATGAACAATGCTCGCTTATTGTCTATTAACTTAGCTAGTGTCATCATTGTTGGGCTAAGCCTATTGCTTATATTGCCTTTAAAACTTCTTCCTTGTTTAATTGCAGGGCTTTTGACTTATGAAATCATTGTCTCACTTACCAATATTTTCAAGCAACGTATTGAAAGTAGAGTTGCCCGTATTCTAGCAGTTGGCCTACTGACGATTATTGTTATTACAGGTTTAAGTTTTGCTTTTATGAGTACTTTTTCTTTTTTAATGCATGAAGCTAATCACCCCGAACAACTGTTAAAAAAGCTATTGTTAATTATTGAAAAAGCTCGAAACCAATTACCGGAAAATATTGATCAATTTCTTCCTGCTACAGCTGAAGATATTAAAAGAAATATTAGTCAGTTCATTATGGGACATCTAGAGGAATTAAGAACTTTTGGTAAAGGCGCCGCCCACTTATTTGTCACCGTTTTAATTGGCATGATATTAGGCGCTATCATCGCATTGCAGCCTTCCCCTAATCCTAATACATTAAAGCCTTTAGCTGCCCGCTTATTTACAAGGGTTAATCGTTTAGCTAAATCATTTCACGACATCGTGTTTGCACAAATTAAAATATCAATGCTAAACACTTTTTTTACAGCAGCTTTCTTATTGATTGTGCCGCATATTTTTGGCGAACATCTACCCCTCGTCAAAACGCTAATCTTAGTTACATTCTTTGTTGGGCTAATTCCTGTCATCGGTAATCTAATTTCTAATACTGTTATTTTTATTGTGGCCCTTTCCGTTTCATTCTGGGTGGCAAGTTGCGTACTGGTCTACTTAATCCTCATTCACAAGCTAGAATACTTTCTAAATGCCCGAATTGTGGGTGGGCAGATTCGTGCACGAGCATGGGAGCTACTACTGGCCATGCTCGTATTTGAGGCTGCTTTTGGGTTGGCCGGCGTTATCGCCGCCCCTATTTATTATGCTTATCTAAAAAGTGAACTACGCGCTGAAAAACTGGTTTAATCATACTCCCCTCATTTATGAGTTAATTATGTAGATGATATTAAACAAGTGAAACGATTTATTCTTATTTTGATTTATTTATGTTCTAGTAGCCTGTATGCTCAAACAGATCAACAGCTATTACTATTACAAGCAATGTCTGCTGACTGGAAAGTAGGACAAGTGGTTGCCACTAAAACAATAACTCCTCGTAATAAATACACTGCAAATATTGAACGACGCTTTCTTGGAGTAACGCCAGAAGGTTACTATAAAGTACAAGAATTTTATATTGATATTGGGGCCCCTTTTTTCTATAAAAAATACCCTAAAAATACGCCTTATACTTCTGCTTATAACCTAATCAATATTGAAGATGTAATCCGTTCACAATTTTACAATGATTCCCCCAAACAGCATAAGCCATCTATTCAGGGCAGTTATATCTTGTACGATGACAATGGCAAAGTCGATATAGCTGGGCAATACGATCATGGAAAAAAGATAGGTTTTTGGCGCTATTACTTAGAAGATAAAATATATAGCACAAAACAATATAAAGAAGACCGACTCATCAAAACCATTGATCATCACTACTACGAATAAGATAGATAAAACACTAAAAAAATAAATTAAGACGGCTATTTATAATATTTTAATGAACGTAATTAATGCATCAAATAAAATAAAAAGCCCATATAAACAAGCAATATGGGCCCAGAAATCCAATAGTTAAACTAAACTTTTATTAACCACTTCATACACATCACTCGACAACTTATCGGCAGCCATAATACGTTCTAATTCAGCTTTCATAAGTTGTTGACGTTCTTCATCATACTTTCTCCAACGGGTCAACGGAGTAAGTAAACGAGAAGCAATTTGTGGATTCATCGTATTTAACGCCAACACTTGATCAGCTAAAAACTGATACCCTGCTCCTGTCTTCTGATGAAACCCTGTCAAATTATTATTAGCAAACGCACCAATTAATGAACGTACTTTATTAGGATTCTTAATCGTAAAAGCCTCATGTTTCATTAATTCAACAACACGCGCTAAACTATCCCCTGCTTGACTATTTGCTTGTACTGCAAACCATTGATCAATCACTAAAGGATCATTTGCAAATTGCTCATAAAAATCAACCAAAGCTTGTTGTTTTTCAGATTCATATGGTGAGTTAACTAAGTTAGTTAAAGCCGCTAACTGTTCTGTCATATTATCACTGTGTTTGAACTGATCTAAACACAATGTTAACACCTGAGGATCATCTGTTAACATCAAATATGATAAAGCCATATTTTGTAAACTACGGCGTGCAATATGATCAGCTGTTGCTCGATAGGCTTCTTGCTGAGAAACTGCTCTATTAGCTTGATAATGAGTTAAGAACTGACCTTTTAAATTATTAGCTAACTGCTGACGGATAAATTGGCGAGCAGCATGAATAGCATCAGGGTCAGCCACCTCACTAATTTCTACTAAGTAGTTTTCAGCAGGCAATGATAGCATTTCTGCCACCATCGCTTGGTCTAATGAGCTGTCGGCTAATAAAGAAGCATAGGCTTTTTCTAAACCACTATCCAATACCATTGGATTGCCCGCTTGATAATTCACTACCTGCTGTTGAATAGCCTCAATAGCTAAACGCTGGCTAGCATCCCAACGGTTGAAACCATCATTATCGTGCTGCATTAAAAATAATAAATCATCTTTACTGTAGGCAAATTTCAATTTAACTGGAGCAGAAAAATCTCTTAATAACGAGGGAACAGGCTTTTCACCTACATTAGCAAAGGTAAAAGTTTGCTCTGCTTCCGTAATCAATATTACATCACCAACTAATGTACCTTCACCGACTAACTGCAAAGGTAAATCTTGACCTTGTTTATTTAATAACCCCATCTTAACAGGAATAACAAAAGGCTGTTTTTCCTCTTGATTAGGTGTGGGTGGGCAAAATTGCTTAAAGGTTAAATGGTATTGTTTAGTAGCCGAATCATAACTTTCCAATACTTCAAGTTGTGGTGTGCCTGCTTGGCTATACCAACGTTTAAACTGGGTTAAGTCAATAGCATTCGCATCAGCCAAGGCTTTTACAAAATCATCACAAGTAACCGCCTGACCATCGTGGCGCTCAAAATATAAATCTGTTCCTTTTCTAAACCCTTCTTTCCCAAGCAAAGTGTGCAGCATACGTATAATTTCTGCACCCTTTTCATAAATAGTCACAGTATAGAAGTTAGAGATTTCCATATAAGCATCAGGGCGAATAGGATGTGCCATTGGCCCTGCATCTTCAGCAAACTGATGCGTACGTAAAAAAGCTACATCTTCTATGCGTTTCACCGTACGTGAATTCATATCTGCTGTAAACTCACTGTCTCTAAATACCGTAAAGCCTTCTTTGAGCGATAACTGGAACCAATCGCGGCAAGTCACACGATTACCTGACCAGTTATGAAAGTACTCGTGCGCCACCACACCTTCTACTCGTTGATGCGCCATGTCGGTTGCTGTTTCTGGGCGCGCTAATACACAACTGGTATTGAAGATATTTAGCCCTTTGTTCTCCATCGCCCCCATGTTGAAATCGCTGACCGCAACAATCATAAAAATATCAAGGTCGTACTCCCTACCGTACACTTCTTCATCCCAACGCATAGAGTTTTTTAGGCTCGTCATTGCATGGTTTACTTTATTAATATTTTCGGGCTCAACGTAAATACGTAAATCTACTTTGCGTTGATTCATGGTTGTAAAACTGTCTTCAACACACCATAAATCGCCTGCGACAAGGGCAAATAAATAAGCAGGCTTCTTAAACGGATCTTGCCACGTAGCCCAATGACGATCATCCTCTTGTCCACTTGCAATCTGATTACCATTAGATAATAAAATAGGATAGCTTTGTTGGTCAGCCTCAATGGTAGTCGTGAACTTACTCATCACATCAGGACGATCTAAGTAATACGTGATTTTCCTAAACCCTTCTGCTTCGCACTGCGTACAAAACATAGTATTAGATTTATACAGGCCTTCTAATGCCGTATTCGTCTCAGGGTGAATACGTACTGTAGTCTTTAAAATAAAACTATTTTTATTAGGTTGTAATGTTAGGCTCTTATCATCCACTGTGTAGCTATTACTATTAATAACTACATTATCCATTACCACAGTCAAAAGCTCTAACTCTTGCCCATCCAACACAAGCTCGGGTAATTCATCAGACTGTTTGTCTGGGTTACGACGAATATGTAACTCAGCATGAACCATTGTAAAGTTTTCAAACAATTCAAACTTTAAATGTGTTTCATCAATTAAATAGTCTGGTGCTTGATAATCTTTTAAATAAATAGTTTTAACCGAGTTACTCATTAAGAAATTCCCTCACAATTACGTGAATAATTTAATTTTTTACAATTAGTTTTCTATCTATTGTATAGAAACACTGACATGATAAGCCGTATACTTACGTATATTGATAGCACCTGTATCTAACAGTAAGTATTGCCCTTTTATCCCCTCTAACTTACCTTCCACCAATAATTGTTTATCTAAATTGTGGCTGATTATTTTAGTTGGATATCGTTCAACTGGGTAGCATAATTCTGTAACTAATTCAGTTTCTATAGGCTGTATCGCCTGAATACCAAATAACGCCTGTAGTTTAGCCACTATTTTATAAGTATTAGATAACAATCGATTACGTTCAGTAACTAAATCAAGAGGAGGAGCATCACCTTGTAATAAGGTACGCCAATTAGTTTTGTCTGCCACAAACGCTTTTAAAGAATCTTCAATTAAACCTGATTGTTGGCGCGTTGCAACCCTAAACATAGGTATTGCTTGTACTGCCCCTTGATCGATCCAACGGGTAGGGATTTGACTCGCTCGGGTAATCCCAACTTTTAAGCCAGAAGAGTTTGCTAAATAAACAATATGGTCTGTCATGCAAAAGGCTTCACCCCAAGCACTATCACGACAAGTCCCATCTAAATAGTGACACTTTTCTGGACTCACTATACAAAGATCACATTGAGGTAATGTTTTAAAACAATGGTAACAATACCCCTGCCCATAGCTTTTAGACGTTGTAGCGTCACACCCTTGGCAAACAATATCCCCTTCGAACTGAATTCTTATAGTTTTACCTAAACAGTCATTCAATAATATTTTTTGCACACCAACACATAAATGATAATAAACTGTTTTATTATCAGCGCTTAATGGAGCAACTTGCATTTTTTGTAATATCCCAGTGACTGGGTCAGTATAAGGCATCAATCTATCGTCTTACTTTTAATGATCTGCTCATCGTTATGATTATTCGATTTACAACCTGCACTATCAATAAATCCTGTGTGTTGCTCTTTAGGCAAGTTTTTTGTTTCCCATGCAATAATCGCCTGTAAGCAGTTTTCTTTCTGCTCTTTTGTGAGTGCAAGACCGTTAGGCCATTTACCCAACTCAACAGACTGCTTTAAATTTTGATAGATCTCCGGAGTGATTTTTTCAATCATTTGTGCATAGGATGTCATAAAAAATAGTACCTACGTTATATTTTGAATCATTATATTATTTATTAGTCTATTATGAGCATGCAATTTTAACAAATATAATATAGTATTTTAAAACTTTTATTTTATAATGATTTAAACAAAAATATATTAAAACGCTAAAACCTCTAATAATCAAAAACTAAAGTTTAATAATAAAAATTAAACGACAAGGAGATATTATGGCTGACCACAAAGCTACGCTGACCTTTGAAGACGGTTCAAACCTTGACCTACCTATCATTAATGGCACACTAGGCGCTAAAGTAGTAGACGTTAGAAGTCTTGCATCAGTTAATCACTATACGTATGACCCTGGTTTTATGTCAACTGCTTCATGTGAATCAAAAATTACCTATATTGATGGCGATAAGGGTATTTTACTTTACCGTGGTTATCCTATTGAACAATTAGCTGAACATTCTGAATACCTTGAAGTTTGCTATCTTCTATTAAATGGCGAACTACCTAACGCTGAGCAAAAGAAAAAGTATGAAGATATTATTCATAACCACACCATGGTTCATGAACAAATGAAAAGCTTCTTAAATGGCTTTCGACGTGATGCTCATCCGATGGCTGTTATGTGCGGATTTGTCGGAGCATTTTCAGCGTTTTATCATGACTCATTGGACATCAATAACGCGACTCACCGTGAAATTGCCTCTAATCGCTTAGTGTCGAAAATGCCAACTATTGCGGCAATGGCTTATAAATATTCCGTCGGTCAACCCATCATTTATCCTGATAACAAGCTTGATTATGCCGCTAATTTTTTACACATGATGTTTAGTACACCTTGTGAAAAAACCGAAGTTAATCCTATTTTAGCCAAAGCGATGGATAAAATATTTATTCTTCATGCAGATCATGAGCAAAATGCCTCTACTTCAACCGTTCGCTTAGCAGGGTCTACGGGGGCCAATCCTTTTGCATGTATTGCTTCGGGAATTGCTGCATTATGGGGACCTGCACACGGTGGCGCTAACGAAGCCGTTCTTTCTATGCTTGAAGAAATTGGTGATGTAAAAAACATTGAAAAATTCTTAGCCAAAGCTAAAGATAAAAATGATCCTTTTAAACTAATGGGCTTTGGGCACCGCGTTTATAAAAACTTTGATCCCCGCGCTAAAGTACTCAAAAAAGCGTGTGATGAAGTGCTTAATGAACTCGGTATTAATGATCCTCAGTTAGAACTTGCAATGAAACTTGAAGAAATTGCACGTAATGATCCTTACTTTGTTGAACGTAACCTTTATCCAAACGTAGACTTCTACTCAGGTATTATCTTAAAAGCTATTGGTATTCCAACCAGTATGTTTACCGTTATTTTTGCCATCTCGAGAACAGTTGGCTGGATTGCACACTGGAAAGAAATGCTATCTGAACCTTACAAAATCAGCCGTCCTCGCCAGCTGTATACAGGCCATACAGAACGCGATTACATACCTGTTAACCTACGTAAATAACTTAAACGCAAATAAAAAAGCCTGCTAAATGCAGGCTTTTTTTATAAGTAATGGCCTATTATCATCAGCTAACCATCTACTTTTGAATCTTTAGCCAAAAAGTAGTAAAGCGCACTACCAACAAACACACCAATAAACCAGCTAAAGTTAGCCAACTCTTTCAAGTGAGGAATAAGAATGATAGCAACTCCCACAACCACAGAAAGAATTAAAGCAATAATCGCTCTTGGATTAAAACCACCTCTATACCAATAGGGCTGCCCCGGTTGATCACTAAAAAGGGCATCAATATTAATTTTCCCTTTGCTGATGAAGTAATGTTGTACTAATAAAATACCAAATAAAGGGCCAATTACCGCCGCAAGGACATCCAGTGTATAGTGAATAATCTCTGGTGAGTTAAATAAATTCCAAGGGGTTACTAATACAGAACCAACGGCCGCAATTAAGCCACCTGTTCTAAAGCTTATTCGCTGTGGCGAGCAATTAGAGAAATCAAAAGCAGGTGATACAAAGTTAGCCACAATATTAATGCCTATCGTTGCAATAACAATAGTTAAAACACCGATAGCTATCACTAAGCCATTACCCATTCTTGAAACGGTTTCTAAAGGGTCTTTAATCATCTCACCAAATAAAGGAACAGTACCCGATACAATAACTACCGTGATCACAGAGAATAATAGAAAGTTAATAGGTAATCCCCAAAAATTTCCCTTTTTAAGCTCGTCCATACTTTTCATATAACGTGTGAAGTCGCCATAATTGAGCAAAGGACCCGAAAAGTAAGAAACAACTAACGCAATGGCCATCAGCATAAACCAGAACTGTTCGCCCATTGATAGCACTTTATCACTTAATGTAAAAGAAATATTAGAAGGGCCGACTTGATACACAATCCACCCCGCCAATAAAAACATAACAACATAAACGGCAGGTCCCGCAAAATCAATAAACCGTTTTATAGTCTCCATGCCATACCAAAAAACAACTGCTTGAGAGAACCACATGGCAACAAAGCAAAACCAACCTAAACCAGATAATCCCAACCATGACATTTCATTTAAATAACCTAACTCAGGAAAAAATTTAAGTAAAACAATCATTAATCCATGAGAGGCTAAATAAGTTTGAATACCATACCAAGCAACAGCAATAAGACCTCGTGTAACTGCTGGAATATTCGCACCAAATACGCCAAAGGCCTGACGACATAATACTGCGACAGGAACACCAGACTCCTGACAAGGCTTTGCCATTAAATTAGCGAAAAACAGCACAATACAAATGCCAATGAGAAGGCAAAGCAATACTTGCCAACCTGCTAATCCAAAGGCAAAAAGGCTAGCAGCGACAATATAACCACCAACACTATGCACGTCTGACATCCAAAAACTAAACATATTATACCATGTCCAGTTTTTGTTTTGAGCAGGTGCTAAGTCTGCATTATAAAGCCGTGGACTATAAGAACGTTTGTCATTAGGTGTCATGTGCTGCTCAGACATAATTAATAATTCAACCTCATGTTATAAAATTTCTTAGCTCTAAATTTGTAACTATTCATTAAACCGAAAATAATAAACTAAAAATATTTTTTTTAATATTAAAAGTTTTATTAAAAATAATTTTTCAATAACAAATAAGGATAATAAATAGCATTTAACTCTTTTTTATCCTAACAAATGCTATCTATAATTTATGATATAAAAAAGCCCTTCTGATTTTTATACATTAAGCCTAATAAAGATAAATAACTAATAAAAAATTAACTCACACCGACCAATAAAAGAGAAATTCTCTTATAATACTCAAACTTTGATACACTATCACTATACTTAAAAAAATGAGGCCACTAATGGTACGTATATTCTTAGCACTATCAGGTTTGTTTGGTTGTTCATCCGTTATTTTAGGTTCATATGCTTCACATGGTTTAAAATCTATCTTATCTGCTGAACAAATTTTAACGTTTAAACTCGGCGTACAATACCAAATGTACCATGCCATCGCCTTATTAGCAGTTGCTATACTTTGCCATCTCTTTACTAGCCGTCTCATTAAAACTGCGGGTTGGCTTTTTGTTATTGGTATCCTATTTTTCTGTGGAACACTCTACTCCATAACTTACTTTGGATTACCGAATTATAAAACAGCTCCCATTGGTGGCTTTGCATTTATATTTGGTTGGCTATTACTATTGATTGCTGCTTGGAAATTACCCATAAAACAACCTCGTATGGAGTAATAGATTACAATGAACATTTATATTAATGAAAAACCTCATGTACTGACTGCACCGACAACCCTTACCGAGCTTATTGAACAACTAGGGCTAACGGGGAAACGTATTGCTATTGAACTCAACCAAGAAATTGCCCCACGCAGCCAATATAGTCAAATCACGTTACAAGAAAATGACCAATTAGAAATTGTACACGCCATCGGTGGCGGCTAATAAAAAAGGAGTGCACATGTCAACAATTACAGATACACCTCTAACTCTTGCGGGCAAAACTTACCAATCGCGATTACTGGTAGGGACAGGTAAATATAAAGATTTTAAAGAGACACAAGCGGCCATTGAAGCCTCAGGGGCAGAAATTGTTACACTTGCTGTACGCCGTACTAATATAGGACAAAACCCTAACGAGCCGAACTTATTAGATATCATCCCACCGAGCAAATACACCATATTGCCTAATACTGCTGGTTGCTTCGATGCCACTGAAGCAGTGAGAACCTGCCGCTTAGCGCGTGAGTTGCTAGACGGACATAACTTAGTCAAATTAGAAGTATTAGCTGATCAAAAAACGCTTTTCCCCAATGTGATAGAAACGCTAAAAGCAGCAGAGATACTCGTTAAAGAAAACTTTGATGTAATGGTTTATACCAGTGATGACCCCATTATCGCACGCCAGCTTGAAGAAATCGGTTGTATTGCTGTCATGCCTCTTGCCGGGCTTATCGGTAGTGGCATGGGGATTTGTAACCCCTATAACCTACAAATTATTTTAGAAGAAGCCAAAGTACCTGTGCTTGTTGATGCAGGTGTTGGCACTGCGTCTGATGCAACCATAGCAATGGAGCTCGGCTGTGAGGCAGTACTCATGAACAGTGCCATAGCCCATGCCAAGCAACCTGTTCTAATGGCTGAAGCAATGAAGCATGCTATTATTGCTGGACGCAAAGCTTATTTAGCGGGCCGTATGCCACGTAAACTCTATGCAACAGCCTCCTCACCTTTAGATGGTTTAATTAAGTAAATCCTTTAGCCCCTCATTATTCCATGAATAATGAGGGGCTTTTTCTAACTATTTTATCATATTACTCTCAGCCTTTCTCACAAAACTTGATAAAGGTGGAAAAATTTCATATAAATAACTTAACAACATAATACCAATTAGAAAACTAAACTACTTAAAAAATGATAATCGCATTGAATATAACCCCTAGCTTTATGACTTTCCTATCCAATGTCTTAAGATACTCTTCTATCAGCCTATCTTTATGAGGTCTTTTCATATTAGCTGTCAATCCATTGAAAAATTGAAATAAATATTACTTAATCGCCTAATTATATGCGCTTATCCACGCTTAATGATAGAATATGTCGCTTAACCTTAAATACATGCCTATTACTATTCAATATACGCAAATTAGCTTAGTTATGACAGAAAAAAATATTCCACTACGCACCATAAAAAGTTTCGTTATTCGCGCAGGCCGCATGACACATGGGCAAAAACAAGCCATTGAAACAGGCTGGCCGCAGTATGGGCTTGAGTTACAACAAGGTTTATTAGACTACAGTGCCATTTTTAAACGCAATGCCCCTGTTACCTTAGAGATTGGCTTTGGCATGGGGCAATCACTATGCACCATGGCTGAGCAAGCACCAGAACAAGACTTTATTGGTATTGAAGTGCATAAACCCGGAGTTGGTGCACTAATTACACTACTACAAGAAAAACAAGTGACGAATGTACGTGTTTTTAACTGTGATGCCATTGAAGTTTTAAATAATAGCATTGCTGATAATAGCCTTGATCGCCTATTACTCTTCTTCCCAGATCCTTGGCACAAAGCACGTCATCATAAGCGTCGAATCGTACAGCCTGAATTTGCTGCACTCATCCGCCGTAAATTAAAACTGGGTGGTATCTTCCATATGGCTACCGATTGGCAACCTTACGCAGAACATATGTTAGAAGTGATGCAACAAGCTGAAGGGTATAGCAACCTCGCACAAGACAATACCTATGTACCTCGCCCATTAGAGAGACCAATAACTAAATTTGAAGCACGAGGTGAGCGTTTAGGCCATGGCGTATGGGACTTAAAATTTCAGCGAATAAGCTAACATGGTAAAGTTCCCTCCCCATACCCAATGGGATGTCTTTTGTAAAGTGATTGATAACTATGGGGATATTGGTGTTTGTTGGCGCTTAGCAAGGCAACTCGCCAATGAACAACAACAGTATGTTCGATTATGGGTAGATGATCTTAAAGCATTTAAAGAAATATGCCCCCATGTGAATACTAATCTTAACAAACAACTAGTAGAGAATATATTCATTTATCATTGGCAAGCCCATTGGCAACCAGTTTCTCCTGCTGATATTGTTATTGAAAGTTTTGCATGCAACCTCCCTGATGACTATATTCAAGCCATGTCACAAGCAAATAAAACTATTCTTTGGGTGAATCTTGAGTATTTAACCTATGAGAGGTGGTCCGTTGATTTTCACGCTATACCCTCTTTACAGTCACTTAATTTAAAAAAATATTTCTTTTTCCCAGGTTTACCTGAAACAGGCGGACTTATCAGAGAACACGCTATTATTGAGCAAGCAATAACTTTTCAAAATGACCCCATAGCCCAGCAGCAGTTTTTAAGCCAATTGCATGTCACTAAAAAACCAAATAGTTTTTTATTGTTTATTTTTAGCTATGCTAATCAAGCTATTGGTGAGTGGCTAGATACCCTCAAGCATGGTGAACATGCCTATCAGCTACTTATTCCACAAACTCCTTTATTAAAAAACTTAGCCGACTACCTCCACATTGATGTTAATACTTTAATACCTGACTATACAGTACAACTCAAGAACTTAACACTACAAATTATTCCTTTTATCACTCAAGTTGACTTCGACAAACTTCTTTGGTGTACAGACTATAATATTATTCGCGGTGAAGACTCGTTTATTAGAGCTCAATATGCAGGTAAACCCATGTTATGGCACATTTATCCACAACGAGAAAAGACCCACCTCATGAAACTAGAAGCCTTTCTTGAACATTATTTAGATGGCCTACCTAGCTCAGTGCAATTAATCATTAAAAACTGGTGGTTTGCATGGAATAATCAAGAAAACTTAGCAGAAAGCTGGCTAGCTTATTGCGAACAAATCTCAATAATTAAAGAACAAGCAAAAAAATGGACCGAAAAACAAAAAACTGTTACAGATTTGATAACAAAACTAGCCAAACTTTATAAAAATTAGCTATTATAGGCAGCTATAAAATATTATTTAAAGACTCATCGGATAATTAACGGATACATTAATGAAAACAGCTCAAGAATTCCGCGCAGGACAAGTCATCAACATCAACAATGCCCCATGGGTGGTGCAAAAAGCTGAATTTAACAAATCAGGTCGTAACTCGGCTGTTGTTAAAATGAAATTAAAAAATGTTTTAACAGGTGCTGTTACTGAAACAGTTTACAAAGCTGATGACAAATTAGAGCCTATTATTTTAGAACGCAAAGAAGTTACTTACTCCTATCTTGCTGACCCAAACTTTGTATTTATGGATAATGAATTCAATCAATACGAAGTGGAAAAAGATGATCTTGGTGATGCGGTGTACTTCATTGAAGATGGTATGCAAGATGTTTGCGAAGCTGTGTTTTATGATGGCCGTGTTATCTCTATTGAGTTGCCTACAACTATCGTTCGTCAAATTTCTTACACTGAACCAGCAGTACGCGGCGATACATCAGGTAAAGTAATGAAAGTGGCACGTTTAAATACAGGCTATGAACTAAAAGTTTCTGAGTTTTGTGACATTGGTGACTATATCGAAATCGATACACGTACTAATGAATACAAAGCCCGCGCTAAAGTTTAATTTCCACTTAAACTTTTAGCGATTTGTCTAAGTAGGGAAGCTACTTAGACAAAAGCTTAATTGTAGCTACGCAAGGATATTCATTTAAACCATTGTAGTATTGAATAAAGTGATTACAGAAAAAAAAATTCTCCGCTTACTATTTTTCTTAGCTATTTATCTTAGTTGCTTAAACATTAATGCACAGAACTATCCTATTGTCTATCAGCTCAAAACTTATTACTCCACTTCGCTTACAATGCGCATAGATGTCGTTACACAACATCTCGGTAAATTTATATTAACCCCATCTAGATTTTGGATTGGTGATAACAGACCGCGTAAAACTGTTTTTTGTGCTGATGATGGACGTGCAATTATTTATAATAGACCAGAAACTTGTCGTCTGATTTCCTGGGAGATTCCTTTTTTTAGAGAACCCATGGAGGGATTAGGAGGTAGAAGTAGAGGAGAATACTACTTTAACAATAACCAATGGCTATTAAAAGAAAGTAATAATTTTCCTCGGTTTGAAAACTACCCAAATGCCTTGGTATGCATTAATCCTAAAAATTGTGTACCCTTGCCTGAAGACAAACCAATCAATGGTGAACTTTTTTTAATATGGGGTAAAACACCAACTACCACTTATGCCAATAATTTAAAATTTAATTTTTTCACAGATAAGCTTGCAGAATCTATTGATAAACAAGCATTGTTAAATAAGATGGTTCCTCATTTAGAATACCTGAATAAATTATTTAACTACTCAAACCCTAACCCTATTAGAGTAGTGATGATAGCAAAAAATGATGGGGACTTTAAAGATGCTGGAGGAACAGCAGCTGATGATGCTTTTTTAATTAACTACTATGTAAAAAATGGCCAACTGATGGATAACTGGGAAAAAAATTTCATAGGTATTTTTTTACATGAATACGTACATATTATAACCCCTTGCAATAAATACCCAAGATGGGCTTGTGAAGGTTTGGCTGACTATTACTCTTACAAAGCGTTAACAAACGGAAAGGTCAATACCAAAGCATTAAAACTGTGGGGAAAATACAAAAATATCGATCCTAATTATCAACTCGGCTTATATGCGATGGATCAGCGATATAAACAAACAGGAAGTTGGGCATTTTATAAATTATTCTATCTCAAGGGAGCTTCCTTTTGGAATGAGCTCGACTTACTACTTCATAAAAAAAATCAAAACCTAGACAACTTTATCCCCTTGATAACCATTGACCCAAGCAGCAAACAAATTGAATTACCAAAAGCTTTTACAGATAAGATGATTGAGATACTTGGAGAGGAAGATTTTAAAACTTTAACGCATTATTATCTATAACTTCAGAAACATAATAAAAGGGGCCTAGGCCCCCTTTTTATCTTATATTATTATTCTTATTTTATTATTTAACTGCCTATTTATTATTTTTATTCTATCAGCTAGTACTTGCTAAATAGCACTCAGTTATTTTTCTTATTGTACCTATATATAAGCATTAACCATGCCAAACTTAAAAAATACAACCATATCAATAAATTGCTAAAAATATAAAATAAGTCTATTACTAACTTGTTACTTTTTGTCACACTCATGTTACTTTATCGTGACAAAATAACCTATTGATGAACACAATTAACCCCTGTCCCTTTGAGACCACAATAACCATTTGGATTTTTGTCTAAATAACGCTGATGATATGCTTCAGCAAAATAAAACACAGGTGCAAACTTAATCTCTGTAGTAATCGCTGTATAGCCTTTTAAAGTCAATTGTTGTTGGTATTGCTGCTTACTTAATAAAGAAGCTTGTAATTGCTCATCGCAAGTACAATAAATGACTGAACGATATTGGCTACCCACGTCATTGCCTTGGCGCATGCCTTGTGTAGGATCATGATTTTCCCAGAAAAGTGTTAATAAATCATTAAAATCGATCATCATTGGATCATAAACGACTAATACCACCTCAGCATGCCCTGTATCACCTGAACATACTTGCTGATAAGTTGGGTTATCAACATCCCCCCCAGCATACCCTACCGCCGTTCCCCATACACCCTTTTGCTGCCATAACAGCCGTTCAACGCCCCAAAAACAGCCCATACCCAAGATCACAGACGTTAAATGCGCTGGCAATTTTTTCAAAACATCATCAGTTAATTGTTTACATAACATAAAAGTTAATCCAAATTAAGTACATCAAGTTGAATAATAGTAACAGACATTATTAAAGTTTTACTTGTACACCTTGTCTAGCCATTTTTTTAATGAATAATTGCTCACGTAATTTGTCATAAACATAGTTAAATACAAAGGTATAAATTAAAAAAAACACCGTTAATCCAAAATCTAGAATAAAAGCCTCTAATAGCCCCATGGATAACCACCAGGCCGCTAACGGTACTGAAATAGCAACAAAACTAAATTCAAATAATATGGTATGTAATATACGTACTTTAATTGTACGCTTAAATCCCATACGGCGCTGTGCCAAATCAAATAGAAAATTAAAAATCATATTACAGAGTAGCGCAATAACAGCAAACATAATGGTTAATACTCCCATTTGACTTACTGACTGCCCCATTAGCAAAGCAGCCATTGGTGCTGTAATCAAAATTGCCAGAATCTCGAACATCAACGCATGAAATATTCTCTCCTTAATACTCCTGTCAGTGGGATCATAAATGATTGAACGTACCATACTAACAACCTTTCTATTTTATAAAGTCGAATACTATCGTTATGTTTTAATACAATAACAATACTCATTGGACTCTATTGTAAAATAATAGAACTATATCACAGTTAAAGAAATCATCATTGAAAATCAAACAAATAAATGGAGGTCCATACAAATAGCGAGATCAGTAATTCACATAATTTTTGAAAATTTGAAGTCTTAATCTAAAGCAAAAAAAGTTTATCCTTACCATAGAATTTAATTTACTCATAGCGTTAAGAAAACACTAAAATAATGACTACTGAAAATGTATTTAAAGTTAACTCAATGAAACTCAAAGCCATAATCTTATTAACAAACTAGCCCATCACTCTTCTAACAAGCTAGATAGATACCTATATTTATTTTATTTTAATACCATAAGGCTCATGAGCTCGGCTTGGTACTTCCCCATTGGCAAGCTGGGTTAAACTCGGAGTTTGATAAGTAATAACTTCAATAATTTGATTATTATGATCAACCATCACTGCCTTAGAAGCGCGTCCTACAAGCTGACTAATGGGGCATTGCTCATACGCCATAATGATGGCAAGGTCATTTTTACTAAACAGATGAGCTGCTGCCCCATTAAGGCAGATTTCGCCAGCACCTATATTACCTGGAATAACATATGTTTGTAGCCGTGCTCCATTGGTAATATTAACCACATCAACTTGAGTATAGGGTAGAATTCCTGTTGCATCTAACAATAAAGGATCTATTGTGATAGAACCCATATAATCCAAATTAGCTTCGGTTACTCGGCAACGGTGTATTTTGCCGTACATAAATAAGCGGGTAGACTCTTGCACAGATGAACCTTTTATAATTTAAGGGTTTAATAAAATACTATTATACCTGCTGTTTTCCATTTAGCCGATAGTTTTATCCATCTCCAGTATCTTCTCCAATTTTATACATTTATCTATTTTCAGTTATTTTTCAATACTACAACCATCACATAAAAAACTATAACATATTGTTTTAATTTGACTATTTTAAAATATCTCAACATATATTAAAGATAAATATGAAAACAATACTCGCTGTATTCTCTACTTTTTTTGTTAACAGCATGCAGCACGACTTCAGAGGGAACACTCTGTAAAGCCACTGCAAATGCTCTTAGCTTAGGTGAGCATGAGTTCACTATCTCTAATAAACAAGACTCAGCTACAGATATTAAATACGATGCCACCACTAAAGCAGGTAAACGTTATCAATGTACCTTTAGTGCATTAGAAACAGCACTCAATAGGTCAGACTGACTGTAAGCCAAAATAGCGAAGTACAAAAAACCCTCTTAATAGAGGGTTTTTTATAGACAAATAACGCTTACAATAACATTGAACGAATATCACCCAAAATGTCAGCAAGACGTTTTGTAAAACGTGCACCTGCCGCACCATTGATGACACGGTGATCATAAGATAATGATAACGGTAACATCAAACGAGGCTGGAATGCTTTACCATCCCAAACAGGTTGCATTGAGGCTTTGTTAACCCCTAAAATAGCTACTTCAGGCGCATTAACAATCGGTGTAAAGCCAGTACCACCAATATGCCCAAGGCTAGAAATAGTAAAGCAAGCCCCCTGCATTTCATCAGGTTTTAACTTTTTGTCGCGTGCTTTAGCTGCAAGCTCTGATGCTTCTTTAGCTAAGTCAAATAGACTCTTTTTATCCGCATCACGAATAACAGGCACTAACAACCCATCAGGCGTATCTACAGCAAAGCCAATATGTACATATTTTTTGCGAATAACTGCTTTACCACTTGGTGCAAGAGAGCTATTAAAGTCAGGCATTTCTAATAACAGATGTGCACACGCTTTAATTAAGAAAGGTAATAAAGTTAGCTTAACCCCTTTCTTCTCACCCAATGCTTTTTGAGCCACACGGAACTCTTCAAGATCAGTAATATCAGACTGATCAAACTGTGTCACATGAGGTAAGTTCACCCAACTGCGGTGTAAATTTACTGCTGCAATTTGCATTAAACGTGTTAATGGTACTTCTTCAACAGCACCAAAACGGCTAAAGTCAACCTCTGGGATTGGTGGAATACCCGAGCCACCAGAAGCAGCTGCTTTAGGTTTCTGCAACTCTTGCTTAACAAAGTTTTGTACGTCTTCTTTAAGGATACGTCCACGTGGGCCTGTCGCTTTTACTAATCCAAGATCAACACCAAAATCACGTGCTATCATACGTACAGCAGGACCAGCATGCACCTTAGCATTACTACCGGCTGTCGCAGCAGTTGGAGTACTGTCTACAACCTGTGCTTTTGCTGGTGCTGATGGGGCAGCAGATGGCGTTGATTGAGCAGCTTGTTTAGTAGGTGCAGGCACTGAGGCCACACTTCCTATCACTTCTAACTCAAGCATTGGGTCGCCATCTTTTAACGAATCACCCATTTTAAATAAAAGCTTTTTAACAATACCTGCTTTAGGCGTAGGTACTTCCATACTTGCTTTAGCTGATTCCAGCGTTACAATACTTTGGTCAGCCTCAACACGATCACCTACATTCACAAGAATTTCGATCACTTGACCTTCGCCACCAATGTTTGGCACATTGATTTGCTCTACTCCGCCTCTAACTTCAGGAGCAGGGGCTTGTGAACCATCTTGATCAACAACAGCCACATCTGAGAAAGTGATAGGTGCAGCTTCTACAGCGGCTGAATCACCATCAACCTCAAGCTCAAGCATTGGATCACCATCTTTTAATGAGTCACCCATCTTAAAGAGTAGCTTTTTGATCACACCTGCTTTTGGCGTAGGTACTTCCATACTGGCCTTAGCTGACTCAAGTGTTACAATGCTTTGATCAGCCTCAACGCGTTGTCCTACTCTTACGAGTATTTCGATCACTTGACCTTCACCGCCAATGTTAGGAACATTTATTTGTTCAACACTAGGAGTACCGGCAGAGGTTTGAGCAGCAGCTTTAGGCGCTGACTTAGCTTCTGCTTTAGGGGCCTCCTTAGCAGGTGCTGGAGCTTCTTTTGGTGCAGCAGTAGCACCTTCAGCTTCTAGCTCAATCATAGGATCACCTTCTTTTAAGGTATCCCCCATTTTAAAGAGTATCTTTTTAACAGTCCCTGCTTTTGAGCAGGGTACTTCCATACTGGCTTTAGCTGATTCAAGCGTTACGATACTTTGGTCAGCTTCAATACGATCGCCAACCTTAACAAGTATCTCAATAACTTCACCTTCACCACCAATATTGGGGACGTGAATAGTTTCACTCATTTCTTTATTCTCCTATTCCGCAACTACTAGCAGTCAAGTGGATTTGTTTTGTCTGGATCAATACCAAATTTCTTAATGGCATCAGCCACAACACTTGGTTTAATCTCTCCACGTTCCACTAACGCTTCTAAAGCAGAGACAACGATCCAATGACGGTCTACTTCGAAGAAGTTACGTAAGTTAGCACGGCTATCACTGCGACCAAAACCATCCGTTCCTAACACTTTGTATTGATCATTAGGAACCCATTGGCGTATTTGATCAGCCAATAACTTGATGTAGTCTGTTGAAGCAATAACAGGACCTTGTGTCTTTTCTAAGCACTCTGTCACATAAGCCTTTCTTGGTTTAGCTGTTGGATGTAAACGATTCCAACGCTCAACATCTAAACCATCACGGCGTAGTTCATTAAAGCTTGGAACACTCCACACATCAGCAGCCACTTTGTAATCTTTGCGTAAGATTTCAGCCGCGGCATTCACTTCTCTTAAGATAGAACCTGAACCCATTAATTGCACACGTTGTTTAGATTTTGACTTATCTGACTCTAATAAGTACATACCTTTAATAATGGCTTCATCAATACCCTTAGTTTTTGGCAATGAAGGTTGTTGATAATTCTCATTAAGTACAGTGATGTAATAATATAGGCTCTTGCCCTCTTCCATCATTTCTTTAATACCATGACGAATAATCACAGCAAGCTCATAAGCATAGGTAGGATCATAACTACGACAGTTAGGAATAGTACCCGCTAAAATATGGCTATGACCATCTTCATGCTGTAAACCTTCACCATTTAACGTTGTACGACCAGACGTACCACCGATTAAGAAACCATGCGCACGGCTATCACCTGCCGCCCAAGCAAGGTCACCAATACGTTGGAAACCAAACATAGAGTAGAACACATAGAAAGGAAGCATAGGCTGGTTATGGGTACTGTATGATGTACCAGCAGCAATCCAAGAAGACATTGCACCCGCTTCGTTAATACCTTCTTCAAGTATTTGACCTTTTTTGTCTTCACGGTAGAACATCACTTGGTCTTTATCTACTGGCTCATAAAGCTGACCAACAGAAGAATAAATACCTAGTTGACGGAACATACCTTCCATACCAAAGGTACGCGCTTCATCAGGTACGATAGGAACAATACGGCTACCAAGGTCTTTATCTTTCACTAAATGCGCTAAAATACGCACAAATGACATGGTGGTTGAAATTTCACGGTCACCTGAACCATCTAAAATCGCTTTTAATGTATCAAGTGATGGCGTAGGAATGCTAAAGCTCTTCGTACGACGACTAGGTACATAACCACCCAACTCAGCACGACGTGCGCGAATATATTTGATTTCAGGGCTTGTTTCTTCTGGACGGAAGAATGGAATATTCGGTAAATCTTTATCAGGAACAGGTACATCAAACTTGTCACGGAAGTTTTGAATCACCGCATCCGTCAACTTCTTATCATTATGGGC
Organism: Entomomonas moraniae; assembly: GCF_003991975.1. NCBI lineage: Bacteria > Pseudomonadati > Pseudomonadota > Gammaproteobacteria > Pseudomonadales > Pseudomonadaceae > Entomomonas > Entomomonas moraniae. The sequence goes on from NZ_CP029822.1 coordinate 1,854,051, forward strand.
TGTATTTTGACCCGCAGTACCTAAGATACCGTAACCTTTAATAGTTTTTGCTAAGATAACACTAGGCTGACCTGTATGATTTACAGCTTGATGATAAGCAGCATAAACTTTAAACGGATCATGACCACCACGGTTTAATGCCCAAATCTCATCATCTGTCATATCCTTAACCATCTCTGATAACTCAGGATATGCACCGAAGAAGTGTTTACGTACAAACGCACCATCTTTAGATTTGTAGTTTTGGTAATCACCGTCCACTACTTCTTCCATACGGCGTTGCAATAAACCATCTTTATCTTTTGCAAATAGTGGATCCCATAGACGTCCCCAAATAACTTTGTTAACGTTCCAGTTAGCACCACGGAAGACACCTTCAAGTTCTTGAATAATTTTGCCATTACCACGTACAGGGCCATCTAAACGCTGTAAGTTACAGTTAATAACAAAAATCAAATTATCTAGTTTTTCACGACCCGCTAATGAAATAGCACCTAAAGTTTCTGGTTCATCAGTTTCACCGTCACCAATAAAGCACCAAACTTTTTGTTGGCCTGGCGTAATGAAACCACGGTGCTCTAAATATTTCATAAAACGAGCTTGGTAAATGGCTTGGATAGGACCTAATCCCATAGAAACCGTTGGGAACTGCCAAAAGTCTGGCATAAGCCATGGATGTGGATAGGAAGAAAGACCTTTGCCACCCACTTCTTGACGGAAATTATTTAATTGCTCTTCAGAAATACGGCCTTCTAAGAAAGCACGCGCATAAATACCTGGAGCAGTATGTCCTTGGAAGAATACAAGATCGCCACCGTGTTCTTCATTAGGCCCTTTAAAAAAGTAGTTAAACCCTACATCATAGAGCGTTGCACTGGAAGCAAAGCTACCGATATGTCCGCCCAAATCTGGGTCCTTACGGTTAGCACGTACCACCATTGCCATCGCGTTCCAACGAACCAATGAGCGAATACGGCGTTCCATAAACATATCACCTGGCATAACAGGTTCTTCTGAAACAGGGATTGTATTGCAATAGGGGGTATTGATTGCGTAAGGTAGTTTTACACCATTGCGCGCTGCCCAAACACCCATTTCGCCCATGATATACTGAGCGCGATCTTCGCCCTCATTTTTAACTACTGACTCTAGGGAATCAACCCATTCTTTTGTTTCTATGGGATCAAGATCTTGCATAGCTTGCTCCAGTCTCTATAAGTAAAGCTTCTTTTAAAAGCCGTGAAATCGGCAACCTTTTTGTGAGTTGCTTATAGTTAATTGTCATTTAATAAATTCTTGTTATTTGACTTATTTTACAGACCTTAGTGTTATCTGAAAAAATCGTCATTTAAGCGTATATATTATACTATATCCTTAATAACTTCCTATTCCCTAAATCGTAAATTATCTTTATTTCTCTTCAGATCACCTCATTTTTTGTATAACGATGTTTCACCAGCGGGTCTAGTTTTAAACCGGCGATGAGCCCATAAATATTGATCAAGCTGTTCTTTCACACATTGCTCAACCCATTGATTAATTCGTAAACAATCTTTTTCTTCAGATTCACTGGGAAAGTCATCAAGTGGTGGATAGATGACTAGGTGGTAACCACTGCCATCTTCTAGCGGTTTTTGTACAAAAGGGATCACTTTTGCCTTACCCAAACGGGCAAACTTACTGGTTGCTGTGACAGTAGCTGCAGAGATACCAAACAAAGGCACAAAAATACTTTGTTTTGCGCCATAATCTTGATCGGGGGCATACCAAATAGTTCCCCCTGAACGCATGACTTTTAGCATTGTTTTAATATCATCGCGCTCAATGGCTTCTCCTTCTAAATTATAAGTTTCTCGCCCTGCACGTTGTATATAATCAAAAAAAGCATTTTTATGCTGACGGTACATACCATTCATTGGATACATGGTACTTAACAACGCGGCACCAATTTCTAATGTTGTAAAATGCAATGACATAAGCAGTACACCTTGGCCTGCTTCATGCGCTTTTTTCAAGTGTTCTAAACCATCCACTTTCTTAGCAAGTTTGGCAAATTTCTTTTTAGGCCACCACCAACTAATGGCCATCTCAAAAAAAGCAATCCCCATTGCAGCAAAATTTCTTTTCACAATGAGGATACATTCTTGCTCCGTCAATTCAGGGAAACAAAGCTCAAGATTACGTAACGCAATCTTGCGGCGACTCTTGGCAAAATAATAAAGGAAGCGGCCTATTGCCGCTCCTAATTTTTTTAACCATTTAAAGGGTAATTGAATCAATAACCATAATACTCCTATTGCTAGCCATAATGACCAGTAACGAGGCTGAAAAAAACTCTTTTTAAAAACTGCTCTAGCCATTAATACCCTTTCTTAAAATCAACTTGCCCAATCAGTGGTTCTTGCTTTTCAAAATGTGTTAAGTTATGACGGAATAAATCAAAAATCAAGGAGGGAATCCCCATTGCTGCCGAATGCCCCGTTAATACAATATTAGGTACTTTCCAGAAAGGATGATCTGTTGGTAACGGTTCTGTTCTAAACACATCTAAGACAGCTAATGCAGGTTTATTATTAGCTAAAGCTGCAATTAAATCATCATCTACAATAGAAACACCACGCCCAGCATTAATAAATACAGCACCTTGTTTCATTTTACTGAATATATTCGCATTATAGATATTATGTGTATCAGGAGTATCAGGTAATAAGTTAATCACATAATCAGCGTCAGCCACATAAGTTGCTAAATCTGATTGCACCCCTACTTTATCAAATGGTTCAATTGCTCTTGCTTTATGAGCAATACCCAATAGATGCACGCCAAATGGTTTAAGAAACTTAGCAACACCTGTACCTATCGTACCAGCACCTACAATTAGAACTGTTTTATCATGTAGTGTAGCGGGCTCACCACGTAACCATTGCTGTTTATTCTGTGCTTCATAATGGGCAATGACAGTACGCTCATGAGCTAGCATATACGTTAACACATACTCTGCCATTAATTGATCAAATACCCCTACAGCACGACTTAGCTGATAATCTTTAGGCAAATCATTGGCTAATAAGGGCGTAATACCTGCTAAAATAGATTGAATCCACCGAGGAGATCTAACCCCTTGTTTAAGCAAATCAGCACAAAGATTTGCTGCTCCAAGCCAAATATCACACTCAGAGGCTTTATCTTTAATAGCTGCAACATTATCTCCTGCGAATACCTCACAGTTAGGATAGTATTTTTTCGCTAGTTCAACATAAGCGGGATAATGGTAGTCGATAATCAATAATTTATTCATACGGGATCATTAAACCTCAATAGTTCATCAGGTAAACTCATAAGCTCCTCCTCATCAGGAGGTGGAGGCATTTGTAGATGATAGCCCTGCTGTTCTATACTAGCTAATACCTGAGCAACATCTTCTCGAGCAAGTTTACGCTGAGCAGTTAATAATAAGTCAAAAACAGGCACTGGAGACCCAAAAATACTTAATAACTCTTCTGGAACACGATCCAGCCCTTCCTTCTTGTCAACATACAAATACATTTCATTTTTGCGAGGACTTTTAAAAATAGAACAAATCCGCTTTTCTATACTTGTCATTATAAACTCAATTTAGCTGATTGTTTGTACTAGAATATTAGATAATATGTGTTTACGCCAGCCTTGTAAACTATCAGAAAACTGTTCACATTGCTGCCCTGCGTCAGCAGCAATTAAAGGCTCAATAATTTTTTTGCGCCACAACAGCTCCGGACAAATACCCAAAACCTCTGCTTGTTCGAAAACTTTTTGTTTAAGTTGCTTGGCAAATTGGCTACTGTTCATAGAAACAGCTTTTTGTAATTGTTCAGGCCATGTTTCTGGAGGACTTTTGGCCGCTTTATCTATAACCGATAATAACTTTTCACCCTCTTTACGTAAAACACTAGGGTGTAACTCAGGTGTTTTGGCCAAAGAAACGATTGTTGCCGGCATATATTTCGCCATCATAAATAAACTATTATCTTTCAGTAAACGACCACGCGCTAGATTTCTGGCGATTGCCTCTTCTTCACGCCAAGCATAAAGTGCACGCAATACAGCTAACTGCTGTCTGGATAACCGCCACGCTTGCCTTGAGCTCTTATAGAGGTTCTGATAATCCGATTGCTCTGCATAGTGCTTTGCTAAAGAAAGTGTATCCTCAAACAACCACGCTTGCTTTTGCTTTGAGAGGTGAGTATCAAAATAATGATAAAGCTCAATAAGATACATCACGTCAGCAGCGGCGTATTGCTCCTGCTCGTGACTTAAAGGACGTCTCAACCAGTCAGAACGTTTTTCTTCTTTGCTCACTTCTTTATGTAATAATTGTTGAATTAAAGATGAATAGCCTAGCGTAATGCCCATATTTAGAAAAGCTGCCGCAATTTGCGTATCAAATACAGGTTCAGTAATCACACCTGTTAGTTGGTAAAGTAACTCTAAATCTTCTGAACAGGCGTGCAACACCTTAACCACCTGTTTACTCTGTAGAAGTATAGCAAGTGGAAGCCAATCTGTAATCGTCAAAGGGTCGATTAAATAGGGGGCTTTGCCGTCACTTAGCTGAATAAGCCCTGCAATAGGATAAAAAGTTGTTTCTCTAAAAAATTCAGTATCCAATGTAATAAAAGGTAACTGCTGCCACTGTTGGCAGTAATCATGCAAGGTTTCATTGTCACGAATCCACACTACATTAAATAACACTGAATTCTCCTCAGTACTTAATAATCACAATAATAGACTAGTATACGGATGAAAAGCATTATTCTACAATACTCACTTTTAGATTATTGCTAGTGTTTAATAAATAAGTTTGCTTATATGAGAATTCGTATGCCTCTTCCCAAATTAGATAGTACAGGACAGTTTTTTGAACAATGGTGGAGTACCCAGGGTGAATGGGTTGAACAGCCAAACCAACGCCGTGGGGGCGAAAGTGGTGTTTTGCGCACGACAACCGAAGACGGAAAAGTCATTTATATTAAACGCCAAGAAAATCATATCTATCGCGATATTTTCCACCCTTTTGGACAAGCCACAATCATCAGAGAATACAAAGCATACTGCGCCCTTACTAAAGCACAGGTTAATGTACCTAAACTTATTTATTGTGGTGTACAAAATAAAAAAGCTATTTTAGTCACCGAAGCACTGGATGGATTTATTGATCTTGACAGTTGGATGGAACAAAACCAAGGACAACCTTTTTATGCAGAAACCTTAAACAAGATACTCACAGAAACAGCGACCATGCTAGCAAAACTGCACTTAAATAAATTACAACATGGCAGTTTATATGGTAAACATCTTTTCGTAAAAGCAGAAACAAATGAACAGCCACTTGTAGAGGTTGCCTTACTAGATCTCGAAAAGATTAAGAAAAGAAATACTGCAAAAGAAGCTGCTTTGCACGACATACCCAAAATTAAGCGCCATTCATTACTGAACTCAGAACAATGGCACTTTTTTGTCAATGCTTATGAGCAAGCCTTTGGTAGCAAGCTACCTAAACTTCATCAGTGAGCATTTACCAAACCATCAATCATTACATGGGGCTTACCTTGCGAACAATGTTCTACACGCCCCTTCACACCATAAACTTCCGCTAACACCTCTGGAGTAATGACCTGATCAGGAATACCACTGGTAATTAAATGACCATTTTTTAGCATTAAAACATAATCTGTATGCTGCAACGCAATGTTAATATCATGCAACACAATCACTGTAATAATATTGCGCTCTCGAGTTTCTTGCTTAATCATCTCCATCACATGAAATTGATGATTAAGATCTAATGCACTTAGTGGCTCATCCAATAATAAAATTTTCGGTTTTCTTATTAATGCTTGAGCAAGCCCAACCAACTGCTTTTGTCCACCCGAAAGTTGATCAAGGTAACACATCCCTAAATTTTCGATGCCTAATTTTCGTAATAGCTCCATTGCTTCATCAATCACCTCTTCAGTCGATTGATTGTCTGAAGCTTTTCTAGCCACAAGCATCGACTCAAAAGCTCGTAAATGAACACTAGCAGGTAAACTTTGTGGTAAATAAACCACTTGTTTAGCACGCTCAGAAAAATGAGCAGCTAACAGATCTTTACCCTCAAACATCACCTTACCAACAGAGGGCGTCAGTCCTGCCATGGCCTTTAATAAGGTTGACTTACCACTGCCATTAGGCCCCAAAAGTGTAGTAACTTTCCCTTCAGCAATATGCTCAACGGTTAGATTATCAATAACTTTTCGTCGACCGTAGGAAACACTTAAGGTATCAATTAATAAATCGCTCATCAATTTCCTCTTGCTGTGGTACGGAAAATAATCGCTAAAAAGAAAGGAATGCCAATAAGCGAAGTAATAATCCCTACAGGAATTAACACACCGGGAATAATACTTTTAGACACCACAGATGCTAATGAAAGAATCAATGCTCCTGATAAAGCACTGGCAGGCAAATAAAACCGATGATCTTCGCCAAATAACATTCTAGCAATATGAGGCCCTACTAAACCAATGAATCCAATTGTTCCCACGAAGGCAACTGCTAATCCTGCCAACACACTGATTCTAAATAAACTAGCTAAACGTAGCCGTTTTATATTAATACCAAAACTGGCTGCTCTATCCTCACCTAGTCGCAAGGCTGTCAATTTCCAAGCAGAGTTCATTGAAAAAGGAAATGCTATAAATAATACAATGGCTAATAAACTTATATTTTGCCAATCAGCACGTGACATACTACCCATTGTCCAGAAAACCAATGCTTGTAATGCCTCAGCCGTCGCCACATACTGTAATAGAGCAACTAATGCACTAAAAGTAAAGCCGATAGCAATACCAAATAAAACGATGACGCTGGTATTTGCTTGCCGCCAACGCGCTAAAAGATCCAACAACATGGTTGCCAGTAAAGCAAAAACAAAGGCATTCCCCGCAACTAGCCACTTAGAATCAACACCAGGTATCCCAACATTAAGGATAAGCCCTAGTGCTGCTCCAAAGGCAGCAGCTTGTGAAACACCTAATGTAAAAGGGCTGGCTAGCGGATTATTAAGTACCGTTTGCATTTCTGCACCCGCCAAACCTAATGAAGCCCCCACTAAAACAGCTATTAATGCTTGAGGTAAACGAATATCCCAAATAATAATTCTATGGGTAACAGAAGCAGAACTTGGGTCGAAGATAATCCGAACTAAGTCAGTAAGACCCAATCCCGAGGAACCAATAGATAAATCAACTAATAATGAAATAAGAATGGCTAGCAGTAACATCGCTAGCCAAAATACTCGCTTTACAATAATTTTCTTATAATGATCAGCTATAGAGGATTTCTCGACAGTCATACCATCAATCATTTAGCATCCTTAAGATCTACCCAATAGGTACCTTCAATATTGACGGGTAAAAACTCTTGTAGCTCATTAAAGGTTTCTTGAACATCAACATCACTAAATAATTCTGGGTAGAACCATTTAGCAAAAGCTTCTATCGCAATAATATTATAAGGAGAGTTATAAAAATTATGCCAAATACCGTGAGTATTGCCATCTTTCACCGCGGTGAGAGCATTAACCCCTGTACGATTTGCTAAACGTTTCAGGCTTTGCGCAGCCGCTTCTTTATTAACACCTAACCCCTCTCTTAATCCAACCTTAACATCGTTTGAACCTGTACCACTCAAAATATACACTTTAGGGTCAACACTCAGCACATGTTCTAAACTAATCTCACCTATAACCGCGGGTAAAATATCAGCAGCTATATTATGCCCTCCCGCCGCCTCAATAAACTCACCTAAGTTACCATTACCCGCTGTGTGACAACAGGTAGGCGACTTAATTTCAGGTAACATCTCAATAAATACTGAAGGTCTTTGATCTGCGGGAATCTTAGCGACGCGTTCTTGTATACGGTTTAAGTGTTTTTCATAAAAGGCAATGTACTTATTTGCTATTTCTTCACGATGTAATACCTTACCTAAAATCTTCATGCTAGGAATTGTATTTTTCATAGGGTGTTGGCGAAAATCGATAAACACGACAGGCACACCTGCTTTTTGTAGTTTTTCAACAAGCGGGTTAGTGACTCCTGGCCCATGCCCAGCGATACCAAAAATAGCAATATCAGGATTAAGCGACATCACTGTTTCAGGGTTAACACTGGCCTCTGAGGTTTGCCCAATTAAAGGGATATCTTTTATCTGAGGGAATTTCTTTAAATACGCATTATAACCATTCACATCCGTTGTTTTTAATTCGCCTTGCCAACCAACAACACGTTTAACAGGATTTTCTTTATCTAAAAGAGCTAAACTATACAACATCCGCCCTTCACCTAAGATTATTCTTTCTACTTTTTCAGGTATTTCAACTGTTTTCCCTGTAATATCAGTAACGGTCTCGGCCTGCACCGTCCATGAGAACATCAATGCAAGTGCAGAAGCAGCGCAGACTTTAGGCAATTTAAACATTATAAAACTCCTATTAAATGAACGGAGTTATTATATGATAATAATTATCAAATGAGAATGCATTTTATTATCTTAAATATCGACAATCTCATAAACTAATAAAAACTACAATGGAATAAAATGACCTACTAAATAAGTGACTATCATCGTCAGCATCCCTACGATTACATTCCTCATAACAGCCTTCTGCTTGGGTGCGCCGCCCAAATAGGCACTAACATACCCAGTTAAAGCCAAGGCCAATAAAACAATAAAAAAAGTCACAACCACTCTTATAGGAATAGGCAATAATGTAATCGCTAGTAGAGGTAAAATAGCGCCACAAGTAAATGAAAACATTGAAGATAACGCAGCACTCCATGGATTAACATACTCATCTAACGTAATATTAAATTCAGCTTCCGTATGTGCGGCCAAAGCATCTTTATCCATTAACTCTTTAGCCACCTCTTTAGCCAAACGGGGAGACACGCCTTTTTTCTCATAAATATCGGCTAGCTCTTGCAACTCACCTTCATAATCTGTTTCTATCTCATCGGCTTCTTTTCTTACAGCAGCCTCTTCTGTATCACGCTGAGTACTGACTGACGTATACTCACCACCCGCCATAGAGAGTGCGCCAGCAACTAATCCAGCTAATCCAGCGACAAAAACAGTCATTGTATCGTGAGCGGCGCTGGCAACACCAATCACCAAACCGGCTATAGAAACAATACCATCATTAGCACCTAAAACTCCTGCTCGTAATACATTCAATCTATTTGTGATATCTTTATTTTCTTTAGTAACTACAGGCTGATTCATTTTACTACTCAATAGATAAATTATTAAATAATTGCCGACTCATTAATGGCTTACCTTGCAGATGAACAGCTAATACCTGCCGCATCAAACGTTTAGCCGATGCTAATACACTTGCCGAAGCCCAACTTAACTCATTCATCGCCAATAAGTCTCGGCCATAAAAAGCGCCTGATTGTAGTTGCATTATTTTTTGCAGACCATTTTCAGGGTTATACATGTAAAAATCATCGGCTTGCACAGGTTCTCCATCAACTGTTTCAACCAATGAAAAAACACCACCTAACTCATGCAATAATTGCCACTCAAAACCACGTAGCAAAGGTTCAATAAACGTTTCTGATGATAACTGTTGTAGTGTTTTTTGATAGTAAATAAACAATTGTGGACAAGCATCTTCAAGGGGAAGTAACTTAATGAGTAACTCATTCAAATAAAAACCGCTGAATAAATTTTTACCTTGCAACAATAAAGGATGATGAGTAGCCTCAATCGATTTAACAGTTTTTAACTCACCTTTACCTACCAAACTAATAGACAATGGCATAAAGGGCCGAGCAATCGATCCTGCACTTGTACGCGCTTTTCTCAAAACAGCACGGAAACGCCCCTCAGCTGTAAAGAAATCAACTAACGCACTTTGTTCTCGATATGGCTTACTGTGTAATACAAAAGCTTGCAAATCAAAATTATTCATTTAACAGTATACTACAACACCTTTATCTCTAACATACGATAATAGTCTCACATCTTGGATATAAGACTTTGGCAACTAAATGCTATTTAGATATAATGATAAAAAGCATTTATTATTTAAAAGATTATATACCATGGCCACGAATTATTATAAGATTTTACAGGTATCCACTACTGTATCAAAGGAAGAAATAGAAAACGCTTATCGTCAACTCATAGGGAAATGGCAACATCTTCGTGCGCAACAAACGCCTGAAATGAAAGCACGCTCTGATAAACTCATTGCGATGATAGAAGAAGCCTATCACATCCTCTCTGTTGAAAAAACACGTGCTATTTATGACCGTCAACTTCAACAAACAGAAGATACTAACTCACCCACAATTACGCCAAAAGAGCTTCCAAAAGAAACACCACCACCTACAAAAAAAAGCCCTATTCGTCTATTTGCCGCTTTAGCCGTTCTTTTGGTGATAGCAATCATCATTTACGTATTATTCATCCCCAATGGCCTATTTGAACAAGCTAACACGACAGTATTAGAGTCAACACCTGTACCAACGCCAAAACAACAGACTGCCGCCGCCCCACGAGGGAAACCTTTAAAAGAAGAAGAACCAACACCGCCCTTAAAAGATCAAACTACTCCCCCTCAAGTTAAAGAATCTACAGAGGAAACATCACAACAAATACAAAATAACATAGTTTTTAAAGAGCCCAAGGATAAGGAGGGTAAGGACATAATTCCCACAACAGCATCTGACACAACAGTAGTGGATACTAATCAGTTAAAAAATGCTAATGATCCGACCTTAAAAGAAACAGCTAAACGCTTAGCAGAACTGACCAACAACCATAAAAAGGTTGTAATTAATTTTAATACTCAATTTGTTGAGGCTAAAGCTTCAAACCAAAATGTCACACTAAATTTTATGGTGATTGATGGTATTAGCAACTCACGAACTATTTTGGATAGTTACCTCACTGAACGTTTTTTCTATGATAATCAAATCTGTGATGTTCAAAAAGACAATATAGCAAAAGGCATTTTATTCACATTCGCTTATTACAATACGCAAAAAGAGCTTATTGGAAAATATTATATAGATAAACAAGTCTGCGATTCACCCATGGAAAAACGATTGATTAAGACACCCACTAAGTATCAGTTAGACTCCATTGAAATAGGAGAAGATGGCAAACCTATTGCTGAGGATGAAACTAACTAAGCGCCCGATCTAATCCACTAGAAAGGCCTGCTATATTTAATAACATATCAGCAAGGCCTTCCCAACAATCACCACTGGCTTGCCCTTTTATTTGTGCATCAACTTGCTGTGCTTTAATTAACAGCTTACCCCATTGATTAGCGGTATATCGACTGACGGCTTGTTGAAATAATGCTTGGCGTTTTGACCAAATTGGCGGACGTACTTGGCCAAATGCCTTTTGTAGAGGAATACCTTGATCTGTTAACTGTGCTAATGTCATTAAAGCACGCAACTCTTTAGTTAATGTCCACAAAATCAATGTCTCAGCGGCCCCTTCTGATTTAAGACCCTGTAACATTCTTAAACTATGAGCAGCATCACCCTGTAAAGCAACATCAACTAAACCAAAGATATCAAACCGTGCGCTATCTACCACCATTGCTTGGATATGATCAAGATTAACAACTGTTTCATTGGTCTCCATTAGCAGCTTTAATTTTTCAATCTCTTGAGCAGCCGCTAATAAATTCCCTTCCACCCGTAGCGTAAATAACTCTAAGGCATCAGGCATGATAGACAATCCTAACAAAGCCAAACGCTGTTTAATCCACTGAGGTAGTTGCGCTACCTCTACAGGCCAAATTTGTATAAATTGACAAAGTGAACTTTCTAATAACGTTTTGACCCATTTAGTTTTTACATCAAGTTTAGGAGCACTGATAATTAACAACGTATCTTCAGGGGGATTTTGTAAATAATCCAGAAATGCTTGTCCTTTATCTGACAAACTTGCACTTTTTAAGCGAAATTCGAATATACGTTTCTCAGCAAATAAAGACATACTAGCCGCTTGGTCATATAACACTGACCAATCAAAATTAGCTTCCACATTAAATAGCTGCCGCTCAGAATAACCTGATGCTCTGGCAGCTTTTCGTATACAGTCTTCTGCTTCCATCGACAATAAGACTTCATCGCCCGTTACAATATACAATGGACTTAAGTGAGCCGTTAAATGTTGAGAAAGTTGGTTTAAATTTAACTTCATAACAATATGAAAGAGCCTGTTATTAACAGGCTCTTTTGGTTAGCGTTTACTGACTGTTTAACTGTTCAATTTCATCGAGTGGAATGCTTTGTAAAAGTAATTTACGGCGCTCTTCCGCTGCTTTTTGACGCTGCTGCTTAGCCTCATCTTGTAAGCGTTTTTGCTCTTGTGCTTTTTGCTGTAACTCTTCTAATTTCGCAGGAGAGATACTTTGTAAACGATAAATCAACAACGTAATCGCATTTCCTCTTAACTCTTGATCTAAGCGATTTTTTTGTAACTCATCTGCTACAATATTATTAATATCGCTAACATATTGCCCACGAGCCTCAACAGTATCTTCGACTAACAATAAATTATTCACACCGTAAATACGGTATTTTAATGTCAGTATTTGCTCAATATCGGTTCCACGAATAGAACTTGAAAAAGCTAATGTTCTACTATTAATCGACGACGTGATAACAAGTTTATACATTGCTGTATCATAAATTTTAACACCATGATCAGCGAGTCGCTCACGTAGCTCTTTAACAAGCGGACCATAGCGATCCCCTGCTGAAACAGCTAATTCTTTTATCTCTATTTTATCTTCACTAGTACCGCGTAAATGGAAACCACAGCCACTTAAAAGTGAAGCAATAATAAAAAAACCTACTAAACGCTTCATAAAATATGAAACTCCGCAATTAATTTCTATCATTAGTTAGCCACTATATTTACAAGCTTACCCGGCACAACAATTACTTTACGTACAGTGACTGACTCTATAAATTTTTGCACCGTTGGGTGCTCAAGTGCTGACTTCTCAAGCTCCTCTTTTGTTGCATTGGCAGATACTTGCATATCGCCACGCAACTTACCATTGACTTGAATAACGATAGTCAATACATCCTGTACTAAAGCAGTCTCATCCACAACAGGCCAATTGGCATCAATTACTGATTTATCATGCCCTAAAGCTTGCCATAACACATGACAGATATGAGGTGTAATTGGTGCTAAAATCAAGATGACCGTTTCAAGCCCCTCTTGTAATAAAGCACGATCAACCGCCGTAGTGACAGATGCTTTCTCCAAAACATTCATTAACGTCATCACAGCAGCAATGGCTGTATTGAATTTATGATTTTGGCCTATATCTTGTGTCGCCTGTTTAATCGCTAAGTGAATCGCACGTCGTATAGCTTTTTGATCATCCGTTAACTGCTTTATATCAGCCTTCGCAGGAATTCCCATCGAGGTATGCTGATAAGCCAAACGCCAAACACGGCGCAAGAAACGGCTAGCCCCCTCAACACCTGTATCAGACCACTCTAAACTTAAATCAGGAGGTGAAGCAAACATCGTAAATAGTCTACTCGTATCAGCACCATACTGCTCAATCATCGCTTGAGGGTCAACACCATTATTCAGTGATTTAGACATTTTTAACATGCCGCCAATCACCACAGGTAAACCATCTGATGCTAACTTAGCAGAAACTACACGCCCCTTACTATCTTTCTCAACCATCACATCTGTTGGGTTAAAATAGGTTTTAGAACCATTATCATGTTCACGATAATAAGTTTCAGCGACAACCATTCCCTGAGTTAACAAATTAACAACAGGCTCATCTGAATTTACTAACCCCTCATCACGCATTAATTTATGGAAAAAACGCGTATACAACAAATGTAAAATTGCATGCTCAATACCACCAATATACTGATCAACAGGTAACCAATAATCAGATGCTTTTTTATCGACCATACCCCCTGTGAAATGAGGTGATGCATAACGAGCAATATACCAAGAACTTTCCACGAAAGTGTCCATAGTGTCCGTTTCACGACGTGCTGGTTTACCACATTTAGGACAGGTTGTTTCATAAAATTCTGGCATTTTAGCTAAAGGGCTTCCAGAACCATCAGGGACTACATCTTCAGGAAGAACAACAGGAAGCTGATCCTCTGGCACAGCCACATCACCACAGCAATCACAGTGAATTACAGGAATAGGACACCCCCAATAACGTTGGCGACTAATCCCCCAATCCCTCAAACGGTATTGTATTTTAGATTTTCCTAATGCTTTAGCTTCTAAATCTTTACCAATGGCAGCGAATGCTTGTTCAAAATCTAAGCCATCGTATTTACCTGAATTAATTAATAAGCCATGCTCACCATAAGCGTCTTGCCATGGTTCAGCTACTGTATCACCAACACTCGTACGAACAACCGCCTTAATCGGTAGACTATACTTTTTAGCAAAGGCATAGTCACGTTCGTCATGTGCAGGTACAGCCATCACAGCACCTTCACCATAAGTCATTAACACATAGTTAGCAACCCATACACTAAGCTTATCGCCTGTTAGTGGGTGTTGCACGTAAAGTCCTGTTGCCATCCCTTCTTTTTCTTGGGTAGCTAAATCTGCTTCAGAAACACCACCTTTTTTGCACTTTTCTATAAAGGCTTGTAACGTAGGGTTATTCTTTGCTGCTTGCGTAGCCAATGGGTGTTCAGCAGCTACCGCCACATAAGTTGCACCCATTAATGTATCTGGGCGTGTTGTAAATACTTTTAGTTGCCCTGCATAACCAATGCTTTGCTCATCGTAAGGGAAACTTACTTCCATCCCTTTAGATTTACCAATCCAATTGCGTTGCATGGTCTTTACTTGTTCAGGCCAACCAGATAATTTATCTAAATCATCTAACAGCTCTTGTGCATAGGCTGTAATGCGGAAGTAGTACATAGGAATTTCGCGCTTCTCAACCAATGCACCTGAACGCCAGCCTCGGCCGTCAATTACTTGCTCATTAGCTAAAACCGTTTGATCGACAGGGTCCCAATTCACGGTACCATTTTTACGATAAATAACACCTTTTTCAAATAAGCGAGTAAATAACCATTGTTCCCAACGATAATAATCAGGTTTACACGTAGTAATTTCGCGCGTCCAATCAACCGCCAATCCTAAGCTTTTTAATTGCTTCTTCATATAGGCGATGTTTTCATACGTCCATTTAGCAGGTGCTACTTTATTTTTCATGGCTGCGTTTTCAGCAGGCATTCCAAAAGCATCCCATCCCATAGGTTGTAGAACATTTTTACCCAGCATACGCTGATAGCGACTGATCACGTCCCCTATTGTATAATTACGGACATGCCCCATATGCAACTTACCACTAGGATATGGAAACATGGAGAGACAATAATATTTCTCTTTATCGGCTTGTTCAGTTACAACAAAAGACTGATTATTGTCCCAATATTCTTGGGCAGTTGCTTCAACTTCTTGAGGTAAATATTGTTCGTTTATCATGGTTTTAACTGATTTCAATAAGTTCACTATAATAAAATGTCTAGCATACAACAGTTAGACAGAGATAAAAAGATAAAGACGCTAATCTCTATAAAAAACCTTTCATGGGTTATTATTTGCTATGCTTTAATTGGTTGATTTCACTAATAACACGCTCTATAGTTCGTGCTAAAAACGCTTCTGTATCATTATCAATCACCTTACCTTCCACGATTTTTTTGCCTATATGGCTTAAAGCAGCCTCTTTTATAGGAAGCAAATGACAAAGCATAGAAGCAAAGGTTTCACGCAATTGGTATTGCGCACGAACACCGCCTAACTCTCCCATTGATTGTGTCACAAAAAACACAGGTTTATGCAATAAACAACTCTCAAAAGCAGGACGCGATAGCCAGTCGAGCGTATTTTTTAAAACACCGGGAATACCATGATTAAACTCTGGACTGACGACAACAACACCATCACAAAGCGAGACTAATGAGCGGGCATCAGTCACCGACTTAGGCAAAACATCAAGCTCTAAATCACCATTATAATGAGGGAGACTACCAATATCTAATAGCTCTATAACAGCTTGTGGCTTAGCCTTCTCGATGAGTGTTTGTAAAATAGCACTAGAATACGAGGCTTTTCGTAAGCTACCTGAGATTCCAACTAAACGCATAATATCACCTTAAATAATCTAATAATTAAATAAGGGAGCATTTAGCTCCCTTATTCTTATCATTTATAGAGGCTTGCCTCTATTACCGTGCTGACTTACAAAACTTTGTACTTGGCTTAAATCATTTGCCAACACTGTACAACGTTCTTCCCGTTTGAATAAATCTACTAGATGAGCAGGTAATTCAATATTTTTAGCGATACCTGCTTTCTCTACCGCTTCTGGGAACTTGACAGGATGGGCTGTACCTAATGTCACCATCGGTAAAGCGAGGCTACGACGGCACATTCTTGCTGCACGCATCCCAATAGCCGTATGAGGGTCAAGTATCTCACCAGATTGTTTAAACACTTGAGTAATCGTTTCACAGGTTTCAGCATCAGAGACCGCTAATGAGTCAAACAGCTTACGCGTTTCTGTCCAACGGTCATCTTCAACAGATAATTTGCCTGTTTTCTTGAAATTATCCATTAACTCAGCGACTAATTGACCGTTTCTACCATGCAAATCAAATAGTAAACGTTCAAAGTTGGAAGAAACCATAATGTCCATTGAAGGTGATAAAGAGGGATGTAACTGATCTTTATCATAATGATTACCTGACATGAAGCGATGTAAGATATCATTACGGTTTGTTGCCACAATCAACTGATTGATAGGTAAGCCCATATTACGTGCTAAATAGCCCGCAAAAATATCACCAAAGTTACCCGTTGGCACCGAAAACGCCACCGAACGTAATGGCGAACCTAATTGTAAAGCCGCATAAAAATAGTAAACGATTTGCGCCATAATACGCGCCCAATTGATGGAATTTACTGCAACAAGGCGTGTTCCTTTCAAAAAGGCTTGATCTGCAAAACTGGCTTTAACCATTTCTTGGCAATCATCAAAATTACCTTCAATGGCAATATTATGAATATTGTCACCTAAAATAGTCGTCATTTGGCGGCGTTGCACTTCAGACACACGATTATGGGGATGCAGAATAAAAATATCGACATTATCACAACGGCGACAGCCTTCAATCGCGGCTGAGCCGGTATCGCCAGAAGTAGCACCCATAATTACAACGCGCTCATTACGCTTAGCGAGTACATAATCAAGCAAACGGCCTAATAATTGTAATGCGAAGTCTTTAAAGGCCAAGGTTGGGCCATGAAATAACTCTAGTACCCACTCATTACCGGCTAACTGACGTAAAGGAGCAACTGATTGATGAGCAAATACACCGTAGGTCTCTTCAAGAATCTTTTTAAAGTCTGCGTCAGGGATACAGCCATCTACAAAAGGACGCATTACTTTAAAGGCTAATTCATGGTAAGCCAAACCTGACCAACTGCTAATTTCTTCAACAGTAAAGCGAGGTAAACTTTCAGGTACATAAAGGCCACCATCTGAAGCGAGACCAGCCAATAAAACATCTTCAAAATTGAGTGCGGGAGCTTTTCCGCGAGTACTTATATAGCGCATAGTGACTACACTTTTATTAATTTAATTGTTCAACACGGATACGAACCACTTTACCTTCCACTCCCTCAAGAGCTTCAAGTGCAGTAATCGCATCATTCATTTTTGCTTCGCTTACTTTATGCGTTAATAAAATCATAGGAATCTTACCATCCATATGTTCTAATTCTTTCTGCATAATTGATTCAATATTAATCTCACGTTCCGATAAAATCGTAGCGACTTGTGCTAAAACGCCTGGTGAATCCTCTGCTTGAATTCTTAAATAATAAGCTGTTTCACACTGATCTATCGGTAGTACCGCCACATCAGACAACGAGGAAGGTTGGAAAGCTAAATGAGGCACACGATTCTCAGGATCAGAAGTCATCACACGCACCACATCAACAATATCAGCTACAACCGCTGAAGCTGTCGCCTCCATCCCCGCGCCAGCACCATAATACAACGTAGAACCTACGGCATCACCATTCACCATCACCGCGTTCATTACGCCATTTACATTGGCTAATAATCTTTCAGCAGGAATAAGTGTTGGGTGAACGCGTAATTCAATACCTTGTGGAGTACGTTTCGCAACACCAAGGTGTTTAATACGATATCCTAACGCATCTGCATACAGCACATCTTCAGAAGTTAATTTAGTAATACCTTCGGTATAGGCTTTCTCAAACTGTAGTGGGATACCAAATGCAATCGAGGCCAATATAGTGAGTTTATGGGCGGCGTCAATCCCTTCTATATCAAAAGTAGGATCAGCTTCAGCATAGCCTAATGCTTGAGCTTCTTTTAATACATCGGCAAAAGCTCGGCCTTTTTCACGCATTTCAGTTAAAATAAAGTTTCCTGTACCATTGATGATACCTGCAACCCAATTAATACGGTTACCTGATAGCCCCTCACGAATAGTTTTAATAACAGGAATACCACCCGCGACAGATGCTTCAAAAGCGACAATAACTCCCTTTTCTTCAGCTTTTGTAAAAATCTCATTACCATGTACAGCAATCAGTGCCTTATTAGCCGTGACCACATGCTTGCCATTTTCAATGGCCTTAAGTACTAAGTCGCGTGCTAAGGTATAACCACCAATCAGCTCTACCACAATATCTATATCAGGATTATTAACCACTTCAAAGACATCATCTGTAATAAGCGTTGACCCTGTTTGGCATAAAGGGTTGATAGAACGGGCCGCAATCTGTGCCACCTCAATTTCTCTACCAGCACGACGCGCTATTTCTTGTGCATTACGTTGCAACACATTGAAAGTACCACCACCCACAGTACCTAAACCGCATATACCCACTTTAACTGGATTCAAGCTAATACTCCCACTTACCTAACTAGTTTAAAGCATAACCTTAATAGTGTTATACCCTGTTAATCGTTCTAAATTATACTATTTTTTCGTATCTTGTTGATTGGCTATATTCTGGCCTGTTTGGGCAACACGTACATTATTATAACTATTAACAATAATATAAACGCGATCTCCCACACGTATAATCTGGTTAGGGTCTACTTCTTGTACAATAGAGATTAAACGGCCTTCTTCACCATCTTGCTTAATCACCATTTCCACGCCATCAGTGCGTGTAAAACCCTCTTCTGTCACTGAACCGATGAGTCCTACTGCAACAGCGCCGATCACTGCACCAACCACAGCACCTGCTGCATCACCATTGGTCGCACTATAACCACCTGCAGCACCACCAGCTAAACCAGCCACAGCTCCAGAACTTGCTCCAACCCCACTTCTTGATCCTTCAATACGAACAGGTCTTAAATTTAGAATTGTCCCCAATGTTACGTTTTGAATATTACGAACTTCGTCTCGACCATAAGTTTTACTATCTAGCTTAGGCATACACCCAACAATAGCTAAAACACTTAGCGCAATCCCCAATAATTGGAGTTTCCGTTTAATACTCATATAACACCCAATTGAGTAACTTTAAAAGCTTATATTATGCCATAGATATTGCAAGAGTATAAACCAAAAGATAAATCACAAATATTTTCTTATTTTAAGCACCCATCATTTCTGAGACTCTAACTTAAAAACTAGTGCCCCTTAGTAATCAACTCTACACACCAATGATCTGACGCATATAAAAGGAGCTGCTTAGGTGTTAAATTTTGTTGTTCAACGCTTACAGGTTGCCCTAACTGCTCTAATAAATGGATTAATAGCTTTACCCTTTCGCGTTCAGACAGTGCTAATAATGCGGCTAAGGAACTACTATTATCCTGATTATTTAATATGGTTGGCACATGTAAATAAGTAGGTGAGACAACCCCCAATAATTCTTGCATGTACAACTGTTTTACTACAGTAGACAACTGTTCGACTGGCCTTATGATTTGTGTGGCCCCACATCGAACAATCGCCAAAACCATAGCTAAATCAGGATCTATGACACCATGTTTATCCCTAATGACAAAGTCACCGATCTCTTTGCTTATATTTTGTTTAAAAACACCCTGCAAACGGTCTGTAAACTGATAAATTAGATCAGGTGTACGCAAGCGTATTGTTGCATCTTGTGTAGACATTAAAGCATCTCGACAAGAACCAGAATAAACTTGTGTTTCTTTCAGTTGATCTTCTGAACAATGACAAGCATAGGCTAAGCCTTGATTTAACCATTGATTAACAACTGCATCATCATTGATTGGGTAAATCGTTTTTTCAAAAATATCATTATCCCAATCAAACCCATATGCTTCTAAAACCGACAACCACTGCTCAGTCTGCTTTTTTAATAGAGGAAAATCGTTATCAGAAAAACCTATTAGCCATTTCCCTTTAGCTGAACGTATTTCTAGATAAGAAACTAATGCAATTGCCAATGCCCTTAAATGCATTCCCCCATCATAGACGGGGGAAAAATAACCGACACAGGGCTTAGACATAACAAAAAATAAACTACAATCCTGTTTGTTTTTCTTTAATTTCTGCTAGTGTTTTACAATCAATACAAAGCGTTGCTGTCGGTCTAGCTTCTAAACGACGGATACCAATCTCCACCCCACAAGAATCACACCAACCATATTCATTATCAGCAATCAGTTGTAAAGTATCATCAATTTTCTTTATGAGTTTACGCTCTCTATCACGGGTACGTAATTCCAAACTAAACTCCTCTTCCTGTGTTGCTCTATCAGCAGGATCAGGGAAGTTAGCTGCGTCATCTTGCATATGCTCAACGGTACGACTCATATCGCTCACAAGCTCTAAACGCCATTTCTTTAGTATATTTACGAAATGCTCACGCATCGCATCGCTCATATACTCCTCACCTTTTTTCTCTTGGTAAGGCGTAAACACCCCGTTATCACTCTTTTCAGCAAGAATATTTTCTACTGTTTTTTTAGCCCTAGCCACTATGTCATCCCCTCTTCAATAAAACAAATAAGCTAAAAGAAATATCCTTTTAAATCCCCAGCTTTAAGATCAAAATAAACGGCGCAAACTACCAGATCCTTAAAGGTTAATCTAGTACTACTTGTCCCTTTGCTATTTTTTTACATTTATTAATTAATAGTGCGATTATAGATAACTTTCTACAATATAATATTTTAAAAAAGACTACAAGATAAATATTACGATCGTAACGAATCGCTTTTAAATCTGAGACGAAGTAATCAATTTGTGCCATATGTTTGATATAATCAACCTATAACTTACACAGAATTAGGCATATTACCATGAGTAAAACATTCACTAGGCGTAGTGACTCTATAGAACCCTTTCAAGTTATGAACTTATTAGCACGTGCTAATGCATTACAAGCCGAAGGCAACAATGTTATTCACTTAGAGATTGGAGAACCCGACTTCACCACAGCACAGCCTATTTTAGATGCAGCAAAAGCAGCGATTGAAGCGGGGCATACACACTATACACCGGCTCTTGGTTTACCAGAACTAAGACAAGCCATTGCCACCCTCTATAAAACACGCTATAACCTTGATATTGATTACAACCGTATCCTTGTAACCTCAGGAGGTTCAGGTGCATTATTATTAGCTAGCGGCTTACTCGTTGAAGCAGGACAACATTTATTGATGGCTGATCCTGGTTACCCGTGTAATCGTAACTTTTTAAGGCTCATCGAAGCCGATGCTAAAATGGTAGCAACGGATCACACCACTAACTACCAATTGACACCAGAACTCCTTGATCAACATTGGGATAAAAATACAGCCGGTATTTTAGTTGCCTCCCCCGCCAATCCAACAGGGACTATTTTAAATAGAGCAGAACTCAGTGGATTGGCGAAAAGTTGTCAGCAACACAAGGGTTATTTAATCTCTGATGAGATTTATCATGGTCTTAGTTATGATACTGAAGCACCTAGTGCTTTAGAAGTGGACGATAATGCCTATATTCTCAACAGCTTTTCTAAATACTATGGGATGACAGGTTGGCGATTAGGCTGGTTAGTAGCACCACTGGACGCCGTAAGTAGCTTAGAAAAATTTGCGCAAAATATATACATAAGTCCAGCGAGTATTTCACAATATGCTGCACTTGCCTGCTTTACACCTGAAGCTCAAGAAATATTTGAAGCACGTAAAGCAGAGTTTGCTAAACGTCGTGATTTTTTATTACCTGCGCTAACTGAACTAGGTTTTAAAATAAAAACAAAACCTGACGGTGCCTTTTACCTTTATGCAGATATTTCCGCCTTTACAGACGATGCTTACAAGTTTTGCTACTACTTCTTAGAGAATCAACACGTCGCGTTCACACCCGGTTTAGATTTTGGAGCTTACAAATCCAATGCGCATGTACGTTTTGCTTATACAAAAAGCTTACCTGTGCTAGAAGAGGCAGTTGAACGCATTGCACGTGGATTACAAAGTTGGCAAGGATAATCTATGCAATTTGAACCACCACTCGAACACGCGACACTTATTAAGCGCTATAAACGTTTTTTAGCCGATATAAAAACATCAACTGGGGAACTACTAACCATCCACTGCCCTAATACAGGCTCTATGTTAAACTGCATGAGTGAGGGCTGTAATATTTGGTTTAGACGCTCTAATGATCCTAAACGTAAATCAGCAGGTACATGGGTTCTTTCAGAAACACCACAAAATCGGCTAGCATGCGTTGATACTCAACTGGCTAACAAACTGGTTGAAGAAGCTTTAAATGCAGGCGTTATAAAAGAGTTGGTGGGCTTTAATAGCCTACGGCGAGAGGTAAAATATGGGCAAGAAAACTCTCGTATTGATTTTTGTTTAAGCTATCCTAATCAAAAAGAAGTTTATCTTGAAGTCAAAAGTGTTACCTTAGGCTTTGACAACAATAATACTGCTGCATTTCCCGATGCAGTCACTACTCGTGGTGCCAAACATTTACGTGAATTGACAGCTTTAGCGAAGCAAGGTATTGATACAGTTCTTCTGTACTGTGTTAATCTGACCAACATCACGGCAGTTCGCCCTTGTACAGAGATTGATCCAAACTATACCAAGGCGTTACAAGAAGCCCATGATGCAGGGGTTAAATTACTTGCCTATGCTTGCGATATTTCAAACGCTACCATTTGTCTTACACACCCTATTAATGTAAATCTTAGGTAACATCACCTACAAAAAAAGTAAAATGATTATCATATTCACCTAAAATGCCCTGTTATAGAGACCGTTAAACTGCTAAAATTTAGCAACGACTAATAATAAACTATTCACTAGGCCAAAATTTATGAGTTATAAACACCAATATGTTGATGGGTCATCTATTCATTTTGCTGTAGGTAAAGTTGTTTGTATAGGCCGTAATTATGCAGAGCATGCTAAAGAGCTAAACAACCCAATCCCCACAGAACCACTTATATTTATTAAACCCTCTACGGCCATCGTCAGCAGCAATGGCGGCTTTACTATTCCTCATAATCAAGGAGCAGTTCATTACGAAGCGGAAATTGCTGTACTCATTGGCAAACCCCTTTCAGGCCCTGTAAATCACAAAGAAATACAAGAGGCTATTGTAGGTTTTGCTCCTGCCCTAGATCTTACGCTAAGAGATGTGCAATCTCGACTTAAAGAAAAGGGTTGGCCTTGGGAACTTGCAAAAAGTTTTGATGGTGCTTGTGTACTAACACCTTTTACACCAGCATCAAATTACCCTGACCTCACGGATATCAACGTTCGCTTAACGATTAACAATGAGGTTCGTCAAGAGGGCAATAGTAGCCAAATGCTCACACCAATTATTAATTTAATTGAATACATTGCCCATTACTTTACCCTATTACCGGGTGATGTTATTTTAACAGGAACACCACAAGGCGTTGGAGCGCTAAATACAGGTGATCGACTCATTATGGAACTACCTGAACACTGCCAATTCGTGACAGAAGTTATATAATTTACTGCTCTATGCACAAAAAGCTAACGGCCTTATTCACAATAAAACGTGTGATTCTACTACTCGTTTTATTGGCCGTCATCGGGCTGATCATCTTCAACCAACAATTTCATGTTTATGAGCGCCTCACTTTTAATTTCCAAGAATGGCGCCATACCAATGCATGGCGAAAAAAATCTTTATGGCTACCTGATTATCAAGTTGTTATCGAAGCAAAACCGATACAAGGCATTCATAATAACTTATCAGGCCTTACATGGAACAACGATACAAAAACGCTATTTGCTATTGTGAATAATCCCACCCAAGTCATTGAACTCTCTACAACAGGCGAACTGTTACGCAAAATTAATCTTATCAACATCAGTGATCCTGAAGCCATTGAATATATTGGTAATAATAACTTTATTATTGCTGAAGAAAGAAAACAAAAACTTATTAAGGTTGTAATTGAACCCTCTACAACAGAAATTAACGCTCAAGGGGCTCAACAACTCACGTTAGGCACAGGATTAACCGACAATAAAGGAATAGAAGGACTCGCATGGGATTTTGAGGGCAAAAAAATCTATGCGGCAAAAGAGCGTAACCCTGTTCATATCTATGAAATCACAGGCTTTCCTCAGTCACCCAATACATCTTTAGACATTATCGTAAAAAATAACACCCAAAGAGATCAGCGGCTTTTTATAAAGGATATTTCAAGTATTACGTTTAATAGCCATTATCAACATTTATTAGTTCTTTCTGATGAGTCTCGACTAATCATCGAAATCGATAAAAAAGGCCATCCTATCAGTAGCTTATCGCTTATTACAGGTCATAACCTAAAACAATCGATACCACAAGCAGAAGGGATGACTTTAGACGATCAAGATACCCTTTACCTCGTAGGCGAGCCTAATTTATTTTATGTCTTTAAAAAAGCTACCCCTAACTAGCCACTTTTGTTTGTTCAATTGCTTGATGTTGTAACTGCGCAGTAAGATTTCGTATACGTACAAGCTGCCTGCAAATGAGCGATAACTCTGTTAATATCAACTTCAAATTATCATCCATTTCTTCTGATAACTGATCAAGCTCTTTAGCTAACAGTTCCTCAATCTCATTAGTTACTTTTACGAGTCTTTTTTCCAATAAATCATTGGCTATTTCATCTAAATCATTCGCTATAGTAGTCGTAACTCGCTCAAGTAGGGCTTCAACTTCTGCATTTTCAGGCAATGTTTCTCTGTGTGCACCTAATGCTGATAAATAGCTCAATAACGTATGTGAAACGACTAAAAAGCGAAAACCAACTTCAACATCTTTTCTAAAATGCCCAGGTTCAAGCAACATACTGGCTAATGCACTTGATAGTGCGGCATCCGCATTATGCGCATTACGTCGTGCAACACGGTAATCTAAATCATCTTCTTTACCTGTATCGTACTGACTCATAATTTCCCGTAAATAGCGACTACTGCTACTTAAAGTGCTAGCTAATACACGATTTAGTTGCCGCCCCTGCCAATCTGGCAAAATAAAAAATACAGCTAAACCTGCTATAATGCAACCAATTAACGTGTCTGTTAATCGGGGAATAATCATCGTAAATGCAGAATTACCCATCTGATTAAAACAACATAAAATCATCAAGGTAATAAAAGCAGTCGATAACGTATAACGACTCAAGCGATAAGCAAAGAACAATATACCAGCAATCGTTGCAATAATTGACTGCATAATTAAGCTAGGAAATAAGCTGATCACTGCCCAACCACAAACAACCCCTATTGCTGTACCTACCATCCGTTGTACTAGTCTTACTCTGGTTGCACCATAGCTAGGACGACATACAAAGACTGTCGTTAATAAAATCCAGAAACCATATTCTGCATTCAACCAATGCATCACACCATAACCAGCCAGAAGAGCGATGGCAATACGGATAGCATGGCGACAAGTTAACGAGGTTAACGTTAAATTTTGCTTTAGTCGAAGAAACGCGTCTTTAAACGTATGTACTTCTCTGTCAAATAAGCTAACATCACCATTACTCAATGCATCAGGATTCTTTGCGTCCATCAACTTTTGTTCTAAAATGGTTAAATTCTTTGCTAAAGCGTACACAGAACGCAATAACCTTTTATTGGTTTCAGGTTGTTCACGAATATAATCAATAGATTTTTTTAAATCCTCCAATGCTTCTGTGCTTTCACTGTGATTAAACGGTTCCTTTAAACGAATGGCTTTAGCCAATAATTGGCAAGCTTTGCCTTGGTGGCTTAAAAGCAACTGACAGCGGAAAAGCACATCACTGTGGAAAAAAGCCTCACTCAATGCATCATAAGGATAATGTGATGAATTAGCACGCTCATGAATATCCTGTGCAATAAAATAAAGTTTTAAATAACGGCTAACTTGTGGGTTATGACGACTTCCTTTCATTCGATTTAAAATCGTTTCTTTCGCGATATTTAATGCATCAACCACCTTTCCATTCTTTTTAGCTAACGCAAGATGTCTCTCTTCAATATCTGAACATCTAACGGGCTCAATTAAGGTAGCTTTTAATTTTAAATACCCTCCAAGCTCATTAAATAAATTAACTAACGCATACAATACAGGTTGATGAGCAAAAATAAAATTCCATACAATCGACAAAAGCCCATACCAAGCAGCGCCTACTAGCAGCGCTATAGAGTCACGCCACACATCATGATTATTCGTCTGAATATGTTGACTTACACTAATCATGGTATAAATTGATAAAATCAACGTAGCAAAACCAATACTACTATACCGACTTCCTATTGCACCGAGCAATGTTAAGCCAAAGGCAGAAATGGCAAGACCTATTGCAAACAGCCAAGGAAAAGGGAAAAGAAGTGTTACAGAAACAGACGTAATACTAAAACAGATCAGCATTACCACAACAGCTTTTAAGCGGCCTTGCCAATTATCATCTGTTTCAGCCATGGCGCTAGCAATAATCCCTAAAAATAGAGGCACAACCAGGGATAACTCTCCCCTCCACCAACAAAGTACCATCACTCCCGTCAAGGCAATAAATACCCGCACACAATAAGCGACACGCTCAAGTGACCATAATTGATGAAGTGTATTGACTAATGAACGACTGCTAGCCATGGTGTATAAAACTCCAATCGATTCCTATTTTTATATTTCACAGAATAAACGAAAACAGCTCTACTATTTAAATATTATGTTAGCATATAACTTTTGTTCAGCTTACTGTTTGTTTTTATATGACTATAGAAACACTCCGTATCATACAAATTATTTGTGGCATTTTTATGACAAACGATAAAAACTCTCCCTCTGTTGCTATTATCGGAGCAGGTCCTGCGGGCCTCATGGCGGCAGAAGTCATTAGTCAACAAGGTATAACCGTTCATGTGTTTGATCGTATGCCCTCGGTGGCTAGAAAGTTTTTACTGGCAGGTATTGGTGGTTTAAACATTACCCACTCAGAACCTTATGAACAGTTTTGTGAACGCTACCTACCTAAACATAGTCTAACCCCTTTTCTACAAATATTTGGTGTGGAGCAACTTCTTCAATGGTGTCATGGGCTAGGTATTGATACTTTCATAGGTAGTTCTGGCCGTATTTTTCCAAAAGAAATGAAAGCAGCCCCCTTATTAAGGGCATGGCTCAAACGTCTACGTCAACAAGGGGTACAGTTTCATTTAAAGCACACATGGCAAGGTTGGGATAAAGACCACCATCTCGTCTTTCAGTCATCCGAGGGTATTTCATGCATCGCTCCTGATGCGACACTCTTAGCTCTAGGCGGAGCTAGCTATCCTAGACTTGGAAGCGATGGAACATGGATTAATGATCTACAAACACTTAGTATCCAATGTAACCCTTGGCAGCCAGCCAACTGTGGTTTTGAAACCGCTCCTTGGTCTGCTATCTTTACAGAGCGCTACGCAGGTATTCCCGTTAAAGCAATTGCTTGTTATTTCGTAGATAAACAGGGTAATCACCACCATAAACTGGGCGAAATTATGCTAACACGTTATGGTGTGGAAGGCAGTGCTATTTACGCACTCTCTCAAGCGCTAAGAGAAACGATCAACCAACAAGGTTCTGTTACATTATATCTAGATTTATTCCCTAAACTCACACGACAAGAACTACAAGCAAAACTTACCAAGCCACAAAGCAAACAATCACTTAGTAATTTTTTACGCAAACAGATCAACTTAAAAGACATCAAAATGGGATTAGTCCGAGAATTAGCCTCAGAGTCCTTGCAAGATATAACAACCTTGGCTGATAAATTAAAAGCTATCCCTCTCACGTTAACAAAACCACGCCCGATTGCCGAAGCTATTAGCTCAGCGGGAGGTATCTGCCTAAACGAATTAAATAATCAATTAATGCTTAAAAAACATTCAGGAGTATTTTGTGCAGGTGAAATGCTCGACTGGGAAGCACCTACAGGCGGCTATCTATTGACAGGCTGTTTCTCAACGGGCTACTGTGCTGGACTCGGTATTATCGATTGGTTAGCAAAATAGCGGGCACCTCTCGCCATTGGCCTTGTGCTAAGCCATCAATTGACCAGTCACCAATTTTAACCCGTACTAATCGTAATGTTGGTAAACCAACAGCAGCAGTCATGCGACGCACCTGCCGATTACGCCCTTCACGAATGGTCAGCTCAAGCCAAGAGGTAGGGATTGCTTTACGAAAACGAACGGGGGGATTACGTGGCCATAATTCAGGGTCAGCAATACACTTTGCTTGTGCTGGTAATGTAGTTCCATCTTTTAATTCAACACCCTTTCTTAATTGCTCGAGTTGAACTTCTGTCGGCTCCCCCTCTACCTGTACCCAATACGTTTTGGGCAATTTAAATTTAGGGTCAGCAATACGCGCTTGCAATCGACCATCATTAGTCAATAGCAACAACCCCTCACTGTCACGGTCTAAAC
Organism: Entomomonas moraniae; assembly: GCF_003991975.1. Classification (NCBI taxonomy): domain Bacteria; kingdom Pseudomonadati; phylum Pseudomonadota; class Gammaproteobacteria; order Pseudomonadales; family Pseudomonadaceae; genus Entomomonas; species Entomomonas moraniae. Next base: position 1,883,098 of record NZ_CP029822.1, read on the forward strand.
GCCCAGCAGGGTAAACACCTGCAACAGGGATAAAGTCTTTAAGCGTTTTACGCCCTAAATCATCGGTAAATTGTGTGAGCACATCAAATGGCTTATTAAAAAGTAATAACTTACTCTCCACAGGAAGCGTTACTTTCTTATGAACTGTTTTTTTATAATAAGGACGTTTTGATAAAGCCATATAATTAAGACATATCCAATAAAGTAATATTCAATCATACCATAGAACAAGAGAATTATTTAAAATCCTACATCGCCTAGATATGTATTTACAGGGTTTTAGGGTAGGTGTAGCAAAGTTATATCAAATCTAACTACACACTAATAACGATACGCAGATATATCATAACTCTTATAGCTAAATCAAAATTTAAAGTAAATAAGAAACTTGGAAAAGATAAAATTTAGCGATATAATTTCCAAATAGAAACTATATTTATAATTAATATGATTGATGAATCAATAAAAACAGCTGTTATGCACTTGCAATGTGAGCTGGTTGCAGAGAGAAACTTAGTTAATCCAGAAGAACTTTCATGGCTGCAATACGATATTCTCTCAAGACTCTCTCAGGTAGACTATATGCTTCCTTCAGAGCTATGTATATTATTGGGCATATCAAGAGTCAAACTTGCTAAATCACTGAAAAAACTAAAACAACAACACTATATTAAACAAAATCGATCTGATGATGATAGTAGATCGCTGTTGACAAAGATTTCCCAAAAAGGGACTGATTTTCTAAAAGGCATCTATATTAAACATAATGATTTAGCACAAATTGTTGGAAATACAATGAGTAAAGAAGAACAAACAATTTTCATCCAACTTTCTAACCGTTTGAGCGAAGCCTTAAGAAGCAGGAGAGTAAAATATGAAAAATCAGATTAAAATTGTAGGCGCTACACAAAATAACTTAAAAAATCTCTCTTTTATTATTCCTAAAAATAAAATCACTGTTTTCACGGGGGTTTCGGGCTCAGGAAAATCTTCTCTCGTTATTGACACATTGGGGGCAGAGTCCCAACGTTTACTCAACGAGACATATTCACCATACATCCAAAACTTACTGCCTCATTATCAAAGACCTAATGTTGAAATCATTGAAAATCTTCCTGTTTCAATCATCATTAATCAAAAAAAACTGGGAGGAAATGCTCGTTCGACAGTCGGAACAATGACTGACATATATTCTTCATTACGCCTGCTCTATTCTAGGATTGGTACTCCTTTTGTAGGATACTCCATGGTTTTCTCATTTAATAATAAACAAGGCATGTGTTCCCACTGTGAAGGGCTAGGAACTGTAAAAAAAATTGACCTAGAAAAGCTCATTGACTTTACAAAAAGTTTAAATGAAGGTGCTATTAAATTTCCAACATTTAATCCTGGAGGATGGCGACTTGGTCGTTATACAGAATCAGGATTTTTCGATAATGACTTACCTATAAGAAAATACAGTGAGGCCCAAAAAAAGTTACTTTTTGAGGGGAAAGAGCAAACTCCTCCAGCCCCTAGCAAGCAATGGCATAAAACTGCAAAGTATGTAGGTTTAATCCCTCGAATAGAACAAGCCTTCATCAAGAAAGAAAACTATCGTTATGGAGATGCCTTAGCAAAAATTATCACATCACAACCTTGTCCTATTTGCCACGAACAAAGGCTTAATGAAACAATTTTGTCTTGTAAAATTAAAGAAAAGTCTATTGGGGACTGTGTTTTTATGCCACTTACTCAGTTGTTTAATTTTATTTCACAGATAAAAAAACCCATTACTGATGATTTAGTAAAACTTATTTTAAAGCAAATCAATACGTTAATTAGACTGGGTTTAGGATATCTAACATTGGGCAGAATGACTAAAACACTTTCAGGTGGTGAATCACAAAGAGTAAAAATGAGCAAATATTTAAACAGCAGTTTAAGTGATGTTTTATATATTTTTGATGAGCCTAGTATTGGGTTACATCCACGTGATTTACATGGGGTTACCATCATACTAAAAGAGTTAGTGCAAAGAGGTAACAGTGTCATCATTGTAGAGCATGATCCAGATATCATTAAAGCAGCAGATCATATAATCGATATGGGGCCAGAAGCCGGCGAAAATGGTGGTCATATTTGTTTTCAAGGCAATTTTCAAGATCTATTACTTAGCCGCACTAAAACAGGGGTGGCTCTAGGAGAAATACATACTTTAAAAGCGCAACGTATGGAATTTAAAGACTTTTACACTCTTGAGCAAGTGTCTTTATTTAACGTTAAAAATGCGAGTGTAAAAATTCCTAAGCATGCACTAACAATTGTTACAGGTGTTGCAGGGTCGGGAAAAAGCACACTTATTTCAAAATTATTTATGAAGCAATACCCACAGAGTGTACTTCTTAATCAAGACCGAGTTCATGCCAGTGATCGCTCGAATATAGCCTCTTTTTTAGATGTATTTGATGAGATAAGAAATATTTTTGCCAAAGAATCAGGTCAACTTCCCGCTTTTTTTAGCTTTAATAGTAAAGGGGCTTGTCCCCTCTGTAAGGGAAAGGGGATTTTAAAAACCGATCTAGCTTTTCTAGGCGATGTTGAGTCTGAGTGTGACAAGTGCCATGGTTCAAGGTATTCAAATGAAGCTCTAAGTTACACCTATAAAGGCTACAGTATACATCAAGTCTTACAAATGACAGCAACACAAGCATTGCAATTATTTAATAACGAAAAAATAAAAAAAATATTAACTATGATCGGACAAGTTAACTTGGGTTATATCAAACTTGGACAATCACTAGATACATTTTCTGGAGGCGAACTACAAAGGTTAAAGCTTGCAAAAGTATTGCTATTATCCGACTCCAAAATTTTAATACTCGATGAACCAAGTACTGGTTTGCATGAGTTTGATATAAAAAATTTACTCAAACTATTTGATTTTATTATATCTGAAGGAAAAACTCTCATTGTTATTGAACACAATCTTTCCGTAATGTGCCATGCTGATTGGATTATTGATATGGGACCTGATGGAGGAACACAAGGTGGAAAGGTCTTATATATGGGCTATTTAGCTGGATTATTGTTAAACACGGAATCTTACACTGCTAAATATTTAGCAAACTATACTTTGAATCGATAAATTACTAATCACAGCTTGTGGAACAGAACCTAGACGTGTTGTTTGATAATTTTTTAAAAAAAAGCCAAACAACTATTTTTTTTATTAGTACCAAAACATCTTTAGCTACTATGGGTTACTGATTGAGTATAAAACAATTAATTATTGTAATAAGCCCTTCACACACTCATGAATAAATCATGATCTTTAGTATTTATATATTCTATTAAATTATCAATAAATAACCTTACACACAAGGGTAGATATTTAGCGTGCGGATATAATAAAAAAAATGGACGTGTTGCTCCATTGAAGTCTTTTAAAACCTCTATCAGTTCACCACTTTTTAATTCTTTCTCTACTGAAAAACGATAAACTTGCATGAGGCCTGCATGATTTTTTACTAATTCGTTAGTTGCTAAAAAATCATCAAGAACAGTAAAGTTACCCTTTATTTCTAATTCTATTGGTTTTCCTTTTTCACAGAAATGCCACAATACTTTACGCCCAGTACTAGGTAATTCAAACTCAATGCAATTATGTTTTTTTAAATCATCCAAAATAACTGGGACTCCCATATTTTTTAAATAATTAGGTGTAGCAACAACTATTAATGCCGAGTCCTCTAACTTTCTTGCTATCAGATTAGAGTCTTTAGGTTCCTGCCCCCTAATTGCTATGTCAAAGTTATCTTCTGAAAAAATTATATTACGATTACTTGAATGTATATCAATATGGATATTTGGAAATTTTTCTTGGAAAAATAATAAAAAGGGTATTAGTCTAAAATGAGTGAACGGAGTTGGCGCACTTACCCTAATCAAGCCATGCAAAGAGCCTTGGGCATTCTTAATAGTAAGCTCTGCATCATTTAGCTGATTTAAGGCTTGTCGGCATTGCTCATAATAAACTTGCCCGAAAGATGTAATACGTAAATGCCGTGTGGATCTTACAAATAAACGAACGCCTAGTCTAGCTTCTATACGAGCTATTGACCTGCTAACAGCTGCCGGTGTTATACCTATCATATTTGCAGCAGCAGTAAAACTTCCTTTCTCAACAGTTAGGCAGAAATGTTCGATACTACTTAATTGAAAATCTTTAAAAAGACGAGACATAATTTCATTAATTACATTATGTAAAAACTATAATTAATTATAGCTTATTTTTCAATTTTAAAACAAAGATTACAGTATTGGTTAACATTAAATACATTACTGGAGAGTATTATGAGTATTTCAAATAAAACAGTTATCATTACTGGTGCTGCGGGTGGGCTAGGCTCTGCCCTAGTGAAAGCATATTTGGAGCTAGATTATAATGTTGTGGCTAATGGTCTTAATATTACCAATTTAGAGGTAATGGCAGCCCGTTTGGAAAATCCTAACAACTTACTTCTTATTCAGGGGGACATAGGTAAGCCAGAAACATCAAAAAAATTATTTGATAAAGCGATACAGCATTTTAATAAAGTGGATATATTAATCAATAATGCGGGAATATTTATTGCGAAACCTACCACTGATTATACCGAAGAAGAAATAAATACCATTATCAATACTAATTTGAAAGGCTTTATCTACCCATCACAAGCAGCTGCTAACCATATGATTAATAGTGGCTCAGGTCATATTATTAACATAACTGCATCAATTGCTATTCAGCCTAATGCAAAGTTACCTGCATTATTGCCTGTGTTAGTAAAAGGAGGGATAAACCAAGCCACTCGCGCATTGGCTCTAGAACTATCCCCATCAAATATACAAGTTAATGCAATTGCTCCAGGTGTTATTGATACTCCCCTTCATACTATTAATAATAGGCAAGATAAAGAAAGCTTAGCTAAGATGTCACCTATGGAAAAAATAGGAAATCCTCAAGATATAGTTGATGCAGCTCTCTACTTAACGAAAAGTAAATTTGTAACAGGAACTACCATAGCAGTAGATGGAGGTGCTTCAGCAGGCGTTTGGTAGAAAAATAACTAAAACTCATTAAATAAAAGTAGCGAGTATATAAACTCGCTATGTTCTATAACTCTTTCTATAAGTTAATATGATTAACTTCTTCAATAAAAATACTCTTTTTTATGGAATGCATTGTCATGGGTATTTACTAAAAAAAGAAACTATCATTCTGTCTTTTCACCATTAAATTGAAGATAAATAAGGTTTCTTAGCCATTGCTGTATTGGATTATTGTGCGTTCTGTCGTGCCACGCCATTATTTTAGTATATCCACTAACATTTACAGGAGGTTCCATAATTGCTAAGTCTTTCATATGACAAGTCAACCGCTTAGGAACGACAGCTATAAAATCGCTGTGCTTTAAGATACTGGGCAATAATAAAAAACTAGTAACAGATAAAGAAACATTTCTGGTACGCCCCACCTTTGCTAATGCCTCATCCGTTACACCTTCAAACATCCCACCCATATAGGAAACAAGAACATGCTCATACTCACAAAACTTATCTAATGTTATCGCATCATTTTTAATTGCAGGATGACCTTTACGCATTATACAAACATAACGCTCATTATATAAAATTCGACTATGTAACGATTCAGGAGAGTTCACAGGGTCAATTAAAATTAAATCCAAGTCCCCTCGTTCTAACATAGTGTGAATATCTAGTTGATGAAAAGATAAAAAAGAGACTTTAACAAGCGGGGACTGTTTTTTTAGTGTCAATACAAACGGTAGTCCAATTGTTTGCATATCATGATCATTTGCAGCAATTTTAAAAGTCGTCTGTAACTTCTTGGGATCAAAATCAATAGGTTGTAATAAGTCGTTAATACTGCATAAAATTCGCTTTACTGGCTTTTCTAAAGCTAACGCTCTATCGGTTGGAATCAGCCCATGTTGTGCACGCACAAATAGAGGATCATTAAATTTCGTACGCAACTTATTTAGCATATTACTCACAGCAGGCTGTGTTAATGCTAGTCTAGCAGCTGCCCGAGTCACATTACGCTCATCAAGTAATGCATCCAATGCCTTTAATAAATTAAGATCAAGGGATCTAATATCATTCATATTTATACCAATCATATTAAATATTAATTAGATTTATAACAGAATCAGCTCTATGATTCAATACAACAAGATGACTCTAATGAGGATTAAACAATGGCTAAACTACGCCACCTTACGACGCCCTATACAATTAAAAACTTATCACTTAAAAACCGCATTGTTATGCCTCCTATGTGTCAATATCAAGCTAAAGAGGGTATGCCTAATGACTGGCATTTCGTTCACTATGCTTCACGTGCAGTTGGTGGGGTTGGGCTAATTATTATTGAAATGACAAACATTTTACCTAATGGCCGTATATCCCCCAATTGTTTAGGATTATGGAACGATGCACAACGTGATCAATTCAAACGCATAGTGGATATTGTTCATAAAAATGGAAGTAAAATAGCCATTCAAATTGCTCATGCGGGACGAAAAGCGCTGGGCGAAGAAAACGTTGTTTCTTCTTCTGAAATGATTTATGAAGGTAGCGCGGATGCTGGAGATGGAAAATGGGCCTATAAAAAGCCCAGAGCGCTTTCTAAAGAAGAGATCCACCAATATATTCAAGCATTTCAAGACTCAGTAAAAAGGGCCGTTGAAGCAGGTTTTGATGCCATCGAACTTCATGGAGCTCATGGTTATTTAATCCATCAATTTTATTCCCCAAAACTTAATCAACGAACTGATGAGTATGGGCAAGATAAAATGCTATTTGGTGAGCAAGTCATCAAAGCGGCTAAAGCCGTTATGTCTGCTAGCATGCCTTTAATTATTAGAATTTCAGCACAAGAATACGGTAAAGATGGGTTTGACCTTGCTTATGGCTGTGAAGTAGCTAAACGCTTTGCTGAGGCCGGTGTAGACATGATAGATGTAAGTGGCGGTGGTGATGGCCAGCTAGACCCACAGCATACACCTGTATTTAATGCAGGCTATCAAGTATATCTAGCAGAAGCGGTAAAAAAAGCAACCAACTTACCTGTTATTGCCGTAGGTATGCTGGAAGATGCACAGGTTGCTGACCATGTATTAAATTCAAAAAATATAGAACTAGTGGCTATAGGACGAGCTTTATTACGTGATCCTTATTGGCTTTTAAATGCACAATACAATCAGGTGGCTAAAGATAACAACGGTGTTGAATTTGTGCCTGAATCCTATAAAGGCAGTTTCTTATAATAACTCTTGAGATTAAAGGATAATTTTTACTTTAATCTTGCTCCACAAGGATCAATATATTGGTTCTTAATAATAGACATAGCACGCATAAATAAAGGAGGCCACCCTCCTTTATTTGTGTGTAAATCACTGATTGAAAAAATGGCATCATTGAATAGAAGTGATTATTTAGTATTTATAATGCATGTAACTATTATTTTTGAGTAGTTGGTTTCTTTTTCTATTTTTTGACCTGCTTGAGCTCTCGTCATGTTTGGTAAAGTCATCTTAACTAATTTTTGTGCTCTATCATGCATAACTTCCGCGTTACAACAACATACTTTTAACCTTCTTGCTTCTAACCAACTGTCAGATCTAACTACTCAATTATAGCCAAGATTCTGATTATATATGGGTTAGTCATTTTTATCCTATATAGCAACGTTTTATTTGATTAGGCGATACACCAAACTGCCTCTTAAATGCTGTACTAAAATTAGCCGCGCTGCCATAACCTGCTAATAAGGCTGCCTCTAATACATTGACCTGATTATTTTCCAAGGCGTTTTTGGCTTGGGTTAGCTTATGAGAGCGTAAATAATCAAAAATTGTCATGCCCATGACATGGCGAAAACTGCGTTGCAGTGTATTGCTGGTTGTGCCTACTTCTTTAGCCAAAAGATCTAACGAAACCTCTTTTATCTCCGTACTGTTTTCTAATAGTTCTAATACTTTATTAACACGCTTACGTTCATAGGGATGTAATTTATCTCTCCCAACAATAGATTGATCTGTTGTTAGCGCTTTAAATGCCTCTGCCACCACTTCTAAGGTAAGCCCTTCAATGTATAAATTCTTTAAAAAAGCAGGCGTATCTGGAGGGTTTAAGATTTTCTCTGTAATACTTCTCATTTGTGGCGTCATTAAATGTCGCTCAACCGCCAGATGTTGCTTAAAAAACTGAGTTACCTTTTGATAGCCTTCAAGCCCATCAAAGCCACCTTTCTCTAACCACTCAGGCTCAATAGCTACTACTATTTTTTTTAAATAGCGCCCCTCTTGAGCCTCTCGACTAAAGGTTTCTTGGCGATTAACAGAGACCAACACCATTTCAGGGACAATTACTTGGTTTTTCTTTTGTTTAACCCCTAACGTTATTTTACGTTCTCCATAGCAAGCATCGCACTGACCGTTTAAAAATAACATTAAGCCAATTCTAGGGTTAATCTGCGTTTGTGTGGTTAAATTATGGTCATCATAACCATCTGCACTATGCAGTGTTAAGCCATCCCTTAACTTAATTAAATTAAACTGCCCTTTGAAAATTGGGGTTTCTTGTGGGTTTAGTTTATCAATCACATGACAGTCTCGCCCCACTTCTCGAGTTAAATCAAGTAACTGTTTACGACTTACAACACCATCACAATAAGAAGCTGTCATTAATATGCCTAGAAAAGATTTTCATTAATGTTCTTTTAACAAACAAATTTGTTGCTTGTACAAAATAAAAAATAAAAAAAATAAATAATAATAGCGTTCTATTATATGATAACAATTATCATTTACATAAATTTTTTGAGAGAACCATGGATTTAAATCATCTTATCCGCATTAAAACGCCAAAGATAAGTCATTTCTTACTCATCATGCTGTTTATAATTCAACCAATCTCCAGTTTATCAGCTAAGACAACAGAGATAGAAAACAGTCATATAAAACAGGTAATGCTGCAATCTAAAATCACTCATCAGTCATATGCCCTCTCAATTTATACACCTAATCAGCCTGCACCTAAAAAAGGTTTCCCAATCCTTTATTTATTAGATGGGCATTTAACATTTCCTCTTGCTCAAAAAATAGCTGATAACCTCATTAATGAGAATCAAATAAAACCTATCATCATTGTCGGCATTGATTACACCGAGCAATCGCAATGGATAAATTTACGTGCCCAAGACTACACCCCACCCCATAACACAACCATAACCAACGATCCGTTTATAAAGGGTGAGGCAAATGGCGGCGGCGCCCCCTTATTTTTAAGCTTTATTAATAAAGAATTAAAGCCTTTTATCGAACAAAATTTCCATGTTAACCCAAAACAACAGGCAATATTTGGCCATTCTTATGGTGGGTTATTCACACTCTACACTCGCTTTACACAACCCGATAGCTTTCAGTATTACTACGCTGCTAGCCCTTCTATTTGGTGGGATAACAAAGTGATTATGCAAACAGTTGATCAATTTATGCGTAATACAAGCCCCTCTAGCTCTATACCAAAATTTATTATAAGTGTAGGTAGTTTAGAGCAAACAGCTCCCGACAACAGTCCTAATGAAAGAAAACAAAAACTGATAAAAAGAAAACAAGTCAACAATGCCACCGTATTAGCTAACCAACTTAATAGCGCTACCCCAGACAAGTTGTTAACTGCATTTATTATTTTTCCCGATCAGAATCATGGAACTGTCATTCCTCTTGCTATAGAACAAGCGCTCATGCACTTTTTTAAAAAAAGTCATTGATCACTTTATTCGATAAAAGGTATAACTCTTATGCATTACCCTAAACACGTCAATAAACAAAACTTAATGTTTAGTTTAATCACCAGTATTTGCTTGCCTGTTATGGCTGCCAATAGTAGCTCACCCGAGTCTGATGAAACCATTCAACTCGATACACTAGAAGTATTAGGCACCGCACAAGAAGAGTTAAAACAAGCGCCTGGGGTCTCTATTATTACCGCAGAAGATATTAAAAAAAGCCCACCAGCGAACGATATAGCTGACTTACTGCGTAAACAACCAGGCGTTAACTTAACAGGTAACAGTGGCTCTGGTGCAAGAGGGAATAATCGTCAAATAGATATCCGTGGAATGGGACCTGAAAATACATTAATCTTAGTAGATGGCAAACCTGTTTCCTCCAAAAATGCTGTACGTTACGGTTGGCGTGGGGACAGAGATACACGTGGCGATACTAACTGGGTGCCGGTTGATCAAATTGAACGGGTCGAAATTCTGCGTGGTCCAGCGGCAGCAAGATACGGCTCTGGAGCAGCGGGTGGTGTGGTTAACATCATCACCAAAAGTACAACCACAGAACATCACGGTAGCCTAACCGCTTATCAAAACTTCCCACAACATAAAAAGGAAGGTGCCAGTAAACGTATTGATTTTGGGTTAAGTGGCCCTCTTGCTGAAACACTCTCATACCGTGTTTACGGTAACTTTAATAAAACAGATAAAGATGATCTAGGTATTAATAAAAATCATACAGTAGGTAACTTTATTACAGCAGGTCGGGAAGGTGTTCGTAACAAAGATATTAATGGGTTACTTAAATGGCAATTTACGCCCGAACAATCTTTAGAGTTTACCGCAGGTTTTAGCCGTCAGGGTAATATCTATGCAGGCGATAGTATGAATAATACGGCTTCCGCCGCCTTGCAAGCAAAGCGTGAGCCTTGGATTGGTCATGAAACGAATATTATGTATCGTCAAAACTTTGCGATTACTCACCGCGGGGAATGGGAAAAACTATCTTCTATGAGCTTTTTCCAGTACGAAAAAACACGTAACAAACGTCTCGAAGAAGGGCTAGCAGGAGGCCCTGAAGGCAGTATTAACAGTGATGTCTTTAGAACTATTGAGCTACGTGACTTAACAGCTCATAGCGAAGTCAGTGTTCCTTTCTACATTGGGTTTGACCAAGTACTTACGGTAGGAGGAGAATGGAATGAGCAAAAAATGGATGATCCTTTCTCTAATACACAAACCACAACAGAAGGTGGTAGTGTTGCAGGTATTTCTGGCACTAACCGCAGCACAAAATCTTCAGCGACCATTAGTTCATTATTTATTGAAAATAATATGGAGCCCTTTGCAGGAACAATCATAACCCCAGGATTACGTTACGATCACCACACAGTAACAGGAAGTAACTGGAGCCCCTCTTTAAATGTTTCTCAAGAACTCACTGATACTCTGACATTAAAAGCAGGTATTGCCCGTGCCTACAAAGCCCCCAACCTCTACCAAACAAACCCTAACTACTTACTTTATAGCCGTGGTAATGGTTGTTGGAATGGTGGTGGCAGTTGTTATCTGATGGGGAATAAAAACCTAAAAGCAGAAACCAGTGTGAATAAAGAACTGGGTATAGAATATAAAAAAGATGACTGGGTAGCGGGTATTACTTGGTTTAGAAATGATTATAAGAACAAAATAGAAGCAGGCCAAAATATTGTAGGTATAGCCTCTGGTGGTACTGGATCGTACGTTGACTCAGATATATTTAAATGGAGCAATGTCCCTAAAGCTGTAGTTGAAGGATTCGAAGGAAACTTGACCATTCCTTTACATGATCGTCTAAAATGGTCAAATAACTTTACGTATATGATTCAATCAAAAAACAAAACCACAGGAGACCCCCTCTCTATTATTCCTAAATACACCATTAACTCAACACTCGATTGGCAAACAACAGAAGCATTATCATTACAAACGACGGCTACATGGTATGGTAAGCAAAAACCACCTAAGCTTGATTATCAAGGTAAGCCAGTGGGTAGAGATGGACAACGCCAAATCGCACCGTATATTCTGATTGGCTTTTCAGGTAGTTATGAACTATCTAAAAACTTACGCCTAACAGCGGGTGTCAATAATGTGTTTGATAAACGTTTATACCGTGAGGGTAACAGTAAAGATGCAGGAGCTTATACGTATAACGAACCTGGACGCACTTACTTTACATCAATAACCGCTTCATTCTAACTCAATAAAAGGCACTCTACCGTGCCTTTTTACTCACTACACAAAATCTAACTATTGGCGCTGCAAGGTTAAAATAAACGTCACTCCCTCGGATTCATTTTTCACTTGAATACTGCCACCCATCTTAGCCATATAGGTTTTAGCAACAAATAAACCTTGCCCTCGATGTGATTTATCTTCAACAGTTGATGGTTCAGAAACACCGTACTCAAAAATGTTATTGATTAACTCAGGTTTAATATTATCACCTTGATTATAAATATGAATTTGTGCCATCGTTGTGGTTGTTTCGATATGAATATCAATAGCACTGTCTGCAACTCGATAACGGTCAGCATTGCGCAAAATATGGGTTACCGTATCCTCTAACGAGAACTCATCGGCCCGAACCATAACAGGTTCATTATAAGGTATAAATTGCACGTTATGAATATTAACAAAGCCTGCGTTATCAGCAACCGTCACTAAAAACTCATTAAGATTCAATAAACCCAATTGCAAGGTAGCTTCGGTGAATGCTTCACTAGGTGAGGCTGTACCATAAATTACTTGAATAGCTTGCTGCATACGCTTTACATAACGATAACTTGCTTCTTCTTTATCATTGTGAAGCACCATGAGTGATTGTAGTGGTGACATAATTTCATGCCCCACAGCATGCCACATATCACGCTCTTGCTGGGCACGAATGGCTTCTCGTTGTAGATCATCTTTTACCCGTTGTAAAAGATGATCTAATACCGTAGCTAAAATACCTACTTCATCTTTTCCTTTTAAATGGCTAAAATCCAATTGAGCTAGACTCACTTTAAGATCAGATTGCTGCATATTATCCGCTAATTTAACCGCTTGTTTTGTAAGGCGAACAATAGGACGAATAACTCCTAATTCAATGGCTATCCATGCTAAAACAATCGCTAAAATCATACCTCCTACATACCAAGCCATTCGATAGGACGTCACTGCCAATACACTATCAACAGTTTGCGTATCACCTGTTAGCTGAATTTCGTATTGTCCAAGTGGTGTGGAAATCACATCATTCAAAGTAATGGTAGATAAGTTACTGTTAGTGGGTAGACGCTTAATTAACCCCTGATACCATGCTGAAGTTGTAGCCAACTGATGGCTCGAACTTAGTGTCAACATAGTGTCGTTGGTTGTGCCTAGTTTATGAATCTTTAGAGTCTCACCCGGTGTTAAAATTTGGCTAATATCTTCTAATGTAGGGGGTAATATTACCTCTGTATTATTACTATCAAATAATGGTCGATTTTGCCCTGCAGCAAAGGCTTGTAATTGTATCTTTACCTCATTAAGAGGAATGGGTGGCCATGATAATTGCTTTATATTAGATTTATTTAGCTTGAAACGATCTACGGGAATGCGTATTGCAAAAAACGTTTCTTTTGCACACTTTTCACTAAGCTTTGATGGATCAATGCAACCCTCATTTTGCCAGATCCACCCTCTAAAATCTCTATCTGCCTTAGACCAAGCAGTAAAACGGTCTTCTTCTGTTTTAAAACCGGGTAATCTTCCCCACTTACTTGGTTCAGTTTCTTTACTATGGTCTTCAAAGGGAACAACCCAGCGCGTATTCTCTTCAGGCAAATTAACATGGATAATTAAGTGATCAACATTCTCAAAATCACGTTGTTTTGGCTCACGACCAACAAGATCATGCGCTTTATAATTACCCACTAAATAAATAAAGGCACCAGCATAAGGGTTATATCCCATCGCCGCGCAAATCGATGAACCATCTTTATATTGGGCAGCACACCCCGTTAACTCTACAGCTTGCAACGCTTTATTTCGATCCGTAAAATCAATCGCGCTATAAGGAATAATTAAAGGGCTTAATGGCGCTTTATTTTGTCTACTATGCTGAGGGTTAAGCAACATCAAGCGCCCCGTAGGATGGCGCAAGCGCGCCATAATCTCAGCATAAGTTTTTTGTAGCACTTGCTGGTAGTTAACATAACTACGCTCTTTCTCTTCAGTGAGTAAAACTAGCGCAATGGACAAGGTAGCTAAAATTAAGAGTAAAAAGACGCCCCTAAAAATAAGGCGTTGCCTAAAAGCTGCTAATCGAAAACTCACGATTATGACTTCCTTACAGCATCACTAACCCAGCGGAAACCTCGCATAGGTACATTTTCAATTCCCATGAAATCAGGGTCAATCTCCTTAAAAGCTTCACGAATAGTGCTCACATGTTTACGAATGTTGTCGCGATTACGGCCACTTTTTACAACTTTATACAGGTCTTCGTAAGAAACGACCTGATCCTTATTCTCATACAAGTTAGCTAAAATTCGTTGTGCGGTTAAAGGTAAATTAATATGCTGACCTCGCCATAAGGGAGTACGTTGCCATAAAGGGTCAAGGGATAATTCATCTTGCACTAATGTTCCAGTAGGAATATCTGTTTGCTTATTGCGTGATGAACGTAAAATATCCAAGAATGTTTCAATAAAATCACTTTCTTCAAAGGTAGTTTTTTGTAAATAATCCCATGCATCCAAGGCTTTCATAATACTTCTATAAATAGTGGCAGGCATAGCAGAAACCACAAGCACAGGTGTGTTATAGGTTTGTTTATTAATGGTATTAATCAGTGCAACACCCGCGTGGCGCTCACGACCTAGCTCAATATCCAATACCACTGCATCATAATGTTCTTTGGCTAATGCCTCTTCAGCGTCATCTCGATTAAACCATTGATCTACCGTAATATCTGGCTTAGCTATTTTAATCCACCCCACCAATTGATTACTGGTTGGAATATCATCTTCAATTACAGCGACTCGTACCATATCACTACCCATGTAATTTAACTCATAGTAATTATCGCTTAATTAAATTATTTTTGCTGTGAGTTTTTCTTCCTTCGGAGGAAGATTTTAACCCCTAGCCTGCATTGTTACTTCCGCCACTATTTCAAATAATAGCAACCATCAACACACCTTACTAAAAATAGGAAGAAAACAATGAAACCTTTACTATCAAAATGCACAAAATTGAAATGGCCTTTAATTACAATCGCTGTATTAGGTGCTATTGGTTATGGTGTGTATAAGAAGCCGCCGTTTACAACAGTTCACAGTAATGAGTTAGGTATTCGTACCAATCTTTTAACAGGTAATACAACTCAATTTAAACAAGGTAGCGCTATTGTCATACCAGGCATTAATAGTTTTAAGCGCATATCCTTAAAAGACCGAGTACTACAACCTAAAGCCATTGCATCATCGGCTAGTAAAGAGGCATTACAATCTCTTGAAGGGCTTTCAATCGGTGCTAATGTCATTATTCGCTATAATGTTAACGAAACCAACCTGCTCAACACTTATGCTTCTATCCCAGATAATGACAAGCAAGTGGTTGAATCCGCTTTTTATGGTATTGCCTATAAAATCTTTTCTAAATACACCGTCAGAGAAATTTTTTCGAGTAAGCGTGATGAAATTACAGAAACCCTTGAAAACTCACTCAAACCACTATTAGCACATGATGGATTAGCTCTTAAAAGTATTCAGCTAGGCAGTATTGATTTACCTTCTGATTATCGCAAAGGGATGGATTCTCTGTTAGCTGAAGAGCTAGCTTCTGAAAAAATGCGCTATACCATTGAGTTGCAAAAAAAGAAACTACAGGCTAAAGAGTTAGAAGCTGAATCAGAAAAACAACGTAGAGAAATTGCAGCTCAAGCAGAAGCAAAAACACAAATCATTGCAGCGCAAGCACAAGAAGAGGCAATGAAACACATTATTCCATTCAAACAACGCCAAATTGAACAACGCAAGCTAGAAGCTGAAGCCGATACCGCCGCACGTATTCAAGAAGCACAAGGAAATGCTAAAGCACGCATTATCGAAGCAGATGGCGAAGCTTCTGCTAGGAAGAAATTGGCTGAATCTGATGCCTATCGCATAGAACAAATCGGTAAAGCAAATGCGAACCAAATGGCTAAAGAGGGAGAGTTAATCTCCAAACATCCAGGACTTATACAAAAAGCAATGGTTGATAAATTATCTGACAAAATACAGGTCATTATTGCACCCCCTTCAACATCTGGCTTTGTGGGTGATAACTTACTCGGTAATGGTTCACGTGACTAATATTATTACTGTTAAATAGCACTCAAAAGATTAAGGATAAACATATGTTATTCACTTCAGTAGTAGCAACGGTCGCAATGAATACTGCTATCGTTATTCAAGATCAATCATCCATGCTTTCAGCACCAAAAGACTCTGCAAGGCAACAAGCCATCTTGTGGTCAGGTGAGTTGGTTGAGGTACGTGGAGAAAAACAAAACTATCTGCAAATCTATGACTATAAAAGAGAACGTCCTGGTTACATATTAAAAAGTAAAGTAAAAACCTTAAACCTTAGCGAACAAGAAGCACCTCAATTACTCTCTGCGCTACGCTATGTCCAATATCAAGATAATAGCGAAGCATTGAGTATAGGTATTGCCGCAGCATGGTTACAGTCGGCAACTACTAACGTAATTAATGGTTCCGAAGGCGCAGAAGTATTTAATATTTTAGGACTAAAAGCACAGCAATTGGCAGATAAAGCCTCACGAGATATACAACTTGGTAATTACGCAGCCGCACGCCAAGCAGCTTACTTTGATGTTGTCAAAGGCTATGGTGTTAAATTTAATAGTTATGAATATGGCGATAAAATACGTGTTTGTTATGGTGGCGAAGCTTTTCGCCGTGTATTAGCTCTGCCAGCAACTGATGAACAAAAAGCTGATGCAGCAATCGCCTTAACACGCTCAGAATGTAGCGACCCTAATCTATCAGTTACAGATAAACAGATTGTCAACCAGTGGCAAGCTGATATTTTGGATAAAGTTGATGACACCAAATTACCCGCATGGAAAGCGAATCAAATTAAATTAAGACGTGCTATTGTTTGGAGTAACTTAGCGTTTCGCCGTACCTTAATGGAGAAAGAAGAAGCTGGCAAAACAGCCACTATGGCCGCTGAAAATGCCATTGTATCTTTAGCAGGTGTTAATAAAGAAGAACTTATTGAGAGCGATTTAAAAGACTATAATAATGCCATCATGGCTGTTAACGCTTCGCGCTGGGCATTACTACCTAAAAATAACTCCCCCTTAACAAAGGCAGGTAAAAACTTATACGTAGAAGTTATTCCTAAAGAAACAGGAGAGTCTTGTGTCACCCTACTCGATGAAAAACACAACCTTGAAAAACATTTAGCACAACGTTGTACTTTCAGTAAAGTGTGGCTAAGCTCTGCCACTAAAAACAAAGAAAATACTGCGCTATCCATTGCTGTACAACCCACTGAGCAATGGCGTGAACTATGGGTGTTTTATAAAAAAGGTGATAATTGGGACATTAATATATTACCACCAGCGCCTTCCACCCCCGATATAGGTTACGCAGAGTTCGCAGGTTGGGTGCCCGGCGGTAAAAAAATATTAGTTGCTCAAGAGGCTAGATCAGAAGGCAAATACTATCCTGCCCGCTATATTATTATGGATATTGGTTCACTCAGTGCTGAAAGACAACACAACACGTCTTCTGAGTTAGGTGCATTCAAACGCTGGCAAGATCCTAGTTGGAAGCAACAGTCCGTTTCTATCCGTTAAATCTAATCAGCATTAACACGCTAATTTTGTATTATTCTTTCATAGGTTATATGATGATACTAGAACAGTGCAATACTTTATAATGATAGCGTAGCAGAGGAGTTATAAATGAGTCACATGAACGCATGGCTATGGAATAACAATGAAATTACCCTAGCAACTAAAGCGGTTCCAACTATTGGTGATTATTCTGTTTTAGTAAAAAATACGGCTATTGGTATCAATCCTGTTGATTGGAAATTGATAGAAGGGAACTTAGGGTCATTAAGCCAAGATTATATTCCAGGGGTAGATGGTACAGGGACTATTATCGCCGTTGGTGAAAAAGTACAACACTTAGAAATAGGGGCAAGGGTTACTTATCACACAGATCTACGCAGAGATGGCAGTTTTAGTGAGTATACTGCTGTAGACGCACGCGCACTACTTCCTGTGCCTTCTTGTGTTAATAATGTTGCCGCCGCCGCTTTCCCCTGCCCAGGGCTGACAGCACTACAAGCTATACAAAAACTACCTGAAATTATAGGACAACGTATTTTAGTCAATGGTGCAGGTGGTGCTGTTGGCAATTTTATTTGCCAACTACTGACACAACAAGGGGCTAAAGTCTATGTGGTTGCAAGTGCCAAGCGACACGAAGTACTCAAGCAAATAGGCGTCATTCAATGTATTGACTATCACAATAAAAACTGGCTAAACGAGCTGTCAACAACGAGATTCTTTGCTGCGTTTGACATGGTCAATGGAGAGAGTGCAGCAAAACTAGCTCCTTTACTTGAATACTATGGACACTTAATTAGTGTGCAAGATCGTGTAGACTCATCTCCCATTGCACCTTTCACAACCAGTATTTCTATTCATGAAATTGCATTGGCTGCATTGCATGCTTACGGTACAAATGCTCAATGGCATAAGTTAATACAAGGAGGTATAGCACTATTAAAACAGATAGAAATTGGTCAATTAACTTTACCCTCTATAAAGACCGTACCATTTAATAAAATTGATTCTGCGTTAGAAAAACTCAAAACGAATAATGATGGAACTAAATATATTGCTGTAATGGATTAAATAAAAAAGGCACTTTAAGGTGCCTTTTTGCATTAGAACCATTGACCAAATCGGCGGATATAGAACATTTTCATTCCTTGTGCTACAAAGCAGTAGCAAAGTAAAGTGCCTACTAACCATGGGAAGTACTCCCAAGGCAATGGCTGTAATCCTACTGCCGCACCTAACGGAGAGAAAGGAATATAAATACCAATCGCCATGATTAAGAATGTCATCAACATCACTGGTAACGCCGCTGTACTTTGGATAAATGGAATTTTTTGTGTACGTAACATATGCACAACAAGAGTTTGAGACAATAAGCCTTCAATAAACCAACCAGATTGGAATAAAGATTGTAACTCTGGTGTATTTGCAGCAAATACGTACCACATTAACGCAAAGGTAGTAATATCAAAAATAGATGAGGTTGGGCCAATCCACACCATGAAGCGACCAATATTTTTAGCATCCCATTTACGTGGTTTGCGTAAAAACTCTTTATCCATTTTATCCCAAGGCAACGCCAATTGAGAAATATCATACATTAAGTTTTGGATCAATAAATGAATTGCAAGCATTGGTAAGAAAGGTAAAAACGCACTAGCAACTAATACAGAGAACACATTACCGAAGTTAGAACTTGCTGTCATGTTAAGGTACTTCATGATATTACCAAAGGTTTCTCTACCTTTAATAACACCTTCCTCTAAAACCATTAAGCTTTTTTCTAACAAAATAATATCAGCTGACTCTTTAGCAATATCTGTAGCAGAATCCACTGAGATTCCGACATCGGCATCCCGTAATGCGGGGGCATCGTTAATACCATCACCCAAGAAACCAACAGTATGACCATTAGCTTGCAATGCTTTTAATACCCGTGATTTTTGTAAAGGTGTTAATTTAGCAAAGATAGTATGTTCTTCAACTTTTTGTCTTAACATGGACTCATCAAATTGCTCAATGTCTTTACCTAATAAAGGTTCCCCCACTTCAATGCCCACTTCACGGCAAATTTTAGAGGTAATGATTGGATTATCACCTGTTAAAACTTTTACGCCAACACCATTGTCACGCAATGCAGTAATAGCTGAGCTTGCTGAATCTTTAGGTGGGTCTAAGAAGGTTAAAAATCCTTCAACAACTAAATCTGACTCATCAGCCACACCATATTGATGGCGATTATCATCTTCAGGTAATACACGTGTTCCTAACACTAGTACACGGAAACCATCATTATTGTATTCATCAGCAAGAGTAAGAAGATGTTGGCGACGCTCATCAGTTAAAGGTAGTAATTGTCCATTTTCACGAACATGACTAGAAACAGATAACATTTCTTCAACGGCGCCTTTACACACCAATAGTTTATTTTCTTGATTTTTTACAATTACAGAGAGGCGACGACGAATAAAGTCAAAAGGTAACTCATCCACTTTTTGCCATTCTTTAGGTTTTTTAAACTCAGGATTTTTCTTAGCAAAACGGACAATCGCCTTATCCATTAAGTTTTTAACACCACTTTGATGATGGCTATTTAACCAAGCAAGTTGTAAGAGCTCATCACGCTTAGCACCATTAATGTCCACATGGCGCTCTAAAATAATTTTATCTTGCGTTAATGTACCTGTTTTATCAGTACAAAGAATATCCATTGCCCCAAAGTTTTGAATAGCATTTAAACGCTTTACTACGACTTTACGACGAGACATTGCTACCGCACCCTTGGCTAAGTTAGCGCTAACGATCATCGGTAACATTTCAGGAGTTAAACCTACTGCAACTGCTAAAGCAAACATTAATGCTTCAGTCCAATCACCTTTGGTAAAACCATTGATAAAAAATACAATAGGTACCATGATAAGCATAAAGCGAATCAATAACCAACTAACACTATTAACACCACGATCAAATGCTGTTTGAGAACGTGAGCCCACAATAGATTTAGCCAATGAACCAAAATAAGTATTAGCACCTGTAGCGACTACAACGGCTGTTGCTGTACCACTGACGACATTGGTTCCCATAAAGCACATATTGGGTAAATCTAAAATATCGTAATCGCCCGCAGCTACAGCTACCGCACCTGCTGTTTTTTCTTTTACATTGCCGAGAGTATCGTATTTCTCAACTGGGATAGACTCCCCTGTTAATACTGCTTGGCTAATAAATAAATCACGGGAATCAATCAAGCGAACATCCGCTGGAATCATGTCTCCCGCAGAAAGCTGTACAATATCACCTACAACGATATTGCGCATATCCACTTCTTCTAACTTAGGATTTTCTCCTGCTTTATTACGACGTAAGACAGTGACAGTTGTTTTAACCATCGCTTTTAATGCTTCAGCGGCCTTATTTGAACGATACTCTTGCCAAAAACGCATCAATCCACTCAATACCACCATGGTAACAACAATAATAACACCCGTTAGATCAGTTTCTTCACCACTGCGGTAAGGTAACCAAAAATCAGTATAGAAATTAATGGCACTTAGCGCCATCAGAACATAAATAAAAGGATTATTAAACGCCATTAATAACTGAATAAAAGCAGGTGGCGCTTTATCGTGAGCGACTTCATTCGCTCCATGTTGTAAGAGTCTGTCCTCAACCTCTAGAATATTTAGTCCTTCACGGCTTGTGTTGAGGTTGTCTAGGGTTTTTTCTAATGTATTTTTTGCTTCTTCAACAACGGGTAAATGCTGTTGATTACTTTTGCGCATGTCTTGATTTTTTACATGCTCTTTATTCACTGCTACAGTCATTACATCTTCTCCTGCCCACTGTGGACAAGAGAAACTAACTGTCTAACTAAATATTAGGCACGAAAGATCCCATTTACCACAGTGGTAAATAAAGTTATTGATAGATTGTTTAATCGTTTATTCCGAAAAGACCAAATACTAGGGTCAGGTTCAGAAAGATCACAACTCGGTGGTTCTTCCATGGTTACTCCTTAATATTAAATAATAATCAAGCATCGCTATCGCTTAAACAACGTTGCCTAATGAATTGAAAAGTAGATTGAGTTAATCAGACCAATACACTAGCACACCAATAAAAAACTTCTCGGCGACTCTTCTTCTGGTTGATTAGAGAATAGAAAACTACGTTCTAAATGCTTTGAGTTAGCATTCTTTTTCCAAACTGTTGCTTTAGGAAAAGTTGGTAAAATACCATTAGAACTTTCTTTAACAGAGGTTACTCTGTTCTTGAAAAGATAAACAAAAATGTTTAAAGGAATTATAGTGTTAAAACTCATACTATTCACCAGTAACCTAATGGCCACAGATGAATTGTGAAACCTATTAGGCAGTTACTAAATTATTGTCAAGGCCAGTCAATACTGGCAACCGTTTCTGTCCGCTGTCCATATTAGGTTTGTTTATTACCCTTTAAATTAATGTAAAATAAAAATAAGATCATTTGAAACGCGCAAATTCTATGCCTTATCAATAAGTAGTGTCAAGCTGTTTTGTTTAAGTACTTGTCTGGTATCTGAACAAGTTAACATTATAAGCAATAACTGCTCACTTTTTCATAAAGATACGTTTACCACTTCATGGTAAACATACCAATACCACTAAAGCATTGATAAAGTTTATTGGTGCCCTCATATAGTATAAATACTCTTCAAGATTAGGATGTTAATTATGAGCAAATTATTTTCTCCCATTCAAATTGGACAAAAAAGCTTCGAGAATCGCATCGTTATCCCTCCTATGTGCCAGTATTCTGCTATCGACGGTAAGGCAACCGATTGGCATACAATGCATTATGGTTCACTCGCACAATCTGGAGCCGCCTTATTAATATTTGAAGCCACGGCGATTTGTCCAGAAGGTAGACTTTCTCCCTATGATTTAGGATTGTGGGATGATGAAACGGCCAAATCCATGACAACACTGGTTGAATCCATCAAAAAATATTCAGCTATGCCGTTAGGTATTCAACTGGTTCATGCAGGTCGAAAAGCATCCATGCCTGAACCATGGAAAGAGAACCAATATATTCCTGCATCACAAGGAGGATGGAAGACTTTTGCCCCATCCACTATTGCTTATGATAACCATCATGACACGCCGAAAGAACTTAGTACTGATGAAATTCAAATCATTATTAAGCAATTTATTGAAGCGGCCAAACGTGCTGATCAAGCAGGATTTGACGTCATCGAAATACATGGTGCCCATGGTTATCTAGTGCATCAATTCTTATCCCCTCTTAGTAATCAGCGTACCGATCAATATGGAGGCTCTTTAGAAAATAGAATGCGTTTTGCTATAGAGATATTTAAAGGTATTCGTCAAGTCGTTTCTGCCGAAAAAGCTGTGGGGATTCGTATTTCTGCAACAGATTGGGTTGATGGCGGATGGGATTTAGAACAATCCATTATCCTCTCTAAAACACTTGAAGAGCTAGGCTGTGATTTTATTGATGTTTCTACAGGTGCTCTTGATGCACGGCAAAAAATCCCTACAGGGCCTAACTATCAAGTTCCTTTTTCGGAGGCAATTAAAGCACAGGTCAATATACCAACAATTACTGTTGGTTTGATCACTGAACCAGTACAAGCAGAGGCCATCATAAACACACAACAAGCCGACATGGTCGCTATTGGCCGTGGCATGCTTTATAACCCCCATTGGCCGTGGTTTGCTGCGGCAGAGTTAGGTGCCCAAGTAACCGTACCACCACAGTATTTACGCAGCCAGCCACATTTACAAAAACATCTATTCAAATAAAAAAAAGGCAGATATTTCTGCCTTTTTAATTCATTATCTTTTTGGTCGTCGTTATAGCACGCTGTAAACCCAATGCTGAAAGCTCCAAATTAATAATACTTTTTATCACCTGAGGATCATCTTGTTTTAAAACCTCATCTAAAATCTCTTTTGCTTTTGCTAAGGTTATTTGGCGTAGCATTGATTTTACTTTAGGAATATTAGTTGAGCTCATCGATAATGAGTCAAATCCCATAGCCATCAATAATACAGCAATAACAGGGTCACCTGCCATCTCGCCACAAATACTGGCAGGTTTCCCTTCTGCATGACAATCTTTTACCGTTTTATATAAACTATGTAAAACAGCTGGATGATAATAATTGTACAAGTCAGCGACCCGTGCATTATTACGGTCAACTGCTAATAAATACTGAGTTAAATCGTTAGAACCGACCGAAACAAAATCAACTTCTTTTGCCAACGTTCTAGTTAAAAAGACAGCACTAGGTACTTCAATCATCACCCCAACAGGAGGCATGGGTACTTCTATCCCCTCTTCTTTTATTTCATACCAAGCACGGTTAATCATTCTTAAAGCATGCTCAACCTCCCCTATGGAGGAAATCATGGGTAATAAGATTTTGAGATTATCTAACCCTTCACTCGCTTTAAGCATCGCCCTGATTTGTAAAATAAAAATTTCTGGGTGGTCTAAGGTAACACGAATACCACGCCAACCTAAAAAGGGATTTTCTTCTTTGATCGGAAAATAAGGCAGTGATTTATCTCCGCCTACGTCTAACGTTCTCATCGTAACAGGGTTAGGGTGAAAAGCAGCCAACTGTTCTCGATAAATAGCCATTTGCTCTTTTTCACTCGGAAAACTACTGCTCATCATAAAAGGTACTTCTGTCCGATAAAGACCAATACCTTCTGCACCGCGTTGCTGAGCCTTGTCTACGTCTGCTTGTAACCCCGTATTAACCCATAAAGAAATACGGTGTCCATCTAGTGTTACACAGGGTAGGTCACGCAAAATACTTAGGCTCGCAAGGAGTTGTTTTTCCTCCTCGGCCATATTTTCATAATATTCACAGAGCTCATCCGTTGGATTAGTAATGACTTCTCCGAAAAAGCCATTCAAAGCAACTTTCAAACCATCCATCTTACGGTAAGGTAACTCAGCAACTCCCATCACTGCTGGAATTCCCATGGCACGGGACAGAATAGCTACATGGGAGTTACTTGATCCTAAAACCGACACAATACCTACCAGCTTACCCTCAGGAATTTCGCTTAGCATCGATGGACTGATTTCTTCACTGACTAAAATAGTTTTATCTGGATAGTCTGTATTTTCGTGGTCTTGCTTTTGTAACTGCGCAAGTAAACGCCGCCCTAAATCTTTGATATCTGCTGCACGTTCTTTTAAATAAGGGTCATCCATTGCCTCAAAGCGTTGTGTGTATTTAACAACGACCTCTCTTATCGCCCCTTGTGCCCATTGCCCGTCACGGATAGTTTTTTCAATATCACCTATTAACGCGACATCTTCAAGCATTAAAATATACGCATCAAAAAGAGCTAACTCGTCAGGACGTAACTGTTTCGCTAATTTAGTTGAGGTTTTTTGAATATTCTTTTTAACCGACTCAATTGCATCAGCAAATAAATCCAATTCGATTTGTATTTCTTTCGTTTTGCGATCAGGTACAGCATCTAAGTCAGCGGGTGGCAACACGACCACAGCCTGCCCAACAACAGCGCCTGGAGCTCCTACAACCCCAACAAAGCGAACTTCTTGCGGCGTTCTTTTGGAAGAAGACATGCTACCAGAAGCCTCAGCATGAGCAATAACTCCCGCTAACTGTGTCCCCATCGTTACAATAAAAGAAACTTCTTCTTCACTGAACTCACGACGTTCTCGCTGCTGAACAACAAGTACCCCCAAAACTTCACCGTTATGTATAATGGGTGTTCCTAAAAAAGAAGAATAACGTTCTTCTCCCGTTTCTGCAAAATAACGATATTGAGGGTGATCAGAGGCATTGGATAAGTTTAATGGTTCTTGACGTGTTCCCACTAAACCAATTAACCCCTCATCACTATCCAAAGATACTTTTCCTATTGCACGCTTATTTAAACCCTCCGTAGCCATCAAGACGTATCTGCCTGTTTCTTCATCATGTAGATAAACAGAGCAAACTTGCACCGACATCTTTTCTTTAATGCGCAACACAATAATGCCTAGTGCCGCTTTTAAATCTTTGGCACTATTAACTTCCTGAACAATTTTACGTAGCGCTTCAAGCATAATAGAGTGATACTCCGCTTTACTTAATTATTTGAGGGGCTCTTAAGATCAACTCTTTCATTGCTTTACGATATACCTCTCGTTTAAAATTAACCACCTGCTGCAAAGGATACCAGTAACTAACCCATTGCCAGCTATCAAACTCTGGTTTTTCACTATTAGTTAGACAGACTTTACTATCATCGGTTAATAACTTTAATAAAAACCATTTTTGTTTTTGTCCTATACAACGAGGCTGTGTTTTTGAACGAATTAACCATTCAGGTAAGCGATAACGTAGCCACCCACCCGTACAAGCCAGAACTTGAACATCTTGCTTACACAACCCTACTTCTTCATACAGCTCACGGTAAAGTGCATCCTCAGGCTGCTCACCTATCTGGATACCTCCCTGAGGAAATTGCCATGCATCTTGATGAATACGTTTGGCCCACAAAACTTGACCTTGGTTGTTAGTAAGAATGAGTCCAACATTCAGGCGAAAACCATCTGAATCTATCATTCCAACAATCTCCAAAAATTATTACTGCCATTGTTCCACAAAATGACATTATTCAAAAGCAGATAATGATAAAGATCGACAAATTTATATATAAAAATATTAATGTTTACTACAATCTAGAATAAATATACTCAAAAATTATAAAATATACTTTTATTATAATATTTAAAAATAATCTAAATTTATTACTATGGATTTGAATATAAAATAAAGAAATGGCATTAAGACTTTTACACTAAACCAACAAATAATTCACCATTAAGTCATATACATCAATGAAAGCCCGTGACGTTATTTTTATAAGTTGCTAGAATTAGACCATATCTTTTACTTGAGACATCTTATGAAACTAGCATTATTTGATCTTGATAATACACTCCTCGCTGGTGACAGTGATCATGCTTGGGGCGATTGGCTCTGCAAATGGGGTATCTTAAATAAAACAACCTACAAAGCAAAAAATGATGAATTTTACCAACAGTATCTAGAAGGCAATCTTAATATAGAAGACTATCTAAACTTTAGTTTATCGATATTAGGTCAAGCTTCGATGAAGCAACTTAATGAATGGCATCAACAATTTATGAAAGATACCATTGAGCCAATGATTCTAAAAAAAGGTGAAGCCTTATTAGAGCAGCACCGTAAAGAAGGACATCGGATCATTATTATTACAGCCACTAATAGCTTTATTGTTGGCCCTATAGCAAAACGACTAGGGGTGAAAGATTTGATTGCTACTGAGTGTGAAATGAAAGATGGACGATACACAGGCAAGATAGCAGGAACTCCTTCATTTCAAGAAGGGAAAGTAACGCGTCTTAATAGCTGGCTTAAACAGCACGATATCGGATTAGAAGGTAGTTATTTTTACAGTGACTCAATTAATGATTTACCTTTACTGTCTATTGTTGAAAATCCTACAGCAGTGGACCCTGATGAAAAACTTAAAGAACATGCAAAACAACAAGGTTGGCCAATTATTTCTTTACGGAGTTAATCAGTTTACAATTAGGCTATAAACTTAAATGATGGGAAAAATACATGATGACAACTTATAAAGTTTCTGTTCTCGTGGGTAGCTTACGCAAGGCTTCATACAATAGAAAGCTAGCTGAACTCATGGTAAAAATAGCACCCATAACACTCTCATTAGAGATAATTGAAATAGGTGACTTACCGCTATACAACGAAGATCTTGATGAAAATCCTCCGACAAGCTACACAAGCTTTCGTGAAAAAATCAGAGCTTCGGATGCTATTTTAATTGTGAGCCCTGAATATAATCGCTCAGTACCTGCCGTTCTAAAAAATGCATTAGATGTCGGCTCTCGCCCTTATGGCAAGAGTGTTTGGAATGAAAAACCAACCGCTGTCATTACAGCATCAACAGGCTCAATTGGTGGATTTGGTGCTAATCATCATATTCGTCAATCATTATCTTTCTTAAATATGCCTTGCATGCAACAGCCTGAAGCCTACCTTGGTCATATAGATGATGCATTCGACAATCTAGGAAATTTAAATGAGCGTACTCACACTTTTGTCAAAAACATTATTGAAGCTTACGATAAATGGGTCAGACGATTACTCGATATTCCCGTTTAATCTAATTTCCCCATAAAAAAAGCCCGTATTTACGGGCTTTTTTTACAATGACAAAGACTATTATTTACATATTCGCAACTATAGCATCACCAAATTGTGAACTAGAAAGTAACTTAGCTCCTTCCATCAAACGCTCAAAGTCGTAAGTTACTGTCTTAGCAGCAATGGCTCCATCAATTCCTTTGATCACTAAATCAGCAGCTTCTGTCCAACCCATATGACGTAGCATCATTTCAGCTGAAAGGATAATAGAACCAGGATTAACTTTATCTTGTCCTGCATACTTAGGTGCTGTACCGTGCGTTGCTTCAAACATAGCAACAGAATCAGAAAGATTAGCTCCAGGCGCAATACCAATACCACCCACTTGAGCCGCTAAAGCATCTGATAAGTAGTCACCATTTAAGTTTAATGTTGCTATCACATCATACTCAGCGGGTCGTAATAATATTTGTTGTAACATTGCATCTGCAATCACATCTTTTACAACAATCATCTTACCTGTTTTAGGATTCTTAAATTGCATCCATGGACCACCATCCAACAACTGGGCACCAAACTCTTCTTTAGCCACTTCATAAGCCCAATCTTTGAAAGCACCTTCGGTGAATTTCATGATGTTTCCTTTATGAACAATCGTGAGTGAGTTGCGATCATTATCAATCACATATTGTAGTGATTTACGCACTAAACGCTTTGTACCTTCCTCTGAAACAGGTTTAATGCCGATACCACAATGATCTGTGAAACGAATCTTCTTAACACCCATTTCTTTGGTTAAAAATTCGATTACTTTCTTTGCCTCTGGAGAATCTGCTTTCCATTCAACACCTGCATAAATATCTTCTGAGTTCTCACGGAAGATAACCATATCAACTAAACCTGGTTCTTTCACAGGACTAGGAACACCTTTAAACCAACGAACAGGGCGTAAGCAAACATATAAATCTAACTGTTGACGTAATGCAACGTTTAATGAGCGAATGCCACCACCCACTGGCGTTGTTAATGGGCCTTTAATAGAAACAACATAATCACGCACAGCGGCTAAGGTTTCTTCGGGCAACCAAGTGTCTTTATCATAAACTTGCGTAGCCTTTTCACCTGCATAAACTTCCATCCACTCAATTTTACGTTTACCTGTATAAGCTTTTTTTACTGCGGCATCTACTACTTTAATCATAACAGGGCTGATGTCGACACCAATACCATCACCTTCAATAAATGGAATAATCGGATTATCAGGAACATTGAGAGAAAAATCTTGGTTTACTGTAATTTTCTTACCACTTGTAGGAACTTTAATTTTAGTCATTACAAAACTCCATCGTTGTTTTATTATGTATTAATTGAGAGGTACGTACTAAAAATACAACATTTTATTATCTATATAAAAATAGTTCCTCAATGCCCATAGGCCACTATTTTTTGCTGTCTACCCTATTACAAAGTTTAATTTAAACTATCATAATACTGCGAGTATACCACTTAAATAACAATGAGGAAATTATGCGCTTTTTACCACATGTTACAGTTGCAACCATTGTCGAAGATCAAGGTCATTTTTTAATGGTCGAAGAAGTAAAAAACAATAAAAACGTATTAAACCAACCCGCAGGGCATCTTGAACGAGATGAGACATTACTCGCTGCGGCACGCCGCGAAGCTTTAGAAGAAACGGCATGGGAGATTGAGCTAACAGGTGTCGTGGGTATTTACTTATTTACAGCCGATAATGGCATAAATTATCAACGGGTTTGTTTTAGCGCCAGCCCCATATTACACCACCCCAATAGACCATTAGATGAAGGTATTGTCAGAGCTGTTTGGCTAACACGAGAAGAGCTCACAAACAGACAAAGTCAATGGCGTAATCCATTGATCATGGCCTGTATCGATGATTATTTAGCAGGACATATTTATCCATTAAGCATTATTCGTTGATAATTTCTGCTAAAATAACTTTTATTTATTGATAATATTGATGATTTATAATGTTTAATCCAAGTGGTACTAAAGTAATTGTTGGCATGTCTGGTGGCGTAGATTCATCGGCCTCAGCTCTTCTTCTACAGCAACAGGGCTTTCAAGTAGAAGGCCTATTTATGAAAAACTGGGAGGAAGATGACGGTACAGAATACTGTACAGCTAAAGAGGATCTAGCCGATGCTCAAGCAGTCTGTGATAAGTTAGGTATAAAACTTCATACCGCTAATTTTGCAGCAGAATATTGGGATAATGTTTTTGAGCACTTTTTAGAGGAATATAAAGCTGGTCGAACACCTAATCCTGATATTTTATGTAATCGTGAAATCAAATTTAAAGCTTTTTTAGATTATGCCCTCATGCTAGGCGCTGATTTAATTGCTACTGGCCATTATGTGCGTCGCCGTGATGTGAATGGCCAAACATTGCTACTTAAAGGGCTAGACGTTAACAAAGACCAAAGCTATTTTCTCCATGCAGTAGCAGGTGAACAATTGGCCAAAAGCTTATTTCCTGTGGGAGAAATGGAAAAACCTGCTGTCCGAGCATTAGCAGAACAATATGATCTCATAACTGCCAAAAAAAAAGACTCCACGGGCATTTGCTTTATTGGTGAACGCCGCTTCAGTGATTTTTTAAAACAATACTTGCCTGCACAACCCGGTGCTATTGAAACACTAATGGGCGAAGTCATTGGCAAGCATAATGGCCTTATGTATCACACTATTGGTCAACGTCAAGGCTTAGGAATCGGCGGGTTAAAAAATGCAACGGACGATCCCTGGTATGTTATGAGCAAAGATTTAAAGCGTAATGTTCTTATTGTTGGTCAAGGGAACGATAATCCTTGTTTACTCGCCAACGCTTTAACGTGTAAAGAAATTTACTGGGTTAATCCATTAAATCTCTCAGCACCTTTAAAATTAAAAGCTAAAGTTAGGTACCGTCAAGCAGATCAAGACTGCCTACTTGAAAAAACAGACAATGGCTACCATATTAGTTTTAATGAACCTCAACGTGCCGTTACACCAGGTCAATCCGTGGTACTTTATGATGGAGAAATTTGTCTAGGCGGTGGCGTTATTGAATCTGTAAAACCCGATCCGCTTATGCTCATTAAAGAGTCACGTATACATGAATAGACAACAAGAACAACTCGTTGCATTAGGTGCAATTTTCACAGCAGCTATTCAAGCTGATAAGATAGCCAGAACGGGGCAATATGATGAAGGTCCGACAGAATGCCTTCTCAAAAGTCTACTAGTCACAAACCCACAAACCACCCTAGACGTTTATTGCGGTGATGACTATGAGCTACTTGATGGTTATCGTTTTCTTTGTAAATTTTTAGAACGCAACGCAGGGATTTCTCGAGAAATACTGCGTTATGGATTATCAATAATTTTGTTGGAGCGTAAACTAACAGCCAATAACAGCATGTTGCAAACAATTGCTTCAAATTTAGAACAAGTTTCTAGCAAGGTAGAACATTTTGGTCTTTTTCATGACAATGTCTTTTCAGCTTGTGGCGGACTCTACGAACAAACGATCAGTACATTTAACCATCGAATTCAAGTCGTCGGTGATATGGCCTACCTCCAACAACCACATATTGCAGCGCAAATTCGCACCCTACTTTTGACAGGGATACGATCAGCAATGCTATGGAACCAATTGGGCGGTAGACGTTGGCATTTACTATTAAAAAGAAAAAAACTCCTCAACGATTTACTTGGACGTATTCACTCTGAATAAAAGCGCTTTTTATGAGCGCATATTTAAACGTTTTAATAACCTCGCTAAATTTGCCCGATTCACACCTAACTCACGTGCTGTCGCTGAGAGATTATTTTGGTGAGCGTCTAATCGCTCACTAATGTAATGGCGTAAAAAATCATCTTGTATCGTTCTTAAATCCTGCCCTTTCAATGCCAAAGGCACTTTATCAATGCTGTTTTGCGTATCCTCTATATTACTCTCTGTTAACTGCATGTCTATTGCACTCATAGAAACAATAGACTGTTTATCAGCACCAGAATGACCAAAAACTTTTAGTGCAGCACGAGCAATAACATGCTCAAGCTCCCGCACATTTCCAGGCCAAGTATAATTTAATAAGGCTGATTGAGCCAAAGGATCTAACCTTAAGGCTCTAAGTCCTAATCTTGCTCTATTTTGCTCTAAGAAATAGCCTGCCAATAGTAAAATATCATGGCCACGTTCACGTAAAGGAGGAATAAGCATAGGATACACACTCAAGCGATGGTATAAATCCGCCCGAAAACGCCCTTGCTTTACCTCATTAGCTAAATCACGGTTAGTTGCAGCAAGAATACGTACATCAACATGTATTTCTTTTTCGGCACCTAAACGCTGTAACTGTCCACTCTGTAGTACTCGGAGTAATTTTGCCTGAGCAATCAGAGGTAACTCCCCCACTTCATCAAGAAAAAGTGTTCCGTTATTCGCCTGCTCAAACTTTCCCATGCGATCGCTAACAGCACCAGAAAAGGCACCTTTAACATGCCCAAACAACTCGCTTTCGATAAGATTCTCAGGAAGAGCGGCACAGTTGACAGCCACGATAGGCTTTTTTGCTCTCTGTGATAATCGGTGAATTGACTGTGCCACCAACTCTTTACCAACCCCGGTTTCTCCCATAATTAAGACAGTCAAATCACTTTGTGAGACAAGCTCTATCTCTTTTTGTAAATTTAACATGGGTTCGCTTTGCCCTAACCATTCACGAGCTGTCTGATGAGTAATCGCTAAACGATAGGACTCTGCCTGCTCTTGTGCTAACCGAGCTTGTCCTCTTAATTGCTCTATTCGCTCCCCTACATTGACAGTCGCAACAGTTAGGCTCGCTATTAATTGTAATAGATCAAAATCAACATGATTAAAACTATCTTGCATCAAAGCATCCAGTGTCAAAAGTCCCCATAGCTTGCCATGATAGAACAGTGCGCACCCCATGCAGTCATGCACTTCTAACTGCAGACTTGTCACTCCTTCAATAAGACCATCATAAGGATCAGACAAAGCACTATTAGCAGGAAAACGCATTGGATTAGGACTATCTAATAACACTTTAAACCGTGGATGATCGTCAATTAAAAAACGCCGGCCCAATGTATCCTTACTTAAACCATTGACAGCTAAAGGGACAAGATAATCACTCTCTAACCTTAATAAAGCGACGGCATCGCAAGGAATAAGTTTACGAATACCCAATAATAAGCGTCGATAACGTTCAACTGGAGATAATTCAAGCGCTAAATCATCAACAAGCGAGGAAATACTATTAAACCACGGTAATGAAGTCATAATAACCTATCTGTGTTATAAAAACTCATATTCTAATGCATCATAATAACATACTTTAAATATATCTTATTGATAAACATATAATTAACTATTGGCACAGTGTTTGCTTTTTAGCTCTGTAAAATTAAAATAACATGACGGAGATTAATTTATGTTAACTGATACACAACGCGCCATTATTAAACAAACGGTTCCTCTACTTGAAACAGGTGGTGAAACATTGGCCAAGCATTTTTACAATATCATGCTAAACGAATATACCGACGTTAGACCCTTATTTAACAAAACTAATCAAGTAACAGGCGACCAACCCCGTGCATTAGCTAATAGTGTTTTAATGTATGCAAAGCATATTGATGATATTGACGCACTAAATGAACTCGTTTCAAGAGTAACCAACAAACATGCTGCTCTACAAGTCTTACCTGAGCATTATGACATTGTAGGTACTTGTCTTTTACGTGCGATACGTGAAGTGCTAGGTGCAGAAATAGCTACTGACGAAGTTATTGCGGCATGGCATGCTGCTTATAACCAGTTAGCCGATATTTTAAAGTCTATTGAAGAAAATCTATACCAATCACAAGAAGATGCTGAGGGTGGCTGGCGTGGAGAAAGACTTTTCAAAGTCATTAAAAAGGTTCCTGAAAGCACCGAAATCACCTCCTTTTACTTAGCACCTAAAGATGGTAAAGCCATTATAAAACATAAACCAGGGCAGTACTTAGGTTTACGCTTTATACTCTTAGAGGGAGAGCAACGTCGCAATTACTCAATATCTGATGCCCCTAATGGTAAATATTATCGAATCAGTGTAAAACGTGAACACAATGGCGTTATTTCTAACCACCTACACAATAGTGTGCAAGTAGATGATATTGTAAGGGTTTTTCCACCCTTTGGAGACTTTACATTACAAGAAAGCAATAAACCTCTAGTATTTATTTCTGGTGGTGTTGGTGCAACACCGCTCTTAGCTATGCTGCAGACAGTTTTACAAGATAATAATCAAAGACCTATTTATTTTATTCATGCAGCCAGAAATGCTGAAGTAGACGGTTTCAGTCATTGGCTAAAAGAGCAACAAAAGCAACATCAAAACCTTCATTGCTACTTTTGTTATGATGAAGATGCTCAGCATATGGCAGACATAGAAGGTAGAATCAACAAAGAATTACTCAGCCAATGGATACCTCAAAATCGAGATGTTGATGCTTACTTTTTAGGCCCTAAAGCATTCATGATCGAAATAAACAAACTATTAAAAGAAATAGGAATACCAAAACAACAAACACATTTTGAGTTTTTTGGCCCTGCCAGTGAGCTAGCATAATTGTTTAGTCTATCTGGGTAATGTTACCTAGGTAGACATTGATTTAATGGCGTAAATCAAACAATCCCCTAAACAATTACAATACACTTTACTACCTTAATTTTACATTTGCTTATCGACCAAATTACCCCACCATATTATCAAATATTTTTTAACAATTAATCACTTATTACCTAAAAAATTCTAAAAAAAGGGCGTATTGATACCTATCACTTTCATATCGTTATCGCTCTTTGTATATTGGTAATATAGAATAAATAAAAGTTAAGTATGAACACTCTTTTAACAACTTAAACTTAGCTGACAAGATTCTATTCAATAAACCTAAGGAGCCTATAACATGATTAATTTTACTGAACGTTACTCAGATTTTTCTAAATGGTTATCAGCAATCGGTTCAGACCCGACAGGTGGAATGACCCGTCTCCTTTACACAGATGAATGGCTTGCCGCTCAAAATGGATTAAAAGAGAAGTTCCAAAAAGCAGGATTTGAGGCAAAGTTTGATGAGGTAGGCAATCTATTTGGGCGTGTTGAAGGTAGTAAATACCCTAATGAGACTATCCTCTCAGGCTCGCATATCGACACTGTTGTAAATGGTGGAAACTTAGATGGTCAATACGGTATTGAAGCTGCTTTTTTGGCAATACAATACTTAAAAGAGAAACATGGTCAACCTCTGCGCTCAATGGAAGTTGTTTCATTAGCGGAGGAAGAAGGCAGCCGCTTCCCATACGTATTCTGGGGTAGTAAGAATATCGTAGGCATTGCTAAAAATGCTGACGTAATGAATATTCAAGACAAAAAAGAAACTAAGTTTGTTGACGCGATGAGAAAAGCGGGGTTTGATTTCCGCGATGAAAAGAAACCAATGCGCGATGATATTAAAGCCTTTATAGAAATCCATATTGAGCAAGGTAATGTCCTTGAGATGGAGAAAAAACAAATTGGTGTTGTAAACGCAATTGTAGGTCAACGTCGTTATAATATTATTCTAAAAGGCCAAGCAAACCATGCGGGTACAACCCCTATGGGTTATCGTAAAGATACTGTTTATGGCTTTAGTAAAATCTGCTACGAATCTATCAATAAAGCGAAAGCTGTAGGTGATCCTCTTGTTTTAACTTTTGGTCGTGTTGAACCTAAGCCTAATACCGTAAACGTAGTACCTGGTTATACATTATTTACAATGGATTGCCGTCATACTGATAAAGCTGCATTAGTTGCCTTTACCACAGAAATTGAAGAGGACATGAAGCGTATTGCTAAAGAATTAGGCTTAGAAATTGAAATTGATCGTTGGATGGATGAAGATCCTATTCCTATGGATAAAAAATTAGTTGAAACTTTCGAAGCTATCTGCAAGCGAGATAATTACAATTATCGTGTAATGCATAGTGGTGCAGGCCATGACTCCCAAATTTTTGCGCCCAAAGTTCCAACTGCTATGCTCTTTGTTCCTAGTATTAAAGGTATTAGCCACAATCCAGCAGAAGCAACAAAGCTTGAGGATCTAGCAGAAGGTATTAAAGTGTTTGCAGAAGCATTTTATGAGCTAGCATATAAGGACTAAGATACTTTTTAAAAGAAATTTCTTGTAGAGATAGTTAACTATCTCTACACCTACTTAATAATTTAAAGTTCAGAGGTATTAGAATGAACACAGAAGGCTCCTTGAAGCAGACGACGGGCATGTCTTATTGGATGAAGCTCATTATTGTGCTTTGTCTTGGTTGGACAGTCATGTGGATTTATAGACAATCATTACCTGGTGTCTACACAGAAATGGGATTTGATTTAAATGTCTCCAATACACAATTAGGGTTCATCGCAACCTGCTATTTCTTTGCCTATACCGCTATGCAAATTCCTGCTGGGATACTGGTTGATAAGTTTGGTCAGAAAATCATCATGATCCCTGGCTTTATTTTATTTATGATTGCACCAGTGATGATTGCAACCGCTAGCTCTATTAACATGATCTATTTTGCAAGTGTTTTAGCGGGGATCGGTTGTGGTACTTATTACGGTTCAGCGTACTCTCTTTCTTCCCAAAATATTCCAGCTGACAAAAGAGGCTTATCAACTGCAATTATCAATAGTGGTTCTGCTCTTGGTATGGCAGTTGCTCTTATCGGCTCAAGCCTTTTAGTAAAAGCCATGGGCATGAAATGGCAAGTAATGATGTTTATTGCTGCAGCACTTATTTTAGTTATGGTGCTTGTTTTCGCTGCAATCATCAAAGGTGGTAACCCAAATAAAGCCTCTGCAAATAATGCAACTAACACAACTGCTGATGAAAGTGCTGAAGAAGAAAAAGGATCAATTATCAAAAGATTATTTTCTTTAAAAATGATCTCTATTTACTTCCTCTATTTTGGAACATGTTATGGCTATTACATGATTGTAACTTGGCTTCCAAAATTCTTACAATCAGAAAGAGGATTCGAAGGGGTTGCTATCGGGTTTTCTGCTTCTTTAGTTGCCATCGCCTCTATTCCTGGTGCCTTACTATTCAGCCGGATTTCAGATAAATTCCGTCATAAGAAAGTAGCTCTCATTATTGGACTTGAAATCGCAGCAGCCATTATGTTGTTTGCCATTGTTAAGTTTGACAACTACACTGCATTATTAGTTGCTTTAGTACTTTATGGATTATTAGGGAAATTAGCAGTTGAACCTATTATCATTTCATTTCTAGCAGACGTTGCGCCTAAAAAGGGCTACGGCACTACATTAGGTGTATTTAACTGTTGTGGTATGGCTTCATCAGTTGTTGCCCCTCCACTAACCGGTGCTATTATTGATGCAACAAATAGTCAGCTATACGGATTCTATGTTGCTGTTGCCTTTTTAATCATTGGCGCAGTGTCATTTGCATTATTTAATTTAAAAACTAAAGTTCAGTAACGATTAATTAAAGCTTTTATCTTATTTAATGAGATAAAAGCTTTTTATTTTTTTATAAAAGGAGTAAACATGGGTTATTTAAATAATCAAACTGGCTATCCAAAAGATATTTTAGCCAGCCGTTCTTTCGTTAAATATGGTAACTGTGCTCTTTTAGAGCCTAATGGTTTAGTTAAGAATGTGATCCCAGGATTTGAAAACTGTGATATCACTATTATGGGCTCACCAAAAATGGGCGCAAGCTTTGTCGATTACCTTGTTACTATGCAACCTAATGGCAAAAATGCTAAAGGTTTTGGTGGCGGTGAAATCGAAACATTTGTGTATGTGATTGAAGGCAAAATCAAAGCAGCTGCTGACAAAGACGTTCATACGTTAGAAAAAGGTGGATATCTTTACTGCCCTGCTGGCGTAAAAATGTTCCTAGAAAATGATAATGGCAACAATAACAGTAAGCTATTTCTTTACAAACGTAAATATGTTCCTATCGAAGGATATTCTGCTCGCGTAATTGCTGATAACATCAAAAATGTTGAAGAAATTGAATACGAAGGCATGAAGAATGTAATCATTCAAAACTTCCTCCCAGCTGAACTAGGTTTTGATATGAACATTCATATCCTTAACTTTAAAATGGGTGGTTCTCATGGTTATATTGAAACCCACGTACAAGAACATGGTGCATTAATCCTTTCAGGTAAAGGTATGTACAATCTAGATAATCAATGGCTACCTGTTAAAGAAGGTGATTACCTTTTCATGGGTTCTTACTCTCTTCAAGTTGCCTATGCTGTAGGCGAAGAAGACTTTAGCTATATCTACTCAAAAGATTGTCATCGTGACATTGAGCTATAAGCCCTGACGTGTAAAAAGGCCTCTTTTTAAGGGGCCTCTTTATTTTCTGTCTTATAAATTAACTACAAGCAATTAGCCTCTGTTTGAATATCAAAATTCAGCAAACTTGTATCATAACCAATTTCAGCTGCTTTTTTTACATAAGCTTGCTTTATCTCTTCACTGATACATGGTTTTCTTGAAAGAATCCATAAATACTCTTTACATGAACCTGCAACAAGAACTGTTTGATAATCTTCATCAAGTTTGACAATATTATAACCACCATAAAATGGGCCAAAAAACGATACCTTCAGTGCCCCTATATTAGGTGATTTAACAAAATAGGCTTTACCAACACTTTCAGCCCATTTTTGACTCACCGTATTAAAACCTCTATTCACTACTTTGATTCCCCCATCATCACGTAACGAATAGTCAGCGGTCACTTGTGTCATATTTTTTTCGAACTTATTATTAATACGAGCAATTTCATACCACTTGCCCAGGTATTTATTTGCCTGGAAATTCATGACAGGCTCAATACCTTGCGGTATTTTTGTCTGACATCCCAATAAAGCAATAGAGCTCAACGATGCATACAACGCTGTTAATAACTTAAAAAGTTTCATAGGACTTTCCTTAAAAAAGGCTGATAATATAAGATCTAAAACACCTTCAAGAACAATCTCTTTAGCTAAATAGTATCGAATTGATTATAATTTATAAATATAACAATCGTAATAAATACGGATAATAAATATGACAACAGAACAACAATTTTTAGAGAAAGCTATCATGCTAGCAAAAGAAAACCCCATTGATGAGGGAAGCCCTTTTGGTGCTGTTTTAGTCAAAGATGGTAAAATTATCGCAGAAGGTGTTAATAAAGTCTTTGCGACGTTTGACTCTACTTCACACGCAGAATTAAATGCATTAAGAATAGCAGAAAAAAAACTTAAAACAACTCGATTGGATAGTTATGAAGTCTACGCAAGTGGTCAACCTTGCCCTATGTGCTTAGCAGCTATGCGCATGGCTGGCATCACTAAAATAGTGTTCGCATACTCTAATAAGCAAGCTGAACCTTTTGGATTATCTTCCCAAAAAGTTACGGATGATTTAAATTCTTCCATAGAAAAACAAACATGGGCAACTATTTTTCATATGAATTTAGATCCTGAAGCAACGCTTTATAAACACTGGCAAACCATTAAATAGTAACTTATTAGCTCTCGAATTATGCATTATAAAAAACTAAAACTATTACCACTTTACCTACTATTATTATCCAATAAGTTAATCGCGGACGATAATATTGTGTTACCTACATTGGAGGTTAATACCCCCATTACGAATGACTTATTCAATGTACCTGCATCAGTCGATATTATCACTGGAGAACAAATTAGGAACAGTAAACTTCAAGTTAATTTATCTGAAAGTTTAATGGGCATCCCTGGCGTTCAAATACAAAATAGAAATAACTATGCACAAGATTTACGGCTTTCTATTCGGGGGTCAGGTGCCAGATCGGCATTTGGTGTTCGAGGGACTAGAATCTATGTCGATGGTATTCCCTCATCCATGCCTGATGGACAAGCGCAAATTTCTAACATTGACTTAAGCAGTGTTGACCATATTGAGGTTTTACGAGGCCCTTTCTCGTCACTTTATGGAAACTCCTCAGGTGGA
This sequence comes from Entomomonas moraniae, assembly GCF_003991975.1. NCBI lineage: Bacteria > Pseudomonadati > Pseudomonadota > Gammaproteobacteria > Pseudomonadales > Pseudomonadaceae > Entomomonas > Entomomonas moraniae. Next base: position 1,923,107 of record NZ_CP029822.1, read on the forward strand.
GTTATACAGATTTTCACAGAAGATGGATCTGATAGACCAACCCTAGAAGCAAGTTCAGCCGCTGGCAGTTACAATACTTTCCGCAATAATCTCAAGGCTACAGGGTCTACTACAACGGACAATGGCACATTTAATTACACCTTAAGTGGTAGTCATTTTTCTACAACGGGTTATCGGGATCATAGCGATACCCAAAAAAATCTGCAAAATATGAAACTCAGCTGGCAGATCGATCCTTCTAAAAAAGTAACCTTTGTAGTCAATAGTATTGACTTAAAGGCGCAAGACCCTTTAGGGGTAAGCCGAGAAACCTTAAAACATCACCCAAAACGTATTGATGATAATAGAGCACAACTTTACGATACTCGCAAAAAAGTCACTCAAACACAAGGAGGTCTTTTATACGAGCAAACCATTGATGATAACAATGAATTAAGTGCCATGTTTTATTATGGAGTGAGGGATAATACACAATACCAAGCTATCCCTAAGGCAACTCAGGCAAATAAAGGACATGCAGGTGGGGTTATCAATTTTCAACGTCAATACGGTGGCGCAGATTTTCATTGGACATCTTATCTTAATTTATTCGATCAACCTTTAACCGTAGTATCGGGTTTAAGCTATGACCTAATGAGTGATGACAGAAAAGGTTATGAAAACTTTATTCTAGCTAATAACAATATCCCTATTTATGGTGAAAAAGGTAATCTTCGTCGTAAAGAAAAAAATACACTCTATAATCTTGATCCTTACATGCAAGCATCATGGCATTTTTTACCTAAATGGCATTTTGATGCTGGCATTCGCTACAGTACTGTACACTTCAAGTCTGATGACCACTACCTCGCTAATGGGGACGACAGTGGGTCAAAAACCTATCATCGTGCCCTCCCCGTTTTTGCATTGCATTACGAAGTATCCCCCATTATGAATCTTTACACCTCTTATGGTAAAGGCTTTGAGACTCCTACGTTTACTGAACTTTCTTATCGCCCCGATGGAAAAGCAGGCCTTAATCTAAGTTTAAAACCCGCTGTAAGCGATAACTATGAAATGGGAATGAAGCTATTAGTACCCAATGGGCTAATCACTGCTGATGTATTCCAAATTAATACGAAAGATGAAATCGTTTCTGCTGGCAGCATGGGCGGGCGAACAACTTATCAAAACGGTGGTAAAACAAAGAAAACTGGTTTTGAGTTGGGTTGGCAAAATACTTTTGCGAAACATATTCATACTCAGGTTTCTTATACTTGGCTTGATGCTTATTATGACGAAACGGTATCACAAACCATTAAAAAAGATAAAAAAATTCCCGGTATTGCTAAAGAATCGTTTTATGCTTCTATCGAGTGGAAACCAGAGACGGGTTGGTATATTGGTACAGATGCTCAATACATGAGCAAAATCTATGTCAACGATGAGAATTCTGCCGCTGCGCCTTCTTATATGAATAACGGGCTATACACTGGCTACACGTGGGCGAGCAATGATCATTGGAAAATAAATGGTTTTATTCGGGTAGATAATGTATTTAATAAGAACTATGCGGGGTCTGTGATTGTTAACGATCGCAATGGTTATTATTATGAGCCTGCTGCTAAACGTAATTATTTGGTGGGAGTAACCACTGACTTCAAATTTTAACACTATAAAAAATCCCCCAATACAGGGGGATTTTTTTATCACTCAAAAAACAATTACTGACCTAATTCCCATGCCATCACATAATCACCTCTAGCAGGCGATTGTCTAGCACCACTAGCAGTAAGCACAATATATTGCTTACCATTTTTAGGTGAAATAAAGGTAATTGGCGTTCCTTGGCTACCCACAGGTAGACGGTACTTCCATACTTCTTTACCAGTATGACTATCATAAGCACGTAAGTAAAAATCTTGAGTGCCAGCAAAGAATAATAGACCTGATTTTGTGGATAACGAGCCCCCTAAGGTTGGCATACCAACTGGAGCAGGTAAATGCATAGGAATCCCCATAATACCTGTATCCTCTACAGTTCCCACAGGTACTTTCCATACCACTTGACGAGTTTTTAAATCAATAGCACGCATTGTGCCATAAGGAGGCGCTTGGCAAGGTACACCAATAGGTGACATAAAGCGTAGTCTCATCGCACCAAATGGAGTACCTGATTGAGGAACAACACCCATTTCAATACCACTGGCATTAGGGCTAATATCTTTACGAGGAATCATCCAGTTAACAAGGCCGATTCGCATATCATTAATAAACATGTAATCTGTTGTAGGATCAACTGAAACACTTCCCCAGTTCATACCACCTAAAGAACCCGGCCATTGTAGTGTTTTGTTCATACCTGGCGGTGTAAACAATCCGTTATAATCCATGCTGGCAAACTCAATACGACACCATAATTGATCAAACGGTGTTGCCCCCCACATATCAGACTCTTTAAGTGTTTGATTACCAACAGATGGCATACCTACAGAGAAAGGTTGTGTTTTTGAATAACGCTCGCCTTCTACATTACCTTGTGTAACAGGCTTTTCAACAACCTCTGCTAAAGGCTTACCTGTTTCGCGGTTTAGCATGAAGATTTCACCCGATTTAGCCGTTTGTAATAAAGCAGGTACTGTGCCACCTTTACCATCGGGGATGTCATATAACAAAGGTTGTGAGGGTAAATCATAGTCCCATAGGTCATGATGTACCGTTTGGTATTTCCAACGAATCTTACCTGTTTTTGCTTCAATAGCGACAATAGAAGAGTTAAACTCATCATCATACTTCGTCCGCTCACCTGCCCAGAAGTCTGGTGTTGCATTACCGGTAGGGGCATAAATCAAATCTAACTTAGGGTCATATGCCATCGTAGCCCAGACGTTGACACTTCCACGGGTATACATCTTACCGTCAGCAGGCGTTGTTTTAGTCTCAGGATTACCTGGATCCCAAGCCCATACTAAGTGACCATCATGAACACTGTATGCACGAACAACACCACTTGGTTCACCAGTAGAGTAGTTATCCGCGACGCGCCCAGCTACTACCACAACTTCGCCAGCAACGGTGGGTGGAGCTGTTGGCCCATGATAACCTGGTGGGATATCTCCCATATTAAGTTTAAGATCAACAACCCCTTTATCGCCAAAATCTTCGCATAATTTACCTGTAGCAGGGTCTAATGCCACCAAACGATCATCTGTCGTATTCATAAAAATACGCGCGCCACAAGCGTTTGCCTTATCGCTTGAAGCAGTAACATTAGTTTGTGTAAACTCATTAGGCGCGGCTAATTCTTTTTCTTGATCCATCGTTGGCGCATTAGCCAAATCAGCTTGATTGATCTCAGTTGCTACTGGCGTATAGTAAGCCAACCCACGGCAACGCTGCCAATTAGGTGTTGTTATTTTTGGGTCATATTTCCACAATTGCTTACCTGTTTCAGGCTCAATAGCAATCACTTTATTAAAGGGTGTACAAACAAACAATGTATTATCGATAAATAGTGGTGTATTTTGATCTTCAGGGCCTGCACCACTGTTCTCGGGAATATCACCTGTACGGAAAGTCCAAGCAGTCTTTAACTTATCAATATTGTCGGGTGTAATTTGCTCGGCACCAGAAAATCTTGTTCCTTTGGTTGTATTTGAATATTGTTGCCAATCTTTTGGAGCATCATCATTAGAAACTGTTTTACGAACAGGTTTTTCTGTTGCAAGATACCCATAGTGTGTTTGTAACGATTGGAAAAAAACCACACCTAAGCTAGCCAATAATAAAATACCTAAGACATATCCTCCCCAATAAGACTTTTCACCTTTACGGTATTTCATAATAGAGGGATAAGCAAATGCAACCAATGCAGCAAAACCTGTCAAGGCCACAAGCCTTGGTACTAAAGGCCAAAAATCAAGCCCTACCTCCCATAATGCCCATGCAACAGTTGCAATATAAGCTAGCGCAAAGAGGACTACTCCCCATGACCTTAAAGTGAAGATACTTACACCAGATAAAAATAAGGCGATCCCCATAGGTAAATAATAAAAACTACCACCGTAGGAAATTAAAAAACCTCCTCCAACTGCTAATATAAGACCACTAAGGATTAATACAATCCCAATTAGCCTGACATACAGCTTTAAAAGTGTTGAAATACTTTTATGCTCCATTAATTTATACTCCTATATTTTTATTAATAACAAATTAATTACGACACCCTCAATATTCGGGCGGTAAATAAGGCATACATTATCTTATTAGTTATTTTATGTAGTCTAATAACATAATAAACCAGACACTTTTTTATAGTTGTTTTTATAACCTTGATAAAAATCTATTACAAAGTACATCGTTTATATAATATCTTAATCTCATAAAATTAAATATAACTCTCCATAAGAGAATTAAAATAAATACTATTTAAACAATATTGACCTCATAATGAAAATTGGTAGTACACCCGAATGACTCTCTATACTCAACAGGAATATGTTCTAAGTTATTAGCAATACGACAAATTTTTAGCAATGTCTCATCCGCAGGATTGTCCAAATACATATCTCGGTACCCCTTAACAAAGGTAAGTTTTTCATTAGCAGAAGCAATTAGTTGATTGCATCTATCATAATAAAATGGATAAAGTAAATTTCCAAAGTCTTGTAATGAGATATCTAAAAGTGAGTTAAATAAATCGTACGGTAGCCAGATTTTTTCACTCAGCATAATAGCGCCATCAATAAGACGAACACGCTCTAAATAAATAAGAGAGTCCGTAGGTGCTAATTTTAAAATCCCATTAATCGCTGGTATTGCAGAAATTTTCTCGACTTTTTTCAACACACCAATAGGTTCTATTAGCTCCCCTTGAGTATTTCTATATCTAAAAAATTTCATCAATGAAGCTGAAAAATTAGGTTGTTTAACAAAAGTACCTTTACCCTGAATTTTTACGAGCAAGTTATCTTCAACCAAACGTTCAATAGCCTTTCTTACCGTGCCAACAGACACACCATACTCTTCGCTTAATTCTGACTCAGAAGGAATTGGTTGGTTAATATCCCAAACATGTTTTGATAGCCTTTCTTGTATTTGCAAACGAACTCGTTCATAAAGGGGTAATTTAAACCCATATGAAGCAATTGACTGAAACATTGATTTTTATTCTCTTTAAGCAAGAATCATGAATATTATCTTGACAATTATATCATACTCCCATTTAATACAGTCATATATATGACCATATGACTACATGATTTATAAAAATAAGAGGGAAACTCATTATGTTACTCACAATTATATTAAGTATTTTAATAGCCATTGCTCTAGGCTATTTTACTAAAATAAACATTGGTATTTATGCAATTGTTTTTGCCTATATAATAGGCTGCTATGTGTTGGATTTAAAATCTTCACAAATTATTGATTTTTGGCCAATTAAAATATTCTTCATTATTTTCTCTGTAACTCTTTTTTATAATGTTGCTTTAGCTAACGGAGCTCTCGAGAAACTAGCAGGCCATTTGCTCTATAAATGCAAAAATTTTCCTCAACTCCTTCCATTGGTTGTTTATTTCTCAGCCACATTAATTGCTGCACTAGGTGCAGGATTTTATACAGTATTAGCCTTCATGGCGCCAATCACCTTACTCCTTTGCCAACGAACCAACATGAGCATTTTAATAGGAGGGATGGCTGTCAACTATGGTGCTCTCGCAGGAGCAAATTTCATGAGTTCGCAAAGTGGTATTATTTTTAGAGGGATACTCGAAAATATTGGTATTAATAATGCTACTGCTTTTACTTACTCTATCTATATTTTTATTGTGACGTTTATCTTACCTATCATTTTAATTGGTGGTTATACCTTTATTTATAGAAATACTAACAATATACAAATTGAAGATAAACAACCCGAGCCCTTCACCGTTAAACAAAAAACATCACTTATTATGATTATATTGATGATGGTAATTGTTCTGGTATTTCCTATCCTCAATCTTATATTTCCAAGTAATGCAAACATTACTTTTATAAATAATAAAATTGATATCAGCTTCATTGCGGTTATTTTTGCCTTAATCAGTTTAATACTCCGCTTAGCAGACGAGAAAAAAGTGATTGCGCTTGTCCCTTGGAGTACACTAATTATGATCTGCGGAATGGGTATGCTCATTGCTGTAGCTGTGAAAACGGGGGTTATTGATGCGCTATCAGGATGGATTTCTGGTAACGTCCCTATTTGGATGATCCCAGTTATTATTTGCATTATCAGTGCCATTATGTCTATTTTTTGTAGTACTCTTGGAGTCGTTACACCTACGCTATTTCCAATTGTTCCCGCGATTGCGAGTGCATCAGGGATAGAGCCTGCTCTATTATTTGTCTGTATCGTTGTAGGCGCACAAGCCACAGCAATTTCACCATTTACTTCCGGCGGTAGCTTAATTTTAGGTTCTTCTCCCGAAGGAATTGATAAAGACTCTTTATTCAATCAATTACTTTTTAAAGCCGTTCCCATTGGAATGGTAGCCGCTATCATTGCCATTATAGTTTTTAGCTTAGTTATCTAATCATGGAGAAAAATAAAATGAAATTTGTAGACTCACACGCTCATGTTTTTACCAATAATTTAAACTTCATCCCTACAGCAAGGTATACTCCTAATTATGATGCGACACCAGATAACTATATTAGTAATTTAACCACCTATGGATTTCAATATGGTCTACTTATCCAGCCTAGCTTTTTAGGCTTTGATAATAGCTATATGATTGCTGCTATTGCTCAGTTCCCTGATCGACTAAAAGGTGTAGCTGTTGTTCCAATGGATACGTCTCTGGAACAGCTAAAAATGATGAAAAAACAAGGAATTATAGGAGCACGATTAAATTTATTCGGCGTTCCCTTACCTGATCTTACTACTCCCGAAGCTAAACATTTTTTACATAATTTACAAGCAGTTAATTGGCATCTAGAGCTACATTGCCCACCCAGTTTCTTGGTAAAACTATTACCTCAACTTCAATTATTTGATATACAAGTGGTGATTGATCATTTTGGCCGAATTGATCCCAAAAAAGGTTTTGATGATCCTGATTATCAAACAGTATTAAGTTTATTAAACACAAAACAACATTGGGTCAAAGTATCAGGTTACTATCGTCTTGGCAAACGTCCTGAATCAATAAAACTAGCTCAAAAAGCCTACCAAGCATTAAAAGAAAGGGGGTTATTAAGCCGTTTGATATGGGGCAGCGATTGGCCAAATACACAACACGAGGCAGATGAAACTTACAAAGGAAACCTTGATGCTTTCAGAACCATTGTAACGGATCCAAAGGAACAGCAAGCTATTTTAGGAGACAATGCAATAAAATTCTTAACATTATAGCTAAATTAAAAAAGCGTTATCTTCAAGATAACGCTTTATATTCTAAAGGAATTTTAGTCCCGTTTAGATTATTTAACTACTCATAGACTCTAGCAATAGACAGCATATCGGCAAAAACTTGCCAAGTTATATCTTTCTGATTTCCTGACTCATCTAAATAAAAGCTCCCCATATCTTCAACCCATGAAGACATTGCCCTTAAAAAACTGGTTAAATCTGTATTTTTCCAACTGTCTGGGTGTGCTTGGAGATCTGACATTAAAGCAGTTAAAAAACAAATAAAATCATCCTTACTCTTTACTTCACGCCGTATAACATCACGTTCCATAGACTCTACTCTACTCCATCTTATTCGTTAATAAGTAATTAAATTACCTCATAACATAACTACGAAATAACCTTTAACTAATCAATACTTTCTAATGATGTTTAATAAAAAAATCCTCATGGCACACGGATAACAATATTGTTATTATTATAACCAAAGTATGATTTTCTACGTTTAACCTAGTTTATTAGATAACGCATTAATGATTTCGCTCATATTTTTCTTATCAAACGTAATTATATCGCCTAATATTGTGTAATATCTTAATTCTATTTAATTATTGGGTAGAGTCATAGCCTAATAAGACTAAAGTATAAACAAAACACTCACTCATAAACTCACTTTTTCAATATAGCCTTTTACTTTATTATAGACACCATATAAAACAACCGAGAAACAAGAAATATGCCCGCACTAGAACCTGCGAAAAATAAACTAAACGCCCACTCACTGTTCGGCGGCTCAATGATCATTGCTGGTACCATTATCGGTGCTGGAATGTTTTCACTACCCGTCGTTATGTCTGGTGCTTGGTTCTTTTGGTCTGTTACTGCATTAATCGTTACTTGGTTTTGCATGCTTCATTCGGGGCTTATGATTCTAGAAGCTAATTTAAATTACTCGCCAGGTGCAAGTTTTGACACCATAACCAAAGATTTACTTGGAAAAAGTTGGAATATTATCAATGGACTAAGCATTGCCTTTGTTCTTTATATTTTAACCTATGCTTACATTTCAGCCAGTGGCTCTATTATTGAGCATACTCTAAAAGAATTATCTATCACTTTTCCTGCGCGACTAGGTGGGTTCGTCTTCGCATTGATCGTAGCATTTATTGTTTGGTTAAGCACCAAAGCTGTGAGTCGGCTAGCCGCCATTTTTTTGGGAGCTAAAATATTAACTTTCTTACTAACATTTGGTGGGCTATTCTTACACATAAAACCACAAATACTGCTTAATACGACTGAAGCTAACCCTCATTATTTACCCTATGTACTCATGACACTTCCCTTTTGTTTAGCGTCCTTTGGTTATCATGGGAATGTTCCTAGCTTAATGAAGTATTATGGTAAAAACCCTCCAAAAATCAAAAAATGTCTTTTATATGGAACACTCATAGCCCTAGCCCTCTATATTATTTGGATGGCCGTCACTATGGGTAATATTCCGCGCCCAGACTTCATTGAAATTGCAGAAAAAGGCGGGAATATTGATGTGCTTGTACAAACATTAAGCAGCCTACTCAATAGTCCTATCATCGACTTATTACTCATCATATTTTCTAACTTTGCCGTTGCGTGTTCTTTTTTAGGGGTCACCTTAGGTTTATTTGATTATCTTGCTGACTTATTTAAATTTGATGACTCAGGAAAGGGTCGCTTCAAATCAGCTACTGTTACCTTTCTCCCCCCTATTATTGCAGGGCTAATTTATCCTAACGGTTTTATTTATGCTATTGGTTTCGCAGGGTTGGCAGCAACTATCTGGGCTGTTATCGTCCCTGCTTTACTAGCCAGAGCTTCCCGACAACGTTTTGGCAGCCCTCTTTATCGTGTTTGGGGTGGGAGTACAATGATCATTCTAATTTTATTGTTTGGTGTACTCAATGCAGTAGTTCATATTTTTGCTAGTTTTAACTTATTGCCGATTTATCAATAAATATTTTCCTACTAAGGTTAAAATAATTAAAGTGAGTAACCATCTTACTCACTTTAAACTATCACTCATCTTGATATGATTCATTATTTTTTATATATATTTTCAAAAAAACTCTAAAAATCTTGTTAGACCTTTCGCATAGAAACTGTGGTTGTAACAAAAAGATGTACAGCACAACAAGAAATAAACTACTAAACGTAGGGGTATAAATCAGAAGTAAATTGATTTACATAAATTACGTTTTCTCAACGCCCCTAATTGAGAAATATATAATAGAAGGAAATATATTATGAGTTTTGATTTAATCATTAAAAACGGCTTAGTAATCTTGGACTCTGGCGAAGTTAATACCGACGTAGCTGTAAAAGATGGAAAAATTGCCGCGATTGGAAATGACTTACACTGTGCTGATGAAGTTGTTGATGCCAGTGGCTTAATTGTAAGCCCTGGGATGGTTGATGTTCACGTCCATATCACTGAACCTGGTGGTGTACGAGCAGACTGGGAAGGTTATGTAACAGGAACTAAAGCCTGTGCAAAAGGTGGTGTAACAACTATTGTTGAAATGCCTCTAAACCAACTTCCTGCAACAACAAACAAAGACAGTATCCGCGCTAAATTTGCTGCGGGTAATAAAAAACTACATGTGGACGTAGCTTCTTATGGTGGTCTTGTTCCTTATAACCTAAATGGTGGAATCCAAGAGTTAGACCAAGAAGGTGTAGCTGCTTACAAATGCTTCATGGCCACTTGTGGTGATCCAACCATAAAAGGTGACTTTGCTAATGTAACAGACTATGAACTCTATGAAGGAATGAAGCAAATTGCCAAAACGGGTAAATTACTTTGTATCCATGCTGAAAATGCGACCATTACAGATGGCTTAGGTAAAGCAGCAAAAGCACGCGGTGAATATACCTTGGCACAATATGTGGCATCACGCCCAGTATTTACAGAAGTTGAAGCTATTCGTCGTGCAATATTCTTTGCGAAACTAACAGGCTGTCGTATTCATATTTGTCACGTTGCTTGCCCTGAAGGCGTAGAAGAAGTAATCAAAGCACGTGCAGAAGGTGTTGACGTAACTTGTGAAACTTGTGTTCATTATTTATATTTCACAACAGATGAACTTGATGCAATTGGTATGACATCAAAATGTTCACCACCTATCCGTGATCTAAAAGCACAAGAAGGACTATGGAGATATGTCTTCTCTGGCGCTGCAATTACAGCAGTTTCAGACCACTCTCCTTGCACACCAGAACTTAAAGATAAAACTAATGCATTTGATGCTTGGGGTGGTATCGCAGGCGTTCAAAATAATGTTGATATCCTTTTCGACGAAGGTGTTCAGAAACGTGGATTATCACTTAAGAAATTTGCTGATCTTATTGCAAAAAACCCCGCTGAACGCTTTAACTTAGCCTCAAAGGGCGAAATTGCTGTGGGTAAAGATGCAGATATTATTCTAATTGCTCCAGAAACACCTTATGTTATCGAAGCAGAAAACTTAGAATACCGTAACAAAATTAGTCCATATGTTGGTAGAACTGTTAATGCACAAATTACAAAAACATTCTTACGCGGTAATATGGTTTATTCTCAAGATACAGGCGTTATCAATACTGCGAAAGGCTTATTTATTCGTAGATAATTTATACCTTAATAAAAAAGCTTAGTTATTAGCTTGAAGTTGCAGATAAAGTTTTTATCTGCAACTTTTCTTAATAGCTATCGATAAAAACACTAACTAATTATCATTTTTCTTTAAAATGACATAAATCTCATCTTTTAGTTTTAACTTTTCCTTTTTCAAAGTATCTATATCATTACTTGAAGCATAGTTAGCTTCTAAATTCTTAATTTTTTGGTCTAAATCATTATGTTTTTCAAATAGTTTTGCAAAACGTGCATCTTCAGTTTTCAACTGAGAAATTAAGTCGCGATACTCTGGAAACATTGTGACTGCCCTCATAAGTATTGATTAGTTAATATAAAATCACCTTTTCAAAACATATCATCAATTGTTATAAACAATATGCTTAACTTAAATATATAAGATGCTCCACCAAATGAATACCTAAAAATATAAAGAACTGTAACGAGTTGTTATTTACGACGCTTACCACCTAATAGAGCGTTTAGTATTTGATTAATAAGTTTTGTTGTCATACGTTTAGATGTTTTTTGAACAATACCATCATACTGCCCACCACGAGGACCTGTTCGCCCAAATAAAAACTCTTTTATCACTTGTAGCAAACCACCGTCTTCATTGGTAGTTCCTGGTTTCGTAGTTGTATTGACGCTACTAGGTGATGAGTTAGGTATTTCTTTATTTTCTGATAACTTTTCAAATGCTGAAATACGATCAACTCTCTCTTCATACTTACCATACAAAAAAGAATGATTAATCAGCGTATTACGCTCCTCTTTTGTCAAAGCACCCATCCGAGAACAAGGCGCGATAATCATCGCTCGCTGAACAATTGCTGGAGTCCCTTTTTCTTCTAAAAAGGATATTAATGCTTCACCCACTCCCAACGCAGTAATAGCCTCTTCTGCATCAAAATCAGGATTTGCACGCATGGTTTGTGCCGCAGCTTTAACCGCTTTTTGATCTCGAGGCGAGAAAGCTCGCAGAGCATGCTGAACACGATTCCCCAACTGTCCTAAAACACGATCAGGAACATCTAAAGGATTTTGCGTCACAAAGTAAACACCTACCCCCTTAGAACGGATAAGCCTGACGATTTGCTCAATTTTTTCCAACAACGCGTTATTCGCATTCGTAAATAATAGATGTGCTTCATCAAAGAAAAAAACTAATTTTGGCTTTTCTAAATCACCAACCTCCGGTAATGTGTCATATAAGCTTGACAGTAACCAGAGTAAGAAAGTGGAGTAAAGCGTTGGAGAATTATAAAGTTTATCTGCTGCTAAAATATTAACAATACCACGCCCCTCTTCATTGATTCTCATTAAATCATTGATGGCTAGCATAGGTTCACCAAAGAACTGATCGCCTCCCTGCTCCTCTAATGTTAATAATCCACGCTGAATGGCACCAATAGATGCCATGCTCACATTGCCATAATTAATCTTGATATCATTAGCATTTTCGCCAACATAACGCACAACTGCTTTTAAATCTTTTAAATCTAATAACAAAAGTTTTTTATCAGAAGCCACTTTAAAGACAATCTGTAACACGCCTGTTTGCACATCATTCAAACCTAACAAACGGCTAATCAGTAAAGCACCTAAACTTGTAACTGTAGCACGCACAGGGTGGCCTTGCTCACCGTAAACATCCCAGAAAGTAACAGGTACAGCATTGGCTTGCCAGTCATCTACTTTTAAACTAGTCAAGCGACTTTGTAGCTTTTCAGACAACACTCCTGATGCACCAATCCCTGATAAATCCCCTTTTACATCAGCCATAAATACAGGAACCCCGATGGACGAAAACGATTCTGCCATCTTTTGCAATGTTACCGTCTTCCCTGTTCCCGTTGCACCTGTTATTAGACCATGACGGTTTGCCATATTAGGTAAAATAGCTAAAGGATCTAAGTTTGCCGTTTTTGCAATAACAATTGGTTTAATCATAAAAATACCTTTCTAAATAATCCGCTTATTTTACTGTAAACTCATTGTTTTTCCAAAGTTGCCCAGAATATATTTGATAACTTAAATATCGATTGCTCTACAATAGTTAAAATTGATAACTCTTTTTATAGCAATCTGGTTGTTGAAGTTTTAATTATCAAGTATTCTTCGCAACTCAACTTTCTAAAAAACTGATTACGATAGAACAACGCTTATGACAGACTTAAAAAAACTAGCACTCGAATATCATAGCCAACCAAGACCTGGCAAAATATCCATCAATGTTACCAAACCAACTGCAACAGCCAAAGATTTAGCTTTAGCTTATAGCCCAGGCGTAGCAGAACCTGTTCGTGAAATCGCTAAAGATCCTGAGCTTGCTTATAGCTATACTACCAAGGGGAACTTAGTCGCTGTTATTTCAAATGGTACCGCTATTTTAGGGCTTGGAGATTTAGGTGCGTTAGCCTCTAAACCTGTTATGGAAGGAAAAGGCGTATTATTTAAACGCTTTGCGGGTGTTGATGTTTTTGATATTGAAGTAAATACTAAAGACCCAAAAGCATTTATCGAAACAGTTAAAAACATTGCTTGTACCTTTGGTGGAATCAACCTTGAAGATATTAAAGCACCTGAATGCTTTGAAATTGAAGAAAAACTAATAGAGTTGTGTGATATTCCCGTTTTCCATGATGACCAACACGGCACCGCTATTGTTACTGCAGCTGGCATGCTCAATGCGTTAGAAATTGCCGGAAAAACAATCGAACAAGCTAAAATCGTTTGTTTAGGCGCTGGAGCAGCCGCTACTTCTTGCATGAAATTATTAGTTAGCATTGGTGCAAAAAAAGAAAATATATATATGGTTGACCGTCAAGGCGTTATCCACTCAGGCCGTAATGACTTAAACCCTTTCAAAGCACTTTTTGCTAACGATACAGACAAGCGTACCTTAGCTGATGCACTAAAAGATGCAGATGTTTTCGTCGGTTTATCTGGCCCTAACTTATTATCTGCTGACGGTCTAAAATCAATGGCTAGCAACCCTATTGTGTTTGCTTGCTCAAATCCTGACCCAGAAATCAGCCCTGAATTAGCACACGCTACACGCTCTGATGTTATCATGGCAACAGGGCGCTCTGACTACCCAAACCAAGTTAATAATGTGTTAGGCTTCCCCTTCATTTTCCGTGGCGCGCTCGATGTAAGAGCCACAGCAATCAACGAAGAAATGAAAATTGCAGCTGCCTATGCTTTACGTGATCTAGCTAAACAACCTGTACCTAAAGAAGTTTGCGAAGCGTATGGTGTTGATAGCCTAAGCTTTGGCCGTGAATACATTATTCCAAAACCAACAGATGCTAGGCTAATCACTATTGTATCTGATGCTGTAGCAAAGGCTGCTATCGACTCAGGTGTTGCCACATTACCCTATCCAAAAAACTATCCTCTACAATCTGTAGATGATGTGTTTAATAAGTAAATATAGCCATATGAAAAAGGAGATCGTAATGATCTCCTTTTTTTATTCCATTAATAATTTAGGTAAATTATTCAGCGCAGACATACCATTCACCACACAATAGGGTAACTCCTCACGCAGCGAGGCTATCTGAGCTTGCTTACCTGCAATAGTAAGATACCTTAAGTGCTTTAGCTTAAGTAGCTGTTTAACTGTTTTGGGATTATCCAATACATGGGTATCCAATAGCTGTAAAATAACCACCTGACTACTCGCCATTAAAAAACTCAAGTCTGTTATTTGTTCATTACCTGATAAGTCGAGCCATAATAATTTTTTTAACTTTTTAATAAAACTGAAATTACTCAACATTGGACAATGATTAATGGTTAAATACAAAAGCGAGGTTGTTTCCTCGATACTTTGAACTGTCTTTAACTGTGGTAAATAACTTAGCTCCAATGCCTCCAATTTTTCAGTTAATGGAAGCTTTATGATATTTAGCTGTCTTGATGCACTAATCAGTAATTTTGTTAACTGCGCCAATGCTATTAAATCTAGGCAATGACTTTGGTCCTCATACAACGTAAGGGCTGTATAATCATCCTGTACATTATCACTCTCAAGTGCTTGCTCAAAATGGTCATCAAATAAATTATAGGCAGGACCATCCTTAATATAACGCTGTCTAAATAAGACAATAAACGCTAACCATTGTTTTCTTGAAAGATTTTCAAATAATAACGGTCGCATCGAGGTTAATGTTTGAATGTGAGGTATTTCTTGTAACCACACACCTAAATCAGCAGGTCCAAAACCTGCTGGGGCTTCTTGTAATTTTTCTTTTAAAAAAGTTAAATCCATCATCAGACGTGTCGGCTACAACTGTTCATCATCATAGCCATAAAATTTAACACCAATACGGATCACATCACGCTCTTTAGAACGACGCCAGCGATTCGTATCACGTAATGAATAAATACACCCACAATATTCTTGCTGATAAAACTTCTCACGCTTACTGATTTCTATCATCCGTTGTGAACCACCCTTTTTACGCCAATTATAATCCCAATAGACTATTTCAGGGTATTTAGCTGCGGCACGCATACCACAACCGTTAATTTGATTCATATCTTTCCAGCGAGAAATACCTAATGAGCTACTAATTACTTTGAAACCATGTTCATGCGCATACAAAGCCATACGCTCAAAACGCATATCAAAACACATGGTACAGCGAATACCTCGTTCGGGTTCATCTTCCATCCCTTTTGCACGTTCAAACCAGTTGTCTGTATCATAGTCAGCATCGACAAAAGGAATATTATGCTTTTCGGCAAAACGAATATTTTCATCTTTACGAATCAAATACTCTTTTTCGGGATGAATATTAGGATTATAAAAAAACACCGTGTAATCAATGCCCGAAGCATGTAATGCCTCCATTACTTCCCCAGAACAAGGAGCGCAACAGGAATGTAACAATAATTTATCTTGCCCATTAGGTAACACTAACTTTTCACGGATAACAGCTGTACTCATTATTAAATACCGATACGACTAAAATTAAAGTCAAAAATTATAGCATTTTCTAGCATTACAACACTAATCTTCTATTAGCTCTAATGTACCATGCATAAGCCCTACATGCTCAGGATAGCTACAAAAGAAACTATAAGCTTGCCCTAATTGCAACTTGCTCACCTCAAATGTCACCATACTCACTTGGCCACCACCTAATAATTTAGTATGGGCAATAATGCGCGGATCATCACTGAGGTAATCATTACTTTTCTCAGTAATCAACGCTCTCAATAATGGCTCACTATCTTCAGTTTTAGCTAATACCCAATTATGCCCCATCACGTCTTTGCTAAGCTGCCCATCATGAATCAATGTCACTGTAAAGTTTTTACAAGCATTACTCACCTTAATATCAGATACATCCCAATATATCTGATCATCACTGTGTATAGTTAATTGACACTTAGGAGAGGCTGCACTAACCCCCGTAGCCCCTAATAGCACTCCAACAAAAAGGTATCTAAATAAACCTTTCATATCAGTGATCAACTTGACTTAGTAAATACTCTACCAATAATGGTACGGGTCTTCCTGTGGCCCCTTTATCTTTACCGCCGCTGATCCAAGCTGTTCCAGCAATATCAAGGTGAGCCCAAGGATACTTGGCAAAACGTGATAAGAAACAACCCGCCGTAATAGTTCCCGCTTTAGGCCCACCAATATTTGCCATATCTGCAAATGGACTGTCTAATTGCTCTTGATACTCTTCAAATAAAGGTAATTGCCATGCTTTATCATCGACTTGTTTACCGGCACTAAGCAATGAGGCAATCAAATCATCATCATTACCCATTAAACCGCTGGCTTGTGTACCTAGTGCAACAATACAAGCTCCTGTTAAAGTAGCAATATCTACCACTGCTTTCGGTTTAAAGCGTTCGGCATAGGTCAATGTATCGCATAAAACCAAGCGACCTTCTGCGTCAGTATTAAGAATTTCAACACTCTGACCACTCATGGTTTGCACGATATCGCCGGGTCTTGATGCGTGACCACTGGGCATATTTTCAGCGCAGGCCATTAAACCCACAACATTGATTGGTAACTGTAACTCGATCAACGATTTAAATACACCTAAAACAGATGCGGCTCCACACATATCATACTTCATCTCGTCCATGCCCGCACCAGGTTTCAGACTGATACCGCCTGTATCAAACGTAATGCCTTTACCCACTAAAACAATAGGTTGTTCAGATTTCTTTTTAGCACCGTTATACTGTAAAACGACTAAACGAGGAGCTTGTTCACTGCCTTGTGCAACCGCTAAAAATGCTCCCATTTTTAATGATTTCATTTTCTTTTCATCTAGCACTTCAACTGACACACGCTTATCTAACTTAACTAAAGCCTCTGCCTGTTTAGCAAAATAAACAGGATGGCACACATTAGGTGGAGTATTACCGAGATCACGCGTCAATGCCATTCCTGCTGCAATAGCTTGAGACTCTTTTACGGCTTTTTCAACTTGCTTACTTACCGCTTTTTCTACACAAAGTGTTATTTTTGCAAGTCGGCTAGGTTCTGCTTTGGTACTCTTATACTCA
Organism: Entomomonas moraniae; assembly: GCF_003991975.1. Taxonomy (NCBI): domain Bacteria; kingdom Pseudomonadati; phylum Pseudomonadota; class Gammaproteobacteria; order Pseudomonadales; family Pseudomonadaceae; genus Entomomonas; species Entomomonas moraniae. The sequence goes on from NZ_CP029822.1 coordinate 1,940,680, forward strand.
TCAAAACAATAAGTATTAGATTCTAATGTTTCAACAAGTAAACGCGTCTTGCTATAAATGTCTCTCTGTTTAACATCCACATCATCCGCAACTAATAAAGCGTCCGTACCACCTAATTGTTTTAATACACGAAAACCTGCTATTAACCATTTACGGTATTGGGCATCAGTCAACGCTTTATCACCGGTTCCTACTAATAATACACGATGTGCTTTTAATGTATCTTGCGTTTGTAAAATAAAAGTTTGCCCTAAACTGCCCTTAAAATCACCCCATTTTAAAGTATTTTGAATAGCCCCATTAGTTAGCTTATCAACCAACTGTGCTGTCACATTGAGCTTCTGATCTTTACCAATAGCCAAAATCCATGTAGCGGCCTTTAAGGTCTCAGGCTGATTGCATTTAATTAAAAATTGCATAGTAATCCTCTGATCTTTTGATTTTCTTTAAACTAAATAAAAATTTTCTAACTACATGATATAACTTATCGCCCATCGAATAAAGGGCAGTTAAAAGAGAAATCGTTAAAGAAAAATTCAGATATCAAATAAATCAGCAATTTGATAAATAATACCTATCTACATCAGTGAAAATTAGCAACAAGAAATGGCTTACAACTACTATTTACATCTCTACAAAGATATTATTTAATTGTATAAGAGTTGAGTCTTATATTGGATGACGCTTTCTACCTGAGCGCATAAGCAAAAAGAAACAAGAGTCGGTCGATAAGCCGGGTTCTGTCGCGAACAGTCATTCATCTACGATGGCCATCACTGGACATCTTTAGCAACCTACCCGAATCCTGTACGGGCCGCACGTAGGATTCCTATTTGGTCTTGCTCCAAGTGGGGTTTACCTAGCCACAAACTGTTGCCAGTTGCGCGGTGCGCTCTTACCGCACCTTTTCACCCTTACCGTTAGCCAAAGCTACTTAGGCGGTTGTTTTCTGTGGCACTTTCCGTAGGCTTTCACCTCCCAGGCGTTACCTGGCACTTTGCCCTGTGGAGCCCGGACTTTCCTCCCCCCTTTATACAAGTATAAAAGGCAGCGACTGTTTAACCGACTCTTGCGGTGGCAAGGATACCCGTTTAAATAAAGAGAAACAAGTTATTTAAAAAACTTCTTATGCCTCTAGCCACAATATGATACTGACAGCACATTATTTATTTTTATCTATACACTCAATCGCATATTGGTATAGCTTATTTTTGCGCTCACCTGTTATTTCTGCGGCTAACGCTGCTGCTTGTTTGACAGGAAGTTCATTTAATAAAACTTTTAATACTCTTAACGATTCTTGATTAAAACTCTCTTCTTCAGGAGCTTTCCAAGGAGAGATCAATAACACGCACTCTCCCCGCTGCTGATTAGCATCTGAAGCAACCCAATTAACTAATTCCGCTAGTGAACATTGTTTTATAGTTTCAAACGTTTTTGTTAACTCTCTTGCTAAAACAGCCACTCGGTCAGAACCAAAAATAGCTGATAAGTCTTGTAGACTCTCTAAAAGTCGATGAGGGGCTTCATAAAAAATAAGTGTTCGCTGTTCTTGCTTTAAACTTTCAAGTGTATTTTTCCTAGCTACCGATTTAGCAGGTAAGAACCCCTCAAAACTGAAACGATCTGATGGTAATCCTGCAGCTGATAATGCAGTAATTACAGCACAAGCACCGGGAACAGGCACAACTTTTATATGTTTCAATTGGGCTTCTTTTACTAAATGAAAACCGGGGTCTGAAATGAGTGGAGTTCCCGCATCCGACACTAATGCAATATTTTTACCCGATAATAAGAGGTTGATCAAATAGCCCTGCTGCTCTCTCTCATTATGATCATGGCAAGGTTTTAATGGCGTACTAATTGCAAAATGCTGCAATAGCTTTGAAGTGTGTCGAGTGTCTTCTGCTGCGATAAGATCAACCTCACGTAACACGTTGAGTGCACGATGCGTTATATCTTCCAAATTACCAATAGGTGTTGCAACAACATACAAGCACCCTATTTGATTACATTCCAATGAAGTACCTTTGTTAGATTAAAATGGGCATTTTACTCTGCTTTTGCCATTTGTATAGTTGGATTGGCTACTTTATTCACACGTGTAATATAACTTATTGGACTAATCGCTTGGCTATTTCTAACAACCTCAAAATGGACATGAGGCCCTGTTGCACGTCCAGAACTGCCAACAAGTGCTATTGGCTGATCTGTTTGCACTAAATCACCTGCCTTTACTAAATTGCTTTGATTATGCGCATAAATTGTTTTATAACCATCGACATGGCTAATTTCAACTACATTACCATAGCCATTTTTCACACCAGAAAAGGTAACAACGCCAGCTGCAACAGCCATAATTTTTGAACCTCTAGGAGCTGAAAAATCAATCCCCTTATGCCCTCTTGCCTTTCCTGTAATAGGATCAATTCTGACACCGTAGGGAGAACTAATATAGGCATTTTTAACAGGATAGCCTGAAATGTAGTTTTCTTGTCTGATCGTACTCTTCACAATCAATGACTGCAAAACTGATAATTGTTTTTCTCTTGTTGAGATTCGATCAGATAACTCGTTGAGTTTTTGCATAAAGTCAGGAGGAGAAAAAGTTTGGTTGTTATCTCCTTCATCAAGACCTTCCTCAACACCTCCTAAGCCTACATTTTCAGAAAAATCAAACTCATTCTCAATACCAGCCAAATTAGTTAAGCGTTGCCCCATCGCATCTAAACGAATTAGACGTGCTTGAATATTAGCCAGATACACATTATAAGCATCCAACTGTGCTTGCGCTTCGGCTCGAATCGTCTCTACTTCAGCTTGAGAATTACTCAGGACTGATGTTAATCGCTCTTCTGAAACTAAGACCGTTGGTGTTGTAATAGCTTTTACAAACAAACACCCTAAACCAGCAGATATTAGACATAACATAGCAATGCCTAAAACCAAAATAGAAATATCTACTGAAAAAGTAGATCGATTACGCTGACCGTTTTTATCAGAAATTAAAATAAGTCGCATTATTGATGTATTCCTTTCATGAGTATTAGATTACAGATTCTTGAGATTTTGCTAGAATAACATTGTTATTTTAATACAGAGGCCTTATGTCTTTTCGACCCTTATATGCAAAGCGATCTAAATCAATACTGACTCAAATGGCGCCAGTTAAGGTTCTTATGCAAAAAGCATCTTACCTTAACAAGTTGCAACAATGTTTAAATCTTTATTTATCCGCAACATTACAAGAACACTGCGCTGTTGCCTCCTTCCAAAATGGAGTATTAACTATTTTGATGAGTAATGCGCAGTGGGCTACACGCATGCGTTATCAACAAAACAAGTTAAAACAACAACTACAAGCACACCATGAATTTCATGATATCGTAAAAATTATCGTTAAGGTTTCACCTAAGCCACTAAAGCAAACTGAGGAAACTAATGATCTGTCACTCTCTTTAAATACCGCTACGATCATTAGTGAAACCGCTAAAGGGATAACAGACCCAGTGCTTAAAGAAGCACTGGAACGTTTAGCCAAACATACCCACTAAACTTTCGGGTTAGATTTTAACAGATTACGCGGTTGTGGCAAGTTGAATATAAGAAATAGGCGCTTTTTCACTTTCATCAAATGTCACCATTTCCCAAGCATCGGTCTGACTGATAAGCGCTCTTAATAGTTTATTATTTAACGCATGCCCTGATTTAAAGCCAATAAACTCACCCACCAAACTATGACCAAGAAGATAAAGGTCACCAATAGAATCTAGTATTTTATGTTTTACGAACTCATCTTCATAACGAAGACCGTCTTCATTCATTACGCCGTCATCGCCAACAACAATGGCATTATCTAAACTGCCCCCTAAGGTTAAGTGTTTAGAGCGTAAGTATTCAATCTCTCTCATAAAGCCAAAGGTTCTAGCTCGGCTTACTTCTTTCACGAATGTAGTACTAGAAAAATCAATAGTTGCTGATTGTGTATGCTTTTTAAACGCAGGATGGTCAAAGTCGATTTCAAAACTAACTTTAAAACCATCAAATGGTAAAAATGTTGCTTTTTTACCATTTTCTTCAACAGATACTTCTTTTTTAATACGAATAAATCGCTTAGGTGCCTCTTGCTCTTCTAAACCAGCTGACTGAATTAAGAAAACGAAAGGACCTGCACTACCATCCATAATAGGTACTTCTGAGCTTGACAACTCAATTCTTGCATTGTCGATACCCAACCCTGCCATAGCAGATAATAAATGCTCTACGGTATCAACGCGCTCATTATTTTTCATCAATGTTGTGGATAGGGTTGTCTCACCAACATTTTCAGCACGAGCAGGAATCTCTATCACAGGGTCTAAATCTGTACGACAGAAAACAATACCTGTATCAACCGGTGCTGGTTTTAGCGTAAGATAAACCTTTTTACCTGAGTGCAACCCTATACCTGTTGCACGAATAGTGTTTTTTAATGTGCGTTGCTTAATCATACTATATTTTGTTCCTGCAAAATGCGAATTACTATCAATAATAGCAGATAGACCCTTGCCTGAATACCCTTTGAATGATTGAAAAAATAAAATAGCGTTATAGATAAAAACCTATAACGCTATTTCTTTAATACTAAAAGTCAGTCATTAATTAGTCAGCTTGATTTCTTAAAAAAGCTGGAATATCTAAATAGTCAAGGTCTTCTTGTGCTTGTAAGTTAGTTGCTGTATTACCTTGAGCACCACGATTACGCATGACAGTTGGACGGTCAAAATCACGATAGTTAGTTTCTGTTGAATTAACTTCCACACGTGGAGCAGTAGGAACATCATTCGTATTTAAAGTGGGAATGGTATTATCAATTACTTTAATAGGCTTCATTTCTTGGCCTAAACCAGTCACAACCACTGTTACATTAAGTTCATCACCCATGGTTGGGTCGATAGCTGAACCAATTTTCACTGTGGCGTGATCAGACACTAAATCTTCAATAATCTCACCCACATCATTGAATTCACCAATGGTCATATCACTGGCAGTGATATTAACGAGTACACCACGTGCACCTTGTAAATTAATGTCTTCAAGTAAAGGATTACGAATAGCGGCTTCGGCGGCTTCACGCGCACGGTTAGGACCACTTGCACTACCTGAACCCATCATTGCCATTCCCATTTCACTCATTACTTCCTTCACGTCTGCAAAGTCAATATTAATAAGTCCTGGGCGTTGCATAATGTCAGAAATACCTCTAACAGCTCCTGCTAGGACATCATCAGCCTTAGCAAAAGCAGAGAGCAAGCTTACATCTTTACCTAAAATGGTAATAAGTTTTTCATTAGGAATAGTGATAAGAGAGTCAACATGTTCAACAAGTGCGTCAATTCCCTGATCAGCCACTTTACTACGTTTACGTCCTTCAAATAAAAATGGGCGTGTTACAACGGCAACTGTAAGAATACCCATTTCTTTAGCCACTTGAGCAATAATAGGCGCAGCACCTGTACCAGTACCACCACCCATACCTGTGGTGATGAATACCATGTTGGCACCTTGCAAGGCTTCAGAAATACGTTCGCGATCTTCTAGAGCGGCTTCGCGTCCAATATCAGGATTAGTACCCGCACCTAGTCCCTTAGTAATATTAGCGCCTAGTTGAAGAATTGAACCACCATGAATGCCTTTTAAGGCTTGCGCATCTGTATTTGCACAAATAAACTCAACACCTTCAATATCGCTACGAATCATGTGGTTCACGGCATTCCCGCCACCGCCGCCAACACCGATTACTTTAATTACCGCATTAAGCTGGGCTTCAACCATCTCAAACATTGCCTCTCTCCTAAACCTAAAACAACATGCCTTGCCGTCTATATATAGTTATTTTACCGTTAGATGGCTCGAATATCTAGTGTTCTTTGCTTTATATTAATATAAATATTGATTTTTTTATAGCTTATGGTCTCAAAAAGCAAATTTATGAGTTATTAATTGATACATCATCAATTAATTGGCTTAGAAATTACCCTGTACCCATTTTTTTAGACGGCTAAAAACAGATACTGAATGGCGTACTTCTTTTTCGCTAATAGAGACAGTGTCCACATGCTGCTGTGCACCATAAAGCAACAAACCTACCGCTGTAGAATAAATGGGATTATGAATCACACTCTCTAACCCATTGATGTTATAAGGAACACCCAACCTTACAGGCATATGGAAAATCTCCTCTGCCAGTTCTACAGCGCCCTCCATTTTTGAAGTACCTCCGGTTAATACAATTCCCGCGGGTACCATATCTTCATAACCACTGCGACGTAATTCTTTTTGAACGAACTTGAATAACTCCTCATAACGAGGCTCGACTACCTCTGCCAGTGCCTGACGAGACAATTCTCTTGGCGGACGTTCGCCCACACTAGGCACCTTAATCATTTGTCCCGCACCCGTTAACTTAGCTAAAGCACAGGCATAGCGAATTTTAATTTCTTCCGCATATTGCGTTGGTGTACGCAATGCCATTGCAATATCATTGGTAATTTGATCCCCCGCAATCGGGATTACTGCGGTATGACGAATAGCACCTTCAGTATAAACGGCAATATCTGAAGTACCACCGCCAATATCAACCAAACAGACACCTAGCTCTTTTTCATCATCGGTCAGCACAGAGTAAGAAGAGGCTAATTGCTCTAATATGATGTCATCAACATCTAAGCCACAACGTCTAACACATTTTTCAATATTTTGTGCCGAGTTAACAGCACAGGTCACCACATGAACTTTCGCTTCTAAACGAACACCATACATACCTAATGGTTCACGCACACCCTCTTGGTTATCAATCACATAATCTTGAGGTAGTGTATGAAGTACTCTTTGATCAGCTGGAATTGCAACCGCTTTTGCAGAGTCTAAGACGCGCTCGATATCAGCTTTTGTTACTTCGCCTTCTCTTATTGCAACAATACCATCTGAATTTAAACTGCGGATATGACTGCCCGCGATACCTACATATGCAGAATAAATCTGACATCCAGCCATCTGTTGCGCTTCATCAATAGCATATTGAATGGACTGAACAGTCGATTCGATGTTGACAACAACACCTTTCTTCAAACCGCGAGAGGCATGTGTACCTAGACCAACAACCTCTATTTCACCATCAGCAGAAATCTCACCTACCAAAGCAACGACTTTAGAAGTACCAATATCTAAACCAACAATCATCTTGCTACTTTGCTCATGCGCCATAAGACTCTGTATTCTCCCCGAGGCACTCTTATTTAAGAACAATGGCAAAAAGCCACTTCTTACAGACCTAACGAATTATTTAGTATCTAAAAAATGGCTTATTATGAAGCGTTTTTTATTGCCTTGCTAGCATCTTAGTTGCTTTATTCGTTTCAATTTCTTTACTTGGATCTTTCCAAGCAACAGCCATAGCATTATTGTAACGTAAATCAACACGTGCGATATTATCTATTTTATCTTTTAGACTAAAATCATAAGCTCTATTAAAACGTCTTAATCTATCAACAATATCGTTATTACCTAAGACCAATTCCAGCCCTGTATTAGTAACTACCGTCCAATGCCCTGTATCTTCAAGCGTTAACGATGCAATAAAAAAATCCATCGGACGCAACAATTGACTAATAATTTGATACTGTTGCATAACTTGAACATGTGCATCATCAGGACCAGCGAGCAAAGGAAGATCCTTATAGGCTGAAACATCTTTTACCAAGAAAGGTTCACCCACATTATTTAGCAACCCATGAGCACCCCAACGTGCAATAGGTTGGCGTCCATTCAAATTTATTTTTAGCTCATTCGGCCATACACGCTCAATTTCAACATGAGAAATCCAAGGTGTTGTTTCTAATTTGTGGCGTAACTGTTCTAAATTCACATCTAAAAAACCAGTATTTACAAAAGGCTCTATGCGATTTTGTAAAGTCTGTTGGTCAATGTACCCAAACTCACCTAAAACAGTTACTTTAGCAATAGGCTGATTAATATAAGCGGCTATTCTATTCACGACATTATATACAACCACCGCGAATACTAACGATAGTACGATATAACCGATTATCTTAAAATAATCCGTCATCACACCTAAACGCGCTATAATGCTTTTTCTAGGCATTACTCGGCTAGCCCCTCGCTGACTCGCTTTTTGCTTCCAGTGGGGTATGGATTCTCCATATCTTACTCGTACATCTAACATATTAACCTTCTTGTTCTAATGTTGTTCCTAATATAGTTAATACCAATTGCTGATAATTCATACCTATTGCCCTAGCAGCCATTGGTACTAAACTATGATCAGTCATTCCTGGGGCTGTATTAACCTCTAATAAATAGAAATCACCTTGTTGGTTTTGCATGACATCAACACGCCCCCACCCCTCAACATTAATTAATTGGCAAGACTTCTTAACTAATGCCTTTAATTCATCTTCTTTCTGCACATCTAAACCACAGGGAATCTGATAAACAGTATCTGCTGCTATATATTTAGCATCATAATCATAAAAGCTATGTGTTGTTCCTAAACGAATAGCGGGTAGAACTTCATTATCGACCATACTAACCGTAAACTCAGCACCTGTGATCCACTCTTCCACGAGTACTTCTTTGTCATAAATAAGTGCTTCACGCCATGCGTCGATTAACTCAACTAATGTATTAACTTTAGCCATGCCAACGCTAGAGCCTTCATGACTCGGCTTTACAATAAGAGGGAAACCTAAACGGTCAGCAACTTGGTTACAGTCCTCTTCCGTGACTAACATTGCATATCTAGGGGTTGGCAGTCCAAAACTTGACCATATTTGTTTGGTACGTAGCTTATCCATAGCTAAAGCAGAGGCTAAAATACCACTGCCAGTATACGGTATTTTCAAGGTTTCTAAAAGCCCTTGAATACAACCATCCTCACCGCCTCGACCATGTAAAATATTAAAAACACGGTCTACTTTTTCTGTCAAAAACTTAGCAAGCCAATTACCTTTTGTATCAACGCCAAATGCATCAACACCAGCATCAAGCAAGGCTTGTAAAACCATTTTACCTGAGTTTAAGGAAACCTCACGCTCAGCGCTTTCCCCGCCGAAAAATACAGCAACCCGACCAAAATCTTTAGGATTATATTTTTTCATTTTTCTTCTTTCCTGCTTTAATCGTCTTAACATTTGGGACATCCTCTATAAAACGAGAGGCTTTCTCCATAATCTGATTAGAAATAGCACCAATATCGCCTGCTCCCTGGCACAGCAATATATCATCTGGTTTTAATAACGGTTTTAATACTTCAATAATGTCGGCATCACGCTCAACATAAATAGGGTCTAATACACCTCGTTGGCGGATACTGCCACAAAGTTGCCGACTATCAGCTCCTGGAATAGGCTCCTCACCCGCAGGATATACTTCCATCAAAAAGAGTAGATTAACTGTGGAAAGTACTTGGACAAAATCTTCATACAAATCACGTGTTCGTGTGTATCGATGAGGCTGGTAAAGCATTACTAAACGCCTATCCGGCCAGCCGTCTCGCACCGCTTGAATCACCGCCCCCACTTCTGTCGGATGGTGCCCATAATCATCAACAACCATGACAGAACCATCTTCGATAGGAAGTTCACCATAAACTTGGAAGCGCCGCCCTACTCCTTCAAATTTGCCAATACCTGATAGAATCGTTTTATCATTTATACCATCATCAGAAGCAACGGCTAACGTTGCTAACGAATTGAGCACATTATGCTTACCAGGCAAATTAACAGAAGCTTTTAATGGCTCATGGCCTTTTCTTAAAATAGTAAAGTAGGTACGTAACTCTTCTTGATAAACATCCACAGCACGTATATCCGCATCTTCACTAAACCCGTATGTGACGATAGGTCGACTGATTTGTGGAATGATTTCTCTCACAACTGGGTCATCAATGCACATGACCGCAAGCCCATAAAAAGGTAAATTATGTAAAAAGCTGATGAATGTTTTCTTTAATTTATTAAAGTCGCCATCATAAGTTGCCATATGATCTGCTTCTATATTAGTCACAATGGCAACCATCGGCTGCAAGTGTAAAAAGCTAGCATCACTTTCATCGGCTTCAGCAATTAAATATTGCCCTTCACCTAACTTTGCATTAGTCCCTGCTGCATTTAAACGCCCGCCAATCACAAAGGTAGGATCACGTTTTGCGGCTGCATAAACAGATGCTACTAAACTTGTAGTGGTTGTTTTACCGTGGGTTCCAGCGACAGCAATACCATAACGATAACGCATTAGTTCACCCAGCATTTCTGCACGAGGAACAACAGGAATACGTCTGTCCAATGCAGCAGCTACTTCAGGATTCTGTCTATTAATCGCACTAGATACCACTAAAACACTGGCATTTGCTTGATTTTCAACACAATGACCAATATGGATAATCGCACCCATTTCACTTAATCGTTGTGTAATAGAAGATGCTTTAATATCTGAACCTGATACCTTATAGCCTAAATTCAAAAGTACCTCAGCAATACCACACATCCCTGAGCCACCAATACCCACAAAATGGATCCAATGAACTCGGCGCATACGGCGCATGCGACGTGATTCTGGCTGTAATACTTCATAACGATGCTTAGCCATTTGTAGCCTCCAAACAAATATTAACCACTGTCGTTGTGGCATTAGGCTGTGCTAATTTCTTTGCTATATTTCCCATATCAACTAACTTTTTCGAATCTTTAAATAAATTACGTAAATGATTTGCCATTACTTGAGGCGTTAACTCAGCCTGAACTAATTTTATTGCTGCTTCATGGCAGGCTAAATAATCAGCATTAAAACTTTGGTGATCATCAATAGCTGTTGGTAATGGAATTAAAATGGCAGCGGACCCCGTTGCGGCTAATTCACTAACCGTCAATGCACCGGCGCGGCAAACCACGAGATCTGCCCATTGATAAGCTTGCAACATATCGCTGACAAAAGGTTCAACTTTTGCTGACACCGCCACTTTTTGATAACGCTCAACCGTTATATCCGCATGATTTTTACCACTTTGATGAAAAACTTCAGGCCGCTCAGCCGCATCCAATAATGCCAAGGCATCAGGCAATAGTTTATTAAGCGCTTCAGCCCCCAAACTACCACCAATAATCAATAAATGAACTTTTCTCCCATCAATCGCCGTACGCTCAAAGGCTGTAAATAGTTCTTTACGCACAGGGTTGCCTGTAGTTACTGGATGTACCTTTGCATCAAAAGCATTAGGAAATGCTTGGCACACTTTAGTTGCAATATTTGATAAATAGCGGTTGGCGGTTCCGACTTTAGCATTTTGTTCATGAATAATCAGGGGAATACCTGCAAGCTTCGCTGCTAAACCACCAGGACCTGTTACAAAACCACCAAAACCAACAACGCACACAGGATTTAGTTCTTTTAAAAGTTTACGGGCTTGCATTAATGCGCCCAATAATAAAAAGGGGGCTTTTAACAACGTTTTAATATTTTTACCACGTATACCAGTGACATTAATCGAATGAAGAGGAAAACCTGCTTGGCTAACCAACTCATTCTCCATTCCTTTAGGTGTTCCAAGCCAATGAACCGCGTAACCTCTATCTTGAAACTCTTTTGCGCAGGCAAGTGCTGGAAAAACGTGCCCACCTGTACCTGCGGCCATAATAAGTACATTTTTAGCGTCCATGTTTCACCTCTAATGACTCTTCTGGGAAATCTTTATCACTAAACTCATAGGATATATCGGGTGCTGGATATCTTCTTTCCCAGTCAATCCGTAACAACAGCCCCAGACAAACACAACAAATAACCAATGAACTACCACCGTAACTTAAAAAAGGCAGTGTTAACCCCTTGGTGGGTAATAGGCCTACATTCACACCCACATTGATCAAAAACTGACCAATCCATAAAATAGCAATTCCGTAAGCTGTGTATGCTGAAAAATATTGTTTATCCTGTTCTGCATGAAGTCCAATTAATAGAGCTCTTACACCAACGAAAACAAATAGGATAACAGTACACAGAGACCCCACTAGCCCTAACTCTTCTGCTAGCACAGCAAATACAAAGTCCGTATGCGCCTCTGGTAAATAGAACTGTTTTTGAATACTATTCCCGAGTCCTAAACCAAACCAATCCCCTCGACCAAACGCAATCAGTGATTGGCTTAATTGATAACCTGATCCAAACTGATCAGCAAATGGATCTGTAAAGTTCATTAAACGATGCATACGGTATTCCTGTGTCAATACAAGAAAAATAACCGCCCCGATACTAATTAGTACCATTAATAAAAAACGCCCCATACTTACTCCACCCAAAAACAGCATAGCAAGTGCAGCGCCCATCATGACTACAGTAGCGCCGAAGTCAGGTTCTAAAAGGAACAACCATGCAATGGGTAAAATAACCACAAAGGGTTTAAAAAAGCCAGCCCATGTGTCTCTCACCTGATCTTTTCGGCGAACTAAATAACCTGCCAAATAGATAACGACAAAGAGCTTACCTAGCTCGGAAGGTTGAATATTAAAGAAACTAACCCCAATCCAACGATTAGCACCATTAACATTACGTCCAATACCAGGAATCAATACTGCAACCAGTAATACAACAGCAAAAATCAATAAATGTGCACCATACTTTTGCCATATTTTAAGCGGTATCGTCAATACAACGAGGGTGGAGCATAACCCCAGCAGAACATAAATCAAATGTCTTGTTAAATTATAAAAACTGTTTCCTGTTTGTACCGACGCTACTTCAGACGATGCGGAAGCAATCATCACCGTTCCTAGTCCTAATAAAAGCAAACAGCCTGCTAATAAAGGAAAATCAACATCAAATCCACGCCGACTAAATAGTGGCGAAGGATTTAAACAAAAGAGTGACTGCTTCATAGCAACAGCCCCCTAACAGCATCTTTGAAGAAACGACCACGTTCTTCAAAACCATTAAACATATCCCAACTTGCACAAGCTGGCGCTAATAAAACGGCATCATTTTTTTGTGCCAATAGTGCTGACTCTTTTACCGCTTGTTCAATACTATCCACATAAATTCTTTGTACTGTCGACGGTAATACTTGCTCAATTAATTTTGCATCTCTGCCCATTAAAACCACTGCACGACAGAACTTCCCAATTGGGCCCTTCAAACTTGAGAAATCAGCACCTTTGCCATCACCACCTGCAATTAAAATAAGCTTGCCTGTAATATCGCCACCCAAACCATCAATAGCTGCTAGCGAAGCGCCTACATTAGTAGCCTTAGAGTCATTATAATAGTCAACATCATCTATGTTAGCGACCCACTCACAACGATGCTCAAGTCCCTTAAAATCTAGCAAGGCACTGATCATATGCTCAAATGAAAGACCAGCTGCATGTCCTAATGCAAGTGCTGCCATCGCATTAGCATAGTTATGAAGCCCTTTTATTTTCATTTTTTCAATAGGCAGTAGGGGTTGATTATTAAAAGCAATCCAAGTCTCACCGTGTAATGACATTAGTTTAAAACCTAAAAAATCATCTGCTTGTGGTTTTACTGAAAACGAATAGCATTCGGTCGGACTACCTGACCATTCTAAAGGACTAGAGTAGTGATCATCCACATTGATAACACAATGTTTAGCACCTATAAAAATACGCTGTTTCGCTTCGATATATTCTTTTATACCGGCGTAACGATCCATGTGATCTTCACTGATATTTAATAATGTAGCGACTTCAGCATTCAAATGCTGACAACTTTCTAGCTGAAAACTCGATAACTCCAAAACATAAAGCTCTACATCATCAGATAAAAGATTTAATGCAGCTTCGCCTAAATTTCCGCCTACCGCTACTTTTTTACCAACAGCTTTTGCCATTTCACCTACTAGTGTGGTTACGGTACTTTTACCATTCGAACCTGTAATAGCAACAATAGGCGCTTTTACGACTTGTGAGAATAAGTCAATATCACCTGATAAAACAACACCCCGACGCGAAGCTTCTTGTAAAGCGGGTGTTTTTAAATCAAGACCAGGGCTCACAAACAATATCTTTGCACGACATAAGAAATTAACATCCAAATTCCCACAGCGAACTTCAAGTTCAGGGTACTCACATTTTAATCTCGCTAATTCTGGAGGATTACTACGTGTATCAACCACAGCAAAAGAAGCACGCTGACTCGCTAAATAGCGAACCAATGACATACCACTTTTGCCTAGACCGACAACAATATAAAAATCATTTGCAGTAATCATTACACTCTCTTTTACCTAATTTTTAAGGTAGCTAAGCCTATCAATACTAAAATCACCGTAATAATCCAGAAACGTACAATAACGCGTGGTTCTGGCCAACCTTTTAGCTCAAAATGATGATGAATAGGTGCCATTTTAAAAACACGTTTACCTGTTAACTTAAAGGAAGCAACTTGTATAATCACTGAGAGTGTTTCCATTACAAAAACGCCCCCCATAATAAATAATACGATTTCTTGATGAACAATAATGGCAATAGTCCCTAAAGCGGCGCCTAATGCTAAAGCTCCAACATCACCCATAAAAACTTGTGCGGGGTAAGTGTTAAACCATAGAAAGCCAAGCCCTGCACCTATCATTGCAGAGCAAAAGATCACCAACTCCCCAGAGCCATGAACATAGGGTATCAGTAGGTACTTAGCGAACTGCGCATTGCCTGATAAGTAGCAAAAAACACCTAATGCACCGCCCACTAGCACTGTTGGCATGATGGCTAGGCCATCTAGGCCATCGGTTAAATTAACGGCGTTACTTGAGCCAACAATTACAAAGTAAGCAAAAACAATGAAAAATATACCTAACGGATAAATGCCATTTTTTAACAACGGTAAATACAATGAGGTATCTTGCGAACCTTTTGCGGCTGTTACGTATAGAAAAATACCTGCAGCTAAAGCAAATACTGACTGCCAGAAATATTTCCAGCGACTAGGAAGACCTCGAGTATTTTTTTCTATCACTTTACGGTAATCGTCTACCCAACCAATTGCACCAAATAATAAAGTGACAATAATGACAACCCAAACATACTTATTATCTAAATTTGCCCATAATAATGTACTGAGGGTAATGGAGCTTAATATTAATACACCGCCCATCGTTGGCGTACCTGTTTTGGATAAATGCTCTTTAACGCCCTCTTCTCGCACAACCTGCCCAATTTGTAATTTTTTTAATGTCGTGATCATTTTAGGGCCTAAAAATAGGGCAAATAACAATGCTGTTAATACCGCCATAATTGCCCTAGTTGACTGGTACAAAAAGGCGCTAAATCCAGAGTGCACATTGTCTTGTAAAAAATTAAATAACCAAACGAGCATTAATGTATTCCTTCTTCAGAACCACAAAGACTACCAATAAGTGTTTCCATACTCATACTACGTGATCCTTTCAATAAAATAACGTTATTAACATCATCATGTCCAGCTAACGCCTTAGCTAATTCTTCTTTATTTTCAAAGTGATAAGCTTTTCTACCAAACGACTGAACCGTAAACTTTGTCAATGGTCCAATTGCATATAAAAAGTCAATTTTACCCTTGGCATATTGCCCTATCTCTGCATGTACTTCTTCAGCCCACTCACCCAACTCTCCCATATCACCTAAGACCAATATCTTACTACCTGAGAACTCAGATAGAACATTAATTGCCGCTTTTACAGAGGCAGGACTCGCGTTATAACTATCATCAATAACCCTTGCCCCACCTAGCGCTAAAAAGGTGTTGGTACGCCCTTTAACTGAGAGTAAAGCACTTAACCCATTAGCAATATTCTCTAAGGTACAGCCTAACGCATAACAAGCAGCTGCCGCAGCTGATGCATTACTGATGTTATGCCGTCCTAACAAGTTCAACTTTATATTGGTCGCCCCTATAGGCGTATGTAAAGTAAAAGACTGGCAACCGTTTCTATTTCGCTCAAATGCGGAACTATAAAAATCAGCTTGAGAATTTTCTTGGGAAAAACTAAGAACAGAACGAGCACCGGCACGCTTTTTCCATAAATCAAACGAAGAGTCGTCTAAATTTAAAACAGCAATTCCTTGCTCACTTAAGCCATCAATTATTTCACCTTTGGCTTGAATAATATTATCTAAACCACCAAATTTTCCCACATGCGCATTACTGGCATTGGTTAAAACACTCACATCTGGTTTTACCAAATTTACACTATAATCAATTTCACCAACGGCTGAGGCCCCCATCTCGATAACGGCAAACTCATGATCAGCATTAATTTTTAGCAACGTCAATGGAACACCAAGTTCATTATTTAAGTTCCCTTGAGTGGCATAAACCTTACCCTGATTACTTAAAATATTCGCAATAAACTCTTTAGTTGTTGTCTTTCCGCTAGAACCTGTAATAGCAACAACCTTGCCCTTAAAAGCTTGGCGGTTTAATGCACCTAACTGCCCTAATACTAAACGCGTATTCCCCACAACCAGTTGTGGAATACTCACCTGTGGCGATGCTAGTTCAACTAATGCAGCAATAGCACCTTTCTCTTGAGCAGCAAATATATAATCATGCCCATCAAAGTTTTCACCTGAAATAGCAACAAATAGCTCACCTTTATTAAGGGTGCGGGTATCAATAGACACCGCATCGAACTCTACCTCTACATTATCACCAACTAATGTAGCATCTAAGTGTTCTGCTAATGCTACCAGGGACATTGGTTTTATCATTTATTATTCTCCCATGCCTGTAGTGCTTTACTTACTTCTTCAAAATCTGAAAAATGGGTACGTTTCCCCATTACCTCTTGATAGTCTTCATGGCCTTTACCAGCCACCAATATTACATCGTTCGCAGCTGCTCGCTCCACCGTTTGCCAAATAGCCTGTTTTCTATCTGCCATGACATCCACTGCTTGCGGTATATTAAAACCCTGCAAAATATCTTCTATGATGCTAGCACTTGACTCTTCTCTTGGATTATCATCTGTAATCACAATATTGTCTGCTAGCCTTTCCGCTATTTCGGCCATTGCAACTCTTTTACCTTTGTCTCGACTACCACCACAACCAAAAACACACCATAGTTTATTTTTCACATGAGGTCTTAAGGCAGTTAATACTTGTTCCAAGGCATCGGGCGTATGAGCATAATCAATTACGACAGTTGGCTTACCATCGCCGCCTTCACGTTGCATTCTACCAGCAGGAGCACTGAGTTTTGGGATGGTCATTAATACTGTTGATAAGTCATAGCCTAACCCCAACAAGCTACCCACAACAGCCAATAGATTACTTAAATTAAAACGACCAACTAATTTAGATTGCAATAAGCCCTTACCTTGAGGGGAAACTAGACTCGCTTTTATGCCATACTCACTAAACTCTATATTTTCACAATACAAATCAGCGGTTTCATCTTCTAAACTAAATGTTAATAAGTCTTGCCCTTGGTTAAGTTGGATTAATTGTTGTCCAAAGGGGTCATCTTGATTAATTATTTTTCTATCTAAACTATCCCATGCAAATAATTGAGCTTTTGCTGCACCATAGTTTTCTAAGGTATGGTGATAATCTAAATGGTCTCTCGTTAAATTAGTAAACACAGCCACTTTGAAAGGAAGCGCTTCAACACGCCCTTGATCCAATCCATGAGAGGAAACTTCTAATGCAACTGCACGTGCTCCTTTCGCCAACAAATCCGCTAAGCTTTCTTGGGTCGTAATAGCATCAGGCGTGGTTTGTTTTGCTTGTTGTAAATCACTCCAAAATCCTGTACCCAAAGTACCTATAATGCCACAATGCTCTGATAACAAATCCAGCGCTTGTGCAATCAGCTGGGTCACCGTTGTTTTACCATTCGTTCCTGTGACACCAATCAAACGTAGGGAGTTGGCAGGCTCTTGATAAAAATGACCTGCAATACTGGATAATTGATGTTGTAAGTGTTCAACCGCTATAAACTCAGCACAAGGATGCTGACTAACTATTGTATCTGCTAACTGATAATCTTCAGGATCATACACAATAGCAAACGCACCTTGTTGTAGAGCTTGTTCAATGTAGTCTCTACCGTCTTGCTGAGAACCTTTAAACGCGAAAAACAAATCACCGTTGACCACTTTTCGGCTATCTATCTTTAGCCCCTTAATATCTAGGAAGCTTTGATTTTTTGGAAACAGTTGATTTAATAGCATCATTATCTCCCCTTAATTTGTTGTTCTTGCGATAGAACCATCTGCTGTCAGCAAGTTATCAGGGACTATATTCATCATACGCAAGGTCTCCGACATCACCTTACTAAAAACGGGAGCAGCTAAAAGTCCGCCGAAATAGCCAACTTTCGTTGGATCATCTATAACGACAACCATCACAAGCCGTGGATTACTCGCAGGCGCCATACCAGCAAAAAAAGCACGATAATGGTTTTCACCGTAGCCTTTATTCACAATCGTCTTTCTTGCAGTACCACTTTTACCTGCAATCAAATAGCCACTTACGCGGGCACGAAATACACCACCCTCATCTTCAACAACAGACTGTAACATTCGACGAACTGTTTTAGAAACTTCAGGATCAATAGCTTGTGTACCGTTTGGAACATCATTACGTTTAATAAGCGATAGCGGTAAACTCACTCCATTATTGGCTAGCGTCGCATAGGCATGCGCCAATTGTGTTGGCGTGACTGATATACCATAGCCATAAGATAAAGTTGCTGTTTCTGCAGCGCCCCACTTACGGTGTACAGGTAAGAAACCTGCACCTTCGCCGGGAAAACCTAAGCCCGTACTATCACCAAAGCCAACCTTTTTCATTACGTCATAAATAGGTTCAGCACCAATATCAAAGGCGATTTTACTCATACCGATATTACTCGATTTTTTTAAAACACCGGTTAAATCCAATATAGTCGCACGCGATACGTCGCTGATTGTATAATGACCTATTCTTAACTTCCCACCACGGACATCCACTGTATCAGTTGGCTTCCAACGCCCTGTTGCCAAAGCGGCAGACATTGAAAATGGTTTAACAGTTGATCCTGGTTCAAATGCATCTAACAAGGCTCTATTACGGATTTCCTCTGGCTTTAAAGCGGCACGATTATTGGGGTTATATGTGGGTTGATTTGCCATGGCTAAAATTTCGCCTGTTTTAACATCAATTAAAACGAGACTTGCAGACTTAGCGCCATACTCTTCAATAGCATTATGCAACTCACGACTAGCCAAATATTGTAACCGCAAATCAATTGATAATTGTATATCTTTACCGGGTTTGGCAGGTCTAATGACCTGAATATCTTTGATGAGGTGTCCACGTCTGTCTTTTAAAACTTCGCGTCTACCGGGGACTCCCGTTAACCAATTATTATAGGCAAGCTCAATCCCTTCTCTACCTTTATCATCAATATCAGTAAAACCAATCACTTGCGAGACACTATCACCGGCGGGATAAAAACGACGATACTCCTCAAGGGAGTATACGCCAATAATCTTTTGTTTTAAGATGCTTTCGCCCTTATCGGGATCAAGCCCTCGTGCTAAATAAATAAATTCTTTATCTTTATTGTTTTTTATTCTATCTGACAATACGCCAATGTCTTGCTCCAATGCCGTAGCTAACTTTGGCCACTCTTCTGGAATATTGATAAGTTCCTTAGGATTGCCCCATAGGCTAATAACAGGAGTGCTAACCGCTAAGTATCGACCATTACGGTCAGTAATCATGCCTCTATGAGCAGGAATAGGCATGTAACGTACGGATCTTAAATCTCCCTGCTCTTTTAAAAAAGTATTATTAAGTACATGACGATCAAACAACATCCAGACAATAACGCCCACCACCAGTGCTAAAAGTAATATCACAAATTTAAAGCGACCTGGATAATGCTCAATCTTACTACTCATTCTCCTATCATCCTCACTTCTTTAGGAGTAGGAACATGCATACCTAAATGATCAATAGCAATTTTTTCAACACGCCCATAAGCAGTCCACGTGCTATGTTCAAGGATTAAACGTCCCCAATCTGACTGTCCTTTGTTATAAACAGCCAAGTTCTGGTAAAGCTCGTTAAGTAATAACCTATTCTTATGACTTGTATAAATCACCATCACTGCTGAACAAAGCACAGCAATAAACAGCATCAACATCAATAGGCTGCCCTTAGGCATTGTTATTTGATTCTTTTCCATCATCTTAACTTCTCTGCAACCCTCAAAACGGCACTACGTGAGCGTGGGTTTAGTTTAACTTCTTGCTCACTAGCATAAATTGGTTTTCCAATCACTCGCAATCTGGGATCAAATGGCGTAACTTGAATCGGTAAATCTCTAGGTAGTTGATCGGCCTCACCTTTTACTTGCTTACGCATAAACTGCTTCACAATTCGATCTTCAAGTGAGTGAAAACTAATAACAACCAAACGCCCACCCACTGCTAACACATCAACAGCTGCTTCTAAACCTTTCTCTAAATCACCTAATTCATTATTGATGTGAATACGAATTGCTTGAAAAGCGCGTGTTGCAGGATTTTTACCTTTTTCCCATGCTGGATTAGCCACTGCAATCACTTCAGCTAAATCAAGCGTAGTTTCAAAAGGCTTTATTTCTCTTCTCGCAACAATGGCTTGTGCCATTCTTCTTGCAAAACGTTCTTCACCATACTCTTTCAAAACTCTGCTAATCTCATCGACTGTTGCTGTAGCAATCCAATCTTTAGCACTCATACCAATATCTGGATTCATCCGCATATCTAGAGGGCCTTCATGGGTAAAGCTAAATCCTCGACTGGCATCATCTAGCTGTGGAGAAGAAACACCTAAATCCAGTAAAACCCCAGAAACACAACCTTCCAAATTACGCTTCTCAAGCTCTGCTTTCATATTAGCAAATGAATTTTGTATAATAGAGAAGCGCGTATTCTCTTTTGCCAATAATAGGCCGGTATTGATTGCCAGAGGATCTTTATCAAAACCTATCAACTGACCTTTAGCCCCTAACTGGCTAAGTATTAATTGGCTATGACCACCACGCCCAAAAGTGCCATCGACGTAACAACCTTCATCAATCAATGCTAATTGTTCAACAGCTTCATTCAGTAATACTGTTGTATGCGCAAAATCTTGTCTTTTCATGGTTGCTATAAAATTAAATCGCGTAACTCTTCTGATAACCCACCGGTCTCTTTAATCGCTGCTATATCATCTAGCTCAACAGCGTTCCACGTATCCTCATCCCAGAGCTGAAACTTATTAAGTTGTCCAACTAACACAACTTTTTTATCTAAGCCAGCCCTTGTTCTTAAACGAGGTGGTATTAAAAAACGACCATTACTGTCTAACTCAATATCTTGAGCACTGCCTATTAAGGTGCGATATAAGCGACGTGTTTCTTCACGTAAGGAGGGCATTTGGCGTAACTTATTTTCTATCAACTCCCACTCAGGTAGCGGATAGATATTTAAACAAGGATCAACCGCATCGACGGTCACAATCATTTTTCCAGCGCAACGAACACTCAGTTCGTCACGATACCGACTAGGCATCGCTACACGACCTTTTGCATCCAAACTAACTGCACTAGCGCCACGAAACAATTGAAATGTCCTATCTATAAGTTATTAACTACTTAAAAACAATAAAGTACCACTTTTAGCCCTTTTTTACCACTTTCTACCACTTAGACACACTATAGAAACCATTGCAACATCAGTCAAGTAAAATCTAATTAAACACCAATAAATTCATCGTTTTTTTATAAATAATAATCATACCTATTATTTAGTTATAACCACTATTTATAGCTCATCTTAATCACGGTATTTCTTATAAGAAAAATGCACCAAAAAGACAAAACAATAAGACTTAATTTTATTTGCCCATCTCACTTTGAAAAACCTTGTGTTACAATGATAAAAATTGAGAGGAAAATAGAAGATGCGTAAGCTCTTAGTATTAGTATTTTTTTTAACATCAACACAAGTATTTGCATTTGGCGCTATTACCAATGCATTTAACAATATTGCCACTTCTGCTTCATCAGCGGGTGCCTCTGGGTCATCAGCCTCTACCGATACAACAAAGCGAGATAAAATTATTAAGCAAGCTCAAAATGATGCTGCAAGTTTTGTAGGAAGCGATGGAAAAATTAGAGGGATTTATCTAGAACAAGCACTAGAGCATCTCAGAGTACAATACCCTGATATAAGAAAAGCTTCTGATTTGGCACTAGCACAAGCTATTTTAGCCTATTAGTATTGTTTCTATAACTCTTCAAAATAATGACTTAACGCCATGCCCAAAGATACAAAAGCACTTAATTCAACACCATTAAGCCTTATTGCCCGACCGCTTGTAACAGTCGATATTGCAATATTTACTGTAAAGAATGAAAAACTGCAGGTACTTTTAGTTAAACGACCCAATAATGAACAAGAACACTTTACTGAAAAATGGGCTTTACCCGGTGGTTTTTTAGATATTGATATCGATAAAGATTTAAATAGTTGTGCTCTGCGCAAATTAAAAGAAAAAACAAATGTAAACAGCCCTTATCTTGAGCAAGTAGGCGCATGGGGAAGTAAAGATCGCGCACCTACAGAATGGTCGATTACTCATGTCTACTTTGCACTATTAAATTCTGATAAAGTTATCCTACAAAAAGGCGGTAACGCGGCTGAAGTAGCATGGTTTCCACTTATTGATAATCAAGTAAAAAAACAGCTCGCTTTTGATCATAATGAATTACTAGACCTCGCAACTCAAAGACTCCATGCGAAAGTAGAGTATACATCTCTACCTGCTTACTTATTACCCGATGAGTTTACATTACCGGACTTACAAAAAGTTTACGAAATAGTACTTAACCGCCCACTCGATAAAAGCTCATTTAGAACACGTATCTTATCAACAAATCTAATTGCCCCTATCCCTAATAAAATGAGGCCTGCTACGCACCGCCCTGCACAACTTTATCGCCTGACAAATCCTGATACATTAACGTATTTTCCACGTAGTTTTAAATACAATGAAAAAGCGTTAAAGTCTTAACTTTACTTTTTGCAAATAACTGACAAAAGACAAATGATCATGACTTCTCTTTTAGAACTTCTAAAGCTTACTGGCTTAGGGCTTATTATTATACTCCCGTTAGCCAACCCGATCACGACGGTAGCACTATTACTGGGGCTCTCGCAAGGAATGACAACCAAACAAATTAATCGTGAAGCACGCATGGCTTCTATCTATGTTTTTATCATTATGATGGTTGCTTTTTTCGGTGGACAGCTGGTTATGAATACCTTTGGTATTTCAATTCCTGGTTTACGTATTGCTGGGGGACTGATTGTAGCCTTGATTGGTTTTAAAATGCTCTTCCCTGTGAAAGAGCTCGTCCATGACATCACTAAAACAACAAATGATGACTTGCAAAATCAAAACAAAGAAAGCATTGCTTTTATCCCCTTAGCAATGCCAAGTACAGCGGGCCCTGGAACAATTGCACTCATCATCAGTACCGCATCGACAATACGTGACAATACTGAATACTCTGCACTTTTACTAAAAATAGCACCGGTCCTAACATTCTTTTTTGTTTCTCTTATTTTGTGGGGATGTTTACGCAGTGCTAATGCCATTATGAAACTATTAGGAAAAGGAGGCGTAGAAGCCCTTTCCAGACTCATGGGCTTCTTACTTATCTGTATGGGTGTGCAATTTATTATTAATGGTATTTTAGAAATTATTGCTACGCAAATCCATTAAAACTAAAAGACTCCATCCCAACGCTTCAAACTAATATCCTGCTGCTACACCATCCCCTCTAGGATCTGTAGCACCATACATCATGCCACTTTTAGGATCTATTAAAATGGCGGCAGCATGCCCCATTGTATCAGTATAATCTTCAACCTTTTTGATGGGCTGTCCTCGCCTTGCTAACTCATCAAACACTGATTGTGCAATACGCCCTTCCATTTTCAGATCATTTGATGATGCCCCCCAAGTTCGCCCCAATAGCCATCTCGGAGCATTAATCGCAGCTTGTGGAGAAAACCCAAAGTCAACAATACGTGTAACAATCGCAGCTTGTGTTTGAGGTTGCCCCTCCCCTCCCATTGTCCCATAGACCAAATAAGGCTTATTATTCTTTAATAACATCGCGGGGTTTAATGTATGAAAAGTACGCTTATTAGGCTCTAGTCGATTAACATGAGTCGGATCGAGTGAGAAAAAGCTTCCTCGATTTTGCAATAAAACCCCCGTACCCTTAGCGACAATCCCTGATCCAAAATCATAGTAAATACTTTGAATAATAGACACTGCATTGCCTTCAGCATCAACCACACCAAACCAAACAGTATCACCTTTTGGATCCAATGGCTTGATGTTGATGCTAGCCTTAGTCATATCAATTTGCGCTGCTTGATCTTTCCCATGCTGCTTTGATAATAGAAATTTTAAAGGTATTTTATTAAACTGTGGGTCAGTCAAATACTTATCACGATCAGCAAAAGACTGTTTCGTTGCTTCAACCAATAAATGATAATAATCTGCGCTACCTTCATCTAATTTTTTAATATCAAAATTGTTTAGAATATTTAAAATCTCTAAAGAAGCCATCCCTTGTGTATTCGGTGGTAAATTATAAGCAACATACTCACGATAGTTAACATGTATTGGCGCGACCCACGTCGCTTTATGTCTAGCAAAATCATCTAGTGTTAATACTCCACCATTGGCCTGTAAATCATTAACAATTTTTTTAGCAATTGATCCTTTATAAAAACCTGTTGCACCTTGATTAGCTATTGTTGCTAATGTTTTAGCTAAATCAGGTTGCTTCATCAGCTCACCGACCGGATAAACACTACCATCTGCCTTCAAAAATACTCGCTTAAACTCAGGAAATCGCTGCAGATTACGAAACTCTTGGTCACTCGTATCGATGTTTACGCTAGACCAATAGTTTAAACTTGGAGTAACAGGAAAACCTTTCTCAGCATAAAAGACAGCTCGTAAAAACAAATCTTTCCATGGGACAGAGTTCCCCATCGATCTAAACGCATAACGATAAGCCTCATCCCAACCAGAAACAACCCCAGGAACGGTATTCGCTGACAAATAACCTCGACTTGGTATTTTAGAAAATCCTTTTGTTTTATAAAATGCTCGCGTTACTTTCCCACCAGAATGCCCACTCGCATTTAACCCTGTAATAGTTCTTGTCTTTGCATTATAAATAATCCAAAAATTATCACCCCCTATGGTATT
The DNA here is from genome assembly GCF_003991975.1 of Entomomonas moraniae. NCBI lineage: Bacteria > Pseudomonadati > Pseudomonadota > Gammaproteobacteria > Pseudomonadales > Pseudomonadaceae > Entomomonas > Entomomonas moraniae. Next base: position 1,965,981 of record NZ_CP029822.1, read on the forward strand.
CATTTGGGGATACACAACCGATAAAGTAGAAGCGACAGCAATGGCTGCATCAACTGCATTACCCCCTTTTTGAAGAATTTCTACTCCAGCCTGTGTCGCCAAATAATTAGGCGAAACTACCATTCCATTTTGAGCTATTGGATTCAAACAACGCGAGGGTGTATCACAATATTTTCCTGTTACTTTGGGAGGTGTTTGAAAGCTATTTGCTTGCGCATTAACAAATAGCACACCTAAAAGGAGAGAAAGAAAAGAAACTAACTGTATTCGATACATTATGATGCCTCATTATAGCTATGTGGAAAACCATAATAAGCAAGTAATATACCAATTTTTTACAACATAAAAATAAGAAGCAAAAAGCTCTCCTTATTTAACCCCGATGTAAATTACGAAAATAATTAATTAGCCCTTGTGTTGAAGCATCTTCAGCTTTATCTGGCTGATACTCCGTTAGCCCTTTATAAACAGATACCCCTAACTCTTTTCCTAATTCAACGCCCCATTGATCAAATGCATTAATACCCCATATCACACTTTGTACAAATACCTTGTGCTCATATAGAGCAACCAATGCACCTAAACTACGCGGGCTAACACGATCAAGTACAATCGTATTTGAAGGACGATTCCCAGGAATTACCTTATGAGGAGCTAATCTTTCTATCTCATCAACCGAATACCCCTTGATGGCGAGCTCCTCTTCAACTTGTTGTCTAGTTTTTCCTAACATCAAGGCCTGGCTTTGACTCAAACAGTTTGCATAGAGCCATTGGTGATGATCATTAAGCGGGTTAGCACTTACCACTGGAACAATAAAATCAGCCGAAATAAAACGGGTTCCTTGATGTAATAATTGATGATAAGCATGCTGCCCATTACACCCAACACCACCCCATAAAACAGGACCGCTATTGATATCTAACACTGAACCATCTTGTCTAACTCTTTTACCATTAGACTCCATATCCAACTGCTGCAAATGACGCACAAAATCTCTTAAGTTATGGTCGTAAGGTAATACCGCATGGGTTTGTGCATTAAAAAAGTTACTATACCACACTCCTAGCAATGCCATTAACACGGGCATATTCTTCTCAAAAGGCGCCGTTAGAAAATGTTGATCCATCATATAAGCGCCAGCTAACAACTCTTTAAAATTAGACATTCCCACGCTTAAGGCAATGGGCAGGCCAATAGCAGACCATAAAGAGTAACGCCCTCCTACCCAATCCCAGATAGGGAAGATATTTTCCTCTGCGATACCAAACTCAACAGCAGCTTTCACATTAGAGGAAACCGCAATAAAATGCCTTGCCAAATCTTTCTCTTCACCACCTTTAGCTAAAAACCAGCCTCGGGCCGCTTGTGCATTTTTGAGTGTTTCTAATGTTCCAAATGATTTACTGGATACGATAAAAAGTGTGGTTTCTGCATTTAACTTATTAACTAACCCTTTAAACTCACTACCATCAATATTTGCTAAATAATGGCAAGTAACACCTTTCTGAGCAAAGGGAAGAAGCCCTTCAGAAACAAGCATAGGCCCTAAGAATGAGCCACCAATACCGATATTAACCACATCCGTAATGGCCTTTTCTGTATAGCCTCGCCACAGGTTATTATGAATACGGTTAACTAACTCTGTCATCTGATGTAAGACTTTATGCACCTCTGGCATAATATCAACACCGTCCATAAACACTTTATCACCATACGGCCGTCTCAAGGCAGTATGAAGCGCCGCTCTTTTTTCTGACGCATTAACTAATTTTCCAGAAAAAAGATCAGTTCTCGCCGCAGTAAGACCTACCTCTTTAGCTAATTCAACCAAAAGCTTTATCGTTTTATCAGTAATTAAATTTTTAGAATAATCAAAGAGTAAGCCGCACCCCTCTAATGAAAATGCATCAAAACGATTAGTATCATCAGCAAATGCTTGGCGCATATCAAAGCGCTGCATTTCCTGAAAATGGTCAGTCAATGCACTCCAACTGATTAATTGTGTGACATCTTTAGGCTTTAAATAATAAGGCTGCGACATGAAAATTCCTTGCCAACAAATAATTGAATGACCAATTATAATAAAACTTCTATCGACTTGTCTTAATAACTCTTTAATAAAAATTAAAAATATCTATAATAAAAATATTCAACAATCATTTTATTGTTGAATCCAATGAGGAGAACTATCATGCAACCATTCAATAATACAGGCTTTTTTCGAGCCAACTAGTAAACGCCGTAAAGGCTTCCCATCAGAAACACAAGTTAAACGAGGCCTTGTTCGCACCGTTAATGGCAAGGTTTTAGAAGAAAAACTCGGCAGAAATGATCCTTGCCCTTGTGGCTCGACACTAAGCTTTCAAGAAGTGCTGTCTTAAAACAGGTCGTTTTCGATGGAGCTAACCGTCATGATTACTACCGAGAATAAACTCAATCAATCTGTAACGCTTTAACAAAGCGTTACTTTTATTATATTTTTATCTACGATACTGGTTTACAATGATTCCATGACTAAACCTATGCTAAGAAAAATTATTCATGTTGATTGCGATTGCTTTTATGCGTCGATAGAAATGCGTGATGATCCATCGTTGCTAGGAAAACCTATTGCCGTAGGGGGAGCACCAAACAAACGTGGCGTTGTCGCCACTTGTAACTACGAGGCAAGAGCTTATGGGGTTCATTCAGCAATGTCCTCTCAAAGGGCTCAAAAACTTTGTCCAGATTTACTATTTATTCGACCTCGATTTGATGTCTATCGCGCTGTATCTAAAGAGATCCAACAAATATTTCAAGACTACACTTCACATATCGAACCACTTTCATTGGATGAAGCCTATTTAGATGTTACTGATAGTCCTTTATATAATAATAGTGCAACTTACATCGCTAAAATCATTCAACAACGTATCCATCAAGAAATAGGCATTACCGCTTCTGCGGGGGTTGCTCCTAATAAATTTCTGGCTAAGATTGCCAGTGACTGGAAAAAGCCAAGTGGCTTATTTGTTATAACTCCAGAACAAATAGATAGTTTTATTACCCATCTGCCCGTTCATAAACTGCATGGTGTGGGAAAAATAACAGCCTATAAATTAAATCGACTCGGCATTTATACTGGTTATGATTTAAAACAATGGGGGCGTGCTGAATTACTAAGAGCCTTTGGTAACTTTGGAGAAAAACTATGGCATCTTGCACGTGGCATTGATGAGCGCCCAGTAAAAACTCAAAGGCGTCAATCTGTTAGCGTAGAACGCACTTTCCAAGAGGATTTACCTAGCCTACAACATTGTCTTACAAAACTACCCGAGCTCATTGATGAGTTAAATAATAGAATAGCTCGCTTAGATGAAAACTATAAGACAGGAAAGCCCTTTGTAAAAGTTAAGTTTCACGACTTTACACAAACCACCATAGAACAACAAGGAGCCCCCCTTGATCTTGATAGTTATCAGACATTACTTAAGCAAGCCTTTGAGCGAGGTAATAAACCTGTTAGATTATTAGGTATCGGAACACGCGTTATTGATTTACAAGATATCATTGAACAACTCACCCTTTTTAACTAATCAAACCTCGCCATTCCCCTTAGCTACCCCTTAAATAAAACAATTCATTCACCGTGATTTTTGAGAAACATAATGAAAAATTTACAACTAAGCCGCTATAGCTTTTTTATTTTTTGTATTTTATTTACTGTTATTACAGCGCCTTTTACAATGACTTATCATTGGCTATGGATTTTTACTATTGCCACTGCAATCTTGTCACTAATTGGCATATATGATCTTACACAAACCAAACATTCTGTTTGTCGTAACTATCCTATCTTAGGTCATCTGCGTTTTCTCATCGAATATATTCGCCCTGAAATACGTCAATATTTAATCGAATCAGATACAGAAGCATTACCTTTTAGCCGACAAGAACGCTCCCTCGTTTACCGTAGAGCAAAAAATATTGATGCCAATAAAGCCTTCGGTACAGTGGAGGACATTTATAAAACAGGGTTTGAATTTATCAGCCACTCCATTCGACCAGCACCAATCCAAGACCCCGAATCATTTCGTGTTCAAATTGGAACTGAGCAGTGCTCACAACCCTATTCAGCATCCCTTCTAAATATCTCAGCGATGAGCTTTGGAGCATTAAGTGCTAATGCTATTCGTGCACTCAACAAAGGAGCCCAAAAAGGAAACTTTGCTCATGACTCAGGAGAGGGTGGACTTAGTTCTTACCATAAAGAAAATGGTGGTGATCTTATTTGGCAAATTGCTAGCGGTTACTTTGGCTGTCGTACCGAAGATGGTAAATTTAATCCCCAACGATTTGCAGAACAAGCGGCTAACCCGCAAATTAAAATGATTGAGGTAAAACTAAGCCAAGGAGCAAAACCAGGCCACGGTGGAATGTTACCCAAAGGTAAAGTTACTGCTGAGATTGCCTCTACACGTGAAGTACCCATGGGGCAGGACTGCATATCTCCACCGACTCATAGTGCATTCTCAACCCCTATAGAACTCATGGAGTTCATTGCACAATTAAGGGAACTGAGTGGTGGGAAGCCTGTTGGCTTTAAAATTTGTATTGGGCATCCTTGGGAGTTTGTCGCTATCGTTAAGGCCATGTTAAAAACTAAAATATTACCAGACTTTATTGTGGTTGACGGTAAGGAAGGTGGCACAGGTGATGCTCCTGTAGAGTTTAGTGACCATATTGGTCTCCCTTTGCGTCAAGGACTATTACTCGTACACAATATACTTGTGGGCACTAATTTAAGGGATAAAATTAAGATCGGTGCTAGTGGAAAAATTATTAGTGGGTTTGATATTGTAAGGGCTTTAGCTATGGGGGCTGACTGGGTTAATTCGGCACGTGGATTTATGTTTGCTATAGGCTGTATTCAATCACAAGCTTGCAACACGAACAAATGCCCAACAGGTGTTGCTACACAAGACCCTTTAAGACAATCAGCACTTATTGTGCCAGATAAGGCGGAGCGTGTTTACCATTTCCATAAAAATACATTAAAAGCATTTGCTGAAATGCTTGCTGCCACTGGTTTAAATCATCCAAAAGAATTAAAACCACATCATGTTGCTAGACGAATATCCGATAATGAAATTCGCCTTCTTTCAAATATAGATTACTACTTAAAACAAGGCGAACTACTGTCAGGGGAAATTGCTAGCCCATTTTACTCGGACATCTGGAAGATTGCCCAAGCAGAATCATTTGAATCTAACCACATTGCATAATTATCATTAAACATATCGGCAAATAGATCATACTTTTCACCTATTTGCCGATGATAATAATGGCAAACAACGTTATATTGGGATTGCTTCATAACTCACCTCCTTTAAATGTTTCTTTTTTGTCTTATTAATACGACACCACACTTTCTCATGGAAGTAAAAGCCAACTGCATTACATAAAGGTTCAACCAATGCAACTAAACCACCAACTGCAAGACTACCTGTCAATAAATAAGTTACACTAAACGCAATAATGAAATGCATACAGGTAAATGTAATTGTCTTAATCATTTTTTCACTCCTATTAAGAATGATTCACAATTACAGTATAATCTTACTAATAAATTAATATAGTTTATTGTTACTATAGTCATTATTAAAATAAACTATAAATAAACTAAGGTGTACAATAAAAACAGCCGTAAGAACATCGACCTTACTAGACAGGAAAGCATATAATGAACCCTCCTATTAATTTACTCAACTTAAATATACCGATTATTCAAGCACCCATGGCTGGAGTTCAAGGTAGCCAATTGGCAATTGCCGTCAGCAATACTGGCGCAATGGGTTCGTTACCCTGTGCAATGCTTACGCTTGAACAACTACACCAAGAGCTAATCACTATTGAACACGAGAGTAAAAATCCTATCAATCTAAACTTCTTCTGTCACAAAAAAACACAATTAGATGATTCAGAACAAGTAATTTGGTTCCAAAAACTACAACCCTTCTTTGATGAATACAAAATTGACACACACCATATCAACTTAGAAACTAATCGCCAACCATTTAGTCAAGCTCACGTTGATGTATTAGCTGAATTTAAACCCAAAGTCATTAGCTTTCATTTTGGATTACCTGAGCCCCATCTCATAGAACAACTCAAATCTTGGGGAGCAACTATTTTATCTTCAGCAACAACCTTAGAGGAAGCGCTTTACTTACAAAACCATCAAGTCGATATCATTATTGCACAGGGGTTAGAAGCTGGAGGACATCGCGGTATGTTTTTAACCGAAGATCTCACAACACAAGTAAGTACCTTGGCGTTAGTTCCGCAGATTGTAGAGGCAGTGACTGTTCCTGTTATTGCCGCTGGAGGTATCGCAAATGCACAGGGAATAAAAGCGGCAATGGCCTTAGGTGCATCTGGCGTACAAATAGGCACAAGTTATCTGCTGTGTCCTGAAACAAACACCAGCCTTTTACATCGGCAAGCGCTCCTTTCTGACGAAGCAAAACATACCGCTATTACCAATATCTTTACGGGAAGACCCGCCAGAGGTATCGTTAACAAAGCAATGAGACAGTTAGGTTTTATTAACTCATTTACTCCATCATTCCCTTACGCAACACCCACCATGTCTGCACTTAGAAAAGAGGCAGAAGCAAAAGGAAAAAATGATTTCACTCCGCTTTGGGCAGGCCAAAATACTTCTGGTTGCACTTTAATACCTGCTGCCGAACTAACCAAACTATTGGCTAAAGCGCTATAACTCTTTTAGATGAGTAGTAAATGTTAGTCCTTTTAACTCTTCTAAATATTCGTCCAGTGTGAGCAATCCCATACTGGACATAGCGCCAACACTGGAGAAGCAACCTGTCATCATTTTTCTCACCAACGCAACAGATGCTAAACAAGGAATATTGACACCATCATTATTTAAAGCAATTAACTCCCAACATAGTTGCAAAGGTTTCGCTTCGTGGTCAAGCCCACTTAATGTCACATGCATACCACTACGACCATCCCCAAAGAACTCTACAAGCGATGCTGCTTTATGCATCCATCTCGAATACCGTTGAGGCTTTCGTATAATTCCCAAACGAATAAGCCACGAAAAAAACCATGTCCCATAATGCGTTAGCTTTAAACCAGTACCTGCCGAAAAGCTCACCGTCTCCAGTGTTTTATACTGTCTTGGAAACAATGTTAAATCAGGAATATCGCATGCAGCAAGCGGTCTATAGCCTAAAGGCTCAGTAAATTTATGGTAGACAAGTTTTTGCCAACCGTAGCGTTTAACCCAATGCCCATCAATTAATTGATCAATCGGCTTACCGCAATAATCAAACAGACTATTAATTGTCGCCCGTCCTGGTGCTTTCTCTGATGTACTAATACCAATCATAACTTTTTTCAAAACAGAAAAACGTGGTAAAAACTCATTAACTACCGCACTACTTAATCCCGGTACAGAGCTCGCACCACTACAAACCAATACTCCCACATTTTTAGCTAATTCATTAAGCTGCGTTATACCACAAACAAATGCTTTACCATCAGCTAAGTCAATATAATGACATCCTGCAGCAATAGCTGACTCTGCCACATAATAATCTTGCCCTTGGAATGGCCCAGCCGTTGAAATCAGTACATCTATTTTCTGTTCTTTTAAGGTGCTAGCAATATTTTTTTGCTTCGCATCCAATAACATAGCATCTGCATTGATCTTTGAGGCAAATAGTTTTGCTTTATCAATATTTCTTCCTGCAATCACTAACTCAACAGATGCTATGCTCGACAAACGTTGCGCTATTATTTTCCCAAAATTTCCATAGCCACCTAGAATCAAAACACGCATATTTACTCCCATCTATTAAGTAATACTCGACGTCCCTGTAAACCACCCGTATGAAGCAACACAATTCTTGAACCTTCAGCAATTTCACCATTGATGACTTGCTGTTGTAAAAAATATAGAGTCTTTCCCGTATAAACAGGATCTAAGGGTAGCCCTGCTAACGCTTCAACATCATTAATAAAATGTAGTAAATCAGGATCGGCCTGCCCAAATCCTTCCCTTGCGGCTGGTTTTAATTGATAATTTGTAAAAGAAACAGGAATTTCATCTAACAATTCTTTAATTTGTACATCCACGCCATAACGTTCAGGCACAGCTAAACAACCTACAACTTGGTGATTTCCCCCAAGTCCCCACACTATACCTGCTAGTGTACTCCCAGTACCAACTCCCGTATAAATATAGTCGAAGTCATCCCAACCTATAGTAAATAACTGTTGTTTAATAAGCTCAGGAATCACTCTGCATCCTTTAGCACCTAAAATGCCACCACCGCCTTCAGGCACCAAATAAAAATCAGGGTAGCGCTCTGCCCACTCTTGCCAAAACTCTGCTTGGTAACGACGACGAAACTCTCCATAACTCAACCAATGCAAATGCATTCCCAACTTCTGTAAATCAACTACTGTAGGAGTTTCTATAGGTTGCCCACGTATTAAAGCAACTGTTGGTAACTCTAGTTTTTCCCCTGCTGCGGCAAGAGCATGTAGATGGTTAGAGTGCGCACCTCCGACACTTAATAATCCATTCGACTGTTGTAAATTTGCCTGAACTAAATGATAATGTAGCTTAAACCATTTATTACCTGAAATTAACTGATCTGTTTTATCTAATCTAAGCACAGCTAAACTTATATTTGCCCTATCAAATACGGGCAAAGACAAGGGGGTTAATGTAACTTTATCAGGTATAAAAAACTGTTTATCCATAACCAAAACATCGCAGTAAAAGTTTATACATCATATTATATTGATATATTTAATTTTTAATTATTATACACCCAATATTAATAAACTATTTTTTCTTATAAAATAGTGTTTTTATTCATTAATACGCTATATAGTATGACCATAACTTGAGTGGCAACTCTTAATAGGAAAATTTATGAAAAATACCGATAGCATTATTGTGGTTATTGACCCTAAACATGATAATCATCCTGTCATTAGGCGTGCTAAAGAGTTTGCAAAAGTAACAAACTCATCTTTGTATCTACTTGTTTGTAGCGAATCAAAAAAAGCAGCGAATCTGCTTAACGACGCAGTTAATTCTCTACAAGAAGCAGGTTTACAGGTTTCTTCAGAAATCGCATGGCATGAAAACTATCACAAAACCATTGTTACCGTTCAAAAACAACAAAATAGTATGTTAGTTATCAAGACACATTTACCTGATAATATCCTAAAACGTGCTATTATCACCCCCCAAGACTGGAAACTACTTCGAGTTTGCCCTTGTCCTATTTTAATTGTTAACCAAGACAAACCATGGGCTAACAGACCTGTATTAGCAGCTGTTGACTTAGGTACATCTGATAAAAGCCATATAGAACTGCATAATACCTTAGTTAATGTGGCTGAAACTTTAACTTATGTTGCTAAAGGAACCAGTCTACACCTTGTAAGCGTCTATCCTTCCCCTATTTTTGCAGAAATTCATCCTGACTCAAAAATACATGGGATGACATCAGAAATAAAACAGGTTTATATGAAAGCTCGGGACTCTTTTGAAAAAGATCACCCTCGCTTGAACAAAGAAAATATTCACCTATTAGCAGGTGCTACTGATGTTGTTATTCCTCAGGTTGCTAAAGACCTTGATGCTTCTGTTTGTGTCATTGGCAACATGGGGCGTACTGGGGCATCAGGAGCACTTATGGGGAATACCGCCGAAGCTATTTTAGATGACCTTGACTGTGATCTATTAATTATTAAACCAGACAGTATTACCGTGGCACTTGAAGAATTAATGAAGCAAATACTTGCATAAAAAAACAATTGCAGAGTGCTCTCATTGTACTCTGCAATTATAGACAGTGAAGCCCTACTCTTTATCTATTGAAGTTCTTTGATCTATCCCCCATAATTCAGCTAGCTTATACTTTAATTACTGTGAGGGATACATGACTGCAAAACACAATAAATTAGGCCGTATCTTTATTATATTATCTTTAATTACTTCATATACTTATGCAAATGTGCAAGTTTGTAAAACACAAGATATTATTGATAAAATGGAGCAGCGCTTAGATAAAATTACTGATTATCAAGTAACAATAAAGTCTATTGTAAACAATCAACAACCTGCCGAAATGGTTGTTGCCAGCAAGCGGCCTGACTTATTAAAAGCCACCATAAAAATATCTGATAATGACACATTAACGATTGTTTACGATCAACAATACCAATGGATTGAAGAGGCCAATATGGTTTATAAAGTTGATTTAAGCAAAATTAAACAACGTACCCCTGAGCGCCCCTTCAACACTGATTACTCCTTAGCAGGTGGACTATTAAGTGGTGAAGACTATGTAGGAACAATAAAGACTATCCTCTCTATCTATGATCTCAAAGCTTCTTGTAAAGGCAAAGAAATCACATTGAAAGGCAATATTAATATAGAGAAATTTACTAAGTATACTCAAATACGCCAGCTAAATATCCCACAAGATGACTTTGTTAAACAATTCGCCAATACATTAAAAACTGCAACTCTTTCCGTTAATAAAGACAGTTATTTAGTTAATAAATATAGCCTTGTTGGAACAGACCAATTTAAAGCATACTTTAGCCATTATGACTTTGCTCCACTAACGGCCGAGCAATTAAGCTTTAAACTCCCTAAAGGGCTCACCCCCATTGATATAACCCCAGGGGCTCCTGATGCTTTACCAGTGCCAGCAACAGATAATGACATAGCACCCGATAAAACCACCCCACATAATTAAAGGGTACCCCTATTAATGATATAAGACCTTAATTGCTAAAATTTTTGTCGCCCTTACTGTATCTTTCTGTTTGATAATAAAAAAGCCCCGATAATAAATTATCAGGGCTTTCTATTTGGTGGAGCCGGGGGGATTTGAACCCCCGTCCGCCAGCACTCCGCTATCGGTTCTACATGCTTAGCCTTATCTATTAAATTGACTCATCGCCGCCCGATAGGCAGGGTGCTTTGAGCTAGCTATATAAAGTTTAATCACGCCGTCTATAGCAAACTTTGTGACGATCCTGTTCTATTTGACAGATGTTTTGGGATTACAGGCAGCCCCTAACATCTGTTAGCTGACTAAGCAGCTAAAGCGTAGTTGTCTTCGTTTGCAACTATAATTTGTAGCAACTAATTTACGAGGTTTGCTACCAGCTCGACATGCCCCTCAAGTTTCATCACCAGCGTCGAATCCTAATCGACCCCAAAAGGGAAACTTATTAGGTGGCCGTATTATATGTTATTTTAAATAATAAATCGATAATATCTTTTATAAAAGACCTCTACCACTTTCGTATTTTACTTCTTAGCATATCTATGCTAAAAATTTAAAACCATTATCTTTACTTTATCTATGACTTCAAATAAATTAACCCCCATTTACAATGAAAACTTCATTATAATGATGCCATAATGTTTTCCCCAAACTCCTTTTATTAATAATTTAGACATATTCGATGACGTCTCTCTTCCATAATTTAAAAAATAAGTTAACTTCAACCCATTTATCTACTGTATTGTCAAATATTGGTTGGTTATTATTTGATAGACTGTTTCGTATGTCTATCAACCTGTTCGTTATCAGTTGGATTATACGATATTTAGGACCTGAACAATTTGGTATATTAAACTATGCTCAAGCCATCATTGCTTTTTTCTTTGCATTCATTGTATTTGGATTAAATAGTATTACTGTGAAGAATCTAGTAAGTCATCCCAAACAATCAGATGACATCCTTGGTAGTTGTTTTTTAATACAATCAACCTTAGCCTCTATATCTTTCTTAGTTTTATTACTTATCGCTACCTTTTTATATCAAGAATACACGCCTCAACTAGTTACAATCATTATTGGCCTATCAATTTTACTCAAACCCTCTGATACAATACGCTATTATTTTGAAGCCAATATACAATCAAAATATATTGTATGGTCAGAAAACTGCTCATTTATCATCTGTAGCTCATTAAAAATCATACTGATGCTCTACCAAGCTTCATTTATCGCAATTGTTTGTGTATTTCTACTAGAAGCCATATTATCATCTATATTTCTTTTAATTTTTTATACTTATAAAAAACAAAGTATTCTCAAATGGCGATTTAGTTTAACGCAAATAAAACAAGATCTAAAAGACTCTTGGCCTCTTATGTTTGCCAGTTTTACTATCATTATCTACATGCGTATTGATCAAATAATGCTTGGGCAAATGCTAGATTATAGCGCTGTAGGTATTTATACTGCTGCCATCAGAGTCAGTGAAATTTTTTACTTATTACCTGTTATAGTTGTAAGCTCCACCAACCCACTACTTATAAGGCTTAGAGAAAGTAATAAAGAACTTTATTATAAAAAAATATATCTCATCATGCTTTTCCTTGCATGGATAAGCATTCTTGTCGCGCTGACCATCACATATACCTCACCGTTTATTATCAATATCTTATTTGGATCTCAGTATACAGAAGCAACAGACATACTGATTATTCATATATGGACAGGTATTTTCGTTAGTATTGGCGTAATAAGTGGACAATGGTTTGTGATAGAAAATTTACAGAAGCTTTATATGTATCGATCTGTATTTGGTGCAATAATCAATATCGTGGCAAATATAGTTCTAATTCCTAAGTTAGGGATAAAGGGTGCTGCCATTGCTACGCTCTTTGCACAAATTTCTGCAACATTTTTATTTGATTTATTTAATGTGCAAACCCGTAGAATTTTTTGGTTAAAACTCAATACTATAAATCCATTTTATATTATAAAAAGCTTACAGAAAAATAAGTTATATAAGAATTAACTGGACTCTATCACTCTGGACACTTCATCCACTGTGATATCATTAATATCTAGTTGATTAATATACATGCGATCGTGACTAATTTCTTGATATACGTTTTTATTTTTGGCAATCTCTGGGTGACAAACAACCTTATAACCTTGATGCAATGATTCAGGATAAGGGGTAAATCTTCCAAAGTGACGTCCATTATAAAGAACAATTACTTTACTAACGCCTAATGCTACAGCAAAATGAACTGCGCTGGTTTCATTGCTAATGAGGAATTGGCTCTGTAGAATAACCGACATTAGTTCTAACAGTGTTGTTTTACCCACTAAATCAACATAATCATATTTAAAAAATTTCTTAAATAATTGTGCTTGTTCAATATCAGAGGGAGCACCACAAATAACTATTTCATAATGATATTTTTGCTTTAAAAAAATAGCAACTTCAGCAAAGTTTTTGGCTGACCATTTTCGATAAGGACGACTAGCCCCTAAAAATAATACAATAAAATGGCTTGGTAACATCTGATTAAATACTGGGAGTTTTCTTTTATCTATAGACATGTGTATTGATAGTGGTTTACCCAATAACTGTTCAAAAAACTGCTGATTACGATAAAACTCAAACATAACCTCTTTTGTATTCAAAAATAGCCTTGTATAAAAACTATCGGCTTTTTTCTTATCATGAGCAGAAATATTGCTATGATCCCCTTCACAGGTAATCTTTTCATGTGCTGATAAAGATTTAGTAATACTTTCAGAAATATAATATTCTCGAGAGTACATTGGGTTAAGAACAATATCAAAACCAAATGATGAAAGTTTACGAAGCATCATAAAACGATAGGAATACTTTCTATAAAATTTATTTCTATCCAAAAAGATAAAATCGTCTACATACTCACTATCTAGTGCTTCTGCTAATGCTTTCCATACTCCATTACCAATTAAGGTAATCTTGTAATCTTTATACTGATTAGACACTTTTAGTAAGGGTAAAAAATCTCTAAAAAGAATATAATCTCCAATAGCATCGACCCTAATTATTGCTAGACTTTTTTCTTTAATATTAGCCTTTCGTATTGCTGCCAAATCAATTATATTTAGCAAAAAACAATGAATGATTCGCTTAATTTTACTAATCAATTAAAACCTCTGGTTTTAAGTCTTAAATAAAAAAGGATGCCTAAGCATCCTTCTTCTAATGATGAAAATTAATTATCATGTTCTGTTTTAGAGGCTGATTCTAACGGTAACTGTGAACTTAATTCTTTTTTAGGTTCACTCACCACTTGTACAGGAGCATTGCTTTCTTCTTCGGTCTTCTGGCGACGGCGCATTTCTCTAGGATCGTTAGGTGCACGTCCAATAGTACGAGCAGGTGGCTCTATAGTTTCTTTCTCTTCAACAACATCATTTACGATATTATTAGCTCTATTAACCTCTTGAGAAGTTTTTTTGCTAGCCTCTGGCTTCTCTACTATATCTACATCAGGCTTTGGTTCAAAAACAACCTCAGCAACTTTTTCTAATTGAAAAGATACATGAGACTCTTCTACTGATTTATTTACTACAAGTTCTTTCGATGTACTAACGGACTCAACTACTTTATCCTTTGACTCAGAAAAATCTCTATCAATATCAACTCGTTCTTTTTTAATAGCTTCTGGCTCATTCGCTTTAGCAGGTGTTTGGTTAGCTGTTTCCAACAAATCTTGTTGTCCTACCTCTGCAGAGTCAGTAACTTCATTATTATTACGTGGTTCACGTGGACGGTCATTCCTTGTATTACGACGACGTTGCCCTCGAGTACGACGACGTGGACGCTCATCATTCTCACCGACATTGTTCTCAATACCTTTAACTAGGTCATCTTGTGTCTCAACAATGTCACTGTCAGTAACTTTATCTTTAACCTTTTCTTCAGTATTACGACGGCGATCAGGACGAGCTTGTGTTTTACGCTCCTCATCCTTCTCTCTACTATTTTGCTGATTGTCTCTACGGTTATTATTACGTCTGGGCTGATTACGTTGCTCGTTATTACGGCGATTATTATTACGCGCTATATTCTCAGTAGATCTTTCTGTTTTAGCAGCCTCTTCTGACTCTTCTTTAACAGAAAATAAGCTAACGAGTGATTTTACGAGTCCTCTTAAACCACCTATTTTTTTATCTACCTCTGGAGCTGGTTGCTTAGGAGCAATCGTCTTAACCTTTGCTTCCTGACGAATAAGCGCCTTAGAAGAGTTAGAATGATTAGTATCTTCCTCTACTTCTGCGTGCTGAATTTCATAACTTAATTCGTTAAATTGTGCATCTGGGCTATCTGTACGTAATCGTTGAACTTCAAAATTTGGTGTTTCTAAGTGATCATTTGGAATAATCACAATACGCACTTGGCTTCTTAGTTCTATTTTGGTAATTGCGTTTCTTTTTTCATTGAGCAAGAAAGCTGATACAGGAATTGGCACTTGTGCTCTTACTTCAGCTGTAGATTCTTTTAGTGTTTCTTCCTCAATTAAACGTAAAATAGCCAATGCAATCGACTCAACATCACGAATGGTTCCTTGACCATTACAGCGAGGACAAGTAACACCACTGGTTTCACGTAGAGAAGGTCTCAAACGTTGACGTGACATTTCTAATAGACCAAATTTAGAAATAGAACCCACTTGTATACGCGCTCTGTCTGCTTTTAAAGCTTCCATCACACAGTCTTCTACCGCACGACGATTTTTAGAAGGAGTCATGTCGATAAAATCAATAACAATAAGACCACCGATATCACGCAAACGGAGTTGGCGTGCAATTTCTTCAGCCGCTTCTAAGTTCGTTTGCAAAGCTGTTTCTTCAATATCACTGCCTCGGGTTGAACGAGCTGAGTTAATATCAATAGAAACCAATGCCTCTGTTGGGTCTATAACAATAGAACCGCCTGAAGGTAGACGTACCTCACGTTGGAATGCTGTCTCAATTTGGCTTTCTATTTGATAGCGATTAAATAAAGGAACTGCATCTTGATACAGTTTAACTTTATGTTTGTATTGCGGGATGACTTGGCTAATGAAGTTTAAAGCTTCTTCATAAGCATCCACTGTATCAATTAATACTTCACCAATATCTTGGCGTAAATAGTCGCGGATTGTACGAATAATCACATTACTTTCTTGATAAATCAAGAAAGGCGCGGGACCACTATCAGCCGCTTCTTTAATCGCTGACCATAATTGCAATAAATAATCTAAATCCCACTGCAACTCTTCAATACCACGGCCAAGACCTGCAGTTCTTACTATTAACCCCATATCAGCGGGAGCTTTCAATGCGCTTAATATTTCTTTTAACTCAACGCGTTCATCGCCTTCAATACGGCGTGAAATACCGCCCGCACTAGGATTATTAGGCATTAACACCAAATAACGCCCCGCAAGGCTAATAAATGTGGTTAAAGCTGCGCCTTTATTACCACGCTCTTCTTTTTCTACTTGAACAATAACTTCTTGGCCTTCTTGTATTAAATCTTTAATACTATGGCGACCACTATGGTTCTCTTGTCCATTGACAAAATATTCTCGTGAAATTTCTTTAAGCGGTAAAAAACCTTGTCGACCCGAACCAAAGTCAACAAAAGCGGCTTCTAAACTGGGTTGAATTGCGGCGATACGGCCTTTATAGATATTCGCTTTCTTTTGCTCACGGGCACCAGACTCAATATCTAAATCAAATAAACGTTGCCCATCAACAAGCGCTACACGCAACTCTTCAGGCTGAGTTGCATTTATTAGCATTCTTTTCATACTATACCAACTGTTTCCAAGCAAGCAGAAACAACAAAGCACACTCGATACACACGTTCAGTGTTTGGGGCGCGCCAAAGTGGTATACCACCTTCGTGTCTAGCATAACTAACTGACGAGTTAGTTCGCGACCGCGTCTCCTAGTCTTCTTCATACAAAGACATAAAAGGAGGAGGAATTTCTTTATAGTCGGCGGATGCTCTGGCATCTAATAATACTTACATGATACGCTCTGACTACTCAGTACATCTCCACCCAAAATGCTTCATGGATAATCGGGTGCCGCGTGTTTATCACTCGCGGGTTATAATTTATTAGGAACGACATACATTGTTGCCCTAACTCTACATTTTTTTTAGACTTTTTCCAGTTTTTCCTGAGACGGTAGCCTACACCATACATTTTTTTTACTTTTTACTCACTAATCATATTTCTATCCGTCATTGCTTTACTTTACAGGCAAATCTTATTAGATGTTTTAAATGTAAAAATCAACCTGTAGATCTAATTTTATCAATAGATATTTCTGCAATTGACTTAATGATTATAAATACGCTAGCAACATTATAAATCTAAGAAGTTCTCATATCGTATATTGAGAGGATTAACTTAACTATCCCTTTATAACCAGTTAAACTCATAATGTTGATAAACCTATAAATAGGTGTGCTGAATATAGCAGTTAATACAGACATCTTCAATGAAATAATTGACTGATTCATAACAAAACTTATAATCCATATCAAAGTTTTACTTTTTTACAGTTATTTAAAATAAACCACCCATGAAAATACTAAATTATAATTTTCAGATGTACAACGTACAGCAACCAAAACAACCAGTCTATTTGCATGCACTTAATTATATTATTAAACATCATCATAGCTCTATGAATAATCTAGACTTTTCGCATCAAAACAGCGCTTATTATGTTATTCTTGCTATACATTGGACATGATTTCTTATTCTTTACTATAAAAATAAAAAATAATGTATCGATTTATCCCTAGCCTATATACTGCCAAAATAAGTTATTTAGGTTAAAATATGCAACTTTCATTTATCCATTACTTGAGACTATCTGACAATGTTGACTCTGCGTGGTACTCCTGCTCTTTCTTCCTTCCGCCATGAAAAACTAATTAATCAACTGCAAGCCGCAGTGCCTCAAATTAAAGCAGTGTATGCTGAATATATCCATTTTGTGGATACAACAAATTTAACAAACGAACAACTACAAATATTAAATCGTTTACTTCAATATGGCCCCAATACAAAAACGGAAGAGCCTAAAGGAACACTATTCTTAGTTATACCACGTTTTGGCACTATTTCCCCTTGGTCAAGCAAAGCAACAGATATTGCGCATAACTGTGGGCTTCACGATATCACTCGTATTGAACGAGGTATTGCTTACTATATTGAGGGCAATTTATCAAGTACTGAACAACAAGCTGTCACAGCACTTATCCATGATCGAATGACCCAGCAAGTCTTAGCGGAAATGGAGCAAGCCAATAAATTATTCAATCATGCTAAACCTCAACCATTAACAACCGTTGATATTATCGGGCAAGGGCGTATCGCTTTAGAAAAAGCAAATCAACAGTTAGGTCTGGCATTAGCCGCTGATGAAATTGACTATTTACTCAATGCTTTTACTGAGCTAAAACGTAATCCTAATGATATAGAGCTGATGATGTTTGCCCAAGCAAACTCTGAACATTGCCGCCATAAAATATTCAATGCCAGTTGGGATATTGATGGCGAAGCTCAGCAAAAAAGTTTATTTGGGATGATTAAGAATACCTATGAAATGGGACATAAAGGTGTATTATCAGCTTATAAAGACAACGCATCTGTTATTGAAGGCTTTACCGCTGGTCGTTTTTACCCTAATCCAGAAACTAAAGCCTACCAAGCTAGCCAAGAACCTGTTCATATTTTAATGAAGGTTGAAACTCATAATCACCCAACAGCGATTGCTCCATTCCCGGGTGCAGCAACTGGCTCAGGTGGAGAAATTCGTGACGAAGGCGCAACTGGTCGCGGGGCTAAGCCTAAAGCTGGCCTAACAGGCTTTACCGTTTCAAACTTAAATATCCCCAACTTTATCCAACCTTGGGAAAAACCTTATGGCAAACCTGAGCGCATAGTAAGCGCCCTTGATATTATGATCGAAGGACCTCTTGGAGGTGCAGCATTTAATAATGAATTTGGCCGCCCTGCATTAAATGGTTACTTCCGTACTTTTGAACAAAGCATCAAAACGCCAGAAGGTGAGGAAGTACGTGGCTATCACAAACCTATTATGTTGGCAGGGGGCTTAGGAAATATTCGTGCTGATCACGTACAAAAAGGTGAAATTAGCGTAGGGGCTAAACTAATAGTATTAGGTGGCCCTGCCATGTTAATTGGTCTAGGCGGTGGTGCGGCCTCATCTATGGCAACAGGCGCAAGCTCAGCTGATTTAGATTTTGCGTCAGTACAACGAGATAATCCTGAAATGGAACGCCGCTGCCAAGAAGTGATTGATCGTTGCTGGCAATTAGGTGATGCTAACCCCATTAAATTTATCCATGACGTTGGTGCAGGGGGGCTTTCTAACGCTTTACCTGAACTCATCAATGATGGTGGTCGTGGTGGCCGTTTTGAACTACGTAACGTACCTAATGATGAACCCAACATGACACCCCTTGAAATATGGTGTAATGAATCACAAGAACGCTATGTACTTTCTGTCGATGCTAATGATTTCGAACAATTTAAAGCCATTTGTGAAAGAGAACGTTGCCCATTTGCCGTTGTAGGCGAAGCAATTGAACAAAAACAACTTACAGTGCACGATAAATACTTCAACAACAACCCTGTTGATATGCCTTTACAAGTATTACTAGGCAAACCACCAAAAATGCATCGCACTGCGAAACGCGAGACCATTCAAGGTGATAACTTCACAACCGACGGGATTGAGTTAAAAGAAGCAGTTACCCGTGTTTTACACCATCCAACAGTAGCCAGTAAGAGCTTCTTAATTGCTATTGGCGACCGTACCATTACTGGTTTAGTAGCACGCGACCAATTCGTTGGCCCTTGGCAAGTACCTGTGGCAGACTGCGCCGTAACAGCGACTAGTTTTGACGTTTATACAGGCGAAGCAATGGCAATGGGAGAAAGAACACCAATTGCACTACTCGATGCGCCGGCATCAGGACGCATGGCAGTCGCTGAAAGCATTACCAATATTGCAGCTGCTCGCATTGAAAAGATTTCAGATATTAAACTGTCAGCTAACTGGATGGCAGCAGCGGGTCATGCAGGAGAAGATGCTCGCTTATATGATACTGTACAAGCCGTTGGTATGGAGCTATGCCCTGAACTTGGCATTACCATCCCCGTGGGTAAAGACTCGATGTCGATGAAAACACGCTGGGCTGATAACGGACAAGAGAAGTCTGTAACATCTCCTCTATCACTTGTTATTTCTGCTTTTGCACCCGTGCAAGATATTCGCCAGACTCTAACGCCTGAATTACGCTTAGATCAAGGTAACACTGATCTAATCTTAATCGATCTAGGCCATGGCAAAAATCGTTTAGGTGGCTCAATCCTTACTCAAGTTTATAGCCAATTAGGACAAACAGCGCCTGATTTAGATGATGCAGAAGATCTAAAAGCATTCTTTGCTATCATTCAAGGGTTAAATGCCGATAATAAATTATTAGCCTACCATGACCGTTCAGATGGCGGCTTATTAGCGACCTTATTAGAAATGGCTTTTGCAGGACATTGCGGTTTAAACATTCAACTTGAACTACTTGCTGACAGTGCAGAAACCATTTTACCTGCCCTATTTAACGAAGAACTTGGGGCAGTTATTCAAGTACGTCAACAAGATACGGAAGAAATATTAGCACACTTAACGCAAGTTGGTTTAGGTGAAGCAGTTTCTGTGATTGGCCAACCTGCCCCACAACAAACCATCACCTTTAAATTTGCAGACAGTGTTATTTTTAATGAAACGCGTGCAACTTTACAGCAACAGTGGTCTGCAACCAGTTACCACATTCAACGCTTAAGAAACAACATTGAATGTGCTGACCAAGAATTTGCAAACATCGCAGATGATAATAATCCTGGATTAACGGTTGAGTTAACTTATGACCCTGAACAGCCTATTGTAGCGCCTTATATTAATAAAGGTATTCGCCCTCAAGTCGCTATTTTACGTGAGCAAGGGGTAAATGGCCAAGTTGAGATGGCAGCTGCCTTTGACCGTGCAGGATTCACCTCCATTGACGTCCATATGAGCGATATTTTAGCGGGCCGTGTTGATCTTAACGATTTTAAAGGAATGGCAGCCTGTGGCGGATTCTCTTATGGTGATGTATTGGGTGCAGGTGAAGGCTGGGCTAAATCAATTCTTTTTAATAGCCGAGCTCGCGAAGCTTTTACAGCCTTTTTCAACCGCCAAGACACCTTTACGTTAGGTGTGTGTAATGGTTGCCAGATGCTATCTAACCTTCATGAGCTAATTCCTGGCACAGAACTATGGCCACACTTTGTTCGTAATAAGTCAGAGCAGTTTGAAGCACGTGTCGCCATGGTAGAGGTTCAAAAGTCACCCGCTATCTTCTTGCAAGGAATGGAAGGCAGTAAAATGCCTATCGCGATTGCCCATGGTGAAGGGTATGCAGAGCTTAAAGATCAACAAGCTATTGCAAAAGCCGATCAGTCTGGTCTTGTTGCCTTACGCTACATTGATAATTATGGAAAAATAACTGAGCAATATCCAGCAAACCCCAACAGCTCACCACTTGGTATTACTGCATTAAGTAATACAGATGGTCGAGTGATGATTATGATGCCACACCCTGAGCGTGTTTTTAGAACAGTACAAAACTCTTGGTATACTGATAAATCAAAAGAAAATGCAGGCTGGATCAGAATGTTCCAAAATGCTCGCATTTGGATAGAGTAACTCATTGTAATCTAGTATAAAAAAACCACGTATTAACGTGGTTTTTTTATGTTGATTCAATCAATACAATGAGATTAATTATCAAGCTTAGGCGCATCTATGGATTGAGGTTGTTGTGGCTGAATCTTTGATAATAACTGAATAGCCTCTTGGTCGCCCTGTTTTGCTGCCTTTTGTAATAACTCAATAGCTTGTGTTGGATTCTTCTCTATGCCATCGACCCCTGCCATATAGAGAATAGCTAAGTAGTACTGCGCAGGTGCATAACCTTGATCAGCTGATTTTTTATACCAAACAGAGGCTTCTTTTTCGCTCTCTTTAAGCCCTGCTTTACCCTCTGTGTACATTTGCCCTAAATGATATTGCCCTTTGGCATCACCTAACTCAGCCGCTCTTTTAAACCATACTAATGCCGCCGCATCGTTTCTATTACCACCTAAACCAAAATAATAAACTTTTCCTAGATCCACTTGAGCGGGGGTGTAATCTAACTCTGCTGACTTAGTCAATAAATCCACTATTTTTGCTTGATTGGCTTTTGCATTTTTTGAATCGGTCATGTACTGAATAGCTTGCTCATAAAATGCTTTTGCTTGAGCATTATCGGCAGTTTGTGATTGTGTTGAAACCTTATTTGGCAGAGTTGCATCCATTTCATTTGCAACAGCCGTAGAAGCTACCCCAAAACAAATAAACCCTGTCACTAGGTACCGTACAACTTTCATGAGCAATATAACCTTTAATCATTAGATATAGATAGTTTAGTTTACCTTTTTTTATACTAATTATTTAGATTTTTTTAATAAAATATTTCAAAAAGTATGACTAAATAAATCATATTTAAAATTATTTATCATCATCGCATTTATACTTAAGTTTTTTTTAATTATCTAATTAATCATTGGCTAATGAAAAAGTACAATTTGGTTTATTTGATAGCGACTCGCATACGGTATGAAAAATCTATATTAAAATGATCGTCTTGCTCATAGATTTTTTTAATTTCTTTTTCAAAATCCCTCAAATCATCATCCAATAGGCTTGGGGCTTTCTTTATTATCGTCTGCAAACTTCCCTGACTAAAAATAATTTGTATAAAACGATCAATAGTACAAGGCTCTGTATTAGCAAATGAAATTTCTCTGGCATATCTAAAATAACCACTTTCTTTTATATTATTCAAATGCTTGCCTTTATCATACATTACATATGAATTATTTATTACTGGCAATTCTCTTTCTATTTTTTTTACCTTATCATAAAGTTTACTATAGGCTGCTTCTGCTTGCCATTTTGCGACAGGCGGCCAGTCACAGTCAACAGTAGCAAATACACCATTTTCTTTTAACAAACGATTAACTTCAGATAAAGTGGTTACTGGCTCCATCCAATGAAAAGACTGAGAGCAAATAACAACATCTGCACAATCATCCTCTAATCTCGTATCATAAGCATAACGATGAATAAAAGACATATGATCTGTTGTTTTTAGTTGAGCTACTGCTAGCATATCAATACTAGGCTCAACACCAATAACCTGTTGACAATAGCCTTTCCAAGCATTTGTGGAAAGACCTGTTCCACAGCCAAGATCAATAACTCTATCAGGTTTTTTGCCCAAATAACGGGTAATAATCTCTATGGGATAAGTTGGCATCGCAGGGCGTACATTGTCGTAAATCTCAGCGAATCCAGTGAATCGATCTACATTTTTCTGAATATCAACTTTCATCACTCACCCCTATTACTAAAAATAACAACCGCTATGAATAAAATGGCCTTATCACTAAGCTCACATTATGAAAACTCTTATAAAAAGTCTCTACTGACTATCTCTTGATTCATCAAGGATTTACTATTTATGTAACCAAGGTGGGAATAGAAATGTAAAAAACAATCCTAATAATGCAATGAAAATAAACAACATGCCCCTCAACTTGTAATCAAATAAGTGAAAATGATTCATTGTTAAAAAAGTAACAGATAGCACTAAAACAATGATCATCCCAATCCCCATTAGAGTCTTATATAACTGCTTATACGTTGATACTCGAAAGAACATAAACAATTGTAGAGAAACACAAACAGCAACAGTAGCGATAACTTTAGACTCAATTTGGGCAATTACATCATAAACAAGAATTGGCGACAGCAGTGTCTTCCCTATGGCTGGGAAGATAATCAACAAGCTGATCCAAACTCCCCCTACCCACAGTGATTGTAAAAACACCCACGCAAAACGTTCCGTGGGTGTTAAGTACTTATTAGACATGCCTTACTTCTGCAATTTCATATTCAACCTCACCACTAGGCACACGAATAAGTACTACATCACCTTCTTCTTTACCTACAATTGCTCTAGCAATAGGTGAGCTCACAGAAATCTTACTCAATTTGATATCAGCCTCATCATCACCCACTATCTGATAAGTGGTTGATTCATCATTTTCAAGATTAATTAAATCAACCGTACAACCAAAAATCACTCTACCTGTGTGAGGTAACGTCGTAATATCAATAATATGAGAATTCGATAGTTTCGCTTCAATATCTCTAATACGTGCTTCAACCATACCTTGCTGCTCGCGCGCCGCATGGTATTCGGCATTTTCTTTTAAATCACCTAGCTCTCGAGCTTCACCAATAGCCTTACTTAGCTCAGGGCGGCGGTCATTCTTTAAAAACTTTAATTCTTCTTCAAGAGCTTTCGCTCCTTTGACGGTCATTGGAAACTTTGTCATTTTCAAACTATTCCTGCATGTAAATCCTGCAAACGGCGCACACATTTTTCTGCACCAAATTTAAGTGCCTCACAAACAGCTCTTCCGCCTGCAATAGTAGTTGTAATACATATTTTTTGTTGTAATGCATTACGACGAATTGAATAGGAGTCAGCAATAGATTGACGCCCTTCTGTTGTATTCACAATTAAATTGATTTCGCCATTTTTAATCATGTCTACAATATGTGGTCGCCCTTCGGTCACCTTGTTAACTCGTTTAACAGGTATCCCCGCTTGCTCTATTACCTCGGCAGTACCAGTAGTTGAGACGATTTCAAACCCTAATTGGACTAAATCGCGCGCAACACTGGTCACAATGAGTTTGTCATCATCACGAACACTCAAGAATGCTCGGCCTCCTTTATCTGGAAGTGTTTCATTAGCGCCTGCCTGAGCTTTTGCAAAAGCTTCAGCAAAGCTATTACCTACCCCCATGACCTCTCCTGTCGATTTCATTTCTGGCCCAAGAATAGGATCAACTCCTGGGAATTTTGCAAATGGGAAAACAGCCTCTTTAACACTGTAGTAATTGGGAATTATTTCTTTGGTAAAACCAATCTTATCGAGTGATTTACCAACCATAACACAAGCCGCAATTTTAGCCAAAGAAACACCAATGCATTTTGAAACAAAAGGCACTGTTCGAGAGGCACGTGGATTAACTTCTAAAACGTAAATTTTACCATCTTGTAGGGCTAACTGTACATTCATTAAACCAATAACGCCTAATTCTAGAGCCATCACTTTGATTTGTTTGCGAATTTCATCTTTAACTTCTGGTGATAACGAATAAGGAGGTAAAGAACACGCTGAGTCACCAGAATGAATACCTGCCTGCTCAATATGCTGCATAATGGCACCAATCACCACCTCTTTACCATCACAAATAGCATCTACATCAATTTCAATGGCACTATTCAAGAAATGATCTAATAATACAGGGCTATCATTAGAAACTTTTACAGCCTCACGCATATAGCGTTTTAGTTCTTCCGTATCGTGGACAATTTCCATAGCACGGCCACCTAAAACATAAGAAGGACGAACCACTAGGGGATAACCAATTTTCTCTGCCTTATCGATTGCCTCTTGTTCACTACGAGCAGTTGCATTCGAGGGCTGTAATAAACCAAGTTTCTCAATCATTTTTTGGAAACGTTCACGGTCTTCTGCCAAATCAATAGAATCAGGGCTTGTTCCAATAATGGGGACTCCTTCCGCCTCTAAAGCACGGCAAATTTTTAGAGGTGTTTGCCCGCCATACTGCACAATAACTCCTTTAGGCTTTTCTATACGGACAATTTCCAATACATCTTCAAGAGTAACAGGTTCAAAATATAATCGATCAGACGTATCATAATCAGTAGAGACTGTTTCTGGGTTACAGTTAACCATAATGGTTTCATACCCTTCTTTGCGCATGGCTAAGGCTGCATGAACACAACAGTAATCAAACTCAATACCCTGCCCAATACGATTAGGTCCGCCCCCTAATATCATGATTTTAGGACGCGTTGTCGGACTTGCTTCGCACTCTTCTTCATACGTTGAATACATATACGCCGTATCCGTTGCAAATTCCGCAGCACAAGTATCGACTCGCTTATAAACAGGTAATATCTTTAGCTGATGACGATGCATACGCAGTGTTTTCTCATCAACACCTAATAATGCTGCCAAACGTGCATCGGCAAAGCCCTTACGCTTTAATTGACGTAATTGTTTATAATCCAACTCGGTTAATGTTTGAGACTTAACACGTTCTTCTAATTTTATAATTTCTTCAATTTGAATTAAAAACCAACGATCAATTTTAGTTAACTCAAAGAGCTTATCAATGGAATAACCTGCTCGAATCGCATCGGCAATATACCAAATGCGGTCGGCACTCGGAATAGTCAACTCACGTATTAAGATATTATTCAGCTCAATATCTTGTTGATCCAGTTTAGGATCAAATCCAGCAACCCCCACTTCTAAACCACGCAAAGCCTTTTGTAATGATTCTTGAAATGTACGCCCAATCGCCATCACCTCACCAACAGACTTCATTTGTGTTGTTAAACGTGCATCGGCTTTAGGAAACTTTTCAAATGCAAAGCGAGGAATTTTGGTAACAACATAATCAATTGCAGGCTCGAAAGAGGCAGGTGTTCTACCTCCCGTAATTTCATTTTGTAATTCATCCAAGGTATACCCCACTGCTAATTTCGCTGCCACTTTAGCAATCGGGAAGCCTGTTGCTTTTGAAGCAAGTGCAGAAGAGCGTGAAACCCGAGGGTTCATTTCAATTACGACCATACGGCCTGTATCGGGACAAATCCCAAATTGCACATTAGAACCGCCTGTTTCAACACCAATTTCACGTAATACTGCTAACGAGGCATTACGCATGATTTGATATTCTTTATCGGTTAATGTTTGCGCAGGGGCAACGGTGATCGAGTCCCCTGTATGAATCCCCATCGGATCAAAGTTTTCGATAGAGCAGACAATAATACAGTTATCTTTTTTATCGCGAACCACTTCCATTTCATACTCTTTCCAGCCGATCAATGATTCATCAATCAATAACTCATTAGTCGGTGAAAGGTCTAGTCCGCGAATGCAGATTTCTTCGAACTCTTCACGGTTATAAGCAATCCCACCACCTGTTCCACCCATGGTGAATGAAGGTCGAATAATGCAAGGGAAACCAACCTTATCTAATACCTGATAAGCCTCTTCTAACGTGTGAGCAATACCTGAACGTGGGCACTCTAAGCCAATAGAGCGCATCGCCTGATCAAAACGCGCGCGATCCTCTGCTTTATCAATAGTATCCGCGTTAGCACCAATCATTTCTACATTGTATTTAGCTAAGACACCATGTTTTTCCAAGTCTAAAGCACAATTTAGCGCTGTTTGCCCACCCATTGTGGGTAGTAGCGCATCGGGGCGTTCTTTCTCAATAATTTTTTCAACAGTCCGCCATTGAATAGGCTCAATATAGGTCGCATCTGCCATGGTGGGATCTGTCATAATCGTAGCGGGGTTAGAGTTAACTAAAATAACACGGTATCCCTCTTCTTTTAATGCTTTGCATGCTTGTGCGCCAGAGTAGTCAAACTCACAAGCTTGACCAATAACAATAGGACCAGCACCAAGGATAAGAATATTTTTTATATTTGTACGTTTTGGCATGATGTTCTCGTATCCGATAAGTTAATTGAGTGAGGCTGTGGCAAGTTTTATACCAAAGCCAACAAATAAAACGCCTACGCTCGCTGTAGCTAATGTTTCCAATCGTTTCCTTTTATGAAACCATAGTGCCAGTGATACGCCAGCAAAAATTAAAAAAGTTAAATAGATAAAACTTATGAACTCAAGGGTTAACCCCAAGATGAAAAAAGATAACGAAGGATGTACATAATTAGGGTCAACAAACTGAATAAAAAAGGCAACAAAAAATAAAATGGCTTTAGGGTTTGATAAACTTAAAAACAGAGCCTTTTTAAAAGGATTCTTAATACGTGTTTTACCAACAACCTCAATACCAATATTTTTATCAACAGGCTGTTTACTTTTCAACCATGCCCCTCTCAACAGGGTAAAACCTAAATAACATAAATAAAGTGCCCCGAAACCTTTGACAATCAAAAATAACATTGGCAAAGTTTTAAGTAACGACGCGACACCTAATGCCGATACCATCATCAAAATTGCATCGCCTAAAAATACGGCACAAGCAGCCTGATAACCCTTAACTACACCGCTTTGAGCGGCTGTTGTTAAAACAAATATCGAATTCGGACCAGGCACTAACACAATACCGATTACTGCCAATAAATAAGTCCAATAGTCTAGTACTCCAACACTTTCAAACATAATATTCTCTTAACAGCTTTCCCTAATCATATTTACAAAACGATCAAACAACGGAGCCACGTCATGAGGACCGGGGCTTGCCTCAGGGTGTCCTTGAAAACTGAACGCTTGTCTATCAATACGCTCAATTCCCTGTAATGTGCCATCAAACAATGATTTATGAGTTGCTTTCAAATGACTAGGTAATGTTCCCTCATCTACGGCGAAACCATGATTTTGGCTTGTCATCATCACCTCACCCGTTTTTAAATTTTGTACTGGATGATTTGCCCCATGGTGGCCATGTGGCATCTTCACCGTTTTAGCACCAGAAGCCAACGCCAATAATTGATGCCCTAAGCAAATGCCAAACATAGGGATCTCTTGAGAATGTGTCAATAACTCTTGAATTGTTTGAATAGCATAATCACAGGCAGCAGGATCGCCTGGGCCATTAGAAAGAAAAATACCATCTGGATTTAATGCCAATACTTCGGTGGCCGTTGTTTGTGCTGGTACAACGGTGACGCGACAACCACGAGCAGTCAACATTCTTAAAATATTGTATTTAACCCCATAATCAAAGGCCACAACATGATAAGGCAACTCACTATCGGGTATCTCTGAGCAAGCATCAGTATCTAAAGACCATACACTGCTACGCCACTGATAAGACTCTTTAACACTGACCACTTTAGCTAAGTCTACTCCCTGCAATCCTGGGAAAGAGCGAGCTAATGCTAATGCTTTTTCGGGAGTTGCATCAACGCCAGCTAAAATACAACCATTTTGAGAGCCTTTCTCACGCAAAATACGTGTTAAACGTCGAGTATCAATTTCAGCAATAGCCACCACATGATTTTCTTTTAAATAATCAGGTAACGATTGCTTATTTCTCCAACTACTAGCCAACAAAGGCAAATCACGGATAACTAAGCCAGAAGCCCATACTTGATTAGACTCCGCATCAACGGGGGTAGTACCTGTATTACCTACATGGGGGTAAGTCAGGGTAACAATTTGTTGTGCATAAGAAGGATCAGTTAGGATTTCTTGGTAACCCGTCATGGCTGTATTAAAAACGACTTCACCAATAGTTTGCCCTTCGGCACCTATTGATTCACCATAAAAAATACTACCATCGGAAAGCGCGAGAATAGCGGGGATAGACAATGGAACCTCCATAGAGTGAGGCACATAAAAAAACGAGATGCCAGTGTATACCGTCATCTCGTTTTCTATAAATATGTGCTAGTTTTTAGTGGATACACTAAAAGTACATTGTACGATAACCCGATAAAATAACCAAGTTAAAAAATCATCTAATTACCATTATCTCTATAAATTAGCATAAGCCTAATCCCTTAATCAACGTTCAAAAGTAATCGACATTAACTTATTATCTTTAAAGCGCAATACATGATAGCCTGATCCGACTGGCATAGAGTACACCCATTCCGCCATCAGCATTGTCGAACAAACGCCCAAGTTATAGGATCTAACCTCCCACTCTTTTTTTCTATCAGGCTCACCGCATGTTTTTCTTACTTGATCAAGACTATCCCCTTCAGTAACAAGTGAATTACCGCACCTTAATGCATAAGCATTGAGAGAGAAAAAACAAATGAATACAAAAGAAAAAAGTAACTTAAATACTTTCACTAAAAAATATTTCATTGTTATCTCCTTATAAGCCTTTATATAAGATATAAGATTCAAAAATCAACGGACTAGCTATTTCATTTTTTTTGCTTAATAATGATACCACTGTTTAAACAATAGAGTGACGACGTTTTTATTATGCATATTCATATTCTTGGTATCTGTGGTACATTCATGGGGTCATTAGCTGTACTGGCAAAAGAACTTGGCTACAAAGTAACAGGCAGTGATGCCAATGTCTATCCCCCCATGAGCACACAACTACAAGCACAAGGCATTGAGTTATTACAAGGCTATCTACCAGAAAATCTACAACCAGCACCTGATCTCATCATTGTTGGCAATGCGATGAAAAGAGGTATCCCCGCAGTTGAGTACATGCTTAATCAAAACATCCCCTATACGTCCGGTCCTCAATGGCTTGCTGAGCATATATTACAAAAACGCCATGTCTTGGCTGTCGCGGGGACACACGGCAAAACGACAACCAGCAGTATGCTCGCATGGGTATTAGAAGCAGCGAGATTAAATCCAGGTTTTCTTATTGGCGGTGTTCCACAAAATTTTGCTATTTCAGCACGCTTAGGTGACTCCCCTTACTTTGTGATTGAAGCCGATGAATACGACAGCGCTTTTTTCGATAAGCGTTCAAAATTCGTACACTACCACCCAAGAACAGCCATCTTAAATAATCTAGAATACGATCATGCCGACATTTTCGCCGATTTAGCAGCTATTGAAAAACAATTCCACCATCTCGTACGAACAATCCCCAGTGAAGGGCTTATCGTTTACCCTGCCATTGAAACTGCATTACAACGTGTGATTGAAATGGGTTGTTGGACTCCCACTCAAACCACAGGGCAAGGAGATTGGCAAGCTAAACTACTTGCAGCTGATGGTTCAAGTTTTGAAGTAAGCTTCCACAACAAACCTTGTGGCACAGTAAACTGGACATTAACAGGCATACATAATGTCAACAATGCCCTTGCTTGCATTGCCGCTGCTAATCATATTGGGGTTAACCCAGAAGTTGCTATTAACGCATTAAAACAATTCAAAAATGCAAAACGCCGTATGGAAAAAATTGCTGAGGTTAACGGTATCACTATTTATGATGACTTTGCTCATCACCCAACAGCTATTGCAACAACGATCGATGGTTTACGTAAACACATTGGTAATGATCAACTGATCGCTATTATTGAACCCCGCTCCAACTCTATGAAACTTGGAGCTCACCGTACAGGACTTGCCGAGAGTGTAGCACAAGCCGACCAAGCCATTTGGTATGCGCCTGACAACTTAGGTTGGGATTTAGCAGAGGCAGTTCAACAATCTACAACCCCTTCAACTGTTTGCCATACGCTAGATGCTATTATTGAAAAAGCCATGACTTTAGCAACCCCTAATACCCACATTGTTATTATGAGCAATGGTGGTTTTGGGGGCATTCATCAAAAGCTTGCCCAAGCATTTAGTCAATAATCCTAAAGGCGAGAGAGTCACTGCTTTCTTGCTTTTCTCACCTTCTAAATTTCTTGTTTCAACCAAAATAATAACATATCTCATCCCTTTAAATTACTTGCTCTTATTTAACAAAAAAGGAGCAAAAAATGGCTTATAATTTTAAAAATATAGTTTTTGAAGGCGGTGGTGTAAAAGGAATTGCATACCTTGGCGCGATGGAAGTTTTTAACGAAAAAGGTATTCTTTCCGCCATTGAGCGAGTAGGTGGTACTTCCGCAGGAGCAATCTATGCGGTAGCAACAGGACTAAACTACTCAGTCGAAGAAGTACAAGACATCATTTGGAATATGGATTTTAACAAATTCATGGATGATTCATGGGGTGTTATTCGTAACTCTAACCGACTACTTAATCAATTTGGTTGGTTTAAAGGAGATTTCTTTTTAAACTGGATGAAAGACATCATCAAGAAAAAAACAGGCAGTGCGACCACTACGTTTGCACAACTTGAATCAATGAAAAAAGACAAAGGCTTCAAATCCGTTTATTTGGTCGGCTGTAACCTATCCACAGGATTTTCAGAAGTATACTCTGCCGAAACAACGCCTGATATGGCAATTTGTGATGCCGTTCGAATCTCCATGTCGATTCCTGTTTTTTTTGCTTCTGTTAAGGCTAGCAACGGCGACATCTTAGTTGATGGTGGAACAGTACGTAACTATCCTGTAAAATTATTTGATCGCAAAAAATACCTTAGTAGCGATAATTTTGAAGAAACTGACTACTACAAAGCAGCCAACACAAAAAATGGCCAATATGAAGTGGATTATGTTTTCAATAAAGAAACCCTTGGTTTTAAACTGTCTTCAAAAGAAGAAATCGACGTATTCTGGTACAAACATGAACCTGCACATAGCAAAATCAATGACTTCTTTGACTACACAAAACGCCTTATCAGCACAGTAATTGACATGCAATCCGATGTTCACTTACACAGTGACGATTGGGCAAGAAGCATTTATATTGACTCACTTAACGTATCTGCTACTGATTTTGACTTAACAGATGATACTAAAACAAAGCTCATCAACTCAGGAAAAGAAGGTACATTACGCTATTTTGAATGGTACGATAAACAATAACCCTTAATACCTTATACAGTCACTTGGCTTAAACTTAAACTCCGTAAAGTGGCTGTATACTACAAGAGGTTAACAATAAAATAACTTAATAAGATACCAATTAATTCACCTCTCAGTTCTCGGTAAAACTACCCTTACTATAAAACATCCTCAAACTCGATCGTAATTAAAGTCCATCTCTAATCAACTTCACACGATTTTATACGGATAGAAAACGTTTACTAATAATAATATTGGATACTTGTTTAGCTTTTGTTACTCTTCTTCTAGTTTTCAAAAAGGCAATCAATTCTTTACAACATTACCATATACAAGGCTACACCCTAATGACACTGCACCAAAAATCAGAAACTCGATTGAGTTATTCTTTATGCTGGAGAGCTATAAGAGAAATGTAAATGACTATAAGCGCCAGTACAAGAGCCTCTATCACCAAAATGTATTTGAGCAGAAGAGCTAACACCAACTAAAAATACCGAAAGTAATAAATAATAACATTACTGACAAAATACTTGCTTGCCGATTAGGGTAGAGCTAAACTAAAAAAGTTGTAGCAAAATCTACTGTATGAGCTTGGTGGCTAATTTTAGTGGAAGACCTCAGTTTTAACTAACTTTGGTATTAGTAGGGTTCGTTTTTTATGGCGAACTGTGCATAGAACATTTAATACTACATCACAAAATACTAGTGAATCCGTTATTTACTATGACGCTAATGTCCCTCTATAAAATAACCACCACAAGAACACACGCGCTATTAGTCCACTGAAAAACCTCTACGAACTCAAAGTTTAAAAAAACTCAGTCTATATAGTGTCTAAATGTTTCAGCATTTTTATTAAACGATGGGGTAACTATATTAGATGCTCTTACCCCTATTGCGATTATGCTAAGAGATAAAAAAGCCAGTCATGCTAGTCTTTATTTTTATTTACACATTCCACAGCAACAAACAATATTAACGAGATCAAATGATAAACATTTATCTTTCTGCTCAACAAGATAATAATCAATTAGCTAAACTATCGAACTCTATCTTATACCGATCCCGAGTAATTTTAAATTATTTAAAGTATGTGACTTAAACTTTTAATAATTATTGATGAGTCCGACACTTATCATCCCAATACTCTATCAGTACTGGCATTGAAAAAAACTTTTAATGAGGCTTACCAATCTAAAATATGACTCACGAAAATTACTAAATATAAAGAGCAAAGCTAAACCATAGTATTAACCCCTACAATATTAGTCTGCCCTCTATCTAGGTTAGCTTATAAATAATGTTTTTGATTACAAATAAAAATCTTTATTAATAATCTCTTCAATATTACGCTCAGCCAATGCAGCGATGGTTAAACTAGGGTTAACTAGCCCTGTGCTTCCTGGTATTAATGCGCTATCTATTACATACAATCCCTTATAGCCTTTAACACGACCGTAGTTATCTGTAGCCTTACCAATAACGGCTCCGCCTAACGGATGCGCTGTAAAACTAGTTGTCACATCATTCACCACAAGAGGAACACCGGGAACACTAAGTGATTTCAAAGTAATTTTATTATTTAACTTACGTAATGCCTTTTCGCATTCATCATTACCTGTTTTTGGCCATAACAAATTGACTTTATCTTTCTTAGCATCATAAACAAATTTAGCACGATTTTTAGTATCAAACGCCATACCTAATGAACCAGCAATACCAATATTTACAGGAACACCTGGCGCATACCAGTTCTCTAAGGTTGCAGGAACACTAGACATCGTTTCATCATCTATTTTAGATGCACTTGGTGTAGCCTGCGTCAAACCCTCACTGATAGAAAATGATCTAACAACGATAGCGTCTCCATTAGTACCCCAGCCTTCACCAACATAACTATTGAGTTTAGCTAATTTTTTCAGATGCTTAGCCTTGACAAGTAATTCCGATGTACCAATAGAACCTGCCGCTAAAAATAATGAGTCACACGTTAAGGTATAGCTTTTTAATACTTTTCCTTCAGGATTTATTTTTTTCACATCAATCACATACTGCTTACCATCATGAGATATCGATTGAACCTCATGCCCTGGATATACTTTTGCTAAATTAGTTTCCTGTGCATATTTTAAGTAGTTTTGGGTTAAATCAAATTTGGCACCATTACTATTACCTAAATTAGACTCCCCAATCGTAGCTGACTTTCTAACTTTACAATTGATTTCATCACGGATAACATCCCAATTAAAAATAGAATCGATAGGATAAGGAGTATAACCTGCTTTCTTACTTTGCTCATCCCAAATCCTTGAATGCCCGAATGGTTTAGATTGATAAATATCATCAGGCATAGAGTTTAAATTTAACACCTTTCTGACCAACGGATAATATTTATCATTCATGCTTTTATAATCAACCGTCCCCTTAAACAAGGCGTCAAAATATTTTTGTTCTGGCTGAATCATAACCCCGGTAAAAATAACAGATCCCCCCCCCAACACAAGCTCCTCGCCAAACATCAATATGCTCATAGCTAGTAACATCCATTACCCCACCAAAGTCATCCACACAGGCATTAAATCCGTTCAATAACTTGATCTTTTTGTTATGCCAATAACCCCGGCCATCTGGAATAGTCTCATCTGAAAAAGTAGCTCTATCTTTTGAGATAGGCCAATATGAACCACGCTCTAATATAGTAGAAGGTATACCAGCTTGGGCTAAACGCCATGCACTAATAGCACCACCGAAACCAGAACCAATGATTAATACCTTAGAATGTGTGGGAACATCAGGTATTTCTTTGAAAATCTCTGGAACAATTTTTTTATATTTTATGACTGGATTTAAAAAAGTCATTGCGACCTCCTAATAATTAATAATATGTCCTTTATTCAAGAACATTTCGATATTAGGAAAAAAAAAGGAGTATGTATTTTTGTTATAACAAGAATTAGTAAACACTTTGCATTAACAAAAATAAAATATAAAAGGAATCTAAACTACTACACTTTTAGCTATCTCTACTAAATAAAAAGGCCGCTTAAAGCGACCTTATTTATCTTAAAAAAACAGGCTAACTTCACATCCGCCAGGTGGTTCCGCCCTTACTATCCTCGATAATCACGCTCATGTCTTTTAGTTCATCACGGATACGATCAGACGCAGCCCAATCTTTATTAGCACGGGCTTCTAAGCGTTCATTGATAAGGGCCTCAATTTTTGCCACATCAACTTCACTATTTCTGGCACTACCCTGTAGAAAATCATCGGGGTTTAGTTGTAAAACACCCAGTACACTCGCCAGTTGTTTTAGCTGTGTAGCTAAACCTGCCGCAGCAGTTTGGTCAGTTTCTTTAAGACGGTTAATTTCACGCACCATTTCAAAAAGTACCGCACAGGCCTCAGGCGTATTGAAGTCGTCA
Organism: Entomomonas moraniae; assembly: GCF_003991975.1. Lineage (NCBI taxonomy): Bacteria > Pseudomonadati > Pseudomonadota > Gammaproteobacteria > Pseudomonadales > Pseudomonadaceae > Entomomonas > Entomomonas moraniae. Next base: position 2,001,931 of record NZ_CP029822.1, read on the forward strand.
TTCATTGCATCAGTAAAGCGCGTTACATACTCCTCACCACCTACTGCTTTTGCCTCAGGCAGGCCTTTAAGAGCAAGGTAAAAACGCTCTAATGCACCACGGGCTTCTTTTAGATTGTCTTCTGAGTAGTTAATTGGGCTACGGTAGTGGCTAGCCACTAATAAATAACGCACCACTTCCGCGGGGTACTTTTCTAACACTTCACGAATAGTAAAGAAGTTACCGAGGGATTTTGACATTTTTTCGCCATCAACCCTAACAGCTCCCGCATGCATCCATATTTCAGCATAGGTTTTACCTGTTGCTGCCTCACTTTGGGCAATTTCGTTTTCGTGGTGAGGGAATACTAAATCAGGCCCACCACCGTGAATATCAAAAGTTTCACCTAAGCAGCAGGTAGACATCACAGAACATTCGATATGCCAACCAGGGCGACCATTGCCCCAAGGGGATCTCCAAGAAGGCTCGCCCTCTTTAGCGCCTTTCCAAAGTACAAAGTCCACAGGATCTTGCTTGGCTTCATCTACTTCGACACGTGCGCCACTGCGTAGGTCTTCTACTTTTTTACGCGATAATTTGCCGTAGTCTTTAAATTTACCTACACGGTAGTAAACATCACCATTACCTGGAGCGTAAGCGTAGTCTTTCTCGACCAATGTCCCAATCATTTTGTGCATACCGTCAATATAATCAGTAGCGCGAGGCTCTTGATTAGGTGGTAATACACTAAGCTTGGCTTCGTCTTCGTGCATGGCATCAATCATACGCGCCGTTAACGCTTTGAAGTCTTCGCCATTTTCATTAGCGCGGCGGATAATTTTATCGTCAATATCAGTAATATTACGAATATAGGTGACATCATACCCCACATGACGCAACCAACGGGTGACCACATCAAAAGCAACCATAACGCGAGCATGACCAATATGGCAGTAATCATACACAGTCATACCACACACATACATGCGCACTTGGTTATCTTTTAAAGGTTTAAACCGTTCTTTAGTTTTGCTAAGTGTGTTGTAAATAGTCAGTGCCATTATTGCTCCCATGAGTCACGCAAGGTAATAGTACGGTTAAATACGAGGCTATCTGGCTTACTATCTTTTGAGTCTAGGTAAAAATAACCTTCACGCTCGAATTGGAAACGATCTTCTAATGTAGCGTTCGCAAGCGATGGCTCAGCACGGCAACCTTTGAGCACAACCAATGAGTCAGGATTAATATTTTCTAAGAAACTGCCGTTTTCTTGTTCCGTTTTGTTAGGATTTGGGGTTTTGAATAGACGATCATAAAGTCGTACTTCACACTCAATACTTTGATTAGCAGGTACCCAGTGGATAACACCTTTAACTTTACGCCCTTCTGGATTTTTACCTAACGTATCAGGGTCGTAAGTACAATGTAACTCAACTACGTTGCCGTTAGCATCTTTAATAGCTTTTTCAGCGCGAATAACATAGCTACCGCGTAATCTAACTTCCTCATTAGGTACTAGACGTTTGTAACCCTTGGGTGGGTTTTCATCGTAGTCACCTTGATCGATATAAATTTCACGCGCAAAAGGAAGTTGGCGTTTGCCTAACTCTTCTTTTTTAGGGTGGCGTGATAGCTCTAAGATCTCTTGTTTATCCTCAGGATAGTTGGTGATCACTACTTTTAAAGGCTTTAATACGCACATAGCACGTGGTGCATTAGCATCGAGATCTTCACGAATACAGAACTCTAGAACGCCCATATCAACCACCGCATCAGCACGACCAACGCCGATACGCTCGCAAAAATCACGAATCGCAGCGGCAGTAAAACCACGACGGCGATAGCCTGAAATAGTCGACATACGTGGATCATCCCAACCATCCACATGTTTTTCTTCTACCAATTGTTTTAGTTTACGTTTACTAGTGATGGTGTAGTTGAGATTAAGACGTGCAAACTCGTACTGACGAGGTTTAGTAGGCACAGGTAAATTTTCTAAAAACCAGTTATACAACGGTTGATGATCAGCAAACTCTAGGGTACAAATAGAATGTGTAATGCCTTCAATCGCATCTGACTGACCGTGAGTAAAATCATAGCTTGGGTAAATACACCATTTGTTACCTGTTTGGTGATGCTCTGCATGGCGGATACGGTAAAGAATAGGGTCACGCATATTGATATTAGGTGAGGCCATATCAATTTTTGCTCTTAACGCTTTTTCACCCTCTTTAAATTCGCCTGCTTTCATGCGTTCTAATAAATCAAGATTTTCTTCTATGCTACGCTCACGATAAGGACTATTTTTGCCAGCCTCGTGCAGTGAGCCACGGTAAGCCCTAGCCTCATCGGCTGAAAGGTCACAAACATAGGCTTTACCATGTTTAATAAGATATATAGCCCATGCATAAAGTTGATCAAAATAATCTGATGCATGGCGTACGTCACCTGACCACTTAAAGCCTAACCATTCAACATCATGTTTAATGGCATCAATAAATTCTTGTTCTTCTTTGGTGGGGTTGGTGTCATCAAAGCGTAAATGGCAATCTCCGCCAAACTCTTTGGCTAAGCCAAAATTTAAGCAAATTGCTTTAGCATGGCCGATGTGCAAATAGCCATTAGGCTCAGGAGGGAAACGGGTGATCACTTTCTGGCAACGCCCTGCTTCGATATCCTCTCTTACAATTTGACGAATAAAGTTATTGGCAGATGCGGTTGTTTCTGAATTGCTCATAAGTTCCTAACCATTGCTATAAAATTAAGTGCTAAATAGGCACACGAAAAAAGTTTATTTAACTGTTTATAATACCTAAATTTGTAGGTGTTAAGGTAGTATTATTTAACGAATTGTCTTTAATTTGCTATTTTATAGTATTATATATTCATACTACTCATCGATGTTCCAAAAATACCATTCACAATTAATACAGCTGCCCATCTTGTCAATAAGTTTAAAAAAGCCAGCATAATTGCAAACATTAAAAACTGACTGCTGGGTATTTTTAATACTTTCATAAAAATAGTTATCACAATAACAGTTGTTAATAAACCACCTAAGAATAGAGAGTTATAAAATACAAATAGACTGATCGTGTAGATAACAGAGCTAACAATACCTAATATAAAACATTTTATATAGTTAGAGTCTGCGGCATCAGAATATCCTGCTGCCTAATGTAAAGGAAAGGTATAAAGCACTAAAAAGAATATAAACTCTAACATCGAAAACTCCCTGTAATCATATTTTATTGTTTTCCCTATAAACCATTACCAATATAACGCATCCACTACCACTATAATACTGAATGTAAAACTCCATTAATGACCAAAGCTGCTACACTCGTAATAAGCATATTAAGAAACAGCAACACAAGACAAAAGGTAAAAAAGTTTTCTGAAGGTATCTTTAAAACTTTCATGCAGACAATCACTGAAATAAACGCAGATACAATCATTGGTACCCAAAAACCACCAGAAAAAAGACCACCAACCACAAACTGTATTAAGGTAGAAACAATGGATAAAATAAAACAAGCGCTATAACGCGTATCCTCAGCCTCCGCAAACATAGCAGCCCATCGCAGAGGATAAATATATACAACTAAAAAAACCAAAGCCAATATCAAATTTAACATCTAAAAACCTTTATCTTTTTCCTGACAAAGTAACTGAAACAGAATCTGAATAACGCAATGCATGTGGCTTATCTACTTCAATCTCTACATACTCAACTTCTTCATGAGCCATCACAAGATCAACAAGTTCTTGCGTTAAACGCTCTAATAAAGCAAAACGATTATTCTCAACATGCGCAATAATAGCCTTAGTAATGGTTCGATAATTAAGCGCATATTCTATTTCGTTTTCCTGCACGGCGGCTCTTGCTGAATACAAAATAATTAAGTTAATAATAATATCTTGACGATTATTAATTTCTTCTTCTTTTATCCCAATAAACGTACGTAACCGAAGATTTTTAACGCGAATTCTTGCAGTTCCCACATCAAGCATTGGCATACAGGTTATCCTCTTAAAGTAATTATTATTTGCTAGTATAAAAGCCTTTGTCTATGATGAACAGTAGTCTATCAAGAGATTAATAAATCAGTTCTACAAACTATCCAGTCATCGAGGTTATTATGAACACAAAACCCTTGGTATTAATCGTCGGCAAGCTGTCTAAAACCCTAAAAAAAGCCATTGAAGACAACTACCAAACCCTCTACTTACCAGAAGAGCCCACAGAACAACAAGCGTTTTTAAAAACAAACAGTCAGTCAATCACAACCGTAGCAACCAGCGCTGCCCACGGCATGACAGCAGAGCTTATGGCCGCACTCCCCAACTTAAAACTAGTGGCGAGTCTTGGCGTAGGTTATGACTCGTTGGATGTACAATACGCTAAAACACACGGTATTTGTGTCACCAACACACCCGATGTACTCAATGACTGCGTTGCTGATTTAGCCATGGGGCTGATGATAGATGTTGCACGTAATATAAGCTATGCCGATCGTTTTATTCGTGATGGCTTATGGCAAGACCGCTCAGCTAAACTAGGCCGTAAAGTGAGCCATAAAACCTGTGGTATTGTCGGGTTAGGCCGCATAGGGAAAGCCATTGCTAAACGCGCTGAAGCCTTTGATATGAATATTGCTTACTATGGGCGCCATCAGCAAACAGATGTAAACTATGACTTTTATGATGACCTTAACAAACTTGCTATCACCTCAGACTTCCTAGTTCTAGCCCTACCCGCCACAGGTGATACAACACATATCATCAATGAGCAAATACTGAATGATCTAGGTGAAAAGGGTTTTTTAATCAATATTGCTCGCGGAGCTGTAGTAGACGAAAATGCCTTAGTGAAAGCGTTAAAAGAAGGTAAAATCGCTGGCGCAGGGCTAGATGTATTCGAACACGAACCTAACACACCCAAAGAACTTTGGGAAATGGACAACGTAGTACTCACCAATCATATAGGCAGTGCTACCTATGAAACGCGGGAAGCAATGGCTGAACTAGTTTTCGCCAACATACAAAGCTTTCTGGCTGGCAAGGGTGCCATTACCCCTGTTGTATAACCATCATTGAAAGGGACGACGACCCGCCAACGCGTGGGAAAGCGTCCCCCCATCGACAAGCTCCAACTCGCCACCTAGTGGAACACCATGCGCTATACGAGAAACTACAAGATTTTTAGAAGCCAGTATTTGAGCAATATAATGGGCTGTTGCCTCACCCTCTACCGTTGAGTTAGTGGCCAGAATAATCTCCTCAAACTCGGCCGCTTCAATCCGCTTAACCAAGTCAGGAATACCAATAGATTCAGGGCCTAAGCCATCCAAAGGAGAAAGATGCCCTTTCAACACAAAGTACCGACCATGATAACCCGTCTGCTCGATAGCAAAAACATCCAAAGGGCTTTCCACAATACAAAGCAATTTATCATCACGATTAGGCGCTGCACATTGAGGACAAAGCTCCTCCTCACTTAATGTATGGCAAAGTTTACAATAGCCAACGTTATCCATTGCCTGTTGCAATGCATCAGCCAACTTCAACGCACCTTGACGGTTACGTTCTAACAATTGCAATGCCATGCGTTGCGCGCTCTTCTTACCCACACCGGGTAAAATACGTAACGAATCAATTAATTGGCTAATAAGGGGGCTAAAACTCATAATACTCTTAGAGGCTAGACCAATAACACGTGCCTAGCACTATTGAATTGAAAACACATTAAAAAGGCATTTTAAAGCCAGGAGGTAATTGCATGCCTGATGCAGCGTCAGCCATTTGCTTTTGAGCATTTAGCTCTACTTTACGAACAGCATCATTAATAGCGGCTGCAATCAAATCTTCTAATACTTCTTTTTCTTCACTCATTAAGCTCGCATCAATATTAACACGCTTAACATCGTGACGACCTGTCATAATAAGAGAAACAAGCCCAGCACCAGACTGCCCCGTTACTTCTGCATTAGCAAGCTCTTCTTGCGCTTTTTTAATTTTTTCTTGCATTTCTTGCGCTTGCTTCATTAACTCGTTCATACCGCCTTTAAACATCGTAGACTCCCCTAACTATTAAAACTTTTATGGCTATTATAAAACGTCAAACCTTATAAATACACTACAAACTATATAAGGACAATTTATATTATTACAAGGGTTTAATACTTTCTTTTTCCACACTAGCAGAAAAGACCTCTATCATTTTCTGAACCAGTGGATCATCGGCAATCGCCTGCTCTGCCGCAATTTGCCGCTCAATTTTATTTCGTTTATCACGCAAGGCTGGTGTTTCTTGAGTGGGCTTCTCAATCACAATATCTAACTGAACAGCACTATTAAACAACCCATTAATTGCATCAGTAATGCGTTTTTTCTGATTATCACTAAATAAAGCCTGTTGGCTAGGGTCTAATTGAAAACGCCAACGGTGTTCACCCTTCTCAACCAAACAACAATTGGAAGCAATACTCCCTGTAATACCACTCAACTTTAATTGTGAGAATATATCCAACCACTCAGCAGCTAGTCCTGTTGCATGAGGTGGTAATGCTGTTAATTCATCATCATACCCCGTTTCCTCAACAGGCGGTTCATCGATCTGATCTAAAAAGGCCTGATAATCCTCAGGTGAAGTATAGCTCTCCTCGTCATCCGCCTCATCTTTATCATCCTCAATGACTTCATCAACCTTTATGCTAGGTTCAACAGCTAAAGATACATCCACCTCTGCGACATCGACAGGCTTAAACACCTCTTCAACTTGAGCTTCAGGTTCAGCCACCGCAACGATAGGCTCAGGTATTTCTAAAGGCTCGACAGGTACAGCAGACTCACTCTCTACAACCTTTGCCGCATCTTCAACAACAGGGCTTTCAACGGGTAATTCTTGCGGTTTTTCAAGCGGAACTTCTACGGGTAAAGCCTCGGCATCTACACTATGGAGAGTTTTTTTTTCTGTATTCACCACGCTGGATGCATCAATTTTCTTCAATGGTGTTAAAGGCACACGCTCAACCCCAGCAGGGCGGAACGCTAGCATTCGGAGCAACACCATTTCAAACCCTTGTTGACCATCAGTAGCAAGTGGCAAATCCCTACGCCCCATTAAACCTACTTGGTAATAAAACTGCACATCCTCAGCGGATAGCGCTTGCGCTAATGCAGCAATTTGCTCTTTATCACCCATATTATCATCAAGCGCATCAGGCACAATTTGCGCAATACTGATACGGTGCAAAACATTCAGCAACTCGCCTAGCACATCCAACCAATCAGGACTTTGCTCTGCCAACTGCTTAATGATCGCTAACAACTGCTGAGCATCGCCGTTTAACAATGCAAATAACAACTCATAAACCTGATTCTGATCCAAGGTTCCGAGCATATCCCTCACATCAGCCGTGTTAACCTTTTCACCACCAAACGCAATGGCTTGATCAGTCAAACTCATGGCATCGCGCATAGAACCCTGTGCAGAGCGCCCTAATAGCCACAAAGCTTCCTTCTCATAAGGAATCTTCTCAGAGTCCAATACATGGGCTAAATGCTCTACAATCCGCTCCGCAGGAATATTCTTAAGCGCAAACTGCAAACAACGCGACAAAATAGTCACGGGTAATTTTTGTGGATCAGTGGTAGCTAACAAAAACTTAACATGGGGCGGTGGCTCTTCTAAAGTTTTAAGCAACGCATTAAAACTATGAGATGACAACATATGCACCTCATCGATCAAATAAACCTTAAAACGTCCGCGGGTTGGTGCGTACTGAATGTTCTCCAATAGCTCTCGCGTATCTTCAACCTTGGTTCGGCTTGCACCATCCACCTCAATTAAATCAATAAAACGGCCTTCATCAATTTCCACGCACGTCGAACAAACACCACAAGGTGTCGAACTAATACCCTGCTCACAATTTAAACACTTCGTTAAAATCCGAGAAATCGTGGTTTTACCAACACCACGAGTACCAGTAAACAAATAAGCATGATGAAGACGACCAGTGTCTAGCGCATTAATTAAAGCGCGTAGCACATGGGTTTGCCCCACCATTTCATGGAAATTATGAGGGCGCCATTTACGAGCAAGAACTTGATAATTCATGAGTGATTTAATAACTGCTCAAAAGTGATAACGTTTAATTATAAAGGTTTAATCTTACAAGAGGCAAGCTATAAACACCACAGAAAAAATCAGCATTTCATGCCCTCTCTAAACAAAACCGCTGACTAAAAAACGCTTAAAAAGCCCAAGAATGGTTATCAGGTAAACACACATCACACAACAATTGCCCTTGATAAACAGCACCTATTGATAACTCGCTTATTGGCTTAGGTAACTCCAGCTCGCGATCAGAAACCCAACAACCACAATGCGCACAAAGCCCGCAATTTAATTGCTCGGTATCTAGCTCGAAGCTAATAATCCCTACGCAATCAATAGCAAATACGCCATCGACTTTTTTAGTCTCTCCTAAAAAAGCATGCTTGAACAACTCTAGCAGACTCAACGAGCTAGCATTACACTCAACCACAAAACTGATACGCTTATTTAAACCAACGGACGAAACCCACTCGACCTGTAGACCTGAATAAACAAAACCATGTAACTCAGAAGATAACTTACAAAACTCCTCATCATCAAAAGCATCCTCGCTCACTAACTCAGGAGAGTTAAGATCAAAATAAAAAGAAACCAAAAAGTGTTTTTTATTCATAAGATAACGTGCAGATAAACACGCAAAGAAACAACAAGAGCATTATCATAACGCTTCTGGATAGTTTTTTACAGAACACTTGCTAACGCGCATCAATTAAAAAAATAACCTTATTATTTTTTACGATTGTTATTATAAGCCGCTAGGATCGAACCGCCGAATAGAATAATTAAAAACATAAGCACCGCAAAATCTACCAGTCCAATAGAAAGGAAAACAATGAAAACAACCATTGCATAAGTAAGAGGGTCTTTTAGTAACGCGACCAACAATTCTTTTAAAACCTTCATGAATAAACCCCCATAAATACTCCCTATAACTTATGATGATGAGCATCCTACCCACAGTATAAACAAATACAAAAAAGATACAACTTGCCCTCAATAACCACAAATGCTACATTAAAAGCGTCATAGCAAAATCTATGATATGGACTTGGCGGCCCATTTAATCTACGACCGGAACTAGATTCTAGTTTTCGGTTAACGGTTCTTGCCTATTCTATGGCGGGCTGTGTATGGGACATTCTTCGGAATGTGCCAATTTCGTAGATTATTGGTCCGCCAACCTGTGCACAGTTCCGCCTCCTTAAATAACAAGGAGGCCAGCCATAACAGGAGTGAGCAAATGACCAACCCCACACAAACCAACCAAAAGCTACCCTACACGCCACTCAATAGCGACCCACAAAACGCCACCAACCCCGTTCTCTATTATGACCCTAATGCCTCAATAGATGACATCTACGAATGTGCAGTCTTCAGACTTCAAGCCATCATCAGCCTACTAAAAAACCTCGACTCATACAAAAATGACCCCGAAACCATCAACGCCCTCATATCCATCTCCACCCCACTCATCAACGAAGCCCTCACCCTCCTCGAAGAACTCAACCCCATCGCCCTAAAACTAAGGCTAGAAATCCACCCATAAAAAAAGGCTAGCAAATGCTAGCCTTTTAGATTCAACAGGTTCGATAAAGGTATAGATCTGTGGTTTGTAGTATAATAGTTACCATATATCTTTATAAATAAGCTAGCGGTAATCAATTATGGACGAAAATAATAAGTTACTCGAACAACCTTTTATTTATCTTATTAATATTGAGGATGAAATAAAAAATAAGCTAGTCTCGCTGAAATTTAATTGCAAAAATACCTTTATTGACTCTTATTTAGAACTACCAAACATAAAACAATATGATGAAACCTGCATTAATATAAATCAGGAAATCATTAGCAATTTACATGAATATGATATTGTTGTATTAGACCTGACAGACAACAATATAACTCCTTTTACCTGTGACTACGAACTAAAGAAGAATAATGGACTTTATACAGCATTTCCTAAAAAAATGATTGATTTACAACCAGTTGCTCTTCACATACTAAATAAACAAATTGAAGAACTAGTAAAAAAAGAATCTATTCTTATCACTTTTTATAGCAACTATAGAGAAGAAAAATACTCAATTTGTGATTATGACATAGACGGTAGATCAAGGATAATCGAATCATTAGATATAAATAATATGTGTTTTTATGATAATGGTATACGAGTCATAGCTAAAGCCGGCAAAAAAATAACTATCAATGAAAATATAAAAAATAGCATTATGCGAGACTTTCTTGAAAGGAATAAAGGTCAGATTAGCTATAAATCAGTATTTGCTCCACCATATCATAATGACCATAATGGTGATAAAAACTTTTATGATATTACACCATTAATTTATAATGAAATAGGTGAAATAGTAAGTTATTATCATTTTTATAAAGAAAGCGCACACATATTCTTATTTCCAGAAATTGAAAATAAAGCACAATTTATTTATACACTAATTACAGAAGTACTGCCCAATATTTGCTCAACACTATTTCCTAACCACGGTCAATTCAATTGGCTAAATAATTCTGACTATCTTGTACCTGAACAAAAGCAACTAGATACTGAAAAGCTTACCGTTAAAAAGGAGTATATAGCCAAAATCGCTAAAATTAACGAAAAAATAAGACTCAATTATCAGAAATATCAATTTATACATAATCTATTAACAGAAACAGACCAAAGCTTAGTCTTAGCTATTAAGCAATTCTTAGAATGGTTAGAATTTGAGTCAGTTATCATTATGGACGAATTACAAGAAAACTTATTAGAGGAAGACTTACAAGTCGAATCACCTAAAGGACTACTGATAATCGAAGCAAAAGGGATAGGGGGCACATCAAAAGATAGAGACTGTAATCAAGTAAGTAAAATAAGAAATAGAAGAATGAAGGAAAAACAGAGGTTTGATGTTCATGGATTGTATATAGTTAATCATCAGCGATATATTGATCCTAAACAACGGAAAAACCCACCATTTACAAAAGAACAAATAGACGATGCTATCAATGATGACCGTGGTTTATTAACCACTTACGAACTTTACAAAAGTTATTCCCTAATATAACAAGGACTATTAACTAAAAAGCAAGTTAGAGATAAACTATTTAATTATGGCTTAATAACATTAGAACCTGAACTAATATCACTAGGGAAACCAAAGGAGCTATTCCAAAAAGGAAAAATAGTTATTATTGACTTACAATCCAGCATACATCTGAGCATTGGTGACAATATCTTTTTCAAAAATGAACATAATGATATAGTAAAAACAACTATTTGCTCACTACAATTAAATGAAGTTGAAAAAAACTCTATTGTTGGAAATGGGGATGAAGTAGGAATAAAACTAGATTTAACTATTAAAAATAACACAGAACTATTTATCAAGCCATGATAGCTTATAAAAAAACATATATCACAACAATGTAGTACGGTATAGTTTAACATCAATAAATTTAGTCATAAAAAAAGCCCCACTATTTCTAGCAGGGCTTTTGTGTATGAAGCTTGAGGATGACCTACTCTCACATGGGGAAACCCCACACTACCATTGGCGATGCATCGTTTCACTACTGAGTTCGGGATGGGATCAGGTGGTTCCAATGCTCTATTGTCCTCAAGCAATTCTTTATGGGATAAGGTGTTTGGATAGTTAACCTTACGCCCCAAATCAGATATGCTTGTAAGTATTCACTTACGCGTTGAAGTTGATTAATTAGTTTAAAGTCTATTTCTGTGCTTCGGCAAACGAACTCATTTGCTCACTTTCGACTTATTTGCTTGATTCTTTGAGTCTAACTAAATAACTTGGGGTTATATAGTCAAGCCTCTCGGGCAATTAGTATTGGTTAGCTCAACGCCTCACAGCGCTTACACACCCAACCTATCAACGTTGTAGTCTTCAACGGCCCTTTAGGGGGATTAAATCCCCAGTGAGATCTCATCTTGAGGCAAGTTTCCCGCTTAGATGCTTTCAGCGGTTATCTCTTCCGAACATAGCTACCCGGCAATGCCACTGGCGTGACAACCGGAACACCAGAGGTTCGTCCACTCCGGTCCTCTCGTACTAGGAGCAGCCCCTCTCAAATCTCAAACGTCCACGGCAGATAGGGACCGAACTGTCTCACGACGTTCTAAACCCAGCTCGCGTACCACTTTAAATGGCGAACAGCCATACCCTTGGGACCGGCTTCAGCCCAGGATGTGATGAGCCGACATCGAGGTGCCAAACACCGCCGTCGATATGAACTCTTGGGCGGTATCAGCCTGTTATCCCCGGAGTACCTTTTATCCGTTGAGCGATGGCCCTTCCATACAGAACCACCGGATCACTAAGACCTACTTTCGTACCTGCTCGACTTGTCTGTCTCGCAGTCAAGCGCGCTTTTGCCTTTATACTCTTAGCGTGATTTCCGACCACGCCGAGCGCACCTTCGTACTCCTCCGTTACTCTTTAGGAGGAGACCGCCCCAGTCAAACTGCCCACCATACACTGTCCTCAACCCGGATAACGGGTCAGAGTTAGAACCTCAAAATTGTCAGGGTGGTATTTCAAGGTTGGCTCCACTGAAACTAGCGTCTCAGCTTCAAAGCCTCCCACCTATCCTACACAGACAAGTTCAAAGTCCAGTGCAAAGCTACAGTAAAGGTTCACGGGGTCTTTCCGTCTAGCCGCGGATACACTGCATCTTCACAGCGATTTCAATTTCACTGAGTCTCGGGTGGAGACAGCGCCGCCATCATTACGCCATTCGTGCAGGTCGGAACTTACCCGACAAGGAATTTCGCTACCTTAGGACCGTTATAGTTACGGCCGCCGTTTACCGGGGCTTCGATCAAGAGCTTCGCGTTAGCTAACCCCATCAATTAACCTTCCGGCACCGGGCAGGCGTCACACCCTATACGTCCACTTTCGTGTTTGCAGAGTGCTGTGTTTTTAATAAACAGTTGCAGCGGCCTGGTATCTTCGACTGGCTTCAGCTCCATCCGCAGGGACTTCACCTACACACCAGCGCACCTTCTCCCGAAGTTACGGTGCCATTTTGCCTAGTTCCTTCACCCGAGTTCTCTCAAGCGCCTTGGTATTCTCTACCTGACCACCTGTGTCGGTTTGGGGTACGGTTCCTAGTAACATAAGTTTAGAAGCTTTTCTTGGAAGCATGGCATCTATCACTCCCTAATTCAGAGAATTAGGTCGTCATCAGTTCTCAGTAATAATCTCCCGGATTTACCTAAGAGATCTACCTACAGCCTTTCAAGTGGACAACCAACGCCACTCTGACATAGCCTTCTCCGTCCCTCCATCACTGTTACTAGAAGTATAGGAATATTAACCTATTTTCCATCGACTACGCTTTTCAGCCTCGCCTTAGGAGCCGACTAACCCTGCTTCGATTAACGTATCGCAGGAAACCTTGGTCTTTCGGCGTGGATGTTTTTCACACCCATTATCGTTACTCATGTCAGCATTCGCACTTGTGATATCTCCAGCAAACTTCTCAATTCACCTTCACAGACTTACACAACGCTCCTCTACCGCTCATACATAGTATGAACCCGTAGCTTCGGTGGATAGTTTGAGCCCCGTTACATCTTCCGCGCAGGCCGACTCGACTAGTGAGCTATTACGCTTTCTTTAAAGGATGGCTGCTTCTAAGCCAACCTCCTAGCTGTCTATGCCTTCCCACATCGTTTCCCACTTAACTATCACTTTGGGACCTTAGCTGACGGTCTGGGTTGTTTCCCTTTTCACGACGGACGTTAGCACCCGCCGTGTGTCTCCCGTACTGAAACTTTCTGGTATTCGGAGTTTGCATCGGGTTGGTAAGTCGGGATGACCCCTAGCCGAAACAGTGCTCTACCCCAGAAGTTATATACGAGGCGCTACCTAAATAGCTTTCGAGGAGAACCAGCTATCTCCAAGCTTGATTAGCCTTTCACTCCGATCCACAGGTCATCCGCTAACTTTTCAACGGTAGTCGGTTCGGTCCTCCAGTCAGTGTTACCTAACCTTCAACCTGCCCATGGATAGATCGCTTGGTTTCGGGTCTATACACAGCAACTAAACGCCCTATTAAGACTCGCTTTCGCTACGCCTCCCTATTCGGTTAAGCTTGCTACTGCATATAAGTCGCTGACCCATTATACAAAAGGTACGCAGTCACAGAACAAGTCTGCTCCCACTGCTTGTACGCATACGGTTTCAGGTTCTATTTCACTCCCCTACTCGGGTTCTTTTCGCCTTTCCCTCACGGTACTGGTTCACTATCGGTCAGTCAGTAGTATTTAGCCTTGGAGGATGGTCCCCCATCTTCAGTCAAGGTTTCTCGTGCCCCGACCTACTTTTTGTGCACTTAGATTCATTAATGTATTTTCGTGTACGGGATTATCACCCTCTATGATTGGCTTTCCCACGCCATTCCACTAATATCACTAACTTCTGAGCACTGGCTCCTCCCCGTTCGCTCGCCACTACTTGGGGAATCTCGGTTGATTTCTTTTCCTCAGGGTACTTAGATGTTTCAGTTCCCCTGGTTCGCTTCTCAACACCTATGTATTCAGTGTTGGATAACTGAGGTTCTCTCAGTTGGGTTTCCCCATTCAGACATTTACGGATCATAGCTTTGTACCCAGCTCCCGTAACTTTTCGCAGGTATCACGTCTTTCTTCGCCTCTGACTGCCAAGGCATCCGCCGTATGCGCTTATTCACTTGACTATATAACCCTAAATTATCTAGAGCTACACAACCAAAGAATTAAACTTTTTTCGCCGAAAACTTGCGCTTGAGTTCGCAAGATTTTCACCTTAGCATTAGTAATTAGACCAGTAATTACTAATTAATCTTTACTTCTTTGCATATCTAATTTGTTAAAGAACAGTCTAACTTTAGAAGTTAGAAGGTAACTCTCTTTCTTTCAAAAGAATTAGCTTCTAATCTCTAGATTCTGGTGGAGCCAAGGAGGATCGAACTCCTGACCTCCTGCGTGCAAAGCAGGCGCTCTCCCAGCTGAGCTATGGCCCCATTCATTTGGTGGGTCTGGTAGGACTTGAACCTACGACCCCACGCTTATCAAGCGTGTGCTCTAACCAGCTGAGCTACAGACCCTAATCTGTCGACTTCTCAGGCCTTAGCCCAATCTTGTTCTCTTCAATATAAATCAAGTAATTCGTGTGGGTACTTGCAGTACCAGCTTTCGTTTAAGGAGGTGATCCAGCCGCAGGTTCCCCTACGGCTACCTTGTTACGACTTCACCCCAGTCATGAATCACTCCGTGGTAACCGGCCTCACGAGGTTAGCCTAGCTACTTCTGGAGCAACCCACTCCCATGGTGTGACGGGCGGTGTGTACAAGGCCCGGGAACGTATTCACCGCGACATTCTGATTCGCGATTACTAGCGATTCCGACTTCATGAAGTCGAGTTGCAGACTTCAATCCGGACTACGATTGGTTTTTTGAGATTAGCTCCACTTTACAGTTTGGCGACCCTCTGTACCAACCATTGTAGCACGTGTGTAGCCCTGGCCGTAAGGGCCATGATGACTTGACGTCATCCCCACCTTCCTCCGGTTTGTCACCGGCAGTCTCCTTAAAGTGCCCACCTTTACGTGCTGGTAACTAAGGATAAGGGTTGCGCTCGTTACGGGACTTAACCCAACATCTCACGACACGAGCTGACGACAGCCATGCAGCACCTGTGTTCCGATTCCCGAAGGCACTCTCGCATCTCTGCAAGATTCCGGACATGTCAAGGCCAGGTAAGGTTCTTCGCGTTGCGTCGAATTAAACCACATGCTCCACCGCTTGTGCGGGCCCCCGTCAATTCATTTGAGTTTTAATCTTGCGACCGTACTCCCCAGGCGGTCAACTTAGTGCGTTAGCTACGCTACTAAAATCTCTAGGATTCCAACAGCTAGTTGACATCGTTTACAGCGTGGACTACCAGGGTATCTAATCCTGTTTGCTCCCCACGCTTTCGCACCTCAGTGTCAGTATTAGTCCAGTTAGTCGCCTTCGCCACTGGTGTTCCTTCCTATATCTACGCATTTCACCGCTACACAGGAAATTCCACTAACCTCTACTATACTCTAGTCAATCAGTTTTGGATGCAGTTCCTAGGTTGAGCCCAGGGATTTCACATCCAACTTGATAAACCACCTACGCGCGCTTTACGCCCAGTAATTCCGATTAACGCTTGCACCCTTCGTATTACCGCGGCTGCTGGCACGAAGTTAGCCGGTGCTTATTCTGTTGGTAACGTCAAAGCAGAGTCGTTACTTCTGCCCTTCCTCCCAACTTAAAGTGCTTTACAATCCGAAGACCTTCTTCACACACGCGGCATGGCTGGATCAGGGTTTCCCCATTGTCCAATATTCCCCACTGCTGCCTCCCGTAGGAGTCTGGGCCGTGTCTCAGTCCCAGTGTGGCTGATCATCCTCTCAGACCAGCTACAGATCGTCGCCTTGGTGGGCCTTTACCCCACCAACTAGCTAATCTGATCTAGGCTCATCCAATAGCGGTACAATAAAGCACCTTTCCCCCGTAGGGCGTATGCGGTATTAGCGCGAGTTTCCCCGCGTTGTCCCCCACTACTGGGCAGATTCCTAGACTTTACTCACCCGTCCGCCGCTCGTCAGCAGGAGCAAGCTCCCCTGTTACCGCTCGACTTGCATGTGTTAGGCCTGCCGCCAGCGTTCAATCTGAGCCATGATCAAACTCTTCAGTTTTAAATCTTTTGCTTCATAAGAAGCGAAAACGGCTCAGTAATTAATCGAAAACTCTATTCTATGACGAGTATTTCGTATTACTGATATCTTGTACCAGTACTACAAACACCCACACGATTTACTTGATTTATTTTGTTAAAGAACGGATAGTCAGGAATCAATCTTTTGTTTACTGCCTATCGAGGACGCGCATTATACACCCTCACCAATCCCCGTCAATACCTTTTTTTTATTATTTATTTACTTTATCTCTAGAGAACACTAAAAAATAATGTAACCATATGATATTAAATTATTTTAATATAAACAAGTCGGCGCTTAACGATTTGGTTTTTTTCCTGATTGAATATCTATAAACGGATATACCCTTTGATCCACATGGAATATAGTTTCTCCATCTAATTTAGCTTGATCTACAAGTACTGGAGTTACCTCATAGAACATCAACTCACTCAGTATGTATTTAAGATTCATAAGATTAAAATATCCTGTTTTGCTACGATACTTTTCAATTAGCTGACGAAGTAAATAAGGGTCTTCCTTGTTCTGAAAAAAAATAAAAGGGATTCTATATTGTTTATCTGAGGCAAACTGCAACCCATGGCTTTTATTAATAATCTCCCCATGATCTGAGAAATAAAATACAATCGCTTTATCATCTAACGCTGAAATCTGTTCAATCACCCCGCTAACTAATCGATCTGTATGATGAATAGTCCTATCATAGTCAGTATTTTTTTCGGTTGTAATCAGTTTTTTATCTTTTAGATCATATCGATCTTTGTAATCCTGATGACTCCCTTCTAAATGAAGAATAATAAATTGTTTCTTGTTTTTCTGGAGATATTTCTTAAGAGCATCTAGAAGCACTAAATCCTCCGGACGACCTTTTTGTTTATTACTAATAAATAATGAATTCGAATCTAACATCACTTGACTGCTACTCGACAACAAATCAAGATACGAAGACATTAATCCTTTTTCTGTCGTCGCTGATAACCAAATTGTTTGAAATCCTGAATCTTCAGCCATTTCGATAATATTTTTTTTCTGAAAAAAAGTATCCGGATCAGCAGGCGTTGCAAAAGATAATGTTAACCTCAAAGAGTCACGTGTTATTGCTGCCGGAGAAATTACATAATCAATTATACTTATCTTATTTTGTTGTTGTAGTTTTATTAAGTTAGGGGTTGTTTCAAAAGGATAACCATAGATACTATAGTGGTCATAAACAGATGACTCACCAATCACAATCACAATCTTTGAAATTGTTTCTTTATTATTAGAAGATCTTAATATACCTTTGTATAAATCTAATCGAGGAGGCATATTTCTTATTTTATTCAGCCAATATATGTCAGCTAAGATATATGTGGCATCACCCAATATTAATGGATAACGCATATAGATCATATCTCTAATGAAATCTATAGGACGCTCCATTAGATACATTTTTGTCACCTCTGGATTTATAGAATTTTTTATAACTTTATAAGTGGCAAAAGTTAGGGTTAAACAAGGTATTACTATACATAAAAAAATATATATCATTTTTTTTTTACATTTAACTTTTGCAAATTCTTTACCACTAAAGATAAATAGCATAGAAAATAATAAAAATAACGGAGCAAATACCTTTAAAATGGGTTCAGTTACCTTATATGCCATATCGCCAGTCACTGTTTGTACAGCAGATAACACTGCTGGGGAAACTCGTTCGCCGAATACAATATAATAGGAAACTTCCAGTGCAATAATAGTACTTAAGAGAATACTTAAAATAACTGAAAACAGTCTTAGTTTAGAAAAAATAATAATGGGAATAAAAAGGACTGCTGCTCCTGTAATATAGTGTATCCCTTTTAAAATAGGCCATCCCATAAAAGCATAACAGCCAAAAATAGCTAATACCGTTAATAATGTCCATTTTTTTTGTGTTATGTTTATTTTTAATTTCTCAAGAAAAACCACTATAATATCCCCTTTAACGTGGCCAAAACTTTTTAGCTTCTAAATTCAATCGTTGCAAATGGTTATTTTATTCGCAATTCTCTAGGCATAGAAAATGTTATATTTTCAAGCTGTCCATCTAAATTTTCTATAGTTTTAGCGCCCCACACTTTTAACTGTTCGATAACATCTTGTACTAATACCTCTGGAGCAGAAGCTCCTGCTGTGATTCCGATGCTATTAGTTTGTTTAAACCATGTTTGTTTTAAATCTTGTACACCATCAATTAAATAAGCTTTTGTACCCATTCTTTCTGCTAATTCTTTTAAACGATTTGAGTTTGAGCTATTAGGGCTTCCAACTACTAAAACAAGATCACACTCTTTTGCCAGTTTTTTCACAGCATCTTGACGATTTTGTGTAGCATAGCAAATGTCATTTTTTTTAGGGCCGTTTATAGCAGGAAATTTTGCCCTTAATGCTTCAATAACTTTGCCCGTATCATCCATAGATAAAGTTGTTTGTGTAACATAAGCAAGCTGCTCGGGGTTATGAACTTGCAAGCCTTGTACATCATGCTCATTTTCTACTAAATAGATTGATCCTCCTTGCGAGGTATCATACTGCCCCATCGTCCCTTCAACTTCTGGATGTCCTTGGTGACCAATAAGGATGCACTCTTGGCCTTTTTTACTATAGCGTAAAACTTCCATGTGAACTTTGGTAACCAGTGGACAAGTCGCATCGAAGACTTTTAGTCCTCTATTTTCGGCCTCTTCTCTAACTGCCCTTGAAACACCATGCGCACTAAAAATAACTATATTATCATCTGGCACTTGATCAAGCTCTTCTACAAAAATAGCCCCACGTGCTTTTAGATTTTCGACAACAAATTTATTATGGACGACTTCATGGCGAACATAGATGGGTGGTTCAAATAGATCCAGAGCTCGACTAACAATCTCTATGGCTCGATCAACCCCCGCACAAAAACCACGAGGATTGGCTAATTTTATTTGCATAAGTTTTTACCTGTTTTAATTATTCATCGTCGAATTCATACATACCCGCCGCAAGATTTTCGAAACGAGTATACTTACCTAAAAAGGCTAACCTTACTGTACCTATAGGGCCATTACGCTGTTTACCTATAATAATTTCTGCCACACCTTTGTATTCTGTTTCAGGATGATAAACTTCATCTCGGTAAATAAACATAATCACGTCAGCATCTTGCTCAATCGCACCAGACTCACGCAAGTCCGCATTAACAGGACGCTTATTAGGACGGCTTTCTAGAGAACGATTAAGCTGCGACAAAGCAATAACAGGACAATTAAATTCTTTAGCAAGGGCTTTTAGTGAGCGTGATATCTCAGAAATCTCATTGGTTCTATTGTCGGCCCCCCCACCTAACTGCATAAGTTGAAGATAGTCAACCATAATAAGGCCAATTTCTCCATGTTCTCTTGCAAGACGCCGAGTTCTCGAACGCATTTCGGAGGGGGTAATACCTGCCGTATCATCAATAAATAGTTTACGCTCATTAAGTAAATTAATCGCTGAGGTTAGACGTGGCCAATCATCCTCATCAAGCTGCCCTGTTCGAATTTTCCCCTGCTCAATATGACCTAACGATGAAAGCATTCTCATGGCCAATGATTCAGCGGGCATTTCTAAAGAATAAACAAGTACTGCTTTGTCTGTTCTTAATGCTGCATTCTCTACTAAATTCATAGCAAAGGAAGTTTTCCCCATGGAAGGACGACCAGCAATAATAATAAGATCAGAAGATTGAAGGCCATTTGTTTTTTTATCTAAGTCAGTAAAACCAGTTGTTACACCAGTTAATGCATTATTTGAGTTAAAGAGCTCATCAATACGGTCAATAGTTTTTGCAAGAATGTTATTAATTCCTTCCGGTCCACCTGTTTTTGGCCTACCCTCTGCAATTTGGAAAATCATCCGCTCAGCATCATCAAGTATTTCATCCCCCGTACGTCCTTTAGGCATATAAGCACTGTCAGCAATATCGTTACTGGTACTAATGAGCTGCCTTAATGTAGCTCTTTCTCTAATGATTTGAGCATACGCCCTAATATTGGCTACCGATGGAATATTACGTGCCAACTCTGCCAAATAGGTCAAGCCCCCTACTTGTTCGAGAACCCCTTCTTTATCTAGTTGCTCAGAAAGGGTCACCACATCAAACGGTTGATTTCTTTCGGACAGTTTATTGATTGCTCTAAAAATAAGACGATGATCATGGCGATAAAAATCATTATCTGATATAACATCTTCCACACGCTCCCAGGTGTTATTGTCTAGCATTATGCCACCCAGAACTGCCTGCTCTGCTTCAATAGAGTGAGGAGGAACTTTTAAAGCAACTGTTTCTAGATCATTTTGCGGAGATGTTATATTAGCCATACTTACCTACAATTCAAACCTCTAAAAATAAAAAAGCACGTTATCGCTAATGCGTTAACGTGCCTATTATATTTTATACTGACCTTAAATAAGTAGTATAAATTAACCTGCTACAACAATTAATTTGATTGTTGCATTTACATCTGAATGTAAATGTAAATCAATATTGTATTCACCAACATGACGAATAGTGCCATTAGGCATACGAATTTCACTCTTATGAACTTCAATACCAGCATTATTAGTCAACACTTCAGCAATATCGTGAGTACCGATAGAACCAAATAATTTACCTTCATCTCCTGCATTAGCAGTAATAGAGATTTCTAGTTCATTTAATTTGGCAGCACGAGATTGAGCTGCTGCTAATCTATCAGCAGCAGCTTTTTCTAATTCAGCACGACGCGCTTCAAATATTTTAATATTTTCTGGAGTAGCCATTGTTGCCTTACCTTGTGGAAGTAAGTAGTTACGGCCAAAACCAGATTTAACACTAACCTTGTCACCTAAGTTACCAAGATTTTCAACTTTATCTAATAGGATGACTTCCATTTAAGTCTTACC
The DNA here is from genome assembly GCF_003991975.1 of Entomomonas moraniae. NCBI lineage: Bacteria > Pseudomonadati > Pseudomonadota > Gammaproteobacteria > Pseudomonadales > Pseudomonadaceae > Entomomonas > Entomomonas moraniae. The sequence continues at coordinate 2,023,706 of NZ_CP029822.1, forward strand.
TCGTCATTTCAATCTTTGCAAGTTTTAATTAAGGTTTAATCCTTAATATAACTTTCAGTATTAGTTAATACCTAACATTAAAGTTACTTATTAACGGTCATGGCCATCAGTATAAGGCAATAAAGCTAAGTAACGTGCACGTTTAATAGCTGTTGCTAATTGGCGTTGATATTTAGCTTTAGTTCCAGTAATACGACTAGGAACAATTTTACCTGTTTCGGTAACATATGCTTTTAATGTATTTAAATCTTTGTAATCGATCTCACGCACGCCTTCAGCAGTGAAGCGGCAGAATTTACGACGACGGAAAAAACGTGCCATAGTAGTGGCTCCTCATTTAATCTGGGAATTAATCTTCGTCTGATGCATCAGCATCGTCTAACATGTCATCATCTTCATCACTATCATCATGATCTTCAAGATTGATATCTTCGCGACGACGATCACGTGAGTTACGATTTTCTTCAGCTTTAACAATATCAGATTGTTCAGTAATCGCTTCATCACGACGAATGATCAAGTTACGAATCACAGCATCGTTGTAACGGAAATTATCTTCAATTTCAGCTAATGCTTTATCACCACACTCAATATTTAATAAAATATAGTGTGCTTTATGAACATTATTAATGGAATACGCTAACTGACGACGACCCCAGTCTTCATGGCGATGAATTTTCCCACCATCTTCTTCAATAATTTTTTTGTAACGCTCAACCATGCCTGGAACTTGTTCGCTTTGGTCTGGATGAACTAAAAACACGATTTCGTAATGACGCATAAACGCTCCTTACGGGTTATTAGCCTGTTACTTGTAATCAGCAAGTAATCAAGCAAGGAGTTAATTTTCTGTTTTCTTACTTACATAGAAGCAAGGGACGCGGATTATACTAGACTTTACTTAAATGAACAAGCAACTTCAATTTAAAATTACACGATTGCATTTCTAATCCAGTTAGGATGAGGTATTCGTTTGCTTCATTCCTTTAAAGCATTTTCAAACCTAAAAACTTTGAGCTTTTATAAAACTGTATTTTTAAAATAAAAGCTCTATCATAAATATTATAAATAATTAGCGAGCTCTGTAAGTAATACGACCTTTAGTAAGATCATAAGGTGTTAACTCAACACGAACTTTATCACCCGTCAAAATACGAATATAATTTTTGCGCATCTTTCCAGAGATATGCGCGGTAACAACATGGCCATTTTCTAACTCAACGCGAAACATTGTGTTAGGAAGGGTATCAAGAATAGTTCCTTCAACTTCAAAGCTGTCTTCTTTAGACATGCAAGCAAACCTCAACTGTAAAAATAAATAAGATGATAACTTAATCGCGGAATTCTAACTAAAAAAAAGCTATCTTTCCAGTTAAAAAGTAGAAAAACACTTTTTTTTTATCATCCATTAAGCTTAATTAATGGAAACTTAACAAATGAGACCTTCGATAATCCATTTTTTTGTAGTGATCGAATATTTTGATGATCAGTACCCAAAGGATTCATCAATACTGAACGATAATGCTCAGCAAAAGCTAATAATGCTTCTTGGTCACTTAACCCCTCCAGTATAGCCAATGCTAAAACTTTGCAAGAGCCTTCATTTTGCCTTGCCTCATTTTCTACCTCACCATTATTAAATGCTGTAGGCTGAAAACTATAATATTGATTAATAAAGGCTAAGGTAGTTGCAAATTTATTTTCCGGACTATTTAACTGCTGGCGAAATTTTTCAATATTCATTGTGCATCTCAATATAGAATTGTACTATTATATTTTTTTTTAGGAGGAAAAATGCAAGAGTAAGATTCTAAATAATCCACTCCTAAATCTCAAATCAATAGACAAGCCCCCCACACACCTCGCCCACTAGAATAAAAGGTTAACTGTTACTTGTTGCCTTTAAAGCCATGCATCCTCTATGCGAGTTATTATAGAATCTTTCTACAGTTTTTATATAATACTTTATAGAAGAAAACTTATAAGAACCTTTAACTAGTCCTACGAGTGAATATTACATCCTTCACTTTAAATGCATCGCTATTTTAGAGTTAACCGTTAATTTTCTGCCAATTTTAGCATGGTTGTAAGTTGGTTTTTTATTTTTTGCAAAAAACGATTATTTAAAAAATTTTATTCTATTATTAGTTATAACCCCTATGGTAATTATGCTTGATGCAACCATTAAAGACGTTGCACTTAATACTATTATGCTAGACTCAGGCACCATAAAACCTGTTGTTCAATCTGTTTTCACCACCATTATTTGGAGTACTTATATAAAATAATAAAAGTCTGTAATGGATACATTTATTCATTAACTAGAATATAATTTTCTCTTTATAAATACACTCCCTTCACTGTAGTGTATTAATCAACAACTCCAATACTAAATATATCTACAAAGCTTTCCGCTATATGATATCCCGTAGTCGATTTAACTTTTTCCACAGGTTTATCTGATAAATACTCTTTAGGCAAGCCTTTATTGTCAAAAAACGCAGCCATAAAGTGGTCAAGAACAATAATAGGTAAACGATGCTCTATTAATGTCTTAGCCCTTAAATATTCTAAACTTGGCCAAATACGTATTTGCTCAAGGTCTAATGGTTGAAATACGCTATCCATTTCATTTAATACTAGTTCTGTATCCGTTAAAGTTACATATTTAATGGCTGAAGCATAGAGAATATCTTTATTTATAAATGCCCTACCTTTCGCCTGCTCCACCTTCCATAATAAAGAAACCCACTCGAACCAATGTCCTGCCTCATAACTCAGGACTGCATTTTGCAACGTTATTTTTTCAGCCAACACATTTTTATCTTTTTGCCAAAAGTTAGAAGCAATTAATATTTCTAACTGCTTAATGGCATCTTTCATATAAATGGCATCCGCTTGATAATAAGCAAAGGTTAATGCTTCGAATAAATGCATCGCTGAATTTTGCTCTAAACATGCATGGGCAGATAATGGCTTAAAGAGATAACTCACGGTAAAACGTGGTTCTATCAAACTATAAGTTTCAGCTAATGCCATCGCATACAAAGGATTTTTCGTTATTTTATATAAATAGCTTTGCGCTAAAATGACAAAGGCATAACTGTATAAATTGGCTTCTTGATCCATTTTTTTCTGTTGCAACCATATGCCATCTTTAAAGTAATTTTCCTCAGATATAGCATAAAGTGATTCTGCCAGATCCACATGTCTAACATCCTTAAAAAGATGAGCAGTTTTGAGAAGAAAAATAATTGTCCGCATTTGGCACAATAACCGAACATTAACATCGACATCCCCTGTTAAATATTCACCAACCATTTCATATTTGCCAAGTTGTTTCACCACCAACTGCTGATAATTAGAAAGCAATGAAACCATAGTTTGTATTGTGGTATTACCCATCATACTTGCAACAACCTTATATACTTATGTTTAAATAATGACTATCTTACAGAAAAAAAGATTATTCTTCTAATTTTGCATTAAACCGTATAATTTATAGCTCCTTAATTGCTATTTAGTTAACTACTACTATGACTCGCTCAGAACGTTTATTAGAACTTCTACAAATACTGTATAAATATCGCAGACCTGTCACAGGTAAGATATTAGCTTCGCAATTAGGCATTAGCTTGCGGACACTTTATCGAGATATAGCCACATTACAACAACAAGGAGCAATGATTACGGGAGAAGCAGGTAGTGGTTATTTACTACAACCTGGCTTTACTCTTCCGCCCCTTATGTTCAAAACGGAAGAAATAGAAGCTTTATTAATTGGATGCCGATGGGTAGTTAACCAAACAGATAGTCAACTGACCGAAGCAGCACAACAGGCGATTGCTAAGCTATGTGCAATTTTACCCAAACACCAGCAGGAAACACTAAACTCTTCGTTATTAATCGGCTATCCAAAACTGATAGAACCTTACGACCAAGAAGTCATCACCATACGAAAGGCCATTAACCAAAACTTGAAAATAATCATCGAATATAGCGATATGCACCAAAAAGCCACTAAGCGGTTAATCTGGCCTTTTGCCATTGGCTTTTTTCATCACACGTTGGTGATTTGTGGTTGGTGTGAGCTACGCGAAGCTTTTCGCCATTTTCGTATTGACCGTATAAAAAATCTGACATTACAAAATGAAACGTTCCCGAGAAAACAAAAGGAATTATTAGAGGCTTGGCATCACTTTCAAAAAATACCAAAACCCCTTTTTTAGTACTGCTGTCAAAAACTGACATACTGACTAAGTAAAATACTCCTTACACTTTATAAGAACCTAAAAGGAGTTTTATCATGTCATTAAATCAAATTATTTTATACGTTGAAAATATTCAGCAAACAGTTTCTCTCTATACAGACCTACTTGATTGCTCCCCTAATGAGTTGCACCCTAGCTATGCTTCATTTCAATTAGAATCAGGTTATACCCTTGCTTTTTGGGATATTAAAGAGGTCAAACCAGAGGCAACAGGAAGTAACCGAGCCTTAGAACTTGTCTTTCAGCTTCCAACTAAGCAAGCGGTCAATCAATGCTTTGTCAATTGGCAGCAAAAACTTACCATTGCACAAAAACCGCAGACACTTGATTTTGGTTATACATTTACTGCATTAGACAATAACAATAATAGATTACGCGTTTATGCTAGTCATGAGTGAGGGTGACAATAATGAGTTTATTTAAACCGAATAGCCCTATACTTTACGTACAAGATATAACGCTAAGCACCCAGTTTTATCAGCAAATTTTGCAACAAAAACCGCTTGAAACCTTTGAAGGCTTTTCTGTCTTCTTATTAGATAACAACTTTATCTTAGGGCTGCAAACAAAAGGGGCTATTACACCAGAGGCAGATGATCACCTTGGAGGACTAGAAATCTGTATGGGTAGTGTCACGCAAGAAGAAGTTAACGAACTTTATAAGCAATGGAAAACACTTAATATTCCAATATTACTAGAACCAACTCATCTTGAATTCGGCTACACGTTTGTGGCACTGGATCCTGATGGCTATAGATTACGTATCTGCGCCACAGATACCTCTAATATTCAATAGCATTGTTATTTAGGTAATTCTCATTTAATTACCTAAATAATCCGATATTATCACTTGAAAAATGTCATCTAACCCCCATCTTGTGAACATAATTTAAATTAATCACACTGGAGATTTTAGATGAGTGTAGAGGCACAAAAAGAAACATTAGGTTTTCAGACAGAAGTTAAACAACTCTTAAACTTGATGATTCATTCTCTTTACTCCAATAAAGAGATTTTTTTACGTGAGCTCATTTCTAATGCTTCTGATGCAACCGACAAGTTACGTTTTGAAGCCATCGCTAAACCTGAGCTATTAGAAAATGACGCTGATTTACGTATCCGTATCAATTTCGATAAAGAAGCAAAAACTATTACCATCGATGATAATGGTATTGGTATGAGTCGCGATGACATTATTTCTAACTTAGGCACTATTGCCAAATCAGGTACTGCGGAATTTATTAAAAATCTTTCTGGCGATCAAAAGAAAGATTCCAAACTGATTGGTCAGTTTGGTGTAGGTTTCTATAGTGCCTTTATTGTCGCTGACCAAGTAGATGTTTATAGCCGTCGTGCTGGTTTACCTGCCGATCAAGGGGTTCATTGGGCATCAAAAGGCGAAGGTGAGTTTGATATAGAAAATATTACTAAAGAAGAACGTGGTACACGCATTGTGCTACATCTAAAAACTGATGAGCTAGAATTCGCTGATGGCTGGCGTTTACGTAATATCATCAAAAAATACTCAGACCATATTGATTTACCTGTTGAGCTGCCTAAACAACAAACGGAAGCAGAAAACGAAGATAAAACCAAAGAAACTGAGTGGGAAGTCGTCAATAGCGCTAGCGCTCTTTGGACTCGTCCCCGTACTGAAGTAACCGATGAAGACTACCAGGAATTTTATAAGCACCTCAGCCATGATTTTGAAAATCCATTAGCATGGAGCCATAATAAAGTTGAAGGAAAGCTTGAATACACCTCTTTACTTTATATCCCTGCACGTGCGCCTTTTGATTTATACCAACGCGATATGAATCATGGATTAAAACTCTATGTCAATCGTGTGTTTATTATGGATCAAGCTGATGAATTCTTACCACTTTATCTACGTTTTGTTAAAGGGATTGTAGACTCTAACGACCTTTCTTTGAATGTATCTCGTGAGATCCTACAAAAAGATCCTATTATCGACAGCATGAAATCAGCACTCACCAAGCGTGTACTAGATATGCTAGAAAAACTAGCCAAGAATGAGCCAGAAAAATACAAAAGTTTCTGGAAAGCTTTTGGTCAAGTACTCAAAGAAGGCCCTGCCGAAGATTATGCTAATCGTGAAAAAATTGCGGGATTATTACGTTTTACATCAACCCATGAAAACAGTAAAGAACAAGCTGTTTCACTGGCTGACTATTTATCACGTGCTAAACCTGATCAAGACAACATTTATTATCTAACAGGCGAAAGCTACGAGCAAATTCAAAATAGCCCACATCTTGAAATATTCCGCAAGAAAGGGATCGAAGTATTGCTATTAACTGATCGTATTGACGAATGGTTAATGAACTATCTTCCTGAGTTTGAAGGTAAAAAATTAACTGATATTGCGCGCGGTGATTTAGACTTAGGAAAACTTGACAGCGAACAAGATAAGCAAGAGCAAGAAAAACTGGCTAAAGAAAAAGAAGAACTTGTTGAACGCATTAAAAAAGCACTCAACGATCAAGTAAGTGAAGTAAGAATATCACACCGTCTTACTGAATCACCTGCTATTTTAGCCATTGGCGACCAAGATTTAGGGTTACAAATGCGACAAATCCTTGAGGCAACAGGCCAAAGCATTCCTGAATCAAAGCCTATTTTTGAGATCAATCCAGAACATCCATTGATTGAAAAACTTGACAAAGAAGCTGATGAAAATCACTTTAACGATTTATCTCATCTACTCTTTGATCAAGCGGCCTTAGCAGCAGGAAACAACCTAAAAGACCCTGCCAGCTATGTAAAACGCTTAAACAAATTGCTTATCGAACTAACCAACTAACCCTATTAGAATAAGGCTCTTTATAAAGAGCCTTTTTTCTATCTACCATATTAACAATGGGTAATTGACGCATGATCAACCAGACCAATATACACTACCAACATAACAACCAAACATTTGAAAGTCTACTACTTTCACCGGCCAATCATAGTGGAAAACTGCCTGCGCTACTCATGACTCCTAACTGGTTAGGTATTACAGAAGAAGCCATCAATCTTGCAAAAAAACAAGTTCAGAAAGGTTATATAGTGCTAATTACCGACCTTTATGGCAAAACAATCCGCCCAAAAAATAACCAAGAGGCGGCTGATGCCATGACACCATTAAAAAATGATCGCCAAGAAATGCGTAAACGCATGAATCTAGCACTCAACAAATTACTAGAGCAACCAAATGTTGATCAACAAAAAATTGCTGCTTTTGGCTTCTGCTTTGGTGGGGGGTGCTGCCTTGAGTTAGCAAGAAGTGGTGCTGATATAAAAGCAGTTATCTCCTTCCATGGCAATTTAGATACCCCTGACACAAAAGATGCTCAACAAATCAAAGCATCAATACTCGCAATGAATGGAGCAAACGATCCCACCATACCCGAGTCACAAATTAACGACTTCTTCAAAGAAATGAAATCAGCCCCTCATATCGATTGGCAATTTATAAACTACGGAAGAGCCGTTCATGGCTTTACCGATGAAACAGCTAATGAACCTGGATTCAAACAATACAATAAAAAAGTTTCAAAACGCTCATTCACAGCAATGAATACTCTCTTAGATGAGTTATTTAAGTGATGACAATAGGAGGACTTGTTCCTCCCTCCCCATACAAATACCAAATAATAAAAAAAATCTTTGATTTTCTATCATTATTCCGTTAAATTACCCCACCTCTTAAGGTTGATTCAAGCATGACAAACCTTACAAAATGGTGAGATGTCCGAGCGGTTGAAGGAGCACGCCTGGAAAGCGTGTATACGAGAAATCGTATCGAGGGTTCGAATCCCTCTCTCACCGCCATATTTTTATTTAAATATGCACTAATTCAATAAGTTAAAGTTTGCGTGCGGCGTATAGTATGCCATCAGGTATGCCATCCACACTTAGCTTAAATTAACATTTGTTTCATCTCATTAGAGTAATTTTATTAGTACTATATTTTTTAGCTTTGGTTTTAGTCTAATAAAAGCACTAATAGTCTCTCGAGTATAACGATACTGTTTGTTTTTCGCTTTTTTTAACAAATGCCTCGAAGTTTACTTGGGCTCATTCCAGTCTACGTCAACTATCTTTTCTACTTCCTATCTTGTGACAGTAAGTTTTCATCGTTAAGGGCGTAGCGTAGTTTGGTGGTGCACTTTCATGGCATTCAAGGGGTCATCGGTTCGATCCCGCTTAGCTCCACCAATTAAATCAATAAGTTACAACCACCCTTCTCTTTTCTTAATTCAAAAAACTTTTCAAGGGGTACACTAAGGGGTACACCAGAAAAAAGCTTTAATTAGTTTTCTTTGTATTATTTTAGAAACAAGCCTATTTTCTTTGCCCATCTCTCTGCATTTGCTCATAAGCCTCTCTAATAATCAAATCTAGCGTATCATGTAACGTGGCATTACGATAATGTTCTCGTAATTGCTCTAACTTATCTTTAGTCTCTTTTTTTAGATAGGTATTTAGCGGCTTTTTACCTTCTTGTTTCTTTCTGAATTTACGTTGGCTATAGGCTTTACTAAGCGCATTTTTGAATATTGCTTTATCGCTTAGTGAGTAGGGACTCCATGTGTCATATAAAGCATAAATAAGATAATAGGTCTCTTCTGTGGTCAATGGGTTGATAGCAAGAGCAAGCTGATTAGGCGTAGGCAAAGGGGCTGGCTCTGTCGCATTTTGAAATGGGTAGTACTTTCCAAGATGGCTTTTAATATACTTGTAATACCATTCTATTTGTTCAATATCTTTTTTGTTTAGTCCTTTGAAAGGGTCACGTCCTAAGCTTTCGTGAACCCTAGATTTTATATTGTCCAAATAAGCAATTTTATTATTTTTACTTGTCCACCATAGATCAAAAAAATTAATGATTACATTGAATCTTTCTTTGTTGCTCGAGCAGATTTTAGGGAGTTGCAGCGTATTATAAATATTTTGGCCAACAATATTATTTGGTGTCGTGAACATTTGTATTTGTATATCTAGCCAAACAAAATAACAAGCCCTCTCATCTTTTAACCAGTCAAAAGCACTCATTGGGATTAGATCACTTTCAGCTAAATTAATTAAGTATTCAAGTTGATTTTCTAAAGCAGCTTCTTTGATAGTGGCATCAAACTGATTACTCCATGCAATAAAGTCTTTTATTTTTTGGAGGAGTACCATTACATTATCATGAATAGAATTAATACTAATGCTATTAAAACCGTAAGTCATCATTTTCTCGATAACTCCACACTTTATTCTTTTTTCGCTTAAGCGATTTAAATAACGATTAATCTCTTCATTTATTATCATGATAACAACTCTCTCATTTAGGACATCAATAGTCTATTGCTACTTGATAAATAATAGTAGCGTTAATTAAATATTTCAATTTATTTTTAGGCGTATAATAGAAGTATTTATGTAGTAGTATTTTATTTGTAATACGTATTATTATTGCTTTTATTAAATTAATTAATGCTAGTATTATTATAAATAAAATAATAACGAAGTATACAGTATTTATAAACGGTATTTGTTGAAGAGGAAAATCCATTTTAAGCGGTGATCGGTCGTTTAGGAGTCGCTATTTGGTTGGTTGATATTCGGCGATAATTAGTAAAAGGTAATGGCAATAATCGTCATTGTTTGTGGTTTAATGTTTTTAGAGTTATTATTGTTTATGAATATATTTCATTTTAAAGGAGTATGAGTATCGTAGTTCCATAGGGCTGTTGTTGGTTTGTATAGCTCATTTTTTATGTAGTCATTGTAATAGCCGTATGGGTAATTGGTGTAGTTAACATTAGATGATTTAAGATGAGATGAGTAAAAAAATATATAACCACTCCATGGTATAGAGATATCACCCGTTGTTTATTTTAAGCGTGTTGTTAATGAATAAGCTTTTAATAAACATGGCATAATCTCATTTAAGTTATCAATAATACATTGGCCACCTTCGGGTGTTTTTTTTATGGGAGTCTACCATGGACATGCATTCATCTTTATCTCATTCAACGCATCAAACTCACCTTGAACTTGATGTAATAAGCCAAGTAAACCAAGAACGCCAAGAAAATGCAGTTTCTGTTGATCATTCGTTACGGGTATTACGGATTCAACAAGTGGCTGAGAAGCTGAGTATTGGTAAGTCGACTATTTATGACTGGTTAAATCCTAAATCGCCTCGTTATGATGCGAGTTTCCCTAAACCGATTAAGCTTAGTGCTAAATCCATTGGTTGGTTATCATCAGAGGTGGATGCTTGGCTGCTTAAGAGAGTTGCTTTGACACGAATAACAGATCTAACTGAAGTGGAGATGGAGAGTGATATCCATTGATATAAGCTGTATAAGCATCTAACGCATTTTAGTTGTTAGTATATTTTCACTGTCATTTCGTATTGATCGGATGTCCAGTTACTTGAATCTTGCCTTAGAAACTGCCTCTTAGTTTAGCTAAATGTCGTTTTATCTTTTAGCGTGTTTTATTGAGTATTTGTAAAGCACTATCCAGGCTATTGCTGGTTATTTTATTACTAGGAATGTTGGATCTTATATTATTAGTTTATTTAATAGTATTACTAATATGGGTACTATAGCTAATACTATTAGTTTAATTAACTAATTTATTAATCTATTAACAATCCTTTCCTTACATAAGGATATTAGTTTATCAGTATAGTTAAGCTATTAGCATAGGCCTATTATTCCTAATTTAATAGTTATTATTTATTGATAACAGTCGTTATTACTTTAATGAGTTTATTAATATCCTTATGCAAAAAATGCTTAATATAGTTAGTATCAGTATTAGTTTAGGTAGTATTCATCTATTAGTGTATTTATTCAATATTCATAGTTTATGAAAGATATTAGCCTAATCATATAAGATCGCTACCAAAACAAGTAACTGTTCAAGAGAATATCTGATCAATACCTACTTTATAGGTATTATCTATGTCCATTCATTTTGATTTATCGTTTATAGATTCAACGTCTATAAACACTATGTCACAAGATTTATTTCATCAACAAGCAAACGCTATGGGAGGAATCAGTAAAGCTATCTACAAGCTGTTAAACAATAATAATGATACAACGTCTTATCCGCAGTTAGTTTTAAATAATGCAGCCTATAATAGCAATTCTGATAGAGTGTATTTAAATCCTTTTCATCCCTGTCATTTATTACTAGATGCTTATCATAACTGGAATAGTGATTATTCATTACAATGCTTTGCGGATAAAGGCTTATCGCCTTATTGTCGATTACTGTTACAGGTTGATCAGTTTATTAATATTCGGGCTAGGATTAACTTACTGTGTGATAGAGAGCTAGATAGCAAAGGTTATAAACGACTGAGTATAGATTCTTCTAGCTTAGAGAGCCTATATCTATTATTGGATAATATAACTCATCAGGCTAACAATCCTGCTTTTAGCAGTGCCTTAAACCAATATCAACATCAAACAGGCTATACGGAAAACTTAAAGGAGTATCAGTATTACATTGATCAGCTGTTTGCACATTATTCTAGGCTATTAATAGTCCGTGTTGATTTGAGTTATGCTCAAGGTAATAGTATCGATTATGAGAGCTTTAATGAGCACGCTACAGGCTTTTTAAAGCGTATCCATAGCAACCCTGCCTTCGATAATTTGGTAGGTTATATCGCTAAACGAGAACATGGTTTTGAACGGGGTTATCATATCCATCTACTAATGGTTTATAACAGTGCTAAGCGCATGGCTGATGCTTATTTAGGGCAACAAGTAGGAGAGCTATGGCAACGTATAACAGAAGGACAAGGCAGTTATTTTAACTGTAATACGGATCAGCATAAACAAACTTATCCTGTTTGCTTCTTAGGGCAAGTCCATCGTAATGACAGCAATAAGATAACTACTTTAAAAGAAACAGGCATCAGCTACCTAGTCAAGCCTGATGAGTATTTTAGGTTAACTAAGCCTTATGGTAGGAATTTGTTATCAAGGGGGAGAATAAAATAATAGTATTTACTTGAATGATATGAGGGATAGGTAATGATTGTTTTGGTAGTTATTGCCTATTCCATTTGTTTTGTTATGGCGCATATGTGTCAATAGTAGATTTTTCGAAAATTGTATTTATCAAAGTGTCAAAACTTTAAGTGTATAGCCCAAAATAATTGTGAGCATTACCTAGGTAATATAATACTATTCCACTGCACTATAATCTAATAAAATAGGAATCATACTCATCATCAGATTACAGTATGCTTAGAACATCAGGTCGAAGGTCTTTGCATTTCATGTACACCTGCTATTTTTTGGCACGCTTCATCATGAAAAAGATCTGTAGTCATTATAATAGAGTACACATCGTAGTCATTCACCAATTTATTCGCATTAAAACTGACGTCATCTTCCGATTTAAAGAACGCTTCATCTGTATCAACAATGAATGCTAGATCCGTACATTGAATTATCTGATTTACGAGATACCCAGCAATTTCTGTCTCCGACGTAATCTCAAGCCATACACGGCCAGGTATTTGAACAATTCTGACTGATACAATATCAGGACGTAGGTACTCAGGGTATTTTTCTCGCAGTCGTTGCGTAACATCTTCAGCCACATATTGCTCCGCAAATTTTTTGACTGGCTTCGCTAACTGGAGTAGTAGTGCAATGGCTTTATCTAGCGGATAACGAAAGAACTCGCGTGCTGTATTAACACGATAATCTGTCAACTCATAATGTATCCTGGCCTCTAGATCTTCATGTTGTTCATCAAATAACTCAAAAACCACTTGAAATGGTGTTGGAACACCTGTCGTGCTGAGTTCTCGCGCCCGCATACGCGAGTCACGTAGCGTGCAACCGATCCTGGCATGCTAGGATTGACCAAAATATACACATAACCTGGAACCATGGATGTTCTCCTTTTTTTAAAACACCTTAGCACATCAACAAATTTGTTGGAGTACTGTTAACCAAGCTTTGCTAGTTAGAATAAATATACAGCTTATAACATAAAGAAAACCATGTTTAACAAGTTTAGATAAGAGGCGCCACTAATATAATGGTCTTGTTAAATATGATAATATCTACCTTTCACTCTAAAACTGTGATAAACCTTCCTCTCGACGAGCATCCCAAGTATCCTCACGAATAGCATCTGCATCATATCTGTCAGCAATAGTTTTCAATAACTCGGCTGTAAGTGGATGCGTTAATTGCCATTTTTGTGCAAAATCTCTATATTTTTTAGCAAGTACTCTTTCTTGTTTTCCACCCTCACCGAAACCTCTAGAATGGACACCCCTATTATTATAAACCCCTATACAAAAACCATGTCTAATCTCCTCTGAACCTGATTCATCTAGAAGATCACATATAGTTTCTGCAGGCCAAGAATCATCAAGGTTAGAAGGACTACCAGATAATAGCTCTCCCAATTTCTGATCGAAAAGTCTTAAAATATCTTCATCAGAAGTATGTTCTTTCACCTTATCTCTGGCATACTCAATCCAAGAATTAAAAAATTGGCTACCTATTGAGTCATCTTCTCTTAATCCAGGTATAAATCTTGATTGATTAATTAGCCTGTATGCTACTTTAGATGTTTCTACTGATGGGCTTGAAAGTATTTTATAAGCTAAACAAAAAAAATGGATATAATAACTTGGTTGCTCTTTAATCAAAGCTAATAAATGGGGAGTTCCGTATTCATTATGCTCTAATAATGAAAAATAAGTAAACTCTACACTAGCCAATTTACTAATAGGAATATCCCTATTTCCCAATGTTTTAATAGCTTCAATAATTGCATAGCTATTTAAATCAATCTCATTTTCATGTCCTGCTGATATCCCATCAACAACTTGTAGTAGTCGCTCACTTGAACTGTTCTGAAGTTGATACTGTAATATATTTAATATTGTTCTAAATCTTTTGACAGATACTAATTTTTTAATAACATACTCTTGAAGGTCTATGTCGTTTAGAAATCCAATATTATCTGCATAGATATTTTTCCAATAATACTCTTGTTCTGCTAATGGTAAGGCTTCAATAAATTGTTGAGCATTTCCATTACAAGGTACATTTAATAAAAAAAGAACAAATTGTTTTGGATCTGTTATTTTCTTATGTACCGCATCTAACAGTTCATTTAAATTATCATTTTGCCAAGAAATAATATTTTGTAGTAATAAGTTATCAATAGGAAGATTTAATTTAATAAAATATTGCACTAGCCATTGATAAAATTCACCTTTAGGAAGGTTAGCAGTCTTGATAACTCGACCGAGGATACCATTATTTTTACAAAGGCTTATAAGCTCTTCTATACCATCCCATTTTTTTTTATTGTAAATTTCTTCTAATGTACTTAGTTGAATTTTTTGAATTTTCCTTTCCTGCCCTTGATAATCCTGATCTTTAGTATTACCTTCAGGAAGATTTATGAGGGTTGACTCAAAAATCCAACAATGCTTTTTTACAATATCTTTTGGAGCCAATAAATCGAAATAAGGATAAAGCACATCAGCAAAATACCTATCTCCTTTTTCTCCAACTTTATTGTATGAGTTATGCCAACTTAAGTATCCACGCAAATTAGAACGGATATTTATAAGCCCATCATCATCTAAGTTTTTAATATCATCCAGCAGGGATTTAATGATTGCTTCATCTTCTTGATGAAATAGTGACATGATTGGAACAGTGAGTAAATCGGCAATCCTTTGAGAGTTTTTTTTGGCTAATTCCAGTAATTTATTTTTTATATAACCAACATATATATTAACCTCATCTGGAGTTACTACTAAATTTGCATTTGAGCAATAATCTCTCCAACGGGGTTGTTCGTTAACTATATGAAAACTAGGCAGTGTTAATTCTTTAGCTAAACTTTTTAACAATCTCCACACGATCTCTTCATGTTTTTTAGAAATTTGGTCAATTACAATATTTCTTTCACTAATTTTGGCTGAAGTAAGAGGAATAAGATAAAATAAAGAAGTTAAAGTTTGAAAGGGATTATTTCCAAAATTACCTTTAGATTTAAAGGAGTCAAGTTGACAGCAAATATTAGCCACCCTTGTAAGGTAATTAATATCCCATGCTAATATCTCTAATGCCCATAGTAAGGCCACATAATAACATTGACCAAAACCTGAACTATCACTTTCAGTAAACAAAGCAGAAACTATTTTATTTTTGTTTAAATCTTTTTCCAACATCTCAAGAAATTTACTGGGAGCTGCTTCTGCTAATGAAGGTAAAAAAGAAGATAATGATAACCACCTAGTAGCATCTGCATCATTTAAAACATCACTTATAAGTTTATCTATCCCATTAATAATATGAATACTAATATATAATTCTCTATGAGATTCTGCATAGACTCTAAGCTTCATTAGCGTATTACTGATTGAATCAGTAAAAATAATTGACTCTTTTCGTCGCTTATCATAAACAGCAGCAGCACCTCTTTGATCTATTGCTAATTCCAATGCTGGATCATTTTGTTGAAAAATATCTTTTACAATTGCAAAAAACTTTTCTAACTCTTTTAATGTGATATGAGTTATAAATAAATACAATAGTTCAATAGGAGCTTTATCTTTCCAAACATTACTAATCCTTATAATAGGTGCATCATCTAGCTGTACTATATTGTGTAATTTTTTTTCCAAATCTTGATAAGAATAACCACAAAACTGCTCTAAATAAGCTATATCTGCCTGATTGCTTGAGTCCCAAGCACCAAACAATACTAGAGTTGTTAAACAATTAATATTAAGATCTTTTAGCCATAAGGGGCTGCTAATTGCAGAGTTTTTAGCTTTAATACGCCTATAAACTGTCCATGACCTTCCTGTAGAAGAGGCTAATCGCTCAGCTTCTAATTTTGGTTCGCCAAGAAACTTAAGTGCTTCTTGATATTTTTCTGAATTAGCTCTGCCTAAATTAACTAAATTATTTTTATTTTCTATATTGGTTCCTAAATTTAGAGGAGCAATTAAAATAGAACCATTTTTTGGTGCTTGTTGTTTAGCTATCTCAGTAGTTGTTGCAATAATTACTTTAATTTCATTGTTTTTATCAATAAATCTCCAACCTTCATTATTAGTTATGCAAACACAGCTATTAGCTAATCTATGC
Organism: Entomomonas moraniae; assembly: GCF_003991975.1. Classification (NCBI taxonomy): domain Bacteria; kingdom Pseudomonadati; phylum Pseudomonadota; class Gammaproteobacteria; order Pseudomonadales; family Pseudomonadaceae; genus Entomomonas; species Entomomonas moraniae. The sequence continues at coordinate 2,040,144 of NZ_CP029822.1, forward strand.
TCTAATAGTTGAGAGCATACAAAAGCTACAGCTTCCTCTTGACTATCGGCCTTTATATTGATTATTGATTGAGAAGTTTCAATGTATTTTAAAAGCTGTTCTTTTGAGTTTTCACGTCCTAAAGTAAATGCATCAATTGTAATTGGTAATGATGTTTGGTTTCGCCAATTATCCCAATACTTATCTATAGACTCTATTCCCCCCCCCGATAGTCCTAATAACTCTCCAAACCATAATCTTGTAGATGGCGCTGTTTCTAGCCATGTTTCTAAATCACTAGAGTCATATACTTTAATTTCTCTCCAGTTAGAGCCTTCGGAAATTTCTTTTTGCCATTCATCTTTTTTTAACCAAACTCTAGGCGTTATAAAAATAAAACTAGTATCTTTCTTAGCTTTACGTTTTTCAAAGTCTTCATTGGCTTTTTTTTGAGGATTTTTATTACAACCTATTTCCCATTCAGATTTACCTATAGGCACCCAAGCATTTCCTGCTGATGTTTCAACAGTACCATCTAATCCTGGTCTATACGTCTCATCACCGACTGGAAAATTTAAATTAATAACAGTAGATGTCTCTAGTATTAATTTACGAATAAGTAGAGGTAAAGAAAATTGGGATTCCTTCTCGTTTGTTTCAGCCCAATCTTCGATTTGTGATGCTGTAATACGCAAAGTTCTTTCCTTGCAACTAAGAGATATTGCCTGTAGTATAAAGCCTTAACCTAAAATAATACAAGCTACCAACACTTACGGTGTTATGTATTTCTTCACAGTTTGAAATATTTATCTATTTAGGTCTGAGCTACTTTTTTCAGTTCAAATCGATTTCACATCAAATAATAATTAACAATATAGCTTACACTAGTTTTAGTGGAGAGTACTATATCTGCTAATCGCTCATTTGTGTCTAAGACACATTTTTGTACCAATGGCGAAAACCTACATCTATAATCATACGTTGATTTTATTCACCTTTAACTAAGTAGACTGTCATCTAATTTATTTATTGCGTTGATAGCTGAATACATATCAGATTGTAGTAATTTATCCCATATATCTAAGCAGGTATTAATAGCCTCTTTATCCATATCCTCTGTAGCTTCATCATAAAGTCTTTGAAGAACAGCAAGTAGACTTGATTCTTGAACATCTATTCTTAGTGGTTGGTTATTTGCATTGTAATTACCCGTAATATTTTCTACTAATTGTAAAATAGGATCACTTAAATTGGATAAACTTCTAGGGTATTTTTCCAATGAATCAAATAGTTGGAATAAACAGTACACAGCTGCCTTTGACGTGACAAATAGGCTGAATAATTTATCAGCGTTAGGTTTTAACCAATAGTTTTCATGCCCAACACATATTCCTACTTTCCTTAGTATTTCATCATTATCATCATTGATTAATAATTGATAGGCATATTCTATTTTATATATCTTATCGTGATATTTATCCTCTTGAAGAAACTGACTAATAACAGATGCGCAACCTTCTTTTAGAATATTATCCCCTTGAAGCACCGTGTTAAGTTGCTCCTCAAATAAACCATTAAAAAACCAACGTGCGTATATTTGTTTTGCTGCTTGTTTTTTTATTTCATCGTAGGTTGACGTTAACATTGACAGTACCAAATCTACATATTGTTGTTGATGTTTTTTTTCAAAACCTTGATTAAAGAAACGATAAGCATTAAACCCACGCGTCATACGTGGATCTTTATGACACAATTCAATAAATTTTTCGTGCGCATAATCATTTTGATAATTAAGTAGTGGTGTTAAAAGAAAAATGGCAGCGATTTTAACTGAGGGGTGTTCATCATTAATTGCACAATCGACTAGTTCAAGGTTTTCCAATGCAAATGTCTCGTTACTCCAAAAAATGTCAGAAATTCCTCGATAAGCGATACCTCGAATACTATTAATCGTTGTACTCAGCAATGATTCAGCATCTGCACAATCTGTTGACTTTCCCTTTTTGTGGCTCCAAACAGTTAATTGATTTGATTCAGGGTTAGTTGAATATTTTGCGAGGTTTATCAATATATCAATGATCTGCTTAGACCAGCTATCAGCTCTGCTTGCTAATAATCTAGCTAGCGAATATTCACAAGCTTCATTATTAAAATGAAGAATCACTTGCTCTATTAATACCGCAGGGCAAGCTTCCCATTGCTCTTTATAATTATCACTAGCTCGTGTGTTATCAGTTTCGGCTAAGCCATAGAAGAAAGCATCAATGTATTCTGTATGAATGGTCTGAGGGAGTGAAAGAGCCAATTGAGCAAAACGAATAGGCTCGTTTATCACAGACGATTGTAAATCTCGAGCAAACTGCTCAATATCCGCTTTTGAAACAGCATCATCACTTACTTGGGTTAACTTATGAGACGAAAATGCAGATGCAGGTGTTAGTATTAACTTTCGCCATGCTTTGTTAGACAGCTTATTTCCTTCAGGTAAGGGGGAGGTAACAATCCCTCCGATACTGTTATCGGCTTGGCAGAAATCAGAGTTAGAATATGAGCTAAATTTGCGCTCTAGCACTGGAATTAAATTTTTTGATTTACACGATATGCGATGCTGATCCAATGTCGGCAATAAAAAATATTGGAGTTCACCCCAATAACTACAATATACGTTATTTCTTCTAACTTTTAATCGTCTCTTTATCTGTTCAACTTCTTTTGAGGGGGGAAAAAAATAAATTGCTTTCTCCAGTTGCAAAAATAACGCATCAGAACAATGTGGGGAGAATTTAGTGATGAGTTTTCCTGATAAAATCCAAGCAGGTTCAATATACTCATTACCGCAGGCTAAACGTGTCTCAGGAGCAGCCAATAGCCAGTTAATGACCAGATCTGCATGTTGATTTGATAAGTTTAATAAAAGTGTTGCAACCAAATGTGTTATCACGGCATTTGATTTTTCCATATAAGGTGCAATAATGCTTAACAATATGTCTGGATAGGCTTCTAGCTGTTGACCAGCCGTCTCAATAAGTGTAAATAGCCCATGTCGAATACTACTTACATCATGATAATTGCTATGCCTATATCGATAAAACCATTCATGAGTAGAGCATTCATCTTGTTCTGAGTTAAAAATACTGTCTATATATTTGAACAAAAGCTCAATAGTTTCTGTGGGTATCGCTTTTGCTAATTGCTTAATTTCTTTGAGCTCATCGTCAGTCCAACCATCTCGATGAGTTATCTGGTTAACGTTTTTTTTACTTGTGGAGTATGGTGATTCACAAATGACGTTTCTATAATGTTCTAATATTAATTCAATTAAAGATAGCGCTCGTAATGGGTGTGTTTTGCTCAGTGACTTCCAATTAATATAATTTCCCGTACAACCTAAATTAAGTAATCTCTTTCGAAGCTCAAAAATATCATCTGTATCATCTTCAATTTTCCAAGGTAGTGCAGAATATACTCTTTGATTCCATTGTTTTGATTGGCCAACGAAAGTAGATAGTTCTTTGGTAATTAATTCTGGTTCATTTGCCGCTATAGAACTGAGTAAATTAATAGCTATATTAATTAGACTATCATCGCTACTGTGTAGCCAGTTTGAAATATGCTGGTTTTCACTTAAGTAGTGAATAATAGCAATATTTGAACCACAACTTATCGTTAAGAACTTTTTACAAAGCGCAGGGGAAGCGATGATTTTATCAATGAGTGATTTTGCTGGTTTTTTGATACCTTTGATTTCTTTAATTGAGTTTAAAACTAAGTATTTTAGATGGAACCTAATATTATCATTGAATAAGATTGCTTCAACGCAGTTACAAAAGAGATCTTGCCCTGAGTCCAATAGTAAATTTAGCGCATATTTTAGGTGCTCTCTTTTGGCTAGGGTTTGCGTTTCATAAGGGCCAATTTCAAATAAGAGGCTTTCAGGTGATTCACTTCCTGCTTTAAAAAGTTTGGTGCCCACTTGGTAATCAAATAATGCTTGATGTCGAAAGCTAATTCTTTGGTTTTGCTTACTGAGTAACCCAACAGAAATTAATGCCTCTAACTGTTTTTTTGTCCCTGTTGATAATGCATTTTCAGAAATTGATAATTGTGATTGATTAATCATCAATGTCACAATATCATCAATAAAAACTGTTGCCTCTTGCTCTGTTACCCCACACAGGCTAATTTGTTTTAGTCTATCTTCCCAAAACTTTCTTACTAGCTCTAATTTATTATTAAATTGAGGAGCTGTTTGGGTGCGTTTTGCAATAGATAAGTAGATGCCCAACCATAAAGGAATTTTAAGTATCTCTTTTTTTTCTTCTGCTAAAGAAGAATAAGCTTCATAAGGTGAAACTAATGGGATTATTGTGTTTTCATCTAAAAGAGTTAATTTGATATCTAAACGATTATCGTTAATGCATTGTAACCAACTGGATAAGGCAATATCTTCATTTAAGTCAAAATCTCTCGATGCTAGAACAATACTGATATCTTTTCCTTGTTTTCTTAAGCTAATAATTTGCTTAACTATTTCTCGGCAGATGTCCAGCGCATTATTTGAGTGTGAGGCAGTCCATCTTATGGCATCCAGTTGATCAAGAATAAATACGATTTTTTGTTGTGATGCAAACTTAACCAAGCTATGTACAGGAGAATAAGGAAAACCTAAAGACTTTCCAAACTTATCTGCATTGTGTTCGGGACGTCTTCGATCTAACCTAATAGGAACCGAAATGATATTGTTTGCTTTTAAATGGTTATGCAGCTCCAAAAGTAAAGCACTTTTTCCTGTTCCTGCCTCGGCTTTAATTAAGGTTACTGCGTTATCTTGAATTGAATCAATGATAGAACTTAATTCATTCCTCGGAATTAATGTATTACAAATGAGATATGGTTTGATTGATTCTTCAAATTCTGTAGAGAGAGTATCTAGTACAGGCGATATTCTTGTATCATCGGGAACAATTTTTTGCTCAAAATCACTATTTTTTAGATCTACTAATAACTCTGATAATGTTATTTTCTTCCTTAGTTTATTAAACTCTACTGGATAGTTCTTAAGAAAACTTAATAGTTTTATTGGATTATCTAAAAATAATGCAGAAGCCTTATCTTCAAGCTCACTTTGAGTATAACGATTAATAATATAAGGCGTAACTTTGAATTTTTGAAGAAAGTAAATAGCTCTTTTTATATCTGATTGGACATTAATATTTAATCCCAAATAATTACAAATAGCAGTAAAATCTTTTTCACGCTCTTGACTAGCCTTGACTTGGTACTCCATAAAATCATCGGGGATCATGTTGCTATTAAGCGCACTATCGCTGAGATCACTCATTTTTTTACTGGGTAAGGGTGATATAAGATGAAACTCGGTAGCTCCACGTTCAATTTGAAATAGAGCGTTGTAAAAAATTTTGGATTCATTGAGTTGAGATAGTGTCCAATGCTCATTAGTACCTACACCAACTTTACATTGATGATGCTCTGTTTGGTCTTGAGCTGTACCAATTATTATATCAACACCAACCTCATCATCCCCAATAGGTTCGATGGTAATCCAATTGATTTTTTCTTCAAGTAGGCGAAGTAATTGGTAGGCAACCCAATTAGCTTCATATCTATTGCCAAATTTTTCAGCATAGCCACCTGCTTCTAAAGCCATCTTATATTCCTTGAGATACACTTACTGGTTATGATATATGCTTGATTAGTTTAATCTCAAGATGATAATTATTAAAGTTTATATGGAACCTTTTTCTATTAAATATATTACTATTAAAAAACTAATGACCGCTAATCACTCACAGCAGAAGGATGCCTGTTAAATATTATGTTGAAAAAAGCTTGTTCACAAAAAAAATAATACTCAACCGTAAAAGTTATAGGCGGCTTGCCCTAAAAGCCAAGCCGCCTATAACCATTAAATGTATTAAATAATTCACTCACCACCAAGCGCTGAAGAATAATATTTCTTCCTCAAAATCAAAGTGAGCTAGCGTTTCATCCACCCAAGCTTTAACGCCAGCCACATCCTCCCAATAATGCTCATCATACTCCGTACTGCCATAAAAGAACCCTTCTTGGGTCGGAAACAGCTCCTGACAATTATCGGTAGTTAATTGATTAAGTATACCTTGTAGTTTCTCCAAATCTTCTTTGGAAATAGGAATATACGCACAATTTGCAACAGCCATCACATGCGTATTAACCCACTGCAATAACGCATTCACCTTACGAAACTCACCCTTCTCCATTATCTCATCACGTGGACACGCAACAAACGAAATATCTAAACCCATAACAACTCCTTGGCTACATTAAATAACCAGCCATTAAAAATGATAGAAAATAAATACGTTAAAAATAAGAAACAAAAAGAAATACAGCAATAAAAACGAGAAGCACAGCCATGAAATGAAAATACAGATTGAAATAAAACCAAGAAAAACCAAATAGAAATAAACACTGATAAATAAAAAATTACTCAGCGACCTATTACTATGGCTATATAAAACTACAGAGTTTTTACCCTAATCACCTGCCAAGCAAAATCATCAATAGCCTCTGCTAGTCTTAACCCCAACTCATCAAAGTAGATATTATCGACTTCTGTTGGTTGGTTATCTGTTGCAGGATATAGCCTCAAACTGTAAGTATCACTACCACGGTCATACACAATAGCGACCTTGCCTTTAAACTTCTGATTGCTGACTGTAAAACCAATACCCGGTGGTGTATCGGTATTAAGCGTACCAGCATCATTAATGGTAAAATCAGTAGTTCCTGCATCCACCAACAAATGACTAATCAACCTAAAACCATCCGGTGCCGGTATGTTTTCCAGCTGCTCAATTAAAGCTAATAACTCTGGTGATTGCAGTTGTTCTTTTGAGATAGGTAATGGTAGCGTAATACTTTTACCGCCCAGCATCATCTTAGTTACCGTATACTGCGTGCCATCGGGCAAGGTTTGTATTTCTTTTTCAGGCTCATCCACCCGTCTACCGTTAAAATCATGGCGGGCATACGGCGTGATCTCCACTTGATCATTTAACTTAGGCATCACATCCACATAAGCCACATCCACAATCACAAACTGATTTCTGGTTTGAGAGCGCTTAACTAAAATAAACACCTCATTCAAAAATACTACCTTACCCGTAAAAGGCTGTGGATCACTGCAAAATCCTAACACATTCGGTTGTGGCAACAACTCACAAAAGCGGTACTGATAGCGAGAACAATTACGTGGAATAAGTGATCTAATAATCTGAGCTAACGACGATTGAACCTGATCTCTATCCAACTTATTTAAACAGCCCGAACCTGAGTGAGAATCTGTATTGTCTGTGCTACCTGTATTGCTTTTATTCAATGATGACATACTAAAAAACTCCTAAGTAAAATCACTTCCTCCTTTAATCAATCCATAAACCACAGACGTGACAAAGCCTTCTGCTAGACAGAAAACAGTGTCATTCATTATTGATTGAAAGCATCTATGATCGTCTGATTATGACGAGCGATAAAAGAAGAAGTGAATAAAAAATGAAAAGAGAAAAATGAAGGGATGAACAACTAATAGAAAATAACAATAAAATGAAAAGATTTAAAAATCCAAATAAATAAAAACTACCAGCTAGCCTGCAAAAACAAGCGCTGCGCTGTAAAATCAGTTTCAGCTAACTGCACAATACACCACTGCCTTAACTGATATACCTGCTGCCAATAGGTTTCATCGTATTCATCAAAACCATGCACAAAATTCCTAATGGTTGGAAATACCTCTGTACAATTAGCGGCTGACAAGCCATTTAAATCACAAGATAATTTAACTAATGTTTCTTTTGTCAGCTCAATAATCCCGCTACTGTGTAACTCTACACAATGATGATCAAACCAATTCAGTAACGCATTACAGTGCTTTATCTCCCCACAAGGCTCAATCGCTTCAACAGGACAACGATAAGTAGCAAACACTAATTTATCGGCCATAAACAAATACCTCCTTTAAATAAAGTGAATTAAGCAATCAATTTTAAAGCAGACGACAGAGCTTGCTGTTTTAACTGAGCCCCTTGCCCAAACCAAGCACTGTCCAAACGATTCTCCTGATTCTTAGCCCGACGTTTATGATCCACAAACTCCGTCACGGCATTAAGCAATCCCCATGCAGTACCTTTAGCTGAAGCAAATTCAGAGCCACGACCCTCACCTTCGTACAGTTGCTGCACTTGTTTGATGGCACGACCATTAGGTAATTTGCTCCAATCAATAGCATCAACAGAAGCTTGTACAATAGCTACAGGCATATTGCCGGTATTACGGACAATACGCTCTAGTAATGAAATCCCTCCAACTTCTGAGGAGTCATGACCAACTTCGGTAATACGATTATCAATAACCCCCTTATCTTCATTCATTATGATATCCGTGGATAAAGCATCTTCTAAAGAAGCTGTAGGACTTAACACCTCCACCAAAAACTGCTCTGCCTCCTTATCCGATACCTTACGTTTCGTTAGTTCTGCCATCATTAACCGAAATTCATCCCAATGCCCCGTGGTTAAATTCAACCGACGCTTTACCTCGGTGGCATTAAAATGCGTATTATGGGGCACCTTGATGGTATTCACCGTACGATTTACGGCAATCGACAACGTGTTTTGACACACCACCCGTACTGTCGTAGGCGTAACCGTAGTAGCTAACGAACCATCACAAGAAGTAGCCAATAACACATACCCATTCACCTCGTCTTGCCTGCCTAACACACACGATTGTCCGGTACGGGCCAAGGCCCAAAACTTACGGCCTTGCTTTAATACTCCCGCGGTTTCCAGCTCAAAGCCAAACTGCTCGGTTAAATCACGGTAAAACTCCAATACCTCCAGTGGTTGCACCACCTTATAACGACTACTTACTACTGATAATGGCAACTGACTGTCACTGCGATACAACACCTTCTGATCGGCAAAATCCACTAATGAGCGCGATAAATCAATGATGCCTGCATTATTAGTGTCGGTTGTATCAGACGCCACAAAACACACTGGTGCTTGCTTAATCTGCCAATCCATTCCGGCCTTATCGGCCCACACCTCAATCGGTTGTCCTGAAGGCAAGCTACTACCCAAGCCATGCCAAGGGGTTTCACCCACATACGCCATACTCGATACCTGATGTGCCATACTAAAATCCTCATCCTTTTTTATTACTTCAAATAAGCCAACAAAACAAACGTAATAACAATAAATCAATAAAAATAACTAAACCAATATCAATAAAATCAACTCATACAAAACTCAACACAACAAAAAGCCCCTTGGATTACCCCAAAGGGCTTCTTATACTGTATAAATACGTGATTAAATTAACCACGCTTAAAAAAATACTTAATGATCTAATCGTGTGTAGAGAACATTACTTCAACTGATCTCTGACCCACTCAGACAATGAACTTGCGCTCTCGACAGCCAGTTCAGCGGCTTTAACTGCTACCACTTTCAATAAAATCTCCACTAAGGAACCCATACATCACACTCCTTTACTGTTAATTATTGTAAAACCTTTAGTTAAATAGATAAAATCTTGCTGTTTCACTTCAGTGGCAACGCTTTATCTCAATAAACTCAGATAACGAAGTCAACTAACAAGATTAAATAAACAATAGGACTGTCTATTCAAAGAAATAATATATAACTGAAATTTTTTGCAGTCGGTATAAAGCTATATAACTGAGAACCTTATTAGCATTTAATTATTTATTTAAACTTATAGGAACAGTTTAAATGACACACTACCAAAAAATTGTAATGTTACCTGTAAAAAACAAACGGCTACATTTATTAAAAATTTTGATAAAAATAATTAGATATAATTGCTAGTAGCTGCTATAGCTGTATTTAATTTCTCAGCAAAGTGTGAATTTTCCCCATGAGTCATCACTAAATGCTTAGTAGCTCGAGTCATGGCGACATAAAGTAGTCTAGCCTCATCTTCATGTGATCCTTCATATTTAGCCGGTAAACCTACAGCAGGAATGCAAACCAGTGGGTATTCTAGTCCCTTACTGGCATGCATGGTCATTAAATTGATACCGATTTGGTCTTTTCTTTCTTTAATGGGAATACCACGTTTTTGACAACTTTTTTTAATCTCTTCCGCTATATATTTCCAACGATAGATAATGCCCATCTCTTGCCAAGGCATACCTGCTTGATTGTGTTCTATTAAGATATCCGCTATTCGTTCACACTCTTGATAGAGTTTAGGAAGTTTAATTAATAAAGGTAAAGAACCATGATTACCTGCGCCTATCGGTTCTATCGTGGGTGGTTGATCTTCATCTCTGCTTTCTGCATGAAGCAGCTCTTCAGCAAAGGCTTTAGCCACGGTGAGTATCTCTACGGTATTACGGTAGTTAAGTTTTAGAATAGTGGTACGTCCACGAGCCTGAATGCCTAGTTGTGAGAAGACGATTTTCTTTTTCTTTTGATAAATGGATTGTGCATCGTCGTAAAGTACTAGTAATGCGTTCGTTTCAGGATTGATCATTTGTACAATGAGCTTGTACCATTCATCTCTAAAATCATGGCCTTCATCGATTAAAATAGCATCGTATTGTCCACTGGGAATAAGCTTTCTATCAACATGTTCAATCACTTGTTGAACACAAACTGCATGAAACTTTTCTTTTTCTGCTGATGTTTGATCTTTTTGCTTAGGGATGGAAATATTGTAAGTGGTCAGTTGACGGCGACACCACTCATGAAAGTTCATGGCATTTACTTTTTCATGCAATCCTTTTTTGAGCATATTCTGCTCCAGTGTTTCAGCTAGTTTGCGATTAAAGCAAAGGATCAATATCGGTCTTTTGACCAGTGACGCTAGATACTCTGCACGATAACCTAATATCATGGTTTTACCTGAACCCGCGACGCCATGAATGATGCGATGTCCTTCGCCTAAGCTGCGAGCAAGCTGTTCTTGTTGGATATCCATGATTTTTAATATATCGGGTAATTCTGCTGTTGGATTATTAGTATCTTCTGCAAATAAATCTCGTTGTTCTGGTAGCCGTATTTCAGGAAAGATATGCCAGCGGATACGATCTATTTGCGGCAAAGTGATCAAACCACGCATTTTATACTGAAACATTGCCCAAAGGCGTTGTTGAAATGCTTCAGCATCGATGCTTTCTACCATTTCATCTCGACAAATAACAAGGTGTTCAGGAATTGCTTCCGCTAATTGCCCTTCATTAAACTGTTTACGTGTGATATTGGTAAGTACTACGCCTATAGCATAGGGCAGCATGAGTTTGCCTTTTCTAGGACCACCAGAAAACACTAATTGAGGATCTCGTTCCAATAACTTAACAATAGCATGGCTATAATCTCTAGCTTGTTCTAAAGGATTTTTGACACTGCATTCACCTTTATCAGTCAGCAGTGTGGCATGGTCTTTATCTAGAGCGATTAATGTATCTATTTTCCAGTCTTTAACTTCAAAGACCAATAAACCCCGACAGGGATGAAAGATAATATAATCAGGATGTAGTGTTTTATTACCAATAGCTACATCGTACCAACATAAATAATCTTCTTCGAGTTTGCCCTCTAATAACCTAGCAAAACGTTTCTCGCCTGAAGTCATGCGAGCTAGGCAGCTATTAAGAGTAGGGATTAAGGTAGCCATCATTCTTCTTCCTTGAAAAAAACACGACACAAGAGGAAGTGAGTCATTAATTATTAAAAAATACTTACCATGGGCAAACAAGCAAAGTAAAAGCACAACAATAAGCAATGTATATACTTAATATTAAACTAAACTAGAAATTCATAGCTATTTAAAATATTAGACTTTAGTCTAAAGAATTAATTGTTTTTAGTGAGTTCAGATAGGCGTATTAATGAATTATTATTTAAGCTTCTGCGCCCACGCCTCAATCTGCTCCATTAACCATTGTTTATTTGCAGAAGACAGTGAAGACAATAACTGATGTAAATATACCACCTCATCGCTGGGACGAGGGCTAGTTTGAGAGAGCAATTCCGTCACTGGACAACCCACGATCTCAGCTATCTCAATCAAGCGATCTACGGTTGGAATCACCACACCACGCTCCATCCGTGAAACTGCTTCATAGCCAATACCCAACGCCTCAGCTAACTGCTCTTGTGACAGATTCGCTTGTTTGCGGTACTTAGCAATTGCTTTACCAATGACATGGTTTAATGCCATCTCATTGGATGTATTTGATTGCTTATTAGCTACAACTTGTTTTGTCTTTTTTGATAATTTTATTGATTTTACTGCTTTAACCACGGTATACCCTCCACTCAACCTCCATGATCGGGTATTCATCGCTTATTTTGAATTGCATTATAGGATGTGTATGCACCCTATATAGTTGAATAATGATTTGCTTTATGTTCAAATAGGCATGTAAATATATTGACTATTTCACTTATAAGGATACGGATGATGACTATTGATGATGGTATTGACGAATACAAAGCCAATGATCTTAGTGCAGATAAATTAGATGAGTTAATTGTTCAAGGTAAAAGTTTCAAGGTGATTCATATCAAGGATATGGCGTCAGTGGTCAAACAACTTGAAAAAGCCATTGAGGATAAGAATTTAACCTGCCGTATTTATACAGAATATCGTTCAACGACATTAGCAAGTGCATTAATACCTACGGGTATTACACAAGCTATTGGCTTATCATCTGCTATTGGCATTGGCATACATAATTTAGCAACGTATAATCCACACTATGAAATAGGCAAGAATAAGCTTAATAATACTCTCACCATTATCAGAAAACGGGCTTAATGGTATTTGTAATAGATGATATTGAACCAGTCATTAGGTTGAGTAAATAACCTTTCAATTCAGCCATCATAAAAAATGATGATTACGATGAAAAAAAGGAGATTTACTCAATCTTATATTCTGTTTGCGAAGCAATCAGCGTTGCCCCACAAGCCGTTTTCATGCCATCCACAGCAGGTTGTTTGCCATCAATGGTAAAGGTAGCGACACCCTCCACAATAGGATAGGTACCCAAACACAAAGGACAACTCACCATGTGTCCAACACAGGACACGGGAATCCCCTGTACAGGATAGGAGTCGATTCCCTCTAACACCACACCACCATGAGAAGTAGTATCCCCTTTACGAATCACAGGTTTTAATGCCATTACACAATTCCTTTAAGGTTATTAAATAGACTAAATAGCATTATACATAAGTCGTAATTTATGGCAGAATTATTTTAATTATCAGGTTATGAAGTACAAAAAAGTTGTACAAGGATTTATGATGTTTAATCATGCTAATGAAACCATATTCTCCCTTGATGTCGAAGGAATGCCCACCACCGGATTACAAGTTCTCGCTTTTGATGGGGTCGAAAGCTTAAATGCCGAATATGCTTTTGAAATCACATTGGTTAATAAAAACCTCCGCTTTGATGTCACCAAGCTGTTAAGCCAAGCCGCTTACCTAGCCTTTACCCCCGACAAAAAGCAAGGAGTGCACGGCGTTATTCAAGCCGTCAAGCGCAATGCCATTGGCAACGACTATGCAGCCTTTAAAGTTCTATTAATGCCGTCCTTTACTCATCTACGTAAACGCGTTAACAACCGTGCCTTTGTGGGTAAAACGGTGCCTGAAATCATTACAACCATCTTCAAAGAACACGGCCTACTCGAAACCCAACACTTTGAGTTCAAATTCAAAGACAAAACCGTCTATACCCCGCGTGAATTCTGTTGTCAGTATAACGAATCTGATGCCCACTATATCCTGCGTCTTTGCGAAGAGTGCGGAATTGCTATTCATTATGAATTTACCCAAACCAGTCATAAAATGATCTTAAGCGATGCGCAACCCTTCTTTAAAGACCTACCCAGTCCCTTAACCTATCGTGCTGATACCGGCTTTGTCGCCGATGAACCGGTGTTAAAGCGTTTTGACCTTGGCTTAGCGTCTACAGCCACCTTCGCCTCAGAACGCAATTACAATTTCAAAAACACCCACAAACCAGAAAAAACCAACCAAGGCAATCAACACACCAAAGCCAATCAAGCGATAGAACCTACTTTAGAGCATTACCACTTCCCTGGGCGCCTAATCGATGAATCGACGGCCAGTTACCAAGCCAAACTCTCCATGGAGCGTATAAAGGCTAACCATGTCCTTGCAGAAGCCTATGGCGATATACCCACCCTACACAGTGGGCTTTGCTTTACCCTAGAAGATTATCCAAGATTAGACACCCTATCCAGTGATGAACCGTGGCTTATCCAACAAATCAAACACCAAGGCCGACAACCCCAAGTATTAGAAGCATTAGGAAGTAGCGATTCATCTAAGCAAAGCCTAGAACTTACCTTACTGCCTAAATATTTTAAACATCCTCTTGCTGAAGAACTGCAATTTCCCTCTGAAGATATTAACCAAGGCTACCGTAATTGCCTAGTCGCGACCCCAAAAAATGTACCCTATCGTCCTGAGCGTTTACACTTCAAACACAAAGTACTGGGTGCACAAACTGCCGTAGTGACGGGCCCTGCCGATGAGGAAATCTATTGTGATGAGTACGGCCGCGTAAAGGTACAATTTCATTGGGATCGTTTGGGGCAATATAACGAGCATTCTAGTCACTGGATACGCGTCGCTAATATCTGGGCCCATGACCGTTACGGCGGTATCGAAATTCCTCGTATAGGAATGGAAGTCATGATCGACTTTATAGAAGGCGACATTGATAACCCTATCATCCGTGGTGCAGTACACAATGGCGTGAACAAAGTGCCTTATGATCTTCCTGGCATCAAAACCCAAAGCACCTTAAAAAGTAAAGAATACAAAGGCGGTGGTTACAACGAAGTGCTACTCGATGACACCACCGGAGAAGTCAAAACCCAAATTCACAGTACTCCTGGTACCAGCCAATTAAACCTCGGCTATCTTACCCACCCAAGAAAATCAGATGGTGGTGGTGAAGCACGGGGCAAAGGCTTTGAACTGCGAACTGACGAACACGGCGCGATTCGTGCTGGTAAAGGCATCTATGTCAGTGCCAATGAGCGTGGCGGTGCTAAAGAAACCCAACTAGACCTGAAAGAAGCCATTGAACAACTCGAGTTTGCCCTTAACCTCGCCAGAAACTTAGCCACCGCGGCCAAATCCTCCGAAGTTAATCCAACGGATATCGACAAACAACAAGAACAATTCCAACAAGTCTACAAAGACCTGGCCAAACCCGGCATACTCACCAGTGCACCGGAAGGTATCGCCATGGTGACCCCAAAAACCGCGCAAATGAGTGCCCAAGAAAACCTCACCTTCACCTCGGGTGAACATACCGACTTTACTGCCCAAAAAGAACTGCGAGTCTCCGCCGGTAAAGCCATTAACATCTTTAGTAACGACGAAGAAATCAAACTCGCCACCAACAAAGGCCCGATTAAAGTCCAAGCCCAAAACAACAACATCGAACTGTTTGCCAACAAAAACTTCAAGATCCTTTCCAGTAATGACCGGATTGAAGTGGCGGCAGAAAAAGAAATCCTCCTTACCTCAGGCGGTGCTTACATAAAAATATCTGGGGGCAATATCTATCTGCATGCTCCGGGTATGATAGAACATAAAGCGGCTGAACATCCTCATTCAGGGCCTGCGAGTATGGATTATAGCTTTAAAAGTTACGACCCTGGCAATGGTGAAATGTTTGTACTCAAGGATGACGAAGGAAATCCTGTGTCGAACTATGCTTATAAAGTAGTTCGTGAGGATGGTCAAATATTTAGAGGAGTTACCAATGCCAAAGGTGAAACGGTACGTGTTCAATCAGGGCCACAAAAACTAAAATTAAACCTATTTGAAGACGATGGTCAGTAAGGATAAGGAGTAAATAATGTCAAATACAGCAGATGGAGCATTTGGTGATGCTCGCAAAGGACAACGTAAAAATGAGAACGATGAACAAACAGGCCCAAATCCAACATCACAGGTTCAACTCAACCTTAACTATCTTAGATTGAATGTATTCTTTGATGGTACCGGTAATAATATGTTTAATACCGAGCATAGACTGGAGGATGATAAAAAAATAGCAGAAGAATATGATGCTGTTGATAGGAACTTAGATCCTGATGACTGGAATGATCGTATAAAGATAAAGGAAACTAAAGACGAAATTCATAGAAAGAGAGGGGATTATTATAATCTTAATGGAAGTCTAAGTTATGATAATGATTACTCTAATCCTGCTATTCTTTATATGGCGGCAGAAGTAACAGAAAAAAGGAAACGTGTCTATATAGAGGGTTCAGGAACTATACGGGAAGAAATGGAGGATCAGGGGGGATTAGCAGCCTCTACAGGGGTGAGTGGTATTGTAGATCGAGTCTTTCAAGCATATATGTTTTGTGCCACTGAACTCAAAGAAACCAAAACTGATGGTCTTATTTTTAATGTATTTGGCTTTAGTAGGGGAGCTTTTTACGGACGTTATTTTACTGCCTTATTAAAGGAAGACAGTCGAGATGATCCCGAAGCGACCGCTAAAGAGGCGCAACAAAAAGAGCAATATGCCAAAGATAAAGCCGCTAGGGATCAAGCTGCCTTGGAGAAGCGTAAACAACAACATGCTAAGCAGGACAATGCTCCGACCCCTACGTGGGATGGCCCTAGTTGGTATGAAGCACCTTTAAGATGGGCTAAAAATACAGTGCAGTATGCGGTTGTAGAGCCAGTTATGTTGTTGTGGAAGCTAGCTCATAATATTGTGCCAGGTACAGAAAGTATTCCGATTTATACAGGAACTTATAAATATCAAAATACTGGGCGAACGTTATTGCTATATCCTCCTGAAAAAATAGTCATTAATCTAGTGGGTATTTACGATACGGTGGCTGCTCATGGCTGGAATCACCATAACGATAGCGTGCCGTTTAAATTAGGTATTGGTGCCAGACAAGGGATTAAAAAGGTTATTCATATTACTGCTGAAAATGAATATCGGAATCATTTTGCATTAGTATCAATTAATACCGCACTTATAGGTTCTAACAAAGATGGTCATCCCGTTGGCTTTCAGTGTCGGATGCCTGGGGCTCATGCTGATATTGGAGGCGGATATATCAAAAACTTTGAAGAAAAAGGGAAATACTTAAGTGTTTATGAGCCCCCTGGTGAGGCTTCTAGTTGGGAAAAACAATCGGGAGAGATTGATTGGCGATGGTTTTATAAAAAAGGCTTTTATGCCACTGAACAAACGAAACCAGACTATGACCAGTTGAGAAAGAGCCAACGACAAATAGAGCATCTGGATAATCAAATTGCGGCTAAGAAAAAGCAAGGGCTAGATACAATAGCGGATGAAAAAGAAAGAGAATCATTAGTTAGGCAGCTAGATGATTCACGTGCGCAAGTCAGCATGGATCAACAAACCTATCATGAGTATAAAACCCAGCAGCTTAATCAACAAATAGCTGATAAACAACTAGCAGGCCTTGATACAAAAGCAGAACAAGCTAAATTGAAAGCATTACAAGAGTCCAATGAGAGTAAAGAACCATCTAAAGGGATCTCCGTCATCCCTGCTAAAGAAGGTGATTATGGCGATCTAGGTGTCAGAAAACATACTTCTCTTGCTTTACACACTTATTATAAAGTTCGAGGGTGGCGTATTTTTAATGAAAATGCTTATCAGTATGTGCCATTAAAATTAATGTATACCTTGGCTACGGATGACTACTTAAAAGCCTTGGAGTTTATTAATCCAAATGGAGAGGCTTTATTAATAGAATCTTTTAATAAAATTGAAGCTAACCCTGTTTTAAAAAAATACAGTGATCAAGCTATTAGCTTAGCGCAAGCGAATTTTAAAACTAGTAATAAAGAGTTTTTCTATTTGCCGTTTAAGGATATGTTAACGGCGAAAGAATCTCAATATTTGTACCATGATTTTATCCATAACTCCTTATCCCCTGAATTTGGTTTTGACAGGATCCCAGACTATATGACCAATGGTAGTCAAGACTATAATAAAGATAAAGACTATAACCCTATTCGAGTGATGGTTTATGATGATAGGGATGGGCCAGAAAATACCAAAAAAAATAATCCTTATACTCAAGGCCAGCAGAAATCTTATGATGAAATTAATGTAGAGCCATTAACAGTGGATGAGAATACTTTGGATGCAGAGATTTACCCTGAACTTCTGAAAAAAGCTGTCAAGGAACCACTTAAATCATGAGTTATTTTAATTATAAAATAATCATTATCTCTATTGTTTGTCTATTAGGAAGCTATAACATGTCTAGTTCAGCAAAATCTTACCCCTATATTATTGAAGCAGGTAGCCCTAATAGTTACCCAATGGTGTATAGTTTTGAGGGTAATTATTTTTTTGATGCCCAAGGTAAAGCCTTTTTAAACTTTACCACGCCAGGCGGGGGTAGTAATGTTTTTTGGGGATATGGAACACAAGCCACCCAACTTTCTGAAATCAACCCATTACCCTACGGGATTAATGTTAGATGGTTTTCGGCTTTGGAGGATCAGTTTTGGGAAGGGCGATATATTTTTAAGCAAGATATGTTGCAAAAGTTACCAGACCATATAGTGGATAATTTACTATTTAGAACCAAAGTACCTTTTGCGCGTTTTTTTAAATTTAAAGTTTATGTAGTGACGGGTGGACTAGTAACTGTTTGGGCTGCGGCAGAAGGGGAACAGTATTTAGTAGGACAGTTTTATGCTAAAAAGATGATAAATAAGCCAGATTGGGATGATTTTTATAAGCAATCTATTAATCCCATGGCCTCCATAGCCAAACCAAAGCAAGATTATATCGATGAGATAACTCAGCGATCTAATGAGTTCATAAAAAAACTACTCAATGGAAAAGCGGAGAAATTTAATATTGAGCAACAAGAGCCTTATACAGCACAGCCATGGCTAAGAACCATGAAAGGTTATTATTGGAAATTGGAATTAAATAACTCTTTTGAGCTAAAGGATTATTTAGCATGGTACGTTAATGGTGAAAAGATTTTTACCTACTTTGGCGATGACCAATTAGCAGTAAAGCGTGCAGTGCCTTATGATTTTACGATGTATTTTGAAGATAAAAATAATAACAATGAGCTAGAACGAGCAGATTTTATTCTAGATCCTGATGAGGTAATGCAAGCATTTCAAGAATTTGAATTAATTCCTCCATTAGACACACCCATTACGTTATTTGTCGATATTCAGCCAGACTACAAAAAGATCTTCTTTTATGTAGTTAAAGGCAATAAACGAGTGAAGTTAAATAAAATATTAAAAGCTCAGAGGCATGATTTATACAATAATTAGGGGCTATTGATATTTTATTTTAAATCTTTGAAAGGAAAGAATCACTGCTGAATCTTAATTCTACTTTTTAAGTTGTTAAATTAATAGATTAGTTTAAAAGTGTCAACGCAACTTAATAAAATTTAATTAATATTAGCTATTGTCTATGGAAGACGATCAGTTCCAGGACTTTTGACCCCGTAGGGATCCATGGCAGATATGCAGCCGGATAATGAAGTACAGATGAAAAGAGCAATAAGTATTTTATACATTTTTATTTCCCTGATTAAAAATGACATTAGATTCAATTGTACCAGAATAAAATAAACTTATCTGCTATGCAACGTTAGTACTTATATTTTTTGTGTTCGGATTAAACTGCCTTCGTTTTAGTGGATTGTTATATTTACGAAAATGAGAGGTGCTTTCTCAAAAACGATCGTTTTTGAGAATAACTTCTATGGTAAAGCCAACCACCTAAAATCAACCATTTAGAGTTCTAAAAAATCATTCTCGAAATTAAACTCTCACTAATTAGCTAAAAAATAAGATTTGAGAATGAAAGGTTGTATTATTGTAGACATCCAGTAAATGGCACCTATTAATAGTTAATCTTTAGACTATATAAAATGTAATAATATAACATATCTTTTATCTGTTTATTATTTCCTCAAGCTTCCTACCCAACTTCGCCCAAGCCTGCTGCTTCTCATCACTACACTCATACCTCAAATAATGCCATCTCACTTTAGTGCCAGCTAATACATGGTTCTGACAATGATCAATAATAAACTTAATTACTATTTTTTATCTCGGCCGTACAAAACACAGCCCAAGCCTCCATCATAGGCCTACGCTGTTCCAGTAAGTCGGTACGATGGTAAGCCGCTTCCACCTTATTCTGAACAGTATGCGCTAATGCTCGTTCTGCCAAATCCCTAGCATACCCATTCTCACTACACCAATCCCTAAAGCTAGAGCGAAAACCATGTGCAGTAGCTACTCTTCCTGAGACATTGCTGTGTGCATTATGCTGACGTAAAAAACTGGTTAATGCCATATCCGATAAAGGCTTTTGTCCTCTGGGAGAGGGGAATACCCATTCATCACTCAAACCTTTCACATTTTCTAATATTTCTAAAGCTCTTTGAGATAAGGCTACTCTATGTTCAACTTTGGCTTTCATCCTTTCAGCAGGAATAGTCCAAACAGCTTTCGCACTGTTCACTTCTTCCCACCTCATGCCCCTGACCTCACCTGAGCGCGCCGCGGTTAAAATCAAAAACTCCAAAATAGCTCGTGTTACATCATAACGACTATTACTGCGCAAGTGCTCAGCAATAAACAAAGGAATATCACGCCAAGGCATAGCGGGTTGATGCTCTGTCCTAGCCGCTTTACTGGGTTGCTTAGGTAATAAAAAATGCACCACATCAATTGGATTAGAACTACAAAAACCTTGAGCCCATCCCCACGCCATGACTGCATGAATACGTTGCTTCACTCGGCTTGCCGTCTCTGCCTTATCCAACCAAATAGGACGTAATACCTCAGCCAACAACTTAGGATCAATGCAATCTAAACGAATACCACCTAATACAGGAAATACATACTGAACTAACGTGTTGATCCACTGTTGGCCATGCTTAAAATTCTTCCAGCTTGGTAATAACTCCTGATGCAAGAGTCGAGCAGCCTCCTCAAACGTTGGAATAACAACAGCATTTTCAGCGCTAATAGAAATTTTCTTCTTTTCATCTAAAGGATCAAATCCTTTGGCTAACTGCTCTCGCATCCCAGTAGCTAACCTAGCGGCATCAGCAATACCCACTTCAGGATAACTGCCTAATCCAGCATTACGACGTTTGCCCGAAACAGGACTAACATATCGTAGCACCCATTTGCCACGTCCCTTAGTTTTAGAAGAATGCAAAGCCAAACCAACCACACCGCCATGAGGGATTGCTTTCTCATCAGGTTTAATATTACGCGCTTTAGTATCCGTTAGAACTGCCATCTATAAATCCTATTAAGTATGCCATCTAGTATGCCATTAATTTACAGATTAAATTATACTTGATTAAGGTTGTTTAGATAGATATATTTATAGTACATTGATAAATATACGTTTATAATCAGCACAATGAACAATATAAGATATTATTAGAGTATATAATGGCGGTCTCTCTCACCGCCATTTTAATTCGCAAGCTTTAGCAAAAATCATATCAAAACCCCACAAAATCAACACTTACAATAGAAAAAATTAGCATACACTAGCAAGCTTTAGAATGTACTTGCATTGTTTTTTTGTATACCCCTGTGTATACTTATCAAAAGAACACAATCCGATATACAAGACAATCAAAGAATTGCATCATGAAACGTTCAGAAATTAAGCGTAGGCCTTTAGCAGATACTGTTCTTGCTGCACTAGAACCAGAAAAAAAAGAGTATCGTGAAAACTACGGTATGGATGGTATTTATTTTGCTGTAAAACCCAATGGTCATAAAAGATGGAATCTAAGATATAAAGATAGTGATGGAAAATGGCGCTGGGCTGGATTAGGTGCTTACCCCTCAACCTCTGCTAAAATGGCAAGACAAAATGCTCAGGACTTTATAACTAAGCTACAAGAAACGGGCAGTAGTCCTGTTGATACAAAAAAGGAAAGCAAACAAGATAATACCCTGCTCGCTGTTTTTGAATTGTTCTATGATAAGAAAAAGCTTGATGGTGTAGCTGCTAAAACATTAAAAGAAATGCGATCTGCATTTACTATTCATGTATTTCCGAGCATAGGTAAAAAACCTGTTGATGACATTACTATTCAAGATTGTGTCGCTATTCAAAAGAAACTTCAAGATGCTGGTACTTTTAGCACAGCTGATAAACTAAGATCGTGGTTGAATCGTACCTTTAGGTATGCTATTGCTGCTGGACTAGCTAATAACAATCCAGCCAGCTATTTAATCGATGTATCAGTTAAAAAACCAAAGGTACAAAACTTTCCTTACTTGCTTGAAGATGAATTACCTGATTTTTTAAAAACATTACATGAATCAAAGTACAGCACATTTACAACACTTACTGCAGCATGGTTAGTTATTTATACTGCATCACGTCCTGGCATGGTTAGATGGGCTGAATGGGATGAGTTCAATTTTGAGGAAAAGACTTGGACTATTTCAGCCGAAAAGATGAAAACTCGTAAAGAGCATATTATTCCACTAACAAAACAAGTCATTGAACTAATAGAGAAACTAAAACCATATACCTCTTATTCAAAGTATCTGTTCCCTACAGAGTACGGCGTGCGCCAGCCTGTCATGTCTGATGCAACCATCAATAAAGCTTTTTCGTTGATTGGGTATAAAAGAAAGATGACAGGTCATGGATCGCGTCATACATTTAAGACGCTCGTCACTGAGCATGGATGGAATAGAGACTGGTCAGAACTACAATTGGCTCATATCAAGAAAGGTATTGAAGAAGTTTATAACAAAGCTCAATACTTAAAACCTAGAGCTATCATGATGCAGTGGTACAATGATTATCTTGATGCGATCGAGAAAGGAATAACAGAAGATCAAAAGAAAGTATTTTCAAATAAAGTAAATATGATTGACTAAATAGCCTAACATTCTTCAGTAACAAATTTTATAGATAGCTTCTCTAATATTTATGTTTATAACTATTTAGTCTAATCGACTTTAATCTTAATAAAACCTGATAATTAAAACATATTTCAAGGAACGTTATACAATGAAAAGTTTTCTAGCTCTCTTATTCTGCTGCTCTTTCATTCCTTTAGCTATAGCTGAGAATAATGATTGTATAGTTCCGTCAATAAAACCTGTCTCACTTTTACCTAACAATACCACTAATGGATTTACACTACTTATCAATAAGTATGTTTTTCAATTAAAAGAAAAGCCTGTAGCCGCCTCACCTATGCCTGATCTTTCTGTCTATTATTTTGATAAATTAGCGGGTAAAAAGGCTTTGTCTATTACTGAGGACTATGAAAGTTTTGAAGAAAATACGCCTCAAGAACGAACCTATAAAATTTTTGGATCAACAAAGCCATCTAATGAAGAATTAAAAAATATTATCATTGGCAGAGAAATGCTAGGAATTGAATGCGGCTCTGCTAATAATGTTTCTATTTATAAGATGCCTTCTGATGGCGATTTAGCTTTTGTGGTTAATTCACAAAAATTCAAAGGGAATATTTTTGTTAAGGTTGTCTACCCTAATTCAAAACTTGGAAATGTAACAGAGATACTGTTCGAGAACTTTACACAAGAAGAAGTAAAAGACTTTCTATCATCGGCTAAGGATCCAAGAAAAAAAGGAGGTTAACAGTGGCTTTAGATTTAGATGCGTCGGATAAGGAAGCTGTTAGAAGGGCATTATACACATGGTATAAACAGCCACAAATGCTGAGCTGGACTATCAATGATGATGTCGTAGCGGTGTTTCTCAGAATGGTTTTAACAATGGAGAAATGCGGTAAAACTTATCAATATGTACCTTCTACTGTGACCTATGGTAATCCTTTGAAACAACTGAGCAAGCAAGCCATTAAAAAAATTCTTAAACAAGTAGGGAACAATCCTGAATCATATTTACCCTGTATAAAAGGAACTATGTGGCAATATAGAAGGTATCTTGAGAATGCCACCAATGGCTTTGGATACTTCGAGTAGTATTAATAAAAAACCCTCTAAACATTAGAGGGGTTGCTTAATCTTAACTTATATTAGTTTACTTTGAAACTCATGCCTTTTTGTATAGCTAGTGAGTATTGAGTTGGCCTGCAATTAGATCGATGCATCCAAAAGCTCCGACTTCTCAAAATCGCTCAATTTGATAGTAGTCTGCTCCCCCTGAACAATCTTATTTTTAATACGGTTGAGATAGTTTTTATAGTTCGCACTGCTTTCTGTATTACTTTATTCACCTCATAGAGATTTACAGAGCAATATTTTTATTTTCTTCCCTTTTATCTATGATGATGACTGTTTTAAAATAGTAATGGCTTAACCGCCATCCCTAACAAATTTATATCTCTCAATTCTAAGCGGTCGTCATTTATACCTCTATTGATTGCCCCACAGTTACAGCTAAAAAAGCAGGTTATCTTACTAGCGAACTAAAAAGGCTCAATATTCTTTACTCACGTATCAACGGTTTCTCTACACCAGCAGATGCAGGACAAATAGCAAAAGAACAGTAGCAAGCATTTATTAAGAATAATTAATGAATTATTAAACCAGTCAGAACCAAAAATTTTTATAAAAAAAAACTTAAAGTCGATCCAGCGCTAGCCGAAATTATCAGTGAATATGATAGTGCTAACTAAGTGATCAAACTGCATGATAATAGGTATCGATGTTTTTAGAGCCATCTATATTGGATAGTGAGGATAAAATAATACTATTTGCTAGAATGGCATGAAGGATAGACAACGACTTTATAAACTATTGCCTATTCCATTTGTTTATTTTGTTATGAAGCTTATGTGCCAATACCAGAAGTTTAATAAGAATCTGGGATTATATATCTGATCATTAGTTGCTCAAGTGAATTGTAAAATATCTCGAAATCTTAAGGTATATCAAAGCCTACTATAATCGAGCAAGAAGACACTCACGTTTAAATTATTTATTGTCTGTTGAATTTAGAAATAAATGAACTGGGCAGATCATTTATAACTTATCAAGTTTTGAAGGCTTATTTTGTAGAGATAGTGCGTTACCTAGACGAGCACAACGAACAAACTCTATAAGATACTATTATTTAGGTAGGACATTTGCTTAAACAGAAGAAATAGCCTCAACTGTAGCCTTTTTAGGCTTAAAGGATACTGGCTATGGTATTGATTCAGATATTGTTAATTAATGGCCGCTTTTCACATTAGAGCTACGGAGTATGGCACAGTTTGTCGAAAGGTTTGATCACTACTTAATACTAAATGAATAACTTCTTGTCAGTGCGTGGATCGTATTTAGTGCTCATTGGAGGCTCTTTTTAAAGTTAAAAAGCCTCCAATAAACTAGGGATAGATCAGTCTCAATCAATAATGTAATAAAATACTAGAATTGGAAACGATAGCCAACACTTGCTTGCATTTTATCAAAGCGTTGTCCTGCAGTACAGCCTAGTTCCCCATAGATGGTATGGCGATCATTAATTTTAGCATTTAGCCCTATACCATTATCAAACCAAGCACCGCTGAAAGAGTATTTTCCTTTATTACCGTTCAGACGATAGCTAGTATCCCCTGCAAACTCTTGAACAATACCTGTTTTAACATATAAGTTTAGTTGTAAGCTTTTTGATTCAGCCATTTTGTAGCCAACTATTCCGCTGGCACGACCTAGTAGGGAGTCATAACTATCCATTTTAATTTCTAAGCCGTTGGTAGCATTGGACTTGTCGCCGTCTTGGTATTGGTAGGCTAGCTGAAATTGTGGTTCAATATAAAAATGGCTATCGCCTAGTTTAAATTGTTTACCAAATTCAAATGACAAACCATAACCCTTGCTTTTGGTACGCCCCTGTACAGCATTATTTTGGGTGTCTTTAACAGAGAATTTATTGCGAACATTGGTGTATTTTAGGACAGTATCAAAATAAAAACCGCTATAATCTAAATAAGTTAAATTAGCACCGGCTCCGAAACTTTTAGCTGTGCCGGAACCTACTTTGTAATCAGGATCAGTTTGGCATAGCTTGCCATCAAACAAAGGTAAAAGTCACCTGAATTTAAGCGCATTTTTTTGTCAACACCTAACTGCGTTCCGCTGTAAGTCATGTCAAAACCATCAAGTTTTTGACCACCAAAGGAGTTTAATTTACCGACATAAGCACGCATCCAGAAATCACCTTCATGTTTGCCATCGCTATCTCTCAGTTCTCCCATACGTTGTAATAATGTTTGGTTATCAATAGAGGAAAAAGGTAAGCCACATTAAAATAGCTGTTTACAGCAGCTTTAGCTGTTGTTGATGTTTTACCTGTACCGAAAAGCTCCCACCCATTTTTTAAAGGAATGGTGGATTGCCTTAACCCATACTGGTATCCGCCTGCTTCAACCACAGAAACTAATGTGAAATTGCCATCATTGCCTGATGTAGTAGATACAACTTGTAATACCTCGTTACCTTGGGTATTGGCAAATCCATTGTTTGTGATTGATAATTTATTTATGCATAAACTTTTTTTGTACTAGGATCGCATCTTGAGTAGTTAAAAAGTATTGTTTATGGTAGGGATTTGATAAATGGGTCTACCAATCAACTTAAAGGTGATATTTAAACTTAAAAGTTCGCACAGTACTTCGTCAACGTGGACTAGCTAGGTATGATTTTATAAAAAAGAATAATTAGCGCTACCTAAACAATAACTATAAAAAAAATAGAAACACATTCCGTTACTTAGCATTGAAGTAGATAATACTTTAGAAATATCAGAATCTATTGGCATAAAGATTATTTACAAAGCTTCTCTAGCAGCCATGTGCCAAGGTAATAATTGTTGTTTTTAGCTTTTAGTAATACTGTGAATTTATGATTAGATTCTTCATATCAAAACGCGTTATGACCACGCTCAAAGTGAGATACCTAATCTGTTCTGAACTTATTCATATAAATAGAGCAAGATTAAAAAAGCCAGCAAAGGCTGGCTTTTTCCTATTATTTATAGTGCGGTTGTTGATTTTGCTCTCCTGGCTTGAGGCTTTTAATAACTCGATCAGCAGTTTCTTCACCTGATCGAATAGCACCATCACAATAGCCGTTCCATTGAGCAGCCAGCTCAGTACCTGCCCAATAAAGTGGGCCAATATTTTTATTGAGTTCTTTACCTAAGGTATACCAGCCATTTGTACTAAAATGACCGCTAAAACAACCTCGCGTATATACTTGCGTACTCCAATCGTATTCGATGTACTCTTTAAACTGAGCCGCTTTTTCGCCAAACAATTCTACTAATTCGTCAGTGATAATTTGTTGTCTTTCTTGTTTTGTTTTACTCCGTAGTTCATTTGCCTCATTGCCATAGCTAAACAAACTTATAATGCCATCTCGACTATCATCCACTGTATTATTATAGGTTTCATAAACATAACCTTCACTTTTAGTCGTATTGCCTGATAAGCCTTGCTCATACCAGAAAGGTTTATCATAAATGAAATGCATCTTATAGGCCAGCGGGGCTAATACATGTTCAAGGCATTTATGTTTTAACACAGGTAACTCAGGTGTAAATTTAACCTCTGGCATAACAGCTGAAGGGATAGTGATAATAGCTCGACTAGCATGAAACGTTTCGTTTTCAGTAACCACTTGAACACAGTCACCACTATATTTTATTTGTGTTACAGGATGATTGTAGTAGATATTTTGTTGTCCAAAATCATCTGCCAGTTTTTCTACAATATATTCTAATCCACCTATAGCCCTATCTTGTTGAGCACCACCTTCAACGCCCGAGAGAGAGTCAATGCCATTACCACTTTTGACATAGAATAAAAGTTGTAACAGAGAAACGTCTGACGCATCAGCGGCCAGAAAGTTACCTGCTAAGTAGCGACTGGTAAATTCAGCAATCTCTGATGAAACTGCTTCTCTATTTAACCAACTACGGAAAGTTTCACCATCTAGCTCCTTAGCATTTGGTGTTTCCCAAGGTTTTTCTAAATTGACAGTTTGTGCTAACTTATCTAATTTTTCACATAAGCCAAGCACTTCTTGAGGCATCTCTGATTGTATTTTACCTTGAAACTTTACAATGGAGTTGCCTTGATCTTTAGTTGGAAAAATTTCAATACCATATTTTTTAACTAACTCATACATTTTGTCTTGTGTAGGACCAATCCACTGACCGCCCAAAGGAATTTGCGTGCCGTTAGCGGTATAATGTGTTTTAACACGCCCACCAACCCTCTCTCTAGCTTCTAATATGATAGCTTGAACACCTTCCTTTTTAAGTTTTAGTGCCGCTGACAATCCTGCAAATCCAGCACCAATAACAACAATACGTGTATTATTACATTTCATTTTTATATCCTCTTATCTATTTATTTGTTTTGTTGCAAGCTAGAAATTAGCATAGAGGATAGTTCTATTCACAAACACTAAGGGAGGTTTTCTGTTTATTATACTAATAGCCAGTATCTTTTTTTTAGCTGTAATTCTTATATTTAAAATCTAAAATAGATTACTCTTAAAAAGTAATAATAGAGCCAAAAAATATTTTCATGAAAGGCGACTATTAGTACTTATGCGTTAATTTCTTTAGGTAGCATAATTGAGGAGGGATAAATGTTTTTCTCACATAAAGAAATTAAACAGACCAAAATCAACTTTCAGTCACTACGTCATTACCGTCACCTAGTGTAGTATTTTTTGATACAGCACCCTCTAATCAATGGGTAGGTAAGCATCTTTTCCAGTAACAAAACACACATCTAAATCGTAGCGATAAAGCTCAACTTAATCTGGCCCCATTTTAATGGGCACTTATATTTTAAAAACTCTACATTAAGTTGGGAAAAGATCAATTTGACACCATTTAAAGCCATAAACTAGAATATAAAAACTGATTTATACCATTTATTTAAAAAAGCTTTACTTGATATTTTATCCATCTTGTATTTATTCATCATCTAAAGCTAAAGGAAAAACTATGAGCAATAACAAGGTACTGATATTAGGCGCAGGTGGTATTGGTGGTTATTTTGGAGGACGTTTAGCTGAGTCAGGGAAAAATGTGACCTTCCTTGTGCGAGAACAACGACAAAAGCGGTTACAACAAAATGGTTTAACTATTAAAAGCACATTTGGCGATGCACATATATCAGTTAACACAATTACATCAAATCATTTAAAAGACTACTATGACTTTATCGTTATTGCTTGTAAATCTTATGACTTAGAGTCAGCAATGAATAGTATTATACCTGCTGTTGGTCCTTCAACCACAATTATTCCTTTACTCAATGGAGTTGCACATATTGACCAACTCAATGCTAGATTTGGTCTGGAAAGAGTATTAGGAGGAAGTGCAAAAATTCAAGTGACTGCAAATGAGCAAGGCGATATTTTGCATTTAAATGATTGGTGCGAATTGACTTTTGGAGAGCAATCATCTGAGATAACTCAAAGAGTTCAGTCGTTTGCTCGTTTATTTGAACAGGCAAAAGGTGTAAAAATACAGCCAGTAAATGATATTATGCAACAAATGTGGCAGAAGCTCGTTCACTTATCTACAGCCGCAGCAATGACTTGCATGATGCGTGCTAACGTTGGTGAAATTGTGAGAACTCCTGATGGGAAAAAACAATTTTTACAATTACTTGATAAAAATGCTCAAGTCGCAAGCCAAAATGGCTATGCACCAAGTTATAGCTTTATGGAGATGTATCAAGGTATTTTTTCTGATCCTAATTCAAAATATACTACCTCAATGCTTCGTGATATCGAGCACAACAATCGCATTGAAGCTGACCATATTGTTGGTTTTATGCTAGATAAGTCCATATCGGCAAATATTGAATGCCAAATATTACAACTTGCATATACTCATTTAAAAGCTTACGAGCAAAGGTTATTATCTTCCCAGAGTTGATGATTTATTATGGGATACGTTTAGATCTATCCAAAAGAGGGTGTTTAACCCTCATCGATTTGAGACCATCTCAGTTATAAATTATTTATTTCTACTTAGTACATAGCAGAGCTAAGCAGAAATTGTTTTACCGTCAGATGTTACAAAAATCAGGTACTTGCTCTGCTTTAAGCCCCGTGGCTAGAGTCTCTAATTGCAAGTTAATCCAAGCTAAGTAATTATAAGCATCATAGAGATTATAAAGCCTTTCTTTAGCAAAACTATCTCTATCGCCAGCATCCATATCACTATACTGATTGTCTTTACAATCCCCTTATAACACTATTTTCATCTTGATCTAATTTACAAGTTTTAAAATGACCAATAAACGAATTAGTTAAATAAATATTGCACTTCTCGGGTAATGTTAATATAAGATTCATTTACAAGGTATGCCTTAATCAGCGTCTTATTCTGGTTATAAGTTAAATGAAAGGTATCTACATCCCACTTGCAACTATCATCAGATGTGATCCTAATAATCTCATTGGAACGGTTACTTGACATAACTCCTTTGAGACCAAGATTGTGATCAGGAAGAGGAGTTAGTAAAACTCTTAGTTATGCTAAGTTACGTTCTTCGACTAAATTTGAATAAGCATTTAAAAGCTCACTGATATAGTATTAACCAAAACCCCGTATCAAATTTTACTTAAGTATCTATTTTATAATTTACGTGCTCGAACCGGCTTACTTTTAATTTTTCCATGCTGAAAATAAGATAAGGCTTGTTTTATTATGGTGCGATCAATGGCAATGTAAGTATAAAATTCTGTGATATTAATTTTTCCAATATATTTACTTTCTAGATTGGCATCTTTAGTTAATGCCCCAAGTACATCACCAGGTCTCACTTTATTTTTGCGGCCAATCGTCAAACATAATGTTTGCATTTTGGGTATTACAATATTTGTGGGATCAATAGTTAAATTAGGTAATAATTTCCAGTTGAGTTCAAAATTTAATTCATTTTCAATGGCATTAACTCTAACAACCTCACTGGTTGCAACTAAGGTAAGAGCAACTCCTTTTGCACCTGCTCTTCCTGTGCGACCAACCCTATGGACATACACTTGCGGGTCAGGAGTGACTTGGTAATTAATGACGACATCTAGCTCTTTAATATCTAAGCCCCGAGCGGCGACATCCGTTGCTACCAAAATAGTACAGCTTTTATTAGCAAATTGAAATAATACCTGCTCTCGCTCACGTTGCTCTAAATCCCCATGTAATGCAATAGCACTATAACCTAGCTCATTCAAGTAGGATTCAACATCTTGACACGCTGCCTTGGTATTACAAAATACAATAGTCGACTCACAAGGATTCAGATTAATAATTTTAGCTAATACTTGATCACGCTGATGATTCTCAACTTCATAAAAATATTGCTCAATCTCATTATGTTGTTCCTTTATAGAAATCATCAGTGGTGAATTCTGTATCTTTTTACTCATCGTCATGATGCTGTCAGGATAGGTAGCAGAAAAAAGGAGTGTTTGTCGAGAGGTTGGTGATGCATCGAGTATACGATGAATATCATCCTCAAACCCCATCTCAAGCATTCTATCCGCTTCATCGAGAACTAATATATTTAATTGTTTTAAATCTAGCGTCTGTCGCTGTAGATGATCAGCTAATCTTCCTGGTGTTCCAACAACAATATGCGCTCCATGCTCTAAAGAACCTATTTGTGGGCCAATGGGAACGCCCCCACATAGTGTTAATACTTTTACATTACTCATCAGACGAGCTAGGCGACGAATCTCATTCGAGACCTGATCAGCTAGTTCACGTGTTGGGCAAATTACCAGCGCTTGTGTGGCGAATTGTTTAACATTCAGTTTAGATAATAAGGCTAGACCAAAGGCAACGGTTTTTCCACTGCCTGTTTTGGCTTGAGCTATTACATCCTTCCCTGCTAGAACTAATGGTAATGTTTGCTCTTGTACAAGTGTCATGGAGGTAAACTCCATTGACGCTAAGCTATCTAATAAAACTTTTTTTAAAGGTAAAGATGAAAATTTTTTCACAAGGACTCTTTTTTATAACAAGTAACTAATTTAACTTTCATCATACCTGATTAAAAACATAATTACTTTAATTATACTATAACGTATTAATTTATAATTATTTTAGTAAGCAATGGTTGCAATAATACATTTATGCTAACACAACAACACACTACATTTATCATACACATCCATACGAGATAATATTGCTTTCTAATACCATGTTACAACATCATTAGCTATTTTTATGATATAGCTTTTATTTGAGATTAACTAAACTGTTAGAGCTTGTTGTCGAAGGAACGGATAACATAATATTTAACTCAACCGCATTAAGAAAATAAGTAATGATTATTTTGTAATTATTGCCTATTACAAATGTTGTCTTAATGCCAATAGACCTGCATGCTTTAGTATATAAATATCAAGCTAATGTTCTTGTGTCACTGTTTTTTTTATATCTCAAAAAAAGCTTTTAGGAAAAATAATTACTCCCTAAATTATTTTAAGTAGAAGGCATTTTTAATCTAATCCGAAGCAATGAACCCTTTATCTCACAATTAAAAATAATTAATTCTAATAGTCAAAGAAAGTGTCCAAAAATACTAAGGAATAAAAGCCAATACACGCTTTTGATAATACCTTGTTTAACACTTACAAAAATATTTAAAAAAATAGTATTTTGTTATAATAAGTCCTTTGTCTGATAGCGAATCACCATAATTTTACTATGATAGTTTCTAAAGACATTATGGATATTATTCTATGAAACGACTTCTGAGCACTATGATTGTTCTACTCTATTTGTCATTTATGACATATGCTAATGAGCAATGTAATGTCACTGCTGTTTCATTGAATAAATATACCTCATCAACTGAATATGTATTTCAAAATAGGCTTTCACCTGACTTAAATATTTATACTGCCATACCAGAAAGTACTATTATTTCTGGCGATCCTATTCTCATTTTTAAAAATAAAAAATCCATTGGGTTTCAAAAGATCAACGAAAGTTTTGGACAGAACATTCCAATGCTATTAAAAGAAAAATGGAATATTAACTGTAAAAACCAAATAGTTGAGATAACTAAAAAAAATTACCAAGTGTTAATTATTGATGATGAAAAAACGTTGGAAGGAAAAAATAGAATTACCGTATTCATTATTCCTAAAAACAAAATAATATCGAATTATTTTTATCTCATCAGTTTTATAGGCTACACACACGAACAAACTATTCAAATGCTTATAAAGGATTAATAATATGGCAGAGCACCTTGTTGATTTATACACTGAAGAATATGTAAAAAATATTTTATCCACTTGGTATCCTGGAGAAGGAAGTAGTTGGCCAGTGAATAATGAGGTTACCTTTTTAGTATTTAAAGTTATTGAAAGCTCGGGCAATTGCTCTTCATCCGTAGGTAAAGCTCCAACCCCTTCAGGTCCAATAGGAACAGCAAGATCATTAACAGCCATTGGCATTAGTTATATTAAAACAATAATCAGGCGCGCAGGTAATGACAAGCACTATCTATTGTGTTTAAAAGGTGCCGCTCTAAAAAGAAAAACTGAAATAAAAATGAAGGCCTATGGTATTTAAGCCATATCTAGCTTGCCGTGTACACACACAAAGACAAAACGCTATCCCCTTTTCATACAAAGTTTACGCGTGCTCGGCTAGTTTATTATTGTATTATTAAATGCTTCACAAGCTGAAATATTACCGCTAGCACATTCAGAGTAATTAAAGATTACACAACCTATTACAGATACAAAAAAAGCGAAAGAAAAAACTAGTATTAACGTAATTTTATATTTTTCGTTGAAAGAAATTAAAGAGGTGCCAATAAGCAAAATAAAACTTATAGCAAGTAAAGCAGCAAAAATCATATACAGGCTCATTTCTAAAAAGTTGGGTATTTTACTCGCAAGAAAAAAATTTAGCTAGTCAGTTACACCACCTCTTATGTCGTTCTTTTTAGTACCACCTATTTAATAAACTACTGCTTAATCATGCTATTAGAGTCATTTTATAAATAACTAATCCATCAAAATGTAAACTAACCAATATTGCCTGCCTTGTTCTATGCAGGGCAAACAATTATCTTTGTGTTGGCTATAATATAAAAACTTTACTCATCTTTTATAAACACTCTAAAAGACACAAATATTTTTTAATTAACCAGGTGTTCCCCCTTCTTGCATTCTTCTCTCGATGCTCTCTAAAACCGCAGGTAAATCTGCTACTGTGTCTATCACATAATGAGCACCCGATGCTTGCATTTTCTTATAGGCTTTTTCTCGCAAATTCTGTTGTACCTCAGAGGCTAAAGCCGACCATTCTTTTAAGCTTAAACCTACTTCATTACCACTAATGGCAACTGCAACCGTCCATGTTCCTGCATTTAATCCTTCCTCTATTCCTACAATCGTATCATCAACTTTAACCACTGATCGAGGAGGCCAAACACCTAACTCAGCAAAGGTTTGATACATCATTAAAGGTGACGGCCTGCCTGCAGCTAAATCACCAGCACATACGATGCTATCAGGAGAGTAACCTGCTTTTGCAGCAATCGGTATTAACTTTTCCATAATTGGACGATTATAGCCCGTGGTTGAACCTATTTTCATACCCTTTTGACGCAACTGATTAATAAGTTCAAGCGTACCAGGAATAAAGTCAGCAAAATCTCCAACCACCTCAGCATTCATCGGTGTGAAAACTTCATACAGTGTTTCAGCCTCTTTATCGGTTGGTTTTTTTCCATAAACTTTTTGCCATTGCTGGTTCACTTCAGGAATCGCCAATAATGCTTTAATATGGTCTAACTTCGCCATTCCCATGGGTGCTCTTGCCTGCTCGATGGTTAGTTTAATATTAAACTTTTCGAATAACCTCACAAATGCACCCATCGGGGCACAAGAGCCAAAATCCATGACGGTGCCTGCCCAATCAAAAACAACTGCTTTTATGTTTTGTTGTGTCATCTTTATGTCCTTTTCTATATTTTCTAATTTATTATCGATTAAATATTCATTTGCTTTAAACAAAGAGCCATGGCACTGACTACTTGATGCATTTCTTTTGCTCCAATCGCACCAATACAACCCACTCTAAAAGTTTCAATATCTGTTAACTTGCCTGGATACAGCAAAAACCCCTCTGCTTTTACTGTATTATAAAAGGTTTTAAAGTCATAATTAGCAGACGATGGTGCTAAAAAGGTAATAATAATAGGTGCTATATCTTCATCTTTTAAAAATGGTTTCAAGCCCAACTCACCTAAACCTTCTAATAAAATCTTACTATTTTCAGTGTAACGGGCTAATCGAGCACTTTGTCCACCCTCTTCAATAAACTGTTGGATCGCTTCAGCTAGCGCAGCAACCACATGTGTCGGTGGTGTAAAACGCCACTGCCCTGTACGCTCCATATAAGCATATTGGTCAAATAAATCCAATGCTAAAGAATGACTATTTCCCTCACAAGTATCTAAAATAGCTTTTCGAATAAAGACAAATCCCATACCAGGAACACCTTCTAGACATTTACCACTGGCAGAAACTAGCGCATCAAAAGTGAGATCTTTTGCATTGATAGGTAATGCACCGAAGGAGCTCATTGCATCGACAATTAATCCAACTCCTAAGCGTTTACATAACTCACTGATCGCTAGTAACGGGTTAACAACACCCGCCCCCGTTTCACAATGAATGAGCCCAATATGGGTAATGCTTGGATTTTCAATAATGGCTTGCTCTACCCTAGTTAAATTAATAGATTCATTCTCTGGGCTTGATAATACGGTCGTTCTACGTCCCATCATCGTTGCTAGCTTAGCCATACGTTTACAATAAGCACCATTATCTAATACCAGTAAATGTCCAGCACGCGGTAATACAGTGGCTATTGCTGCCTCTACAGAGAAAGTGCCACTTCCTTGTAACGGTACGACAACATAATCATCATGTCCATCAATGATATCCAATAGTTGTTGACGTACTTTTGCTGTGATCGCATTAAAATCAGTATCCCAAGATCCCCAATCTTTTAGCATCGCCAACTTAGTACGCAAAGTGGTTGTTAAAGGCCCAGGAGTTAAAAGAATATTATCTCTATCCATTGTAAAAAATACCTATTATGAATGTTGGGTACTACGCCAACGTTGTGTTCTTTGATGAACTAACTGACTAATTAATAAATAAATACCGGTTACGACTATTGAAATTACCGTAATCATTACTGCCATTGCAGTAGCTCCACCTAAATCTCCAGCATCATCTAAATTTAATATCGATACTGAGGCTAACTGAGTTTCTGGTGAGTAAAGAAAAACAACTGCCGAAATCGTTGTCATTGCATTAATAAAGAAATAACGCGAAATATCTAATAATGTCGGCAAACAAATTGGTAAAGTAACTCGCCACATGGTTTTATAAAAAGGTACTTTCAGTGAGGCAGCTACCGCCTCAAACTCCCAATCGATTGATTTAAGGGCAGTCACCATCGTCATATGGCTGGTTGTATAAAAATGAATAACAGTACACAGAATTAATAGCGACATCGTTTGATATAAACTATTAAGTGGGTTACTAGGCGCATTAAAGAAAAATACATAACCTAGTCCAAGCACCAGCCCAGGAACGGCCATGGGTAAAACAATAAACAAACTCATAATAGCCCGCAAAAAATTGGCGCCTTTTGTTTTCTCTAAAATATACGCTGCGAGAAAAACAATCACTGTTCCTATCACGGTAGTTCCTAAAGCTAACAATAAACTGTTAACAATAGCACCACCTAACTCTGAATCGATTAAAACAGATTTATAATTTAATAAACTGATGGTTAAGTTATAAGGCCAAAAACTAATAAAGGAGGCATAAACGGCCATACCAAACATAGCCAACATTAAACTACAGATAATAAGGCAATAAGTCATCATCCCCCAATCAAAATTTCGATTAGGTTTTGGCTCTAGCACAACGGCTCTAGCTGATAATGAAGCTGTTTGTTTGCGTCGTATAAAAAAATCAACCACAAAGGTTAATAACGCAGGAAATAATAAAATAAGCGCTACGACAGAACCTTGTTGAAAATCTTGTTGCCCTATAATCAAGCGAAAGATGTCTGTGGCTAACACATCAAAATCACCCCCCACAATTTTAGGAACACCAAAGTCGGTGATAACGAGTGTAAAAGAAACTAAACTGGCTGAAATGAGCCCATATTTAACGCTAGGCAAGGTAATCGTAAAAAACTTACGAACAGTACTTGTTCCCATTGTGTCGGCTGCTTCATATAAACGGCTATCCGCTAAGGATAGAGCAGTTACTAAAACCATTAGTACATGGGGGAAGATGGCAAAGCATTCTGCTAGAATGATTCCTGATGCACCATAAATACTATCGAACCCTAAAAACTCCCAGAATTTCTTTATAACACCTTGGTTGCCAAACCAATAAATTAATGAGATAGCTGACAATAACGACGGTGCCAATAAAGGCAATAGTGTTATGCTACGTAAAATAGCCTTATAACGTATACAACTGCGGGTCAATGCATAAGCAAAGATAAAAGCCAACGGGATGATAATAACAGTTACCATGATTGCCACAAATAAACTATTACCTAAACTCCTAAGTAGATAAGGTGATTTTAAGTAGTTAATAACTGTTATAAAATTAGATGAGGCCGTGTTATCTTCCGTAAAAGCCTGTGACAATATGGCCATTAGCGGTGCTACGAGAAAACAACAAAAAAATAATAAAATAATGATTAATACAAAAAACACTAACCCATAGTTGCTGTTAAAGCGCCTTAAATAATTGTACATCTGACAACCTTATAGAGGAAAAACCATGATACGTTCAGGGCGAACAGTAAAAGTTAATGTTTCACCTTGTTTTACTTTAAGGTCGTACACTTGGTTAAGTGATAATTGTAACTGTATGGACTGATTTGCAAGATGATCTACTGACAACTCTGCAATACAATTACTTCCAAAGAACTCAATATGCTTAATCCTCCCTGTACAATGGTTATGCCCATCAATCGATGACGGTTCAATAATGGTGTCTTCTGGTCGAAGGTATAACTTAACCTTATCCCCTTTATTAAAATGTTGCTGCTGGGGTATTTGGAGCGTTAAGTCACCACATTTAAAAGCATTACCATCGCTTACTACAGCATCTAAACAATTAACTTTACCAATAAAGTCAGCAACAAAAGGAGAAGCAGGATTACTGTAGACTTCCATCGGGCTACCTACTTGCTCAATCGTACCGTGATTCATTACAACCACTCTATCCGCCATGGACAAGGCTTCTTCTTGATCATGGGTTACCATAATGGTGGTCAACCCTAGCTGTTTTTGTAGGTTACAAATTTCATTACGCAAATGTTGTCTAACTGTTGCATCCAAGGCTGATAATGGTTCATCCAATAATAGCAAATCAGGCGATGCAGCCAAGGCCCTTGCCAAAGCGATACGCTGTTGTTGCCCTCCTGACATTTGCGAGGGATACTTACTGCCACTATCTGGCAACCCTACCACCTGCAATAATTCAGCAACGCGTTTTTTTATACTTTCTTTCGTATATTTACGATTAACTAAGCCATAAGCTACATTATCGGCGATTGTTAAATTAGGGAATAGTGCATACGATTGAAAGACAATACCGTAATTACGATCAGCAGGCGAAGCAAAACTAATATTTTTATCACCTTGAATAATCATGCCACTTGATTGCTTCTCAAGACCCGCAATAATCCTTAATAACGTTGTTTTACCACAGCCAGATGGCCCTAAAAAACAGATTAGTTCACCTTTATTAATGGTTAAGCTAATATCATTTAACACAACAAACTTACCGAATTTTTTATTAAGATTGATTAACTGTAGATAGGACGTAGACATGAATAGAGTTCCTTAGCCATTACTTCGTTGATTCAGATTTATTTGCATAACGACTACTCCACTCCCGCAAAATCCTATCACGCTCTTTTGCGGCATAATCAAAATCCATTTTAATCAGTCGTTGTTCATAATCATCAGGAATATTTGCTAATTTAGGCGCCACATTGGGCTGACCTGTGATAGCAAAACTTTTGCCATACAATTTCATCGCCTCTGTACTCGATGCCCAATCAGCTAAAGTTTTAGCAGCTGCTAAGTTTTTAGTTCCTTTATGAATAGCAAAAGCCTCTACATCCCAACCTAACCCCTCTGCGGGGAAAATAAGATCTATAGGAGCACCTTTCATTTTGTTTGTATGTCCTCTGTACTCAAAAGAGATGCCTAACACATACTCTCCCGTTGCTGCCATATTACATGGCTTTGAGCCAGAGTGCGTATACTGCGCTATATTCTTGTGAAGTTCATCCATGAACCTCCAACCATCGCCACGTCCTTGATCATCGCCTAACATTTGTAGCCAACTGACCACATCAAAATATCCTGTCCCCGATGAGGTAGGATCAGGCATAACAATTTGTCCACGGTAAACAGGGTCTAACAAATCAGCCCACTTTTCTGGTTTTGGAATATTTCTCTTAGCGGCCTCTACCGTATTAAAACAAACAACGGCGCCCGTTACATCGAGCCCCCACCAGTATGGTGGATTATTTACATCACGATAACTTTCTTTAATATTAGATAAATTGGCCGGTGCATAAGGTTCCAACATTCCTTGTTGCTTTAATACACCTAAGCCAGTAATCGCTACTCCCCAAATCACATCCGCTTTAGGATTATTCTTTTCAGCCAACAATTTAGAAACAATCACACCTGTTGAATCACGTACAATCCGTAACTGTATATCAGGATACGCTTTATTAAAGGCACGCTGATAAGCTTTAATTTGGTCCGTTTCTAACGCGGTATAAACCGTTAACTGGCTCTTCTCTGCCCATGCACTCATAGAGTACAAAAGTCCCATACTGATACTGATTAATACTTTTCTTAAGTACATCTTATTTTCCTAGTTTCTTATCAACTTAAGTAAAGTATATAAATCATTTATGACAACTTGATGACAAACAAAATACGCTTTAACACAATCTAAAATGATTTACTAAAAGCTTGGCAATCATTTAATGCTAAAATAACTAGACATTTAATAAATTAGAATCAAAAACATTTCAAATCCCATTAAGTAGGTTAATTATGAACCATGTTATTGACCAAATGCAGAAACACATCTCTGTTCGTAAATATACTGATCAGGCTATTCCACAGTCTGTTTTAGAGGAAATATTAATAGCCGCGCAAGGCGCTTCCTCTTCCAACTTTATTCAAGCTTATTCTGTTATTTCAGTTGAAGACACAGAAAAAAAGCAACTACTAGCAGACTATAGCAACAACCCTCATGTAGCGACCTGTGCTGTATTTCTTGTATTTTGTGCAGATTTAGCTCGACTAAATGCAGCCTGTTTACAACACAACACGGTAGTTCAAAGCGATTCAATGGAAAATCTATTAGTATCCACTATCGATGCTACGCTATTTGCTCAAAACGTTGCATTAGCCGCAGAATCTAAAGGCTACGGAATTTGTTTCATTGGAGGGATTCGTAATCAGCCAGAAAAAATAAATGAGCTGTTAAATATTCCCCACTTGGTATTTCCTGTCTTTGGCATGACAATAGGCGTTCCTGTCAAGCAAAATCAAGTTAAACCAAGATTACCACTACAAGCCATTCTCCATAAAGAATGCTATGATGCTAACAAATACCCTGCACTATTATCACAATATGATCATACCATGCAGACTTATTATCAAACACGCGGTACTAATCAGAAAAATGATGATTGGACTCACAATATGAGCCAGTTCATCAGCCAACTTAAACGCCCTCACATGAAAGACTTCCTTGCTAAGCAAAATTTCAAAGCAGAATAATTAGCATTCTTAAAAGATTGCTTGTTTAAATACGGCAATCTTTTTTTAGATAAATTCTTTACTAGCACTCCTAAAAACTCACGCTACTCATTATATTTTTTTCTGGCTTGTAAAGATAAGAGAATCTTATAGAAACACCTAAATAAAATATTTCTATTTCATTTAGCAACCCCAAATTACACATATTTTTATATTGCACTAAAGTTTGAATTAATTTTATTGCCATCATTAAACTTTATAATTTTAATTTACTCTAATTCACGTGCTTATTTTGATAATAAATTAATTTGATGATATTTTTTAATCCCATCATTTCTATCTATTATGTAAGCATTTAACAACGATATAAAAATAAATAAAAGGAAATTATTAAAATGCGAAAAATACTACTTTTTTTACTAGGGTTACTCATAGCTATTATAGGTATAAGCTTTGTTGTTGCTGGCGGTTATTTAGTTTATTTAGGGGATACATCTTTCTATTTAATACTAGGTGCTATTTATTGCATTACGCCTATTTTATTATACAAAAATAAATCGATCGGACTTTATCTTAATTATATTGCTGTGATCTATACACTGATTTGGGCAATTTGGGAAAGAGGATTTAATTTTTGGGCGATGAACTCCCGGATAATGTTACCATTAGGTATTGCAATTCTCAGTACATTAGTTTTTTGTAAAAGGAACAGTGCTGTTAAAAGGATTGCTTATAGCCTTGGTGGTCTGTGTGCAATTTTTTTTATCTGTATGCTTGCAGGCACTTTAGTACCTCATAATACTATTTATAATGAAACTCAAGCCTTTAAAAAACACTCGAGTAATCTAAATAAACCAGAAAACTGGTTTGCTTATGGTAAAACAACGCAAGGAGATCGTTTTTCATCATTTACTCAAATAAATAAAGACAATGTAAAAGATTTACAAGTAGCTTGGATGTATAATACAGGAGATAAAGGTCCAGGGATTGACCAAAACACACCTCTACAAATAGATGACAAAGTCTATACCTGTTCACGCAATAACCATTTAGCTGCTATAGACGTTGATACTGGCAAGCCAATTTGGACATTCTCTCCTGATGCGAAGTCTCCTATATGGCAACGTTGCCGTTCTGTATCATATTACTATGATGAAACAGTTGACAATACAGTTTGTAAAAAACGCATCGTAATGACAACTATTGATGCCCGTTTAATAGAGGTTGATGCTGACACAGGAAAACCATGTAAAGATTTTGGCGATAAAGGTACTGTTAACTTAAAACAAGATATGGGAACAGTTACTCCAGGATTTTACTTTCAAACATCATCACCACTTGTTGCACGTGATCGCATTATCGTAGGCGGCTGGGTTGTAGATAATCAACAAGTTAATGAGCCATCAGGAGTTATTCGTGCATTTGATGCTAAAACTGGTGAATTAGATTGGGCTTGGGATTTAGGCAATCCTGAAATTACAAAATATCCACCTGAAGGAAAAACTTATACCTTAGAAACTCCAAATATGTGGACACATGCAGCTTATGATGACAAATTAGGTTTAGTTTATATTCCTTTAGGTAATACTACACCTGATTATTATGGTGCCAATAGGCCTAAGTTTTCTGATGAATATAATTCATCATTAGTTGCATTGGATATCAATACTGGTCGTAAAAAATGGAAATTCCAAACTGTTCATCATGATTTATGGGATTACGATCTACCATCCCAACCAGCACTTATAGACGTGCCTGATGAAACAGGAAAAAATATTCCTGCTATCATGCAAACAACTAAACGTGGACAAATATTTTTACTTAATAGAGAAACAGGAAAGCCTATTACCAAAGTAGAAGAAAAAAATGTACCAAACAAAACTAATGTACCTGATGAGTACCTTTCTCCAACACAACCTTATTCAACAGGAATGCCAACCATTGGAGCAGATCATTTAACTGCTAATAAAATGTGGGGAATGACCTTGCTTGATCAGCTGGCTTGCCGTATACAATTTAATCGTGTTAATTATCAAGGAGACTTCACACCAATTGATTTCAAACCAACTATTGAACAGCCAGGTAATGTAGGTGGACTTAACTGGGGTAGTGTGTCTCTAGATCCGCTTAATCTAATCGCCTATGTAAATGATATTCGTATACCTGTTTTATTTTGGTTGGTACCAAGAGATGAGTATGCTTCTACAGCTAAAAAATATCATGCTGATGGTACTGGACACGGACCATCCCCTCAAAAAGGAACACCTTATGGGATGGTCACGATGGTATGGCTAAGTTCACTAGGTGTTCCTTGTGTTGAACCCCCTTATGGCACTATTTCAGCAGTAGATTTAAAGTCTAAAAAATTATTATGGCAAACTCCAGTAGGAACGTCAGAGGAAGTTGGTCCACTAGGTATAAAAACATACATACCTATGGAAATTGGTATGCCTACTTACGCAGGGACAATGACTACTGCGGGAGGCCTTGTATTCTTTGCGGGTTCTCAAGATTATTATCTTAGAGCATTTGACTCAGAAACAGGTAAAGAAATATGGAAACATGCATTACCTATTGGTTCTAGTGCTACACCAATGACTTATATTTCACCTAATACCGGAAAACAATATATTGTCATTTCCGTTGGCGGTGCAGCACAATCAAAAAATATAGGAGATTATGTCATAGCATTCGCCTTACCAGATAACAAATAAAATAAAAGGAGCAATGCTCCTTTTATTTTACAAACATTATCGACAGGCCACTACGACTAAAAAATATTTACCCTACCTAAAATTTTTCAAGGTCCCATTTGTATAAAGTATCTTTGCGCATAAACATTTACGCTCATATTAAAATAACTTATAATCAGCCTACCTTTTCAACAATAAATATAACGTATAATTATGGAGAA
The DNA here is from genome assembly GCF_003991975.1 of Entomomonas moraniae. NCBI lineage: Bacteria > Pseudomonadati > Pseudomonadota > Gammaproteobacteria > Pseudomonadales > Pseudomonadaceae > Entomomonas > Entomomonas moraniae. Next base: position 2,083,994 of record NZ_CP029822.1, read on the forward strand.
GTATGTTGATAAAGTTGATTACAGGACTTCATTTAAAGCTATTTGTTTTATCTGTTTTCCTCTTATTTGCAATGAGCATTAAAGCAGCGGAAGTTCCTAAGTTAAACGCTTGGGTTATTGATGAAACAAAGACACTGTCTAAACAACAATTAAATTCTATTAGCCAAAAACTAGCCCGTCACGAACAAAATACAAGTGATCAATTTGTTGTGCTAATAATAAAAACTCTCGGTCATGAGTCTATTGATAAATATGCTATTAAAGTTTTTAACGAGTGGCAGCTGGGACAACCAGATAAAAAAAATGGCTTGTTAATAGTAATTGCAAAAGATGATCACAAACTAAGAATCGAAGTAGGCAATGATTTAAAAAATAAAATAACTGATCCTGTTGTTAAGAAAATTATAAAAAGAAATATTACTCCCTTAATTAATCAGAATGATTATTTTCATGCTATCGATATCACTGTTGACAAGCTTATCAGTAAGACCACTGTGAGTCATGCTAATATAAAAACACTGATTCCAAACTGGCCTATTTCTTTAGCACTGATTTGTAGTCTATTTGCACTTATCATTCCCTTTTCATTGTATTTTCTTAGTACACGCTTTTTTAAAAAACAGTTAACGCTAAAGAAATGCTACCTCATTTACTTTATTCCATCGATTGCATTATCCCTAATTCTTTTAAACTTATTTGGATCAAGTATTAAAAGCAATACGGTTACATTAATTTATTGTTTAACAATCACGCTTACATCTTATATCAATGCGGGTGTTTTAATATTTATTGTATGTTACATAAAAAAGATAACTAAAAAAGCCTCTTAAAAGAGGCTTTTTTATTGAATGACTATTCAATCATCCCCACCAATAACGAACAACATGGAAAAAGATAGGTGCAGCAAAGCACACAGAGTCTAAACGATCGAGCATACCACCATGCCCTTCAATCATATGCCCCCAATCTTTGATACCACAGTCACGTTTAATAGATGACATTACCAAACCACCCATAAAGCCAAGCAGGGTTATCATCAACGCGATAAGTGCTGCCTCAACAAAGCTAAAAGGGGTGATCCAAAATAAACAAGCGCCAATGAGAGAAGCTGAAACAATCCCCCCAACAAAACCTTCAATCGTTTTAGAAGGGGATAAGTTAGGTGCTATTTTGTGCTTACCAAATAATTTACCAAAGACATATTGCAGTACATCCGAAATCTGAACAACAATCACTAAAAAGGCTATCAGCAATAAATTTCGCCCTTCAAACCCTTTAATATTAAGGGTTAATAGCGCAGGCACGCATGAAATACAGTAAACGGTTATCATCAACCCCCACTGCACTTTAGCGGTACGTTCTAAAAAGTTTTTTGTTGTTCCTGATAACGATGCAAACATCGGCAATAATAGAAACACATACACAGGAATAAAAATAGTATACATACCATACCAATCCATACCCACTAAGATATATTGCAATGGTAACGCCGCATAAAAAGCAAATACTAACGCATAGTAATCACCCGATGTCGTGGGTGTGATCGTAATAAATTCTCGCAATGCGAAAAAAGAAATAATAAAAAAGAGCACAATCACTGCGGTGTTACCCAGCCAAAAAGCAATACCTATCACAATAACCATGCACCACCATGCATTGATGCGAGCATTGAGGTTGGCAATAACTGGCGTGTTACCTTTAAATAGTTTTAATAGAAAACCAATAGCAGAAGCTAAGACTAAAACAGCGCCAATACCACAAAATAAAAAGAAAGTATCCTGATCATGAGATAGCATTTATTTATTCTCCTTTCCCTAAAGCAATCAATGATGCTCTGGCTCTGTCTAAAAATTCATGGCGTGTTTCATTTTCTTCAACTTGAATAGGTTCCCCTACAGTCAAAGTACAAAGCACAGGTAAAGGAATAACATGGCCTTTTGGCATGACTCTTTTTAAATTATCTAACCAGACAGGCACAATCTCTACATCAGGATAAGCTATGGCTAAGTTATAAAGTCCACTTTTGAAGGGGAGTAATTCTTCCTCTCGATTACGAGTACCTTCAGGAAAAATAATCAATGAGTCACCTTGCCCTAAAGCATTTAACATAGGTTCTAAAGGATTACTACCCTCTTTACGCACACGATCAACTAAAACGCCACGAAACATCTGATGAATCATAAAACGGTGTAGTTTTGTTCTTGACCAATAGTCAGAAGCAGCGACAGGTCTTGTTTGTTGACGTAACTTAGGAGGAAGAGCGGCCCAAATTAATACAAAGTCTGCATGACTAGAGTGATTAGCATAATAAATACGTTGCTTGGGTTCAGGATGACACCCTTTCCAAACACAACGTGCTCCTGTTAGAGCCTTTGCAAACCCTATCAATAAAGCAGAACAAATCTTTGCCAACATAAAAAGAAAACTCCTAAAAAAGGCACTTATTTTAACCAATTATACCGTTTATTCGCCTTTCGTATAGCTTATCTTCTGCCTATCAGCAACTAATCATCACAATAACACTGATCACTAATAAAATACTTTGTATAACACAGCAAAAGAGCTGTTTTTTAAACAAACCAATAGCCCCTTTCATTCGACTTTCTAAGCTACGCTCAGGATCATAGCCTTTTTTGATTAAACCAAACTGACACAATGAGTGATCCATCGACTTTAATGCAGACATCAGCTCACTATTAGAATACGCTTGTAGCGATTTAAATAGCGACCGATCAAAATCGACACGTACCGCAAAATACTTCTCAACAATACCTAAAAGGAAAATAGCGATACTTAAACCAACCATAATTAAACTGTCAGCAAATAAAAACATGACAATAGTTAGCAGCAGCAATGAAATAACTGTAATGTTGGAGGAAAAACGGCCTATCATGGTTGATTGTTTTAATAAGCCCACTAAAACAGCTAAATCCACTTGTTTAGATTGATTACTCATGCTTCGTAGCCCACCATGCTTCTAAATTTTTCTGTTGTACCTGACTAATAACCACTGTTGGCCTGGCTTTTTTAAGTATCTCCAAAGCTTCTTTTACTGTTGCAGCATGCTTGCTCCACAATAACCAAGCAAGAACTGCTTGTGCACTGCGCGAATAGCCTAAAGCACAACAAACTAAAACATGACCTTGCTGTTGATAAGCATCAATTGCTTTAACGGCCTCATCAAAAATACTGATGGGTGGCATGGTTAGGTCTAACACAGGAATTAACCGATAACGCTCCACGTAGCAGGTCATCGGTAACTCAGCACAAAGATCAACAACCCCTGAAAACTGATACTGATTAATCGTTGACGGGCAAGGAATACGGCCTAAATAAACATTACCAACCACACAATCTGCGTTGTTATTATTTCTGGTCCATAGTCTTGAGTTAACCCATGCCACTATGAAATAAGGTGTATACAATAAAAAAGCAGGAAAACTAAAACGCCCATTATCTTGTTTTTGAAAACCCACTGCGCCAAAGAAAGCATAGTTTAAAGCAACCAACAAGAAAGCGACCGAGAGCCAACACAACCATAACCACAAACCACCCAGATAAAGACTAACCAAGGCGTTAATGCAAGCCACCATAGTATATATAAAAAACAACTTCCACTGTTTAGGATATGCTTTTGCTAGTAAGGGTGATGAGCTATTATCCGGCCATAACCAAATACATAAACAACCTGCTAAAACTCCCGTAGGCACATCAAAAAAATGATGCTGCCATGTTGTTAACACTGACAACCCTATTAAGAAAAACCAACCATGCAATAGCCAACGCCAGTAGCCCTTAATATGCTGGCTATAGAAAACCCATAGAATTACTAACAATGTAATGTGCAATGAAGGTGCCTGATTAAACGGTTTATCAAAACCCATCAACAAATCAAATAATGTACCAAAAAAGCCATCTAAATGAGGGCGCTCAAAAGTAAAATGTAGAGGGAATAATAAAAAACAGCCCACGCAAATTACCTGTGCAGAAAGTAACCTACGCCCCAATGTGTCTAACTCCTTTCTTGTGCAAGCCATTAAAATAGCAAGGCCATACAGTGCATCGATACTCCAGTAAGGGACAATTGTCCACGACCATAAAGGAATAAAGTGTTCCCAATTAAAAACAACACTGCCCACATCACTTCTTAACGAAGTAATGTGGTTAGCAAGGCCATAGCTGAAAAAGAAGAAACCACTTAAACCGATAAGCCATAACAATGTTCTTGGCCATAAGCTGGCTTCTCTTTTATGACTCATCATTTAACCCGCTGTGCAATAGAAACGCTAAAGATACCCCACTCATCAATACGCATGGTTAGTTTACGAAAACCTGCTGCCTCAACCAGCTGATCCATCTCTAACTGAGTACGTCGACGCATAACCCACGCTTGCCCCTCACGATGACTAGTCAACACACGGGCAATAAACTCTAATTGAGGATGCCAAGGCTGACCGGTATACACTAAATAACCACCATCTTCCACAGACTCAGCTAACCCTGCTAATGAATCTCTAATCATTTGATTATCACCAAATAATTCATATAATCCTGATACCACTGCCAGTGTTGGCTTTATATTCAATATAGCTAGCTGTTCTTTATTAAAAGCATCACCTCTCTCAAAACGAGCGATCGAACTAAGTCCTTTGGCTGCGATTAGCGCTGTACCATCTTTCACGTTAATATCACTGTAATCACGCAATAAAATAGAATCAGGTTTTTGCTCAAGCTGATTCACTGCCTCTAAAATATAGCGGCCGTGCCCCGCTGCGATATCAACAATATTCACAGGCTTCCCAGCTTGCTTTAATTGTTCAATGGCTAACTTTAATAGCTCTTCAGCATGCACTTTACGCTGTCTAATACCGCGCCAACCGATTGATTGCAAATAGAGAAAATCAATGTAACGACCAAAACCCGAACAACCTGATGCTTGATTACGATAAACATAATCAAGAGTACTACCCGAGTCAAAGCCTGTATCAAACCCTAGTTTTACGCCTTCAGAAATTTTACTGGTTTGTTTTAAAAGCTTTCTATTGATTTTCCAATAGTGTTTTTTGAAAAAACCTTGTACAGGTAGCGCTAAGTTATCTGCCTCTGCACGCGTATAACCAACCTTATCAGCATCCAATAACGATGGTATTGCCTGTGGTTCAGCAAAGCAATTTAAGATAAATCGTCTTGCTCTTTCAACCGCTAGATGGCGATCTTTCTCACCTAAAGTATCATGATAAAAACCGGGCAATACATGGTATTCTTTTTTCAGGCTGCCTAAATTCTCAAAGAATTGCTGTTGTGGTTTACGTCGTACGACATAATCAGAACCCGACACAAGCATCTGAGTAGGCACATGTATCGACTGAGCATCTTTCACTACACGATCAGACGTACTGTATAAATCTAATAATACTCGAACTGAAATAGGGCGAGCAATCAAAGGATCCGTTTTGAATGATTCCTCACGGCTTTTATCATGGGTTAATAATTTTGGTTTAACGTAACTATTTACAAAGAAGTTACCTTTCAAATTATAGAGTAGCTTCAAACCGGGCACAGCAAAAGGCACATAAAGTTTCACACTAAAAGCAGGTGAACCCAGTACCATCGCACGAATATTAGGTACATAATCATGCACCCATGTTGAGGCAACCACAGCACCCACACTTTGCCCGATAACGGCAATATCTTCGCTCGCTAATTGATATTCTGTTTTTATATGCAGAAAGAAATATTCTGCATCTCTTACAATCCATGCAAAACTGGGCGCATCACCCCGCTCTCCAGGAGATTGTCCATTACCTCTTGCATCCCAAGCAAAAAACTGGAACTCTGGTAAATTTAACTCTTCAACTAAATGTGCAATACGACCTGAATGCTCGTGCCCACGGTGGAACAATATAATTGTAGGCGTACTTCCCTCTGCTGGCGCTGATACAGCTGGCCAATGGCGATAAAATAGCGCTGTTCCATCATGACTGGTAAATGCTTTTTGTTGTTCCTGACGCATACAACTTTCCTTCTAGTGATGAGAAATCTCTTTTAAACCCTGCTTTATACGGTTAACAAGTGTATAAACTAATAAAGCCGCAATAACCCACAGTAATACATTAATCCATGTCAAAGGTAACCAGCCAATAGCAATACCTGCACTAATCACGCCAAAGGCTAAAGCCCTATCACTTTTACCCATAGGGCCATCATAACGACGTGAAGCGCCCACTAATGGTGCCATTACACCTGCATATTCAGTGAGTAAAGAAAGAATAACCACTAACACCACTAATAAAGGATTTACCGTGGCAACAAATGCAAAGACTAAAAATAATGCACTGTCTGCAATGACATCACATAACTCATTCAAATAAGCGCCGAGTCCTGACTTTTGATTAAACTCGCGTGCCAACATGCCATCAATGGCATTTAATGCCATACGAATAAACATCCAGAGAGGAACTAACCAAAACACCCAAGCATGGCTCGCTAACAATCCAACAACCAATGCAATAACTAGCGACCCTACACAGGCACCTATAGTAACTTGGTTGGCGGTTACCCCCGCATTGAATAATTTATTAACAAGAGGTCTTAACAGTGATTGAAACTTTGGTTTTAACTGATAAACAGAGATCATTTTTGAAGCTTCCATTTTTAAACGTTCGTTTTAATTTTAAATATATTAATCTATTTATTTGTACTTGCCAATCTTATTTTAATCCCTACTGACTATTTATCATAAATAAAGTAACTATTTGAGTGTTATTGCGCACTCACACCTAATTAAAACGCGTTATAATAATGTATAAATACTCGAAATAGTAAGGAACGTTTCATGTCAAAAATAGTAATAACTCTAATTATTGCCACTATCTCTCCTTTAGTGATGGCAAATAATGACAACTGGATAGAGACACAAAAAGACTCTCACATTTTCATCAAAACCGATGATATTGTTATTGATAAACAAAACCCTGATCTTAGAACAACCAAAATATCTATTAATGTTCCATCCATGCAAGAAAGAAAAGCTAACCCTACTAAAACAGCGCTAACTAACCCCTACCCCATCTCTTATGTCACCGACTTTACCATTAACTGTAAAGATAAAACGGGAAAGATAGGTAAACAAGCTGTTCATGAAAAGTTTTTTGGTGAGGGAGAATTATTAGAAAGCGCCGATAATGACCCTAACGCAAAGTTCATCCCAATTGAAGGGGTTGATGCTACTAAAATGCTAGACGTTATATGTAAATCTTCAACAACAACTAATTAAAGGATAAGAAAATGTCAGAAATACATATTCTGGGGCCTGATTTTAGTACTTTCCTTAGAAGTGTTCGCCTTTATTGCGAAGAGCTAGGGCTGAGCTATACTTACGGGCCTGATCTAAATGGAAAAAAAATTCCACTCAAAAGTGATGAATTAGCCCACGTCAATCCCTTCAAAAAAGTTCCTGTCCTCTTCTATGATGAACATCCTATCTTCGAAACAACAACAATTTGTCGTTTTCTAGATAACATTTCTCCTACTAAAAAACTACTTCCGAAAGATCCCCTAGCAATCTCGCTTATTGATCAGTGGTCTGGTGCTCTAAGCCTTTATATTGACAACATTCTTATAAGACAGTATTTTTTAGAATTTGCATTCCCTAGAGACCCTAATAACACTGTTCGCATCAGTATTGTAGAAAAACTAATACCTGATGTCATTAGCGCACTAAATTTACTAGAGAGACAATTAAACAATAATACTTTCTTTTGTGGCAACTCTTACAGCATGGCTGATGCAATCCTCACGCCCATGCTAGATTATGTTTCTCAGACGCCATATGCTGAACAACTTTTTATTAACGCTAAAAATCTCCTTTCTTATTTAACACGAATGAAAGAAAGACCGTCAGGAAAAACCGTTTTTAGTAAATAACTTTATTCAGGCTGTAGTACACGTTACTACACTAAATTAATAAGCAACTAAACAGATACTTTTACTATGCGAATGCAACTACTCATACTCGGTGGCGATAACTTACTCGGTCAGTCTCTGTTAGAACAAGCAACTGGGGAAAACATACATTTACATGCACCAAACTCTCCAGAGGAAGGTTGGAACCATGAAAACTTATCTATTTTATTAGAAAATAATAAACCAGATTGTGTTATTAATCTTGCCTACTACGCTGATTGGTTTCAGGCCAGAGGTGTTGATACAGAAAAGCTTAGCCTACAAATAAATATGATAGAACATCTAGCAAAACTATGCCAAGAGAAAAATATCATATTGTTTCAACCTTCAAGCTATCGTGTTTTTGGTGGAACGCGTATTACCGCTTATAACGAAGAAGACGAGCCGCTTCCTATCTCCATCTTAGGTCAAGCACTTTGGAAAATTGAGCAAATAGTTGCAGATAGTTGCCCTAAACATATCCTTTTACGCTTCGGTTGGCTCTTAGATTACAACCCTGAAGGCAAAGTAGCAAGATTGATTAACAGAGCCAAAACACTCCCAGAAATACAATTGGCAGATGACCGACGCGGCAACCCAACTCCTATTGATGATGCTGCACGAGTCATTTTAGGCATACTACAACAAATCGATTGCAATACGGCATTATGGGGAACCTACCACTATGGTGCAATGGAGGCAACCTCATCTTTAACATGGGGGCAAATAGCACTTAATGAAGCAAGAAATTATGATAAAACCATCACTGAAAATATAATTGCGAAACCGCATACAGAATTTAGTGATGCAAGTGTAGAACCTCAATATGCGGTACTTTCATGCAAAAAAATACTCTACACGTTTGGTATAAAACAGCGTGCTTGGCGTGCAGCAATCCCAGAGTTATTTAAAGATTTCTACCACGACAAAATAAACACACCAGGCTAGCAACTAAAATAGAGAGGTGTTCCCCATTCCTCTCTTTAATATTGTTTTTTCACAATAAAAATAATCTTTTTAACCATGCACCTGCTAAAATAAACACCTATACAATTATTGATGAGCTATAAAAGTGATCAACACCCTTTTATTACACTGCCGTGCAGGTTTTGAAAATGAAGCCTGTGCAGAAATAACCGACAAAGCCAACATGCTAGATATCATTGGCTATGCCAAAAGTAAGCCAAACAGTGCATTTGTTGAGTTTATTTGCCAAGAGCCGCACCAAATACAACAATTTATTAACAAACAACCTTTTAATCAGCTTATTTTTCCGAGACAATGGGCGGCTGGTCAATTTGTAGAGCTCGAAGAAAATGACCGTATCAGTCAACTACTCACTATTCTAAAAGACTACCCGCCCATGGGTGACTTATGGTTAGAAATGCTAGATACCAATGATGGCAAGAGTCTTTCTACCTTTTGCCGTAAATTCGAAAAACCACTGATAACACACCTTAAAAAATCCGGAAAACTAATTGACGACCCAAACAAGCCCAGACTACTTCTAACGTTTTTAACAGGGCAAAAAGTATTTGTTGGTTATGCTAATCAGCACAACAGTGCAAAATGGCCAATGGGGATACCACGCCTCAAATTTCCTCGAGAAGCGCCTAGTCGCTCCACATTAAAAATAGAAGAAGCATGGCACTTCTTTATTCCACGTCAAGAATGGGATACAAGGCTCGCCCTCAGCATGACCGCTATTGACCTAGGCGCAGCACCGGGTGGTTGGACATGGCAACTGGTTAAGCGCCACATGTATGTAACCGCAATCGACAATGGCCCCATGCAACCGGAACTCATGGAAACTGGACAAGTAAAACACATACAAGCCGACGGCTTTACTTACAAACCGAATAAAGCTGTTAACTGGATGGTTTGTGATATTGTAGAAAAACCCGCAAGAACAGCAGCCATGGTACAAACATGGCTAGCAGAAGGATGGTGCAAAGAAGCTATCGTCAACTTTAAGCTTCCTATGAAACAGCGCTATTTAGAAGTAATGAAACTCACAGAACGAATGCAAGACCACTTTATCGATCACGGAATAAAGGTTAACATTACCTGCAAACAACTCTATCATGACAGGGAAGAAATCACCTGCCATTTACAACGTTTAAACTAAGGCAACCTATGGACCAAACTACTTTACAAACGGATGAAGTTTTAGATGCTACAGGGCTTATTTGCCCTGAGCCCATTATGCTATTACACAACAAAATTAGAGACCTCCCAGCTGGTGGGTTACTAAAGGTCATTGCAACAGATCCATCAACTCAAAGAGATATTCCCAAGTTTTGTAACTTTTTAGATCACCAATTAATTGATCAACAACAAACTGATGAAACTTATTACTACTGGATTCGCAAAAAAGGAGATTAAGAATAGCTTAACATCCTTATTTGGCGGCGACTTTGATATAGAAAGCGCATCCCTAACATAACTGAGGCAAAAGCTAGACCGATAATTAGACTAGTCCAAAATCCTGCAGGGCCTTGTGGATCACCCCAAAAATGAGTCAACCCTAGACTATAACCTATTGGCATGGCAATAACCCAATACGAAACCACCGTAATAAACATAATAATACCAGTATCTTGATAACCTCTTAATGCACCTGCACAAGTTACTTGAATTGCATCAGGTAGTTGATATAGCGCCGCAAAAATAATTAAATGACTTGCTAACATTAACACCGTATGATCTTTTGTATAAAGTGCCGCCACGTTTTCTCTAAAAATAAGCATAAGAGACATAGAAATAAAAGCCAACACAAAAGCAACCACAACGCCAACACTGGCTGAAAATCTAGCTGCTACCGCATCTTTACGCCCCATAGCTTGCCCTACACGCACAGTAATCGCAATAGAAATAGCCAAAGGCACCATAAATACCAACGAAGAAAAATTCAATGCAATCATATGGCCAGAAACCACATCATCGCCTAGCTTAGCAATTAATAAAGCAATTACACTAAAAATACTCGCTTCAGTAAAAACAGCAACACCGATTGGCACACCAATCCGCAATAAATCACCAATTACTTTCCAATTTGGCATATCAAAGCGTTTAAAAATCTCACAACTCTTATAAGCATGACCATACGAGATCCACCATACAAAGCCAAAGCACATAAACCACATAACCGAGGCACTAGCAATTCCACAACCCGCCCCACCCATGGCAGGGAATCCTAACTTACCAAAAACCATCACATAATTAACGGGAATATTCAAGGTTAGGCCAATAACACCTAGCACCATACTAGGCTTGGGTCTACCGATGCCATCACTCAAACAACGAAATACCTGATAAAAGGCAATAGCAGGCATACCACAAGCGATACCATGAAGAAACTTCATTGTTAAAAGTGATGTATCTTCAGAAGCCCCCATAAAGACCAATAATGGGTGCGCACTTAATAACAAAACAATGACGACCACAACCACAAAAAATGCCATCCACAAAGACTGTCTGACTAAAGGGCCTATCTCTTTATTATTGCAAGCACCAAATAAATTAGCCACCTTAGGAGTAGTTGCTAAAATAATACCCGTCATCAACAAATAAATCGGTATCCAAATAGAATTACCCAGAGCAATAGCCGCCAAATCATGCTTGCTAAAATGCCCTGCCATCATCGCATCAACAAACCCCATCGACGTATAGGCTAATTGAGCAATAAGAATGGGCAAAGTTAAAGAAAAAAGTGCTTTGATTTCAATTCTAAATTGATTCTTAAATGTAGCGTTCATAATCTTTACAAATAAACTAAATGACAGTACAGCTTACGAAACTTAAACCATAAGAACAAGTTTTTTAAAATTTAATTTTAATTATTTAAAAAATATTTTCATTTTTTACTTGACGAACTCTAAAAATATTAATAGAATGCGCGCCACTTCAGTAGTAGACGAAGTCAGTAATGTCCCCTTCGTCTAGTGGTTAGGACATCGCCCTTTCACGGCGGTAACAGGGGTTCGAGTCCCCTAGGGGACGCCATTTTAAGCGGGAATAGCTCAGTTGGTAGAGCATAACCTTGCCAAGGTTAGGGTCGCGAGTTCGAGTCTCGTTTCCCGCTCCAGACACACATCCATGGAGCGTCACGGACGTTCACCAAGCAGTCCAAATACCTTTAAAACAAACACTTTCTTATCAAGATTGTGCGTAGAGGTGTACTGCCGTTTGCCCACTGCTACGGTAAAAAGGTACATTCAAAGGTACATTGAAATCCGTAAGTGGTGCATTCGGATTTTTGACTGACATTTGATTTTGTATTCCCATAATAGAAATCTCCTTAAATTCCGACTAGGAGAGCTTTTATGGCACTCACTGATGCAGTGGTACGAATTAGCAAACCTCAAGCAAAACCCTATACGCTTAAAGATATTCAAGGTTTATCCTTATATATCTCCCCTACAGGGAGTAAAGCATGGCATTATCGTTATACCCTTAAAGGGAAACGTAACCGTGTTTCATTAGGGCAATATCCCGATATCTGTCTTAAAGAAGCCCGCCAAAAATGTGAAGATGCCCGTTTTTTGGTTAAAAATGGGTTTTCACCTAACCATAGTGACTGTATTGAAGCAAATACTGTGGGTGAGCTTGTTGAGTTGAAGGCCAAAGTTGAAACATTTGAACAGTTTAGTGGATGTTGGAAGCTGTTTAAATTGAGAAAACTTGGCTTGGATAACCCATATAAACGGCAAAGTACTGCTATTCAGATTGAGCGCTATATGCGAATTGATCTCTTGCCTGGATTAGGATCTATTCCTTTAAATGAAATTACTAAAGCGGATGTATTAAAGGTATTGCGTAATATTGAAATGTGGGGGGCTTTGTCTATTGCTGAGAAGTGTCGTTGCTGGCTTAATGAGATTTTTCGTCATGCTATTGCGGAAGGGATTATTGATACTAATCCTGCTGCTGAGCAGGGGCTATTGGTGTTACCTAAAATTCCATTCAGCATAATCCGTTTTTACGGCAGAAGGAGTAACCAGCCTTTTTGGTGAGGCTGGCTGAATATCAGGGAGCAATTCAGACAAGATTGGGGATTTATCTGTTGTTAACAGAAGTACGTATCTGTTAGTTACGACAACCCACACCAGCACAGTTTGATTTGGAGAAGGGGTTGTGGTGCATTCTAGCGGAGCAAGTAAAGCAGTTGCAACGTTCAGTGAGCCATAATGACAGTACTCTGCCTTATGTGGTGCCATTATCTAAACGGGCGATCGGGGTGATTAAGGAGCTTATATTGTTAATGTTTCCATGGCCACCGTATTTACTCTGTCATCGTTGGTAGCCTAAACTACTCATTAGTGAGAATACACCGAATGGTGGGTTAAAGCGATTAGGTCATGATGGGTGTTTAAATGGACGTCGTATTCGAGCTACGTTATCTAGGCGTTAAATGTGTTGGATAATTAAACAGTGGATTGAGGTACAGGTATCGCATTCGGATAAAGATCAAATTAGGGTATCTTATAAAAATGCACAGTATATGGAGCAGTACCGAATAATGACGCAAGACTGGGCCGATCAGCTGAATGAGCGGTAACGGCAAGGATTTCAAGCTAGACAAGTATGTGCTCAGGACAGTTAGAGGTTAAGTGCTGATGTTTGGTTTGTTAGCAAAAGATCAGCAGCAGAATGCGTTGATGCAGTTATCCAATTTACCTTTTTATTCAGCAAGTATAGTTAAATGAATAGCAAACATGCTACATAGCGCAAGAGATCCGTAATCCTGTGAAGTATTTATTTAGGATGATTAGGAAGGAGCCGTTTGGGACCTGCAGGGCAACTAGGCTTAGCCAATAATACAATGAATAGGTTCAAAAAATAGCTTCCAATACTAATTCTATGTACTCTTGGAATAACATGATCTTCCGTTTTGGGCGAGGAACAAACATTAGACTATTTATTAAAATGTTAGAAGATTATTTTAATAATGATTTAAAACTTGGCTGTCATCATTATGTCATACTTTGGTCGTAATATACCTAAGATATTTAGTGACAAAAGTGTTTTATCCATACTATGCTTAAAAAAATCTATTTGTACCTTATCCTTGCGCCAACCTTCATTTTTCTCATTTTATTTACCTACCTGCCTTTATTCCGCTCATTCTCTGATAGCCTCTATGATTCTCGTTATGCAATCGATGGAGAAAAATTTGTTGGTCTAGAAAATTTTTATCGCTTATTTGATGATCCTATCTTCTGGCTATCGCTAAAAAATAATGTCATTTATATTTTGCTCACCGTAATACCAGGAGTATTACTCGCTTTATTTTTAGCCATCATTCTTTGGGAAAACAATCGCATTAATCGTTGGTTAAGAACAGCTTTCTTTTTTCCCACGATTATTCCACTGGTTAGCGCTGCCACCATTTGGACCTTTATCTTTATTCCCAATCTTGGGTTATTAGACTACTACCTTGCTAAATGGTTTGGACCTATGAATACCAATTACTTGGGAATGAGTCAATCAGCTTTGATTGCTTTGAGTATCGTCGGGATTTGGAAATTTGCAGGTTATTATATGCTCTTCTTCTTAGCAGGCCTACAAGCCATGTCTACATCTGCACGTGAAGCAGCTATTATGGAGGGCGCATCACGACGACAGATTTTTTTTCACATCACGCTTCCACTATTAAGACCCACTATTAATTTCGTAGTCATTATCGCCCTTATTTATTCAATAACCCAAATAGACCATGTTGTCGTAATGACCCAAGGCGGCCCTAGTAACTCAACATCTGTTTTACTCTACTATATCCAAGACCTTGCTCTCAACAGTCATGATATTGGCAAAGCATCAGCAGCTACTTTTATTTCTTTGGTTTTACTTTTTAGCTTCTCAGTATTTAATCTACGTATTCTAGAAAAAGGTGTCCACTATGAACACTAATGCTTCAGTGGGGCGACGCATATGGCTTATCACTTTACCGATCCTCCTAATATGCACAGCTACCCTATGGTTAAGCCCTTTTTTATGGATGATTTCTTCATCTATTAGTGAGGATAGCTTTAGTTTAGACATGGCCTCAATTTTACCAAGGCTACCTCTTTCTTTAGAAAATTTTAAATTAGCTTGGAGCAGTGCTGACTGGCCAACCCTTTATATCAATACCATTATCTTTTCAGTAGGGACATTCATCATTCAGCTCATCACCATTACGACCGCAGGTTATGTGTTTGCATATCATGAATTTAGAGGAAGAACCATTTTATTTTACCTACTACTCATCCAACTAATGATTATGCCAGTCATTATGATGGTTCCTAATATGATGACACTAAAAGAGTTAGGATTACTCAATACACTGTTTGGTACCATGATGCCTTATTTTGCATCAGCTTTTGGCGTTTTTCTAATGCGACAAGCCTTTTTAAACATTCCCAAAGAATTAGAAGATGCCGCACTCATGGAGGGGTGCCGTTGGTGGCAAACCATAATTTATGTGCTGCTTCCCATGACAAAACCTGCCCTATTAGCCTTTGCAACTGTTAGCATCACTTACCATTGGAATGAATACGTTTGGCCTTTAATGACATTAAACGACCCCTCGCAACAAGTATTAACCGTAGGTTTAGTCTCTTTCGCGATGGGGGCTGAATCTGGTGGGCAGTGGGGCGTCATCAGCGCTGGCACCCTCCTCGTGTGCTTGCCTTTAATGTTAGTGTTTATTTTATTCCAAAAACAGTTTTTAAGCAGTTTTGGATTTTCTGGTATCAAATAAGAGGATTTTATATGTTATTTGCTCATATTTCTGATTTACATTTTCGTAGTGATGGTCGGAAATTATATGATTTTATCGACACCAACACAGCAAATGCTGAAGTGATTAATCGCATCAACTCATTAACTGAAAAGCCTGATGCGGTCATCATTACAGGCGATATTACCAATTGCGGATTAGAAAATGAATACAAGGTAGCAAAGCGTATATTAGGGCATCTACAATATCCCATTTTAATCGTGCCAGGGAATCATGATAACAAATCCTTTTTTTTAAAAGCATTCCAACCTCTTTGTCCTTTATTAGGCGATAACCCTCAACAAATTGCCTATAAAGTGGATCATGATGAAGCACAACTACTGTTCATTGACTCAACTGAACCAGGCACACATGCAGGGCAATTAAGTGACTATACACTGCAATGGTTAGACAATGCCCTTGATCAATCCAATAAACCAAGTTATTTATTTATGCACCATCCACCTGTGGCCTTGGGTAACTTGCAAATGGATAGAATAGGCTGTCAAAATGGACATGAGTTACTAAAACTAATAGACAAGTACCCACACCTAATCCGAATCTTCTGTGGCCATGTCCATAGAACCATGTTTACCCAATACAAACAAACTATTATCGCTTCTGCACCTGGAACAGTTCATCAAGTTCCTTATAGCTCAAGCGATCCTACTGACCTCTACTGTTTAGAGCCTGCTGCTATGCTCATGCATCGACTCGTTCCTAAAACAGGTCTTGTAACCTATAGTCAACCATTAACACAAATATCTGGCCCCTATCGCTATGAATCTGCTATTAGTTGTCCAGGAGACTAATTGATGTCATTTATTCAGCTCAAGGACATAACAAAAAGTTTTGACCAACATTGTATTTTAAACAACATTAATCTCGACATAAAAAAAGGAGAGTTTTTAGTATTAGTTGGCCCCTCAGGGTGTGGTAAGAGTACATTACTACGTATTTTGGCAGGTTTAGATTACGTTTCCAGTGGTCACATTTTATTTAACCAGCAAGACATAAGCCAATGGGAACCTAGAAAACGTAACTTCTCATTAATTTTTCAAAACTATGCGTTATTTCCTCACATGTCAGTGGAAAAAAATATTACGTTTGGTATGAAAGTGAGAGGAGAGGATAAAAGCCTATTTCCTGAAAAAGTAAAAAAAGTTGCCAAAATGCTTCAACTTGAACCTCTCCTTAAACGTAAACCCAAAGAGCTATCAGGAGGACAACGTCAACGTGTTGCTATGGCAAGAGCCATTGTCCGTGATCCCGAGTTGTTTTTGATGGATGAACCGCTATCTAATCTTGATGCTAAACTAAGGGTCGAGGTTAGACAAGGCATTATGGATCTCCATAATACCTTAAAAACCACGACCGTTTATGTTACCCACGATCAAATAGAAGCCATGACCATGGCAGATCGCATCATCGTTTTGAACAAAGGTATTTTACAACAGATAGGAACACCACAAGAATTATACGATAAACCTGATAATTTATTTGTGGCGACATTCATTGGCACACCTGCCATGAATATTTTAAAGCTGCCCTGCCAACAAAATACCATCATACTAGGAGAACAAACATTAGCAATTCCTAATACCCAATCCCCTTATAAAGGGTCTGATGTGTATTTAGGCATTAGACCTGAGCATATTCAAGAAGAAGCATTCACTAATGCAAGCAGTGACATCTCCATCGATGCTGAAATTCAAAATAGAGAATTACACGGAGCTGAATACTTAATTCAAGCCTATACAACTTTTGGCACAATCCAATACCGTAAAGCAAACCAAGGCATGGCTCCAAAATTAAAGCAAAAAATTAAACTTTATATTAATACAAATAAAATTTATTTTTTCTCAACAGACACTCAAAAAAACCTAGTACTGGAGGGGTAAATGAGTAAAGTAAAACTAATCACAGCCTGTGCAATTGGACTATTCACCCTCAATAATGCATTAGCTAAAGAAAAAATCGACTTTATGTTTCCTGCCCCCGTCGATGGAAAACTAACGATGGAAATGACACGTGTGATTAAAGAGTTTAATCAATCACAAAACGAGGTAGAGGTCAGAGGAATTTTCACAGGAGACTATGACACAACCAAAATGAAAGCAGAAGCTGCTACAAAGGCAGGACAACCACCTGCATTAGTTATCATGTCAGCTAACTACACTGTAGACCTCGCCCTTAAAAATATGATTTTGCCCATGGATGAGTTATTTAAATACGATCCAACCAAGGTATCTGCAAATGACTTTTTAATAACAAACTTTTGGCCAGCCGTTCATAAAAATGCTCAAGTAATGGGGAAAACCTATGGTATTCCTTTCCATAACTCCACCCCCATTTTGTACTACAATAAAACATTGTTCGATAAGGCTGGCATCAAAGCCCCCCCTAAGACATGGAATGAACTCGTAAGCGTTGCTAAAAAACTAACCAACAAATCTGAAGGACAATGGGGTATCATGTTACCAAGCACTAACAATGACTATGGTGGCTGGACATTATCCACATTAGTTCATGCAAATGGTGGACAATTCAATAATCCCGACTATCCTGGTGAAGTATTTTATGATAGCCCAACCACAAAAGGCACTTTACAATTCTGGCGTGACTTAGTATACAAACATGAGGTTATGCCAGCCGGCGTTCTCAACTCTAAACAAATTAGCGCCAACTTTTTTTCTGGAAAACTAGGAATGGCTGTCTTAAGTACTGGCGCATTAGGGTTTATGCGTGAAAACGCAAAAAACTTTGACATGGAAGTCGCTATGTTACCTGCGAAAGAAAGACAAGCTGTAATTATTGGCGGTGCCAGTCTTGTTAGCTTTGCAGGAATATCCGAAGCGCAAAAAAAAGCAGCCTATCAATTTCTAAGCTACTTAGTTAGCCCCGAAGTAAATGGTAGTTGGAGCCGATTCACAGGCTACTTTTCCCCTCGAATAGCTGCCTACGATTTGCCAGAAATGAAAGATTATTTAATCAAGGATCCTCGCGCTAAAATTGCATTAGAACAATTAAAATTCGCCCATCCTTGGTACGCTACCTATGAAACAGTTGCCGTACGCAAAGCCATGGAAGATCAACTGGCAGCATTAGTCAATGATAAAAACTACAGCGTTGAACAAGCCGCTAAAGCAGCACAACAAAAAGCTGACCAAATTATGCAACCCTACCAAGCGGCTACAGCATTAAGTCCTAAATAATAAAATATACCTTCCATATAAAAGGGATCGTTTTAACCCAACGATCTCTTTTGCTCTGTATTAGTTTTTTTAGAGAGAAGTTAAGCCAAATTTTTCCGCTTAACTTTACATTTTGCTAATTTAAATGTCTGCTATTGGTACATAACAGCCTCTAATATGATTATCTTTCAAATAGCTAAGTTAGCAAATTTAAAATGATTGGTTATATCTTTTTCCTAAACACTTGCTTAATATGTCTCCCCCGTCCATCGCCATACTCCAGCTTTGGCAAGCGCTTCTTGTTTGGTATAACCTTGTTGTCGGTATTGATTTACTTGGCTTTGGGTGAAAGTGTATCTAAGGCAATGGGGTGAGTTTTTCCTCGTTAAGCCTAAACGATAGGTACTGTTTTACCAGTAATTCATGGCTTGTTTTAAGTTAGGCTAATCAATCAGTTTACCGTTTAGTTGTTGCATGATGGCAAGCGCATTAATGATGACCTGCAGCGCTTGTTGTGGATAGATAATGTGAGGAGTTCTCGGCCGTCCACCTTTAGAGCTAAAGATAATCTGTATTCTGGTATGCAAGGTTTGTAGGGGTTTTTGCCATGTTTGCATCGATTGACAGCTTTGTACCACCTCTTCGCCACATAGTCCTAAGGTGATGGCAACATCTAAAATGGTGGCCAGTGCGGGCCTTTAGTTAAAGATTTGTTGATAGATAGCTTGATATTGCTGCTCAGTAATGGCTTCCCTTAATTTAATTCCTTTATTCTTTTCGTTACTCTTATGCCTTTTTGTTTTATAATTTTTAAATTATTTGTATTGATTAGCCCCTATATGACTATTAAAATGGGTACTAATTAAAAAGAGATACATTCTTGCTGTATGGTATTTTTTAACTCATGAAATTTCAACGGATTAGTACTAAAAACTAGAGAATGTTTCCCACTCTAAAACTTTCTTTTTTTAAATAATATTTAATAAAAACAATGAATTGAACTCAGGTATTTAGGTCTTTAAAACCACTTCAGTAGCGTTTTCTTTGCTTACAAACACTCTAGCCAATTGATTATATTTTTTTTAGAAATCATTCCCACCACTGTATGTTTCGACCTTGATGATTTAATACATTATTACTACATCAAAATCCATAGTAGTACATCAGTTCTTGTTGATCTTCACTCCTGTTTTTTCTGCTGAATGCAATAGTCTATAACCCAAATTGTTCATATGAAGAGTGAAGGGTATATTCCCTATTGTGTTTGATTTAAAGATAATAATTTACAAAAATAAAGATATTTTATTCTGTCTACTAGCTAATCCACCAATAATTTAATTTTAACTAATTAGCGATTATTAAGTAGATAGGTACTGTCAAATTAACTTTTTGTCTCAAGTTTAAATTTGGTTATAAACCACTAACTTTGAATTAAAGACGTGACTTGGATAATAAAGTTCCATTCTTTAAATCGCCGAACAGCAAAAATACGAAAAGTTTTAGTTGATCATAGATGCTTGGCACAATTAAAATAGTCGTATATATTAACAAAACAAAATCACTGGGGTCAGTACTGTCTGATGTTTTAGTGAGATTCAAGGTTTTGTTTTAAAGAGAAGAAGAGTTGCCAATTCAATAATCTTTGTTAGAGTCTCTCAACGAGCGATCTTTTATAATAAAAATAAATAGTTACCATTTTCTAGCAAGACAAAGCTCAATCATCTACATGGCTTGAATGGTAAGATTTATGTTACAAAGTTTAATAAGTAAAAAAACACTCTGTGTAGGATTATTAGCAAAAAGGAGTAAAATAATCCTTTTAAGTTAAGATATTATTAATAGTCATGTGGAATAGTTATGAGGTTTGATTTAAAAAATAATTCAGAGCCGTTAGATGCTTTACCACGCTTTCAGTTAGCAAAAAACAGGGTTAATAAGTTATCGTTTGCAAGTTCCACATGTATGCAATTAGCTATTGGATTATTTCTTTTAGCTATTGTTATTAAAGGGTTTACTGTAAATTCACTATGGCCTACGTTGTTTTGTAATAATGCAGCAGTTTTATTATTGCTTGCAGCTGTTGCACGGTCTGCTTTACGTATAGATGTTTGGCGTTCAAATGCATTTGATGGTGCTTGTGTTTCTAATACTGAAGCTGATGAAAAAGAATTAATTACAACACCTGTAAATAATGATGAGAAAACAGCAAAGTCAGATAATAAAGAAGTAGCAAAACCAAGTTATCTTGTTGTTTATGGTAAGCGATTAATTAAGCAGATAGGGGTTGCTCCTCTATTGTTTATTGCTATCTCTGCTATTACGCTTGTGGTTGTTTATATTGGTTGGAATATGTCTTTATCAGGCATTAATACCAGCAAAACAAGCTATGCAATAGCCGGTCTTTTGGTACTAAGTGCCTTTAGTTTACTGGTGATCGAGCGCCACTTATCAAATACGTCAAAAAATCAATGGCCTGAAGCAGTCGGTATTGCATTAATAATTCGTGTGGTTATTGCTGTACAGGCACTATCATTATTTGCTTTATTATTTGTGGATGTTGGGCGAGTTTGGCCGCTGCGTTTACTTGTTTTAACTGGGCTATTGCCTATTTTAGTTGCTATTGAGTTTATAGTGCGGGCCTTTTTATCTATTTTTAGTCCACAGCGTGATACATTAGAACCTCAGCTAATAGGTGATAGCTTAGTTGCCGCTATGCTGCGTTGGCCACCCCAGCCTTTAACGCTATTACAAGATGAGTTACAACATCATTTTAATATAGACTTGCGACAAGTATGGGCCTTTGGCTTTATGCGCCGTGCTTTTTTACCTATATTGAGTTTGATTTTAGTGCTTGGTTGGTTATTAACGAGTATTAGCGAAGTGCCGATTAATGGCCGTGGTATTTATGAGCGTTTTGGGCGCCCAGTTGCTGTATTAAAATCTGGTTTACATGTTGGCTTACCTTGGCCTTTTGGTAAAGTTATTTCCGTTGAAAATGGGGTGATTCATGAAATGGCTACATCGAGTGACCAAAATGCTCAGGGGCAAGTGGCTACGTTAGAAGAGAAAAATGTAGTAGTTGAGGTCCCTACTGTAGAAGGAACTGCGCCAGAAAGCGCTAATCGTTTATGGGATGCCTCGCACCGTAGTGAGAAGTCGCAGATAATTGCAAGTGCTTCAAATGATAAGCAAAGCTTTCAAATTTTAAATATGGATGTTCGTTTTATTTATCGCATAGGCCCTACCGATCAAGATGCCTTAGATGCCACTTATAATAATCTAGATATTCCTGTGCTCATTAAAAGTATTGCTAATCGCGTATTAGTGCATGAGTTCTCATCACGTACGTTAGATGAAGTGCTCTCTGGCCGAATACAGCAGCTAACAAAGGATGTTCAACAAGGCATTCAACAAGACTTAGATCAAATGAAAAGTGGGGTAGAGCTGTTAGCTGTTGTTGTTGAAGCGGTTCATCCACCAGCAGGTGCGGCTAATGCTTATCATGGTGTACAAGCGGCGCAAATTATGTCACAAGTTTTGATTGCCCAAGAGCGTGGTAATGCTGCTGATACAATGGGGGAAGCTCATATTACAGCAGCAAATTTAGTGGATAAATCCCAAGCTGAAGCTAAAGAGGCTATAGCCTTAGCTCAATCAGATGTGCTACGTTTTGATGCAGAAAAAACAGCGTGGCAAAAAGCGAATCAGGCTTTCTTATTGGAACAATATTTTAATCAGTTATCTATATCATTTGCTAAAGCACCATTACTTATCATTGATCATCGGCTAACAACCTCAGACATGCCGACCATTGATTTACGCAAATTTAGTGTGCCGTTAGACACAACCATAAAATCAACTACTCAAGCTACAGGGGATTAAGCTTTGTCATCTTCTTCTGATATTAAACATGCTCATGACCATGATGAGTGCCAACATGATCACGATCATCACGAACACCATCATCACCATCAAGAAATGCCTAAGAATGTTGTATGGAAGCGTATAGTTTGTGCATTGATTATTGTTATTATTGCCATTACAACTGCTTGTTTAGTACAGGTTCAGTCTGGTGAGGCTATTGTAATTACACGTTTTGGTAATCCCTCTCGTGTATTATTAAGCCCAGGGTTAAATGCTCGTTGGCCAATCCCCTTTGAGTCGGCTATTCCAGTTGATCTCAGATTAAGAACAACATCGAGTGGTTTACAAGATGTTGGTACAAAAGATGGGTTACGTATTATTGTACAAGCTTATATTATTTGGCAGGTACAACCAGACCCAGATAATATATTACGTTTTATCCGCGCTATGCCTAATGACTCAGATATTGAAGCTGCAAAACAAATACGTACGTTTGCGGGGTCGGCATTAGAAACCACAGCAAGTACTTATGATTTAGCTAATTTGATTAATACCGATGCCTCTAAAGTGCAGCTAGCTGATTTTGAAAAGCACTTACGTAAACAATTAGAGCAGTCACTATTAAAAACCTATGGGATAAGAATAGTGCAAGTAGGGGTTGAGCGCTTAACACTTCCTTCTATTACGCTAACTGCAACTGTTGATCGGATGCGCGCAGAGCGCGAAACAATAGCCACTGAGCGTACCGCTGAGGGAAAAAGGCAAGCAGCCGAAATTCGCTCCGCTGCTGAAAGGGATGCTCGTATTTTAGTAGCAGATGCGAATGTTAAAGCCGCTGATATTAATGCAAAATCTATTGTGGATGCCTCTAAGCTCTACGGTCAAGCGTATTCTGAAGCACCTCAACTTTATATGTTTTTAAGGTCTTTAGATACATTAAGTGCGGTTGTAAACCCTAATACTCGAATTATATTGCGTACAGACGCAGCCCCTTTTAAAGCGCTTGTAGATGGACCATTTCCTTCATTAACATCTCCTGATAAAGTGCGGGAAGCTAAACATGAGTAATTTATTAAAGCAGGTTAAGGGCAAGATTACGAGCCCTTGGCAGCAAGCAAGTCGCATAGCCTTTCTTGTGCTTTATGGTGTCGTTATATTAACGGCTATAGGCTGGCTATTATCTAATGTCAGACAGATTGGTCCAGAAAGCCGAGCGGTAGTTTTTCGTATGGGCGAAATGGTTCGTGTTCAAGACTCAGGGCTATTAGTAGCGTGGCCTCAGCCTTTTGAACAAGTTGTTATTTTACCCTCAGCTGGGCAGATGATTGAGCAAAAAGGCGAGTTATTGGTACGCTCAAAGCAAGCCCAAAAAGTGGATAGCGGCTATGCATTTAATAACGATGCTACAGCAGGCTCTGGGTATTTATTAACAGGTGACTCTGGCGTAGTACAATTAGATATTAGGGCTTTTTATCAAGTTACTGATCCCTACGATTTTGTATTACAAGGGGCGCATGTAATACCTGCCTTAAATCGTTTAATAGAGCATAGTGCTGTTGAGGTATGCGCCTCGAGAGATCTTGATACCATATTGGTAGCAAGACCGGAGCTAATTGATAATAACAGTAATGTGGCAGAGAGTAGAGAGAAACTACGGCTTGACATACAAATACAAATTAATAAGAATTTGGAGGCACTTAAACAGCAGAATGCAGGCCTAGGGATTCGTGTGGAGCGAATTGATGTTCAATCTTCTTTACCGCAAAATGCTGTAGCAGCATTTAATGCAGTATTAACTGCGAGTCAGGTAGCCGCCCAAGAAGTAGCCTCTGCACAAAATTACGCGGCGCAAAAATCACAAGAAGCAAGGCAAGCATCCGATCGTATTCTGCAAGTAGCACATGCTCAAGCAAGTGAGCGCTTAGCTAAGGCTCATACAGATACCGTCATTGTTCATAACCTAACCAAGGCTAAAGAAAATCATACCGATATAGGGCTGTTATTGCGCCTATACCATGATAAAGTTTCTGCAATATTAGCTAAAGCACAGTCAGTTAATACGGTTGGTGAAGGCGATGCAAGTCATTTAATTATTGATGGAGCCAAATGATGGCAGAACAGATAAAAGAATATGTAGATGATCATGATTATCATTGTGGGCATAATCATATTCCTTTTAATAGCAGCATGTTAACGCAAGAGGAGCAACGTAAAGCTTCTCGCCAGTTAGTTTTAGCCATGATGGCTATTGGCTTATTAGCCTTAGGGCTATATTGGCGCTGGTTTATGCCTGAAGGTAATGGTGTTTCTCAATTATTATTTGGTGCATCTTCCTTATTAGTGGCTTTTCCTATCTTACGTTCAGCTTGGTATAGCCTCTTACATCAAAGCTTACATGGCATTACTGATCAGTTAATTGCATTAGCAATGATTGGCGCGTGGGCTGTAGGTGATTTAATGACTGCTGCATTACTTCCTATTATTATGATTTTTGGGCATATTTTAGAGGAGCGAAGTGTACTAGGCTCTCATGAAGCGATTGAAGCGCTCAGTAAACTAACTCATAGCCAAGCAAGACGAATACTAGCGGACGGTAGCGTACAGTTAGTCAATAATGACCAATTAGCAATAGGTGATTTAGTTGAGGTAAAAGCGGGCGATAAAATTCCCGCTGATGGCAGAATTTTAGAAGGACAAGCCAGTTTAGACACGGCCTCTATTACAGGGGAGTCTGTTCCTTTAGAAGTATCAAAAGGCATGGATGTATTTGGCGGTGCGATTAATTTAGATGGTTTATTACGTATAGAAATCACGCACCCAAGTGAAGAGTCAACTTTAGGTAAAGTAATTAAATTAATGCAACAGGCAGAGCGCTCTAAACCACCTATTACAAGGTTATTAGAGCGTTATGCGGGTAGCTACATGATATTGGTGTTATTGGTTGCTGCTATTACTTGGTTTATTACCAATGACTCACAAGCCATGTTAGCCGTGCTAGTGGCTGCGTGTCCTTGTGCGTTAGTGCTTGCTGCGCCAGCTACTGCTATTGCAGGTGTTGCTGTGGCGGCAAGGCACGGTATATTGATTCGTAGCTCTGCCTTTTTGGAGGAAATGGCTGATTTAACCTCATTGGTTATAGATAAAACAGGCACATTAACCCGAGGTACCTTGCATTTGCAGCATGCTCAAATTAATGGAAATGAAGATAAAGCAATACTGTTTCGTTTAGTTGCGAGTTTAGGTGCTACGAGTAATCACCCTGTTAGTCGCGCATTATCGTTATTAACCCCTAGTGAGGACTATTATCCTTTAACTAATATTACTGAAAAACAAGGCTTAGGTGTTGTTGCTGAAACCGATATGGGAGAGGCTGTTTTAGGCCGTCCTGAGCTATTTATGGCACTTAATATCAGTGTTCCTGATGTTCCTCATCATGATGGTCCTATAGCAGGACTTGCTTTAGCAGGTAGTTTTCGCGGTTGGTTATTATTAGCCGATAATTTACGACCTGAAGCCGTAGAAGCACTAGCTGATTTACGCCAGTTAGGGCTAGGCCGGCAATTATTGCTTACTGGTGATAGACAGAGTGTGGCAGATATTATTGCTCATGATGTCGGTATTACCGAAGTAAAGGCACAAGCACTACCGGAAGATAAATTAATCTGTGTGACTGATGAAATAAAAAAAGGCTTTCGCCCTATGGTGGTTGGTGATGGTATTAATGACTCCTTGGCACTTAAAGCAGGTGTTGTAGGGGTAGCGATGGGAGCAGGGGGGGCTGATATCGCAATGTCCTCGGCAGACGTAGTATTGATTGGTAGTGATTTACGTCGTTTAGGAACAAGTATTCGATTAAGTCGACGTTGTCGCCATACTTTACAAACCAATGTTATTATTGGCTTAGGGTGGACCTGTGCAATTGTAGTAGCAGCTACTTTTGGATTATTAGGCATAGCGGGCGCTATGATAGCAGCTATTTTACATAACATCAGTACCTTGTTAGTTCTGGGAAATGCTGGTCGTTTGTTACGTTTTGATGAGAGCTTAGATCAAAAAGATAATAAAAATTAGATCGTTATTCATTGGGATTTCACGTTTACGGTTGCTTTAAAGAAAGTAAAAAGACTTTTTCTCTCTTTAAACTCAATCGATTGCTTTGTATTAATTATTTATTGTGAATGGATAAAATCGATTTTAGGACAAAGGGGTTCAAAATTCTTTTTTTTAATCAACTGGAATGTATCAATCTGATGGATAGCAATGATAGCTCAGTCTTTCATTTCTCATCTTTTCCAGATAATCGCCATCTCACTAGAAATGGCTTCTCTTAATTTAATACCCCTCTCCTTTTTTATCTTACACATCTGTTGAGAGTTTAGTTCAAAAATTAGTACATCTAAGTTTAGGTAGTACATCATTTATAGTGCTGCTTGTAATGCGTATATTTACTTTTAGTTTTTTTGTCTATCGTTATTATTGTAGGGCTGAAGTATAACTTTTTTATTCAGATAAAGATAAGATCAGTGCAGCTTATAATCATACCAAATATATTGATTAGCATAGAATTATGGAGCAAGGCGGGAGTATCAAAAGTGAATTATATTTTTTTTAGAATAAAAGGTCTTAAAGAATAAGGGGGAAAAGTCAATTTAAAAGATAAAAAAACCTTTCTTCATATAATGGTTTTTTATCCCAATGGGCTTAAAAAAACACATTATAGCTCTTATCTTAAATTTTTTATCCCATGTTTATTAATGATAATTTTTTAATATTTGTATCAGAAATGATGCTGTAAATTATCTCACTTCTGCATTCATAATCAATTAATAAATTCAGCTCAATAAGAGTATGATATAAGTAAAGTTTGATTGTGAAATTGATAGATGACATCAATAACTTATCAAAATAAAACGCCTCTTTTCTAAAATAATGGAATTTCTTTCATGAGAATAAAAAAAATAGCTCTGATTTTAGCATCTTTAATCGGTATAACAAATGTCCAAGCACACACAATCACTAAAGAAAACTTTATTTGCCCGATCGGAGGAAAAGAATTTTCTCAGATAATGGACAGTAGTGGCACGTCCTTTGGACGAATGCTGGATTTAAAACCTATTGGTCCAATTGCGGCTCCATGGAGTCTAGCTGTTTGTCCAGATAATCAATTCGTAATGTATAAAGATAAGTTTACTGATGATGAGATTAAAACTTTGACAACTTACGTTCAAAGCTCAGAATATAAAAAAATTATCAATGAAGAAACTTATTATAGGGCAGCGCAGTTGAAAAGAGTAGTCCATGAACCAACAGGCGATATTGCTCTGACTTTACTAGAAGCTACTTGGCAGTCACCAACTTTACCTTATCTGCAAGAAGCGCTTGATGAGTATAAAAAATACCTCCAACAACTTGAATATGACAAAAAAACAGCTGAATTTACTAATAACGAATCGTGGATTAATGCTGAATTAATTACACTTGAGCTCGAACGCCGTACAGGACAATTTGATGCAGCTAAACAACGCTTGAAAAGATTATCAGATATCGAAAGTTTCAACGATGACTCCAAAGTCTATAAAAAGATTTTGAATTTACAGAAAAAACTGATTGATCAAAAAGACAAAAACCAGCATCAAATACCCGCAGGAAAAAATTAAAATGAAACTTGCTTTTAAAATCCGATCAAACTTGAACTGAATTCGTGCTTTTATAAACAGGCCTTAATAAAAAAACTGCAAAGACTTTTTTGGTACTTGCAGTTTTATAATGATAATACAGAAAGTATGAAAACTATTTATTTGCTTTTAATCCCATTGCATCTTTAATGATAAAGAATAAATCTGTCTGATCGATCAAACCACTTACATTAGCAGCAGATGGGCCAAAAGCGGCTATTCTAACTTGTGTTCCAGTATGCTCTTGGCTGTCTGTTTCGCTTGTTGCATAGCTAATGGTCATTGGTGAACCATCTTTAGTTTTTAATTTTTGAGTCAAGCCATAGGCAGGACTATCTGCAGGAATAATTTGTGTAGCATGTGCATGGTCAGCCGTTACCACTACTAAAGTATCCCCTGTTTTCTTCGCAAATTCTAATGCCACTTGAACCGCCTCATCTAAATCAGCAGTTTCACCAAACTGTCCACAAGGATTAGCTAAATGTGCTTGCTTATCAATCGAAGCTCCCTCAACTTGTAAGAAGAATCCTTTTGGATTATCACTTAATAGTTCAATGCCCTTTTTAGTCATATCCGCTAAAGTTGGAATGTCCGTCGTTCTTTTGTCATTAACCTTACAAGTAATCACCTCATTTCCGTCTAAATTACCATGGTATTTAGCTTGAGGGCCTATCCAACGTGCAGGCATATTCCCTTCAGCAAAAAGCCCCAACAGTGGCTTTTTTTGGTCAGCTTCTTTAATGTTTTTTAACTCATTTGCATTAGTTATTATGGTATAGCCTCTTTCTTTAGCCTGCTGCTCTAAAGTTTTCCCTTTCCACTGCCCTGCTTTCGCTATTTCTTGAAATGTCTTAGCCCCCCCCCCCAAAGTTACATCGGCACGGGTATTAATTAATTGTTCAGAAATAGAACCTAATCCATTATTTTCTAACGCATTTATTGCACATAGTTTACTGGTTGCTTCTGGCCCATAACACTTACGAGCAATAACATGTGCATACTGTGCGGCAGGAGTTGCATCTTGTATTTCTGCGGTAGAAATATTACCTGTTGCTTTGCCATTTTCTTTAGCCAACTCAAGTAATGTTTTATGAGGCTTTTCGTACACATCAACACCTAATGCGCCATTATAACTTTTAACCCCTGTTGTCCATGCTGTTGCAGATGCAGCGGAGTCCGTCACATAATTAGGTAATTTCGTTTTCTTATCTAAAGAATAATGTGTATATGAGCCTGTAAACGGTAGTGCATCTAACCCTTTAAAATAACCACCTGCACCTTCTACATAATTTCGAGCAGCTGTAATTTCAGAATCTCCCATACCATCGCCAATTAATAAAATAACATTCTTTGCCTTACTTTGCTTAATCAGTTTTTTTAAAGCCTCACTTTGATCACCTGTTAATCTTTTCGCTCCTCCAAACGCTTTTATATCACCTACCGCTTGACGTTTAAAAAGAACATCATCACTGTTGTGGGCAAACGTTATCTGACTCATGAGTACTGCAGAAAGAAGGATGATGGGAGTATTTACAGACTTTAATTGCATGCTTGCTTCCTTTAATAGATTAAAAAATATTTAACAGGAAACATCTTATAAAATGATTATGTCATTTTAATGACAATCATTATTTTATTTTTTTGTAGTACATCTATTTTATCAAACATACTTAACCATAAAAGTTTTCCATTTATTTTACCCATCCTCCCCGCCCACTTTACAAAAAAATTACAAAAATAATATTCAGTATCATAAAACTGTCATAAAACTTTGCTAGTTTAAAAATAACAACATATTGGAATTGGATTAATACGTTTAACTAAGGAGTATCCCATGCCATCTTCAAATGATCCTATACATAAGTTTACTTTTTGTATTTTAGCAAGTTGCCTTTTTATCAATACATTGACCATGGCTAGCGAGCAAGTAAAAGAGTATCCTGCTACATTAGCAGGTCACGCTATACTTCCTGCTAATTCTTTTATTGCTACGCCTGACGATGCCCCAGAGAACTTACAAAGTAGTGGCAAATACATTAGCAGTGTACGCAATGAAAAGTTAAACAGTGCAGAAGGATTATCAGAAGGCAGACCAACTGGCATATTTTCCCCATTCAAAGGCCAACCACAACAAGGGCACTCAGGAATTAAGCGCATGAAGGATGGAACATACTGGATCATTACCGACAATGGTGCTGGAACGAAAGAAAATTCCCCAGACTTCATGCTCTACCTAAACCATTATGATGTTGACTTTAAAACGGGTCAGTTCAAACTACTCGATACAGTATTTTTACATGATCCTGATAAAAAAATACCTTTTCATATTATTAATGAGTCAACACAGAAAAGGTATCTTACGGGAGCAGACTTAGACCCAGAAAGTTTTCAAATTATCGATGGTAACTTTTGGATAGGAGAAGAGTTCGGACCTTATCTCATCAAAGCAGATAGAACTGGAAAAGTATTGGCACTGTTTGAAACTACGGTTAATGATAAAGTTATTAAATCTCCTAATCATTACTCTTTAAAAACACCTAACACACCTCAAGACAAAATAAATTTTGACATAAAGCGCTCAAAAGGCTTTGAAGGCATGGCAATGTCACCAGATGGTTCAAAACTTTATGCCCTCTTAGAAGGGCCAATATGGCAACAAGATAAAAAACAATATGAAAATGACAACAATCAAAACTACTTACGTATTTTAGAATTTGATGTAGCTAAAGAACAATGGACTGGACGCTTTTGGAAATACCCACTCGCTCTAAATAGCAACGCAATTGGTGATTTTAATATGATTAACAATACACGTGGCCTCATTATAGAACGTGATGATGGTGAGGGTGTAAAAGAAAAAGCTTGTATAAATCCAAAAGACACAAAACATTGTTTTAATAATCTTGCAGCCTTTAAACGTGTATATTTAATAGAGCTGTCAGAAAAAAATGTTAATAACACCGTTAACAAACTTGGTTATATTGATCTGCTAAATATCAAAGACCCTAACAAATTAGCACGTAAACCATTAAATGAAGGGGTATTAAAGTTTCCATTTTTAACGATAGAAAATGTTGATATTGTTGACGGCAGTCACATAATTGTCGGTAATGATAATAACCTACCATTCTCAAGCAGTAGAGACCCTAATAAAGCAGATGATAATGAACTCGTCTTATTAGAAGTTGGCCAATTGCTTAATGCAAAATAGCCTTAACATCCTTTTTAAAATGTATTAAAACAATGGAAAATCTATGCTAAACCGATCGATAAAAACAGCTATTCTTATTACATCAGTCGTCAATATTCCAATAATTATGGCAGATGAGCCACCCACAGAAATTAAAAGCCCATTTCTTAAAGAAAGTGCACAAGCAAGAAGTCAAGGTTTAATAAAAGACAGTAAACTAAATGTTCTTATTCGAAACTTTTATATCAATCGAGACTTCAGAAACTCAAGCCATAATTCATATGGGGCAAAAAAAGCACAAAGTTATCAAGAGGAGTGGGGACAAGGATTTATAGGAACTTACCAATCAGGTTTTACTCAAGGAACTATCGGTTTCGGCGTTGATGCTATTGGTATGTATGGTTTTCGACTTGACTCGGGTAAAGGACGTGCCGGAGGGCAGCTCTTCCCAAGGAATGGGAATAAAAAACCTGAAAAAGATTTCTCACGAGCAGGCGTCGCTGCAAAAGCACGCCTATCAAACACCATCGTAAAATATGGGGAACAAATGGTTGCAACCCCTGTATTTGATACTAACGATGGTCGCCTACTTCCAGAAACAGCAACAGGACTATTGATAGAAAGTAATGAAATAGACAAATTACAGTTAACCTTTGGACGTTTTACTGCGTTATCAGCGCGAAATCAAAGCGGTCAAGACACTCAAGTAAACTCAATGCTTGGTTATAAACAACACAATGGTAAAGGACTCAAACGCATTAATTTCGCAGGAGCAAACTACCGATTTACTAATAACCTTCTAGCAAGTGCTTACTTCTCTGACGTCAAAGATTTTTGGAAGAAACAATATTTAGGTGCGGATTATGTTTTACCTCTAACCAATGATCAAGAACTAAACTTCAACTTTGATTACTACCATGTCAAGGCACAGGGTGATATGAAAAGAGTCTATAAAATAGACTCTAATACATGGTCATTAACAGGTGCTTATACAATCGATGCACATACGTTTTTAATTGGCTACCAAAGCTCATCAGGCAAAGGTGGTATGCCTTATGGTGTTGAAGGAAAAGATGCTGTATACCTAGGAAATTCATCACAAGTCTCAGATTACAATAACGAAGGTGAAAAATCTTGGCAAGCTAGTTATACGATCAAACTCGATAAGTTTGGACTACCTGGTTTAAGCATCATTAACCGCTATGTAAGAGGAGATAATATTGCTAACTCATGGACTAAGTTAAAATCAGGCAAAGGTAAGGAGTGGGAATATAATTTAGATGCACGCTATGTAGTACAAAGTGGCCCAGCTAAAGATTTAAGTTTCCGCGTGCGCCATGCAACTTATCGTTCATCCGCACTAGATGACCGTAACGAAGTACGCCTAATTGTTCAGTATCCTTTAAGTATTCTATAATTTCATTTAATTTAAAAGTGTCTAGATAAAGACAATGTATTTAGGCACTCTATCTATTATCTATCTAAAATTTGCATCCCACTTTATTTGCTAGTAGCTTTTAAAGAAAACAAACTGGGTATTTAACCAACTTACAATTCCGGTTATGCCTAACCTTTAATTCTATGCTTTAATATTCTCATTCTTTTACTCTGGTCTTATTATTATGAGAAAACAATATCATTTTAGAAAAGTTAAAAATGATACTTATATTTGGAGCTAGAGGAGCCTTATTGGTATCCAGATACTCATCCTACGACCCAAGAAATTATCGAGCATCTGCAATACACGAAGCAGATTTATCCTACCTCATTATTTTATGTTCTCAAGGACGGTTAGTGGATGGGATGCATCGAGTGGCTAAAGAAAAATTATTAGGTAAAGAGGGAGTCCTTGCTGTGCAATTTGAAATGGACCCAGAACCAGACTTTATCAATGTGAATGAAAATGATCTTATTTATGATGTTAAGATCATAATGTAATACATACAGTATTTCTTGATTGCCTTATACCCTCTTACCAAAAACATAGAGGTATAGCATAGGGTGTTAAAATACTTTTCTTTGAGCAGATAAACCACCATCAATGGTAATAATAGTACCAGAAATATAACTAGCTCGTGGTGAGGCTAAAAATAACAAGAGATCAACTACTTCTTGTGGCTCTGCCGGTCTACCCAAAGGGAAATGGCTAAATGGATTTTTCACTTCTTTATCATTCCCTTTATTATTACCCGTTTTAATATGAGCCATCATTTTACTGATACGCTCTGTTTTAACAGGCCCAGGGTTTACTCCTACCACACGAATGTTATCATTAAGGCTACTACTGCCTAACGCCTTAGTAATAGCCATAAGCGATGCATTACAAGCAGCGCCCTCTATATAGTTAGGGTCACAAACCTCTCCACCGCTACCAATATTATTAATAATAACTCCGCCCCCTGCTTTTTTCATAGCATGATAAACAAGACGTATCATATCAATATAGCCAAAGCCTTTTAGTTCCCAACCCTCCCGCCATTTTTCAGCAGAAATAGAGGCAAGGTTCCCTGCGGGAACAACCCCTGCATTATTGATAAGAATATCAATATGCCCCGCTTCATCAACAATACACTGGCAAGCACCTTCTTCCGTCATATCAATAGCAGTATAACCAACATTAACACCATACTTTTCTCTAATCTGTTGAGCAATCGCTTCTAACTTATCGGCCGAACGGGAAACCAAGTGAATGTCACATCCCTCATGCGCAAAAGAAAAAGCTATTCTTTCGCCAATACCTTGCGATGCACCTGTAATCAGCATCTTTTTTCTCTGTAAATTAAGTTCCATGCCCTTACCTCTGTTTTTTAAAGATTATCATTTTGCATATTATCTCCCTATAATATTAATCTTTTGTGAACATTGCTCAGTACTCATTAATTTATTAATAGATTTTCTAAAAAATATGGCTCAGATCATTAACTTTATTAATCATCTGAGCCATTCTCTTACATCAGCTTTTACTTTTTAAGACGATAAGCAATCACTGCATCGCCCTCTTTTGTACCTAAAGACCCATGACCACCGGCCGCAATAATGACATATTGCTGGTTATCACTTCCCATATAGGTGGCTGGCGTTGCTTGTGCCCCTGCTTCTAATTCAACTTCCCACAATAGCTTACCTGTACTTATGTCGTAAGCACGAAAGAAGTTATCCGCCGTAGCCCCATGGAAAACTAAATCACCTGCAGTTATCAATGGCCCACCATGAGCAACCATTCCCATAGGAAATCCAATAGGGAAACGTGATGGTAAAAATGCAGTTTTTTGATTTTTAGTGTTCCCTACACGACGCAACCATTCTGTTTTACCTGTTTTAAGATCAACCCCCACCATTCTTCCCCAAGGAGGTGCAATACATGGAAGTCCTAAATCAGAAGCGAATTGCTGAATATTTATGGCATAGCTGCCTTCAAAGTTTTCATTCCAATAAGGTTGTCCCACTTTCGTAATAAAGCGTGTTGTTTCTGTCTGCGGAGTACGCTTGATTAAATGATACTTGTAGGCTAAACGAACAGGTGCTGCAATTAAAATTTGCCGCTCTGGATCTACAGCAACAGCCCCCCAATTAAACACACCAATATTTCCCGGAAAAACAATAGAGCCTTTTTCTGTAGCGGGTGTCCAAGGATTACCATCGTAGCGCATTGACTTAAAGTCAATACGACAAGCTAATTGGTCAAAGGGTGAAATACCCCACATAGATTTTTCTGTTAAAGGATCAGGAATAAAGGTTAAGGCAGAAACAGGTTGTGTAGGTGATAAAGTTTCGCCTGGTACAGAACTATCTGTTGATACTTTGTATTGTTTTACGGGATAAACAGGCTTACCTGTTAAGCGATTAAGCACAAACAAATTACCTGTTTTTGTTGGCAGGATAACAACAGACTCTTTTTTACCCAAATAATCAATGTCTAACAACGAGGGTTGGGAGGGGTTGTCTCTATCCCATAAATCATTATAAGAAGATTGAAAAGCCCACTTTAAAGCTCCCGTGTTTAAGTCCAAAGCGGCTAGTGTATCGCGAAATTTCTCTGTATTACTTTGGGGATCGCGTTGGTTTCCTACCTCATCAGGTGAAGCATTGCCAAAAGGTACATAAACAATATTATTTTTTAGGTCAGCACTGAGCGTACCCCACGCAACAGGGGTATCTTGAGGGTAGATAGCTTCTTTTGGAATAGGCTGAGTATCCCTAGGATAAGCAGGATCAAAGTTCCAAACTAAACGACCAGTTATTGCATTGTATGCCCTAATAACACCCGAAGGATTACCTTTATTATAGCCATTATCCATCACAGAACCTCCAACGATCACTAAGTTATTAGCAACCAATGGGGCGGCTGTTTGCATTAAGGCATGAGGACGTACTTTTCCCATATTTTCATGTAAATCGATAATACCATTTTCACCAAAATCACTGCATAATTCGCCAGTATCAGCATCTAGAGCTACTAATTTGGCATCGGCTGTTGCCTCAAAAATACGCTTTTTACAAACTTTTGAGGTTTCAATATCTGTGTTAGCTTCTAGGCTTGTTCCATCAAAATAGCTAACCCCTCGACATGTTTGGTGTTGCTGTAAATAAGAGCGATTTTTAGTTGGCTCATATTTCCACTTTAGAGCTCCTGTCTCAGGGTTTAATGCGTGAACCTCATTGTGTGCAGTGCACAGATATACTGTATCATTTACTTTTAGAGGGGTTGCCTCAAAGGTATATTCCGTTGCATCCGTTTTAGGGTCACGTAAATCTTTGGTATGATAAACCCAAGCCACCTCAAGGTCTTTCACATTATCTTTGTTAATTTGTTTAAGATTTGAGAATCTTTGGCCTGTCGGGCTACCTCCATAAGCAACCCAATCATTATCTGGTAACTGATGACCCGACTCATCTCGTGCATTTAAAATTTTTCCATGCATGGGATAAGGGTCATAAAACATTAATCCACAAACAAGTAAAACCATTATACCAACGGTTGTGCCTAAAAAAGGATGAAAAGAACGCTTAGACTGCTCATCAACCCCTGATGAAAGAGACCTTACAATCCATGGCATTATAAGCCACAACCCAATTAAACCGATAAGATCGCCACGCGGTATCCATAGCCATTTATCAAAACCTGCCTCATAAATAATCCAACCTAACGTCACCCACATCAAAATGGCGTAAATTGTTAACGCGATTCTCTTTTTCAAAAATAAGGCTATGGCTGTAATAATAATACCCACAGCCATGACAATATAAAACACTGTGCCCCCTAATAAGGCCAGCTTTACTCCCATATACAATAAACAAATGCCTATGATCATAAGCACAAGACTCGTCAGTTTATTTAACATATCCGAAACCTCTATTTTTATTAATTTATTTTTTAAAAATGACAAAGGCACTTAAATATACTTCATTATTCCAGAAAAGAAATATAAACCAATTTAGTCTTAACGCTTTATATTCGTATCTTTGTCTGTCTATCATTTTAATTTTTATTTTTTTTACTTGCTCTTAGTCAAAAGAACTAATTAATAGTTCATCTCAAAAAATATTTTATGAGTACAAATACTATTACCATAAAAGAACTTGTCAATCTATGAAGTATCCATTCTAGTTTTGTAACATCTTATTAACTATAATTCATTTTGAGTATCATCTGGCCATTTTGTTAGACAGCCTGTAACTTAAACCAACGTTTTAGGGCAGACAAGAATTTAGAATACATTCAATTAATTAACAGACAATTAAGGTTCAATTTATAATGGAAAAATTTAGAGTTTCCGCCACTGGACTTTCAATGAATTATATGCCTGAGTATGTGGCTCAAGAAATGGGATTTTTTGAGGAAGCGGGTATTAAAGTTGAATCCTATGTCCCCTCGCCTTGGACAAAATGCTTAACAGATATTGATACCAATATCGCTGAAGCGGTTGTAGGTGGAATATGGGTACCGCTAGTTTATATGGATCGCATTGCTAACTACTATTCTTTCGCTAAAATTGCCTCTCGTTGCCCTCTCGTTATTGTATCCAGAGAACCTATCAAAGGTGATTTCTCTTGGTGTGCTATGGAAAACAAACGCGTTCTCGTATCAGGCGGTGATGGTGCCAGCCATTATCTCTCTGTTGCTGGTTGCGCTAAAGAAGGTGGAGCTGACATTAAAGCCATTCGCTTTATTCACGACTTTTCAACCTCAATGATTATTGAAATGTTCTTAGGTGGTTTCGCTGATTTTATTGTACTACAACCTGATATGGCCAATAAATTTATTGCTGACGGATCCGCTTACTTATATGCTGACCTTTCATTGAGAGGTGGCATTATTCCTTGGAGTGTATATTACGGTACTGAGGCATTATTCAACCACCCAGCAAACCTTGCAGGAAAATTTTATACAGGATTACAAAAAGGAACTACTTGGTTATTAGAGCATGGTGGCGAAGGGTGTGAAAAAATCATTGCTCGCAATTGGCCACATGTAAAACTTGAAGACGGTATTGCCACAATCAATCGTTTCTGTAAAGAGGGTATGTGGACATCATCCATTGAAATAACCGAACAAGAACTCACTCGCTGGCAAGGATTTTTAGTAGAGGGTGATATTCTTGATGCACCATTACCCTACGATCAAGTTGTCAAGAAAGTAATTTGACCCTTTAATTGACCTACCCTATTTAAGGCTACAATCATGCAAAAATTTTTAAAGTTTCTTAATGGATTATCGGGCAGAATCATCATTGGGATGATTCTTGGGGTTATTGTCGGGCTCTTAATTCAGGCGTATAAAACAAACTACACTATTACTTTTGGGCTAATTACCCAAATAGATTATAATGCATTATCTACAATATTAGACTCGACCCCTACCTACCTTGATATGCTGGGAAAGATGTTCCTCAATTTAATGAACATGTGCATTCCTTTCTTGATTTTTGGCTCAATAGTGATGTCTGTTTCATCACTTGACTTAAAAGAGTTTAGTAGCATAGGAGGCAAGACACTATTACTATTTCTTATCACAACGGCTTGTGCATCCTTTCTTGCTGTTCTCATATCTTACTTCTTACCTTTTGCTAGTGACCCAGTACAAGCAGCAAAAGCTATCGCAGAAGGACACGCAACCCAACAAGTCAGTGTAAAAGCTATTATCTTAAACTTCTTCCCAAGTAATGTGTTTGTTGCGTTCACCACTCCTATAGTATTACAAGTAATTGTTTTTGGTTGCCTATTTGGTCTTTGTATTAACATGTTAAAAGATACTGTACCGGGCGTTTCAACCCTATTGGAAGTGACCCTAGCGTTCCGTACCGTGATCATGAAAATTATCACACTTGTTATGTACATTGCACCTATCGGTATCTTTGGTATTTTATCTTTCACTATTGCCGACAAAGGGTTACATACGCTGATCTCTTTAGGCCAAGTTCTACTTTATATTACGCTGATTAATATCATATTTTTAGTTCTATACTTTTTATATATTTCGATCCGCTACGGTTTAAGCATAGGGATGTTAGTAAAAAAATGCGCTAATGTGATTATTTTTGCAATGACAACAACTTCAACTGCGATGAGTTTACCTATCGCAATGCAAGATGCAAAATATCTCGGGGTTAAAGAAAAACTGTCTAACTTTATTTTACCCCTTGGTAACTCTTTAAATACTAATGGTGGACCAATCACTAACGTTGTGATCATTGTTGCAGCGATGTCCTTAAGTGGTACACCAATGGATATTACGTTCTATATCTTATTAGGTATATATGCAACCATCGCGGCCTTTGGTAATCCAGGTGTAATTGGTGGTGCCCTTGTTTCATTAGCCGTTGTTTGTGATTTAGCCAAAGTTCCATTAGATGTTGCAGTTATCTTCTTTGGTGTTGACTACTTCTTAGGAATCACCCGTGTACCCTGCAACATTATGGGTAGTATTTTCTGCTCTGTCATGATGGCTAAAAAACGTGGTGAGTTTGATAAAGAGATATTTAATACTCCGCTTGAACAATTGAAACAAGCTGAAACCAAACAATAATCGAATATGGGTAACATTACGACTTATTGCTATAAAATAGCTACAAAAGCAAACAGAAATTGAGGCATATATGAGTACATTTGATTTAATCATTAAGAATGGCTTGGTTATTTTGGATTCAGGCGAAGTTTATATTGACGTTGCCGTTAAAAATGGAAAAATAGCTGCTATTGGCTATGATCTTGGTGAAGCAAAAGAGATTGTGGATGCTCAAGGTCTTATTGTGAGCCCAGGGATGGTTGATGTTCATGTTCATATGATTGATCCAGGCGGCATCCGTGCTGACTGGGAAGGCTATGTCACAGGAACTAAGGCTTGCGCTA
Source organism: Entomomonas moraniae (assembly GCF_003991975.1). Lineage (NCBI taxonomy): Bacteria > Pseudomonadati > Pseudomonadota > Gammaproteobacteria > Pseudomonadales > Pseudomonadaceae > Entomomonas > Entomomonas moraniae. Next base: position 2,123,972 of record NZ_CP029822.1, read on the forward strand.
AAGGTGGTGTAACTACTTTTATTGAGATGCCTTTGAACCAACTTCCAGCAACCATTGACAGAGAAAGTATTCAAAAGAAATACGCAGCAGGTAAAGACAAAATCTATGTTGATGTTGCTTCTTTTGGTGGTTTAGTGCCACACAACCTTAAAGGTGGTATCCAAGAACTTGATGAAGAAGGTGTGGTAGGTTATAAATGTTTTATGACAACATGTGGAGACCCTAATATAGAAGGAGACTTTGATAAAGTTGACGACTACTCTATGTACGAAGGGATGAAGCAAATTGCTAAAACAGGTAAAATTTTAGCTATTCATGCAGAAAATGGGATCATTGCTAACACACTAGGTAAAGCGGCCCAAGCACGTGGTGAAACAACACTGGCAGACTATGTCGCATCACGCCCTGTTTTTACAGAGGTTGAAGCTATTCGCCGTTCTATTTTCCTGGCAAAGGAAACAGGCTGTCGTATTCATATTTGCCACGTAGCCTGCCCTGAAGGTGTCGAAGAAGTGATTAAGGCACGCGCCGAAGGTATTGATGTTACTTGTGAAACATGCGTGCACTACTTATATTTCACAACGGATGAGCTTGATACCATCGGCATGAATGCAAAATGCTCACCACCTATTCGTGATAAAAAAGCGCAAGAAGGATTATGGAAATACGTATTTTCTGAGGGTGTGATTACGGTTGTATCTGACCACTCACCTTGTACTCCTGAAATGAAAGAACATACTAATGCATTCCGTGCATGGGGTGGCATATCTGGCATTCAAAATAATGTCGATATTTTCTTCGATGAAGGGGTTCAAAAAAGAGGACTTTCATTAAAAGCGTTTGCGGACATGATCGCTAAATTACCTGCTGAGCGTTTTAACCTATCTGCTAAAGGTTCTATTACAGTGGGCAAAGATGCAGACTTTGTGTTGATTAAACCAAATTCATCTTATATTCTGCAAGCTGAAGATCTTGAATATCGCAATAAATTTAGCCCATATGTTGGCAAAACAATTAATGCACAAATTGCAAAAACTTTCTTGCGAGGCCAAATGATCTACTCACAAGATAAAGGTGTTGAGAATAGTGCAAAAGGTGTCTTTATCCGTAAATAAGTACAAAACCATCCTAAAAAACCCTCTTTTTAGAGGGTTTTATTTTATTTAGCAATCATCTTAGTGGCTTTCTCTAACCTAAAAAAATACGATGAATCATCTCCTGAAAGTCATCAGATGCCTGTAATAACGGCCCTTACAAGAGCACTTCTCAATATTACTTAATTAATAATTGATCTAGGCGATTAAATCAATATTAAGCATGTAGTATGATAGGATACTTAGCATATTGATAAAAGATAAGAAAGATTATGGAAACACTGAGTATAATCAGCATTCTTTCTAAACCTTAAGGTTTATTTTCCTTCTGGAACAATCTATTTCTTATCAGAAAAACATTACAATACTGTTCTGAGTAATTTTTTTCTTCTTTTATGCTTTATTGTAATGCCACACCACCATGATTATTTTTTCTATTTGCGCTTAGCAAACTCTGGAAACAATATGTCAAACCCAATGACCTTAGCGCATTATCAATCTTATTTGATTAAAAATTGATTTAGGTAATTAATCTGCACTATACAACTTACAGAGAAGGATATACAATAATCAAATAGTTTTTTATAAAAGGTGTGTTTTTTATAAAATGTTTTTGTTAATAGTGGCTTTATGAAAAATTTTAAACCAATCAATCAATTCTACTACCTAAATGCATCATTTTCATTTACCTACCTTTATCTTGTTTTTACAAAACTCACCCCCATATTCCAATCGATTCTCTTACTAAAAATAACAACAATACATCAGCTATTTCCACGTAGTATTTTTTTAACACGCTTACACAAAGCAACTCAAGTCTCGTTGTTGCAATACCCCGCCAACAAGACTGCTTTTTTTCCAACACAAAAAGGAAATGTATATGACAAACTTAACTGAAAAACAAACAGTTGCATGGAAAGGATTCAAAGGCAATAATTGGCAAAATGAAGTAGATGTACGGGACTTTATCCAGGCTAACTATACTCCTTATGAAGGAGATGAATCCTTCCTAGCAGGCGCAACCGAGGCCACGACAAAATTGTGGGGAGAGGTAATGGAAGGTATTAAAGTTGAAAATGCAACAAAAGCGCCTTTAGACTTCGATACAAGCCTTATCTCTACCATCACTTCACATGATGCAGGCTATATTGATCAAAAATTAGAAACTATCGTTGGGCTACAAACGGATAAACCTCTAAAACGTGCCATTATGCCAAATGGTGGTATCCGTATGATCGAAAGTTCTTGTAAGGCTTATGATCGTACATTAGACCCTGAAGTCTTAGAAATTTTTACAAAATACCGTAAAACACACAACCAAGGTGTATTTGATGTTTACACCCCTGAAATCGTTGCTTGCCGTAAATCAGGGCTTATCACAGGGTTACCTGATGCCTATGGTCGTGGACGTATTATTGGTGACTACCGCCGTGTAGCACTTTATGGTATTGACTTCTTAATGGCTGATAAGAGAAAACAATTTGACTCATTACAACCAGACCTAGAAAAAGGTACTGATCTAAGAGAAACTATACAGTTACGTGAAGAAATCACTGATCAATACAAAGCATTAGGCGACATGAAAGTCATGGCAGCAAAATATGGGTTTGATATTTCTGGCCCTGCTACCAATGCGCAAGAAGCTATTCAATGGACTTACTTTGGTTATTTAGCCGCTGTTAAATCTCAAAATGGTGCGGCTATGTCTTTAGGTAGAACTTCTACTTTCTTAGACATTTATATTCAACGTGATCTAAACAATAAAGTTATTACAGAAGAACAAGCACAAGAATTCATTGACCACTTTGTCATGAAACTTCGTATGGTTCGTTTCTTACGTACTCCTGAATACGATGAATTATTCTCTGGTGACCCTATTTGGGCAACTGAGTCAATTGGTGGTATGGGATTAGATGGACGTACTTTAGTGACTAAGAACTCCTTCCGTTTCTTAAATACTTTATACACCATGGGGCCATCTCCTGAGCCAAATATCACTGTCTTATGGTCTGAAAAACTTCCTCAAGGCTTCAAAGAATTTGCTAGTAAAGTATCTATCGATACCTCATCATTACAATATGAAAATGACGACTTAATGCGTCCTGACTTTGATAATGACGACTATGCAATTGCTTGTTGTGTTAGCCCAATGGTTGTGGGTAAACAAATGCAATTCTTTGGTGCACGTTCTAACCTTGCTAAAGCACTCCTTTATACAATCAATGGCGGCGTAGACGAAAAATCAAAAGCACAAGTTGCGCCTAAAAAATCGCCTATGCTAGATGACGTCCTTGATTATGATAAAGTCATGACAGGGTTAGATTCGTTGATGGATTGGTTAGCATTACAATATGTGACTGCATTAAACTGCATCCACTACATGCACGACAAATATAGCTATGAAGCCGCATTAATGGCACTACATGATCGTGATGTTTATCGTACTATGGCCTGTGGTATTGCTGGGTTATCTGTTGCTGCAGACTCCTTATCTGCCATCAAATATGCCAAAGTTAAACCCGTTCGTGATGAAAATGGCATTGCTATTGACTTCGATATTGAAGGTGAATACCCTCAATTCGGTAATAACGATGCACGTGTCGATGACATCGCCTGTGATCTTGTTGAACGCTTTATGTCTAAGATCCGTAAGTTAAAAACTTATCGTAACTCAGTTCCTACACAGTCTGTGTTAACCATCACATCTAATGTGGTTTATGGTAAGAAAACAGGTACTACACCTGACGGTCGTCAAGCAGGTGCTCCATTTGGTCCTGGTGCTAACCCAATGCATGGCCGTGATAAAAAAGGTGCTATTGCATCACTTACCTCAGTTGCTAAACTTCCTTTTGCTTATGCTAAAGATGGTATTTCTTACACCTTCTCTATCATTCCTAAAGCACTTGGAAAAGACGATGGTATCCGTAAAACAAACCTTGCTGGCATGATGGATGGATACTTCCACCATGAAGGAAAAATAGAGGGTGGGCAACATCTTAATGTCAACGTATTAAACCGCGAAACATTATTAGATGCTCAACAACATCCTGAAAAATATCCTAGCTTAACTATCAGGGTATCAGGCTATGCTGTTCGCTTTAACTCTCTAACAAGAGACCAACAAAATGATGTTATTAGTCGTACATTTACTGAATGTATGTAATATATAAATAATAACTGGCATTAGGGAAAAGACTCCTCTGGAGTCTTTTCTCAATTCTATAACACTAATAAAAATTCAAAGAGTACAATCACTATGCATGCAGAGCCTATCCAAGGTAGAATTCACTCAATAGAATCTTTTGGTACCGTAGACGGCCCTGGCATTCGCTTTATCGTCTTTTTCCAAGGCTGTGTCATGCGCTGCCTCTACTGTCATAATCCTGACTCACAAAATATGAAAGCAGGACGTTTAATCACCGTTGAGGAGCTAATGTCTGAAATTGTTAGCTACAAGCACTTTCTCACAAAAAATGGAGGGGGCGTGACAGCATCAGGTGGGGAAGCTATTTTACAACCTGGATTTGTAACAGAATGGTTTAAAGCATGCCATAAAGAAGGTCTAACCACTTGCTTAGATACTAATGGCTACGCTAAACACTTCACACAAGCGATTATTGATTTAGTAAAAGAATCTGACTTAGTCATGTTAGACTTAAAACAAATCAATGATGAGATCCACAAAAAACTAACAGGAATATCTAATCGCTACTCTATCGATTTTGCAAAATATTTACACCAACAAAATAAACGGACATGGATACGCTACGTAATCGTCCCTGGTTGGAGTGATGATAATGCCTCAGCTCACTTATTAGGTCAGCTTACTGCACCAATGGATAATATTGAAAAGATCGAACTACTACCATTTCATACTCTTGGGGCACACAAATGGAAAGAGCTTGGCTGGAAGTTTGAACTCGAAGATGTAAAACCACCATCAACTGAAACAATGGATCGTATACAAGCTATTATCGCAAGTTATGGTCATACCGTTACTTACTAGAATCTTACTTATATTAAGTACTGGTTCTATAACAACTCAGCCATACAACGGCTAACAAATATGGGGATTATTATTCTTTGGTTTTATCCATAAAAGAGACCAAATATAATCCCCCTCTTAAATGCTATAAGTATTTACTACACTTTTTACCAAATTGTCAGCAATATTTCATCTACAACTAGGCTCATATTTATTCATTGGGTTATAGTTCAATGAATGTTATGCTCATTTATTTTCAAACACCACCAACAGTAATATATTGATAAATATATAATTATTATCATCTCTCCTTCTCAAAAAAGCACTTTCACAAAAAAACTTTGGTTACAATATAAACAATAATAATAGCCCCCAAATGATATTAATTATTATTTGCATAAATAATGGAATAGAAATAATATATGTACCTGATAGTATAATTTAATCGAGATATTAAACGCCCTATAATCCGTAATACGCTGTAATAAATTCACTAATTCATTGATATATCTAGCATAATGCGAAGTGATTATCCCTGTTATTTTCTGGAGAAAAAAATGAAGTTGCGTTCTTCGAGTATATTTTTAACCGTAGGGATGATGTCTTTAACAAATCTTGCCATCGCAGACACAGTAGAAAGCCAAAAGGATGCGAAAGGATTTATAGAAGATAGCCATCTTGAAGTTATCAGCCGTACCATGTACATGAGTAGCAATCCCCGACATGGTGGGTATTACTCACTAGGAGGAACAGCAAAACGTGAAAAAGACACGGGGCAAGCAGAAAACTCAGGAACAAGTCTCATCGGTCTCTATAGCTCTGGCTACACACAAGGAACTGTAGGTTTTGGTGTAGATGCTATCGCAATGCAAGCTCTCAGTTTCGATAATGGCCGTGGACACAGCGGTGATGATAATAATAATATGTTCTCATCTGATGGAAGATCAGGCCGTTCTCAAAACTATATATCAAAGCTAGCGCCCTCATTGAAACTACGTGTATCAAAAACAGAATTAAAATATGGGCAAATGATGGTTGACACCCCTGTATTTGCAACACAAGGGATTGACGACAAGCTATTACCTCAAGATGCTACAGGGTTCTTTTTAAGCAGTAAAGAAGTTGATAAATTAACCGTGAATGCGGGGTACTTTACAGCACTGCGTGAACAAGAGTTCTCACACAATGACTCCGTCACACAAGACAGTGACTTCTCACCCAACGGGGAGACTCTTAGAAGAGCAATATTCGCGGGGCTTGAATACCAGTTTACAGACAACTTATCAGGCCAAGTATACGCATCAAGAAATAAAGATTTCTGGCGCAAATATTATACTAACTTAAACTATACCTACAATATAAATACAGATAACTCCGTCAACTTTGACTTTAATTGGTATAACACAAAAAGTATTGGCAAAGGCTATGCTGATGTTATACGTAGCAATGGTGATAATCGCCGAATCAATTCTAACTTATGGAGTTTAGCTGCAGCCTATACCTATAAAGTACATACATTCACGCTTGCTTATCAACGTAATTCAGGGCGAGGTGGATTAGGTGGTTACTCCTACTTATATGATGTCGATGGTGGTGGTGCAATTGCTGTTGCCAACTCTGTACAGTACAGTGACTTTAAATCTGAGAACCAACGTTCATGGCAACTTGGTTATAACTTAGATTTCTCAGACTACGGTGTTCCTGGTTTAAACTTTGGTATTTTATATGTAAAAGGTACCGATGCAGTTAATGCCAACCAAAATAACCGCCATAACGGTAAAGCATGGGAACGTGATATTGATATCAGCTATACAATACAAGAAGGTAAAGCAAAAGACCTAAGTCTTGCACTTAAATATGCTACATACCGTTCAAACTTTGATGGCAGCAACGATTACTCAGTCAATGGAAGACACAATGCCCATGGCCGTAATAATGTTGATGAGGTTCGTGTCATCCTCCAGTATCCTTGGTCTATTTTATAGTTATTACTTCTCTTATGAATAGGATATACCCTATTCATAAGAGCCCCTCCTCGTTTTAAAACCCTTACTTTCAGCCAAACAGCAATAATAAACTCAATAGTTATTTCAACCAGCTAGATTATTAATTATTCTGCACCCATAGCTAAGCCATAAGCACAACTCATGTTTAAACGTTAGAAATTAATTGAAAGTATTTCTTTAGTGGACTTACAGAAGGGAATATCGAGGACATAGATTTGAAGCTATAGTATTTTCAGAAAACAGTAGTAGATAAATTATCTACTACTGTTCAAACTATCTGTCAAACACTATAGTTATTCATTGTAAGCATTTTCACCGAATACAACGCTATCAATCTCACTTTCATCTGCTGAGGCTAAGCGTACAGGGGTCACTTTATCAATAATCCATAATATAAACAGTGTAAAAATAAACGACCAAACACCTGCAAAAATGACAGCAGTAAATTGTTTTCCTACTTGAGCGAAACTACCGCTTTCCAATAATCCAGAAGGGCCAGAATGATTCCAAAGTGTAGCGGCAAATACCCCTACAAGAATAGAACCAATAATACCACCGACACCGTGTACACCAAATACATCAAGGGCATCATCTAAATGCTTTCTCACCAAAAATACAGCAACATAACATACTAAACTAGCGATAATACCAATCAATGCGGCGGATTGAATAGAGACATACCCTGAAGCGGGTGTAATAGTAGCAAGACCTGCAACGGCACCTGTTACCAAACCAACTAATTTTGGCTTTCCTGTATGGAAAGTTTCAATAAACATCCATGTAACGGCAGCAAAAGCAGCAGCAATATCGGTTGTAATAAAAGCAGAAACAGTAATTGTATTTACTTGTAACTCTGAACCCGCGTTAAAGCCATACCAACCAAACCATAATAAACCAGCCCCCAAAGCAATATAAGGGATATTATGTGATTTATCAGAAGAAGCCATACGTTTTCCGACAAAAATTGCTGAAGCTAACGCCGCTAACCCCGCCGTTGCATGAACAACAATCCCTCCCGCGAAATCCACAACACCCCATTTAGCAAGAAGGCCATTAGGGCTCCAAACCATGTGAACAAATGGGCAATAAACCAATAAAATCCATAATGTTAAAAATATTAAATAAGGTATAAATTTTACTCGATTAGCAAATGCACCGGTAATTAGAGCAGGCGTAATAACGGCAAACATCATTTGATAGCCAAAATGTACTAATAAAGGAATACCACCCTCATTGCCCGTATACATTGTATTAGGCCCAACATTATTTAAAAAGAAATAAGCTCTTGGATCACCAACAATACCATTTAAGGTAGGGCCAAAGCTTAAAGAATAACCAACGATAAACCAAAGAATAGCTACCCACCCCATCGATACAAAACTCTGGAACATGATAGTGACAACACTTTTCTTAGAAACTAGCCCTCCATAGAAGAAAGCTAACCCAGGTGTCATTAACATAACAAGACTTGTGCATAACAACATAAATGCGGTGTTAGGAATATCTAACGACATTAATTCATGCATTTTAAACCTCAATATTAAAATAGAATCGTGTGACTAGCGTATAACACTTTATTTTCTGTCTTAAATAATCAATTAGTAAAAGCACATCCCTTTATTACCGTACTATTCAATAACTTTTACTTGCCATAACCAATAAAAATATTAAAAACAATTAGTTAGAATAATTAATTTATTTTTTATATTTATTTTTAGTGATCTTAAACATTAGTCTACCTTTCAACCAATACGATTATACTCAATGTAAAACGCAGACTGATTAGCTAATTAAATACGTCTCTCGACAGGATTAAAGCATTCCTAGCCATGGGATACAGCAATCAAACTCTATGATAATAATACTTTTTTACTATATCTCGTGTTTATGCCTCATAAAAAAACTTATTCCTTAACAAAATATGCATATATCGAATTTTTCTTAAAATCCTCTAAATCTAATCATAGCAATGGTTATAGAAATAAAGAATAGCCTCCAAGTTATCAATAATTTTTAATTTTATTTATTATCTTTTTTCAAAAAAAAAATGGTTACGAAAGCTACTCATACAACAAAAGCATAATAACTTCTCTTTTTTTTCATTTGTATACTAAAAACGTACTTATTGATAAGTATCTATATTGCACAAGTAATACCTAGGTTAAATCACTTGTGCAATATAGGTCGCATTTTATTCAAATAAGAACAGCCTCATGCATTGATAACACAAGCATAGACTGGTGCTGCAAAACAGGAGTATTTAGTATGAGTAGAAAAGTTACTGTGGGTACGACCCAAATGCATTGCAGTTGGGATATTAATGACAACATTGCCCGCGCAGAGAAACTAGTAAGAGAAGCCCACTCCAAAGGTGCAAATATCGTTTTACTGCAAGAGCTTTTTATGACGCCTTATTTCTGTATTGATCAAGACATGAGGCATCTAGAAATAGCCCAATCAATAGATAACAGTCCTTTAATCAAACACTTCCAAGCCCTAGCCAAAGAACTTAACGTCGTATTACCCCTTTCATTCTTCGAAAAATCTAACCACGCTTATTTTAACTCGCTCGTCGTTATTGATGCTGATGGTTCTGTTCTTGATGTTTATAGAAAGACACAAATACCTAATGATTTTGGCTATCAAGAAAAACAATACTTCACTCCCGGCGACACTGGATACCGTGTTTGGGACACAAAATTTTGCCGTATCGGTGCTGGTATTTGTTGGGACCAATGGTTCCCAGAAACACAACGCTCATTAGCACTCATGGGCGCAGAGCTTATTTTCCACCCTACCGCTATTGGTAGTGAACCCGGTGAAGGGGTAGAAGCTTACGATAGCCAACCCCACTGGACCCGCGTTCAACAAGGGGCTGCGGGAGCTAATATGACTCCGGTTATAGCAGCCAATCGCATTGGCACAGAAACCAGTAAATTTAATAAAGACCTTAAAATAACCTTTTATGGCTCTTCTTTTATAGCAGACCATACAGGCGCTTTAGTAGTACAAGCCGACAAAGTAACAGAAGGTGTACACGTACACACTTTTGACCTCGACGAAATTGCTAAGCAACGTGATTGGTGGGGTATTTTCCGTGATCGTAGACCAGAGATGTATAACATTCTTACAACATCCGATGGTAAACATGCATTTAGCGTAACAAGAGGTAAATAAGATGGACTTAACAACATTAGCAAGTCGCCCTAGTAACGATGGATTTTGGATGCCTGCAGAGTGGGCTCCCCATGAGGCAGTATGGATGTTGTGGCCATATCGATTAGATAACTGGCGTGAAAGCGCAAGACCCGCTCAACATAATTATGCTGCCGTTGCAGAAGCAATTAGTGAAGCAACTCCTGTTTTTATGGGAGTGCCTGAAGAGCTCATCTCTCAAGCTAAAAGAATACTTCCTTCAACAGTCACTATTGTTCCGATGGAAAGTGACGATGCATGGGTGCGTGACTGCGGCCCTACTATTGTAATTAATGAAAAAGGCGAACGCCGTGGTATAGACTGGATTTTTAATGCTTGGGGCGGTTTAAAAGGTGGGCTTTATTATCCTTGGGATAAAGATGAGCAAGTAGCACCCCAAATATTAAGCCACCATAAATTCAAACGCTACCAAGCACCTCTTGTCATTGAAGGTGGCGGTATCCACGTAGATGGTGATGGCACTTGTATCGTTACCGAAGAAGTTCATTTAAATCCAGATAGAAACCCTGCATTAACCAAAGAACAAATCGAAGATTTCTTTCGTGACTACCTCAATATAGACAAAGTCATTTGGTTGCCTAAAGGCGTTTATGAAGATGAAACATCGGGCCATATTGACAATATGTGTTGTTTTAGCAAACCTGGTGAGCTTTTATTGACATGGACTGATGATGAAAAAGATCCTCAATATGAGCGTTCACGACTAGCCTTAGAAGTCCTTGAAAAAGAAACTGATGCCAAAGGTAGAAAGTTACTTGTTCGTAAACTCCAACAACCCGGCCCTCTCTACATCACAGAAGAAGAAGCCGCTACCATTCAAGCAAGCCCGGGGATGGATCGTTCAGCAGCTCACCGATTAGCAGGCTCCTACGTCAACTTCTTAATTACTAATGGTCGAATTATTCTTCCACAATTTGACCCAAACACTGATGCAAATGCAGTCAAAGTCGTACAAGAAGCCTTCCCTGATCATAAAATCGTTGGAATAAATAGCCGTGAAATATTACTTGGCGGTGGCAATATCCACTGTATAACACAGCAAATTCCAAGCGGTCGTATATAACGTTTGTACCTGTCATCAATACTTTTGATGATAGGTGTTTCTAAGCAAATTTAAAATTATTTATTCCATGGGGGATCTATGGCAGATTCATCATCAGGTAGTGCTACGAGCACAACCGCTACCAATGGCGGTGGAGCAACTAAACAGCTAGGTGTATTAGCAATGACAATGCTTGTTGTCAGTGCTATGTTTGGTGGCGGGGTATTTAACATACCTCAAAACATGTCCCAATCAGCTGCATTAGGCGCAATCATTTTAGCGTGGATTATTACCATTCTAGGTATCTTCTTTCTTGCAAGAACATTCCAAATATTAGCAGATGTTAGACCTGACATGACATCAGGTATCTATATGTACTCACGTTCAGGCTTTGGAAAGTTAGTAGGCTTTCTTATTGCATGGGGATACTGGATGTCAGCAGCCTTTGGTAATGTCGGCTATGCCGTATTATTAATGGATGCATTAAATTACTTCTTCCCTCCTTATTTTAAAGGGGGTAATACATGGCAAGCTATTTTATGTGCCTCTGTTTTTATTTGGGGTTTAAGCCTATTTGTAATGCGCGGGCTCAAAGGCGCATCATTACTCAATAATATTGGTACTGTCGCTAAATTTGTACCCATTATACTATTTATCCTTATTGCTGGTTATTTCTGCTTCTCTGGCCATTTATTCACCTCCGACTTCTGGGGCAACGTCGCTAACAAAGCACTTGAAGATAAACCGCTGGGTGGTTTAATGGATCAAATTAAGAGCACCATGCTCGTCACCTTATGGATGTACATTGGTATTGAAGGGGCGGTCGTTATGTCAGATAAAGCGAGCCCCCGCACAGTTAGTAAAGCGACCATCTTAGGCTTTTTAGTCGTCTCTATACTGTATGTCCTAATCTCTATTCTACCTTTTGGTTTCATGTCTCAAGGAGATATGGCTACCTTAGCGCCTCCTTCTACAGCCGCTATTTTGAAGCAATTGGTTGGAACATGGGGTGAGGTGGTTATTAACCTAGGGGTGATTATTGCTCTACTCTCCTCTTGGTTAGTTTGGACATTGCTTGTTGCTGAATTGCCATGGGCTTGTGCAAAAGACGGCACATTCCCTAAAGTATTTGCTAAAACCAATAAACAAGGTATCGCTTCTGTCTCACTTTGGGTTTCTACGGTGATTATGCAGGCAGCAATGCTACTGGTTTACTTCTCTAATAATGCATGGAATGTCATGCTATCTATTACAGGAGTGGTTCTTTTACCTGCCTATATTGGCTCATCCGCCTATTTATGGAAAATCGTCGCTCAAAAACAATACCCTGCCAAAGCAATGCACACGGCTAAAGCGGCTATTGCTATCAGTGTTTTAGCTACTGTTTACGGTTTATGGTTGGTTTTCTCTGCAGGCTTGCAATATTTCCTTGTGGGTTCTGTTATTTATGCTATTGGCCTCATTGTCTTTATTTGGGCAAGAAAAGAAGAAGCGCCTAAAGAAGCTGTATTCAATAAAATTGAATTGATTGTTGCTCTTGTATTAGTTGCTTTAGCTATCATTGCATTGTGGATGCTCTTTACAGGAAGACTTCCAACCGTATATACGCCTTGATTTTTATAAAGAATAGTTAGTTGTTAATTCACATGAATTACTTGGAGTTAATATGAATACGTTAAAACCTTCTCAAAAAACATTTACTGTAGGAAAATGGATGCCTTCTGACCAAGAAACCCTTTCTGCTTGGCTGAAAAAAATTATGGAAAAGGCCGATAAAGACACGGGGCCACTACTCCCTTCTGTAGAAAATTTAAAAAACTTCATTGAGAACGATGCAAAAGCTTACATGTTCTTCAACCAAATGTTTGACCAAGTTTCAAGAAAACAAAAAGAGTCGCCTACTGGACTTCCTCAAGTACGCGACTACCAACATATGTTACGCTTATTCAATGCTATCATGACCCATACTCCCGAATTTGATGAAACGGGATTGGTCGGTTGTCCTTTCAATGCCATATTAGATTGGTCTATGGCTACAACCGGAGGATGGGCAGGTTTTATTAATGATAAAGTCAATACACATTTAAAACTGATTCTTGATGAATGGGCTGTTTTCTTAAGATCTCATGAAAGTACCAGTGTATTAAATGATGATCCTAAAAAAGGTTGGTTTGGTGAAGATGCTAAAAAAGCAATGCCCACATTTGTCGATGATTTTGAATGTGATCCCACAAAACCTCACTATGGTTTTAAATCTTGGGACGACTTCTTTACACGTAAGTTTAGAGAGGGTGTAAGACCTGTTTGCGAACCAGAAAATAATGCCGTTATTGTCAATGCTTGCGAGTCTGCACCTTACCGCTTACAACACGGTGTTCAACTAAGAGATAGATTCTGGATTAAAGCCCAGCCTTACGCGCTACAATTTATGATGGATAATGATCCATTTACAGAGCAGTTTGTAGGTGGAACTATTTACCAAGCCTTTTTAAGTGCGTTAAGCTATCACCGTTGGCATTCACCTGTATCAGGCCGTGTTGTTAAAACCAAGCTAATTGAGGGGACATATTATTCAGAATCCTTAAATACTGCATTAGACCCAGCAGGGCCAGACTACTCACAAGGTTATATTTCAGAAGTAGCTACCCGTGGCTTAATTTTCATTGAGGCAGATAATCCTGATATAGGTTTAATGTGCTTTATGGCGATAGGAATGGCAGAAGTTTCTACCTGTGATATCACAGTCTTTGAAGGGCAACAGGTGAAAAAAGGACAAGAGCTTGGCATGTTCCATTTCGGAGGATCAACTCATTGCCTATTCTTTGGTCCACATGTTGATCTTGAGTTTGATCTTCATGGGCAAACACCTAGCTTAGACAGTCATAACATTCCAATCAATGCACGACTTGCTACAGTTAAAAAATCTAAATAAGACAAAGTCCCTCTCTCTGATTAGAGAGGGGACATTATAATGCTTCTATTTAAATATTAATAAAATAAAAAATAACAAGAAGATAGTCTAAAAAAGACAAATATATAATACCAAGATCGAATAATCATATTTTTTCAATTGTGTAGTATTAGAACCCCAAATAAATAATCAAGGAAAGAACTACATGAAAAAAATTATTTTGGCTACTGCTTTAATTATGGCATCTTCTTTTACAATGGCCGCTGCAGAAAAAGGCCCATGGACGTTAGTTGATATACAAAAAGTATACTATCTCCAAATCTGTCATTATCAAAGAGCCGAAACAGTAAATACAACCACCCTAATAAACAATGCCTATACTGTAGGCTTTGGTCGTTGCATCGCGCCAACATTCTAATTAAGCGCTTGAGTATAAGTAAAATAATTTATCTTACTTATACCCTTACAACAAGCATCCCTACTTAGGTGCTACATTCCTCATCATTTCAGCAACAGCCTTTTTTGTAGCCTCATCAGGCATAGGGGAAGGTGATAAAACATTTGTTGTAATATCTACACCTGATAATTTAATTGCTTCTTTCATTGCGCCAAAAAATGGTGGCCCCATTTGATATAAAGGCGGAATATAAGAAAGTTGGTTTTGTAATTTTTGAATAGTTGCAAAATCACCCTTTTGAAACGCTTCATAAATACCACATGTTAAATGAGGTGCAAAGTTTGCACTTGCTGGTACACAACCATCCCCACCAATAAGTAGCGTGCTCAACAAATACTCATCAAAACCACAAAATACTTTAAAATCAGGACGTTCTGATTTAACTTCCATGATGACCGCGCGGATATGGCTGATCGTATCAACGGTATCTTTAAGTCCAATAATACTAGGAATTGTTTTCGCAATACGTTTAATCAACGGAATGGATAAACTTTGCCCTGTAGCCCCTGGAAGATTATATAAAAATGCAGGGATAGACACTTTTTCCATCACTTTTGCAAAGTGTTGATAAATAGCCTCTTCTGAGAGTTGTGCATAATAAGGATTAAGTAAAACCAATCCATCTGCCCCAAACCGTTCTGCTTCTTGTGCATACTCAATCACTGAGGTAGTGCCACAAGCAATCGCCCCCACTAACACAGGAACGCGCTTATTCGTATAACTAACACAAAACTCAACAACCTCTGAACGGAGCTTATCCGTCATATGCATTACTTCGCCAGCACTGCCAAGGAAAAACAAACCGTGCACGCCACGCTTAATATTGGCGTCAATCATATTCTTCATACCTGCTGGATTGAAAGAACCATCCGCATTGAAGATAGTAGCCACAGGAGGAATAATTCCATAAAAATCCGTCATATCATCACCCTTTCATTTAATATTACTGTATTACTTATCATTAATACATCGATCTAAGACGCGTTAAAAACTTTGTGATAAAACTTATAAATCAAGTGAACGCTTCCAAAATAAAAAGTCATACTGCTCAAGTCGATCCGCTTTCACTTTATAATCACCACTGGCCGTATCAATGACTCTTTCAAATAATCCCATACTGACTTCATGCATGGGTTTTCCATCAATAATGGGACCACAATCAAAATCAATCATATCGCTTAAGTGCTCAGCTATTTCAGAGTTTGTAGCAATCTTGATCACAGGCACAATCGGGTTACCTGTTGGCGTTCCTAGTCCCGTTGAAAAGATAACCACATTACAACCTGATGCTACCTGCCCTGTCACAGCGTCCACATCATTCCCAGGGGTACAAACAAGAGAGAGTCCCGCATCAGCCATTGGTTCACAATAATCAACCACTGCGGCTACAGGAGCATTACCCCCTTTCTTCGCTGCACCAGTTGATTTAATTGCATCGGTAATTAAGCCGTCTTTAATATTTCCCCAACTTGGGTTATCTGAAATAGACGTATCAAAGAAGTTAGCTACTTTTTCATACTTAGCCATCAGATCAATAAACTTTTGCTTTTTCTCTACCGTATCACAGCGAGAGATAATATTACCCTCCGCACCACAAAGCTCAGGAAACTCAGCCAGCGCTGAACCGCCACCAAGGCTTACCACGTAGTCAGATACAATTCCCATGGCAGGATTTGCAGAAATCCCAGAAAAACCGTCAGAGCCGCCACATTTAACACCAATTTTCAATTTCGATAATGGCACGTCCGAACGACTATATGCATTCGCTTTAGGTAACAACTCTAAAGTGCTTTTCAATGCATCCTGCATCATCTCCTCTTCACTTGCCCAATCTTGTTGGCGATAGAATAAAGCAGGCTTATTAAAGTTTGAATTACGTTTTTTTAGCGATTCTTTAAACATCTCAATTTGAGTTTTTTCACAACCTAGACTAAAAACAGTGATTCCTGCCACATTGGGGTGATCCGCATAAGCGGCCAGCACATCACTAAGAGATTGACAATCTGATGCAGCTCCACCACATCCACTGGTAACAGAAATAGCTCTCACTCCATCGATATTAGGAAATGGTTTAACATCATTTAATGCATCCTTCTCTTTATTCACTAATTGACGTGCATAGTTTTTTAAACTGAGACTCGAATAGCCTAAAGCCTCATTTAATGCATTAGTCAGTTTATTGACATTTCTATTTTCACAGAAAACTAAAGGCAATATCAGCCAATAGTTAGCTGTTCCTACACGACCATCTTCTCGAACATAGCCTTTAAAGGTACGGCCTTTAAAACTTGACACATCTGGGGCATGCCAAGAATATTGGGTATCTGTATTCAATGTAACAGGTGCCGCGTAATGCTTAATATTTTCAGTGGTAATCACTTCGCCTTTTTTTATTGGCTTTGTCGCTTTACCAACTGCTGTACCATACATACTCACCACACCACCAACGGCAAGGTCTTCTGTTGCAAACTTATGCTTTGCATGAACATCTGTTACTAACGTGAAGCACTCCCCTTTCCACTCAACCACTTCACCCTTTTTTAAGTCTTTAAGCGCAACAATCAGATTATCGCTTTCTTCTATTCGTAAAATTTTTATCATCATGGCTCTCCACAAAATCAATTTGGAACGTTAGGATATTAATACCTTATTAATTTATTTTATTTGTTATCCTGAAGTCCTTTTTTAAGTGAGTAAATTAAAACCGCGCAAACTACTAAGAACATAGCAACGACAATGAGACCTGCACGTGAACTATCAAAAAGAGTATCTGTATGCACTTTTATCATTGGTGCTAAGAAGCTAAAGAAAGCCCCCATCGTAGTACAGAAGCCGATACCCGCGGCCAATGCAGGGCCAGAAAGAATTTGCGCAGGGAATGTCCAAAACACAGGTTGAACAGCCAACCCACCGATAGCACAAAGACTAAGGGCAATAATAGCAACCGTAGGTCCTGCATAAACAGAAACGATTAAGCCAATGGCAGCGATAGCAATACAAGCGGTAGCGATTTGAACGCGTTTTTCAGCCATTTTATCTGCATAGCGAGGAATAAAATAAACACCTACCGCAGAGCACGCCCAAGGGATTGCTGCAATAAGCGATGCTTTAAAACCAATGGTAGTACCCATTAACTTAGCGACTTGTTCAGGTAAGAAGAAGATTAACCCATAAACACCCACTTGAATCAGTCCATAAATCAAAGCTAAATGCCAAACACGTACACTTTTTAATGCATTCAGAGCACTGCTTGTTTGGGTTTTTTGCTCTTCCGAAGCTAACTGAGTAGCTAATGCATCACGCTCCTCCTGTGTCAAATGTCTAGCAACACGAGGATTATCATCCAAATAAAAGTAGACAAAAACACCTAAAAGCGCTGCTGGCAAACCTTCTAGTACAAACATCCAAGTCCAACCTGAATATCCCAAAAACCCATGTAGCTCTAATAAAGCACCTGAAATAGGCGTTCCCAAGGTCAACGCACAAGGAACACCCAATACGAAAATGGCAATAACAGAAGCTCTTACCTTATTAGGAAAATAAATCGCCGCTAGCAAGAGTATTCCAGGATAAAAACCTGCCTCAGCAATACCGAGGATAAAACGTAGTACAACAAACTCTGTCTCACTCGTTACAAATCCAGTACAAGCTGACAGCACACCCCAAACAACAGTTGTTAAGCTAATCCAAACTTTGGCGCCTAACTTTGTCATTAAAAGATTTGCGGGAATACCAAAAAGAGCATACGCCGCAAAGAAAATTCCCGCCCCTAATGCATAAGCGGAATCTGACAGGCCGATATCTACTTGCATCGCATGCTTTGCAAAGCCAACATTAACTCGGTCAATAAATGCGATGAAATACAGAATAAACATGAGAGGTACAAGCCTCTTCCATGTCTTACTAATAGCAATATTTAATACAGGGTTATCATACGTCGTGATTTTAGTCATCTTATACCTCACGATGGGATCTTCCAGAATCCTAGTTATCTATATTCGATACCCTTTAAAAATTAGCCCTTATTACATAATGACATATCAACACGATGCCAACATTACAACAGGTTCACTAATTTTTAAAAAGCTTCACCATTCACTTTGCTGCAACATCAAAACTAATCGCTTAATCAAAACATAGCTCTTTACTATGAACTCTGATTAAAACATGAATTAATTGTTCGTATATACAAACTCAATTCATATTAACAAATAACTTACTGTAATGAATATTTCCTGTCAAGACTATTTAAAATATCTCTTGATATAAAAATGACATAAAACAAGAGATAGAAAAATCAATGATAAAAAGATAGCGATACGCGATTAATGTTGTATATAGTCAGACTGCATTGATACAATATTAACAAGGCTACTTAAATCCATTTACTGCCTTTAAAACACTGTATCAAGGGAATTCTATGAGAGAAGAACTGCATCGTCCGACTATCCGTGTTTTAGAAATTCTTGAATGTCTAGCTGATAAAAAAGAAGGCATTACACTAACTGAACTCTCGACGATTACCGGCTATTCAAAAAGCACTATCTTTCCTATCATAAAGACATTAGTTGAGTATAACTATGCTAAATCTGACGATTCCCTACGCTATACCTTAGGTTTCAGAGCTTGCGTATTGGCAAGTGCTTTTACAAACTCAAGTCAGTGGCTGAGCCTGATACATCAAGAAATGCAACAAATTGTGGATAACTGCGAAGAAGTTTGTCAGCTTGGTGTTCTCGATGGGGACCATGTGCTTTACATTGATAAAGTTCAATCGAAAAGAACTGTACAACTTATCTCATACATAGGAAAACGCCTCCCTGCTGAAAAAACGGCACTAGGAAAGACACTGATTGCTAATTTATCGGATGCAGAAATATTAAAAATATTCTCAAGCAGTCAAAAAAATATCAATATCAACAAATTACTTAACGGTGTTAGATTCGTCAAAGAGCATGGCTATGCAATAGATGACCGAGAAGTCAATGAAGAAACAAAATGTTATGCCGTAGCACTTTATCAACACAACAAGCCTATAGCTGCACTCAGCGTTTCTTTACCTTTTTTCCGAGACACACCAGAAACTAATCAAAAAATACTGCAACAGCTTTTTGAAACGAAAAAACAAATTGAAACCGCATTTAATGCTTATACAGGCACTATTGAACTGGTTTCAAGGTAGTCTAAAAAGTAAGCTAAAAGCTATCATTATCGAATAACAACTAGCCTTAACAAGCCTAATAATAAAAGCTAATTTGTAGTCCTTCACGTTGAGATAGCCTCAATATCTCACTATCTTCTCTGCATTATTAGACCAATGTTGGAACCGTTGAGCTCATTAAATAATATATACTTATCGAAATTCCATATTACTAATATGAGCTTATAAAACATCATCATATTGCTAGATTAATCAGATTATGACCTAAAGCAATATACAGCATAAATTGCCAATATTTGATATTCAAATATTAGTTTACTTGATAAGCTTGAATTATATTAGGAGGCAGTAATGGATATAGAGAAAACTCAGACTAGAATTATCCAAGAATTTGTACCTGGTAAGCAGGTTACATTGGCACACCTTATTGCTCATCCCGGAAAAGATCTAGCACAAAAGATTGGTGTTCCTAATGCCGAAGCTATAGGCATTATGACACTAACACCTAGTGAAACAGCTATGATCGCTGGAGATTTTGCAACCAAAGCGGCCAGTGTTGAAATTGGCTTTCTTGATCGTTTCAGTGGTGCACTTGTCATTTATGGAACAGTAGGTTCTGTAGAAGAAGCACTTAATCAAACCATTCGTAATCTATCTAATGTTTTAGGTTATGCGGTTTGTAGTGTGACGAGGAGCTAACAAATGTTGACTCGACGCTATGTTTTAGTAGGTTCTGTAGGTGCTGGTAAGACTTCCCTCTTTAATGCACTTAACAATGATTATGGCATAGCAGTTAAAACACAAGCAGTCGCATTTGATGATCAAGGTGGTGTTGATACACCCGGTGAGTTTTTTAATCATCCCAGACTTTACTCCGCACTAATTAGCACAACCACAGAGGCAGAAACTATTATTTATGTCCATGCCGCCAACGATAAAACCTGCCGTCTTCCCAGTGGTTTACTAGATGTTTATAGTAATAAAGAAGTCATTACTGTCATCACTAAAATAGATTTACCAGACATAGATCTTATCGCCATAAAAGAAATGCTAATGGCTCACGGCCTAAAAGAACCCTTTTTCGAAATTTGTACTTATGATCCAAGCAGCGTCCAAACACTCGCTGACTACCTAAATCAGGATGGACAATCTAAAAGTCTAAGAGGAAAGCACAATGAGTAAGCAATTAATCACCGCCGAAACAATTCGTGAAATAAAAGCGAAAGGCCAAACACAAATTGAAATGAGCCCTGCTCATTGCATTATTACGCCTGAAGCGAAAGAAGTTGCAGAGCAATTAGGTGTTGAAATCATTGATAAAAGCTGTCCTAACAATGTTGTATCAAAACCATCTACTACCAGTCCTACTCCTGTTAAAGAAAAAACTTCTGATGTGACAAGCTTAGACAAAAAAGCACTTGCGGCTATAAAAGAAGCAATCATTGCTAAACTTCCCCAAGGTGCCACCATCAGTGATACATTGATTGATCAGCTTGTTTGCCGAGCCATTAAAGAAAACAAGCATAATCAAGCAACAAATACTGCATCAAACAACCGCCCTACAGGTATAAAGGTGGTCAAAGGCAGTGCAACTAAACTTGATATTTTTGAAGGTGCTGGGAAAGAAAAACGCGTAGGTATTGCCGATGTAATTACAGGCGATGACAACAGCAGCATGGCTGCAGGCTATATGGCTTGGGAGAACGCTTTTTTCCCTTGGACACTTAACTATGATGAAGTAGATGTCATTCTTGAAGGTGAATTACACGTTCGCTGCCAAGGTGAAACCACTATCGGAAAAGCAGGCGATATCCTCTTTATTCCTAAAGGATCATCTATCGAATTTGGTACACCAACTAAAGTTCGCTTTGCTTATATTGCTTGGCCTGCAAACTGGCAAGAGCAATAAAGATCAACCAATAGGAAGATATCATGAGCAACTTTATTACAGAAGACTGGCTAAGAGCAAATTACAGCCTAAGCGATGGAACAGAAATCCATCTGCCTGCTACTTGCAAATTAACACCTGCTGCTCGTGGATTAATCACCGACCATCACCTTGTTGTTAAATATTACGATGAGCAAGGTAGGTTATTTATTGAGTCCGATGATGAAAATACATCCACTAAAACAAACGATACAAATGAGCAACCAGTACTCAAACAGGTCCATGGCCTAACAAGCCAACAAGGGTATGACGCAGCAGAATGCCAACTTTGCCATCAGGCTGTTCAAAAAAAGCCTGACACAATGACCCATTTAAATGCGCACACGCTCGTTTCAAAATCAGATCCGAGACTTGCTTTTCGCGCTAAACTAGACAGCTGCATTGCTATGGCCGTTTGGTTACAAATTGAAGTCAGTAAAAATCCACAGCAATGGTTAACTGATATTCGCTCAGTACTCGGTAACATCATGCGTGCTGACGCACTCAATGAGCCGCTTAGTAATTTTATGATCGGTGGGTTAAATGAAGAAGCAATTCATAAATTTTCACATAACCCACTGAAATACTTAGGACATGATCATATTGTTCCTAGTGCAGAACACGGCCGTGATGCCTGTTTGCTCAATTTATTACGTACCGAAGTAAGAGAAGCAGAAATATCAGCTGCCTCTATTTTTATAAACCGTGATTTAGTTGTCTCAAGACCTGATTTAATGCAAGGATTAAATCGATTATCTAGTGCAATATATGTACTGATGCTTTTATGTGTCCAGTATGAAACTAATTCAATCTGGCCAACTAAAGACACACTCACCTCCAAACTAGGAGTGCAATAATGGATCTTCTAGAACGCTGTCAAAAACAGGCAAAAGCCAACCCTAATTGGATTGTATTTCCTGATGCTCTAGATATCAGAGCCATACAAGCAGCTATTCATATTCAGCAACAACAACTGGGTTACCCTTGGCTATTAGGTAATCCAGAAGAGCTTCGTAAACTATGTGAACAACATAATTTACCTTTTAATCAATTAAATATTATCGATCCTACCATTTCTGAATGGTTACCCGAGTTTACGGCCTATTTAGCTAAGAGAATGCCAGATAAACCCATTGAGGAGCTAAAACAAAGCATCAAGGATCCCCTTTGGTTCGGCGCAGCAATGCTAGCAACAGGCAAGAGTGATTACTGCATTGCAGGCAATCTTTCTTCTACGGCCAATGTACTGCGTGCAGGGTTAAGAGTATTAGGGTTAGCACCTAATAATAAAACGCTCTCCTCCATCATGATTATGGTTTCTCCTGACAGTAAGCAAGTTTTTGGCTTTGCAGATTGTGGCGTTGTTCCACAACCAACCGAATCGCAACTAGCCGACATTGCTATTAGCACTGCAAAAAGTTTTGAAGCTATTACCGATCAAACACCTCGTGTTGCCATGTTGTCATTTTCAACGAAAGGTAGCGCTAAGCACAATGCTGTTACGGCTGTTCAACAAGCAACAGCCCTCGTACAAGAACGTATGCCAGATTTAGCAGTAGATGGTGACCTACAATTTGACGCTGCTTTTGTAGAAAGTGTTGCCAAACAAAAGGCACCTAACAGCGCGGTAGCAGGCAAAGCCAATGTTTTTGTATTCCCTTCATTAGAAGCAGGAAACATTGGTTATAAAATTGCACAACGACTAGGGGGCTACGAAGCCATTGGCCCTCTTATTCAAGGCATAAATGGTGCGATGCACGACCTTTCAAGAGGTTGTAGTTGGCAAGATATGGTTCAAGTAGCCATGCTTGCTATAAAAATGCGTAGTAATAAATAAAGAATCCGTTTCTATCAAGCAATTGATAGAAACACTAGAAAGCTTTTCATCGGTATGCAGTATCAATGAAAAGATTAATTAGGTGGCTTGCCACTTGTTTTTAATCCCTAACGGGTGAATAACTGAGAGGAATTTATAATGGAAGCTTTAGGCATAATTGAAACTAAAGGTTTAGTAGCACTAATCGAAGCCTCTGATGCGATGGTAAAAGCCGCTAGAGTGAAATTAGTGGGTTATAAACAAATTGGTGGTGGTTTAGTAACTGCAATGGTACGTGGTGACGTTGCTGCATGTAAAGCAGCAACAGATGCTGGTGCTGCTGCTGCTCAACGCGTTGGCGGTGAATTAGTAGCTGTACACGTAATTCCACGTCCACACAGCGACTTAGAAAGCATATTCCCAATCAAGATGTCTGCTGAAAACCCTTTGGAATAAGTGGAAGCATTATAAATTGAGGTGTGTTTTTACCCACACCTCAATTATCCAAATCGTTTTTAGCTTAGCATGCTATACAAAGCTATTACATCATTGAATTGTAATAGACGTGGATGTTTTGCTGTTCATTATGGCATGTTAATAAAGGAGGACTCATGAAATTAGCCGTTGTTGTAGGGCAAATCGTTAGTACTGTCAAATTGCCAAGTGTTGGGCATGACCGCTTATTACTTGTAGACATTATTGATAAAGATGGTCTACCTGGTGAGCGTCTTGTTGCTACTGACTCTGTGGGAGCTGGCGATGGTGAGTGGGTCTTAATTGTTAGTGGTAGTGCAGCACGTAAAACCATGCCATCAACAAATGATACTGAAGCACCTATTGATGCGAGTGTTATTGGTATCGTAGATGAAGCAGTTGTTAATGGTAATGTTTTCTACCATAAGTGAGGTATACAGTGGATATCAATTCAAAAGAAATCGAACAAGTTGTCAAAGCAGTTTTAGCTTCCATGGGCAGCCAACAAACAACTACATCAACAACGACATCTAAAAAAGTTGCTGAAGGTGTATTTATCGAATTAGATGATGCCGTTGCAGCAGCTAGAAAAGCACAAGAATCATTAAAAACTGTTGCAATGCGTAATTTAGCCATCGCAGCAATCCGTAAAGCAGGCGAACAATACGCAAAAGAACTAGCTGAGTTAGCTGTCGCCGAAACAGGAATGGGACGTGTAGCTGATAAAACCACCAAAAATTTAGCACAAGCCCGCCTAACACCGGGAACAGAATGCTTACGTCCAGAAGTTGTCACTGGTGATAACGGCTTGACGTTAATTGAAAATGCACCATGGGGTGTTGTTGCATCGGTTACTCCATCAACAAACCCAGCTGCCACTGTTATCAATAATGCTATTAGTATGATTGCCGCAGGTAATAGTATTGTTTTTGCACCACATCCAGCTGCCAAAAAAGTATCTCAACGTACTATAACTGTCTTAAATGAAGCAATTATTGCAGCAGGCGGACCTGCAAATCTTCTTGTGACTGTTGCAGATCCTAACATTGAAACAGCTCAACGCCTATTTAAATACCCTGGAATTGGTTTACTTGTTGTAACAGGTGGTGATGCAGTTGTTGAATCAGCACGCAAACATACCGACAAACGTCTTATTGCTGCAGGTGCTGGAAACCCTCCAGTTGTGGTTGATGAAACAGCAGATATTGAAAAAGCAGCTCAAAAAATTGTATTCGGAGCATCTTTCGACAACAACATCATTTGTGCTGATGAGAAAGTCGCTATTGTAGTTTCTTGTGTTGCAGATCAGCTAATTTCAGCGATGCAAAAACATAATGCTGTACTCCTAACAGCAGAACAAGCCAAAAAGCTCGAGCCTATTTTATTACCAAAAATTGATCAAAACGGTAAAGGTACTGTAAGCAGAGACTGGGTTGGTCGTGATGCTTGCAAAATTGCTGCTACAATTGGTTTAAATGTTCCTGAAGAAACTAAATTACTCATTGTTGAAACTCCAGCAGACCACCCATTTGCAGTAACTGAAATGATGATGCCTGTACTGCCTATCGTACGTGTTAAAGATGTTAATCAAGCCATCGACTTAGCCGTAAAACTTGAAGGTGGTTGTCACCATACAGCAGCCATGCACTCTCGTAACTTAGAGAACCTAGATAGAATGGCTAACGTTATTGATACGACTATTTTCGTAAAAAATGGTTCCTGTATTGCAGGATTAGGCTTTGGTGGTGAAGGTTGGACAACAATGACCATTACAACACCAACAGGCGAAGGTGTGACCTGTGCTCGTACATTCGTCCGTTTACGCCGTTGTGTATTGGCTGAACATTTCCGTATTGTTTAATGTAGCTTAGGAAAATATCATGACCCAAAGAGATATCAAAAATTGGTTAAACCCTCGCTTACAGATGGCTGACAAGCAGTTACATCAAACTGATAAAAAGCCTCTTAAAGGAAATGACCCATTTTTTCTTGGTATCGATTTGGGAACATGCAATATCGTCTCAATGGTCATTGACAAAGAAGCTAATCCGATTGCTACACGTGTAGATCAAGCCGATGTTGTACGTGATGGTATTGTTTGGGACTTCTTTGGCGCAACACAAATCGTCAGAAAGCAACTTGAAAGCTTACAGCAACAGCTAGGGGTTGAGCTAACAAAAGCCTCAACCTCCTATCCCCCTGGGACAGAACCACGTATTTCTGTGAATGTATTAGAGGCTACCGGTTTAGAAGTGACCAGTGTTATAGATGAACCCTCTGCCGTTGCTCAAATGCTACATCTAAAAAATGCAGCTGTCGTTGATATTGGTGGTGGAACAACAGGTGTTGCAGTTATTAAAAATGGAGAGGTTATCTATTCTGGAGATGAAGCAACAGGTGGTCACCACGTTTCTCTTACCTTGGCAGGTAACTTAAAAGTTCCAGTGGAAGAAGCAGAGCTAACCAAAAAACAGCAAGGTAAAAAAATATGGCCTGTCGTACGCCCTGTTTTTGAAAAAATGGCAGCGATTGTTCAAGAGCATTTAACTCCTTTTGATGTTGACGAAATTTATTTATCGGGCGGTTCTTGCGCACTACCTGGTGTTGCAGAGTTGTTTAGCCAGCTTTTTCCAAAGCAACGTGTAATATTGCCCACACTACCTATTTTCATTACCCCTCTTGCAATTGCAACTTATGGGATGGATAAATCATGCAGCTAACCGAAGTCAGCCATATTGTTTATCAAGCACTAGACATGCTCAACACCCAGACGGTGCGTGAGTTTAGCGTCCCTCCTCAAACCTTTATTGGAGCAGGAGCGTTAGTGCGTTGTGGACAAGCTATTGCTGAAAGGGATTTAAAACGTGTTTTCATTATTGTCGATAACTACCTACATCAACAAAATATTGATGACGGCTTATATCGTTCACTAAATAATGCCAATATAGAATATGAAATCATCACCTATGCAGGTGGTGAGCCAAGTAGCCAAGTCGTAGAAGATGCAGCTAAACAACTAATTTCTGCTCAATGTGACAGTGTACTTGCGTTAGGTGGCGGCTCTGTTTTAGATGCAGCTAAAGTAACTGCAATGCTCGCAGCTAATGCTAACTTACCAATTGATAGCCTAGCAGACAGCCACCTTAAACTAAAAAAACGTCTTCCCTTAATTGCAATTCCAACAACTGCGGGTACAGGGTCAGAGGCAACCAATATTGCCGTTATCACCAACACCTCAACAGGAATTAAGCAAGTACTTGTACACCCACAATTAATTCCAGACCTAGCTATTATCGATGCTTGCCTAACCCTAGGTGTACCTGCTGAAATCACAGCAATTACGGGGATTGATGCCTTAACACATGCCATAGAAACTTATGTTGCATTATATACAACACCGCTTACCCGTGGCTTTGCACACCGTGCAGTTAACCTTATTGGTAAAGCATTACCTATTGCAGTAGGACAAGGCTCTAATATTCCTGCTAGAGAGTCCATGATGCTTGCTTCTTACATGGCGGGCATGGCCTTCTCTAATAGTGGCTTAGGCTTATGCCATGCAACAGCACATCAAATTGGTAGCACATACCATATACCACACGGCATGTGTAATGCCATTATGTTACCCAGCGTTATGCGCTTTAACCAACTAGTATGTGAGCAAGAGTATGCTGAAATCGGCCATGCCCTTACAGGCAAAAGCATTACAGCAGATGAAACCATTCATGCTATACAAAAACTAATTAATGGTGTAGGACTTTCTAAAAAATTAGCCGATTTTGGTGCTAAAGCAGAAGACTTACCTAAACTCGCAGATGCCGCAACACAAGACATCTGTTTAACTACAAACCCTAGAACCGCAACAGCTGATCAGATCATAGGGGTCTATCAGAATGCGTTAAATACTTAACACACGCTTGATTTAATTAAATAGAATAGGAGTTTAGCCAATGGGTATTAATGAAGTTATTGTCTATATCATGATGGCCTTTATGCTAATTGCGGCAATTGACCGTATTTTTGCTCAATTTGGAGGGTCAGAAACTGTTCTACAAAAAATAGGATTAGGGAAAGTCGGTAAAGGTATTGATGGATCAGGTGGGCAGTTTGAAGAAGGTTTTATGGCTATGGGTGCACTAGGTTTAGCCATGGTGGGAATGACAGCTCTAGCGCCTGTTATTGCTACTGTATTAGGCCCAGTGGTCATTCCAGTATACAAAGCACTAGGTGCTGACCCAGCGATGTTTGCAGGTACTTTACTAGCTTCAGATATGGGTGGGTACTTCCTTGCCAAACAATTAGCTACAACCCCAGCAGCTCAGCTTTACTCAGGTGTTTTATTAGCTTCAATGATGGGTCCAGCAATTGTATTCACCATCCCTGTTGCATTAGGTATAATTGATAAATCAGACAGACGCTATCTTGCATTAGGTGTTCTTGCAGGTATTGTAACCATTCCTGTCGGTTGTATTGCCGGCGGTCTAGTCGCTATGATGTCTGGTGCAAGTGTTGATGGGCAAACAGCTGAATTCACATTAATCTTTATCTTAGTTAATATGATTCCAGTTATTATCATTGCAGCACTTATTGTTCTAGGCTTAAAACTTTTCCCTGAAAAAATGATTTCGGGCTTCCAAATTTTCGCCAAAATTTTAGTAGGGATTATCACTGTGGGCTTAGCCGCCGCGGTTCTAAAATTCACAACAGGCTGGACATTTATTCCTGGTCTTGACCCAATCTTTAGTACGCAACCTCCTGCTTCTGAAGACATGAGAGCAATGGAAGTTATTGGCTCTATCGCTTGTATTTTACTCGGCGCTTATCCAATGGTATTCCTTATTACACGTTGGTTTGAAAAACCTCTTATGAAAGTAGGTGGTTTATTAAACATGAACAATATCGCCGCAGCGGGAATGATTGCAACCCTTGCAAATAATATCCCAATGTTTAGCATGATGAATAGAATGGATAACCGCGGTAAAGTGATTAACTGTGCCTTTGCTGTATCAGCAGCCTTTGCATTAGGTGACCATCTAGGATTCGTTGCAGGTATTGGCGTTTCAACCATGATATTTCCAATGATTGTTGGAAAATTAGTCGGCGGTATCAGTGCAGTAGGTGTTGCTATGCTAATTGCCCCGAAAGCTTCTGACGCAGAATCAGTACCAAGTATTGAGACTGAAACCCCAGTCTCCAACGAAAAAGCAGAATAGGAATACGATCATGGCAAGTACTGTAATTCGTAGCGTCGGCATAGATGTTGGTACAACCACGACTCAGGTCATTTTTTCTCGCCTTGAGTTAGTGAATCGTGCATCAATCTCTCAAGTGCCCCACTACGAATTTACAAAACGAGAAATTGTTTATGAAAGCCCAGTTATCTTTACGCCTATTGACTTTGAAGGTCGTATTCGTGAAGAAGAACTACTTGCTTTCATACTAGATCAATACAAAGCAGCAGGTGTTACACCTGACGAACTCGAATCAGGCGCTATCATTATTACGGGGGAAACCTCTAAAGCACGTAATGCTCGCCCCGCAGTCATGAGTTTAGCTGAGTCCTTAGGTAATTTTGTTGTTGCTACAGCAGGGCCTCACTTAGAATCTATTATTGCAGGGCATGGCTCGGGGGCAAGTGAGCTTTCGCGTACGCTCATTGGTCGCGTATTAAATATTGATATTGGTGGCGGTACCGCTAACTATGCTTTATTTGAAGCAGGTGAAACCGTATCATCTGCTTGTATCAATATTGGTGGCAGACTATTAGAAACCGACCAACAAGGTCGGGTGATTCGTGCTCATGCCCCTGGCAAATTAATTTGTCAGACGTTATTTGGTTCTCAATGTGATCCCTTAACACTGACAAGGCATCAACTAACCCAAGTAACAGACTTGATGGCTGACTTATTGTACCAAGTCGTCATAGGCCAACCATCAGATTTAGCAAATCAATTGATGATGACAGACCTTATGCCAGCCTCTGGGGTACTTAATGCACTGACTATTTCTGGCGGTGTAGGTACCTATGTTTATCAACCAGCAACAGATGATGAACTCTTTAAATTTGGAGACATCGGCCCACTACTTGCTCGCTCGATTGCTAACCATGCAGGTTTTAATACACAAACATTAAAACAACCTAAACAAACTATTCGTGCTACTGTTATTGGAGCTGGGGCTCATACCCTATCCTTATCAGGCAGCACTATATGGCTAAAAGAAGTTCAACTACCGATTCGTAATATTCCTGTAATTCATACCAAAGTCAGTGGGGATCCATTAGACAAAGATGAGTTACTCTCTGCTTGGCAACAAGCAGTAACTCAACATGATTTACTTGCTGAAAAAGATCTCTATGCTTTAACACTACCTAACAATCTGCCTGTTACCTATCGGGCGATACAACAGTGTGTGGAAGCTTTAGTGAGCTTTACAGCGCGTCATACTAACTCTCAACCACTCATTATTATTGCCCGTCAAGATCTTGGCAAAGTACTGGGTATGTTACTACAACCTCAACTATCAGGTAGAACCTTAGCTGTTATTGATGAAGTAATAACACGAGAAGGTGATTATATTGATATTGGCAACCCACTATTTGGCGGTGAGATAGTTCCTATTACTGTTAAATCATTGGCTTTTCCTTCGTAAAGGAGTGTAATTAATGAAACTTAAAACTCAACTTTTTGGTCAAAGCTACCAGTTCAAAGACGTAAAAGAAGTCTTAGCAAAAGCAAATGAGCCTCGTTCAGGTGACGTTTTAGCAGGGGTTTCGGCTAGCACATCACAAGAACGCGTTGCAGCAAAACAAGTGCTTTCTGAACTGACTGTTGCAGATATCCGAATGAACCCTGTGGTTCCTTACGAGGAAGACTGCATTACTCGTCTCATCCAAGACAACATTAACGAAACGTCATATAACAGTATTAAAAACTGGACAATTGGCGAACTACGTGAATATATCTTATCTGATGATACAACAGATGACCAAATTGCTTTTTTACGTAAAGGTATTAGCTCAGAAGTAGTGGCTGGTGTTGCTAAGATTTGCTCCAATGGAGACTTGATCTATGGCGCGAAAAAAATGCCTGTTATCAAACATGCCAATAATACCATCGGCTTGCCAGGCCATTTTGGTTGCCGCTTACAACCTAATGACACCCGTGACAATGTAAAAAGTATTGAGGCACAAATTTATGAAGGCCTATCTTATGGCGCAGGGGATGCTGTTATTGGTGTTAACCCAGTAACAGATGATGTTGAAAACCTTCGTCGTGTTTTAGATACCATTTATGAAGTAATCGACAAGTACAATATTCCTACTCAAGGCTGTGTATTAGGCCACGTATCTACGCAAATGGAAGCCATCCGCAAAGGTGCACCTGGTGGATTAATTTTCCAAAGTATCTGTGGTAGTGAAAAAGGCTTAAAAGAGTTTGGTGTCAGTTTAGAAATGCTCGACGAAGCCCAAGCTGTAGGAAGAGAATACAACCGCATTGCTGGCAGTAACTTCTTCTATTTTGAAACAGGCCAAGGTTCAGCCCTTTCAGCTAATGCACACTATGGCGCTGACCAAGTCACTATGGAAGCACGTAACTATGGTCTAGCGCACCACTACAATCCATTTATGGTAAATACTGTTGTTGGGTTTATTGGCCCAGAATACCTTTATGATGGACGCCAAATTATGCGTGCAGGATTAGAAGATCACTTTATGGGTAAATTAAGTGGTATTTCTATGGGCTGTGATACTTGCTATACCAACCATGCTAATGCTGATCAGAACGTCAATGAAACACTAGCAATTCTTCTTGCTTCTGCAGGCTGTAATTTTATTATCGGCATGCCTTTAGGTGACGATATTATGCTTAACTACCAAACATCTGCATTCCATGATACAGCGATGGTACGCCAATTACTTAATCTACGTCCTGCGCCTGAGTTTGAACGTTGGTTAGAAAGTATGGGTATCATGAGTAATGGCCGTTTAACTAGCATCGCTGGCGACGCTTCTCTTTTCTTTTAATAAGGGGTAACTAATCATGGATCAAAAACAAATTGATGCGCTTGTTCGCGAAGTAATAGGCAAACTTAATATCAATAATACTAGTGGTACACCTGTTACTACCCAAAGTAACAACACAAGCCAAGCAACAAACAATGCCTCTGTTGAGTGTTGCTCTATTGATTTAGGTTCAAAAGAAGCTAAACAATGGATAGGTGTACAACACCCTCATAACATCGAAGCATTACAATCGCTTAAAAACAACACTGCCTCTCGTGTAGGCTCTGGAAGAACTGGCGTTAGACCAAGAACAAACTCTTTACTACGCTTTTTAGCAGATCACTCACGTTCTAAAGATACCGTATTAAAAGAAGTTCCTCACGAGTGGGTTGAAAAACAAGGTTTGTTAGAACTTCAATCAGAGATTACCGATAAAGATCAATACTTAACGCGCCCAGATATGGGCCGTATCTTAAGTGAGCAATCTATTAAAACGCTTCTTGAGAAATGCAAAAAGAATCCTCAAGTACAAGTGATTGTTTCTGATGGACTCTCAACTGATGCGATCACAACAAACTATGAAGAAATTTTACCTCCTCTACTTTCGGGTCTAAAAAGTGCCGGCTTAGATGTAGGTACGCCTTTCTTTGTACGCTATGGCCGTGTAAAAATTGAAGACCAAATTGGTGAACTTTTAGGTGCAAAAGCTGTTGTTTTACTTGTAGGAGAACGACCAGGACTTGGCCAATCAGAAAGTTTATCTTGTTACGCTGTTTACAGCCCAACAGTTGCAAAAACTGTTGAAGCGGATAGAACCTGTATCTCAAATATACACCGCGCAGGAACTCCACCTGTAGAAGCAGCAGCGGTTATTGTTGACTTAGTAAAACGTATGCTAGATAAAAAAGCCTCTGGCATTGGTTTAACACGTTAAGAAGGAGGCTAGATTATGCCTACATTAGATTTTATTAGACCCAACGTTAGAGCTGTTAGACTCATCGCTTCATTACATGATGACTTTCGCAAACAACTAAACTTACCTAGCGATGTTAGAAGTTTAGGTTTATTAACAGCAGACTCTGATGACCCTGCTTATATTGCTGCTGATGAAGCAACTAAACAAGCCCAAGTACAAGTAGTCTACGGTAGATCACTTTACGCAGGAGCTGCTAATGCTCCCTCTCCTACTGCGGGTGAAGTACTTATTATGTTAGGTGGTCCTAACCCTGCCGAAGTTCGCGCCGGGTTAAATGCAATGATTGATACCCTCGAAAATGGACCTGCATTTCAATGGGCTAATGATAAAGAGGACACCGCTTACTTAGCCTATGTTGTTTCTCGTACAGGTTCTTATCTATCAGAAATGGCTAACATCCCTGTCGGTGACCCTATTGCCTATTTAGTAGCACCACCACTTGAAGCGACTTATGGTATAGATGCAGCGTTGAAAGCGGCAGAAGTTGAACTAGTAACTTATGTACCACCTCCATCAGAAACAAACTATTCTGCTGCATTCTTAAGAGGTAGCCAAGCGGCATGCAAGTCTGCTTGTGATGCCTTTGCTGAAGCAGTATTAGAAATAGGCCGCACACCGATTCAATCTTAATAAAGGGGAATGACTATGATAAATGCATTAGGATTGTTAGAGGTCAAAGGGTTCACTGCGGGTATTGAAGCCGCTGATGCAATGCTAAAAGCAGCCCAAGTGCGTCTACTTAGTCAAACTCATATACCGCCTGGCTTCATCACCCTTATTATAGAGGGTGATTTAGCTGCATGCCGTGCTGCATTAGATGCAGGAGCAGCAGCAGCAGGGCGTGTAGGTATCGTCATCTCACGTAAAGAAATAGGGCGTCCAGAAACAGATACCGAATGGTTTGTGACAAATTTACAAAAGCAAAACCAAGCAGAGATTAATCCTTCTGCTAACAATATTAAACCAAAAAAAACTACGGTTACAATTACTAAACAAGACAAAGTAGATAAAGTAGAACCACCCCTGATTAGCACTGATGATAAAACGACAGAAACAACTGAAACTGCTTTGCTCTCTTTCATTGCCGAGCACCCTCAAGGACGTAATATTACAGAGATTATGACACTCTTTAATATTACCCGCGTGGCTGCTAAACGACTACTGGATAACTGTATCAGTCAAGGCAAACTACGTAAACGTGGTAATCGTTACTCTCTGGTTGAGGTTACAAAATGATTGCTGAAATTGATGCTGGAACAATACGACAACGTGTCCAACAAGCTGGCATTGTTGGGGCTGGAGGTGCAGGCTTTCCAACCCACGTTAAATTAAATGCACAAGCTGAAATTTATTTAGTAAATGGAGCTGAATGCGAGCCTTTACTTAAAGTAGACCAACAACTGGCCGATCGGCAAGCCAGTGATCTTGTACGTGGCCTACAATACGCCATGAAAGCAACAGGGGCTAAAGAAGGTATTATTGCACTTAAAGCAAAATACCATGATGCAATTGCTCAACTTGAACCAATTCTTCCTTCTAATATTCGTTTGCACATTCTTGAAGATATCTATCCAGCAGGTGATGAAGTCATTACCATATGGTTAGCCACAGGACGTCGCGTACCTCCTGCTGCACTACCATTATCGGTAGGTGTAGTTGTTAACAATGTACAGACGCTCATCAACATCGCGCATGCTGTTGAAAATGAAACACCAGTTACTCAGCGTACGCTAACGGTCAATGGAATGGTTAAACAACCTATTACATTAACAGTACCAATAGGCACAACGCTACAGCAAGTACTTGATTTAGCCGGCGGACCGACCATCAGTAATCCTGCTTATATCAATGGTGGCCCAATGATGGGGGCTTTAGTCACCTCCCTAGAAGATCCTGTGACTAAAACAACAGGAGGGCTTTTAGTTCTTCCTGATGACCATTTATTAATTCGCCGTAGAAAACAAGATATCCAAAGTGTAGTGTCTATGGCCAGAACCGTTTGTGAGCAATGCTGTCTTTGCACAGAACTCTGTCCGCGCCATTTGATTGGTCACGAACTACCACCTCACCTTATTGTTCGCGCAGTCAACTACCAAAAAGCAGATCAAGCATCTATCTTACTATCTGCATTAACATGTTCGGAATGT
This sequence comes from Entomomonas moraniae, assembly GCF_003991975.1. Taxonomy (NCBI): domain Bacteria; kingdom Pseudomonadati; phylum Pseudomonadota; class Gammaproteobacteria; order Pseudomonadales; family Pseudomonadaceae; genus Entomomonas; species Entomomonas moraniae. The sequence goes on from NZ_CP029822.1 coordinate 2,159,189, forward strand.
GGTATTTGCGAGGCTTATGCTTGCCCTGTTGATATATCCCCCATGCGTTTAAATAAATCGCTAAAACAACAATTTCGTAAAGAGGGTGCTCGCTATGAAGGAGAACTTCGTCCTGCTGATCCAATGGCAAAATATCGCCTCCTTCCTGTTAAGCGTCTCATCACTCGATTAGACTTAGACAAAGTCAACCATAAAGCCCCTTGGCAAGATACCTCATGGAAACCAAAGCAAGTTACATTGCCTTTTAGCCAACATATTGGGGCACCAGCAAAAGCGATTGTAAATGTAGGTGATAGCGTCACTAAAGGCCAACTTATTGCAGAAATGGCTGAAGGTCAACTAGGCGCTCCTATACATGCAAGCATCTCTGGTATAATAAAATTCATTGATAATCAAAAGATTATTGTTTCTGAGGAGGCCTAATAAATGAATCATCATGCTATTGGACTAGTTGAATTAAATAGTATTGCTAAGGGCATTGAAGTAGCTGATGCAATGCTAAAAACAGCTGATGTTACATTACTCACAGCAAAGACTATTTGCCCTGGTAAATACATTGCGATGATAGGTGGCGATGTCGCCGCAGTCAATCAATCTGTTACCACTGGCGCTGAAGTGGGTGGTCATCTATTAGTTGATCAGTTTATATTACCTAACATCCACTCATCCGTACTACCTGCCATTAGCGGTGTTACCCAAGTAGATAAGAGACAAGCCCTAGGGGTTGTAGAAACTTATAGCGTCGCTGCATGTATTGAAGCGGCTGACAGCGCTGTCAAAGCAGCAAATGTTACTCTTGTCCGTATCCATATGGCGTTTGGTATTGGCGGAAAGTGCTATGTTGTGCTAACAGGCGATGTAGCAGATACTAAAACAGCTGTTGATATAGCAAGTCAAACTGCTGGCGAAAAAGGATTATTAGTGTATAGTATGGTAGTACCAAGGCCTCATAGCGATTTGTGGCAACAATTGCTATAGTAAGTTTCGAAAATAGTCTTACATAGTGTGATTATGATAGCAAATAAAACAGTACCGTTAAATCTACATCACCTTTCTACGCCAAGCAATAGCGCAGGCTCTATCCCTTCTATAAATGAGCCTGTCCCTATTGTTAAATTAAATACTGTAAAAGTCCATCAAACAAATGATGTCTATCAACATGCTTGTAACATTACCGCTTGGCAACAGCTATATGACCAACTACAGCCCAATATATTCAAAGGTCAGCTAACAGAGTGTTGGCTTGAAGGTATCCAATTTTTTAAAGAATATACCAATACATCATTACGCCAATCTTGTATTGTATGGCCAAAAGCGCTTTGGTTAGGTATTCCACCTACCACAGAGAAAGTAGAGGGTTATATCGGCTCCCATGCCATATCACAGCATACTATTGCACTCAGAGAGGGAGGTTCAGAATTTGAACTAACCACACCAAATGACTATACAATCATGGGATTAGTAGTTAATTTAGATATTTTACTCTCCCAAATCAGTTTATTATATCCAGAACAACAGGATCAATTTAATCGCTTCACATCAACCCCAACATTACAAGTTAATCCAGAACAAAAACAGCGTATTTGTCAACTTATACAGCAAGCACTAAAGGCAGGACAAGAAATTCCTGAATTGACGACAACACCCGCAACGTTAAATATCCTACGTCAAGACTTGTTAGAAAACCTTATTAACTTACTCTTTAGTTCAGAAGCAATTAACGATAAATCATTACGTAAACGAGAAAATTACCTAAAAATTATCTCAAAAACACGTGACTATATACTTAGTCATCCTCAAGATGTTATTACAGTTGCTAGCCTTTGTGAGTCATTGCATGTCAGCCGTAGAACTTTACAGAACTGTTTTCAAACCGTTCTTGGCCTCAGCCCCTATACTTACTTAAAAGCCATACGCCTCAACGCTGTACGACGTGAATTAGAAAGCCGATACTCCATACATCAAACTGTTCAAGATGCCGCTATGGCTTGGGGATTTTGGCACATGAGCCAATTTGCGATTGACTACTATTCTCTGTTTGGCGAGCTTCCTTCACAATCACTCTCTGCAAGAGGAAATCTTGAGCATACATGGTTATAACTGTATGTCTGTGTAATTGATTAAAATAAGATTTACTGAGTAAACAAAGCAGAGTTTGGCGTTATTAACCAAATAGATCCAAATAAAGATTATCGTGAGGATTTTGCTAATCCAGAAAAATATAACTGTGTATTTATTAATGACGATAAATATATAAATGATTAGTAGGATCATCTAGCCTTCATGAAAACCAATTTTAACAGTGTAAACACCCCAACAACGACCTTTGATTGTTAAGGAGCATTAATCCCACTGGAGCTTTTACCTGCATTTCAATTCATTACTCTTAAAGATAAACATATATCGAGTGATCACAGTCTTGTAGCAATGGCAAATAAAGTGCTGTAAGCTATTAATGAAAAATATACGGTACATTTGGGCGTGTGATAAAACAGTACATTGGTAAAACAAACCTCTCCATTCCCCTAGAATTAACGCAGCCCTAATACAACTTAATAAAACCCTAACAGGATAACTTTATTGTTAATCAAAAAAAAAGCATAACTAATAAATTAGTTATGCTTTTAAAAATAACAGAGTGCATTTCCTTTAAAATAAAGGATAAAAACATGGTAGCAACGAGTGGACTTGAACCACCGACCCCAGCATTATGAATGCCGTGCTCTAACCAACTGAGCTACGTTGCCATCAGAGCGCGCTATTATTCTAGTCTACAGCTATTATGTCAAGTATTTATTTAAAATACTTGTAACTTTTTATAAGTCTAAAAATCAACAATACAAGCTTACTCGATTAACCTATCAGTTGAACCTGATCTGCTTGCATACCCTTTTGCCCTTCAGTAGCAACAAAACTAACTTTTTGACCTTCTTTTAATGACTTAAAACCCGCTCCCTCAATCGCACGGTAATGCACAAATAAATCTGGGCCAGACTCTTGAGAAATAAAACCAAAGCCCTTCTCATTATTAAACCATTTGACAGTGCCATTTTGACGATTAGACATGTCGAAACTCCTTAGACTAACAAATATTATAAATGTATCGATTAAATCAATGTGTATATTTTCAAACTGACCATTATAAGTATCAATAATCATACTACGAGAAAAAACCTCTAGAACAATCACTAAACCTACAAACTCAGTATGTTTACTGTACCGTAACTTATTGAAAAAATCTAAAAATATACTTGCTTAACTACTAGCTATTAGTCTAATAAATGACTAACCTCACAACACATCAATAATGAACAAATAAGATTAAGCTTTAGCAATTAAGTGCTCATATTTAGCCATTAACTGTTCTTTAGTTTCTTTATTATTAGGGTCTAAAGGAATACAATCGACAGGACAAACTTGCTGGCACTGAGGTTCATCGTAATGACCGACGCACTCTGTACAACGATTTGGATCTATAACATAAATCTCTTCACCCTGAGAAATTGCTTCATTAGGGCACTCAGGTTCACACACATCACAATTAATGCAGTCATCGGTAATAAATAATGACATGATAACTCCTACCAACTTAATGTTGATAACTTACTAATAGAATAAAAGATGACTATTTTAACATGGATTAGTTGAAAATCTTTCTTTTAGTGCTAACTCCACATCAGGAGCAACAAACTTACTTACATCCCCCCCAAGTGAGGAAATCTCCCTCACAAACGTTGAAGAAATATAAGAAAATTTCTCTGACGTTGTTAAAAAAATACTTTCTAAGCTAGGAACAAGCGCCCTATTCATATTGGCCAACTGAAACTCATACTCAAAATCAGAGACGGCGCGTAATCCTCTCACAATAATATTAATATTATTATCTGTCATAAAATGAGCAAGCAAACAAGAAAAGCCTCGCACCTCAACATTAGATAAGTGGTCAGTTACCTTCTTAGCCAAAACGACTCGCTTTTCTAGAGAAAATAATGTTTTTTTCTTAGGGCTTTCAGCAACTGCTATTACAACCTGATCAAACATTTTGGCGGCGCGTTCAATGATATCTAAATGGCCCCGTGTGATAGGATCAAAAGTCCCAGGATAAACCACTCTATTTTTTAACATGGAAAGCTTCCCACTACGAATTAAATCAAGTCATGCATACTAGCTTAGATCACACACCAAGCCAAGTAGTTTAAAACCATTTATCTGCATAAAAAGTTATATCATTATTCAACTAAAAGGGTACCTCACTTTTCATAAAAGATAAACCATAAAACACCGAAAATAAATCCAAAAAAATCAACATCTTATAAATATAATATTTTTTTATTATAATTTTTATAAATAAAAGCTTGCATATTTTATTAACCCCACTTAAAATGCGCACACTTCGAAAGCGAAGGGTGGTTAGCTCAGCTGGGAGAGCATCTGCCTTACAAGCAGAGGGTCAGCGGTTCGATCCCGTTACCACCCACCAATTTTGCAGCGGTAGTTCAGTTGGTTAGAATACCTGCCTGTCACGCAGGGGGTCGCGAGTTCGAGTCTCGTCCGTTGCGCCAACATAAAAGGCTAGTAATTAATTTTACTAGCCTTTTTTATTAGCTTGCTTTCTATGCTTATAGCTTTTTATCGATCGACTTGACAACCTTATATTTTCCATGAGGTAATACTCTTTATTTGTGCAATAAAACAGCACCAGTAGAAAAGAGCTCCTAACCTAATCATCTTTAGCGTCATTCACAATTCCAAAATAACATAACTCTATTGAAAATAAAGCTCCTCTCCACTTCTACTTTATTTCTTTCTTTTCATAAGTTTTTTATTATTTCTTTGGTAAAAATAACCAAATAATTATGGTTATAATAGCGATTATAGTCCCAAATAACATTAATAAAGCAATTTTCATTCTAGCCACATCATCAATTCATCATGCTCCTGTATCTAAGATTGCATTGCCCGATAAAAATATATACACAGGGAAACTAATAGCAACTAAAGGAACTCCCAATGAGCTTAGTCTAACTTTGGGCAATACCCAACAAGCTAGAATAAGCAACAGAATAGGAAATACATACAAGATAGATGATATAAGAAATTTTTAAGTTTCTTATATCATCTATCTTTTGTTTCTCTGCTCGTTCATAGCGAAAGAACCAAAAATCAGAAACATCTTTACTTGCCCACATTCCTTTTTTTCTTGCACTGCCTTATTTTGCAAGACTATATACGTTAGATTTTCTGGCCTCTCTTTGGAAGGGTAAGTCGCAGCCAATCCTTCTTTCAGTATATCTTCTATTAAGTTTTTCGCATCAATATAAACCGTTCCTGTCACATCACGGTATCTCTGAATAGCTTCTCCAGGATAAATGGAGTCACTTTTTATTTGATGCACATAGACAGCGACTTTTTCATTATCCATTAATTTTTTTAATGCATTCTCAGCCTGATCTCCATATGGACTATCTATTCCCTATCAGGGCATCCAGACTTGATAATAATCAATATGACTCTTTACATTTAATCCATTTTCATCTTGATAGTAGCAATAGAACCGCTCTGTATTCGTTATTTTTTCAATTTGGCACACTATGATTTCAGGTATTTTTAATACTTTAGGTAACTCCTTTTGCCATTTTTGCCAATTATCATCAAACTGGCGGGGAGTTATAATAGGATCCGCAGACCATAACCCTCGCTTATTATTTTTTGCTTGATAATACGAGTTATCTATCTTTTCATCGGACATGGCCACAGTAGCAAAGCCGTTTTCCACTAATTCCAAATTAATATTTACATCACTTGCATAGACAACACCGTTAACCCAAAGCTTATAATGAGTAGGCTGCTCTGCATATATTTCTCTATATTTTTCGTTGCTTTCTTTGACATCGATAAAGATAAGCTGATTAACCATTAATTGATTCATTAGTTCGCGCGCTTGAAAAAAGAAAGGATGCTGCCATATGCGCACAGTATCAATTTGATCGAGGGCAACTGTATTTTTTATTAATAGATCGTCTTCATTGTTTGGTTGTACACAAACAATTGTTTTTATATCAATAATTTTATCCACTTTACACATGAGTGATTCAGCATAGTCTGCCGTTGAAAAAGTTATTAATAACATTGTTAGTAAAAATATCTGTATTACCCGATAATCCATAATCTATCCTGATAGACTAATAGCTTGTGTTACTGCCACTACATATATAACTATTTTTTATATTTTTCAAATGGTCGTTTAAATAATATATAAAAACAGCAAAGACTACAACATTGTGATTGTAATAGTATGAAAATATCTCACACAATTAAGTTATTAATTTTCGTGGTTATCATCTACAGCCATTGAAAATGAATTGCAGTTTATCGCTTACTCGTTTTACAATGAAAGCATTACAACAATCTCTATAGAATGGGCTTAGTCGCCCATTAACAGCAGCACATAACTAATTCTAGTTATGTGCTGGATAGCTTAGTCTTCAATTTACGGAGGGCTGTATGCGGAACATTCTTCGCAATGTGCCGATTCTGTTGTTTCGCTAGACTAACCTATGTACAGCTCCACCTCCTTAGTTTATTTTTGAAATTAAAAAACATTAAGGGGGCTTAATTCTGAGGCAGGAGTTAAGTAATGACCGATTCACAACGTAGTTCTCAATTTATTCCTTTTGATAGACCTCGCAAGGTTCTCTCGTTACTGTGCTGCATTTTGATAGCCATGCACTTCATATCGATACTTTAGAATATGCCACAAGGCGCTTAAATGCTGCCTTAGGACTTTCTGAAGTATTGCAGTCTATAGAGGGGCCTAGCGCTCAAAATATTAAGCATATTGGCATTAGTAGCCATATTTTAATAAGCGATACGATGTGCTTAATTGATAAGGTAAAATTTCAAGTACGGCAAGATAATCCTTCCCCGTAATATTTTTATTTTAGTAGTTGGTTCTTATGACTTTGGCACAGTTCTTTTAACCTGTTTACGTGTTTCATTTTCTAGTTACAGGTACTGCACTAAATGTATTTTATATTTTAAAATGCCCTACCCTTATAAAAGAACCATCACTGGTTATAATTATAGAATATTGATCTTTTATTCATAATTACAGAGTGTGGTATCGGCACACATTACCCAGGCTTTAACAATGCCTTTCTTGGTTTTTTGTATTCAATTGAAAGCCATCCCCCCTAAATATCTACCACATTAAATTGGTCATCTCTGATTAAGTATCTTTTTACGTCATCAAAATAATTAGCCACTTCTTGTAATTTAGTCTTTCTTACAATGGTTATGGCACCCATGCTTGTCTTGAAGAGAGATAGCTGGAGCACCAACTATCTCGCCTAAAAATATTGACATGTTTTAGCTTAGCCGATGAAGACCACTATATTTGGGTTATAACTGTTCTGATAAGCAATATTGAAAAAGGACCAAGAGAAGTAAGATTATATAAATATTTTTTTATAGGAAAGCTAACCATATGATTTTAAGACACTAGTTTATTAACATTTCTAAAAATTAACGTTGATAAATATTCTTTAACGGCATGATTGTATTACGGATACCTGACTATTAGGCCATTTATAAGAATACTATTTCACACTATATTAAAAAAATTTACGGTATCTAAAGCAGATAATTAGCCATTGAAAGTTCCTTGCCATATAACTTAATAATGATTATCATTATCGCATCAATCTTTTCAACACTGGAGCACTCAATGAAATCTTTAGTTGTTTTATCAACCGCATTACTCTGCGCCGCAACCACTCTTTCCGCTAAAGAATATCCTATAGGCAAACCACAAGAATGTGGTGGAATGGAGATTGCAGCGGTTTATTTGCAGCCGATAGAAATGGAACCAGCAGGCATGATGAGGCCTGCTAAAGATTCAGATGTACATTTGGAAGCTGATATCAAAGCCCTAGAAAACAATACCAATGGCTTTCAAGAAGGTAGCTGGGTTCCTTACCTTTCTATTGCTTATACATTAACTAAAGAAGGCAGTAAGGATAAAATTGAAGGAAGCTTCCATCCGATGGTTGCTAATGACGGTCCTCATTATGGAGATAATGTTAAGCTCTTAGGCCCAGGTAAATATAATTTAAAACTAACTATATTACCGCCAAGCAAAGAAAGTATGTTTGGCCGCCACACAGATAAAGAAACAGGCGTTGCCCCTTGGTTTACTCAATGCCAAGCCAGTTATGATTTTGTTTATGCAGGCATAGGTAAAAAAGGCGGTTATTAATTCCCCTTTTTACAATAAAAATAGAAGCCAACTCTTAACTCAGTTGGCTTCTTACCTTTTAAATAAAGGATACCACCATGTTAAAAAAATATAGTACGTTACTTTTTTTAATGCTCTTTTCTTGTTTAACTTTTGCTGCACCACTTCCTAGTTATGAGGTCAGCATCAAAGATGGGGTATTCTCTCCAGCATCCATTGATGTTCCTGTGAAGCAACGCTTCAAAATCATTATTAAAAATGACGGAACTGGTCCTGCAGAATTTGAAAATCTCTCACTGCGTGTCGAAAAGGTATTGGCATCCGGAGTGAGTTCTTTTGTGGTCATTCACCCTTTAAAAGAGGGAAGCTATCACTTTATTGATGAATTTCATATGGATATGCCTGGCTTTACCATTAATGCAAAATAGATAATCCAACGAGGTAATTAAAAACCATGTGGCAAGCTCTTTTTATTGTTTGGCGTGAAAGTGTTGAGGCGTTATTAGTCATTGGTATTCTATATGCGTGGATTAATCAGCAGACTAACGCCAATCAAACTAAAAAAATGCTCTGGCTAGGAACATTCATTGGTGTTCTTTTTGCTTGTGCTCTTGCCGTTGGCTTTACGCTAGCCGGTGAATGGTTTTCAGGCGCTGGTGGTGACTGGTTTCAAGTCGGTATGATGATAGTTGCCAGTTTCTTGATCTTTCAGATGGTTGTTTGGATGCAAAAAAATGGCCGTGGCATGAAGAAAACATTGGAAAAAGAAGCCAATGAAAGCTTTGCTAAACGAGGAGGCATAGGTATTTTACTACTAGCGGCACTCGCTGTAGCCAGAGAGGGATCTGAAATTGTTATTTTCCTCTATGGCAGTTTTTCGACAACCTACGGTTCTGCTTTTTGGTTATTAGTGTTAGGCAGTGTAATAGGATTTGTTTTAGGCTATATCACTTTTATGCTATTACAGCTTTCAAGCCATATTATTTCATGGCGTGTCTTTTTTAATATCAGTTCCATCATTTTATTACTGTTAGGTGGAGCATTGCTTATGTCTGGCTTGGATAAAGCCAGTGGTCTTATTACGGAGATGCTTTCTAATACCGATGCGCCTGAGTGGCTATACAGTTTCTTCGACCCTGTTTGGGATACTTCTAAGTTCTTGTCAGATAAATCAGGATTTGGTAGTTTTATTGCGAGTATCACAGGTTATCGTGCTGAACCTATGTTACTTGGTGTTATTCTCGTCCCTCTTTACTGGGTTGTCGCTATTGTATGGATACAGTTAATTAACCGCCCTAAGTCTTAGCACCTAATTGAATATATACTATGAGCCATTTACCTGTTACGCCGCTGTCAAAATTTGGTGATTTACTCCGCCGTTATGGTGGAGTTATCCGAGCTATTCAGTGGTTTATTATTTTATTCTATCTCTTTCTGTTACTTATTCCAGCATTTATGTCTCTGCCTCCTGATAAGGCAAGAGTACTTAATAATTTAACACTATTTGCTCAATTCGTATTTTGGGGAATTTGGTGGCCTTTTGTACTCCTTTCTATGGTTTTATTTAGTCGAGCATGGTGTGGTATTTTTTGCCCAGAAGGTGCATTAGCTGAATTAGCCAGTAAATACGGTAAAAATAAGGGTGCGCCTAATTGGTTGAAATGGAATGGTTGGCCTGCTATCGCCTTTATTCTCACAACACTCTATGGTCAGATGATCAGCGTCTATGATTATGCAAAGCCAGCCCTACTTATTCTTGGCGGATCAACTCTCGCGGCTGTAGGAATAGGGCTATTTTATGGCCGTAATAAACGGGTATGGTGTAAATATTTATGCCCTGTTAGCGGTGTATTCTCTCTATTGGCAAGGTTAGCTCCTCTGCATTTTAAAGTCGATGAGGAAAGATGGAAAGAAAATCCAGAACCTCATCTACCCGTGCCTAATTGCGCTCCACTGGTTGATATTCGCAGAATGCATGGCGCATCATCCTGTCATACTTGTGGTCGTTGTAGTGGACAAAGAGATGCTGTCAGGCTAGCAACACGCTCAGTCAATGAAGAAATTGTAGATTATGGACAAGAAGAACATAATCCATGGCTTATTCATTTGCTCCTCTTTGGTATTCTTGGTGTTGCTATTGGCGCATTTACTTGGACGGTTAGTCCTTGGTTTATTGCTTATAAACAGGCTATTGCAGAATGGTTAGTGGTACATGGTGTTTATTGGCCACTCAACCAAGATACGCCATGGTGGCTATTCACCCACTACCCTGAAAATAATGATGCCTTTAACTGGGTTGATGGTTTTTGTGTGGTCACTTATATATTAGGGCATGGTGTTGTATTAGGTTCTGTCTTTAGCCTTGTGATGTTTATTGCGAGTAAAATCACTCAGCAAGGGAAGGTTTTTTATACGCACTTTTGCTTAGCGCTTATTCCTCTAGGCGCAGCAGGATTATTTTTAGGTTTAACAGCCACCACCGTCAAACTCATTAGGCAAAATGGTTTTGCCATTCTTTGGGTGCAAGATGTGCGCCTAATGCTTTTATTGTGTAGCACGATCTGGAGCCTCATACTCGCTTACAGAGTGGTTAAAAAGTACCCCTTAAATCTGATTCAACAATTGGGTTCGATGCTTTGTTTTACATTCGTTTGTGCCATTGTTTTTTATAATTGGTATTTAATGTTTTGGGGGTGGGGCCATTTATCGCTCTTCAAACTTTCTACCCTCGTAAATTTAGTTGTTTATGCAGCTACCTTAGTTATCTTTATTATAATTGTGAAACTGCTATTTAAACGTCTTAATAAACCTTTAAAGAGTAAAACCATAAAAGTCACACAGCTTTAAAGATAAACAAGCCTAGTACATAAGAGCCAACAATTAACTTCATGGCTCTTATGTGTTAAGCCACTGTGAATATCTTCTCCGCAATTAATTCAATCTCCCCCTTCTTACCTTTAATAAAACTGTCATATTGTTTTGCAATAATTTAAACACTTTCTGGTATTTAAACTTTATCGTGAGGTTTTGTTATGCGTTTCACCGTTCTACATAAGTCCATGCTTTTGGCGACTCTGTTAGCCGTTTTACCTGTTTATGCAGAGAAACTTACCATTGCTGTTATCTCAGACACCCAAAACTATACTGATGTAACACTCCCTCAACCACGAGGCATCAATACCTTTATCCAACAAATGCAATACCTAGCAGACAATAAAGCAAATAAAAATATTATTTTTGCTACCCATGTAGGTGATGTTGTACAACATGGTGATGGTCAATTTCGCACAGGTAGTGTTGGAAAATATACCCTTTGGAATACAAGAACAGAGTGGGATTATGCCAATCTTGCATTGTCTATATTGGATAATGCCAATATCCCGTTTAGTTTAGTCCCCGGTAATCATGACTATGACAACTACAATTGGTACAAAGAAAACAATGGCCCCGGTGATAGTCGCCCTTTAAAGGGAGGGAGTGTTTGGAGTAGCTATTTCGGGGCAAACTCCAAGTATTTTTCTGGAAAAAACTGGTATGGCGGCTCTTACAATAATGACATGAATAGCTTCCAACTGATCACTCAAGGTAATTTCAAATTCCTCCACCTATCCCTACAAATGGAGCCAACATCTGATGATTTACAATGGGCTCAGCGCGTACTGGATGCCCATCCCAATTTACCCGTTATTATAACGACCCATGAATGGCTAGACCCCTCTTTTAATAAAGAAACAACAAGAGCCAATGGTTATAATGATTATTTCAAAGGCACAAACCATCAAACACCTGATCAAGTTTGGGATACGTTTATACGTAAAAATAAAAATATTTTTATGGTATTAAGTGGCCATGCGTGGACGCCGACGCTTGAAGGGAAATCACATGGGCAGAACTTACGGATTGATAAAAATGATGTAGGTTACCCCGTTTATCAAGTGCTACAAGACTACCAAGGAAACACCCTAGGTAAAGATGGCAAGGCAGGTTCAGATAATGGTGGTGCAGGTTGGTTACGCTTTATCGAGTTTGATACCGATACCAAGAAAATTCACTTCTATACTTATTCAACACTCCTTAATAAATACGCAGGTCGTAATGGGGAGAAAACATTTGATGTATCACCAGAATACTCTGATTTCAAACTGGATTTTCCACCTCAGCTTATTCAGTAGCCAATTTACATATCTCTTGTTTAAAATAGCTCTAATAAAAAAGCCAGTGATTAAAGCACTGGCTTTTTACTCTATCCTCAGTAAGCTACTTCACATAAGTCAGCCATTTATCATATTTTGCATCTTTACCATTCACTATAGCAAAGAAGCGTTGTTGAATTTCTTCTGTAATAGGACCACGTGAACCTTTACCAATTTGGCGTTGGTCTAGCTCACGGATAGGCGTTACTTCAGCCGCTGTACCTGTAAAAAACGCTTCATCAGCGCAATACATTTCATCACGGGTAATACGTTTTTCAATAACCTCTAGCCCCATATCACGTGCGATGGTCATCACTGTATCACGGGTAATCCCTTCTAATGCTACAGTAGCGTCAGGTGTATAAAGCTTACCATTACGCACAATAAATACGTTCTCTCCAGAGCCTTCAGCTACATAGCCACTTGCATCTAATAATAAAGCTTCGTCATAGCCATCACTGGTAGCCTCGGTATTGGCCATAATGGAGTTAAGGTAGTTACCATTAGCTTTCGCCTTACACATGGTAATATTTACGTGATGGCGGGTAAAAGAGCTGGTTTTAATGCGGATACCTTTTTGCATACCCTCTTCACCCAAATAAGCACCCCATGCCCATGCAGCTACAATCACATTGACATCATTAACCGCAGGAGCAACACCTAACTTTTCTGAACCATAAAAGGCCATTGGACGAAAATAACAAGATTTTAATTTATTGGCTTTAACCACATCAATATGTGCTTGGTTAATGGTTTCTTTATCATAAGGAAGCTTCATTCTGACAATGTGCGCAGAGTTAAATAAACGATTAGTATGATCTTGTAATCGGAAAATAGCAGGGCCATTGGCTGTTTCATAAGCACGAACACCCTCAAATACCCCCATTCCATAGTGCAGTGTATGGGTTAACACATGAGTTTTAGCATCACGCCAATCAACTAATTCATTATTATACCAAATAAACCCATCTTTATCTGCCATTGACATGCTTTTATCTCCTCATAAAAAAAAACAATATATTAATTAGAAACATTTCAATCAAATAGTTCTACTAATATCCATAATAAACTCAAATAATATTCATCCCTATCAATTTATTAATAGCCCCTTATTGAGTAAGCAGCTTCTGATAAATTCGATAGTCCTCTTGACTAAAACAACAAAATATAACGCATTTTAAAGTTTCATCATTTAATAAAAAATGCTTCACTGTCTTAACTGCAACTTCTGCGGCCTTGTCTTTAGGATATTTATAAATCCCCGTACTAATACAAGGAAAAGCAATACTTTTACATTGTCTCTCAACAGCTAACTGTAAGCTATTTTCGTAACAGCTAGTTAGCTGCTCTACCTCTTGCTGGTATCCACCTTGCCAAACTGGTCCTACTGTATGAACAATATAATTTGCTAGTAAATTATAACCTTTTGTTAATTTAGCTTGCCCTATTTTACATCCACCCAATAAGCGACACTCATCCACTAATAACCGCCCTGCTGCTCTATGAATAGCTCCATCAACACCTCCTCCACCTAATAAAGAACTGTTGGCTGCATTCACAATCACATCAACATCTAGCTTAGTAATATCACCGTGTATCGCAAGAATCTCTGTTGCCATTATTTTTCCTGAAAGTTAATTGCAATTGAATTAATACAATAGCGTAACCCTGTTGGTGGAGGGCCATCAGGAAAGACATGGCCAAGATGCGCTTTGCATTGTGCACAAACTACTTCGACACGATGCATATTATGGCTATTGTCTTCATGTTCTTCTACAGCATTGGCTTTTATGGGCTGGTAAAAACTCGGCCATCCACAACCTGCCTCAAACTGGGTAGATGTTTCAAAAAGCTCTGCACCACAGCACACACAATGATAAATACCCGCCACATCAGGTACTTTATAGTATTTACCTGAAAACGGGTGTTCTGTGCCTTTTAATCGACATACATAAAATTGATCTGGGGTTAATTGTTGTTGCCATTCTTCTAAAGTTTTCGCTTTTTCACTCATAGCGTTTATAATCCCATTGTAATTATATTCATTAAATAAACTCACACTGTACTAATAATAGTCCTAAACACTTTTTTATAAAACCTCTATTATGGCTAGTCGTTCACTCAATACCCCCTGCGTTGGTCTTTGCTCTACCGTCTACGGCGATGCGGTATGTCGTGGCTGTAAACGTTATGATTATGAAATCATTGATTGGAATACTTATACATCAACTCAACATGAGGCTGTTTGGCAAAGACTTGAGCAGTTATTAGAAGAAGTAATGGCCAATAAGCTTGCCATCACAGATAGAAAGCTACTAGAACAAAAACTGATTAAACACAGCATTCGTTTTCGCCCACAACAATCGAGCTATTATTGGGCTTATTTATTGTTAACGAAAGGAGCTAGACTGATTAATAATATAGAGGCCTATGGTATTCATATATCAGTCCCTTATGATAATCAACCTCTTTGGGAGTTACGTGAGCAAATCGATGTTGAGTTCTTTGCTCTCTCAGAAAAAAACTACCCAACCACATTGCCTTAAAATATAATTGAGCTATGAAAATAATAAATTTTTAATATTTTCACTAAAATACTTAACTCAAATAGTTTAAAATCAGCACTTTTACACCGCTGTTTTAGGAAAAACCATGCTTGAGAAATATATAAAAAATATCCTAACGGCGCCTGTGTATGATGTCGCAGTTGAAACACCATTGCAGCCAGCCCTTAGTTTATCGCAAGAATTAGCCAACACCGTATTATTAAAAAGAGAAGACTTACAATCAGTTTATTCTTTTAAGATTCGCGGCGCTTATAATAAAATTGCACGTCTTTCAGATTCAGATAAAGCCAAGGGAGTGATTGCTGCATCTGCCGGAAATCATGCGCAAGGTGTTGCCATTTCAGCACAAAAGCTGGGCATTAAAGCAACAATTGTCATGCCTAAAACAACCCCTGAAATTAAGATCAAAGCCGTTAAATCTTATGGCGCAAAAGTTATTTTACACGGAGATGCATTCTCTGAATCCCTTGCCCATGCATTGAAACTTGTTGATGAGAAAGGATTTACTTTCGTACACCCCTACGATGACCCTGATACCATAGCAGGCCAAGGCACTATTGCAATGGAAGTTTTACGTCAGCATAATGGTCCTATTGATGCTATTTTTATTCCTGTCGGTGGCGGTGGTTTAATCGCAGGAATAGCCGCTTATGTAAAATATTTACGGCCTCAAATCAAAATCATTGGTGTTGAGCCTAATGACTCTAACTGCTTGCAAGCAGCACTTAAAGCAGGCAAGCGTGTTACATTAAACCAAGTTGGTTTATTTGCCGATGGCGTTGCAGTCACACAAATAGGTAAAGAACCTTTCAATATCTGTAAACATTATGTCGATGAAGTCATTACCGTCTCTACTGATGAAATTTGTGCCGCACTTAAAGATATTTATGATAACACCCGTTCAATTACAGAACCATCAGGTGCATTAGGCGTTGCAGGAATAAAGAAATATTGCCATGACCGAGGCGTTAAAGGGCAAACTTTGGTTGCCATAGACTCTGGCGCTAACAT
This sequence comes from Entomomonas moraniae, assembly GCF_003991975.1. Classification (NCBI taxonomy): domain Bacteria; kingdom Pseudomonadati; phylum Pseudomonadota; class Gammaproteobacteria; order Pseudomonadales; family Pseudomonadaceae; genus Entomomonas; species Entomomonas moraniae. Next base: position 2,175,196 of record NZ_CP029822.1, read on the forward strand.
TAATTTTGATCGTTTACGCTATGTTGCAGAGCGTGCTGAAATTGGTGAGAAACGTGAAGCCATCATCGCTGTAACTATTCCTGAACAACCCGGTAGTTTCAAAAAATTCTGTGAAGCCATTGGTAAGCGCCAAATTACTGAATTTAACTACCGTTACAGCAGTGATAAACAAGCACATATTTTCGTTGGTGTTCAAACCCACCCTGAAAATGATCCTCGCGATGCACTGATTTCGTCATTACAAAAAAAGGGATTCCCTGTTTTAGATTTAACCGATAACGAATTAGCCAAATTACATATCCGTTATCTCGTGGGGGGACATAACAAAGACGTTGCTAACGAGCAAGTATTCCGATTTGAATTCCCCGAACGTCCCGGTGCATTATTTAATTTTTTAAACAAGCTAGGCGATCGTTGGAATATTAGTTTGTTCCATTACCGTAACCATGGTGCTGCTGAAGGTCGTGTTTTTGCTGGTCTCCAAGTGCCATCTTCTGAAATAAAAGCGCTTAAAGAAACTTTAGATGCAATTGGTTATCCTTACTGGAATGAAACCAAAAACGATGCCTATCAACTCTTCTTATCGTAATATCCCCCTATAAGGTAGCTATTTCTTGGCTACCTTATCTTATTATCTTTTACAAAACTTATAATCAACGCCTCCCTATATACTAAGATCTAAATCTACTGACCTTAGCAACCTAAAATTAATATGTTACTATCTGTTTCGAAACAACATAAGTATTTTCGTATTTAACTTTCTTAACCACACAAAGGATTAATGCTATGAAATATTTAAAACTAGTTGTTATTGCGGCGGCAGTTTCTTTTCTTGCAGGCTGTACAGGTCACGTTTATAATGCTCAAAAAAACTGCAGCTATGATTATCTTCTTCATCCTGATGTTTCTATCTCTAAACTCATCGGTGGCTGCGGTCCAGTTGGTAACTATAAATAATTTTTACTAATTAAATGCTTCATGGCTTCTCAATAAATAGAGAAGCCAATTTTCCACTGATGAGTTATGCTCTCATTACATATAATCGAATAAACCTATACATTATGAAGTTATTCTTGTAATTAGCATATTGCAGCAACTATTAACCTTGTAAGACATAGACTTTTTAAGCTTCCTACTTATTTCTGGCTAACTCTTGAATAATGGGACATTCAGGCCGGCTATCACCATAGCACCCATGAGCTAAATGGCGTAGTGTATTAGCCATCTCTTGCAAATCATTGGCTTTACGCTCTAATTCACTGATATGTTTTTCTGTAAGTTTCTTAACATCTTCACTTGCTCTATCTTTATCTTGCCAAAGCATCAATAACTCTTTAATTTCCTCCATTGAAAAGCCTAAATCTCTGGCTCTTTTAATAAACAATAGATTTTGGATGTTACTCTCTGAATAATCTCGATAACCACTCACTGTACGAGAAACGTTTAGTAATAATCCTATCTCCTCATAGTAGCGGATCATTTTAGCTGAAAGCCCTGTTTTCTTAGCGGCAATGCTTATATTCACTCTCATTCCCTTCAATGATAAAAAAGATTGACCTTACCATAATGGTAAACTTTACAATGTTCCCAATCATTTGTCTTTAGTTATTAAATAATTTTCAAACCAATACTATTCAGAACTAAAGTAATATTTATTTATAACCGAAGATATGAGTAAATTATCTGTTAGATATAAGCATTTAAAACCTAAGTAACTATTTTTGAGTAATAAATCATGACACAACAAAAACTACCTGACTCCAACCAAATCAATCTAAATATTGGTGGGATGAGCTGTGCGTCTTGCGTAGGGCGCGTTGAGCGTGCACTAAAAAAAGTTGACGGTGTTGCAGAGGCTAATGTCAACCTTGCAACCCATAAGGCTCAGATAACACTAAATAAACCATTACCTCCAGAAACGTTAGTCAATGCAGTTACCAGCGCAGGCTATGAAGCACAAATCGTTAAAAACAGTAGCCCCACAGCAGATGATAGTAAACAAGAAAAGGCAGAAATCGGACACCTTAAATGGTCATTAATTATTGCTGTAGTCTTAACTATTCCTGTTTTTCTATTGGAAATGGGTGGGCATGTTTCCAGCACCTTCCACCATATGATTATGAGTACACTAGGAGAACAAAACAGTTGGTATACACAGTGGTTCTTAACAACGCTTGTAATGTTAATCCCCGGATTTAACTTTTATAAAAAAGGTATTCCTGCACTGCTTCATTTAGCTCCTGACATGAACTCATTGGTTGCCGTTGGTACATTGGCAGCTTATTGCTATTCAGTGATTGCTACTTTCATTCCGCAACTACTCCCTGAGGGGACTGTCCATGTTTACTATGAGGCAGCAGCGGTTATTATCACGCTTATTTTAATCGGTCGTCTATTAGAGGCTAAAGCAAAAGGCAGAACCTCTCAAGCCATTAAGCAGCTGGTTCAATTACAAGTTAGTCATGCTAATGTTTACCGTGATGGCCAATTAACCGAAATCCCTATTGATCAAGTTCAACTGGGGGATCTCATAACAGTAAAACCCGGAGAACGTATTCCTGTTGATGGCGTCATCACCGAAGGAAATAGCTATGTTGATGAGTCGATGATTACAGGCGAACCTATTCCCGTCAAAAAACAACCCAATGATCCTGTTGTAGGCAGTACAGTAAACCAGAAGGGAGCGTTAACCGTTCAAGCAACCAAAGTTGGTAATGATACTGTTTTAGCTCAGATCATTCGTATGGTTGAAACAGCGCAAGGGTCAAAACTCCCTATTCAGGCCATTATCGACAAAGTCACTTTATGGTTTGTGCCCACTATCATGGCATTGGCCGTTATTACTTTTATTATCTGGATTATTTTTGCAAAAGACTCCGCATTAAGTTTTGCTTTGGTTAGTGCAGTAGCGGTACTTATCGTTGCATGCCCTTGTGCTATGGGGCTAGCTACACCAGTATCCATTATGGTGGGAACAGGACGAGCCGCCGAATCAGGTATATTCATTCGTAAAGGCGAAGCGCTACAAATTTTAAAAGATATTAAAGTCATTGCCTTAGATAAAACAGGTACATTAACCAAAGGCAAACCTGAACTCACTGATTTTATTTGCGATGAATCTTATGATAAGAATCAAGCAATTACATTGCTAGCCTCTTTAGAGGCCAAATCAGAACACCCTATTGCAGAAGCCATTGTGCAGTATGCTCAAAAGTTTAACCTAAAATTACTGCCTGTCGATAACTTCACTACAGTCACAGGGCAGGGCTTACAGGCCACCATTGAACAACAAACGGTTCAAGTGGGAACAGCCTATTTTATGCAACAGCAAAAGATTAATACCGATAAATTTACTGAAACAGCTACCCGCTTAGCCAAAGAAGGAAAAACTCCTTTTTATATGGCGATTAATCAGCAATTAGTTGCGATCACAGCCGTTGCTGACCCCATCAAAGAAACAACCCCTCAAGCAATCAATGCCTTTCACCAATTAGGGTTAAAGGTGGTCATGATTACCGGCGATAATAAACACACCGCACAAGCGATTGCCAAACAATTAGGTATTGATGAGGTGGTTGCCGAGGTATTACCCGATGGTAAGGTTGAAGCTATTAAATCACTTAAACAACAAGGTAGTCTGGCTTATGTAGGTGACGGCATTAATGATGCCCCAGCCCTTGCTGAAGCTGATATTGGCATAGCCATAGGTACAGGAACAGATGTTGCCATTGAGGCGGCTGATGTCGTCCTCATGTCAGGTGATCTTCTAGGTGTTGTCAAAGCGATCACTTTATCAAAAGCGACTATTCGCAATATTCATCAGAATATCTTCTGGGCATTTGCTTATAATACAGCATTAGTGCCTATTGCCATGGGTATTTTATATCCTTTCTTTGGCATACTACTATCTCCTGCTATCGCTGCTGGGGCAATGGCTTTATCCAGTGTCTTTGTTTTAGGAAATGCGTTAAGGCTTAAACGAATTCCATTAGAAAAATAACAAAGACATTACAACAGAGGCTCATGAAAGGTAATCAATCCTTTATGAGCCTCTTTAGTTCATCTAACCTTATTTCTATAAAATACTTCTTATCAAATAAAAAAAGGAGTACATTAGTCCTCATACTAAATATAAAAGACTCTATATAATGCCTCTTAAACATCTCCTACTTATCTTTTTGGTTATTTTTTCTTGGGGCTTTAGTTATGTAGCAACAAAAGTTGGATTAATGGAGTTGCCTCCTTTCCTCTTTGCTACATTGCGATTTGCGATTTTAATTATTCCTGCTTTATTCATTCCTTTTCCAAAAACAAAGCTATCAGGGCTCATTCTTTTTAGCCTTTCTATGGTTTTTGCTCAATTTGCATTGTTATTTTTAGCCATAAAATTAGGAATGCCCGCAGGGCTAGCTTCTCTTGTCATGCAGTCACAAGCTTTTCTGACCATTATCATGGGAAGTCTCTTTCTAAAAGAAACCATTAAACCCACAACGCTAGTTGGTCTATTCATTGCAGTACTAGGGCTAACGGTTATTGGTTGTGATACGAGTACCAATATGACAATGGTAGGTTTAATATTCACTCTACTTTCAGCTCTGTCTTGGGCAATTGGAAATATTTTAATCAAAAAGCTACAGCCTATTAATAATCTGAGCTTAACTGTGTGGGGATCAGTACTATCAGTTATACCGCTTGCATTATCTTCTTTAATTTTTGAAGGGATAGACACAATAACCCTAAGCCTTTCCAATTTAACATGGGCTGGTATTTTATCTATCCTCTATTTAGGTTTTATTGCCTCACTCTTAGCCTATACACTTTGGGCACGAATGCTCTCTTATTATGCAACCAACTTAATTGCCCCTTTTTCGCTCTTAGTCCCCATCATTGGAATGAGCAGCACAGCCTTCTTTTTACACGAACATTTAACAGTATTTGAGGTAATAGGCGCAGCGATTATTCTACTGGGACTCTCTATTAATGTTTTTGGCAGTCGCATCATGCGTTTTATAAAATCTGCACAATAAAAAATGGCGACTTAATATCGCCATTTTTTCACAATCAGCTAGTAGTTAAACAGCTTTTACATCTATCTTAGCGTTTTGTGCCGCTTTCGCGTAGCTTTCCATTTGATCAAAATTCATATAACGATAAATTTCAGGTGCCATCGTATGAATAGCCTCTGCATACTCCATATACTCTGCAGGCGTTGGTAGTTTACCCAACTTAGCTGCAACAGCTGCTAACTCAGCAGAAGCTAAGTAGACATCAGCACCATCCCCTAAACGGTTAGGGAAGTTACGTGTCGATGTTGAAACGGCTGTACTGTTAGGTTCGATACGCGCCTGATTACCCATACAAAGTGAACAACCAGGAACTTCTGTACGCGCACCAACACGACCATAAATACTGTAGTAACCTTCCTCTATCAATTGGTGTTGATCCATCTTAGTAGGAGGTGTAATCCACAACCGTGTAGGCAACTCTTTTACTTTCTCAAGGAGTTTACCCGCAGCGCGGAAGTGACCAATGTTAGTCATACAGGAACCAATAAAGACTTCATCAATCTTGGCACCTGCTACCTCAGACAATAAACGAGCATCATCTGGATCATTAGGAGCACAGAGAATAGGCTCTTTCACATCAGCTAAATCAATTTCAATCACCGCTGCATATTCAGCATCTTTATCAGCGCTTAACAATTCAGGTTTGGCTAACCACTCTTCCATTTTCTTCGCACGGCGTTCAATGGTACGTTCGTCACCATATCCTTGGCTGATCATCCAACGTAATAAAGTAATGTTAGATTTTAAGTATTCAGCAATAGCTTCTTCTGGTAGCTTAATTGTACAACCTGCTGCTGAACGCTCAGCTGATGCATCAGAAAGTTCAAAAGCTTGCTCAACCGTTAAATTATCTAAACCTTCAATTTCTAAGATACGACCAGAGAAAATATTTTTCTTACCTTTTTTCTCAACCGTTAATAAACCTTGTTGAATAGCATAATAAGGAATCGCATGCACTAAATCACGTAATGTGATGCCAGGTTGCATTTTACCTTTAAAGCGAACCAATACAGACTCAGGCATATCAAGTGGCATAACACCCGTAGCAGCAGCAAATGCTACCAAGCCTGACCCTGCTGGGAAAGAAATACCCATCGGGAAACGTGTATGAGAGTCACCACCTGTACCTACTGTATCAGGCAATACCATACGGTTTAACCAGCTATGGATAATACCATCACCTGGGCGAAGAGAAATACCACCACGGTTACGGATAAAGTCAGGTAATGTATGTTGTGTTGAAACATCAATAGGTTTTGGATAAGCCGCTGTATGGCAGAAAGACTGCATCACTAAATCAGCGGAGAAGCCTAAACACGCTAAATCTTTTAACTCATCACGTGTCATTGGGCCCGTTGTATCTTGCGATCCAACGCTAGCCATTTTAGGCTCACAATAAGCCCCTGGACGAACACCTTCAACACCACAAGCACGACCAACAATTTTTTGAGCTAGTGTAAAGCCTTTTCCATTGTTAGCAGGAACCTCTGGTTTTTTAAATACATCACTCACAGGTAAACCAAGTTCTGTACGCGCCTTATCTGTTAAGCCACGTCCAATAATTAATGGAATACGTCCACCTGCACGCACTTCATCTAATAGAACAGGGGTTTTTAATTCAAAGGTTGCTAATACTTCATCAGAACCATGTTTAGTTACTTTACCCGCATAAGGATAAAGATCAATTAAGTCACCCATATTGAGTTTAGATACATCGAACTCAATTGGTAATGCGCCGGCATCTTCCATTGTGTTATAGAAAATAGGAGCAATCTTAGTACCAAAACAGAAACCACCATCACGCTTATTAGGTACATAAGGAATATCATCCCCAAAATACCAAATCACTGAGTTAGTCGCAGACTTACGAGAAGAGCCTGTACCAACGACATCACCCACATAAGCAACAGGATAACCTTTGGCTTTTACTGCTTCAATTTGCTTTAATGGGCCAACAGTGCCTGGTTGATCAGGATTTATACCGTCACGAGGCATTTTTAACATCGCTAGTGCATGCAATGGAATATCAGGACGTGACCATGCATCAGGTGCAGGAGAGAGATCATCTGTATTGGTTTCGCCGGGAACTTTAAACACAGCGATGGTTACTTTTTCTGGTAGTGCTTTACGGCTTGTAAACCACTCTGCATTTGCCCAAGACTCTAGTACTGCTTTTGCATTTGCATTGCCTGCTTTAGCTTTTTCGGCAACATCATGGAATGAATCAAACATTAAAAGTGTATGCTTTAATTGATCGGCAGCTAAAGCACCTAATGCCTTATCATCTAAAAGATCAACTAACGTACCAATATTATAACCGCCTTGCATGGTACCTAATAATTTAACAGCCAATTCTTTACTAATTAGGGGAGAAACCGCCTCACCTTTTACAATAGCGGATAAGAAACCAGCTTTAACATAAGCTGCTTCATCCACACCTGGTGGTACTCGATTGCTAATAAGGTCAACTAGAAAAGCCTCTTCACCTTTAGGTGGGTTTTTTAATAACTCTACTAAGGCTACTGTTTGATCGGCCGTTAATGGCTGAGGAACTATACCCATGGCAGCGCGTTCTGCCACTTGTTTACGATAAGCTTCAATCACGGTTCTACCCTCTTTTTAGTTCTTAGGCTGATTAGTTTGTTATTAGGATTACCAGCATTCCCATTAAGATTCTCTAAGGAAGCTGCTTTCAAAGTTTTACGTGGAGAAAAGAGGACTCCAAAAATAATAAAACTCGTGACGCTTTGAAAACAGCTTCGATACACTGAAAACCCGTCTCTATTATTTTAATACAATATACTTATAAAGTTAAGCAAGGATAATAAATACATCTTATTTTTAATCAGGTTCCTCATTAAGAGGTAACTTCTTTTCATTATAAGTATTTCTATCTATAGACAACTATCTTTAAAATAGTTTCTCAATAGCTCAAAAAACTGCTCGTTTAGTATAAATTATTCTATAAATATGGCAATTAGCCTAATGTCAGTGACATTTATTTTCAAACCTTTTTTTATAAAAAGATATTACTATATCGCTTATCCTCTACTCAAACGCTCGTCTAAAGTAGCGCAGCTCACGCACCCAAAAACGATTAGGATGACAAGCTTCCATCAAGTCCTGCTCTATAGGCAAAGGCTCATTTTCTAACCAACTGGCTAACATCTCACCGCATAAAGGTGCGGTAATCAAACCACGTGAGCCATGGGCTATATTTAAAAATAATCCATTAACCCATGGGCAAGGAGTATCAGGTATTTTTTTGGCATCTTTTATTAATACTTTATAATCTTCTAAAAAAATATCCCTGTGTGCAATGGGCCCTACAATAGGTAAATAATCGGTGGCTGTACAACGATAAGCAGCCCTACCCTCGAGATCCTCGAGTGCTAAATTGTCAACTCGTAACCGTTCGGCTAAATCTAAAGAAATAGTTTTTAGCGTTTGGATATTTTCATTATGCTCTTGCTTACTAATCAATAAATCGACTGCATGAAAATTAAAAGTGGCACCCAAGCAGTGTTTATCATCCTTGGCGGGTGAAATATATCCATCACTACAAATTACTGAGGAAAGTGATTCACTACGTTGGTTTGCAGGTAACTCTGTTGTTTGCCCTCGAATACCTTTAATCGGTAATTTAGACGTAACAGAGAACTGTCTAGTATCTTGTGCAGTCGCCAACACTACCACCTCTGCCGATGCCAATACACCACTTGAACCCTTAGCTTGCCATTGTTGTCCATCATGAGCCAACGAAACCACATCCTGATGACATAGCACCTCAATATTAGGATGTGTCAATAACACTTGGCATAAAACACGTGGTTTTACCCAGCCCCCCTCAGGAAAGAGCAAGCCTTGGTGATTAACAGATAGCCCAGCTACTTGACTCGCACCCTCTTGAGTAATTGGTGACAATAGCGAAGAAGAAAAGGCCTCTGCTAATTGTTGTTGCCGTTTCCACTCTTTGTCATCAAAAGCCAACTGTAAAAGGCCACAGTCATCCCAATCATCGCCTTTCTTTAAAACGCCTTGTGCAGTTAACGTTTCTAATAACCGACGAGTATAGCCAAACCCTTCAAGCAATAAGCGTGATTGCAAGGTTTGATGAGCCGATAATTTCAAATACAGAATACCCTGAGCATTCCCCGACCCTGCCCTCGCTACTTCTTCCCTCTTCTCTAACACGACTACTTGCCAACCTCTAGTAGCCAAACTAGCAGCTGTTGAAGCGCCTGCCACACCAGCACCGACAACAATAGCCCTGCGCTTTGTAAAAACGGGAGTAGGCAATCGACAGTACCAAGGAGGAATAATATCTGCACGAGATGTTATTTTGTCAGTATTTCCAACAAAATGTCCAAAAAGCATTTCGCGCTTATTAGCAAATCCAATATCTTTATCAATGGCAAAACCTGCTTCAATCAAGCCACGGCGCACAAAGCCCGCACTAGTAAAGGTTGCTAACGTAGTGTCATTTTTAGATAAACGCGCTAATTGTTTAAATAAATCATCTGTCCACATTTGTGGATTCTTAGCAGGTGAAAAACCATCCAAAAACCACGCATCCACTGTTGCATTTAATAAGGGTAGCTGAGCATGAACATCACCCACTAATAGAGTTAGCACCACACGCCCATTAGCAAATACAAAGCGCTGATATCCTTCATGGACAGCCACGTATTGCTCAAGCAGAGCATCGCGCCACTCAGCCAAGTCATCCCATAATGACAAAGCTTGTGTTAAATCATCTTTAGTAAGCGGGTGTTTTTCAACTGAAATATAGTGCAGTGTTGTATTGGTCGGTGCTATTTGTTCAAATAACCGCCAGCCGCATAAAAAATTTAGCCCTGAACCAAACCCCGTTTCACCAATAACAAAAAAATCATGATCTTTTAACTGCTTAAACCTATCAAACAACTGATTATGTTTTAAAAAAACATACTCCGTTTCTTCTAATCCTGAAGCTTTTGAAAAATAAACATCATCAAACTCTATTGAGATAGGTTGCCCATGTTCATCCCAAACAAGATCAGCATAATTAATCTTTGTCATAGCTAGCCATTAGTCATAAAGATTATTTATTATACCTAGAATCTGGCAAATAAATTAGATTAATCATTCCCCAATTTTTGTGTTGGCTAAACATTAACAAACCATGGCCTTATCATAAACATAAGGCCACTGCATGGTTTATAGCACCGTTATAACATCCATTAATGAGCTCTTTTAATTTTTATTTCTCATGCTCAATGTCAAAATATGACAATATATTATTTTTTAATCAGATAACTAACCCCTTAAGCCAGCCCAATACATCAACAGTTTTATCAAACCGGATAACACGCTTAGTCCAACAACTCCTGCACACCAAAGACCTAAAAACCATAGTATTTTTTTAGTTTTAGCTAACTTGACTTGCATGTTCATCTCCTAATTAATGGTGGTACCCTTCACCTGCTTTAACTTTTCCTCTGAATACGTAATAAGTCCAAGCGGTGTACATCAGAACAATAGGCAATATAAAAAGAGTTCCTATCAATGCAAACAACTGGCTTTGTGCAGGTGCAGCAGCTTCCCAAATTGTAATGGAAGTTGGAATAACATATGGCCAAACACTAATAACAAAACCAAACAACCCTAGAAAAATCAAAAATAACGAGAGTATAAAGGGCGAAGAATGTACCTCTTTGTGGCAAGCTTTCCAAATCCCATAACTGATTAATACCACTAGCAACGGAACAACTGATAATATAAAAATATTAGGCATATTAAACCAACGCTCAGCGATTTGCTTGTGAAGCATAGGCGTTATAATGCTTATGATAATAAGGACAATAAAAAATATACCCACCAAATACGAGGCTATTTGTTTCATTTTTGCCTGTAGATGGTGCTCTGTTTTCATAATGAGCCATGTGCTTCCTAAAAGTGCATAGGCAATAATCAACCCAACACCACAAAATAAAGGGAAAAAAGTAAACCAATCAAAATACCCACCCACGAAATGACGATCAACAACTTCAAAACCATAAATAAAAGCGCCAATAGTCACTCCTTGAAAGAACGTAGCGATTAAAGAACCGATAACAAATGCCTTATCCCAAAAAGCCCTATGGCTGGGTGTTGCCTTAAAACGAAACTCAAAAGCAACACCTCTAAAAATCAAACCAAGTAACATCAAAGTTAACGGAATAGTAAGCGCATCCAATATAACCGCATAGGCTAAGGGAAATGCACCAAATAAAGCAGCACCACCCAAAACAAGCCATGTTTCATTACCATCCCAAACAGGTGCTACGGTGTTAATAAGAATGTCTTTTTCTTCAGCATCTTTGACAAAAGGAAATAAAATCCCAATACCTAAATCAAAGCCATCCATAAAAACATACATCGCAACACCAATGAGTATAAGTGCCGCCCATATTAAAGAAAGATCAATAGCCATGTTTATTCCTCCCTATGGGTTAATTGAGCATAATCAATAGGTTGAGATATAGCACCTTTTTTCATTTGCTTAATCATATAAAAGTAGCCAATACCAAACACAAACGAATAAACCACCACAAAACAAAGTAGGCTTATACTCATTTGTAAATCACCATGAGCAGAGGCAGCATCTTTGGTTCTTAATACACCATAAACAACCCATGGTTGACGGCCTAATTCCGTCACGAACCATCCGGCTAAAATAGCCACTAATCCAGAGGGGCCCATAAGTAGAACAAAACGTAGCCACCAACGTCCTTGATAAAGGTTCTTTTTATACCGACGATAAAGCCCCACAATTCCTAAAAGAAGCATTAACATACCAATACCCACCATAATTCTAAAGCTCCAGAATACAAAAGGAACATTGGGTCTATCTTGTGGAGGAACATCTTTTAAAGCAGGTATTTGCTCAGTAAAACTGTGCTTTAGAATCAAACTTCCCAAGACAGGAATTTCGATTTTATATTTTGTTTCTTCGGCTTTCATATCAGGCCAACCGAATAGAATAAGTGGTGTTGGTTCATCACCTATATTTTCCCAATGCCCTTCCATTGCGGCTATTTTGGTGGGTTGATATTTAAGCGTATTTAACCCATGGGAGTCACCAGCTAAAAATTGTAAAGGTACAACGATAATGATGAACCATAAAGCCATCGAAAACATTTTCTTATTTTCATCAGTCTTATTGCCTTGTAACAAATGCCAAGCGCCAACTGCAGCAACGAGAAATGCAGTGCTCAAAAAAGCAGCAATCCCCATATGAACTAAACGGTGTAAAAATGATGGGTTAAATACTATAGCAAACCAATCAAGTGGAATAACTTGATTATTAACTACCTCGTAACCTTGTGGCGTTTGCATCCAGCTATTTGAAGACAAAATCCAAAACATTGAAATATTAGTGCCTAGTGAAACCATAGCCGTTGCAAAAAAATGCAAATGAGGCCCTACTTTCTTCCAACCAAACAACATGACACCTAGAAACCCAGCCTCTAAGAAAAAAGCTGTCATCACCTCATAAGTCAGAAGCGGCCCGGTGATACTCCCAGCGAAAGCGGAAAATCCACTCCAGTTAGTACCAAACTGAAAAGCCATTACCAAGCCTGAAACAACCCCCATACCAAAATTAACAGCAAAAATCTTCGCCCAAAAAACACATAGGTTATAATAAATTTTGTTATTTGTTTTTAACCAAAGTCCCTCTAAAACGACAATATAAGTAGAAAGACCTATCGTAATGGCAGGAAAAATAATGTGAAAAGAAACTGTAAAAGCGAACTGAATACGTGCGATATCTATGGCGTCAAGACCAAACATGCTCCTTACCCCCAACCTGATGTTTCAAAAATATAATTTGGGCTAATTAATAATCCAATTTAGACTATAAGACAATTGAACAATAAATAACAGAATCAAATTTATTAAAAAAAACCATATCAGATTGATGAATGTGGTCATCTGATCTATTTAAAAGATTTAATTAAATTGCCTAATTTTTGTATAGCAAGTTCTAACTTATCAGACCATGCTTGCCCATAATTTAAGCGTATACAGTTATTAAACCCTTGTGAAGCTGAAAAAATTGCACCAGGAGCAATACAGATTCCATTTGCTAAAGCAATTTTATATAACTGTAATGAATCTATATTTTTATCGAGCTCAACCCATAAAAAATAGCCTCCCTTTGGCTTGGTGACTGCAATATTTTTTGGGAAGTATTTTACAATGGCAGAAAGCATGCTAGCTTGAGAGCAAGCCAATACATGCCTTAATTTACGTAAATGCCTATCATAACCACCGTACTGTAAATAGTTAGCAATAGCTGCTTGAGCAGGAACAGAGGTCGACAACGTTGACATTAGTTTAAGTCGATTAACTTTTTCTGCATAGCGCCCTGCCGCAACATACCCTACACGATACCCAGGAGCTAATGATTTAGAAAATGAGCCACAATGCATAATCAAACCATGCTTATCAAAACTTTTTAATAACTTAGGTGGCGTTTCATCAAAATAAAGCTCGTGGTAAACATCATCAATCACCGTAGGCGTTTGGTATTTATTAAGAATATGATACAACTGCTCTTTGTCTTCATCTGAAATAGTGGCACCTGTTGGGTTTTGAAAATTTGTCATAAGGCAACAGGTCTTAATAGGTAGTTTTTGCAACGCTTTCTCTAGAGCTTCTAAATCAATACCCTTACGAGGATGCGTAGGAATTTCCACAGCTTTTAACTTTAATCGCTCTAAAATTTGTAGAATGGCATAAAATGCTGGGGACTCGATTGCCACTAAATCGCCAGGTTTAGTCACCGCTTGTAAGCATAAATTTAAAGCCTCCATCACACCATTGGTGATAATCACCTCATCCATCGACAAGTTGACATTATTGAGCATATAACGTAATACAATCTGACGCCGCAAATCAACATTACCTGTTGTCATATCCGCAATATAGTTATGATGCCTACTCTTAAAATCAGTGAGTGCATGATTCATACTGCGCTGCAAACGCGCCATTGGAAATAAATCTGTACTGGGATAAAAAGCACAAAAAAGAACTGCTTCATTATTCCTAATTACATCCATGACTGAAAAAATCAGATCACTTACACTCACTTCTGTCGTAACGACTTCAATATCTTTAATATCAGGTTCAGGAAGAGTGTCTTGTAATAATGGACGTACAAAATAACCAGACTTTTCACGTGCGAAAATTAATCCCCTATCTTCTAATAAATAATAAGCTTTAAAAACTGTCGATGGGCTAATTTTATAAACTTTACTTGCATGACGTACCGATGGTAACTTTTGTCCAGTTTGCAATACACCTGATTTTATCAAATGGGTTATTTCTTCAGCAAACTGCTCATAACGCTTCATAATAAATACTCTCTTCTATCCTATATATTATTTAACACGCATAAAAAATATATTACTAGTCATAGCCGAAATTTTATTAGAAATAATACATTTAAAAATAAGATAACTAGAGAATAATGCATAAGCACTAAAATACTGACATTAACTCTTAAAATAAAAAACCCCATAAATTACTTTATGGGGTTCTAATAAATTAGAGTTAATTAAACGCTGTAATATAACTCATACTCTAGTGGGTGTACGAATGTTCTTACTTTAATTTCTTCTGCTGCTTTTAGCTCAATATAAGCATCAATAAGTCCATCGTTAAACACACCACCTTTGGTTAAGAATTCACGGTCTGCATCTAATGCTTCTAGCGCTTCTTTTAAGCTTCCACATACTTGAGGAATTGCTTTTGACTCTTCTGGTGGTAAATCATATAAATTCTTATCCGCGGCATCGCCAGGATGAATTTTATTTTGAATACCATCAAGACCCGCCATTAACAATGCCGCAAACGCAAAATATGGGTTAGCCGCAGGATCAGGAAAACGCGCCTCAATACGACGAGCTTTAGGGCTAGTCACGTAAGGAATACGAATAGAAGCCGAACGGTTACGTGCTGAATACGCTAACATAACAGGGGCTTCAAATCCTGGCACTAAACGCTTATAAGAGTTTGTTGATGGGTTAGTAAATGCATTTAAGGCCTTACCGTGTTTAATAATACCACCAATAAAATACAACGCTGTGTCAGAAAGTCCTGCATAGCCATCACCAGAGAAAGTATTTTTACCATCTTTAGCAATAGATAGATGCACGTGCATACCTGAACCATTATCACCATAAAGTGGTTTTGGCATAAAGGTAGCTGTTCTCCCGTAAATATCAGCCACATTATGGATCACATATTTCAGTGTTTGTACTTCATCAGCTTTCGCTACAAGAGTATTAAATTTAACACCAATCTCATTTTGACCTGCTGTGGCTACTTCATGGTGATGAACTTCAACCACTTGTCCCATTTCTTCCAATGCATTACACATCGCCGTACGAATTTCGTGGTCATGATCAACAGGGGGCACAGGGAAATAACCACCTTTCAAACCAGGGCGATGGCCTCTGTTGCCATCTTCAAAATCAGCATCAGTATTCCAACAACCTTGCTCAGAAATAATTTTGAACATAGAACCCGATACGTCAGACTTATATTTAACTTCATCAAAGATAAAGAATTCAGGTTCAGGACCAACAAAAACAGTATCACCAATGCCAGTTGATTTTAAATATTCTTCTGCACGTTTAGCCACGCCGCGTGGATCACGATCATAACCTTGCATAGTTGCAGGTTCAATAATGTCACACACGATAATCAATGTAGGCTCAACAGTAAAAGGATCTAATACAGCTGTACTGTCATCTGGCATTAAAATCATATCAGAGGCTTCAATCCCCTTCCAACCAGCCATTGAAGAACCATCAAACATTTTACCTGCTTCAAAGAAATCTTCATCCACATCACGTGCTGGCATTGATAAATGTTGTTGTTTACCTTTAGTATCGGTAAAACGTAAATCGATCCACTTTACATCATGCTCTTTAATTAATTGCATTGTCTTTGACATAATCGTCTCCAAAAGATATGGCTAACAGCTAAAGTATTTCTAGCAAATAAAAAAACATCCCACTGATAGGGCTATCATAAACCTTATACTTACAAAAGCAAATTATATGCCATCCTCAAATAACCATGATTTACAGAGAACCAATGCAAATTAATGCCGAATAATGCACCAAAATAGCACATACACTTTCATGACAGCGCCATAATAGTGCGCGCTATTGTTAGTTTAAACTCACTATTTTCCCTGGGTTTAAAATATTCTTAGGATCAAACGCACGCTTCAAGGCTCGCATCATATCTAATGCATTCTCACCATGCTCCTCTACTAGAAAGGGTATTTTATGCACTCCAACCCCATGTTCGCCCGTACAAGTACCATCCATTGCGATAGCACGCTGTACAATCCCATGATTAATACGCTCCATTTCAGCCACTTCTTCGGCATTTTTAGGATCAATTAACAAAATCACATGGTAATTACCATCCCCAACATGCCCCACAATAGTATAAGCAATACTTGACTTTGCTAACTCGTCAATCGTCACATCAATGCTCTCTGCCAATCTTGAAATAGGCACACAGACATCTGTACTCACACCACGGCAACCAGGCTTTAATTGCATGGATGCAAAAAATGCATTATGCCTTGCAGTCCATAACTTATTACGGTCTTCTGTTTGTGTAGCCCAATTAAAATCCTGTCCTCCAGTCTCTTTTGCAATTTCTTGCACCATGCTGGACTGCTCTGTCACCCCATCGGGCGTACCATGAAACTCAAATAAAAGTACCGGTGATTCTTTCAAATCAAGATGGCTGTATTGATTAACCGCTTTCACTGCTGCTGTATCCATAATCTCAACACGCGCCACAGGAATTCCCATTTGAATAGTTGCAATAACGCACTGCACGGCATCTTGTACTGTAGGAAAACTACAAATAGCAGCTGAAATACCCTCAGGTTGAACATGAAGCTTAACCGTCACCTCGGTGATAATTCCTAGCGTCCCTTCACTTCCTACAAAAATGGCAGTTAAGTCATAACCCGCTGAGGATTTCTTCGCACGACTACTAGTGCGAATTACCTTTCCTTCAGCTGTCACAACAGTTAGGGAAACCACATTATCACGCATTGTTCCATAACGCACTGCATTAGTACCAGAAGCACGGGTTGCAGCCATACCGCCAATAGTTGCATCAGCACCAGGGTCAATAGGAAAAAATAATCCCATATTTCGTGTTTCATGGTTTAACTGCTTGCGTGTTACTCCTGCCTGCACCGTAGCAGTTAAATCCTCAGGATTAACCGCTACAATATGGTTCATTTCAGATAAATCAATCGTCACCCCACCAGAAAAAGGTAACACATGCCCCTCAATAGAAGACCCTGCACCAAATGCGATCACAGGTACATCATGCTCATTACAAAGTTTCACGACAGTAACAACATCATCTGTTGATCTTGCAAATACCACTGCATCGGGTGGACAGGTTGCATACATCGACTCATCACGACCATGATGTTCCCTAACCGCTAATGCTGTAGAAACACGATCACCCAAGGCAGAGGTTAACGCATCTAAAAAAATATTAGAAACGGGTCTTCTCGTACAAGTATTCATATATATCCTAAAAAGAGTTAACTAATTTATAAAAAACATTAATCAACATTACACCACGACAAATAAGCATTTCAATAAAATTTTAAAACAAAAGCTATAGGGTTTACCTAATTAATTTCTTACATACTAAAATTCACAACTATCGTATTTCATAACAAAGCGGTTTATCATAGATCAATAAAAATGATGACTTATAGAGAACACACGAACAACTATAGACATGACAATGCGTAAACCTGCTGATTTTTTCATGATACAAACCATGCTAATCATTTGTATTACTTGGAGCCTACAACAAATATTTATCAAACTCGCCGCTAACGATATAACCCCCATCATGCAAGCTAGCCTGCGTAATGGTATTGCGGCCTTGCTTGTTGGTTTAATGATCGTTATAAAAAAAGGCTGGAGTCCTTCATGGAAAGGAACACTTAAACCTGGCATCATTACAGGTATCATATTTGCTGGCGAATTCTTGTTCATAGCACTAGGGCTACAATATACCTCAGCGTCACACATCGCCATATTTCTCTATACGGGCCCCATTTTCACAGCACTAGGGTTAAATTTCTTTGTTGCTACGGAACGCCTAAAACCACTACAGTGGATCGGAATTACCATCTGCTTTATTGGCATACTCACCGCCTTTGGTAGCAGTCTTCTACAGAATGAAATAGATATAACCAGTCTGCTGGGGGATTTTTTTGGACTACTTGCTGGCCTTTTTTTGGGATCAATCACCGTTATCATACGTTCTACAAAACTCTCTGAAGCACCTCCCACACTAACACTCTTTTACCAACTACTGATTGGTTTTATTATACTCCTCATCATAGCTCTCATTTCAGGGCAATCAGCCATATTTCACCTTACGCCTATTGCCATCAGTAGCTTAATATTCCAAGGTGTCATTGTCTCTTTCATCAGCTATCTTATTTGGTTTTGGCTACTACGAAAATATGTAGCAACAACACTCACCATCTTCACCCTAATGACTCCTATATTTGGTGTTGGTTTTGGTGTACTCATCTTAAATGACAAACTCACCACTAACTTTATAATAGGTGCAATATTTATATTACTAGGCATACTCCTTGTTAGTAACGAAGCCACTTTATCGCGTTTTATTAAACGCTTGCATAAATAAAAAGGAGAATACAAAATGCAATTACATGAATGGACCCAAGACCCCAAACAAGCCATCATCCTACAAAAACAACTAGCTTCCAGAGTTGAGAAGAATGATAGACTCCCTGATAAAATAAATTTTGTTGCAGGCGTTGACATAGGGTTTGAAAAGCAAGGTGAAGATACAATCACCCGCGCTGTTATTGTCGTATTGAACTACCCAACACTCCAAGTTGTCGATTATGCACTGCATCGCGAACCCACCAGAATGCCATACATACCAGGGCTACTCTCCTTTCGAGAAGTACCTGCTGCTATTGCTGCATACCAAAAACTTAAGCAACAACCAGATCTGCTTATGGTCGACGGACAAGGAATCGCCCACCCAAGAAGGCTTGGGGTAGCCTCACACCTTGGGCTATGGCTAGATAAACCAACCCTTGGTGTAGCCAAAAAAAGACTCTGTGGAAAACACCCCGAGCTTCCACCACAAAAAGGAAGTCATGTTCCTCTAGAAGATAAAGGCGAAATAATTGGTACCGTTTTACGCTCAAAAGACAACATTAACCCACTATACCTATCCATAGGCCATCGCATAAGCCTACAAACAGCTTGTAACTGGGTTAACGCTTGCCTAACTAAATACAAACTCCCAGAACCGACAAGGCAAGCTGATCGATTAGCCTCTCGCCGCGTTCCAGAAGAACAGATATTCAAAGAATGGCAAATACTCTAGCGTCTTTTTAACTTAAACTGCCTAAAAGACCAATACTCAAGCAATGTAAAAATAGCCACTAAAATAGCTACAATAGCGGCTGTTTCCATTAACCAAATCATTTTAAAACCTAGCGCAACAACAATAAGCACCAAACAAGCAACCACTAATCTAATCCCTGATTTAACTAAAAGTCTCGAACGTCTAATACGTCGGCTAATTTTCATAGCAACTTGTAACCTTTGTCATATATACACCACACTATTTTTAACAAAATAAAAAATAAATGCAAGGGAGCAAGTCAGTCTATTGATAAAATAATAAAAAGAACACAACCTGCCAAAAATAACACCCTGTACCTACAAATAAATCATCTTATAAACCAGATTAAATAGAAATAATATAGCGCTTTTATAGTAACTACGCTGATAATCACTCATAAAATATTCTAGCTAACTTGACAGTCAAATATTTACGATTATATTTATCCTACAGATAGTGCTTACTAAATACTCACTATCTCCTTACAATATTTTAATAATAAAGAGGATTTTTATGAAACAACTATGTTCGGGTATTATTTTTTCTATTGCAGCAATAGGACTAGGCATGCCAACACTCACATATGCAAACCAACAACCTAAACCTAATGTTACTATTTTAGCAACAGGTGGCACCATTGCAGGGAGCTCTAAGTCAAGCACAGACACCACCAATTATGCCGCTGGTTCACTCAGTATCCAAACATTATTCGATGCAGTTCCTAATCTAAAAGAAGTAGCCAACGTAACAGGTAAACAAATAGCCAATGTCGACAGCAATGATATTACTGCTGACATACTCCTCACACTAAGCAAAACAGCAAATACCTTATTAAATGGCGATCAACAAGGCGTTGTAATCACTCATGGCACGGATACCCTAGAAGAAACTGCATTCTTCTTGAGCCTTACCATCAATAATAAAAAACCTGTCGTTCTTGTTGGTGCTATGCGCCCAGCAACCGCTATTAGTGCCGATGGCCCGATGAACCTATTTGAAGCAGTAACACTTGCTGGTTCTAAACATGCAGTAGACCGTGGCGTCATGGTTGTACTCAATGACCGTATTGCCTCAGCTTACTATGTCACCAAAACAAATGCCGTCGTTAATGATACCTTTAAGGCAATAGAACAAGGTTACTTAGGTTTGTTTGTAAATGGCCAACCTAAATTCTTCTACACGCCGGCAAAACCTATTGGGCAAGTGTATTTTGATACAAGTAAATTAAAATCCTTACCACGTATTGACATTATTTATATCCATCAAGACCAAGATGATGTGTTATTACAGGCTGCACTAAAAGCAGGTGCTAAAGGTATTGTCATTGATGCAACAGGTAACGGTAATATGCCTAAGCCTTTAGAAAAAGTTGTTAACGAACTCAGTAATAAAGGTATACCCGTGGTAATCACCTCTCGTACAGGATCCGGTTATGTCTCTGATAAAAGTTATGGCATTAGCAGCGGCTTCTTAAATGCACAAAAATCACGTATTTTATTACAATTGGCTATTGCAACAGGGGCTAATCATAAACAAATTACTGAATACTTCGATAAGCAACGCTAAGTTAAAAAAATTACTCATTTTTATCTAAATGATGTAAAAATACGTCTATACGGAATCCTACAACGTCCATACATAAAAAAGGCTAGCAAATGCTAGCCTTTAATGGTTATTAGACATTAAAACTTATAGTTAACATTCAACTGCCCTTGATAGTTACTAAAGCTGTTATTACCCCATTGCCCCCCCATTTGAGCTGATACACTCCATTGTTTGTTAATGTTGCCCTGTAGTCCTATTTTGGCTTCTAAGCGATCTTTAGCAAAACCATCTTTGTAGGATTTTCCATTGAAGTCAAGCTCGTTCTTAGCCGTAGTGTCTAGCCAGTTAACTTCTATGAAGGGTTCTATCAGGTCTTTTTGTATACCACGAGCATGGAAGCGTACACCTAGGCGTGTGTCTAGCCCACTGGCGTTGTTGTTGGTGATGCTGAGGTTGTTTTTGTCGTGTTGGTTGTCTGCATCGTAGTGGTTGTAGGTAAATTGTGCTTGTGGTGTTGCTAGCCATTGGTAGTCGCCACTCTCGGTAAGTGGTATGCCATAGCCAAGTTCAACGGAGTTGCTCCATACGGTGCTGTTGTATTTTTTTGTGCCTTGTTGGGCTTCACCTGAGATTTCATTACGATACCAGCCCATTTGGCTCCAGAGGTCTACGTATAAGCCTAGGTTGGTGTCTTGGTTTGCGAAGTAGGTGCCATAAACACCGGTGGTATAGCCTTTAACTTTGCCATCTGTTTTGGTGCCAGTACTGTCTGATTTGTTGGTATTTTTGGCATCACCATAGCCTGCCATCATGCCGAGGTGGAAGTAGCCACCATTGTCAAGAGCCCAGACGTTTAGGTCTCCTCCCATTTGGAGGCTGTAGCTACGGTTGCGGTTGTTGAGTTGCCCATGAACGCTGTCGTAGCTTCCGTGGGTCATTTTGGTTCTCATCCAGAAGAGGCTTTTGGATGCATCGTTGTTTTTGCCATCTGAGGAGGAGATGAGTCGATCAAAGAGGGTTTGTTGGAACATTTGGACAGCGGCTGTTTGATTCGCTAGGTAAGCACCTATGGCTGGGTTGTATTGGATGATACCATTTCCACCAGCGTTGCCTTTGTAGTAGCTTGATAGATACCAGCTGTCATCGCTTTGACCTTGACCAAGAGTATACTCATAAGCACCTGCGACCACTGGGCGGCCTAGTTGGAATGCATCACTAGAGGAGGTTCCTTGTACTTCAACTACTTTGATGCCATTTCCTGTGGTGAGTTGTCCTAAATTCGCTGTACTGGCAGTTGGTGTGATATAAAGATTTGTTGCTCCACTGCTTGTGGTCACATTGCCATTGACGATGATAAGATCACTGGTTCCTTGACCACCGTTGCTGGAGGCATCATCTAATAGTGTGTTTAGGTAGATACTACCCCCGTCTGAAACATAGTTGCCATTGATAGTAAATGTATCACCAACAAGGTTATTGGCTCCGGTAGGGTTTTTACCTGTTAAATCAATAATGCCTGAGTTGGTGAGGGTGGCTACATTGAATATAGCATTGGTGGTTGTGCCATCGAAGTTTTCGTCAGCAAATTTGATGAGGCCTGCATTGTTAATTACCCCTCCAGACGTTCCTATAGTATAGATAATATCACTTTTTGAACCACTGCTGAAGTTCTTTAAATCAAGAATTCCAGCTGTTTGATTATTAAAGACTACATTATTGCCAGATAAGTTGGCACGGCCTATTATTCGGCCATTGTTATTAACGGTGGTATTTCCTGTACTATTTTGGCCTGATATTGCCATATCATTAAGAGAGGATAGTTCACTTCCTTGGGCTAGAACAATTTGTTGCTTACCAGAAGTACTTTTCATGAAAATACCTGCACTACTAGCATCGTTACCACCCATCACTTTAGCTTGTGAAGATAAGTTAATTGTATTTTCACCTGTCGTTGTAGTGCTAGCAATGCCAATACCATTAATATTGCCTGCATCTATTTGGCTGCTCACATTGATGGTTGAATTGCCTTGGGAACTAGCAGAAATACCTTTAGTAACTCCATTTCCTCTAACAGTTATATCGCCTCCCGTTGTTATAGTGATATCACCAGTATTACTAGTACTCTGTGCAAATATCCCTATTGCCTGATTTGATGAGTTTACTGAAGGATTTGATGACTCTACTGAAATATTGGCGGTATTGGTAATCGTTTGATTTCCAGTACCTAACGTGTTGATCCCATATGCTTGACTACTAGCTTTAACCGTTATATTTTGCGCATGTGTATTGATGGTATTTTCACGAGTTCGAGCATTAATACCATAAGCGGATGAGTTACTTCCTGTCGCATTAACTATCATGTCTGATTTATTGTCAATCGAAGTGTTTTTACCTATAGTATCTATACTAATACCATAAGCTGCACTATAGGCTGTGACTTTGATAGCGCCTGAACTAACATCTTGTATGTTAATTACTGATCCAGATGGATTACTTTTATTTTCTGTTCGTATGCCATAGGCACTACCTGAAGCACTTTCAACTGTAATATTGCTATTATCCAAAATAACATTAGTTTCAGCAAAACCATTATTAGCATAGGCCCAAATCCCACCAACTGTATTATTATTAGCCTCTGAGCTAATATGCATATCTGTATTCTTTAAGCTAATACTATAAATTTGGCCTGTTGTATCTGCCTCCATTAATATTCCAATAGTGTTTTTGCTAGAAGCATTTGCTGTAGTTTTTAAAGTAATACTAGAATCCATTAAATTGACAGAAGTAGCATCATTCAGGTTCGAGCCAACTGCAATAGCTCTAGCGTGATTTGCATAGGTACTTGTTGTATCAATAGTTAGACCTGTTGCATTAAGATGTAGGTTTTTATAATTCCCTTCTTTTACACCAAGAGCTATAACTATTGGTGCAAAAGAACTATATTTACTATCTCCTGGGTGCAATACGGAACCTGCTGGAGCAATACTATTCAAAGAAACATCATTAAGGATTAACTCTCCATCTCTCTGTGTTTCAGAAATATAACCACCGCTAGTGTTATTACAGCTAGGGTTACAAAATAACTGCTGAGCATAAATGATAGGACTGATAAACAGCAATAAGCTAAACGTAACGAAGTGATGGCTAGCTTTATAAGTAATCTGCAAAGAGTTATTAATTTTCATAAACATGCCCAGTTTATTCATCCAATAAAAACAAGAGGGCATTATACCTAAGTGTAATTAACTTAACTGTGCTTTATATCTCAATAACAACTATACTTATGATTTATTTAATAAATTATTAAAATATACGTAAAATCAAACAGAGTAAGGCAATAGAAGTCCTATATTTATTGGTTTAGTTTCTGTATGAAAGTAATTTTAAGGATTAATAGCCAAAAAAAAGCCCCACTATTTCTAGCAGGGCTTTTATGTTTGAAGCTTGAGGATGACCTACTCTCACATGGGGAAACCCCACACTACCATTGGCGATGCATCGTTTCACTACTGAGTTCGGGATGGGATCAGGTGGTTCCAATGCTCTATTGTCCTCAAGCAATTCTTTATGGGATAAGGTGTTTGGATAGTTAACCTTACGCCCCAAATCAGATATGCTTGTAAGTATTCACTTACGCGTTGAAGTTGATTAATTAGTTTAAAGTCTATTTCTGTGCTTCGGCAAACGAACTCATTTGCTCACTTTCGACTTATTTGCTTGATTCTTTGAGTCTAACTAAATAACTTGGGGTTATATAGTCAAGCCTCTCGGGCAATTAGTATTGGTTAGCTCAACGCCTCACAGCGCTTACACACCCAACCTATCAACGTTGTAGTCTTCAACGGCCCTTTAGGGGGATTAAATCCCCAGTGAGATCTCATCTTGAGGCAAGTTTCCCGCTTAGATGCTTTCAGCGGTTATCTCTTCCGAACATAGCTACCCGGCAATGCCACTGGCGTGACAACCGGAACACCAGAGGTTCGTCCACTCCGGTCCTCTCGTACTAGGAGCAGCCCCTCTCAAATCTCAAACGTCCACGGCAGATAGGGACCGAACTGTCTCACGACGTTCTAAACCCAGCTCGCGTACCACTTTAAATGGCGAACAGCCATACCCTTGGGACCGGCTTCAGCCCCAGGATGTGATGAGCCGACATCGAGGTGCCAAACACCGCCGTCGATATGAACTCTTGGGCGGTATCAGCCTGTTATCCCCGGAGTACCTTTTATCCGTTGAGCGATGGCCCTTCCATACAGAACCACCGGATCACTAAGACCTACTTTCGTACCTGCTCGACTTGTCTGTCTCGCAGTCAAGCGCGCTTTTGCCTTTATACTCTTAGCGTGATTTCCGACCACGCCGAGCGCACCTTCGTACTCCTCCGTTACTCTTTAGGAGGAGACCGCCCCAGTCAAACTGCCCACCATACACTGTCCTCAACCCGGATAACGGGTCAGAGTTAGAACCTCAAAATTGTCAGGGTGGTATTTCAAGGTTGGCTCCACTGAAACTAGCGTCTCAGCTTCAAAGCCTCCCACCTATCCTACACAGACAAGTTCAAAGTCCAGTGCAAAGCTACAGTAAAGGTTCACGGGGTCTTTCCGTCTAGCCGCGGATACACTGCATCTTCACAGCGATTTCAATTTCACTGAGTCTCGGGTGGAGACAGCGCCGCCATCATTACGCCATTCGTGCAGGTCGGAACTTACCCGACAAGGAATTTCGCTACCTTAGGACCGTTATAGTTACGGCCGCCGTTTACCGGGGCTTCGATCAAGAGCTTCGCGTTAGCTAACCCCATCAATTAACCTTCCGGCACCGGGCAGGCGTCACACCCTATACGTCCACTTTCGTGTTTGCAGAGTGCTGTGTTTTTAATAAACAGTTGCAGCGGCCTGGTATCTTCGACTGGCTTCAGCTCCATCCGCAGGGACTTCACCTACACACCAGCGCACCTTCTCCGAAGTTACGGTGCCATTTTGCCTAGTTCCTTCACCCGAGTTCTCTCAAGCGCCTTGGTATTCTCTACCTGACCACCTGTGTCGGTTTGGGGTACGGTTCCTAGTAACATAAGTTTAGAAGCTTTTCTTGGAAGCATGGCATCTATCACTCCCTAATTCAGAGAATTAGGTCGTCATCAGTTCTCAGTAATAATCTCCCGGATTTACCTAAGAGATCTACCTACAGCCTTTCAAGTGGACAACCAACGCCACTCTGACATAGCCTTCTCCGTCCCTCCATCACTGTTACTAGAAGTATAGGAATATTAACCTATTTTCCATCGACTACGCTTTTCAGCCTCGCCTTAGGAGCCGACTAACCCTGCTTCGATTAACGTATCGCAGGAAACCTTGGTCTTTCGGCGTGGATGTTTTTCACACCCATTATCGTTACTCATGTCAGCATTCGCACTTGTGATATCTCCAGCAAACTTCTCAATTCACCTTCACAGACTTACACAACGCTCCTCTACCGCTCATACATAGTATGAACCCGTAGCTTCGGTGGATAGTTTGAGCCCCGTTACATCTTCCGCGCAGGCCGACTCGACTAGTGAGCTATTACGCTTTCTTTAAAGGATGGCTGCTTCTAAGCCAACCTCCTAGCTGTCTATGCCTTCCCACATCGTTTCCCACTTAACTATCACTTTGGGACCTTAGCTGACGGTCTGGGTTGTTTCCCTTTTCACGACGGACGTTAGCACCCGCCGTGTGTCTCCCGTACTGAAACTTTCTGGTATTCGGAGTTTGCATCGGGTTGGTAAGTCGGGATGACCCCCTAGCCGAAACAGTGCTCTACCCCCAGAAGTTATATACGAGGCGCTACCTAAATAGCTTTCGAGGAGAACCAGCTATCTCCAAGCTTGATTAGCCTTTCACTCCGATCCACAGGTCATCCGCTAACTTTTCAACGGTAGTCGGTTCGGTCCTCCAGTCAGTGTTACCTAACC
Organism: Entomomonas moraniae; assembly: GCF_003991975.1. Taxonomy (NCBI): domain Bacteria; kingdom Pseudomonadati; phylum Pseudomonadota; class Gammaproteobacteria; order Pseudomonadales; family Pseudomonadaceae; genus Entomomonas; species Entomomonas moraniae. The sequence continues at coordinate 2,202,247 of NZ_CP029822.1, forward strand.
TTCAACCTGCCCATGGATAGATCGCTTGGTTTCGGGTCTATACACAGCAACTAAACGCCCTATTAAGACTCGCTTTCGCTACGCCTCCCCTATTCGGTTAAGCTTGCTACTGCATATAAGTCGCTGACCCATTATACAAAAGGTACGCAGTCACAGAACAAGTCTGCTCCCACTGCTTGTACGCATACGGTTTCAGGTTCTATTTCACTCCCCTACTCGGGGTTCTTTTCGCCTTTCCCTCACGGTACTGGTTCACTATCGGTCAGTCAGTAGTATTTAGCCTTGGAGGATGGTCCCCCCATCTTCAGTCAAGGTTTCTCGTGCCCCGACCTACTTTTTGTGCACTTAGATTCATTAATGTATTTTCGTGTACGGGATTATCACCCTCTATGATTGGCTTTCCCACGCCATTCCACTAATATCACTAACTTCTGAGCACTGGCTCCTCCCCGTTCGCTCGCCACTACTTGGGGAATCTCGGTTGATTTCTTTTCCTCAGGGTACTTAGATGTTTCAGTTCCCCTGGTTCGCTTCTCAACACCTATGTATTCAGTGTTGGATAACTGAGGTTCTCTCAGTTGGGTTTCCCCATTCAGACATTTACGGATCATAGCTTTGTACCCAGCTCCCCGTAACTTTTCGCAGGTATCACGTCTTTCTTCGCCTCTGACTGCCAAGGCATCCGCCGTATGCGCTTATTCACTTGACTATATAACCCTAAATTATCTAGAGCTACACAACCAAAGAATTAAACTTTTTTCGCCGAAAACTTGCGCTTGAGTTCGCAAGATTTTCACCTTAGCATTAGTAATTAGACCAGTAATTACTAATTAATCTTTACTTCTTTGCATATCTAATTTGTTAAAGAACAGTCTAACTTTAGAAGTTAGAAGGTAACTCTCTTTCTTTCAAAAGAATTAGCTTCTAATCTCTAGATTCTGGTGGAGCCAAGGAGGATCGAACTCCTGACCTCCTGCGTGCAAAGCAGGCGCTCTCCCAGCTGAGCTATGGCCCCATTCATTTGGTGGGTCTGGTAGGACTTGAACCTACGACCCCACGCTTATCAAGCGTGTGCTCTAACCAGCTGAGCTACAGACCCTAATCTGTCGACTTCTCAGGCCTTAGCCCAATCTTGTTCTCTTCAATATAAATCAAGTAATTCGTGTGGGTACTTGCAGTACCAGCTTTCGTTTAAGGAGGTGATCCAGCCGCAGGTTCCCCTACGGCTACCTTGTTACGACTTCACCCCAGTCATGAATCACTCCGTGGTAACCGGCCTCACGAGGTTAGCCTAGCTACTTCTGGAGCAACCCACTCCCATGGTGTGACGGGCGGTGTGTACAAGGCCCGGGAACGTATTCACCGCGACATTCTGATTCGCGATTACTAGCGATTCCGACTTCATGAAGTCGAGTTGCAGACTTCAATCCGGACTACGATTGGTTTTTTGAGATTAGCTCCACTTTACAGTTTGGCGACCCTCTGTACCAACCATTGTAGCACGTGTGTAGCCCTGGCCGTAAGGGCCATGATGACTTGACGTCATCCCCACCTTCCTCCGGTTTGTCACCGGCAGTCTCCTTAAAGTGCCCACCTTTACGTGCTGGTAACTAAGGATAAGGGTTGCGCTCGTTACGGGACTTAACCCAACATCTCACGACACGAGCTGACGACAGCCATGCAGCACCTGTGTTCCGATTCCCGAAGGCACTCTCGCATCTCTGCAAGATTCCGGACATGTCAAGGCCAGGTAAGGTTCTTCGCGTTGCGTCGAATTAAACCACATGCTCCACCGCTTGTGCGGGCCCCGTCAATTCATTTGAGTTTTAATCTTGCGACCGTACTCCCCAGGCGGTCAACTTAGTGCGTTAGCTACGCTACTAAAATCTCTAGGATTCCAACAGCTAGTTGACATCGTTTACAGCGTGGACTACCAGGGTATCTAATCCTGTTTGCTCCCCACGCTTTCGCACCTCAGTGTCAGTATTAGTCCAGTTAGTCGCCTTCGCCACTGGTGTTCCTTCCTATATCTACGCATTTCACCGCTACACAGGAAATTCCACTAACCTCTACTATACTCTAGTCAATCAGTTTTGGATGCAGTTCCTAGGTTGAGCCCAGGGATTTCACATCCAACTTGATAAACCACCTACGCGCGCTTTACGCCCAGTAATTCCGATTAACGCTTGCACCCTTCGTATTACCGCGGCTGCTGGCACGAAGTTAGCCGGTGCTTATTCTGTTGGTAACGTCAAAGCAGAGTCGTTACTTCTGCCCTTCCTCCCAACTTAAAGTGCTTTACAATCCGAAGACCTTCTTCACACACGCGGCATGGCTGGATCAGGGTTTCCCCCATTGTCCAATATTCCCCACTGCTGCCTCCCGTAGGAGTCTGGGCCGTGTCTCAGTCCCAGTGTGGCTGATCATCCTCTCAGACCAGCTACAGATCGTCGCCTTGGTGGGCCTTTACCCCACCAACTAGCTAATCTGATCTAGGCTCATCCAATAGCGGTACAATAAAGCACCTTTCCCCGTAGGGCGTATGCGGTATTAGCGCGAGTTTCCCCGCGTTGTCCCCCACTACTGGGCAGATTCCTAGACTTTACTCACCCGTCCGCCGCTCGTCAGCAGGAGCAAGCTCCCCTGTTACCGCTCGACTTGCATGTGTTAGGCCTGCCGCCAGCGTTCAATCTGAGCCATGATCAAACTCTTCAGTTTTAAATCTTTTGCTTCATAAGAAGCGAAAACGGCTCAGTAATTAATCGAAAACTCTATTCTATGACGAGTATTTCGTATTACTGATATCTTGTACCAGTACTACAAACACCCACACGATTTACTTGATTTATTTTGTTAAAGAACGGTTGTCTGCGTTTGCTTTCAACTTCAGACGAGGCGCGCATTCTACGCCTTTTTTTACCTTTGTCAACGTATTTTTAATCTTTTTTTGATTTAATTTCTTAAATTTCGAAAGGTTTCTACTCAACAAGGGCGTATAATTATATAGAGCTTTAAAGCTTTGTCAAGAAATTACTCATTTATTTTACTCTTCAAGTTTCACTGAATAGGTAAGAATTTCTAATTGCTTAAATTGCATATCTATTAATTGCACATAGGCTATCTGCTGAGTATTATTTTCATTTAGTAAATTTGTTACTACATTAGCTACAGCAAAATATCTATCAGCAACTTTAACTATCCTAATAGGGATGTTAATAAAATACATATCCTTATCATCTTTATCCAGTGTAAATATCTTTACTGCAAATCTATTTTGATATTCTTTATAGTCCTTAACATCAGGTGACAGCTCTAAAATAAATGATGTTTCTACAAATTTTTTATTAATGAAAATACATTTCACTTTCCCCTTTTGCTGTGCGTTGCTACAGTATTGAGAGTGACTAATAAGAGGACTATAGTTAAACCCTGTATCCTCTGTAATTATTTCTTCTATTTTATAATAGCTTGCCATTTCATAGGACTTTCTGTATCCAAAATCTAATGCAGGCAATTCTGTTTTCTTTATTGTGTAGGGTGCATAGTAACTGGGAATATAGACTATTTTTTGTTTTTTTATTCCTTTATCAATGATGGAAAGTCGAATTTTCTCTTGGGTATGCAAAGCTAAATATGATCTAAACACAAGCGTATAGGAAACCAAGAAGAAGCCTAGATAGCCGATCAATAAAAAGTAACTTAATCCCTTCACTTTATTACGAACATCCAACGCCGCATCAAGCATAAAGGCCAATGCAAGGTATAAAAAAAACACTCCCCCAACATAAGTTCTAGGTTTATATGCCATTGGTGAAGCTATTAAGACACAACCATAAACCAAGGTAGCTGTTATAAAAATCAAGACCAGTTGTTTATCTTTTTTAGTTAAAAATGTCCAACCATAGCTAATCCCCCAGGCCATAATAAAATAAATCAAACCATAACTTTTTAATACGTTAGGAAATACTCCTGTAAAATGTTCATAGAGTCTCTGTGAGAATGTTAGTGCTTTCCACTCATTGAAAATAGGATCAGCTGCTCTGACAAAATTGCCTGGTGCAAGAATTAATATAGCACTTCCAAGTATCACTAAACATAAGCAACTGATGGTTATTTGTCTGCTAGGTGTTCTATTAATGAATGCAAATAAGAGTAAGCAAAGACTCAAGTAACAAAGCGTAATACTCAATGCTTCATTCGAACATCCAGATAGGAATGCCAACAAGTAAATAAGACAATATTGCTTATTGTTAATTCTTTGTAAATTAATATATTTCAGTAAATACTTAATATAGAAAGAGATTACAACTAACGGCCATAGGTAATTAGCAGCACCTATTATCCAAAATGTTGACTCTCCTAAAGCAGGGTTAGTTAGCCAATAACTAATAAACAATAAGCTTGCTATTTTCCAAAATTGAGTAGTTTCTTTTTGGTTGTTATAATTTATTAATGTTACTATATTGTAAATTAGTATTGGAATTGCAAGACTATTAAGAAGAGCAATAATAACGCTGTTATGAATCGCCATGATGGTAGAAGAGAAATAGTCAATAAAAAAACGTCCACTCCATGTCAAATAATGATTAAAATGTTTCTCTAAAGAGCTTCCTAGCAAATAATATCCATAGTCATCCGGATTTTTAGGAGTTAAAACACCTATAGCCGTAACTAGCAAAAACATGGTTATTAAAGCTATCCATAGTTTATTAGTATAAGTATTTCCTTTTACCATATTAGTTACTTTCCCTCACCTTTAGTTTAACTTGGCATTCCAAGGCGGATAATGGCTTCATTGGGGTCCCTTGATTTATTGTGATCATGAAGCTTGATTAAATACTCATCCCATAAAACCGCATACTCTGTAACTAACTTATAAAGATACTCCCAAGAATAGAGCCCTGAGTCATGGCCATCATCAAAAATTAATTTTAGTGCATAATGACCAACAGGTGTAATTTCTATTAACTTAACATACTTTTTTCCATACTGAATAATCGGCTGACCATGCCCCTGAACTTCTGCCGAAGGGGAGTAAACCCTTAAGTACTCAGCGGGTAGTTGGTACTTAAGTTGTTGGTAGGTGAGCTCAAGAAGATTAGATTCTTTTTTGAGTTTTATCAATTCTGGGATTTTCATTTCACCTATAACTCAACTTCAACGGTTTCTGATACCTTTTTTGCTTTATCTATGGCTTGGTCTATTGTATTTCCTCTTGCGAGGGCAACCCCCATTCTTCTTTGTCCAGACACTTCAGGTTTACCAAAGAGTTTGATATCTGTAAGTGGCTCACTCAGTGCTTGCAGTAGTTTTTTAAAGGCAACTTTTTTTGACTCCCCATCAACCAATATGACGGATGAAGCAGCTGGACCATATTGTTCTATATAAGGGATGGGCAAGCCTAAAATAGCTCTTGCATGTAAAGCAAACTCAGATAAGCTCTGGGATATAAGCGTTACCATACCTGTATCATGAGGTCTTGGAGAAACTTCACTAAACCAAACTTGATCGCCTTTCACAAAAAGCTCTACACCAAACACACCTCTTCCGCCTAGTGCTTCGGTTACTTTTTCGGCAATTTCTCTAGAGGCCGATAGCGCTTTCTCTGTCATTGCTTGGGGCTGCCAAGACTCTCTATAATCACCTTTTTCTTGACGGTGACCTATAGGCTCACAGAATGAAACACCATTGATATGTCTTACTGTTAATAAGGTAATTTCATAGTCAAAGTCTATAAAACCTTCAACAATCACATTACCGCCCCCAGCACGTCCGCCTTCTTGTGCATATTTCCACGCACTTTGAATATCCGCTTCACTTTTTATAAGCGACTGTCCTTTACCTGATGAGCTCATAACAGGCTTAACAATACATGGGAAACCTAATTTTTTGACAGCCTGTTTATATTCATCTTCATTGCTAGCAAATTGATAAGGTGAAGTAGGTAGCTTTAACTCTTCAGCAACTAAACGACGTATACCTTCTCTATTCATGGTCAGTTTAGTCGCCCGTGCTGTTGGAATCACTGTATAACCTTCTTTCTCTAAAGCAACTAAAGTATCTGTCGCAATAGCTTCTATTTCAGGCACAATGTAATGTGGCTTTTCTAATTCAATGACCTTACGTAATGCGACATCATCTAACATGCTAATGACATGGGATCGATGAGCAACTTGCATAGCAGGTGCATTAGAATAACGATCAACCGCAATAACTTCACATCCTAGCCGTTGTAGTTCAATCGCTACTTCTTTACCTAATTCGCCTGCACCACAAAGTAACACACGTACAGCTGTTGATGACATCGGTGTACCAAGCTTTAACATAAAACATTCCCCAAACTATTAATTTTTTATCTGTTTATATATTGCCATATAACGAAAATTTAGCCTAGAAAAAGCATGATAACCACTTTTAAAACTTTCCAATAGCCAATTATGTTTTTTTATTTTATGAATTCTACTCATAAGTCTATGCCAATTTTATGGACTAATCATATAAGCGTATTACTTTTACAATAGTGTAATAAATAAAAGGAGGCGACTATGTTACCTAGTCTAAAAGAGTATGAAGTAAAATTGCTGAATAATAATGTCTGGCAACGCAGTGCATTATCACCACGTGATCGCTGTTTATCTACTATAGCAGTTGCCATCTCACTTAATGAGCCGACTTTATTAGCGCAGCAAATTTTTTTTGGCATCAAGCATAATATTACTCCCATTGAAATAAATGGAATCGTTACACACTTGGGCTTTTATTGCGGTTGGGGTAAAGCATTAGAGGCATCAAAGATAATACTACCTATCTTCGAACAACTAAAAATAGATATAACCACTATTCAGCCTGCTCCTCCGCTGTTTAAGCTTAATGAAGAGTTTGAATGTAACCGTGCTAAAGCCGTTGAAGAAAATGTTGGTAGTGACCTTTTCCCAAATCTTGTAAATGACACAACACAAGTGCTATTTCATGATTTATGGCTTAGATCAGATTTGCAACCCCGTGATCGTAGCCTTATTACTGTTACCTCATTAATTGCTAACGGGCAAGTTGAACAAATAGGTTTTCACCTTGGTAAAGCGCTGGATAATGGTTTTACTCATGAGGAAACAGCGGAGCTTATCAGCCATCTTGCTTATTATGTAGGCTGGCCAAATGCTATGTCATCTATACCTGTAGTAAAAAAACTTTTAAATAATCACTCATAGGTATTACGTGTCATTAAAAATAACTTTGTCGATGTTGTTAATGTATACCTCACTATCCTTTGGAGGAAGTAATATGTCTACTATTAGTGTTACAAAGGCTCCCCTACAGCCTTCTATTGTGGGAAACAATGAGCAATTCACTGGAGCAGTTCGTATTGACTCACACTTTCAAGCACCAAACCCTGCACGTATTGGTGGTGCACTTGTTACCTTTGAACCAAATGCGAGAACAAATTGGCATACTCATCCACTAGGCCAAACGCTCTTTATTACCCAAGGTAGTGGTTGGGTACAAGAATGGGGGAAAGAAAAACAATTAATTCAGCAAGGTGATATTGTTTGGATTCCTGAAAACATCAAACATTGGCACGGCGCATCTAAAGATAGGGCCATGATTCACTTTGCTATTGCAGAATCATTAAATAATAGTGCAGTTAATTGGTTAGAACCTGTTTCTAATGAACAATACTCAAAATAGTTATCATTAATTTAAAAGCACTACTCTATAAAGGGCAACTTACCAGCATAAGCAATGACATATCCATTTTTAATGGTTGTCTTTCTCATTACACTATCTCAAAAGTTGCCTTTATGACATTATCATTTGTAATATAATAAACAAATATTCTATGGTTTATAATAAGCAATGATAACTGAAATAAACATTCGTAAAGCGACACATGCTGATATTGACACGATGATTCAGATTGAAATATCTGCTGCAATGCTTTTCTCTACATTGCCATCAGAATTTTTAAAAAAATTACCCAACGATATCCCTAATCGTAACCAGCACTTCTATAACGCTATGATCTCTTCTGATATGAGTTGGGTCATTTGTGTCAACGGATTGGTAGTAGGCTTTATATGCACAACGTATATTCAAAAAGAAAATACATTACATATCTATGAGTTTAATGTAGCACAAACGTTTCAAAAGAAAGGGCTAGGAAAACAACTATTAAACTTTATTATTAATATTGGAAGGCAAAAAGGGTTTTTGCGGCTGACATTAACAACGTTTAAACATGTCCAATGGAATGCCCCATTTTATGCCTCCAATGGTTTTGTCATCATGGATGAAACTCTCTTGAATAACCGATTACAAGATATATTAAAAGAAGAGCATGACTTAGGGTTTCCCGATAACTCTCGATGTGCAATGCAATTATTTCTCTAACGCTATCACACCAACAATCCACAGACTAAATTAATTATGAAAACTGCTGATAAGACTCTTACAAAGCCCCCAATCAGGATTACTTTTTTAAAAGTAATCCTGATAATATGAACAAAATACCTAACGACATTAAGTAGCCATTATTTGACTACAATAGATTTACCTCGTCCCCTAGGGTCAGAAACAGCTTCTGTTTTTTTATTAACAATCTGAATGGCTTGAATATCACCACTAAACTCTTGCTGATAAAAACTGTAACCCATAAGCTCAAGGGCATTTTTCAAGTCATTAGGCACGCCATTTTGGAAACGCTCAATAAAAATAAGATTTTTAGGCAACAGTTGATGGTGATAGCGAGGAGCCTCTACCGCTTGTTGTAATACCATATGATTATCAAAAACATTAGTTACTACTTGAAAAATAGACGTAAATATACGAGAACCACCGGGGGTTCCTATTACCATCACAATGTCATCATCTTTTGTAAAAATACTCGGAGCCATTGAAGAGAGAGGTCGCTTATTAGGTTCAATCGCATTGGCATCATTACCCACTACACCAAACTGGTTCGCTACACCAGGTTTGCTACTGAAATCATCCATTTCATTATTAAGTAAAATACCTGTACCCTCAACGACCACACCCGCACCAAACCAACCATTCAACGTATAAGTATTAGATACTCCATTACCCCACTTATCAACCACAGAAAAATGCGTCGTTTGCAACTTTTCATGGTTATTGGTTAAACCTGGTTTCACCGTTTCAGTAACAGAAATCGCCTTAGGATTTACTTGACTAGCTCTTTTAGCCACATAAGCTTCATCAACTAATTGACTAACAGGCACCGTGACAAAATCAGGATCACCTAAGTACTCAGCACGATCAGCAAATACGCGCTTTTCAATCTCTGCTAATAAATGTACATATTGCGCTGAGTTGGGTTTAACACCTTTAAAATCATCTGCTAAGTCTTGCTTCATTAATAACAACTGAATCAAACCAATACCACCAGAACTAGGTGGCGGTGCGGTAATAATTTTCATGCCATTCCAATCAGCAACCAATGGTTCACGCCACTTAGCTTGATAATTTGCCAAGTCACTCTCTGTGATTAAGCCGTCATTCGCTGCCATTTGCTTAGCAATTAACTGAGCTGTTTCACCTTTATAAAATCCATCACTCCCCTGTTCAGCTATGCGCGCTAAGGCTTTACCTAACTCAGGTTGTTTAAATAACTGGCCTGCTCTCATAGCACCAAAATACTGTTTAAAATGCCCATTAGTAGGTGTTTTATCAACAGCTTCTTGATAGCGCTGTATCAGCTGTTGATGTACCTTAAAGCCATCATTGGCATAATGAATAGCCGGAGCTAACACATCCTTCCACGGAAGTTTGCCAAAACGTTGATGAACGGCCCACATTCCTGCAACTGTACCAGGGACACCCACCGCTTTATGTGAATACAAGCTTAAATTAGGAACCACCTCTTTTTTGTTATCAAGGTACATATCCTTAGTTGCTTTGGCTGGTGCTACCTCTCTGTAATCTAGAAAATAAGGCTGTCCATCCATCCAAAGGGTCATAAAGCCACCACCGCCAATATTACCCGCCTCTGGATACGTAACGGCTAAAGCAAAAGCTGTTGCCACCGCAGCATCAGCCGCATTACCGCCCTTTTCTAAAATTTCTTGAGCAGCTATTGCACCATAATAATCAGGAGAGGCTACAGCCCCTGCATCAAATTTTTGTGTTACTTTTTCTACTGCTAAAACATGTTGACTAATTACCAATAATACAAGAAAACTATAGCATTTTATTATTGTACGCGTTAGATGCGTCATTCTTCATCTCCTATGAAAGTATTATTAATGCCATATACCTCCATAAAGCAAAATCTCTAAAAGGCATAATCTACCTGATAGAAAAGTACGCTAAACGCATGAGGGTAAATGCTCTATACCATAAAATACTCAGCATGACTTTCACAATAGAACTTTTAGCCAACAATAGATAATGATGAGCTAGATCAAAAGAACAGTGAAGTCTCTAACCATTGAATAAGCTGCTCTTTAGTAGGTGAGCAGTCTCCCCCTTCATGGGCAACTACGTAAGAGGCGATAGCATTGCCTAATAAAGTTGCCTTCTCCAAACTCCAAGAGGAACTTAATCCTGCCAAAATCCCTGCGGTATGACTATCGCCTGCTCCGATAGAATCTTTGACTGTTACAGGGAAAGCGGTAACGTGTTTAATCGTTTTATCTTGTACTAAAGCTCCTTGCTGATCAAGTCTAATCAGTAAAGCTAAATCGTAAGTATCTTGCCAATATTGTGCAAAACTGGCTATATCCTTTTCAAATAAATGAGGTTTGTCTTCTAATTTAGCCAAGTAGTGTGCTTCTTGCCGATTGAGTGTCAGTAATGGTCTAAAGTTTAATAATTGATGCAATTGTTGTTTAGTTAGTCGTTCTATGCGAGGGCCAAAATCAATGACTAATCGAAAAGGTGATTTAAGCCTTTGCAACCACTGCTCTACTTTAATACCTGACGGACTCAGCAGTTGATAGCCCGAAAGATAAATAATAGCATTCGGCTCTACGTGTATTTGCTGAAAAACCTCATCATTCCAATGGGTTTCAGCTCCCTCTACCGTCAAAAAAGTTCTTTCACCTGAAGGCTCAACCAACGCCATACACCAACCATTATCTAAATGCTCATTGTAAAGTGGTGAGCTAATACCATAGTGCCTTAATAATTGAGCTGTTTGCGTTGCCCATAAACCTTTACCGATAGGCAATGCAGAGTAAGACTCTACTCCTATTCGTTTTAATGCTAATGCAATGTTAAAAGCACAACCGCCAAGGTGCATACTTTTATAATCTAACAGCGTATCTTCACCACTTATAGGTAAGCGCGCCACATTCATACGTAAATCAATCATGGCAGAGCCTAACACACAAAGCTGAGACTGACAGTTGAGTGTAGCAATTGACTTAATGAGATCTTTATACATTTTCTTCTCTTAGCTGCCTAAACGCATTAAGTTTTTCACTGTAATAACCAAGGTCACAGCGGTTAGCGTCATCAAGCTGCTGCTTTAGGTCGGAGCGGATACCTTCAATGCCTGTTAACGCACCACAAATGGCGGTTGCCATCGCACCGATGGTATCGGTATCACCGCCTAAATTTGCCGATAAAACAGCACATTGATTAGGATCACCTTGGGCTAGCTCTACTATAGCAAAAGCAGCGGGTACTGACTCAATTGTAGCGGTGCCTGCCCCCACTTTATCGTAAATATCAATTAATATGGCTCGAGGGGATTTTTTGTGTGCTACGACGTCTAAAGCCATATCTAATCTTGCTGCTAAACTAGGACTAAAGGTAGTGATTTTTTTCATCTGAGAAATTTGTGCAATGGTAGAAACACCTAACTTGATCTCTTGCCAACTACACCCGTCGATTGCTTTTGAAACAGCCCATGCGACACAAACAGCACCGGCCACAGCCACATCTGATTTATGGGTTGGGCTAGAAGCAAGAGTAACCTGCTCAATAAAATTTTGAATATTCTTGGTTGGCAGCAAACAACCCAATGGCGATGCACGCATGGCTGCGCCATTGGTTAGTCCATTATTTTCAAGGCTTGCTATAGAATTTCCATTGGATAAATCAGTTAACGCTTGTTTTGACGTAGGGCCTAAAATGTTTTTATTAAATGCATCGAAATCCTGTGCCCACGCTAAAATATGCTGACCAATCGCATTAGCACAAATCTGCCCATTTTTTTCAATAATTGCGTCTGCAATGGCTAAGGCCATAGAGGTATCATCCGTAAACTGCGCCTTAGAAAAATAACACGCGGCTGTATTTTCTCCAGGGCCGTCTAAGAACCGATCAATCCAACCAAAAAACTGTTGTACTTTCGATTGAGGCCAAAGCTCAGAAGGCATCCCCATCGCATCGCCCAATACCTGCCCATAAAGCGCTCCTAAAATTCTTTGCTGTTTTAACATCTGATTGTTACTCCTTTCTAAACTTTAAGGTCAGTATTCAATGCAATGGACTGAATCTCATTTTTCTCTTTGAAGAAAAACAAAAATAAAAATAGGATCACAATAATCATCACCGAACCCAATACCCAAATACCAACCCAATGATAGGTTAAATTATTTTGTGGAGTTTCATATTTAAACAGATGGTCCATCAGCGCTCCCCCTAAAAGATAGCTCAATAAACTACCAAACCCTTGGCAAAAAAGGGTTATTAGTGCCTGTGCGGAGGAACGCATATGAATAGGTGCTTTTTTATCGACATAGATATAGGCGGTCACAAAATAAAAGTCGTAACAAACACCATGCAGTAAAATACCTACAAATAAGAAACTGTAAAGTAGCGCGTTATCTGTTCCCCCATAAATAAATAGGATATAACGCAGAGCACCCGTTACTAAGCCGAGGAGCAATACTTTTTTTATCCCTATTTTATGAATAAAAAAAGGTAAACATAGCATAAAAAATATTTCAGATACTTGCCCTAAAGACATCCAACCCGTAGCGTTCTTCATGCCATTTTCTGTTAAAAAACCATTCGCAAAAGCATAGTAAAAATCAAGCGGAATACAAAATAAAAAAGAACAGAAAGCAAATATGCAAAAGTTTTTATCTTTTAATAAAGCCATGGCATCAATACCCAGCAAGCTTTTGAGTGTTGTTTGTTGAGTTGGCTTAGGTGGTGTATCAGGTAATATCAGAGCATAAATACCCAAGAATAATGAGGCTGCAGCAGTAATAATCAACGGAATATTAGTGCTTGAAATATCACCAAAGCCAAGCCACTTAGGCAAGAATCCACAGACAAAACCTGAAAAAATCCAACCAATAGTTCCCAATACCCGAATAACAGGATAATGCTTAGCAATATCTACCACATGGCTAAAAGTAATACTATTGGTCAAAGCAATAGTAGGCATGTAGGTCAGTGAGTAAAGCAATAAAATAGGAAAGAATGTATTAAACGTGGTTTGCTGCGCGGCTAGATACATGAACACAGCTCCTAGTAAACAGAGCACTGACAATACCTTTTGTGCGGCAAAAAAACGATCGGTAATAGAGCACACAATAATAGGCGATAAAATAGCAGCAATTGCCGTTGTGGCATAACATAGCCCCACTTGGGTGGCTGTAAAATTGTTTTTATTTAGAATCTGCCACAAAGGAACAAACCATGCCCCCCAGATGAACCACTCCAAAAACATCATAAACGAGAGTTTAAGATTAACCTTTGTCATATTCCCCTCATAGACACTACCATTAGGTAAATGAAAACAACTTTATAGCCAGCTCTGTTATATTACAAAACAGTATACATTATTATAATTAATACGATCGTTACTTAGAGCAAGGCTCAATGCCAAAATGACCATATCGCTTGTAAGATCTAATCATACCCCAAGGACAGGAATGACAATACAAACCACTAACCCCATAATAAAAAACAGGCTATTACCCAATAAACTTAACTTATAGTTAGAAGCAATATACTCATCAAACGAGATTTGATCTCCCATACTTTGCAAATATTAGTACCTACCCCCGGTACAATATACGCCCACAAAATAGGAATTAACCATGCCAATAACCACTGATTCCAATTACCATAAGTCTGCCACCATAAATAAGCACTTAGCGGCACTAATATCAAAGCTGTAATATACGAATAGAACGCTAGTAATTTATTCATTTCAATCCAAATTTCATGCCGTGTTTTTTATACACTTCTTTTCGAAATAGTAAGGTATAACGCCAAAAAGAGAACACCCGCCGCATAGACTGTGACGTGACACGAATATCATAGAAACATCGAACAATCGAGGGAAAGCTATTAAAGTGATTACGTGCATTATAGATGCCACCTTTTAGGATTTTTTACACTTTTACAAGAAACTATTCTAAGAATCTTGGAATATTGCCTAATGTTATTCCTCTCAACACGTATTACACTTTTTACATAATTTACTCGCGCCTCTAATTAAGACTTGATTAGTCGCTAGGTCGATTTTTAATTTGCTCTTATGCTAAATCAGAAATTCTAATATCATTTAATGGAAGCAATCATGAAAAAGACTAAAATCGTCTGTACACTCGGGCCAGCAACAGACTCTCCTGACACCCTAGATCAATTACTCATCAATGGTATGAATGTCGCTAGGTTTAACTTTTCTCATGGAACACATGCTGATCATCAAGCTAGAATAGCTGCTATTAGAGAGTCCTCTAAACGTGTGGGAATTCCAGTAGCTATCATGCTCGATACAAAAGGCCCCGAAATGCGATTGGGCTGTTTTATAAACGGGAAAGTAACATTACAAAAGGGCCAACAGTTTATTTTAACAACGGAAGATCGCTTGGGTGATGAAACCATCGCTTCTATTAATCACCAAAACCTCCCCCAAGAAGTACAAGTAGGTAACAAAATTTTATTAGCCGATGGACTGATAGAACTTACGATTCAATCAATTCAAAAAAACCACATTATAACAATCGTTGAAAATACGGGGGGTATTAGTGATAGAAAGCGTATTGCAGCGCCTGGTGTTAGCTTAGGGCTTCCACCTGTTTCAGAAAAAGATATTGAAGACATTTTGTTTGGTATTGAACAGGATATAGACTTCATTGCAGCATCATTCATCCAGCGTGCTTCCGACGTACAACTTATTAAAAAAATATTAAACGATCATAACGCAAGCATTCAAATTATCTCTAAAATTGAGAATGCCGAAGGCGTTAAAAATATGACAGAAATTCTGGAGGTATCTGATGGGCTTATGGTAGCACGAGGAGATTTAGGTGTAGAAATCCCTGCTGAAGAAGTTCCTCTTATACAAAAAGAAATGATTAAACTCTGCAATAAATTAGGTAAACCCGTTATTACAGCAACCCAAATGCTAGAAAGCATGATCTCTAATCCTCGACCAACAAGGGCAGAAGCATCCGATGTCGCCAATGCCATTTTAGATGGAACGGATGCGATTATGTTAAGCGGTGAAACAGCCTCTGGACAATACCCTGTAGAAGCGGTTAAAACCATGTCTTCACTCGCTAAACGAACAGAGCAAGCCATTGATTGTGAAACAGCACTAATTCACTCAGGTTTTAAAAGAACCAATACAACGGATGCCATCAGCCATGCTTGCGTACAGATTGCTGTTGAGTTAAATATCAAAGGGATTATTATTCCTACCGAAAGTGGCTTTACAGCACAAATGGTATCGCGTTACAAACCACAACCCTTTATTTTTGCTGTGACACCTCATGAGAAAACCGTGAGACGCTTACAATTAATTTGGGGCGTGATAGCATTACAAGGAAACCAAAGCAGTAATACAGATAGCATGACTAAAGAAGCTATTCAATGTTGTCTGAACACTGGGCATATTAAAGTAGGCGATCTTGTTGAAGTAACAGCTGGCATACCTATTGGTACCCAAGGCAGTACCAACATGATACAAGTACACATTGCAGGCAATAGTTTAGGTAGCTAACCCTCTGGTTAGCTATTTTTACTTAAACTAATCGTTTTATGAAAGCGTTGTGTAACCAAGTCTCTATTTTTAATGACCTACGATTAAAAATAAATGACCACCATTGCTACAAAAATAGCATATAGGCTACTGACCCAAACTAGTGCTCGGCAATCAACAATGCCTCGACGAAATATTTGCCACAAAAAGGCTATTGCTAACATCGTAATAATACCAGAGGTTAGCAGCAAGCCATCGAATTTCCAAGGGGTAAAGAATATGCCAAGGGCACTGGGAATAGTTGCTTGAATCATCATTGCACCTGAAATATTAGCAAGTGCCAAACGCTCTTTTCCCTGACGAACCCAAATAAGAGCATTCATCATTTCTGGTAGCTCTGTTGCAACAGGGCTAAGCAATACAGCCACCAAAGTGGGTTGCCAATGTAAGGCTATGGCAATCGATTCAAGTTGGATTACAAACTGGTGAGAGGCAAAGCCAATAACCAATAAAGATAGCAGTGTTTGTAAACACGCCAAGGCTAAGGAGGGATTAGCTGTAGATGGGCAGATCTTTAATGGTTCCAACGCTTCTTCATCGGATGAAGTATCAGCATCCTTAATCTCACGCCATACATAGATTGCATAAGCAAGTAAGAATAAAATGCCGAGCCAAGGCTTAAAAGAAAAAACGATAAGACCAAGCGCTACTTTGACTACAAATATCGCAAGAAAAGTTCCTTGGTCTCTACTAATGCGAGCGTGATCCACACTCAGTTGATACGAGTTGCGTCTAAGTCGTTTTCGATTAAATATTAGCACTAACCCCACAATAGCATAAGCGAGTGTTGCCAATACGAGAGGACCTCCCATCGCAGCACCAATGCCAAGATTTTTTTGTTCAGGCGTATTACCGAATACAACAGCCATAAAAGTTACAACACTTTCTGGTAATGCTGTACCAAAAGCGGCCAATACCGAACCAACAGCAGTAGCACCAAGACGCAAACGACGACCAAGCCACTCGATCCCGTTCACGAAATATTCGCAAGAAAAATAGATTGCCCATGCAGATAGAAGAAATAATGTGAACGTGAGAAGCATAAAAAAATCCAGCTGAGCGAGTGAAAATCCAATGGCACGACAATGCAACTCGCTCAGCTGGCAATATGCATTTCGGCCAAAGGTCTCGTTTAGCTTTCATCGCTTGCGCGACGGCTGTTCACGCCATGAGGCATATCCCTCAAGCTTGTTGACATGAACTCCTTAGCTGATTGCTAAGAATAACTACTCCCCAATGACAATAGCTGATCATTCTAGCAGTAAACGGTTTTTTTTGAAATATATGTATTCAAATCATAAGAAATAATAATCTTTCCTAATACTGCTATTCTAGCTTTTTATTAGATACAACGAAGACTAGTTATCATTTTAAAAATATATTAATTTACGACAAATTAGTATTAAATATACAATAGTAGAATTGATCTTTTAAAAAAAGATAAATGAATATTTAATTTTGTGCATGTAGTAGAGGAAGTAATGATCTTTAGAAGAGCGTTAGTATCTATATTAGTTACCACTATAGGACATAGCTACACAGCAGTTGCAGCTGAGAAAACGGACAATCTAGCTGATAATGGTAGTAGTTGGCTCAAAGAAAATAATGGTATTAATAAAATTATAATTGGGGAAAATGGTAATGGAAATAGCTTAATTAACAATGGTATTCTCATCCCTCAAGACAGTATTGGCAAGAACATAACAGAGAATAATGTTATTAACATTAAAGATACCACTGGATTAAACATTGATACTGTTTATGGAGGATATTGCCAAGGACAGAATCAAAGTTGTAGTGCAAATAATACGGCGGTAGTTGTTGATAATGGAACAAATATCAACTCAATACTTGGCGCATCTTCCACATCATCCACACAAACAGATACATCAAATACAAGTAATACCCTGACTTATACTAACAAAGCGGTAGGCAGCGCTTATTTAAATAGCGGTTCAGCTACTAATGATATGTACGGTACGCAAACAAGCACGGATACAACTGCCGTGCTTAATGCCAATGGCGGCAGCATCTTTGCTGTTACTAACGGTACTAGTTACACGAATGAAGCGACAGGTAATGCCCATTTAAACAGCGGCTCTGTTAACGGTAGCATGTATGGTGCTCATACGAGCGCTAATGCGACAGCTAGTCTTAACGTTCATAGCAATAATACCTATAGTGCTACTAATAACGCCAACTATACTAATGAAGTAACAGGGAATGCTTACCTAAATGGAGGTTCTGTTGGAGACTCAATATACGGTGCTTATGTAGAATCTACCTCAGCCTCTAATGCATCAACAGAAAATTACTCTAAAGCCACAGCAACTAATAGCGCAAACTTCACTAACAAAATAACAGGTAATGTTTATTTAAATGGTGGTTCAGTTGGTAGCTCTGCATATGGGGCATATTCATCCTCTAATGCTAGTACAAATGCTTTTATGAATGTGTCTTTCAACGAGCCTGCTACAACCAAAAATACCTCTACCTTTAATAACCAAATCTCAGGTAACCTCTTTTTAACCGGTACTACTGTTAATGGTAATATTTATGGGGCAGCATCAAATGATAGCTCTACTGTAATAGCTAAAGCTAACATGTCGAACACTCAAGACCCTAAAGTAACTAATAATGCTACTATTACCAGTAATGTAAAGGGAAATATCGCTGTAGATGGTGGAACTATTAATGGCAATATTTATGGGGCACATTCCAGTGTTACTGCTACCACGACTACTTTTAATAATGCCAATCACACCACTACTTTTAATATAACAAATCAAGGAAATGTTTCCTTATCAGGGAATGTAAACGTAAACAGCAACGCTGAAATTTGGGGGGGTTATTTAGATAATAATACACTCGCTACCACACCTGTTTACTATGAGATATTTAAAGGTAATACCTTTACAATGAGCTCAAGCCCCATCACTGTGAGCAAAATAGGTAATTTTGAGAATTATAACTTTAACCTTAACAATAATAACAAAACAGCCATTGCTAACAATCAGGCACTAGTAACCGTAACAGATACAATGCAGAATGATAATACTGTTGAAAATGATGGTACTGTCGGCGGTAAAACAACCGCCAACAAATCAACCGTATCAATTGCTGGTATCTCAGGCACGGGAATTGTTAAGAAAGGTGATACCATCACATTGATCGACTCAAGCGGTGCATCATCATTTAATGGTGGCGATAACACTGGGGATATCGGTGGATTATTTAATACACAAACAGGCGATACCACCAAGAATATTAAGGTTGGCTTAGTTGGAAAAGCCGATGTTAGTTACACCGTAGACACAGCTAATAATAAAATTTTAGCAACGGTTGATGATATTAGCGTAAGTAAAGATGATGTCACAGCAAGTGTCAAACCACTTGCTGAAGGTCGTCTTGCTGCTCTACAAAATACCACACGAGGAGCAGATTTACTCCTCGATGTAATGGGTAAAAATAAAGCAGTAGGTACTTTTACCCCCATCTTCGTCATTGATGGTGGATTGTACAAATATAACAGCGGTTCACATATCAGAACGCGCGATTATCGCACGATGCTAGGTACTCGTTATCAGTTTACTGATAATTTTTATGCAGGTATAGCATTTGAATATGGTCGTAGCAATTACGATACCTATAATAAATTTAACTCTGTTAATGTAAATGGTAATGGTCATACCTATAACTATGGCGCATCTATCTTTGGTAAATATACCTATAACTTAAATATAGGCGAGCTTTATACAGATGCTGTCTTTAGATTTGGTAGAACTCGTACCGAATTTAAATCACACGATATTATTACAGGTAGCGGTAGTTCTGCAAAATACAAAAGCGATGCTAATTATGTGGGCGGTTTAGTGGGTACTGGCTTTATTTACTCACTTAATAATACATCAAGTTTTGATACTTCTGCCCATTATTTCTATGACCAATTACGCTCAGACAGTGTAGTGATTGATGGCGATAAAGTTAACTTCAAAAGAGCCACCTCATCACGTGCACAATTAAAAGAACAATATAACTATAAACTCAATAATCTAGCAACATTATACTTCGGTGGAATGTATGAATATGAGTTTGATAGTAAAGCCCATGCCAATACTGCAGGAATTAGTATTGATGCACCATCGGTTAAAGGATCCACTGGAGCACTCGAACTAGGAGTAAAAGCAACGCCGTTTGTTAAGAACAAAGACTTAACGGTTAATATGGGTGTAAAAGGCTACGTTGGTAAACGAAAAGGGGGAGCTCTTTCGTTATCTGTTAACTATGATTTTTAGTTAATTATTATGTTAATCTATTGCTATTATCTAAATAAAGATAGTGGCAATGGATTAAGAGACTTCCAAATTATTTAAAATAATAAAAGCTCTTCGAAAAAAGCTACTGAATAAAAAATTATCTGACCGATATAGATTATTATTAGAAATACCTTTAATAAAAGAGAGAAGATCTTTTTAATCATCCTCTCCTCTATTTTATATCTCACTTAATATACAATGCACCCTTACCAGGGTAATACGCCATAGAACCTAATTCCTGCTCTATTCTCAATAACTGATTGTATTTCGCCATACGGTCTGAACGAGATAATGAGCCCGTTTTAATTTGCATACAATTCGTTGCAACGGCAAGATCCGCAATCGTGCTATCTTCTGTTTCACCTGAACGATGGCTCATCACACAAGCATAATGGTAACGCTTAGCGAGATCAACTGCTTGCAATGTTTCTGTTAACGTCCCTATTTGATTCACTTTAACCAATAAAGCATTTGCTAGCCCTTGATGGATACCTTCTGCTAAAATTTTTGGATTTGTCACAAACAGATCATCACCTACTAATTGTATTTTCTTCCCTAATCGTTTAGTGAGTATTTCCCAACCAGCCCAATCACTTTCCCCCATACCATCTTCAATAGAAATAATCGGATATTGATTAGCCAATCTTTCTAAATAATCTGTAAACTGTTCTGAGTTTAACGAAAGCCCTTCAGCTGATAATTGATATTTACCCTCATTACAAAACTCACTCGCAGCACAGTCTAAAGCCAAAAATACATCTTTACCTGCATGGTAACCTGCTTTTTCAATAGCCTCTAATATAAGTGTGATCGCTTCTTCATGTGAGTTAAGGTTAGGAGCAAAACCACCTTCATCACCAACCGTTGTGGCAAACCCTTTTGCATTACAGATTTTTTTTAGCACTTGAAAAATCTCAGCGCCACACCGTAATGCCTCTTTAAAAGATTTAGCCCCCAATGGCATAATCATGAACTCTTGAATATCCAGACTATTATTAGCATGTGCACCACCATTGATCACATTCATCATAGGTACAGGCATACTGATGGGGCCTGCACCACCAATATAACGATACAAGGGTAATCCTGATGTTTTAGCAGCTGCTTTAGCTACCGCTAAAGAAACTGCCAACATTGCATTTGCCCCTAAACGGCTTTTAGTCGGCGTACCATCTAGCTCAATTAATCGCTGATCAATTAATTGTTGATTAGTTTCATCCTGTCCAATTAATGCAGTATTAATTTCTGTATTAATATACTCAACGGCTTTCAAACAGCCCTTTCCAAAATAACGATCTTTTTCGCCATCTCTTAGTTCTAAGGCTTCTCTACTCCCCGTTGAAGCTCCAGAAGGAACAGCTGCTCTACCCCTTATACCCGAAGTAAGTAATACATCAGCCTCAACTGTTGGATTGCCCCGAGAGTCGAGAATTTCACGGCCTATTATTTGTGCAATGGTCATCGTCTGCCTCTTCTCAAGCTATAAAATTAATATTGCTCTAAAATCATTAATATTGGTTCTACTAGGTGTTGTTATGACTAAATCACCTAACTCACTAAAAAAGCTATAGGCATCATTTTTAGCCAAATATTGGGCAGCAGATACCCCTTGTTGATCAGCTCGAGTCAAAGTATCTGGCGTAATAATAGCGCCTGCATTGTCTTCACTACCATCAATACCATCCGTATCACAAGCAATGGCATAAACATTATCTAAACCATTTAACTCAATAGCTAATGATAAAAGGAACTCTGTATTTCTCCCCCCACGACCACCTTCTGAGTTAATTGTAACGGTCGTTTCGCCACCCGATAATAATAAGGCAGGCTTAGCAATAGGTTCATTATTTTGTTTGATGTGCCTTACGATACCAGCGTGCATAGCAGCGACATGGCGTGCTTCTCCCGTAATACTATCCCCTAAAAATAAAACATTAAGCCCCATTTCTTCAGCTGCTTTTTCCGTTGCTTTAAATGCTTCATACGGTGTCACAATAAGATGAGACTCAATATTACTTAATGCTTTTGGGGTTTCATCTTTTTCAGTTACCGTAGCTAATAAATTTGCTGCCGCCTCAGGAAGTTGTATTTTATATTTTTTAAGAATACGCCTTACATCAGCAAACGTTGAAGGGTCAGGAACTGTTGCGCCTGAACCAATAACTGACAAATCATCTCCCACTACATCGGAAATAGCAAATGTAATTACTTTTGCAGGTGCTGCGGCTTGAGCTAAACGTCCACCTTTAATAGCAGAAAGATGCTTACGGACTACGTTCATTTCATCAATAGGTGCACCACAAGCTAATAATTGCTTAGTGATAACTTTTTTGTCTTCTAAACTAATACCTTCACAAGGCAAACTCATTAATGCAGAAGCGCCACCAGAAGCCAAAAATATTACAAGATCATCAGCCGTTGCTGACTTGGCATACTCATATAAGCTTTTGGCAGCCTCTTGTCCTTTACTATCAGGAATAGGATGTGAAGCCTCTATCACTTTGATATGTTTCGTTGGCACGCCATGGTCATAGCGGGTAATTACCATCCCTTCAATGGGAAATGGATAAACGCGCTCTAATTCAGCCGCCATACTCGCTGCTGCTTTACCTGCACCTAAAACAATGGTTTTGCCTTTTGGTGGTGTTTTTGGTAAAAAATGCTCCATTTTACCTTCAGGCATTGCCGCATGTAAGACAACTCTAAGCAGTTGATTTAGAATTTCTTTTGGCTGACGCATGATATATACCCCCAATAAATAAAAAACAATAGCTCTCGATTATAAAACAATATTTATAACAAAATTTTTTAGTCTAACTGGCTAAAGGATTAGTTTACCTCCCTTATCTAGCCCGATAAGAGAGGTATAATTAAAAATTATTTTTTAATTTCAACCTTAGCAGCTTTCTCATAGAAACGTGCAATAGCACTGTGATCAAGATCACCCATACCATCTGTACGCAAGGCTTGCATAATTTCCATCACCGCTGCAGTTAATGGTAATGAAGAGCCCACACCATGCGAAGTATCTAGTGCATTCTGTAAATCTTTAATGTGCAAATCGATACGGAAGCCAGGTTTAAAATTGCGGTCAAGTACCATCGGAGCTTTCGCATCTAATACTGTACTACCCGCCAAACCACCACGAATTGCTTGGTATACTAACTCAGGTTCAACGCCTGCTTTCGTAGCTAAAGTAAATGCTTCTGACATCGCCGCAATATTTAACGCTACAATGACTTGGTTTGCTAACTTAGTCACGTTACCTGCACCAATACCACCGGTATAAACAACAGAACCGGCCATTGCCTTCATTAAGTCATAATACTTATCAAAAAGTGCTTTATCGCCACCCACCATAACAGAAAGCGTACCATCAATAGCTTTAGGTTCACCGCCACTAACAGGCGCATCAAGCATAGCGATACCTTTTGCCGCTAATGCATCATGAATTTCACGGCTAGCCAATGGAGCAATAGAACTCATATCAATGAGTACAGTCCCTTTTTTCGCTACATCAACAAGACCACCTTCGCCTAAAGCCACCTCTTTTACATGAGGCGAGTTTGGAAGCATTGTGATAATAACGTCGCTTTGCTCAGCCACTTCTTTAGTAGATTGCGCAGCTTTCGCACCAGCAGCAGCAACTTCTTTTACTGTGTCTTGATTATGATCATAAACCACTAATGAATAACCTGCTTTTAACAAGTTTTTACTCATTGGTTTACCCATAATGCCTAAGCCAATAAAACCTACGATCATGTTATTTTCCTCGCTTATTAATAAAACTAATATTATTTTAAATATTTATCTGCTAGTGCTTGAGTTGCCCCTCTAAAGGCTCCTAAATCACTACCTACACCAACAAACGTTGCACCCATTTCGATATAACGACGTGCATCAGCTTCAACAGGTGCTAAAATGCCCACACTTTTATTATGAGCCTTTGCCACATCAAAGATACGTTGAATAACTTTTTGTACATCAGGGTGCCCGGGCTGCCCTAAATGATTTAATGCAGCTGATAGATCACCAGGGCCAACAAATAATAGATCCACTCCGTCAACGGCGGAAATTTCTTCTATATTATCAACACCCTGCTGACTTTCAATTTGAACCATCACACAAATATTTTGATTTATTTTTTCAAAATAATCAGGAATTGTACCAAAGCGATTGCTACGGTGGGCAACAGATACCCCCCTAAAACCTTCTGGTGGGTAACGAGTTGACTTTACCGCTTGAATAGCTTGCTCTTTCGTTTCAACCATCGGAATAAGGAAGTTATAAAAGCCGATATCTAAGAGTCGCTTTAATAATACAGGATCATTAGAAGCTGGTCTCACAATAGGTGCGCTTTTACTGTCTTTTAAGGTCATTAATTGTGGAATTAAAGATAGCACATCATTACACGCATGCTCACTATCTAGCAACAACCAATCAAACCCTGCCAACCCTAAAATTTCGGTTGTTACAGGGCTACCTAAAGCAGCCCAACAACCAAACAATTTTTTTCTATTGAGAACATCTTGCTTAAATTGATTAAAACACGTATTTTCTTTAGACATTTTCTTTCTCTCACTCAACACTAACGAACTAGACAAGGACGTTTATTATCAAATGTCCAATTAGGAATCAAATATTGCATGGCCATCGCATCATTGCGAGCACCTAGTCCCATATTTTTAAAGACTTCATGAGCTTTTAAAACTTGGTCCATATCGATCTCAACACCTAAACCAGGTTTCTTAGGTACTTGAATCATTCCTTTAACAATTTGTAGAGGTTCTTTGGTGATACGCTGATTACCTTCTTGCCAAATCCAATGAGTATCAATGGCAGTAATATTACCTGGTGCAGCAGCAGCTACATGGGTAAACATCGCTAATGACACATCAAAATGGTTATTGGAGTGAGATCCCCACGTTAAACCGAACTCATGACACATCTGTGCAACACGAACCGAACCATTCATTGTCCAAAAATGTGGGTCAGCCAGAGGAATATCTACTGATTGTAATGAAAGCGCATGCCCCATTTGACGCCAGTCGGTCGCAATCATGTTGGTTGCTGTCGGTAATCCTGTCGCACGTCGAAATTCAGCCATGATCTCACGCCCAGAATAGCCTTGCTCTGCACCACAAGGATCTTCTGCATAAGCTAAAGTACCTTTTAAATACTTACCAATTTTAATGGCTTCTTCTAATGACCATCCACCATTAGGATCTAATGTCACTCGAGCGTTAGGGAATTTTTTCTTAATGGCGATAATAGCTTCGGCCTCGTCTTCACCACGTAATACGCCACCTTTTAATTTAAAATCATTAAACCCATACTTCTCATAAGTAGCTTCAGCCAAGCGTGCAATCGCTTCTGGAGTTAACGCTTCTTCATGGCGCAAACGATACCAATCACAACTTTCATTAGGTTGACTTTGATAAGGAAGATCTGTTTTCTTTCTATCACCTACATAAAATAAATAACTTAATGTTTCTACCTCATCACGTTGTTGACCATCACCTAACAATGAAGCTACGGTTACATTTAAGAATTTACCAAGTAAGTCAAGCATTGCAGCTTCAATAGCTGTCACCACATGAATTGTTGATCGTTGGTCAAAGGTTTGATTACCACGCCCCCCTACATCACGATCAGCAAATTGGGTACGCACTTTATTCATGATATTTTTATATTCGCCAATCGGTTGACCAATAACTAATGATTTTGCATCCTCTAGCGTTTTTGTCACTGTGCCAACACAAGGCACTTCACCAACACCCATATTGCCAGAGTTATCTTTTAAAATAACAATATTACGGGTAAAAAATGGAGCATGTGCACCGCTTAAATTTAACAACATACTGTCGTGACCAGCAACAGGAATGACTTGCATCTCTGTAATTACGGGTGTCTTATTACTCATTCAGATATCTCCTAATCTATTAATTAGCGAACCATACAAGGTCGTTTGCGATCAAAAGCCCAACCCGGGTAATAAAACTGCATGGGTATGGCGTCATTACGAGCCCCAGTAGGTAGTTTTTTATGAAGTTCATGTGCTTGTTGAATCTTATCCATGTCTAACTCAAGCCCCAGCCCTGGCTTATCGTTAAGTTTTATTTTACCATTGATAATTTGCAGTGGATTCTTGGTTAATGTCATGTCTCCTTCTTGCCAAATCCAATGAGTATCTAATGCTGTTGGATTTCCGGGTGCAGAGGCGCCAACATGGCTAAACATTGCCAAAGAAATATCAAAGTGGTTATTTGAATGGCATCCCCACGTTAATCCAAACTCGTTACAAAGGTGAGCTACTCGGCTCGCACCTGTTAATGTCCAGAAATGGGGGTCGGCTAATGGAATATCAACCGATTGAAGCATGATAGAGTGACACATTTCGCGCCAATTGGTAGCCACCATATTAGTTGCCGTCGGGAGCCCTGTTGCTCGCTTAAACTCCGCCATCACTTCACGACCAGAGTAACCTTGCTCAGCACCACAAGGGTCTTCTGCATAGGTTAATACATCATGCATATCTTTACATAACTCAATGGCCTCTTGAAGTGACCAACACCCATTAGGATCAAGTGTTATACGCGCATCAGGAAAATTCTTCTTAAGTGCAGCCACCGTCTCAATTTCTTTTTGACCTTCAAAAACACCACCTTTAAGCTTAAAGTCTTTAAAGCCATAAAGATCTTTAGCAGCCGCAGCTAAGTTAATCACAGCCTCGGTACTCATAGCCGCTTGGCGACGAATACGATACCACTCATGTCCTTTTGTAACAGGTGCTTGGTAAGGTAAATTAGTGATCTTATCATCACCAATATAAAATAAGTAACCTAGCACTGTCACTTCATCCCGTTGCTTTCCTGCTCCCAGTAACTCAGCAACAGGCACATTTAAAAATTGCCCCATCAAATCGAGTAAGGCTGCCTCTAATGCTGCTACGGCATTAACACGTAGCTCAAAGGTCCATGCCCCTTTTCCAAAGGTATCGTAATCAGCATCCAAATACCCTGCATGCATATCGTTCACAATACGATTTAAGATAGAAATAGGTTTTCCTTCAACATGAGGTATCGCCTCAGATAATGCTTTAAAAATAGTTTCTCCACCGGGCGCTTCACCTGCCCCAATATGCCCTGCATTATCTTTTAAAATAACAATATTACGCGTGAAATAAGGAGAATGTGCACCTCCTACATTTAGCAACATACTGTCATACCCAGCTACGGGTATGACTTGCATTGAAGTGATCGTTGGTGCTGCTTGCGTGTTCATAATAGTATTCCTAATAATTAGAGAACTGGTTTTTCTTAACTTCCATTCGTTTAATAGGACCAACAATAAATAAGAAACTAAAAGCTGCAAGGAATGCATGGGCAGCGACAAAGACTAATGCCCACTCAAAACGGCCTGTAACATGCACAATATAACCGATAATAATAGGAGAAATAATACTAGACGCATTACCAAACATATTGAATAAACCGCCCGCTAAACCACTGATTTCTTTAGGTGCTGTATCTGACATTACAGCCCAGCCTAATGCCCCAACACCCTTACCAAAGAAAGCCAGTGACATAAAGAAAATAATCATTGTGATAGAATCAACATAATTGCAAAGGATCATCATCATTGAAAACAACATACCAAAAACGATAGGCGTCTTACGTGCAATGGATAATGAGCCTGTTTTTCTTAATAAGAAATCAGAAAATACACCCCCGGCGATTCCGCCGACAAAGCCACAAACCGCAGGAATAGCAGCCAAAAAACCAACAGACTTAATATCCAGTCCACGCTCAGTTGCCAAATAAATAGGGAACCATGTAATGAAAAAGTAAGTCAACACATTAATACAATACTGGCCTAAATAAATACCTAGCATCATTCTATTTTTAATTAACTGTAAGATATAACCTAATTTAGGCCCTTGATCTTCCTTTCCTTCTTCCTTTTTTTGATCCATATCCACTAAACCACCACCTTCGGCAATATATTCAACTTCTTCTTTGTTAGCCCATGGATGATCTTTAGGATTATGCACCATAATAATGGTCACAAAGCTAATAAAAATACCTAGCCCACCCATAAAGAAGAACACTGATTGCCAACCGTACTCATGAGTTAACCAACCCATAATCGGTGCAAAAATAACCGTGGCGAAATACTGTGCAGAATTGAATATTGATACGGCAGTTGCACGCTCTTTGGCAGGGAACCAAGCAGCTGTAATTCTACTATTTCCAGGAAATGAAGGTGCTTCGGCCAATCCCATAAGAAAGCGGAAAGTAAAAAGCATTATCAATGCCCATGCACCAATAAAGAAATGGATGGTTCCTTGAAGCAAAGTAAATATTGACCAAAAAAAGATACTACAAAAATAAACGCGTTTAGAACCAAACCGGTCTAATAACCATCCCCCTGGTAATTGGCCTATGACATAAGCAATACTAAATGAGGAAATAACCCAGCCCATGGCAGCAGCATCAAACCCCAACTCACCACTCATGCTTTTGCCTGCAATACCTATGGTTGCACGATCACCATAGTTAATGGCCGTAACAATAAATAGAAAAACAACCATCATCCATCGGACATTGGTACGCTTAACACCTTTCATTCCTTGTGTTGCCACACCTGTATTCTCAGCCATAATAAATACCACCGTAATTTTAAGCAGAAACTCTGTTCATTGATGTTCGATTTAATGCTGGAACAAAATGTATCATCTAGATTCATAACAAAGCATTAGGCAAACGCACAAGATTTATGGTGATTACTTTTTTTAAAATGGGCAGACACACGAACATCTTATAGTTCATATATATTGCAATACAGGACTTGGGCATATTCACTAACATTTTCCTCTGCATCAGCACAAAATTATTAATTTGCACACTGTTGTTTTCAAAAAAATAGCATACTATGGCAATGGATTAGAAATTATAAACTCACAACATGAGGGAATAGCTATGCCTAATGAGGTCGAAAAAACCCCTTTATATATAAAAGTTCACATCAACGATAATGTGGCTATAGTGGTTAACGACAACGGCTTGTCTGCTGGAACAATCTTCCCCGATGGACTAACCTTAATAGAAGATATTCCACAAGCGCACAAAGTTGCCCTCACCGATATTAAAGATGGAGACCCGTTCATTCGTTATGGTGAAATTGTTGGTTATGCCATAGGTGATATTAAACAAGGTAGTTGGGTGCATGAGGGTGTAACACGGATGCCAACAGCCCGAGCACTACATGAGCTTCCTATTGCAACCAAAACACCAAAACCACTTCCACCACTAAAAGGTTATACGTTTGAAGGTTACAAAAACCCAGATGGTAGTGTAGGTACTCGCAATCTACTGGGTATCACCATGAGCGTTAATTGCGTATCTGGTGTTGTTGAATATGTGACTAAGATTATTGAACGTGACCTGCTGCCTAAATACCCTAATGTTGATGGTGTCGTCCCCTTAGTTCATCTTTATGGCTGTGGAGTCGCCATTGATGCTCCGGCTGCTATTGTACCCATTCGCTCTATTCACAATCTCACTAAGAATGCTAATTTTGGCGGTGAAGTAATGGTTATTAGTTTAGGGTGTGAAAAATTCCAACCAGAAAGGTTATTAAAAGGAACCGATGATACACAAGCCATCAAACTCGTTGATGAAGATGATATTGTCGTACTACAAGATGAACAACATCATGGGTTTCAGTCTATGGTTGATCACATCTTACGGGTAGCAGAAAGACATCTTAAACGTCTCAATAGCCGAAAAAGAGAGACTGTTCCAGCCTCAGAGCTTATCGTTGGTATGCAGTGTGGAGGAAGTGATGCTTTTTCTGGCGTCACAGCTAATCCATCGATTGGCTTCGCCGCTGACTTATTAGTTCGCTGTGGTGCAACCGTCATGTTTTCTGAAGTTACGGAGGTCAGGGATGGGGTTCACCTACTCACGCCACGCGTAGTCGATGAAGAGGTGGGTAAAGCGCTTATTAATGAAATGGCTTGGTATGATGAATACCTAGAAACAGGTAAAGTAGACCGTAGTGCCAACACAACTCCTGGGAATAAAAAGGGAGGGCTTAATAATATCGTTGAAAAAGCTATGGGATCTATTGCTAAATCAGGGACAAGCGCCATTGTAGAGGTATTAAAGCCAGGACAACGTCCCACCAAGCGTGGCTTAATATTTGCGGCAACACCTGCGAGCGATTTTGTTTGTGGTGCTCAACAAGTTGCATCAGGCATTACTGTTCAAGTATTCACCTCTGGTCGAGGAACACCTTATGGCCTAGCGGCTGTTCCTGTTATCAAAATGGCTAGTCGAAACGCTATTGCGGAACGTTGGTTTGACCTAATGGATATTAGTGCGGGCGATGTTGCTTTAGGCAAGAAAACGATTGAAGATATCGGCTGGGATCTTTTTAAATTAATTTTAGAAGTGGCGAGTGGTAAAAAACCTTGGTCAGATCACTGGGGATTACATAATCCACTGGCTATATTTAACCCTGCTCCTATTACATGATTTAAATATCGCCATATGAGACCGAACTAATCATCGGTCTCATGCAGTGCATCTTCCACTGAATTTTTCCCATCTAGCTGTAATGCAATATACATCAATAATCTATCATCTAATAACTCAATATTAAGCCCTGTGATAGTAGCTACCTTCGTTAACCGATACTCTAACGTATTACGATGCACATGCAATGCTTTAGCTGTATTACCCATCTGTAAATTGTGTTTAAACCACGTACGTAATGTTTTTTGTAATACACCGTTGGTATCTTGTGTTTTCAACCTATTTAAAGGTATTAAAAATTCTGAAGCAGTCCAACCCGTATTCAATGAGTTTAATAATACGGGCAATGGCATGTCTTGATAATAATAATTTTTTACGTCAGGCATCCGCTGCCTACCTATCATTAATGTGGTATAAGCTGTTTGATAAGAATACGCCAAGTGATTATTGTTACCGTCTATCCCCTCCTCAAAATAACGGCCTAATGCTGTTCTAATATTTAGCTTGCCGCGCTGCTCACTTAATACGATTAATTGAGCCAGTCTTTTTTTATGTTCTTCAATATCCCAACGACCATATTGATTCATGGCAGGGGATAAAACAATCATTTCAGTCAATGAGCGAATAGCAAATAAACAACCTATATTTTGAGCTACTAAAAAATTTTGCAGCAACTTAATTTCATCAATCGCAACCTCTACTTCTAAGTCATCACTATCGATACCAAATACTATTGCTACCCTAGGAACACTTAGGTCTATCCCTAAACGCTGCGCCCATTCATAGTGACGTTTTGTTAACTCTTTAGACTGTAATAAATCAAGCACTAACTCCTCTCGTAGCCGCGTTTCCTGAGCAACACTTCGAAGCAGTTTAGCCTGCTCCATCATCATCACAGCTGACATACATACCAACTCGCCAAACTGTTTTAGAGCTGAAGGTTCCCCTGTTAACCCAATCACCCCGACCACTTCATCATCAATAATTAAGGGTAAGTTAACGCCTGGACGAACACCGTGTAAATCATCACTCATTTTTGAGTCAATTGATATCATTCTTCCTAATGATAAAACCATCATTGCGCCTTCATGCAACTCACCTATTCGCTCAGGGTCTCCACTGCCAATGATTAAACCATTGGTATCAATAATGTTGACATTACAACCAATAATTTTCATGGTTTTATCAACAATTCGTTGAGCTAATTCTGAAGTAAGAAGATAAGCACTCACACCACACGACCTATTAGTAATCTATTTTTTTTAAATTAATGAAGTCTTATAGTCTTGTCAAGCGAATAAGGGTATTACCCAATTAACGGCAATAATTCATATCAACTTGTTTGTATCAATTATCCATAACCATCTATCAACTTATAACCATAGGGGTTGCTGCATCAAAAATACTAGCTATTGGGGATGTCTAATCGCATCATCCTCTTTTTTTCATCATTAAAATAACAAGGTAAAACTAAACAATGTCTAAATGCATCTTTTTCAAAGGAGGATTAAATGCATTGTCTAGCAAAGTAAGTTCTTCCATTGTTAGTTTAAGGCTAGCCACTTGTGCATTCTGAAGTACATGGTCTGTTGTGGACGCCTTAGGTATAGCAATAACATTGCCTTGGCGAATGCACCAAGCTAACAAGAGTTGTGCAGGCGTACAATGCTTAGATTCTGCAATACTTACAACGTTAGGGTGATTCATTAACCCTTGCCGTAAACTTCCACCTTGTGCAATGGGACAATAAGCCATGATAGGAATATGGTGGCTTTTACACCAAGGCAGTAAGTCATACTCAATCCCTCTCGACCCTAAATGATAAAGCACTTGATTAACCATACAGTGTTTACCATCGGTTATATCCCATAGTTCTTGCATATCAACTGTATCTAAGTTAGAAACGCCCCAGCGCTTGATTTTTCCTTGCGCAACAAGTTTTTCCATCGCCTCTATCGTTTCTACTAAAGGAATATTGCCACGCCAGTGCAGTAAATAAAGATCTAAATAATCTGTCTTTAACCGTTTTAATGAGGACTCACAAGCCACCACCATTTTCTTTTTATCTGCGTTATATGGAAGCACTTTTGACACTAAAAATGCTTGATCTCTAATAGGTTCCAACGCTTTTCCCACCAGTAGTTCAGCACCGCCAGAACCATACATTTCAGCAGTATCGACCACCGTCATCCCCAATTCTATACCGAGTCGTAGGGCATCAATTTCTTGTTTTGCGCTATCTGGATTTTCTCCCATAAACCAAGTACCTTGCCCAATGGCAGGGACAGCAGTACCATCAGGAAAAGCAACTTGCCGTGAAAAATAGCCCTGTTTAATTTGAATATTATTCAGCGACATTTTAATCTCCTGTTTTATGAATACCTATGCAAATATACACCTTCTATAAAGTTTTTATACAACTAAGTTACGTCTGTATCCAATAAATATAAACATAAAAAAATCCCCTTACGGAAAACCGTAAGGGGATTTCTATTCAGACCATTAGCCATTAAGCGCTAATAGGTGCTCTCCAGTCATCAGAACCTGAAGTACCAGCTACCTCATGAGTCCAAGTGATTTTACGATAAGTGAAATATACATCTTCTAAATGCGTAAAATGCGCCATGTTAGGATCTTGGCAATTAGGCATGCTGCTTTGAACATCAACAATGATTGCATCTTCTAATTTAATAGTAAAATAATGCTCTTGTGTACCAGAAGCAGATGTTCTATACCATTTGATAGTACAATCGCTTAAACGCTCACCAGAAGTTAATGCATTGAAAATTAAAGGTGATGATTTATCAAATACTTTAGTAATTCTTAAAGGCTTGTGTACACGTTGACCAGTTGGTTGACCAGATTGTGGGTCACGTGGAATGATCACTTGATGTTCAAATCCTTCAACTAAGATTTCATCTTCATGACCTTCTTGATAGATGTTACCTACTGATTCTTCAGTAAAAGTACCAGCCGTAATTAAACCTTGTTTAGTTCCGTTAATAGTTAAATACGCAGGAGTTGGCATATCTTATTCCTTCTAAATTAAGTTAAATAAAATAGCGTATAAGCTATACACTACAATGAATATACATAAGCAAATGCTGTGCCAAAATAAAAATAAACAAATAATCCATTGAATTACAATACTTTATTTTAATTCAATAATAAAAAAGTCTTATACTGTCAATAGAAGACCTTTAATTCGAGCAATTTATTGCTCACTTAAGAAAAACATTGCGCAATACAAATAAAACAATAATAATCAATAGATTAAAAATAAAAAAGCACCAAATTAAAATATTAAGTACTTCTTTTGTACAATTTTCTAAAACCAATAGAAATAACGCTTTTTATATGGTTGAAAAGCATTTTTTAATTCTTGAGCTGTTATTAAACGATCATGAGGCTTTATAGCTAAACCACAACATAACGTTGCCCATTGTTTCTTAGACAGATCTTTAGGTTTAGTGGGCTTAACTGTGTATTTTGTTTTTTTATCAATATAGTAAGGATTTTGCCCCGTTAGCAACTCATAAATAATGCAACTTAACGCAAAAATATCTGTTTTTGTTGTTAATGAGATATCTTCTAATAACTCAGGGGCAGCATATTTTGGCGTCCAAGCGTTAAAGCGCTTACGTGATATCTTAGGCAAAATAGATAAATCACCTGATAACATTTGCCCAAGGCCGAAATCAAACAACACGCATCCATTCTGTGTCAACATAATATTGCTTGGTTTTAAATCACCATGAACAATATTATGCTGATGACTATAGTCTACTGCATCGATAATTTCCAAAAGCATTGGCGTTATTTTGGGTAAATTTGTACCCAATGGATTCTCTATTAACCACTGATCAAGCGTCATTCCTTTTAAAAATTCAAGTGTTAAGAAAGCTCGCTCTGTTGTTGCATCAATATCAAATTGAAAAGACCTGACAATGTTGGGATGGTTTAACGTTGCCAATAATGCATACTCGCTATAGAGCAAATAATTCGCATCTGTAAAGCCTGCAAACTCTTCTTTGAATATTTTTAATGCAACATAAGGAGAAGGATGATTAAAGTGTGCCGCCAAACGGTCAAAAGCTCTAAAAACAATCGCCATACCGCCCACACCCAAGATTCTTTCTAACTGGTAACGCCCAGCAACTACCTGTATAGGAGCACTAGAACCTATAGCTGGAGGAGAAGCGGCACTATCAATACTATTTACAGACATAAATAAACTATCGGGACTCATGAGAAACGACAACAATCGCCGTTAAATTATCTTTGGCTTCTGTTGCCAATACATCTTGAAATAATTGCTCAACCGCTAACTGAGGCGAAGGCTTAGTCATTACCTGATACAACTGATCATACCGAATATATTGATATACGCCATCAGAACATAATAAAAACTTATCTCCCGAGATAATCTCCATCTCCACAATTTCTAGACGCAACTCTTCATTTGCACCAATTGCTCGGGTTAAAGCAAAGCTCCCTTTTTGCTGTTGAGCTTCTTTTTCTGAAAAAGCTTGTTCATCTACTAACTCTTGCCATAATGCATGATCTTTAGTGACTTGATAAATATTATTTTTACGAAATAAATAACAGCGACTATCCCCAGCCCAAATACAGGCCATCCGATGGCTGTCAATGAGTAAGACAATGACCGTACTCCCCATCACTGTTGGAGGCTGTCCCTGAACTACTGTTTTATCTTGAGTAAACGCCTTATTGACTTGGCGTAAGGCTGTCGTAACTTGTTTTATACGGTCATTAAAATTATCAACCAATTCGATATCGGCCACAGCTTCAACAACCATTCGGCTAGCTAGTTCTCCATGTTCATGCCCACCCATTCCATCAGCAACTACCCAGATCTTACGATCTGGGTAGTTAATAAATGCATCCTCATTTTTTTCTCTGACTTTACCACAGTCAGTCCTAGCTGCACTCTTTACTAGCATGTTTACAAATTATCCCTTAATCCAAATGCTCGATAAACTTTTACATCAAAAGGATTAGGTGAACGCTGTGTTGATAGTAAATAATTTGCGTATTTTCCATCCACATTTGTCTTAAGTACCATCACATCACGACCAGAAGCATACGAGATTTCCATTTGATCGATAAACCTAAATAAAGACCACGCACCTGGCTCTGTTTGATAAGAAGTTTTATTGCCTGACAAGTCCTCAAAACGCTCAGAAACAACACTCGTGTCTGCATTTTCAGTAGGCCAAACAAGGCGTGTAGAAAGAATTGGGCCATGTCGATATTCAAACCGCTGATTACCGATTTGTAAAACCACTTTACTTAATGTCGCCTCTAAAAAATGAGGTTCTAACTTAAAGCTTACAGATGGATACTCAGGACTATCGCTAAACAATCCACCCTGAATAACACGTACGACTCTAAATTGTGCTAATGTCGCATTGCTGATAGGAAGACTACGCCCATCAATAGTTTTTACTTGATAATAACTGCCATTTGTAGACACAAATGGTTTTAAATTACTTTCATAGAAACTATCCATGACACCGCCTGGCTTGAAGAAGCGTGTAAAGTCAGACATAGCCACATCAGTATCTGCTTTACCATTAAATGGGTAACGTCCCTTAATTGAACTATTATAGAAACTATACACATTCGCTTTATAAGCCTGATTGATATAATTATAAGAGCTCGCCAATATCAAGCGCCAGTTGTCATCAGCAATTTGGGTATACCACTTATCAAAAGGTGTAGGTAAACGTTTAACTGCATTTTGAATAACTGATAACGTATCTTGTTGCCCCGTCATCCTTTCCTTAGCCCAATCCAATGCAGCCTGCTCTGGCGCACTATCTCTTGCTAACCCAGAAATTTTCTGATTTAAATCATTTAAAGCTTGTGATGCAGCCGCATAATCTGAACTTGGCGAACCGTCATCCAATAACAACCGATGGTAAGGCGTAAACATTTGTACCATACGCTTCTTACCTTGTTCAGGCACACTCGCCGCGGCCAGTTTTTTCGCACCATCAATACCGGCATTAACACCTTTAACGGCTGCTTTTTTGGTTGCCTGTTTTGCCATCTGCTTAACAGTACCATTCGTATTAATATCACCTGTTTTATCTTTTAGAACATCACCACTGTTTTCATCTGGCTCTGGAATAATACCAGGTAACTTAGTGTGTTCCTTAATTTCCCCAAGTAATAATAAGAACGGACTACTCGCTGAGGTTAACCCCGTTAGTTGAGAATCACTTTCTGAGAATGAATTTACATTCGATAGTTTCAAGCCAGAAATTGTGCTACTCCATTGATCGGTATAATCAATAAAGTAAAGCTGCTCAACCTGAGCCATTAACTTTTGTATCTCCGCAGGAGAAAGAGTATTAGCATCGCCTAAAACCCAATTATTTTTAAGCGTTGTTGTAATATACTTTGAACCATTGGTTAAAAAGTACTGCTGATAGCCTTGTTTTGTAAAGAAACCAGGGATCTTTCGATCAGCTCCTTTTATTAAATAACCTTGCGAACCAAGGTGATCTGATAGTCGATAATCTGGCAAAATAGTTGCTTCTTGTTTCATCGCGTTGTAAACAAGATTAGCCAAAGGCTCATTACTTAATATACGTCTTGCTTGTGAAACAAGTTCATTATTCAGTGGATAAATAAAGTCTAAGGCAAGCAATCTTGTTAAATGGCCTTTTAAATCATTTTGTAGCTCTGTATTACCTGGATAAATATTCGCCCAACTATCAGTCAATACTGTTGATAAATAAGCTTTATCTCTGTAATTAACATAATTAAGCATTAAATAAGCACGTAAACTGCTTAATAACTTATCTCTATTGCCAAAATTGCTTCTTATTTGTGTTTCTAATTGACGCGCAATAGCCGGTAACATTTGTTTGAGCAATTCTTTGTTATAAACAGCTAAAACGGTAGGAGTTGTCTCTTTACCTTGATACAAGCCTAGCCTGTGCGCAATAGATAAATCATTATCTGTGGGGAAAACCTGATAAGCAGAATAGCCTGTATTTAATACAGATTTTAACTGTGATAAATCACCACGAGGCAGTAATTGCTTTTGCTCTTCAACTAGTCTTTTACCCAGATCGTCGGTCTCTTTTAAATAACCATTATTAGCTGAAAAACTATAGCCCCAGAGTGCACCAACACCAGCCAATGTGGCTAACGATCCGATATAAATACTCCGTTGTCTCCACGTTAAGCGTTTTCTTTCTGACTCATCCAGTGTTGCCAACTCCGACTCAGGGAAGATAACAGATGTAAATAATTGATAAAGAAAACGCGGTCTACCTTGTCGATACACAGGAAGTGCTTTGCTCGAAAGTCCCAAGTTTCTACCAATTCTAACGGTGTGTTCATCAAGATGTTCTATTGCATGAGGAGTACTCATAAAATAGAACCCTCTTAAATGACTGGCCTCTTGGTAACGATTACCAGAAGTCGCCAACTCAATAAACAAACTTAATTGTTCAGCAATTAAATTAAACTGATAAGGAAAATCTAATATTTTTCCACGGCGCTGAATATCTCGCTCTTGATGTAAATTACTGACTACTTGTTTATTTAAACGCTCTAACAGTCTTTCAAACTCATAGTTTGTCATGTCTGCGGTGATAACTTTTTGTTCTTTGGTAAAAGTTACGCCAAGAACTTGAGCACTTTCCTCTTGAGAAAGATTATCAAAGAACTCATTAAAGCCAATAATATGGTCAGCTTTACTAAATAGCATATAAACAGGGCACTCTGTACCAAGTCGTAGCTGAATATCATGTAGCCGTGCCCTTGTTTGGCGAGCAATACGCTCTAAATTAATTTCATCTCGGCTTAATAAATCATCCACTGGAACATTGACTAATACCCCATTAATCGGACGGCTTCTCTTACGACGACGCAATAAATTAAGAAGAGTTAACCAGCCTGCACTATCTACTTCTGAATTTTCTTGAGAAAAGTAACGCCCTGAGGTATCAATAACAACACCATTTTCAGCAAAATACCACTCACAATAACGAGTGCCCTCAATATTTTTGGTTAAACGTTGCTCAATTTGGTTTAAAGGAAAGTTAAGCCCTGAAAAATCTAAGATACTCGTTTTTCCACTCGACTCAGGGCCTATGAGTAAATACCATGGTAAATCCTGTTTCCAACCATGACTTCTACCTTTATAAATACTGGATTTCTTTAGTACCTGCATTGCTTTTTTATACAAAGAAGTAACTGACTTACGTTCCTCATATATTTTTTCTTCAAGAATCTGTTTTTCTTGTGCTTGATCGGACGTCAGCTTTTTCTTTTGTTTAGCCGTTTCACGCCAGTTAAGAAAAACAAGTAATAACCCCCAACATAAAATAATAATGCAAATGGTTACTAAACGAGAACTTGTAGATTCCCAAGGCTTAGAGTCAGCAAACCCGAAATATGGGAAGAGGAACCAAACCAATAACGCTAGGACTAATGCAATACACAGTGTCCATACCCATCTTTTTTTGAAAAAGATACCTAGTTTCTTAAAAAATCTTTTCATCAAAAAATCCTTTATCTCACCGTGTGTTGTTTTGAGTTTCTTGAGTTAATGTGGTTTCTAAGTTTTGGTACGGCACTAATGCATCTTGACGCTCTTGTTTTAATACAAAAGCAAAACCGCAATACATAATGACCAAGCAAATAACCGTAAAAATCACAACCATCCACCAGGGCACAAGTCTAATTAAGCCACGCCGGTGTGTCTGTAAACCTTGCCACTGTGGTGACAATGCCTTAGGAACATCACCTCGTAGTTGCTTAATTTGACGATATAAACTATCTCTAATAGCTTCTAGCTCCAGTGTGCCACGATTAACAACGCGATATTTACCCTCGAAGCCAAGTGATAAGCAAACATAAATCAATTCAATGAGTGGTAAATACTTAACAGGATTACGCGTGATTTTATCTAATAGTTGGAAAACTTTTTCCCCACCAAAAGTCTCATTATGAAATGAAGCCAGCATACTGTATTTAGACCAAGTACTTTCGACACCCCAAGAGGTACAGACCACAGCTTCATCTAAAACGGTACACATCACATAGCGAGCACTCATGACTTGGCTATTTTCAACGCCACTTTGTAAAGCAATACGCTCAAAACGTTTTATTGCATCAATATAATTATGTTGTAATGCATCCAAGTCTTCTGGTGGTGCATTATTACGCAGCCTAACAATCTCAGAAAGAATATGTGCCCCTGCAGAAATAAGAGGATTCAAACCCACTATATTTTCATCAACAGGTCTCAATCTTGCTGCAAAAACCATTTTATCATCCAATGCAGCATATTTTGGTGCATCGGGGATGTCTGTTAACAACGGCACAGAGTCTGCTTGGCTTTCATTAAAGCGGCTACTAATAACCGTTTTATCATCTCTTTCCATATTATCTTCCCGCCCTAATTACGAATAGCCCAGAATTTAAGTTCAAGATTATCAAATGCACCTGACACATGGAAAGCAAAGCCTCCCGAACTTTCTAGCTGTGCAAGATCATCTGAGCTTAACTCAAGTGCAAAATAAATTTTTCCTGAATGGAATGGTATTTGTCTTGGCGCCACAGGTAACGCTTTAATTTTAACACCGGGCAAATGAAGATTAACCAATTGCCTAATTCTTTCAACAGGCCCACACTTCAAATACGCAGGTAACTTACTTCGTAAAAACTCAGGATCACAAGAAGCACTAGCCGCTAAAATAAACTTAGAGTTACTCAACATACTATGATCATGTAAGGGTGATACTTGAATACCATAAGCACGTTGTTGTAATAACAACTCGATAGCATGCTGCTCCAATACCATAGACAATACTTGACGGAGTCTTTCCATTAACTTACGGTAGCAAAGCCCTTGATCACTATGCATATAATAGTAATCCATACTGGGGCGTTTAGCATCACTCGCATAAGTGGCCAACTGTCCGTATAAACGCACTAGCTCCTTATAGACATCCTCAGGATGTGTTTTATCCGCTCGAAGATAGTGTCTTAACAACGGTTCAACGCTATTAATTAACTGTAACATTAATAAATCGCCTACTTCTGCACTTTGTGTTTTACCGCTGGCATTAATCCTTTCTGCGAGGCGGTCACCACGATGAACAAGCATACTAATAACTTCTTTTAATGAAGACAGTAACACAGAAGAGGCATGTAAATTTAAGTACGTTGGAACATATTCACTGTCCAATGCAATTGTTTTATCAGAACTACAATCTAAAATATGGCAAATCTTTAAAAATACAAACGCACTATTATTTTCTTCATCACCCAAAATTAATCTAAAATCGGGTTGACAACTATTAATCATAATAATATTTGAATCAAGGCTATTGGCATCAGCAACTTCAATTTCACGCATGATATAGCGTGCTAATACGTCAGTTTGCGAAGCCTCTCTCACCTCAATATGATTATCTGTTGAAATAGGCAGTGCTAAATAAACGGGTTGATTATTAGTATTAGGTGGAATATCCAGTGCTAATGGCTCTAATTCCTTTCTGATTTCAAAAAAAGAACCATCAGGCAAAACGCCTTTAGCCTCATTAACAACAATTTTACCCATATTCAGATATTGAGTATCTATTTGTAAAGAAATAAAACCCCACGTATTACTGGATAGTAATTGCGTACGTATAGCTAGCTGCTGGCTATAATATCTATCATTGTGTTGGAAATGCTGCGGTCTTAGCAACATCCCCTCCTGCCAAACTACTTTTTGAGTGCTCATAACATGATATCCAATTATCTTTCGTTCATTGGCAATGTTTCATTAACCTTCAGTGCTCTAGGATCAGTATTTTTATAAATACCATCACTGGTTAAAACCACATTGACATAAAGCTTTTCTTTAGGGACTGTTTTAACAATATAGCGCCAATCAGCTGATGATAAATCACGATAAGCAGCGACAATACCTACATATTGACTAGTTTCAGCTACTCTATAACGTAGATGTATCCGTTGACGAGGTGTTAACTCCATTTCCTCTACAGCCACCAAATCTTCACCTAACACATTTTTTGCGTCATTGTACAAACTAAAGAAATCTGCATTCATAAAGTTCACTGCATTTTTTAACTCATAGATTCGAACAACAATAGGCGAAGGTCTTCCACGCAAGTCTGGGTTTAAATAATCACTACCATTAAGTCGAATATTAACCTTAGTAACATCTGAATATGGGTTCATCCAAGAACAGCCTGTTAATACTGCTATTATTAGTAATAAACCTAATAATCTTAATTTTGCCATTTATTTATTCCTTAATTATCATTTAATGAAGCTAAAAGTCTTACCTGTTCTTCATAATAAGTGGTAAAGTCTTTACTAAATAGTCGATCACTCCACTCCACATCTTGTTGTAATAAGTTATGATAGCGACAGTAAGTACGCCATTTCCAAGCACTTCCTTTAAGCATCCCACTCTCACCACGTTGCTCAAAAGCAAGAACCAACTGTTCAGGAGAGAATTGATGTATGACACCTCTTACAGCACCTCGACAAGCGGCTAGTAGTGCCACTTGGTGCGCTTGTAGATCTCTAAACGCACGATTAATTGCCTGCTCAGGCGTTAACTGACTTGGATTATGCTTCGTTAACAAATCATTAATAGCGCTTTCTGCATCTGCCGTATAACGTAACGGATTATTTCCCGTAGCTTGTACAGTGGTAATTGGTAGCCTTAGCTCATTCTTTAGCTCTGAACGTGTTCTTAAACTTTGCTGAACACCAATAATACATTGCTTAAATAGACGTGCGGTGTGAATAGCTAACTTTTCTTTTTCAGCATCATCAAACTTAGAGATATCAATACCTAGCTCAGCAGAAAACTTATTCCAAAAATCACTTGATAAATTAGCAGCAGGTTTTACAGGCATTTCTACAACTGGAGGAGGTGTTGGCTGTTTAACTTCTGGAATAACATCTTCCACAAGCTGTGGAATTTCTAAACTCTCAATATCAACACGTGCATAATCTCTGCGTTGCTCTTCACGTTGATCATTACCTTTCATAAAATCAGCTAACTCATCCATGTCAACATACTGAAAGGGCTCTTGTTCGATTGCTTTAATCGGATCTAAATCCAAAAACGCATCATCTGGAATAACAGACCCTGCATCAACAGGTTTGCCTACAACATTTTCAAAAACTTCAGGATCATAAACCAGACGTGCCCGAATATCAAAATCACCCAAACAGAATACAGC
Organism: Entomomonas moraniae; assembly: GCF_003991975.1. Taxonomy (NCBI): domain Bacteria; kingdom Pseudomonadati; phylum Pseudomonadota; class Gammaproteobacteria; order Pseudomonadales; family Pseudomonadaceae; genus Entomomonas; species Entomomonas moraniae. The sequence continues at coordinate 2,245,331 of NZ_CP029822.1, forward strand.
ACCATGCTCAACTAAAAAGGGCTCTCCTGCTGGTAGCTTTGAACCTGTATTTTTTAAAACAGTGCCATTACTGCTCACATCAGTAATATAAAACTGATTATTTTTGGTACTGATCATGGCATGATGTCCTGACACATGACGCTTAGGGTCAGGGATAATCCAATCACAATCAGGCGCACGCCCTATAATACCACCAGCACTTTTAAAATCCTTGCTTTTTGTAATATTGTCAGCATATTGCTGATCACTAATAATCTCTAAAATAAGTTCCACAATAATTACCTTTATTTAACCTTGTTATCAATCACTAGTGGTGGCTGACCAATTTGTCTATATCTATCATCACTTGATTTATAATTACCAGAACAAGCACTTAAAAAAACACTTAATAACAATAATAAAATACCTTTTTTAACAGTAACCATTGCTCCCCCTTCCCTCTTACTAATTTGAAAACTCTTCTTTTGATATATTTAAACGCTGTATTTTATATACCAATGTTCGTCTTGAAATACCTAACTGTTTTGCTGTTTTTGTTTGATTGCCTTGATGATCACGTAAACTTTTTACAAGATGCTCACGCTCATAGTCTGCAACACTATCTTTAAGGCTATTGTCTTTAGTCGTTAATTGTCTATCAGGGCTAACATGTAGGTGTTGCGCTTCTAACTGTTCATCATCCGCGAGTAAAATAGCACGCTCCAAAAGCCCTTTTAACTCTCTGATATTACCAGGAAATGAATAACTTAATAGTTTATCCATAAAGCATTGACTTATTATACTTTTTTTCCGGCCTAAAAACTGACACGTATTATCAATAAAGAAATCAACCAATGCCAAAATATCATCACCACGATCCCGTAGTGGTGGTAATTCGATGGGGAACTTGGCCAAACGATAATAAAGGTCTTCTCTAAAATTCCCTTTTTTTATTTCATCCAATAAATTACGGTGCGTTGCAGCAATAACCCTTACATCTATTTTAAAGGTTTTGTTACTACCCAGTGGCCGTACTTCTCCTTCTTGCAAAACACGCAGTAACTTTGCTTGCAACACAATAGGCATATCACCAATTTCATCCAAAAACAGCGTCCCACCATCGGCCTCTCTAAGCAAACCTAAATGGTCTTTATCTGCCCCTGTAAACGCCCCCTTACTATAACCAAACAACTCACTCTCTAGTAATGTTTCAGGCATAGAAGCGCAGTTTTGTACAACAAATGCTTTGTTTTTTCTTATGCTGTAATGATGGATTGCTTTAGCAACTAGCTCTTTACCTGTTCCTGTCTCACCAGTTACAAGAACAGTGAATGGCGTATGTAGTACTTTGCTCATTAATGAATACACTGACTTCATTGCTGGGCTGCTACCTATTAAGCCATAATGCTCTTTTGTAACAACACTTTCCTTATCCCTTTTTATCGGTGCTGTATCCTTTACTTGTAAAGCGATCAATCGTGTATATTGAATAAATGTTAATCGATAAAAATCTTGCAATAATGCTGTTTTATTATCCCAGTCCATTGCTTCAAAACTAGCACAAACAAGTAAACCATCAATTTGTTGCCTATTTAATAACGGTAAGACTAATAAACTACGCCAGCTTTTGTTCTCTTGCGGTAGAAAATTAATCTCTAATGAAAAACTACTCACATCATTCGTGATAATAGGTTTATTTTGAGTCAAACAGTACTGTAATAAGGCGTCATGGTAATAATCATACGAAATATCTTGCGTCAAACACGTATGTTCATCCTTACATTGTCCATAGAGATTTAATCGTGTTTTATCTTGATCCAACAAATATAACTGTACTAACGATGCCGATGTAGCACAAGCAGCCGCAGACAATGCACAGACTACGAGAGAATGTACATTGCTCGCCTCAATAAGAGACGCATAATATTTAGCAGCTAACTTATCCATCACAATTAATAAAACTCACAAGTTACAGTATTTTCAGCATCAACTACGATATTAACGCGCTTTAACTCCTCTTTTTTCGCCATCGCTTCTAATAAACGATCGGTAATATGAGGAATAATATACTGGTCTAATAATGCATCAATTAAACGAGCACCACTTTCACTGTGTGTACAACGCTCGGCTAAAACGCCAATTAACGCAGGATCATACGTTAACTCTAATTTACGTTGCTGCATACGGTTTGCTAAACGTCCTAGTTTGATCTCAATAAGTTCGTTTAATACCTCTCCATCAACAGGATAGTAAGGCACAACCTTCATACGACCTAAGAGTGCTGGTTTAAAATGCTTACTTAACGCAGGTCTAATCGCTTCTTCTAATGTTTCTGGCGCAGGTCTTGCTCCATCCTTACACAATGTTGAAATAATATCACTGGCTAAATTAGAGGTCATAATGATCAAAGTGTTTCTAAAGTTAATCTCTCTACCTTCACCATCATTAGCAATCCCTTTATCAAAAACTTGATAGAACAAGTTCATCACATCAGGATCGGCCTTTTCCACTTCATCCAATAAAATAACTGAGTAAGGTTTTTGACGAACAGCCTCCGTCAACATACCACCCTCACCATAACCTACATAGCCTGGAGGAGAACCAATTAAACGAGAGACCGTATGTTTTTCCTGAAACTCTGACATGTTAATCACAGTTAAGAAACGATCACCGCCATATAGCAAGTCAGATAACGCTAATGCTGTTTCTGTTTTACCAACACCGCTTGGCCCTACAAATAAGAACACACCAACAGGCATTTCTGGGCGGTTTAAGCCTGCCGCAGAAGTACGAATCGCTTTATCTAACGCTACAATAGCTTGCTCTTGCCCCCTCACTCTCTCACGAAGCTCTGTAGCAAAACTCATCACTTTAATGTTGTGTTCTTTCGCTAACTGCTCTACAGGAATACCCGTCCATCCGCTAATGACTTCTGCAATAAGTCTCGGGCACACTTCAAAACTGACCAGGCGTTCACTTTCTTGAGCCTCTTCCAGTAATACGTGTATTCTATTTAATTCTTTCTGTACTTGTGCTAGCTGCTCAGTTACTTGTTCAGGCGTTACTTGTATGGTGAGCGCCTCAATAGACTCCTCAACAAATTCTCCAGCCTCTGTTATCTCTTCAACAACAGTCTCAACAACTTCCGTAACGATTGCATCATCTGTTGTTTGTAATGATTCTTGCTCTAAGTCTTGCTTCACTTTTTGTAACTGACTGTATTGCTTTCTTAAACCAATCAACTGCTCTGCAAGATCTTTTTGATACTCCCAACGCTCAATAAACTGCTCTAACTCTAGCCTTGTGTCCGCTAATGTTGTCTCTAAGGTTGCTAATAGCTCTTCATCTATTTTTAAACCAGCCAAACTATCGCGCTTTAATGCTTGATATTGTCTTTCATCAACAGCAATCTTCGTACGTAGTTGCTCAACCTTTGCAGGTGCTGAAGCAAGACTAATTTTCACACGTGCACTCGCTGTATCTAGCACGTCAACTGCCTTATCGGGTAATTGACGACCTGCCAAATATCGAGCAGAAAGTTCAGCCGCTGCAACAACAGCATCATCTCTTAAATAAATACCGTGGCTACGCTCATAAACATGTGCTAAGCCGCGCAATATAGTAACAGCTTCATCAATGGTGGGTTCATGGAGTTGTACCGCCTGAAAACGGCGAGCCAATGCAGCGTCTTTTTCAAAATATTTTTTATATTCAGACCAAGTAGTTGCCGCAATTGTACAAAGCTCTCCTCGCGCAAGTGCAGGCTTTAGAAGATTTGCAGCATCTGAACCACCCGCATCACCACCAGAACCAATCATCATGTGGGCTTCATCAATAAATAATATGATGGGTTTAGGAGAAGCTTTTACCTCATCAATCAGACCTTTCAAACGACGCTCAAACTCGCCTTTCATACTGGCGCCAGCTTGTAAAAGCCCCATGTCTAATGACAGTAACTCCATGCCTTTTAAGATTTCAGGTACATCACCTTCGGCTATACGAATAGCCAAACCTTCAACAACCGCTGTTTTACCAACACCCGCTTCCCCCACAATGATCGGGTTATTTTTACGGCGACGCGCCAAAATATCAATCATTTGGCGAATGGCATCATCACGGCAAAGCACTGGGTCTAATTTATTTTCTCGTGCTTGTTGTGTGAAATTATGGGTAAACTTCTTAATAAAAGACTCCACACCTTCACGGATAACATTCGCAGAGCCTGTCTGCTCAACTTGGTCCGCTAAGACGTAATCACGTAAACGTGCTTCATCAATTTGTGACAATAATTTATAGTATTTTGTACCTACATAACGAAGATTATTACGCAATAAGGCTAAAATTAAAGCGGCTTGATCAATGTAGTTTCGTTCTAACTCTAAATTTGCAAGCAATAATGCATCTTGCATCCATTGCACCAACTCCACAGAGAAAACAGGATTTTGTGTTTCATGTGACTCAGCACGAAGCTGTAGTACTGATAACAACTCGCCCAACTCTATCCCTGCATCTTGTACAGCTTTATTGATTAGACTATCTGGCGTACCCAACATACTCAGTAGCATATCTTCAATTAAAACTTTATTGCCGCCTCTAACAACACAAGCTTCTGCTGCTTTTTCAAGATCTTTGCGTGTCTGGGTATCTAACGCCTGAATTAATTGTTGCAAATCTATATTAATCATCAATAATCCTTTCTACATTTGATTTTTTAGTAAAATTTCGCCGTCGGCTCTTTCTTTACCAAGCCAACTTGTCCAACCAAGCAGACATTCACTGTTATTGCCTATTCTTAAATCTCGAATTTCGTTCTTTAATAATTGTAATTTAATATCGTATTCCAACGGATCCCTTAAGATAAAACCAACCAGTGTATTAAGCTGATCATATTCTTTATAAATCGGTAAAAATTGATGAAACTGATCCCACGTTAACTTCAAAATATGTATTCTAAATTTACCACTTCGGTCTCTTACCTCGGTACCAATTACAAGTGTATCCCCCATGATACTATTGGCTTGCCCTAAGCGGTTAAGTTGATCTTCTGCAATTTTCACTCTACGCTCAACGCACTGCTCTACAAAAATATCTTTATGCTTGAAGTAGTAACGCAACACCGCCTCAACTAACACCGCTGAGTGAGCACGTAAACTAATCATGCCTAAATAAGGCAATAATCGCTTCCAGTTAAGATTATTTGACTTTCTTAATGCTTCGGGGCCCAAGCCAATCAGCGAAAATAACTTTGCTGAAAAACTGTCTAAAGCTCCATCTTTATAAAACGCGTAATAGCGATATTTTTTCCAAATAGGTAACAATAACCGTTGAAGACGATCATTAAAATAGTTTAGAAAGTCTCTTGTAGTATTATCATCTTCGGTACTATCACCTAATGCCTGCTCACTATAAAAAATTGGCATTGGAGAATTTGCACCAATCAGCCCCAAAGGATTAATACACATTCTTACTCGAACTTGCTGATCCTCAATAAAAAACTCCACATACTCAATATCACAGGTTGGGAATCCTAAACTTGGGTTAGCAACAAACTCAATACGTTCATAAATTTCATCATCGGTCAGCGCTTCATCCGTAATACTACGAAGATAATCGACTGTTAATAAAACACCCTGAAATAATGAATACTTACGAATATTCTTCTCATTCCATAAAGGTAAAGCAGGTAGCGTCTCTTTTGCATCTCCCCGATAACGAATATTTTTAGCCGACATTATTTCCCCCAACTCATAATAATGCCTGTTGCCCTATACGTAATGGCCACCGATATGTTTGATTGTGTGTACTGTGCACGACGAGCTCATGGAATGAATTCAAGCTCACATATAGAATAAAAAATTCATTTAATACAGAGGCAAATAAAAACAAATCGCCATCTCCAATATACCCTTCTGGGTCAATCGTCAGTTCTGTTCTGATCCCCCTAAAAGGTAACCCCTTATGTAGTCGGTCCACAGGCTTATATTTAATGTCTTTTAGCCCTGCTAATAATCTACGACTAATTCGCTCATGTTGTTGGTCATAATAGCGAGGGAAATCATACGTTTCTAATACTACTTTTAACGGCTCTATATCAGCAAGGGATAAGTAGTTAAGTGACATGTTGCTAATGATGCGCCATAAAAAGCCTGTTTCTATAGGAGGCGCATAACTTGTTGTAGGTGGAACAATATTTTTAAACACTAAGTTATCTGGAATTGTTTCAGAAGCAACACAGATATCTCCCACACGTAATTGTGTAGGTAGGTTTTGATTAGTACATGTTAAATCAATAGATAAAGTATCCCCTGTAAAGAGTGTACTATCTTTGCTCGCAAACCGTAGGTATGTATCCAAACCATCATGCGTTAGAGACTTTTCTTTTCTAACAAAATAAAACGGTCTTACTTCATCAACATCGAAACTGGCATCATGCTCAAAAGATTCAAAAGGAACGTATTCTTTATATTCATTGCGCGTATTACTCCAACCAATCACTTTATCAACAGAAAAAACTTCATAATGTCCTGCTGTATTGATACTGGGTAAAATATGATATTCATTATCAGTACCTGTAAAGTTAATTGGCATGGCATTATGCGAAAATAAATTAACAACGGGGGTACAATTTAATTTGATGTTTTCTTTCGTTGGCTGAATACGCTGCATATTTGCCCGACGAATATTAAAACGTACCATGATACCTTTTGTTTTTTCTAATAGATCTTCTGGCAATGTTTTTAAAGTATCCATTCGCTCAAGATCTACAAACAAAAACTTATCCTGAAACGCAAAATACTCTTGAATATAACGATAACCACGAAATGTATTTTCTGGATAGGGCAATAAGGCTTCATCTTCTGCATATCCCACAGCTTTAATATGCTCTGGCCCAATAGTCTTTACTCCTAAAACATTGCCATTGCTATCTGTAAAAGATTCACCTTTTTCATTTAATGGTACTAGCTGAATAGTATCAATGTGTCTTAATAAGCACAAATAAAGCATTTGGCTAATATAACGCTCGCCTGTCAAGTGTAATCTAAGCTTATCAAGAGGTGCACCTACTAAATTACCCTCGCCCTTAAGCATTAACTTTAAACTAAGAACTGCACCACCGTTTTTAATGGCATAATCCACATCATCCAAATCGAGTGCATTAATCTTGGTTTCATAACAGGTTTGAAATTGACAAACCGTTCCCTCGACAGGAGTGGAGTTAACCACAGAATGCCTTGCCAAAGTGACACTTTCTTCTGTTTCATCAAGAGCATCAAATTCAATAATACTAAAAGCAGGTAATGACCTCATATAATTAGGCCATAATAAATTCATTAATGAGTGAGCTAACTCTGGTAGCTCATCATCGAGTCGTTGCCTTAAACGTCCTGTTAAAAAGGCAAAACTTTCTAATAACCGCTCAACATCAGGATCACGACTACCATCACCTATGAAAGGAGCTAACGCAGGATTCCTTTGTGCAAACTGTTTACCCATACGACGTAAAGCAGTTAACTCTTGCAGGTAATAATAATTAAATGACACTGAAACTCCTTAGAAGTTTATCTGCTATTATTAATAACGTTTATTTATCTTCACTTGCCCAGAACCATTTAAAGAAGCACCAAATGAAACCTCTCTTTTGATTCCATCAACTTCTATCATTCCTTCAATACTAAATGACAGGTTTAATGGATCATGCGTTCTAGGTAGAGTAACAACTCTTACCTCAGACAATCTAGGCTCATACAACTCCACAAATCGCTCAATAGCGATACGCGATTGTTGTAAAGAATCATGTAACGATAAATTCAAATCATTTAAATCAGGTAAACCATAATCAGGTAATGTTTGAACACTACCTGCACGGGTGCTTAACATCTTTGCTAAATGATTAGCAACTGAAAGAGTAATAGCAGCCTCATCATCAAACTGATTTCTCGTCGCAGGAATATCTGCTAACCGTTCAAAAAGGCTGCCATACTTACTCATATATCAGCCCTATTACTCCTTATCTAACTTACCAACTAAGGATAAGGTAAAATCAGCACCCATATATTTAAAGTGAGGGCGGACATTAACTGTTACACGGTACCAGCCTGGCTCACCCTCTACGTCTGTCACAATAATTTGTGCAGCACGTAATGGCCGACGTCCACGTACTTCAGCACTTGGGTTTTCTTGGTCAGCAATGTATTGGCGAATCCATTTGTTAAGCTCACGCTCAAGGTCCACTCGCTCTTTCCAAGAGCCTAATTGCTCACGTTGCAATACTTTAATATAGTGTGCAAGCCGGCTAATCACAAATAAATAAGGTAATTGTGTACCTAATTTATAATTAAGCTCAGCATTTTTACCTTCTTCACTGATACCAAAAAATTTTGGTTTTTGTACAGAATTAGCTGAAAAGAATGCTGCATTATCACTGCCCTTACGCATAGTTAATGCAATAAAGCCTGACTCTGCCAATTCATACTCACGACGATCTGAAACCAATACTTCAGTTGGGATCTTCGTCTCAATTTCACCCATGCTTTCAAAATGGTGTAGCGGTAAGTCTTCAACAGCACCACCACTTCTTGGGCCAATAATGTTTGGACACCAACGGTATTTAGCAAAACTGTCTGTTAAGCGAGTTCCAAAAGCAAAGGCAGTATTTCCCCATAGGTAATGTTCATGACTTTCTGATACATTTTCTTTATAAGTAAATGTTTTAACAGGATTATCTTCAGGATCATAAGGGTTGCGTAACAAGAAGCGAGGAACAGTTAATCCACAGTAACGAGAATCTTCTTGCTCTCTAAAGCTTTGCCACTTAGTAAATAATGGACCTTCAAAATGGTCTTTTAAGTCTTTCATATCAGGTAAACCAGTGAAAGCTTCTAAACCGAAGAATTGAGGACCTGCCGCCGCAATAAATGGTGCATGAGCCATACAAGCAACTGCTGATAAATATTGCATTAACTTAACATCAGGAGAACTTGGCCCAAAATAATAGTTACCTAGGATAGAACCTACTGGCATACCACCAAATTGACCATATTCTGCAGTATATACATGTTTATATAAGCCTGACTTAAAGATTTCTGGTGCATCTTCAAAATCATCTAATAAATCTTGTTTTGAAACATTTAAAATTTCTATTTTATTATTTTCACGGAAGTCCGTACGATCAACCAATAATTTCAAACCGCGCCATGTTGATTCAAGACTTTGCATGTCTGGATGGTGTAAAATCTCATCCATTTGACGACTAAGCTTTTCATCAATTTCATTGATCATACGATCAACAAGTGCCTTTTTAATAGGCTCATTTTTATTCTGAGGCTTTAATAACTCCTCAATAAAAACAGCAATACCTTGCTTAGCAACATTATAAGCCTCGTCTTCTGGAGTTAGCTTAGTCTCAGCAATGATGCGATCAAGAATACTATGCTCTGTAGCAACTGACTTGGATTTTGCTTCTTGTGAGCTAGAACTCATTACTTATCTCCTTTCTTATCTTTAGCAGCATCTTTTTCGGCATTAGATAGACCTAATTCTTTAAGTACTTTATCTAGAGATTCATCGTCAGCCAATACGCTTTCAATCGCTTTTCTAAACGCAGGCGCATTCCCCAATGGACCTTTTAAAGCTACTAATGCATCACGTAATTCCATTAACTTCTTCAACTCTGGTACTCTTTCCACAATATTTGCTGGATCAAAATCTTTCATATTTTTGAACTGTAAGTTAACAGCTAACTCACTGTCTGGATCTTCATCTTGCAAACGGTTAGGAACAGAAATATTTAAGTCTAAGTTTTGCTTTTCTAATACATCATTAAATGTATTTTTATCAATACTAACTGGCTTTCTTTCTTCTAAAGCACGGTCATCTGGACGCTGAGTAAAATCACCTAACACCATTAGCTTAAAAGGAATTTCGATTTCTTCTTGAGCATCCCCTATTGCTGGTTTGAATGTTACATTAATACGCTCTTTAGGTGCTACCGAGCTCTCTTTTTTAGCCATAACGCTCTCCATTAATTACTAAAGTTTTAGATAAAAACGATTAGTTCTCATCCATAATCAAATCCATGTTCAAAAAACATAGCCTTTTATACAATTGCTCTTTACTCTCTCTTATTACCTGAGATTGTGGTAACAATTCACAACACTTATACAAGAGATAGACCACCTCTAATACTAATGCTGGTTCCCACTTATCAATGCCCAATTGACAAATCTGATCATCCAAGTTTTCTAATTGTGTTTTCGCTAGTTCATAACGTTTATCCGCCAAACACAATTTAGCCATGCATAATCGCCAAAAGAACTTCTCACGCTCTCCTTTTGCCTTATTTAACCCCTCCATCAAAGGAGACATCGACTCTTTCAATTTCACTTTAGAAAGTACAGCAATACTTTCATGCAACGCAACATCCCAAGGCGCTTGCTCACCAGACTCTTGAATAATTGATTGCGTAGCCAACTGCGCTGTTTGACTCTTCAGTCTTGGTAAGACATATTCATTAATCCAAGAGACTGTATTCTCATCCGCAAAAGGTGTCTTATCATGAAATTGTAACTCAATTAATTGCGGCAACCTTTCTAAAAATAATGCCAGCTGTACCTCTATCTCAACCATTGCCGCGTCAATACGTAATGCTTTGACACATTGCCAGACAATATACTGCCCATCTAACCAAAATGGTGCTTTAGAAATACTGGCCTCAACATCAACAATTAAATCGGCATAAAGCCCCTGTGCCAAACGCTCTTTATAATTATTAATCTTATCATTAGGAATCGGCCGCAAAACGGTTACACCTTCTTTATTTTCAGGCAACGTTTCTATGATCAACCATAGAAGCGTACGATTTAAGCGTAATGCTTTAATGTCAGTTGGCCTTTGATTTAACCACCATGTGCATAAAACTCGACTATTATCTTGTAATGTACGAAGTAATTTATTAGCGTCTCGCTCATTATCTAGTGAAGATACAACCGTCAGTGAGGAAGGTGTAGAAGAAACAAGAGAAGAAGCCTTGACGGCTGCTTCTGCCGCTGCCGAAGAAGCCACTTGAGAATCCACCTTATTAGTTTCAGAGTCACTAGCAAGCATTCGTTCAAGACGGCGACAAGTCGGCATAATGAGTGGTAAATTATCCTGATCTGGCCATTGGCTAGTTAAAATACCATCCAGTCGCTTTAACTCTTCTAAAAGTGCAGTAAATAAAGGAATATGTTCATAAACGGGAACTGCCTCTTGAAATAGCTGTTCTATGCGCGTAACAAGCCAGTCAAATGAAGAAACCCGCGTTCGTTGTTTAGTGGGATAAATATCAGCCCAACTTTTCTCAATAAGTGTATTAGTAATATGAAGACCTACCTGCAGGCCCTCAAAAGAATCCTTTTTAAAAAGAGCCCATGAAAACCAGCATAAAACCCTAATATCTTTCGATTGTGTTGTTAAAAGCTTTACACTTAACTCAATAACTTTTGGCCAATCAGTTACTGCATTCGTAAATAATGCAGCCGCACTTGATATACTATTTTCTATTTCTTCAAAATTTTCTGAATAACGTGAATCCTGCCCTACAAAGCTATCCATACTTATAGGTGCTAATAAAGATTCATAATTTTTTAATAAAGGATTAACGAACAACTTCTCTACCCTATTTAAATAAAACTATATTCATCCAGCAGAATAAGCGATTGTGTCTCTTTTATTATTAAAATGCTCCACACATTTCTTTAAAATCAATCACATCAACTACTAATAATATCTAAACCTACACGATAACAGCTCGCCATTATTTAGACTGACTTAAACCATCACTTACGGGACAAACATCCAACCCTTTAGAACCTAAAATAAGATTATTTCTATCTGTATCAAACTCAATATTGCAACATACAACTTTTGGTTTCAAATAATAAGCATCGTCATTACGAATACCCAAAGCAAACATATCCTGTGTTTTACAGTACCGCCACGTATAGCGCTTGTAGTCAGTCCAATCCTCAATGACATCAGGATTTCTATTAAGCTTACTAATAACTACTAAAATATGCTGGCTTGTTAAATTAGATGCTTCTTCCCAGCTACCATTTTGTTTACTACTACAACCATTGATAATTAAAAACAGCATAGACAGTAAAAAAAAACTTAAATTGTTCATCCTTCTGAAATAAGATAGAACTTTAATATTTTTTTTGTCATCATCCATAACCAATTTTTTCAGAATCACTACCAATATGTTAAGCATACAAATAAGTCGATTGTCTAACATTTACTGTTTACCATTAGACAATAGGATAAAATATTTAGCAATAGTATATCCTTAGTTTTATTAATAGTATATCCCTAGTTTCACTATTCGATATTTATTTTTGATAGACCGCCCAAGAATACGAAGACTTCACAGTCCCACATAGCATGATCATAAAAAAAGCCTATTAAACAATGAGTTTTAATCATTTTAAATTAATCAACAATACTGTTTGAAACGGTAATTTCCATATAAAACAACATTCATTCCTGACGTTTTTTATACTTTTGTTTAAAAATATATACCATACTTCATTAGTCAACAAGTTGCCACTGTTTTTTTAAACGTTTATCTGAAATAGGAAATTTTGTCCCCAACTGCTGTGCGAACAAAGAAACCCTATACTCCTCTATCATCCATCGGTACAAAAACAATGCTGTATCTCGTCTTCCTTCTTTTAAGTGTTTATCCCTTTTTTCTTGATATAAATGCCAATACTCAGACAACTCTGCACTATACACGCGATCTTTTTGCAATTGTGTAGGCAACTTAACCAAACGTTGCTCAATTGCTTTTAAGTAACGGGGATATTCTTTTAACCATTCTAATGGCGTGTCCCTAACAAAATGCAAATTAACCAAATTAGCAAGCTGTTGTTTAATATCTGCTAAGGAAACAGCATGAGATAGATCTATTTTACCTTTTAAATACTTTTGTAAACCATGATATAGATTTAGAATATTGGCGATTAATCTTACTAAAAGGTCAGCATTATCAAACCAAGCACCGCGTTTTTGTTCCGCTAAAACGGCTAAACTTGCTGCATCACGAGGGAGTATGGCTTCATCAGCTAAAATCGTTTCATCTACACTCGCTAATAAAATATCATCCAATAAACCATCTAATCGCCCGAAATCTTTAAAATATAACCCTAACTCTGTTTGTAATGGTAGTTTATTGCGTAAAAACTTGGACTGCTCCGCTAATTGCTGTAATAACAAGCGCTGTAAAGCGCGTCGATGTTGATAATTAGCTTCAGCCTGTGTAGAAAACCGCCCCTCTTTTACGATGCTATTTTCCTCAAACAGTGCAGGATAAACTGTCATACTCAATCCTGCTACTTTATGCTGTTGAGTAGTAGGCAACACATCAAAATGCTTTGCTTCAACCGTTTTATTTACTTGCTTTTCTTTAGGAATGGCTAATGCTGCTTGGCTTTCTTTAGTAAAGCGAATAACTAGTGCCTCTAAATCTCTACCCTCACCTAGTCGCTTAGCTAGCGAATCAACTACCTCTATATTCATTCTTAAATAATCATCAAGGCCTTCTTCAGCTTCAAGCCAAGCCTCATCTGGAATACGGACACCTGTCATTCTTAATAACTGCTGACCTAAGGCTTGATACAAACTGTCATGAGCAAAGGGTATTGTTGCCAAAGCTGCTTTAACAAAATCGGGAACTGGAACAAAATTCTTACGAATAGATTTTGGTAAGTTACGCACTAACGCAATTGCGCGCTGTTCCAATAGTCCCGGAACTAGCCAATTAAGACGCTCTTTAGACAACTGGGGTAAAAGTGGCGCAGGAACTTTTATGGTTACACCATCACGTGGATTACCTGGCTCAAAAACATAGCTCAACGATAACGTCAAACCATTCAACTCTAAGCTATCAGGAAACTGGTTTGTCGTTACCTCATCGGCGGTTCTCGCTAGAGCGTCTGCTTCCGTCATTATCAGTAGTTTAGGATTTATCTTACTCTCACGTTGATACCACTTATCAAAACTTGCTGTTTGATAAATATCTTGTGGTATATACTGATCATAATACTGATAAAGCGTTTCTTCATCGGCAATGATATCACGGCGACGGGCTTTAGCCTCGAGATCATCTAGACGCTCCATTAGCTGGCGATTAGCCTCCAAACATTTCGTTTTCGATATAATCTCACCTCTTACCAAGCCTTCTCGAATAAATAGCTCTCGAGCAATAACAGGATCATGAGGACCATAATGAACAGCTCGGCGTCCCACAATAATCAACCCATATAAAGTCACTTGTTCAAAGGCAACAACTTGCCCTCTTTTCTTCTCCCAGTGTGGCTCTAAATAAGTTCGCTTTAATAGATGCTGAGCCAGAGTCTCTAACCATACAGGATCTATTTTAGCAACAATACGCGCAAACAATTTTGTGGTTTCCACCAACTCAGCAGCCATAGCCCACTGCGGCCCTTTTTTTGCCAACCCCGTTGAGGGATGAATCCAAAAACGTTTTTGTCTAGCACCTAAATAATCATTGTCCTCTGTTTTCTGACCAATATGGCTTAATAACCCTGATAAAACAGCTCTATGAACTGCATCATAATTAACATTAGATTCATGATGATTAACACCCGTTTTTTGGTGAGTTAATAACTTCATTTCTCGACAAATTAATAATAACTGCCGATGCGCATCTCGCCACTCACGCAAACGCAAATAATTTAAAAAATTTCTACGACACCAACTTCTTAACTGATTAGCACCCAATGCCTGACGTTGTTCCTCAAAGCCGCGCCATAAATTAACCAACGCTGCAAAATCAGAGTCTGGATCTTTCCATTGAGCATGAGCTTGGTCGGCAGCTTGTTGCTTTTCTATAGGTCGCTCTCTCGGATCTTGAACAGAAAGCGCACTGCTAATAATCAATAATTCATCTAAAACACCGCACCGCGAACCTTCTATCAACATACGCCCCAAACGTGGGTCTATGGGTAAACGTGCTAATTGATGCCCTAAATTAGTCAAATCTCCCTTCAAAGTAACGGCAGAAATTTCTTGCAATAGCGTAAAACCATCCTTAATCGCTTTGCTTTCCGGCGGCTCAATAAAAGGAAAATCTTCAATTTGCCCTAATCGAAGATGGAGCATTTGTAAAATAACTGCCGCAAGATTCGTACGTAAAATCTCAGGGTCAGTAAAAAGTGGGCGACTTAAAAAATCCTCTTCACTGTACAAACGAATACAAACCCCCGCCTCAACCCGACCACAACGCCCTTTTCTCTGATTAGCACTGGCTTGAGAAATCGCTTCAATAGGAAGCCGTTGTACTTTAGCACGATAGCTATAACGGCTAATTCTGGCAACACCACTGTCGATAACATAACGAATACCGGGAACAGTCAAAGATGTTTCTGCCACGTTTGTTGCTAATACGATACGACGACCTGTTTGGGCCGGTTGAAAAATACGTTGCTGCTCAGCTGGGGTCAATCTTGCATACAGCGGTAAAACCTCCGTATCTCTTAAATTAGCTTTACGCAAAATATCGGCTGAATCTCTAATCTCACGCTCACCGGGTAAAAAAACCAAAACGTCACCGGCTGAGCGCTGATTCATTTTTTCAAACTTTTCTACCTCAGAAAGCGCCGCTATAATACCCTGATCTACCGACAAGTCTTCTTCTAAAGCGTTTCCTTCACTGTCCAACTCACTGACTAGCGGGCGATACCATGTATCAACGGGATATGTACGTCCTGATACTTCAATAATAGGCGCATCATTAAAATGCTTTGAAAATCTATCCAAATCAATAGTTGCTGAGGTTATTATCAACTTTAAATCAGGTCGCTTAAGTAATAAAACTTTTAAGAATCCGAGCAAAAAATCGATATTTAAACTACGTTCGTGTGCCTCATCAACAATAATAGTGTCGTAGCGGTTTAAAAAACGATCATGCTGAGTTTCTGATAGTAAAATACCATCTGTCATTAATTTAATGAGTGTCTCATCAGTACTCTTATCTTCAAATCGAACCTGATAGCCAACCAAACCGCCGAAAGGAGTTCCTAACTCATCTGCTACACGATTTCCTACACTACGAGCAGCCAATCTTCTTGGCTGCGTGTGTCCAATCATTCCATGGATACCACGGCCTATTTCCAGACAGATCTTAGGCAATTGTGTCGTTTTACCTGACCCTGTTTCCCCTGCAATAATAACTACCTGATTATCTAGTATGGCCTTTTTTATCTCTTCTCTTTTTGCTGCAATAGGTAAACTATCATCATAATGAATAGTGGGAATGCTTTGCTTTCTATTTAATACTTTTTGTGAGGAGCTTTGTAATCTTTCTATCCATTGCGCCATTTTCTTTTCATCAAAACGTTTTTTTAACGCAAAAAAATCTCGACGCAAAGCATAACGATCAGCGATCATTGTTTGATCAAGACGCTCCAACAAAGCATTATCTAATTTTCTTTCAGTTATCATTTATCAAGTATCTGGTATTGCAAAACCATCATTATAGTACGTTTAACCTCATTCATTGAAAATTATTGTTCATCTTTAAATTTTTTCTTTCATCAAATAAATTTATCAACGTGATCAATAAAAATTATTTTCTTATTGCTCCGGACTAGAGAAAAATACTGTATATATGTTATTGTTTATACACCGTAACCACAATATTGCTATTTGCGATAGCAAAAGAGCTTGACGAGTAATGTAATGACAAATTTACCTATTGAGAATTTAAATGTAATTTCAAATAATGCATTAATTACACCAGAACAACTTAAGCAAGAGATACCTTTAACAGAAACAGCATCTAATACAGTTTCTTATGGTCGCCAAGTTGTGCGGGATATTTTAGACCATAAGGATCATCGTCTATTTATTGTCGTTGGTCCTTGCTCGATTCATGATCTAAAGGCAGCAAAAGAATATGCCACACGCTTAAAATCATTGGCTGACGAAGTGAAGGATACACTCTTTTTAATTATGCGTGTCTACTTTGAAAAACCAAGAACAACGGTTGGTTGGAAAGGACTTATTAACGATCCCTACTTAGATGATTCATTTAAAATCGAAGATGGACTTAAAATCGGTCGTCAACTTCTATTAGACTTAGCTGAACTTGAGTTACCAACCGCAACAGAGGCATTAGACCCTATTACGCCTCAATACCTACAAGACCTTATTAGTTGGTCTGCCATTGGAGCACGTACCACTGAATCACAAACCCATCGTGAAATGGCCTCTGGTCTATCATCGGCTGTTGGTTTTAAAAATGGTACAGATGGTGGCTTAACTGTGGCAATCAATGCTTTACAGTCAGTATCGAACCAACATCGTTTTCTAGGTATTGACCAAAAAGGTGGTGTTTCTATCGTAACAACACGCGGTAACCCTTACGGTCATGTAGTATTACGTGGCGGAAATGGTCGCCCTAACTATGATTCAGTCAGCGTATCTATTTGTGAACAAGAGTTAGCTAAAGCTAAAATCACACCCAATATTATGATTGATTGCAGCCATGCAAACTCTAACAAAGACCCTGCGTTGCAACCATTAGTGATGGAAAACATTACTAATCAAATCGTAGAAGGCAATAAGTCCATTGTTGGCCTCATGGTTGAAAGTAATTTAGGATGGGGAAGCCAGCCTATTGCTAAAGACTTAAGTCAGCTTAAGTATGGCGTATCTGTAACCGATGCCTGTATCGACTGGGAAACCACAGAAAAAACCATCCGCCTTATGCATACACGATTAAAAGATATTCTTCCTAATCGTAAATAGCACTCAACACGCTTGATGGTGCTTAATACATCATCAAGCTTCTTGTACTAAAGCCTGTAATCCCTTACGCTCTATATACCTTTCAACATAAGAGCAAGTTGTAATAATCTTTAGATTATTCTGCTTAACAAAGTCTATTGCCGCCGCTACTAATTCAGCCGCTATATTCTGGCCTCTTAATGCTTCTGGGACATAAGTGGTATAAATATCAATAACTTTATATCCCATATCGCTATAAGCTAAATACGCACAGTAATCACCTATATCAATCGTAAACTGATGCTTATCTGTATCATGTATGACTGCTCCCACCATTTTCAAGCCCTCATGCTTATTTTAGTAAGATAGATTATAGGGCTAAGCCCCATAATCCTTATCACATCAAAAACTATAAAGAAATTTTTGCCCCCAATAAAGCAACAAACTTTGCAAGCCAATCAGGATGGGCAGGCCAAGCGGGTGCAGTGACTAAATTACCATCAACAATTGCTTTATCAACATCAATCGCTTGATAAATACCCCCACCTAAACCAATTTCAGGCTCGCATGCCGGATAAGCACTGCATTTTTTACCCTTCAAAATACCTGCTGCTGCGAGAAGCTGAGGCCCATGACAAACTGCTGCAATAGGCTTTTGTGAGAAGTCCTGTACGATTTTAATAACCTGCTTATTAAGGCGTAAATATTCAGGGGCACGTCCACCGGGAATGACTAAACCAAGATAATCATTAGCATTCACCTCATCAAAATTATAATTTAATGCAAAGTAATGACCTGGCTTCTCGCTATAAGTTTGCTCACCCTCAAAATCGTGAATCGCTGTTCTTACTTTATCGCCTGCTTTTTTATTAGGGCATACTGTATGAACCTCGTAGCCAAGCATCGATAATGCTTGGAAAGGAACCATCACTTCGTAGTCCTCTACATAATCGCCCACAATCATCAACAACTTTTTACCAGACATATTGCACCTCAATATAAACAAATATACATCAACAAGTTATCTAAAAATTTAAAACAAAACTTTTTTTATGTGAACAATAACTAAATGAATTGTATTCCTTTTGCCTCTAAACAATAAAAGAATGTTATTATGTTTAACAGCTGATTTAAAGATTTTTTCGTTAGAGATTATTTTAAGCCAAGGAACTGCTCTAATGCATTACTTATTTATTTCTATATTAAGCTTAGGGGTTATTTCTATTGCTGTAGCTGAAGAAATAATAGAGCCAGTACAACCTTGTACCCAACAAGCCATTGAGCAGGCAAATAATCAATATTTACAGGAAATATCTAACTATACCAGTGCTTTTAGTAATGCGCGTAACTACGAAGCAGTTGAAGCATTAAATAAAATCAAACCAAAAGCTTCTTTTAGAAAAAAGCATGCAAAAGAAATAAAACACTTTAATGACCCAAACTATCAGCCTTCCCAAGAGTTCTGTAATGACGTCTATAAAAACCTTAACGAACTAAACCAACAGGTTATGAAAGTTGTAGAGAAAAATACTACAAGTGTTACCGAGTAACGCGCATAAATTATTAGGCTATTTATATCAACTGTGTTAACTTTTCAAAATTTCTATCAGTCATAGGATAACGCAATGGATAACATCATTGTTTCTAAAAATAGTATGGATAGTATCGACCCCTACGATATTATCGACTCAAATATAAGTTTTATTAACTTGTTAAAAGAAGAAGGCTTTACTGAGGAGTTTTGTCCTGATGCTGAAACCAGCTACTATGTAGACTACTATCATTCACAGGTTAAAAATGGCGGCTTTTCCCAATTTGTTTACAACAGCGGTTGGAATGAAGAACTCAATGCTATTATCCGCGATGGTTTAGAAAAAATGCAAGCTAAGGAGCATCTCGCTTTTTTTAACCAACAAGCTAGTTTTGTCGATACTTACGACGAACTTGAGCTAGCAAAATTTTTGGATGGCGATTATTTTGGGAAAAATCCAACCCGTCATGCACTCGACAATGACGATTTCTCAAAAATCACTGAGAATCTTATTGAGCTCAATGCCCACTGGTTAAAAAAACAACCCAACTTACTTGTACTTACCATTGAAGAAATGTTCACCACCGCAGAACAGTTATTAGGAAAAGAATTAAAAAGAGATTAAATAATAAAATTCTGTGTAGGTAGTCGCCATGCAAACCATTAAATCAATCAGTTTATCTATCATTATTTTTGGGGCGGCTCTTCTCAACCTGAGTTATGCCAATGAACAACCTACACAAGACCTAATGAAGCAGGCTAAAACTTATTATGATCAAGGTGATTATCAAACAGTAATTACCTTACTCAATAAATTAGCTGAGCAAGGTAATGCTCAAGCAATGAACAACCTAGGTTATATGTATGCCAATGGGCAAGGCGTAACAACAGACAACACCCGTGCGATGTACTGTATGCTAAAAGCAGCGGAAGGAGGTAGTATGCAAGCTATGAAAAACTTAGGATTCGCCTACTACGACGGTAAAATAGTTATAAAAGATGAACAACAATCTCTTGATTAGTTTTCAAAATGTGCTCAATTAGATGATAGCACCTGCATGCGTCGGGTCGCTCATCTGTATCTACGAAATAAAACCA
This sequence comes from Entomomonas moraniae, assembly GCF_003991975.1. Taxonomy (NCBI): domain Bacteria; kingdom Pseudomonadati; phylum Pseudomonadota; class Gammaproteobacteria; order Pseudomonadales; family Pseudomonadaceae; genus Entomomonas; species Entomomonas moraniae. Next base: position 2,265,729 of record NZ_CP029822.1, read on the forward strand.
TCAAGCGTAACCCAGAACTGGCTAAAAAATGGTTAACTAAATCAGCTGAATTAGGGGATGAAGAGGCAAAAAAAACGCTTAACACCGAGAACCTCTACTAAGCACGCTAATTTATCAAAAAATAACTACTTTTCAATCTCTCACTGCTTATCGAATAAATAATCACTTAAAAGTATAATATAATTTTTGCCAAAAATTATCCTTTGGGTGATCTCGCAAAGCAGGTTCCATTGCTTTCACTGTTTCCAAGCCTAATTGTTTATAACCATAACGACTCTCAACCAATGCCTGCCCCGCCTTAGCAATGCTATTTACCAAAGCAGTATCTGCTCTTAATGTAGCCAGTTTGGTTTGAATATCTTCTAAATTCTTATATAAAACAATATTCTCCATATCTACAAAACCTAATGCTTGGTTTTCCTCTGCTCCTTGGTCATAAGCAATCAATACACACCCACAAGCCATTGCTTCAAAGTTTTTAATCATATACTCACCAAAACCCACATCGGCACTGACAAAAAACTTAATACGATTTAACGCATTAACATAGTCCTCGCCCGACTTTGTTTTGGTAATGACTAAATTTTCTGCTTTTGCTACCGCTTCTAATGTTTGTTTACGTAGACTATAAGCCTCATTACGAATACTGCCAACAAAACCTAGCTCAATATCACGCTCAAGGTGTTTATTAACCAACAACTCCTCATCGTACCCCTTAGGTACAAAGATGGCATCAACGCCCTCTTGTTGCAACTTTTTTGCCAATGTATAACCTGAGACTAACACCCTAGCCCAAGGTAAATGACGATAATGCTGACTAAATTTGCCTTGGTATTTACCCACGGCATAATTTTGCCATGCATCATGCTCTAAAATAACTAAATTAGGGATTGTGCGAATAAAATCCACTTGCTTAATTTCTTTTTTAAAGCGTAAGAAAAATACAATACGGTCATACTTCGAGGTATCAACATGATCCTTAAAATAGCGCTTCAAGTTCGCTTGCTCATCACTACTCAACCAACGAGTATCACAGTCACAATTGGCCTCAATACTCGTATATAACCGATCTAAAATGATTCGCTGTTCTTTTTGAACAAGAAATAAAACTTTCATACTCACCCTATTAAAAATCTGCGTCACCAAAACACATCTGGTATCATAGCGCCATTGTACTGAAAAATAATCCAATTGCAGAGTTTAATTATGAGTAAAGAAACAAACCAATCATGGGGTGGTCGTTTTAATGAACCTGTCGATGCCTTTGTTGCTCGTTTTACCGCTTCGGTTGATTTTGATAAACGCCTTTATAAACATGATATTATGGGTTCTATTGCCCATGCCAAAATGCTTGCTGAGGTTGGCGTACTTACCAATATAGAACGTGATGCCATCATCGAAGGCCTTAACCAAATACAACAAGAAATTGAAGCTGGCGCATTTGAGTGGCGTGTTGATCTTGAAGATGTTCATATGAACATCGAAGCAAAACTCACAGAACGCATTGGAGTTACAGGTAAAAAGCTCCATACAGGGCGTAGCCGTAATGACCAAGTCGCCACAGATATCCGCTTATGGTTGCGTGATGAAATTACCCGTATACAAAGTGAAGTCATCCGGCTGCAACAAGGCATCTTAGATCTTGCAGAGCGTGAAGCAGATACTATCATGCCCGGTTTTACTCACCTACAAACTGCACAACCTGTAACCTTTGGTCACCATCTGCTAGCATGGTTTGAAATGTTAAGCCGTGACTATGAGCGCTTAGTGGACTGCCGCAAACGCGTTAATCGCATGCCATTAGGCAGTGCTGCTTTAGCAGGAACAACCTACCCAATTGATCGCTTAGTTACCTGCAAACTACTAGATTTTGAAGCCGTTTCAGGTAACTCTTTAGATGGCGTATCTGATCGTGATTTTGCTATTGAGTTTTGTAACGTTGCCAGCCTCATCATGATGCACTTATCACGCTTCTCTGAAGAGCTCGTATTATGGACCAGTGCACAATTTCGTTTTATTGACCTACCTGATCGCTTCTGTACAGGCAGCTCCATCATGCCTCAAAAGAAAAATCCAGATGTACCTGAATTGATTCGCGGAAAAACTGGTCGCGTTTATGGTGACCTTATGGGGTTACTGACTTTGATGAAAGGTCAACCGTTAGCGTACAACAAAGACAACCAAGAAGACAAAGAGCCCCTCTTTGATGCGGTGGATACCGTTGCCGACTCACTACGCGCATTTGCAGACATGGTACCGGCTATTCAAGCCCGGCGCGAGAACATGCGTGAAGCAGCGTTACGTGGCTTTTCAACTGCAACAGACCTTGCTGACTACCTTGTCCGCAAAGGCTTGCCTTTCCGCGATTGCCATGAGATTGTCGGTCATGCTGTACGCTATGGCGTTGAAAACAATAAAGACCTCGCCGAAATGAGCCTTGCCGAACTCCGTCAATTTAGTGATAAAATTGATAATGATGTATTTGCTGTTCTTACTCTTGAGGGTTCGGTTAATGCTCGTAACCACTTAGGAGGCACAGCACCTACTCAAGTAAAACAAGCGATCAAACGAAATAAAGAGTTGCTAGCTAAAGCTTAAAATATCACGGAGGATTATTGGCTTACATAGTCATAATCCTCATATTCATTATCCCTATACAGATACTCATATGGCCTTTATTAGCTCTGGCGTAGAATATGCCCTACACTCCTTACTTTATTTAGCACAACCCATCAATGCAGATGGGGCAAGTGTCAGAGATCTAGCAGAATTACAGAATGTGCCTCATGACTATTTAGCCAAAATCTTTACCAAACTTCACAAAGCAAAAATTGTGGTAGCAACCGAAGGTATCAAAGGTGGATTCTCTCTTGCAAAATCTGCGCACGATATAACAGTTCATGAAGTTATTGTGGCGATAGACAGCTATAAACCACTTTTTGAATGCAAAGAAATCAGAGCCCGTTGCACTCTATTTGAGGGGGAGCCTCCCAAATGGTCAACATCAGGAATGTGCGCTATTCACCAAATCATGCAAAATGCTGAACAACAAATGCGTCAAAATTTGGCACAACAGACACTAGGAAATATCGTAGAACAATTTATTAATAAAGCACCAAATAGCTATCCGCTGCAAGTTATTCAATGGTTAGATCACCGCAAAAGTAACCGATAATAATTTATAGATTAATATTAAACTTGTCACAGGCTTAAAAATCATATAAATTAACTACGACTATTTTAATCCTAGTTATGAGGAAATCATGAATATACTACATATTGATACAAGTGCAAAAAAACCAGAACAATCAAATTCTAGAATGCTCGGGAAACTCTTTTTACAACAGCTAAATAATCAAGGCATCACACCAGATATCGATTATTTAGACTTAACCAAAGATATACAGCCACATCTTACCGCTGAATTTGTGAAGGCCACCTATACAAATGAACAAGATCGTACAGATGAAATGAAAGCAACACTTAAACACTCTGATGCAATGTGTAAACGCGTAATGAATGCACAAATGATTGTTTGCGGGTTACCTATGTATAACTGGACAATCCCCGCTACATTTAAAACTTTTCTTGATACAATTATCAGGACAGGAATCACGTATGATCTACTACCCGATGGAACAACCAAAGGGAAATTAACTGATAAACATGTTATTTTTATCACCACCCGTGGGGCAGACCTTCGCTCAGGTGCCTTTCAACATATGGATGCAATGACGCCTGTGCTTAAAGCTTGTTGCAACTTTTTGGGTATTACCAATGCCTACTTTGTTGATGCCCAACCCTTACAATTTACTAATCAACAAGAGCGAGAGCAAGCATTAATAAGGGCAAAGCAAGAACTAACCGCGTTAGCTGACTCACTGAGTAAACTTTATTAATTACCGAAATAAATCAATAGGATTTTTTCATTGGCTGCTCCTCCATACTCATGTAATATACCACTTAATTATTTATGTTTTCATGAAAGGAACAACCATGGCTGCTAGAGGTATTAACAAAGTTATTTTAGTCGGTAATATTGGCAATGAACCTGAAATGCGCTATATGCCCAATGGCAATGCAGTTGCTACTATATCACTAGCCACTTCCGATACGTGGAAAGACAGAAATACAGGTGAACCACAAGAGCGTACTGAATGGCACCGTGTGGTTTTCTTTGGGAAAATTGCAGAAATTGTTGGCCAGTATGTGCATAAAGGTTCAAAGCTTTATGTTGAAGGCCGTTTACAAACTCGTAAATGGACAGATCAACAAAATGTTGAACGCTACTCAACAGAAGTAGTGGTTGATATGGGTGGAACAATGCAGTTACTCGATAGTCGTCAAGACAATGCGGGAAGCTATAACCAAAATCAACAGCAACAACCTTATCAGCAACAAGCACCATCTAATAACCAATATGGTGGTGGACAAGCCGCACCACAACAACCCATGCAACAACCACAAAATCGTCCACAACAGCAAGCTCAGCAACAGCCTGCACCAAATTTTGACGATTTTGATGATGATATCCCGTTCTGAGATATGCCTTAAAATAACACTGTGAATTAAAAAGCCCTTACTATAAGGGCTTTTTAATTTTCTTTAACCGCTTGTGTGGAAACTTAACTACTCTTTTTTATTGATAATAGATGCATTTGATCCTGCCATTACCTTTTCCGCGCGACGACGTCTTGCTTCTTTAGGATCTACTTGCAGTGGTCTGTAAATCTCTATTCTGTCGCCATCTTCCAATACATGGTCATCTATATTTAGAATACGTTTACTAAAAATACCTACCTGCTGATTAGCTAAATCTATATCAGAATGCTGTTCTAATATACCACTTATTTTGATAGCCTCTTTGATAGAAATATCTTGTGGTGCGGAGAAAGCCAATAATGTTTGTTCATTAGGCAGCGCATAAACTACTTCTAACTTGATTAACTTAGCCATAAATCTGTTTAGCTCGTTGACAAAACACTTCGACCATTGTGGTGGCGGCTTTATTAAATAAAGGACCTAGCGCTGCTTTTATAATAACATTGCTGTAATCAAAATCCATTACAAGCTGTATTCTACAAGCTTCACTGCTTAGCTGATTAAATGTCCATAACCCATGCAACTTTTTAAAAGGGCCTTCTTGTAAATTTAACTCCACTGATTTATCAGCAACAAGATTATTTCTTGTGATAAAGTACTGTCTAATCGGTCCTTTTGAGATGATTAATTTGGCAACCATCTCAGTATCAGTGCTTGAAATCAACTGCGTCTCTGTACACCATGGCAGAAACTCGGGATATTTTTCAACATCATTCACGAGTAAGTACATCTGGTGAGCCGAGTAAGACATCAGTGCTGAACGTTCAATATGTATTGTCATAATCTTCTTATGTTTAAGATTGAGTAGGTTTTTGCTTCCCTAAGAAAGCCTTTACTGCATAACCAATACCTAGAATAATAACCCAAACAGGTATTAATAAAACAGAGATTCTCTTGCCCTCATCCATTCCAAGTAGCACAAGTATACCGAATAGAAATGCCAAACAAACTATATTACCAATAGGGTAAAAAAGTGCTTTGAACTTTGGAACAACACCTTCTTTATTTTTTTGGCGTCTAAACATGATATGAGTGAAACTGATCATAATCCAATTAATCACTAAAGTAGAAGTGACCAGTGCCATTAAAATTCTAAAAGCTTCTTTAGGGATATAGTAATTAATAACAACAACCGTTAATACGATGACACCTGAAAAAAGTACCGCATAAACAGGTGTCCCACGATGATTAGTTTTCATCAATCGCTTTGGTGCATTACCTTGCTCTGCAAGTGAATAAAGCATCCGACTATTGCAATACAATCCACTGTTATAAACAGAGAGCGCCGCAGTCAACACTACAAAGTTTAATATATTAGCAACCATGTTATGATCTAAATAGTCAAAGACAGTGACAAATGCACTTTGATTCGGATCAATTTGATTCCATGGGTGTAAACAAAGCAGTACAGCCAATGCACCAATATAAAAAATCAAAATACGGTAAATAACTTGGTTAGTTGCTTTCGGTATGGTTTTTTCTGGATCTTTTGCTTCTGCGGCCGTAATTCCCACTAACTCTAAGCCACCAAAAGAGAACATAATAACAGCCAATGCTAAAATCAGTCCTGTAAAGCCCGTTGGCATAAACCCGCCGTGAGTCCATAAATTAGTGACGGTTGCTTCCGGCCCTGCATTTCCTGAAAAGAGTAACCAACCTCCAAATAAAATCATGCTGATAACAGCAACGACTTTAATAATTGCAAACCAGAACTCCACTTCCCCATAAACTTTAACTGCTGCCAAATTGACTGCATTAATTAGAATAAAAAAAGCCAACACTGATATCCATGTTGGAATAGGAAACCAATGTTGAATATAACCTGCAGCAGCAGTTAGCTCAGACATTCCAACTAGAATATAAAGTAACCAATAATTCCAACCAGAAGCAAAGCCTGCGAAATCGCTCCAATAACGATAAGCAAAATGACTAAATGAACCTGCAACGGGTTCTTGAACTGTCATTTCTGCTAACTGGCGCATGATCATAAAAGCAATAAAGCCAGTAATCGCATAACCAATTAAAACGGCTGGCCCTGCTATTTTAATAGCTTCTGAAGAGCCTAAAAATAAGCCTGTACCAATGGCACCACCTAATGCAATAAGTTGAATATGCCTATTACTCAACCCTCTTTTTAAATGGTCTGAAGAGTCATTATGGCTCACTAAGCACTCCTTTAAAATAAATATTACTAATTGTTGTAACTATTACTCATACACATGGATTAGTATAAAATAAGCTAACATACACTTTATACAACGTTAAAAAATGAAAAACTATCCATTACTTTTTACGGCATTAGCACTGTTAACACTAGTAACCGCTTGCTCACCTGCCGACCCACCTAGTGAAACCTTTATAGACAGCCAAAAACAAGTGCTTGATAAGGCAAAACAAGTGGAAAGTATTGGCTTAAATCATAAGACATCTATCGATGAAACTATAAAAAATGCTGAAAAATAATAGAAGATTCTATTTTTTCCCAGTGATTTCTTTATGATCGACAGTACCTTGAGACAATGAGATAACATACTCTTGCCCATTCTTTTCTAAATGATAAAGTTTAACCACGGTATAGTTCCAGTCTTTTGCAAACCATATATAACTTTGACGCTTACTATTAGCACCACGAACTCGTTGTACTTTAATCGTCGCTAACTTCCCAACAGGGGTATCGATCACTTCACTACCGATGACCTTAAACTGATAGGTGTCAATCTCATCATCTTCTATCACTTTATAAGACATTTGTTTCTTTCCTGCAGCCACATCCATTTGTAGCGCAAGTTGCGTTGATAATGGGTCGAGCATTTTATACTTTAAATCAAAAAACATATCATCATCATGTTTTTTATCTTTAAAATGCCCTTTAGCAAACATCTTTTTCCAATCAAATATCAGAATAACTTGCTTGGTCTTGAGACCTGACTGGTTAAACTCATAAAACGATGGTTGTAAATGACCATCTTTTATAACGAAAACACTGTTTTCTTCACGTTGTGCAATGGCCATTGCAGCTAACGTTTTAAATGCCCACTCATCACCTTTTTTTGTCAGACTATAAGTTGCTTGCCCATCAAATGGAACATTTGAAATGACTGCCGTATAAGTTGTTTCAAATGGTTTAAGCTGCCATGCATAAACAGGGAAAGAACAACATAATAGGATCACAATACTTGTAATAGTTTTTTTAATCATTTGATTCATAACGATACCCAGTCTCTGGCAAAATTTGCCCATTTAAAATAACGCTATTATTAACTAATGCCAGTTGCTGCTCAGCAAACCATTTTATAGCAATAGGATAAACTTTGTGCTCTATGCAATGCACTCGTTCCTCTAAATGCTGTTTATCCATCCTTGACTCTATAGCCATAACACCTTGAATAATGACTGGGCCACCATCCAATACAGGCGTTACAAAATGAACACTACACCCATGCTCCCTTTCGTTAGCATCTAATGCTCGTTGATGAGTATTTAATCCCGGATACTTGGGCAATAAAGAAGGGTGTATATTAATAAGATGACCTAAGTAGTGGTTAACAAAGGCTTCTGTCAATATTCTCATAAAGCCTGCAAGCACTAATAAATCAGGTTCATATTGATCTATTAGTGCCATCAGTGCTTGGTCGAATAATTGGCGATTTTCATATTGACGATGATCGATATAATGGGTAGCAATACCTGCTTGCTTTGCCCTAACCAGACCATAAGCATCCGCTTTATTACTTATCACCGCCACAACATTAACATCTTGCTGTTCTTTTACACTATCAATAATAGCTTGTAAATTAGAACCACTGCCTGATATTAGCACAACTATTCTACAAGGTTTATTCATCAATGTTGCTTTAAGTTAGTTAGTACTACATGAGGTTCTTCTGTTGTACTTTGTTCAATACGCCCAATAATCCAAGGCTTTTCACCAGACTCATGTAAACAGTCCATAGCCAACTCAAGGTCTGTTTCGGCGACACAAAGCACAATACCCACACCACAATTCAGTACTCGATGCATTTCTACTTCATCAACATTACCCTGCTGTTGCAACCAATCAAAAATTGCAGGACGCTGCCAGCTTGAAGCATCAATCTTTGCAATTGTTTTTTCAGGTAATACTCTAGGAACATTGTCCAATAAACCACCGCCCGTAATATGAGCAATTGCTTTAACAATAGGTGCATGGCGGATTAGTTCTAATAATGATTTCACATAAATTCGAGTAGGTGCCATTAATAAGCTTGCTAGCGTTTGATCACCTAGCTTCGTTTGTTTAATATCTACGCCACTCACTTCAATAATCTTACGGATCAAAGAATAACCGTTTGAGTGAGGCCCTGATGAAGGAAGTGCTATAAGAACATCACCGGCGACCACTTTAGAACCATCAATGATTTTTGATTTTTCAACAACACCCACACAAAAGCCAGCTAGGTCGTAGTCTTCACCTTCGTACATACCTGGCATTTCAGCAGTTTCACCGCCAACTAATGAACAGCCTGCTAGCTCACAGCCTTTTCCAATACCCGTGACAACTTCAGCAGCTGTATCAACATTTAGTTTGCCTGTAGCATAGTAGTCTAAAAAGAATAATGGCTCTGCACCGCAAACAACTAGATCATTGACGCACATAGCAACTAAATCAATACCAATCGTACTGTGCTGTTCTAATTGCATAGCAAGCCTTAACTTTGTACCAACACCGTCAGTGCCTGATACAAGTACTGGTTGTTGATAGCCTTGCGGGATTTCACATAGGGCACCAAAGCCACCTAACCCCCCCATAACTTCTGGACGTGCTGTACGTTTTGCCACGTTTTTAATACGGTCAACGAGCGCCTCGCCTGCATTGATATCGACACCAGCATCCTTATAACTGAGAGAGGGTTGTTTATTACTCATATTTATTAACCTATCGAGGGTAGAACTTACTAATAAAGTATCTATTGTGTATGCATTGTGATAATTAATAAATTTTTAAGGTGTTATCCTCACAAAAACACTTATCTACAATGACTTTTCAGGCGCCATTCTAACAAATCTATTCTTTACAGGCCAATACTTATAATGATGCATTTTCATCATAGGCAATCTATGGAATAAAAATATACAATTTATTTTTTATAAATCGATTGAAAATGGGTAGTATCTCATCTATCTGTATAGCCAAAGACTCATTTTATTATGTTGCAAAGTCTTTCATTAATTCCCTTAGGAATGTAAATCCATGTTGAATTTGTTTAAAAAACTTATTATTAGCACCTGTCTTATTACGAGCATTAGCCCTGTATTTGCAAGTGCCCCTCTTACTACTGTTGAGTTACCAATCGCGAATCAAGAGGAGCAACAAATTAGTCCTTTATTAAGCCAAGGGCTAAACACTGTTGTGACAAGACTAACAGGCAACCCAAAGATTGCCGAACAAAAAGCAGTGGCCGACATTCTCAGTCAACCTAATGACTACATAGAAAACTATAGCCAGCAGGCAAATCCTGATCGACTTGTCATGTCTTTTGATCAACGCTCTATTGAAAATGCACTGAGTAAAGCAGACATTGGCTACTGGAGTAGTCGCCGTCCACTGATTATGACGTGGTGGTTAAATGAAACCAAGGACAACACGAGCTTAATAGGTGATGGTCAACCTTCGAGTAAAATAATAACCTCCGCTGCTGAGACACAGGGTTTCCCTCTTATATTTCCTCTAGCCGATTTAAATGAGCAAACACTTGTAAAAAAAGAGAACTTTACAGCCAACCCACCAACAGCGCTTTTACAAGGGTCAAAACAATATATGCCTAATGCTATTTTAATTGTCTATATGCTGCAAAAAGACAATGATTATCAGGCTAATTGGCAATTATGGCTAAGCAATGATGAAACAAAGCCCCTCGCGAGTGCGCAAGTAAAAGGAACATCACAACAGCAAATTGCTAATCAAATTTTTAGTGATATCAACCCTGTACTTGCTAACGTATTTATCGTTAAAGGCAATAACACTACAGAAAATCTTGATATTGTTATTAATGGTTTAGATTTTTCGCGTTATGTGGAGGTAAATAATCTAATGAATAGTTTTGATGGAAAAGTAGTTGAAACAACAGGTTCAACAGTACACTATCAAATCAAAGCCAATCCTGATCAAATTGAAGCGCAATTAAACTTATTGCACTTTACTCTAAAGAAAGAAGATAAAACTACCTTAGCCGAACCAAATAAGACAACAACATTAGTTTTTCAGCCAAGTAATTAATAATATCAACAGGGCTGGATAACCAGCCCTCCTAACTATAATTATTTACGTTGCTTATTCACAATAAATGCAATAAGCAAACTTAAGCAACTGATAGCCAATACCAAATAGCTATACCAGATTTGATAAGGTGTTTTCCCCGATACCATGGAAAGTTCTCCTTTAAGCACACCAACCTCAAAGCTAGGAATAACTTTTGTTATCATCCCTTTATTATCAATAATTGCAGTGATCCCGTTATTGGTTGCGCGCGCCATCCACCGATCAGACTCTAATGCCCGCATTTGCGCCATTTGCAAATGCTGTTTAGGGCCAATCGAGTGACCAAACCACGTATCATTACTGATTGTAATCAACGCATTACTTTCCCCACTCATCGAAGCAGCAAAGTCGGGATAAACCACTTCATAACAAATAAACGGTGCTATTTGATAGTTCTTCACTTTAAGCAATGGCTGATTTGACTCACCACGACTAAAATCTGACATGGGTAAATTAAAAAAGGTGATAAGCCCACGTAACATCTCTTCTAATGGAACATACTCGCCAAAAGGCACAAGTTTTTGTTTTAAATAAGAGCCCTGCCCTTCCCCAACTACAGTGATACCATTATAAAAACGATAATCTCCTCGGCTATTTTTTTGTCTAATCGGTATGCCTGAAAGCAGTGCAGAATTATTTTTAGATTCATACTGGCTCATTGTCGTGTCAAGGAGATTTTGCACATCTTCCTTTAAAAAAGGTATTGCATTTTCCGGCCAAACAACAAGGCTATCAGGTTGCTGATGTTGTAACGTCAGCTTCCAATATAGATTGAATTGATCATTAAAAAATGATGACTGCCATTTTTGTTCTTGATCAATATTTCCCTGTATTAATAATACAGGAAGCTTTTCATTAAGCGGTGTTGTCCACTTTATTTTATTCAGTAATGGCCCTGATGCGAATAAAACAACAATAATAACAAGGCTTATAATACCTTTGACTTTATTTTGTTTGAAACCTACTAACTTAAGCAATAACACACTGATTAATGCGATAATAAAAGAAATAAGCCAAACACCACCAATAGGTGCAAAACCAGCTAGTGGTGCATTTAACTGACTATAGCCGGCATATAACCAAGGAAAACCCGTTAAAAACCAACCACGAAACCATTCTTGTATTGCCCACAAGCCTGCAAAAGCAAAAGCATCAATAAAATAAGTATGATTAGAGCGAAACCACTTAACCCAAATAAGTGCTGGAATAACAAAAAAGAATGCAACCAACATACAGAAAACAATTGTCAGGCCAGCAGCTAACCAAATAGGCGCATTTCCAAATGTATGAATGCTAACATAAATCCAACTAACGCCTGAGAGGTAACTGCCTGTACCAAAAAACCAACTTCTGGCAAATGCTTGCTTTAATGAAAGCTCTTTTAAGCCTAAATAAAAACAGCCAATACACACAAAGGCTAAAGGCCATACATTAAAAGGTGCTAAAAAAAGTGGTGTTAAGGCACCTGCAACCAAAGCAACAAAATGCCCTAACCAACCTTTTCTGATAATCCAAGAAAACATGATTACTCGATAATTTTCGACGGTGTTAACCGCAATAAATGAAGTCGACGACTGTCTGCCGTCAAGACACGGTAAGTGAATGCACCGATCACTTTGGTTTCATTTCGCTTAGGCAAATATCCAAAATGGTGAAGCACCAACTCTCCAATCGTTTTACCGAACTCTTCTGAGTAGCGATTTTCTGGGAAATAGTGGTTAAAAACATGAATAGGCGTTTGTGCTTTTACAACAAAATCACCATTAGGCTGAGGGCGGATATAGCTCTCTTCCTCAATATCATGCTCGTCCTCAATATCTCCTACAATCTGCTCAAGAACATCTTCAATAGTAACGAGCCCTGCCACACCACCGTACTCATCCACAATAATAGCCATGTGATTATGAGTAGCACGAAACTCTCTTAAGAGTACATTAACGCGCTTTGACTCGGGCACATACGTAGCAGGTCTTAGTAACGATCTAATATCAAACTCAGGCTCTTGCTCTGATGCAAGTTTTAACAAATAAGGCAATAGGTCTTTAACTAATAAAATACCCGCGATTGTTTCGTTATCCTCTTCTAATACAGGATAACGTGAGTGTGCTGTTTTAATAATAACAGGTAAAAACTCTAAAAGCGGTTGTGTTATTTTGATAGACACCATTTGTGAACGCGACAACATGATATCGCGAACCTGCAAATCAGCTATTTGAATAGCACTTTCCACAATGGTTAACGCATCGGTATCCAATAACTTATTTGCATGGGCCTCATACAAAAACTCTAATAAGTCTTGCCGAGATTTTGGCTCGTGATGGGCAAACACATGTGTTATTTTTTCAAACCAAGATTTATTATGACTTGACGGATCTTCACTCATTGTATTTTATAATACCTATTTTAATTAATTTCCTGATAGGGGTCAGGATATCCCTGTTCCATTAATAGTGCCTGTTCTATAGACTCCATCTCAATGGCATCTTCTTGATCTTCATGGTCAAAACCTAATAAATGCAAGCAGCCATGCGTGACCATATGCGCCCAGTGTGCTTCTATTGCTTTTTGCTGTTGCTCTGCTTCCTTTCTCACGACAGGAGCACAAATAATCAAGTCTCCCAATAAAGGAATATCTAAAAATTCATCGGGCAAATCAGCAGGAAAAGACAACACATTCGTTGCATAGTCTTTTTGGCGATAGGCAGAATTAAGTGCTAAACCTTCCTCTTCATCGACAACACGAATCGTTAGCTCTGCACTCTCTTGATAAGGCAATATAGCCGCTTTACACCACTGAACAAATAAAGACTCATCAGGGATATAGGCATCTCCGCTTACCAGTTGTAAATCAACTTCAATACTATTCATTTTTATCTTGCTTCCCTGACTGCTCATCATATCGATCATAAGCTTCTACAATACGTTGAACAAGCGGATGCCTTACCACGTCTTTTGCCTTAAAATAGGTAAACGTAATACCGGGCACTCCCCGTAATACATCCATCACATGCATTAAGCCTGAGCGTGTTCCTCTAGGCAAGTCAACCTGTGTCACATCTCCTGTAATAACAGCTGTTGAACCGAAGCCTATACGTGTTAAAAACATCTTCATCTGCTCAATCGTTGTATTCTGGCTTTCATCTAAAATGATAAAACTATTATTTAACGTCCGACCGCGCATATAAGCCAATGGTGCAACCTCTATCACTTGACGTTCAATTAACTTGGCCACATGCTCAAAACCTAACATTTCATAAAGAGCATCATAAAGAGGACGTAGATAAGGGTCGATCTTTTGGGATAAATCACCAGGTAGAAAACCTAATTTTTCACCCGCTTCAACTGCAGGACGCACCAATAAAATACGGCGTACTTGTTCTTTTTGCAATGCTTCAACTGCACAAGCAACGGCCAAATAAGTTTTACCAGTACCAGCAGGCCCGATACCAAAATTGATATCATTGTCTAATATCGACTTAACATACCCTTGCTGATTAGCACCACGAGGACGAATAATCCCTTTTAATGTCTTTAAGGTTACTTGTGCCTGACCTGAAGGGCTAACCAACTCTTCTAGACCAGATTCTTGCAAGAAAAGATGTATCATCTCTGGTGTCAGTGATACACTTTTGGTTTCTCGATACAATCGATTAATTAAGTTCTCCGCTGCTAATGTTCGGCTATCATCGCCAAGCAGTTCAAACTGATTACCACGGTTACGGATCTCAATCCCCAAACGCTGTTCTATTTGCCTAAAATGTTCATCAAACTGGCCACTTAAATTAGCAAATCTTTTCGTATCAAATGGCTCTAATATAAATTTTCTGGAGCTAGATAAAGCGTTCAAAGTATTTCGTGGTTACCTCATATATGAATAATAATCTAAGCGTACAACAAGTTTTCAGGAATAGCAATTGTGCTAATCAACCAATGTTCCCCTAAGAGAATGTGGCAAAGCCTCCTCAATTAAAACATCAACAAATTGTCCAATTAATAATGGATTATCGCTACTGAAATTAACAACCCTATTATTTTCTGTACGCCCATGCAGTTTACCAGGATCTTTCTTAGAAAAATCGGTCACCAGAATAGTCTGTTTTGTACCAACCATCCGTCGGCTGATTTCATAACCTTGTTGGTTGATTCTATTTTGTAAAATTTGTAACCGTTGCTTTTTAACATCTTCTGGTGTGTCATCTGGCAGGTCAGCAGCAGGGGTTCCGGGTCTGGCGCTATAGACAAACGAATATGAAAAATCGAATCCGACGTCCTCAATTAATTTCATTGTTTGCTCAAAATCTTTTTCAGTTTCACCTGGGAAACCGACAATAAAATCTGAACTAATGCAAATATCAGGCACTGCCGATTTTAACTTACGAATTCTAGACTTGTACTCAAGCGCTGTATGATTACGCTTCATTGCTGCCAAAATACGATCGGAACCTGACTGCACAGGCAAATGTACTGCTTTAACAAGCTTAGGTAAATCCGCATGTGCTTGAATCAATGCATCAGAAAACTCTAAAGGATGCGATGTCGTATAGCGAATACGATCAATACCATCTATCTCAGCAACGATACGTAATAACTCAGCAAAGTCTGTAATACCACCTTCATTATTATCCCCACGGTAGCCATTAACATTTTGCCCAAGCAATATAATTTCTTTTACACCGCTTTCAGCCAAGTGGATAATCTCTGCAACCACATCAGCTACAGGTCTACTTACTTCTTCACCTCGCGTATACGGCACCACACAAAACGCACAATATTTACTACAACCTTCCATAATAGAAACCATCGCCATAGGCCCATCAACACTAGGGTCAGGGAGACGATCAAACTTTTCTATTTCAGGGAAAGAAATATCAACTTGAGGTTTCTGAGTAGTTTTCGCCGCGTCAATCATTTCAGGTAAACGGTGTAATGTTTGTGGCCCAAACACCACATCAACATAAGGAGCACGATCACGGATAGCCGCACCTTCTTGACTGGCAACACAACCACCCACACCAATCACAATATCAGGATTACGTGCTTTTAAATCGCGCCAACGGCCAAGATTTGAAAACACTTTCTCTTGCGCCTTCTCACGAATAGAGCAGGTATTTAATAATAAAATATCCGCCTCTTCTGGACGATCAGTTAACTCTATCGGCTGATTCTCACCTAGCAAATCAACCATACGAGCACTGTCGTACTCGTTCATTTGGCAACCGTGTGTTTCGATAAAAAGCTTCTTGGTCATAGTATAAAATACAATCGATTAATTAAAAGGCCGCTATTATAAAATAGATAGCGGCCTTTACCTACTACTAATCACAAAATACTTAGGCTAATTTTAATAACAACATCCCAATAATTAAAACGATAATACCTAACCAACCTTTCTTTTTTAAATGTTGGTTAAATAAAATAGCCCCCATGGCAACTGTTGCTAAGATACCAAACCCACCCCAAATAGCGTAGGCTACTGATAAATCTATTCCCTTAACGGACTGCGCCAATGCAGTAAAAGCACCCAGTACAAAAATAATGGCTAATATGCCCATCCCACGGCGCTTAAAGCCGTTAGAATATTTTAAACAAATATTTGCTAAAACCTCTAAGATAATAGCCAGCCCTAAAAAGGCTGCATGAATCCAAGTAAAATTATCCATATTAATTATACCTCACGTACAGAATAGTCAGCCTTCTGATCGGATGAGATCACACCGGACTTAGTACCTGATTTAATTAATAAAATACCAACAATAATCAATACTAAACTCACTACTTTTAATACACTGATATGCTCATCAAATAACAAAACACTCACAATAGTGATAAGCACAATCCCAATCCCTTCCCAAATAGCATAAGCCACACCGACAGGTACTTTTTTCAAAGATAGAGACAAGCAAAAATAAGATATACCAATCAATCCATACATGACAATTAAGCCAAGCATAGGAAAATGTTGATCAAATAGTTTAATTGAAGACGTTCCCGTCACTTCAAAGAAAACTGCTAAAAATAAAAAACTCCACGCACGCACGATACTTTCTCCATAAAAACACTGACGTATAAGAAGCCCATAAAAATTATAAATTTTAATTGGATCGCGCTACTAATACGCAAGCATTGTATTTATTATTTAAATTATTTAAATATAGGAAAAAGAGACTTTAACGACCACCTCGCCAGCAGTATTCGAGGGATATTAAAAAACAACTTGTACTTATAAAACTATTTTTTTGTATTGACATGATGCCTATATTATAACAGATAGGCTTTCAAATTTATAGCCCAGTTTAACAACTGGTTACAACTACCTTTTAAAGGTAGCTGTACTTTAATTTAAGATAATGTTGCATCAATAAAAGCAGCAAGCTGTGATTTAGACACGGCACCCACTTTAGTGGCAACAGCTTCGCCATTTTTAAAGATCATTAGCGTAGGTATATTACGAACACCATAAGTTTGTGGCGTTTCTTGATTGGCACTAATATCTAGCTTACAAATTTGTAACTTACCGTCGTACTCATCAGCAAGCACATCTAACACTGGTGCAATCATCTTACAAGGCCCACACCACTCTGCCCAATAATCAAGCAATACTGGAATATCCGATTTTAGAACTTTCTCAGCAAAATCATCATCTGTAACATGAATAATCGTTGACATCATAAACCTCTTCTTTGATAAAACTTAACTAATTATAACATTGCTGATATAACTTTAAACAAGTTATTCACGATGATAATGTTTAGTAACGTAATAAGGATTTATTAATTATGCTGTAAATAAAAATTATCTAGAGTAAAATAGATACCTTTATTCACACTATTTTAATATTTTGTATCCTATGAGTAAAACTGAAGACCCAATCTACCGCATCATCTTCCTTAATCAAGGCCAAGTCTACGAAATGTATGCTAAACAAATTTATCAAAGCGACTTATGGGGATTTCTTGAGATAGAAGAGTTTATTTTTGGTGAGCGAACACAGGTCGTTGTCGACCCCAGTGAAGAACGGCTAAAATCTCAATTTGATGGTGTCAGCCGTAGCTTTATTCCTATGCATAGTGTCATCCGTATCGATGAAGTTGAGAGAATTGGTATCGCTAAAATAACAGATGCAAAAAACCCAGCAGGTAATGTTATGCCATTTCCTATGCCACCACTCCCCACAAAATAAAACAGGTTATTATTGATTAATTTCTTTTAAATAACCTTTAAATGCTTTGCCCAAAATATAATTTGCTTGTTGTAATTCTTGCGGTGTCAAACGCTCCGATACAACATCAGCTCGGTCCATTGCAAAATCTGATCCGTTAATACTGGCTATTTTATATATAACATAAGCCTGCAAGTTATCAACTGCTACGCCTGTTCCCATACTATACATGTCAGCTAAACGGACTTGTGCATCAACAGAAGCTTGGCTTGATGCAGCCTTAAGCCAATATATTGCTTCTGAAAAATCAGGTGGTATAAGTTTACCATCCGAGTAGTAAATGCCTAATAAATACTGCGCATCCTTATCACCTGATTGTGCAGCCAACTTGCATTGACTAATCATAAATGCTTGCTGATCGGGTGAAACTTTAAGCGAGCAAGAGGTAGCTTTCGGCAAAGAAATTCCCTCCGCCAACACATGACTAGATAAAAAGAAGAATAAAAAATTTAAAAAATAAAATTTACAATCTCTATATTTCATAGTCTTATTGACATCACCCATAATTATTAGCCACATACAACTAGCTTCTGCACAAAAGTTTACGCTCTTTTTTAATAATATAAAGGCTTAACAATAATTTTTTTCAGCTATTCGTTATTCATTAAATTTTGTGAAGTAGTTAACTGATCCCAGAATGACTTTATCACTGTTTTTTTGATCAAGGAGCAGCGATACAATCGAATCTCTAAAGGAATAAACCATTGCTCATCGCCACAGATAACCAATTCATTCCTTGCCAACTCATTGCTCACACTTAACTTAGGTAACCACGCCACGCCTAATCCTTCAATAGCCATTGCCTTCAAACTATCAGCAACTGCCGTTTCAAATAGCTTTACATAACGCAATTTAGACTGCCTTAATAGTAGATTAACAGAATGGCCTAAAAACGCACCCTGCCCATAAGCAAGCAAAGGAAACTGATGCTGATTGCTTATAGTAAATAGTGGCCTTTTGTTATCATCTAACCCACAAACAGGCACCATCTCCGTTTGACCTAAAACAAGCCAAGGAAAAAGCTCGGTAGGCAACTGTAACGCAGATTCAGGATCATGATAAGCTAACATTAAGTCACAGGCGCCTTCACGTATCGCTCGTGTTGCTTCCCCTACATTAGAGGCAACTAGCTGACAAGCAACCGAAAGTCCTTCTCTTCTAAGCCTAGCCATCCACTGAGGGAAAAAACCTTGCGCAAGAGAGTGCGCTGCAGCAAATCTTAAAATTTCACCTTGTGTTGTTTCTATATGGTGAATATGGCGAACTACTTCATGCAATTGCTCAATAATGTTACGGGCTGTTATCAAAAACACCTGCCCTGCCTCGGTTACCTCAATAGGCGTTCTTGAGCGATTAATCAAAGTAAAGCCTAAAACATCTTCAAGATTTTTAATCCGACGACTAAACGCTGGTTGAGTCACAAATCGTTGCTCTGCTGCCTTAGAAAAGCTACAGGTAGTCGCTAATACACTAAAATCTTCAAGCCATCTCAGTTCAATATTCATTTTGAAATCCATTACCGATAACACATTATGCATTTCTTGCATACTTTAGCAAATAATAGCATTAGCAAGTTTTTTTTTAAACTCCTATCATGGCTTATCTTTGAATAAAAAACACCTTTAACTAAAGAGATTTATTATGTCTGATTCTGCATTTCGTATTGAAAAAGATTTATTAGGCACACTTGAAGTACCTAGTGATGCCTATTATGGGGTACAAACTTTAAGAGCAATCAATAACTTTAAACTCAGTGGCATCACACTTTCCCACTTCCCAAAGCTTGTTAATGCCTTAGCTATGGTAAAGTGGGCAGCAGCAGCGGCCAATCATGAACTAGGTTATCTATCAGCCGAAAAACATACAGCTATCGCTAAGGCTTGTGAGCGCATCACTAACGGCGAATTTCACGATCAATTTCTAGTAGACATGATCCAAGGTGGCGCAGGCACATCAACCAATATGAATGCCAACGAAGTCATTGCGAATATTGCATTAGAAGAATTAGGCCACCAAAAAGGTGAATACAAATTCTTACACCCTAATAACGATGTTAATATGGCACAATCAACCAATGATGCCTACCCAACAGCTATTCGTATTGGTTTACTTTTAGGTTATGACTCACTATTAGATGCACTGGCTAAGCTCCGCGATGCTTTTGCAGCAAAAGGCGAAGAATTTGCCCATGTTATTAAAATGGGACGCACACAATTACAAGATGCCGTTCCAATGACCTTAGGTCAAGAATTCCGTGCATTTTCTACCACATTAACCGAAGACCTTGACCGTATTCGTTTACTGATCCCTGATTTACTTCGTGAAGTCAACTTAGGTGGAACCGCTATTGGAACGGGTATTAATGCAGATCCTCGCTATCAATTTTTAGCTGTACAACATCTCGCTCGTATTACAGGTCATGCGTTATTACCTGCAACAGATTTGATTGAAGCAACTTCAGACATGGGTGCCTTCGTGCTACTGTCTGGTATGTTAAAACGTACGGCGGTTAAACTCTCTAAAATTTGTAATGACTTACGCTTACTTTCAAGTGGTCCAAGAACAGGGATTAACGAAATCAATCTTCCTCCTAGACAACCTGGTAGCTCCATTATGCCTGGTAAAGTAAACCCTGTAATTCCCGAAGCAGTTAACCAAGTAGTGTTTGAGGTAATTGGTAATGATTTAGCCGTTACTCTGGCGGCAGAGGGCGGACAACTACAATTAAACGTAATGGAGCCATTAATTGCGTATAAAACATTTGACTCTATCCGTTTATTAACTCGTGCGATGGATATGTTACGTATACTTTGTATTGAAGGTATTACAGCTAATGAAGCACGTTGTAAAGACTTAGTAGAGCACTCAATTGGCTTAGTTACTGCATTAAACCCTTATATCGGTTATGAAAACTCAACCCGTATTGCTCGTATTGCCTTGGAAACAGGAAAAGGCGTTCTTGAGTTAGTACGTGAAGAAAAGTTACTGAGCGAAGAAACCTTAGAAGAAATTCTAAAACCTGAAAATATGATTGCGCCACATCTAGTTTTAAATGATTTGACCAAACATTAATTTTCATTTTCTATCTGTTGAATACTGTCGAGTCACTCTTTATTAGCTCGACAGTATCCATTTCCATTATAAAATCTCCTATCAAACTGACGTATCCACCTATTTCGTTTATAATGCTTGTTTAATTTTACACATTAAGGAATTATTATGAACACACCTCCTCAGTGCCCTGTTTGCGGTATGGATAATACTTATTTTGATGGTACTTTATTTATCTGCCCTGACTGTACCCATGAATGGGCCACCGGTGAAGAAAACATTGCTACAGGCGAGCTTGTTGTGAAAGACTCTAATGGAAACTTACTCCAAGATGGTGACGCTGTCATTTTGATTAAGGACCTCAAAGTTAAAGGTTCCTCTCTCGTCATCAAAAAAGGAACTAAAATCAAAAATATTAGACTCTGCGAAGGTGACCACAACTTAGATTGTAAGGTTGATGGCGTGGGCCTAAAACTAAAATCTGAGTTTATGAAAAAAGCTTGATAGATTAAACTAATAATCCAGTTTTTAGTCTAAATCTTCTTTATAAATGAATAAGAAGGATTGCTGTCAGGCTCCCTTCTTATACAATGAGCTTACCACACAATATTTTCTAAGGTTTTTTATGCAATTGCTTCATACGATTAAAGAATTACGAATTTGGCGTAAAGATAAAGACTTTATAGGCTTTGTCCCCACGATGGGAAATCTACACAATGGTCATTTGCAATTAGTCAAAGAAGCCAAAAAACAAACAGATCATGTTGTTGTCAGTATTTTTGTGAATCCTATTCAGTTTGGTGTAGGAGAAGACTTTGAGTCATACCCAAGAACATTAGATCAAGACATTGAAAAGCTCGTTGATGTTGGCGTCTCAGCAGTTTTTGCCCCCGAGGTTAAAGAACTTTACCCAACCCCACAGGTAACATTTGTTGAACCATCCGATATTCAATATCAACTATGCGGAGCTTCTCGCCAAGGCCATTTTAGAGGGGCCGCTACCGTTGTTAATAAACTATTTAATATTGTACAACCTAACATTGCGTGCTTTGGTAAAAAGGACTTTCAACAGCTTTTTATCATTAAAGAAATGGTGAACAATTTAAATATGCCGATCAAAATCATCGGTGTTGAAACAGGCCGTGCAAATGATGGGCTAGCACTTTCAAGCCGTAATGGTTATTTAAGCGACGCAGAAAGGCTACAAGCACCCGAGCTTTATAAAATACTGCAACAATTGCAACAAGCAATTCTAGAGGGGGATAATAACTACACAAACATGCTCAATCAAGCAACAACACATCTGAACACTCATGGATGGCAAGTTGAGTATCTTGAAGCACGTAGCGCAAAAACACTATTACCTGCACAAGTTGAAGATAAACATTTGGTTATTTTAGCTGCCGCTCGTCTTGGAAAAACAAGGCTGATCGATAATATTGAAATCACCTTATAACTTGACTGCCCCTTTCACAAGGGGCAAGACAGGCAACTAAGCTAAAACGCGCCGAGGCAATAAAAAGCTTAACAAAAATATAGCAGCTGCGGAAACAACAATGGCAGGCCCCGTTGGGGCATTTGAGTAATACGAAAAGACCAGACCTAAACAAACCGCTAATATACCTAAAATACTCGCTCCAACCGCCATTTGCTCAGGACTTTTAGCATGCCTTTGCGCTGTTGCAGGGGGGATAATCAACAAAGAAGCAATAAGCAAAACACCCACAATTTTCATCGCAACCGCAATCACAATAGCAACCATTAACATCAATGCCAAACGAATAATCGCAACAGGTAACCCTTCAACAGCTGATAACTCTTCATTAACAGTAATGGACAATAAATGCCGCCACAATGCAATTATTAAAATCAATGTTAATAAACAGCCACCTACAATCCAGTAAAGATCAGTTTGTGTGATGGTTAGAATATCACCAAACAAATACTCCATGACATCAACCCGCACATTAGGCATAAAACTAAGCACCACCAATCCTAGGGATAAGGTGCTATGAGCTAAAATTCCCAGTAATGTATCAGATGCCAACGGTTGTTTACGCTGTAGGCTCACTAATAAAATTGCAATCAACACACAACAAATAATCACTGCAAAGGTTAAGTTGATTTTCAGCATGAAGCCTAAAGCAACACCCAGTAAAGAGGCATGCGAGAGTGTATCTCCAAAATAAGCCATTTTACGCCACACAACAAATGAACCCAAAGGCCCTGCCACAATAGCAAGAGAAAGCCCTGCAATTAATGCAAACAAGATAAAACTAGGCATGGTTACACCCATCCCCACAGGTATGTTTATTTATAACTTGCCCATTCAAATTATGCTGATGATCATGGTGATGGTGATATATTGCAAAACTATTGGCGTGACTGCCGAACAACTCTTTAAATGCAGGATCATGACTCACTTGTTCAGGATGCCCAGAACAACAGATATGTTTATTTAGACAGATGACTTGATCAGTATTCGCCATCACTAAATTTAGATCATGCGATACCATTAGCACGCCACAGTGGTAGCGGCTACAAATAGCACTAATCAGCTTGTATAACTCCACTTGCCCATTAATATCGACGCCCTGCGTTGGTTCATCTAATACCAACAACTGGGGTCTGCGTAGCAGTGCCCTAGCCAATAAAACCCTTTGTAATTCACCACCAGAAACTCCATGCATAGACTTTTCGAGTATATGTGAAGCCCCAACCTCTTTCATAACCGTATTAATCTGTTCATCGGTTATATTAGGTAATAATTTTAAAAACCGCCTCACACTCAAAGGCAAACTCGGATTCAGTTGTAGTTTCTGAGGAACATAGCCTATGGTTAACCCATCTTGTCGCCATACTGTTCCAGAACTTGGTGTTAAAAGCCCTAACAAGGTTTTTAACAACGTTGTTTTACCAGCACCATTAGGCCCAATAATCGTTACTATCTGATCAGAATAAATACTCAGATTAATATTATCAAGAATAGACTGTTCACGAAGCTTTACATTTAACTGCGTCACTTCAATAAGTAGTATGCTCATACCGTTAATGGCTCTTTTGACAGTCAGAACATAGCCCAAGCACTTCTACTGTCTGATGACTGACTAAAAAACCTGCTTTATGTGTAGCTTCTTCAATAGATTTATTAATAGCCATATATTCGAGCTCTAGTGCGTTTTTGCATTGACTACAAATTAAAAAATAGCCCTCATGCGTATGCATTGGGTGAGAACAACCCACAAAAGCATTACATGAAGCTAAACGATGAATGAGTTGATTCTCCAGTAAAAAATCTAGAGCACGGTACACCGTAGGAGGCGCTGCATTACGACCGTCTTCTGTAGTTAGCGTATTAAGAATATCATAAGCTCCCAAGGGCTGATGGCTCTGCCATATAAGCGATAGCACACGCTTTCTTAAAACAGTCAACCTCACGCCACGATCTTGGCACAACTCTTCTGCTTGTTGCAATGCTTTATCAATGCATGTTTGGTGATCATGTTGATGAATTAAATTTTTAGCTTTATCCATTAGAATACTATAACGTTATTTTTTGTTATGTTATTATATAACATATTCATCGAGGGGGCTATATGCGTCTTAATAAACTTATTACTACCTATTTAAGCTTAATACTCATAGCATCGAGCTTAGCACAAGCTAAAGAGATAAAATTACTCACTAGCATAAAACCTATACAACTGATAGCTGCTGCAATTCAAGAGGGTATCAGCACCCCAGAGGTATTACTCCCCGTTGGCGCATCAGCACATCATTACTCATTAAGACCCGATGATATCCAAAAGATTCAAAATGCCGATCTATTTTATTGGATAGGTCCCGATATGGAGATATTCCTTACCAAAACGGTTGCCACGCGAAACAATAATGCAACAGCCATTCAGAAACTACCGAATATTAAACTGCGTCACTTCAGTGAAAATGAAAAAGACCACGATGAGCACGACCATGAACATCAAGCAGGCCAAATAGACCCACACCTTTGGTTGAGTCCTGAAAATGCTAACATCATAGCTACCCGAATGGCAGAGGATCTCTCAAAGCTAGATCCAGAGAATAAAGAACACTATCAGCACAACTTACAAGTTTTTCAAACTGAACTTAATGCAACCGACCGTGCAATCCGTGATGAGCTAGATAAAGTCACACTCGTTCCTTTCTTTGTATCCCACGAGACCTATGACTACTTTGAGGCAGCCTACGGAGTTAAGCATGCGGGTGTCTTTAGCCTAAATAGCAGTGTACAACCGGGTGTTAAGCAAGTAGCAGAAATGCAAGAGCGCCTAAAAAGCATGGGAAATAGTTGTATTTTCTATGAGCCACCTATCAAACCAAAACTCATTGATACATTAACAAATAATCTACCCGTTAAGAGCTATGAGCTTGACGCCATGGGAGCAGAAGTACCCATGACAAGTAAAGGATACCCTGCGCTTTTGAATGAACTTGCTAAGCAGCTACTGCAATGTAAAAAATAATGTCGTACAAGGCTAGTTATGCTTAATCGCCTCGACTTTATTCGGTAAGAACTGCCATACAAAGTAAGATAGTATTGCTAATAATGTACCTGCAATCACTAGCACAAACTCATGGGCATTCACAAAGGCTTCTTTTGCCGCATAAATTAATTGTTCGCTCAGCTCAGGCCTATCGATATGTTTTGCCACAGAAAAGGCCTCGCTGATAGAGCTCTCGACTAAACCAATCTGTGCTGGTAATAAGCCATCAGGAATAACAATATTATGTGAATAAATAACGGTCAGCATCATGCCAAATAAGACGATACCGAACCCAGCACCAAGTTCATAAGCCATACCCTCTATCGCACCTGCTGACGCTGATTTATTAACAGGCGCTGTTGACATAATGGCTGTTGTAGACGCTAACAAAGCAATACCCACACTCAATCCTAACAGAACCATCAATGCCCAAGCTATGTAGGGGGAAGTCAAAAAATCGCATAAAGCCAATCCAAAAAAGCTAAATGAGCTAATCACTATTCCACCCGTAGCCACAAGCCGTAATCCAAAACGTACCACTAACCAACCTGCTATAGGCCCACCAAAGCCACTGGCTAACATCAATGGCAGCATAAATAATCCTGCTTTAAGTGGCGTTAAGTCGTATACGAATTGTAATTCTTGCGCCATCAACAGCTGAAAACCCACAATACTTATCATGGCTGTCATCGCCATGACTGTACCCATTGCTAATACTTTCTGCTTCAATAATGAAAAATCAATCATTGGTGCTGTGCTGTTTAATTCATTTTTAATAAAAGAGAAAATAATAATAAAGCCCGTAATACCCAATATTAGAGGGATAACAAATTCTCCACTTGATCTAAACATTGTTTTTATTGCATAAATCAACAGTAAAATTCCCACAATAAAGAGTAATGCCTTACCAATCTCCCACTTCTGTTGGGTATTTTGCTCTTGATAAGGAATAATAATGAGTATGGCCATAATAGCGAAAATAACAATAGGAATATTTATTAGAAACACAGAGCCCCAATAAAAATACTGTAATAAATACCCACCAACTAATGGACCAATTGCAGCGCCAGCCACACCGACAGTTGCCCAGATACCTAAGGCCATGGCTCTTTCATTATCATCGGAAAACGTTTTACGCACACCCGCCAACGTAGCGGGTAAAATCATTGCAGCACCTATGGCTAACATAGCGCGTGTAATGATAAGCACAATAGCATTAGGTGCTAATGCAGCACCCAATGAGGCAAAGCCAAAAATAGCCAACCCGATGACCGCCAGTTTTTTGTAACCTAATCGATCACCTAAAGCCCCCATTGGCAATAATAGCCCTGCCATCACTAATGAGTAAATATCTATAATCCATAACAAATCGTTGGCTGAAGCTGATAACTGTACGCTAAGAGTCGGGACAGCCACATGCAAAACCGTTGCATCAATCGATACAGGTAAATAGATTACTATAATTAACGATAAAATTAGCCACTTGTTCGACATCATAACCCTCTTTAAATTTCTGAACATGCGTTCAAGTTGCAAATTCTATATAAAAGTTGAACACATGTCCATATTTGTTCATAATATAGATAGAAACAAAGGAAAATAAAATAAGATGGCATACTTAACAAAAAATCAACGTCATGAGGAAATATCAAAACTAGCCATGCAAATAGCGCTAGATGAAGGCCTTTCAGCCATCACCGCAAGACATATTGCGGCTAAAGGGAGCTTCGCTATAGGGCAAATACACCATCACTTTCAATCCATAAGCCAATTAAAAGCCTTGGCACTCCATAAAGTTTCAGATGACTTGATGACCCAAGCAGAACAAAACTACATCAATATCTCGATACCCGAACAACTCATTAATATCATTAGCCCTATCGAAGGGGAAATGGGGTCTATGATGAGAAAACTTTGGAGTGAAGCAGTTTTTCTGGCAGAACGTGATAATGAAATAAAGAAAGCCTATAAACAATCTATCGAAGAATGGCATCAAGCCATTGTTAAACTAATAAATCAAGGCAAAAAACAAAATATTTTTAATACCCCTATCCCCACAGAAACAGCATGGGAGCTTATCGCATTGAGTTGCGGTTTTGATAACATTGCAGTGATTGAAGAGTTTCGATTTGAAAAGCATATTATTAAAAATTGTATTTATCGCATCCTTCAAATCAATCCTCCTCTTATCTAATAGTAAAGAGCAACCAATAACTTAATCGTTTCTACTTTATCATAGTAAACATCACATAACATTCCATTGCCTTTTCTGCCGCCTCATCCACCGTATTAGCCCAATAAATCCCTGCATTCTTTTTAGGCGATAAACCTGCTTTACCTAAAGTCTTTTTCACATCATTATTAAGCCCAGATAGGATCACCACCATCCCTTTGGACTGAATATGCTCAATCATTAATTTGAAGGCCATTAAGCCTGATAAGTCGATAAAAGGAACGCTTTGTAAATAAATGATAACAACCTTCGTGCTACCACCAATAGTCGATAACCTTGCCATAGAATCTATGGCTTTACGGGCCACGCCAAAAAAGAAAGGCCCTGTAATACGGTATTCTAAAGCAAACGATTTATCAATATTGACACGCTGACGGCCCACTGTTTCCTCATCGGATAAAAGGTCAATCGTTGTAAGCTTTGCAACCCTTCTCATAAACAAAGCACAAGCCAATAGCATCCCAATCATCACCGCAATAACCATATCAAAAATAATGGTCAGGCTAAGGCAAGTAAATAATACTAATTTATCTTGTCGGGGCATCATCGGAAATATCCCTTTAAAATACCTGAAATCAGCCATCCCCCAAGCAACTACTAAAAGCAATGCAGCCAAACTCGCCATTGGCAAACGATTTAAGAAAGGCGTAAACAACAATAAAACCATTAACACAAAGAGTGAATGTATAATCGCTGCTAACGGCGTTTTTGCACCTGCTCGAATACTGGTGGCAGTCCTTGCCAAAGCACCCGTAGCTGCGAAGCCACCAAAGAAAGGGGCAATAATATTGCCAATTCCCTGTCCGACTAGCTCAGCATTAGGTTTATGGTGAGTATCCGTCATACCATCAGCAACCACAGCGCATAACAATGATTCAATCGCCCCTAATAGTGCAATCGTGAAAGAAAGCGGTAACAAATCCTGTATCATTTTCAAAGATAAAAAAGAACTACCTGTAACATCTGTCCATGGCAAACTTAAGGCAGGCAATATCGCAGGGATCCCTACATACTCTTTTCCATCCAAGGTATAACTAAAAACTGAATAGATTGTTCTAAATTCTAAGCCAAAATAAGAAAGCAATGCACCTAGTGCAACAGCTAAAAGTAAAACAAATAAATGAGGAGGAAACCCCTTAAGGATTTTAGGAAAAATTAGCATACCTGCCAATGTGGTGCATCCTAAAAAAACATCAGCCCAAGAGGCTTGAGTAATAACTTGCGCGATTCCCTGTAAACGAGAAATAAAGTCAGTTCCTGATACTGTAGGAATAGCACCGAAAAAATCGGGGAGCTGTGTTAACGCAATAACCACTGCAATTCCCATACTAAAGCCAGTCACCACTGACTGCGGAACGAAGAAAATCATACGCCCCAAGCGCAACAAGCCCATCAGCAGCAAAATGATACCGGCTAGAAAACTTGCTGTTAATAAACCAACAAGCCCATATTGATTTGTAATCGGTTGTAAAATAATGACAAAGGCGGCTGTTGGTCCAGAAATATTAAAGCGAGACCCACCACAGATAGCAATAAAAAAGCCTGCAACAATTGCTGTATACAAGCCATACTGAGGTGCAACACCTGAGTTAATTGCCAACGCCATAGAAAGGGGTACTGCAATCAAACCAATCGTTAAGCCCGCTATTAAATCCTTTTTAAAAAAGCCTAACCGATACCCTTTCATCGACTCTATGAAAGGAATAGAATCAATATAACGAGAAATAGACACGATAATCCTCTTATCATTATCAAATGAAAATATAAAAATGCATTTATCGGAACATCATAGCCGATTTAACAAAGATAAACAAAGAGCATGTCATAATTTCTCTTTCTGAATCCGTTTATCAAAAATTAAATAGCGCTCTCAGTAACAGTGACGCAAAAATATAATTATTCACCGACAATCTAATAAAAAGAAATGGGGCTAAAAACTATAGTTAACCCCTACGCTAGTTGTTGTATCTTTATAACTATCATGACTAAATTGATGTCCCACATTAAGCCATAGACTAAGATTGCTAGTCATACTCCCCTCAACACCTACTTTAATTTCAGCAATATTTTTAGTCCCTGCTTGCGAGATCTGCTCGTTATCCATACTCACGCGATAGTTTCTCGAGTTATGTAACCAATTCACTTCTACATAGGGGCTAACCGATGGCATCGTAAGATTGCTAGATTGCTCAGGCACTAGCATAATGCGTGTTCCTAAGCGAGTTTGTATATTATTTTTATTAGCTCCAACAAGCGTACCATTATTTTCAGTATGGTTGTCAGCTTTAACGCCTTGCCATATTAACTGACTTTGCGGTTGCAACCATACTTCATAACCCTTACGCAATGAGCCAAGATTAAGTGCATAACCCACTTCTATTGAGCCTGTCATTCCTTTTAGGTGATATTTTTCCTGTTTAAGCTCTTGACCATTCACCTTTGCAGTAAAGTGATTCCATAATGCCCAAGTATCAATATACAACCCTTTTTTATCTATATTATTTTGATACCACGTACCATAAAGGCCCATGCTATAGCCTTTTAATTCAGTACTTGTACGGTATTTAGTTAATTTAGACTCTGCTTTACCGTGCGAATAACCATAACCAACCATAGCACCTAGATGAAAGCGATCAATGTCATTACTACTCCACTGGGCAATATCACCACCTAATTGGGTCATATTTCTATTCGTTTTAGAGGTTAATAAACCTGTCGAATCTTCAAACTGATTATTTGTATACTGATGCCGTAACCATAATGTTGTGGTTTTCTTTTGCCCGGTCACAGGATCTATATACATTCTTTCAGGTTGACGATCGTGTAATCTAAGACCAAACATAGCATTGGCTGTACTTAAGTTGCTCAAATACCCCATCGCTTCTGGACGGACGGTATGTATATTCCCATTTCCATTCCCATTAGGATTATACACACTAGTTAAATACCAGCTTTGATCATCTTGACCTGTTGCGGAACCTTTAATCAAACTATAATCGTAGGCACCTGCCACTATACGGCCATTCTGTATAAAGGCCCCATTATCTGAAGAACCTTTTACATCGATTATCTTAATTCCTTCAATGGTCTGCGCACCCGAACCACCGAGATTATTAACAGAAACATGCGTTGTGCCTGTAGCATTTCCTTCAATAACTAATTGATCTGTTGCCGAACTATCATCGCCAAGTTGCGTCCCTAAAACAAGATATCCATCTTGTCCTATATAATCACCAGTTATCGTTAATACAGTACCTGCTGTTGACCCAGAGAGGTTAGTAACACCTGCATTGATTAATGTTGAAATAGTTTGGTTATAACCATCAAAAAATAAACCACCGCCTTCATTAACCGTATAAGATGAATGACTACTAAACGTATTGGCTAACCCAGCTTGTAATATCCCACCGTCACCAATTAGCGTACTACCTGTATAATCATTTGCTCCAGTTAATATAGTTACACCTGATAAAGCCTCTACAGTACCTTGACCATGAATAGCTGAACTCAATGTATAATCGCTGTCCGTGTGATTAAAAACCAATACACCAGTTCCTGCGCCAAAGCGGATAGAGTCCGCATCGATAACACCAGCACCAGTCGCTTGCTCACCTTTTCGACTACCGATTGCTAGCTCTCCATTAGCTGTATACATGTTTGCAATAATAATCTCTTTGGCTGAGGATAATGTTGCATTTTCAGAGACAATTAATGTGCCTTTACCCCCGTTTCCAACAACAACACCACCATTTGTCGCTGTAGCCGTTGTATTATTCCCTGTAATCACTAATAAATTATCTTTTTGATTACTGATTTCATTGCCAACTGTGATAGCACTGGCTCCAGATCCGTTGACCGTAAGTTTTGCTCCATCACTAAATACCGCTTGACCAAAATTATAAGTACCAACAATGAATCGCTGATCTGTTGACAATTCACTACCATTCCCCTGAACATTTACAAATCCCTTGGTTGCTTCACCGCCTCTTGACCCTACCCAAAGCCCCTGCTGTAAAGTTAATTTTCCACCATCAGTAATATTCAAATAGCCTTCTCCTCCTTGGCTACCGATTGAAAACTCACCGATGGAACCTGTACTGGTTACTAAACTTCCAGCACCAGAAATATTTAATGTCCCCGTTGTATTTATGGAGCTATTACTACCACCATCACTAGAACCTCCTATGGCAAAAGGATAACTGTAGCTATTACCAGAAATAATTACTTTTCCACCGTTAATAATATTCGCTTCACCATTACCACCCTTAAAGCCAACTCGAAAGATACTGGTCGTCAGCTCTCCCCCTTCAGAAATTGTTAATTTTCCATCGCTGGCTGAGCCTACAGTTGTAATAGAGTCCGATAATTTATTATCAATTACTTTTTCTTCACCATTTTTTATATCCATGGCCATGGCGTGATTTTGCATTAACAATGAGCAACTTACTGCCAATGCAATTATAGAATGATATTTCATATAAAATAGATTTTTACCAGCGGTTTCTAAAAACTTATATCCGGTTAGCAACCTTTAAAATAGATATGCCAATAAAGGATAAAGACGGTCGATAGTATCCTTTCATAGGATGACTATAGCTTTCTAGCTTTCTTGAAAGATAAACAAGATCAAGACATTAGTATAAATTGTACTTTAGTGTTATATAAAATACAATGTCAATACCGTATCATACACTGTTACATGTAGAATTAAGAGAACTAGTTCATATAAAAACAATTTAAGAACTACTAGAGAACTTTACTTAATTTGATCAAGTCTAATTTATGCTTGTAATAATCACTGTTTGATTAAAAGTTACAAGCATAAACTTTATTTTAGGACTTTCAATACATCCATTTCTTCAGCCACTAATTAACGCCGACAACCTTCATCTCGCTAGGGTATTCGATGGAAAACTGTATAGAACTCTCTTTTTTCCCTTGTGGAGCTAGGGTTAAATCCCAACTGATTTTCCCCTCTTCATCATGCTTAATTACTTTAGGATCAGGTGATAATTGTTTAACCGTTATTTTTTCATTCTCAGAAACAGGAACTTGATCAAACACCTTAATTGTTTGAGTGGTTTTTTTATTATTTTGTACCGTTAATAAATACTCATAAGTTACTTTATCATAGCCACCAGTGAATCCTGTTTTCTCAGCGAAGCGTTTAATCGGTTTATAGGTTACAGAAATACCTTCATCAACCCCCAGATCAAGTTTTAATGCTTCTTTCGGCATCGTCGTTTTTAAATAGCTACTGGTAACAAAGCGATTATCCATAAACACATTGAGCTTACCAGCTATCAATGGAAAATCACTGTTATTTGTTGCAGCAACTTGCAAGTACGCCGCTGAAGCAAGCTTGGGCACAGTGATATAATTTAGCTTATGAGGTAACTCAAGCTCTGTAATTGAAACGCTTTGCTCGCGACCACCACTGTTCAAAGAAATAGTATTAGCTATATCGAATGATGCACTGGTCACCCCCATATCCACAGAGGCTAATTGTTTTAATGCTTGCACTTCATTTTTAGGCACGGCCATTGCTGGAGCAGGTGCTGGTATATCGGCCATTGCCGTATATGATACTTGTTCAGCAACTGCTACCTCATGGAGCTGATCAATAGACCATACTTGTAGTTTTGGAATATCACTACCTAAATTAGGTTTAGCTGTGGAAAGGGTTAATTTAACATTACTCCAATCTTCACCCGTTCTTTGTTGCACAATACCAGAATAATCTAATTGTAATTGATCGCTCTTGGTATTAAAACGAACATCATAACGGGGATACCATATAGCATTAGAAGTAACATAACTTAAATCCACATCAACTTTACTAGGTTGCTGCAAATTAACGCGAACAACTATATCTTTTGTTTGTTTATTACTGCGTAAAATAGGCTGACGCTCGCTCTCAAGATTTGTTAATTGCTCATCTATTTTTTCGATTTCCTTAGTAATTTGCCGTTTTTTTTCTGATATTATCAGTAAATTTTCTTTCGAAAACTGCATGATATTTTTTAACTCTTGCACAGAAGGTCTTGAGCCGTCTTTATTAGTAGCCAAGACTCCTAACTGTAAAGTTTGAATAAATCTTTGCTGATTAGTCAATAATGCCTGTTGATCTGTTAATTTATTTCTTTGATCATAGAACTGTTGAATAGCTTCAGCTATCTTTTGCAACCTTGGATTCACATCACTTAAGCGCGCTTGTTGTTTGGTTGTAACATCTAATACTGTCGCTGGATTACTACTTAACACATTGACCTGTACAGAATTATTATCTAATTGCACAGGTAAATTTTTAAAATATAATTCATGCTCACCCGCTGGTAATATCACTTCAGCTTGCCTATTAATGGATGCTCTATCAGCATAAACTGTCACTGCTTTAATGCTTGAAGCTAATTCTTTTTGTGCACCATAGGTGTAAAGACTTAATGTGCCTAAACAAATCACTGATAACCATCTTCTCATCATCGTATTCCTTTATAAACCAATCACTTGAGTATTAACAGGATAATCCACTGTAAACTTAATCGGTATTTCTTGTTTCTCCATTGGCTTAAGGGTTATATTCCAGCTTATTTTTCCTTCTTTATCGGCTTGAATAGTGTTAGGTGACAACAGTTTTACTTTAATTTTTTCATTCTGTGAAACAGGAATATGATCCGCAATAGCTAATGCAATAGGTTTATTTTTATTATTCTGAACAGTGAGGAGATAATCATAGGTAATACGTTCACCACTGTTAGTAAACCCAGTTTTCTCAGTAAAGCGTTTTAGTTGTTTAAATGTTACCTTGACCCCTTCATCAACACCTAAACCCACTTTCAAGGTATCATTAGGCATAGTGATACCTAAAGTACCTCGAGAAATAAAGCGCCCATCCATAAAAATATTTAACACCCCTGCTAATAAAGGATAATCTGAATTGTTTTTTGTGGTTGCTTGTAATAAAGCCACTTCTTTTAGACGTGGTACAGTTTGATAAACCAAATCTGCCTGTAAATTATCAAGACTATAAATCACTACTTTTTGCTCATCGCTGCTGGATAATAAGGTTGTTGGCTCAGCGATCGTAAACGCTGTATTCGTTAAGCTCGTACTGATACTGGCTTTAGGTGTGAATGCTGGTCTAGGTTTTTTACTACTCATATCAGCTCTGGCTGCTTTGTACTGCATTCTACTATCACGAGGACTACCCAATACTCTTTCATTATATTGTGCCACCGTCCATGGTTTTAACTCAGGTACTGTACCACTCAATGATGGTTTTGCTGTAGACAAGGTTAGTTTTACCCCTTGCCAATCTTCTCCAGTTTGCTGCGCAACATTCGCTAAATAATTCAACGATAGTTTTTGTTCTTTACTACTAAAACGGGCATCATAAATTGGTGTCCAACTGGCACCATAAGTCACATAGGTTAAATTAACCTTAACCATTTCTGTTTTTGGCACGTTTACTTTAACTGTCACGTCTTTTACTTGTGATTGTGTTTCGTCAAATAGTAATGTTTGGTTATCCTTTAAAACTTGTAATTGCTTCTGTAATTGCTCTTTTTCAGTACTCAATTGTCGCGTTTCTTCCGACAACTTTGCTAGGCTAACGCTGGAAAAATCCATTATTTGTTGAACTTGCTCTAAACTCGGCCTGTTTGCCCTACTATCCTCACCAACAGTACTTTTTTGGGCTTGGTCAATAAAGTTTTTTTGATTAACCAATAAAGTTTCTTGATCATCTACTTGGGCAAGTTTTTCTTGTAGAACTTTTATTTCTTGCTCAACCACTCGTAAACGTTCGTTAGCATTACTCACTAAATAATGATGGTTAATATTAATATCTTGAATAATAACAGCTTTTGTCGCTTTGATATCAAGCTGTAGAGATTGATTATCAAGAGCGTTCGGTAGGTTCTCAAAAACCAATTCGTATTCACCTGCGCTCAATTGAATTTGAGCATGACGAGTAACCGCTGCACGGTCATTATAAACAGTCACTTCTTTAATAGTCGAACTCAGTTTTGTTTCTGCCTGACAACAAAAGGCAACACTTGCTAAACAAATAATCGATAACCAATTATTCATATTCTCTCCATCGATTAATAAAACGTTATCTCATAAAAAAAGATCCTGTATTGCGATACTATACAGGATCTTCTTTAGTCACTACAATTTCTGCCAATCTTTTACAAGTTAATAATTTTACTACGTTGTTCATTGAGTCGGCTGATGGCTTGCTCAGCTTCAGCTAGTTTTGCACGCTCTTTCTTAATCACCTCAGCCGGTGCCTTCTCCACAAAACTAGCATTACTTAGTTTGCCCGTCGTTCTCTGTGCATCAGCCGTTAGCTTTTGAATTTCTTTATCTAAACGAGCAAGTTCGGCTTCTTTATCAATCAACCCTGCAATAGGCACTAGTACTTCCATATCTCCCACTAATGCGGCGGCAGCAGGTGGTGCATCGCTTCCTGTAAGCAAGGTTACTGAATCGAGCTTTGCTAATTTCTTTAAAAATGCTTCATTATCGTGTAAACGACGCTCATCTTCAACATTGTAATGATTAAGTAATACATCTAACGGCTTACCAGGATTAATATTCATTTCGGCACGAATATTACGAATCCCATTAATGAAGGCTTTTAACCATTCAATATCGGCTTCGGCTTGCGTATCAATCTTCGCCTCATCTGCAACAGGATACGGCTGTAGCATAATGGTATCACCAGATTTACCTGCAAGCCCTTTAATGCTTTGCCAAATTTCCTCAGTAATAAATGGCATAAATGGATGTGCAAGACGAAGAGCGGCCTCTAACACCCTTACTAAAGTGCGACGTGTACCGCGTAAGCGCTCAGCTGGTGCATTTTCATCCCATAATACTGGCTTAGAAAGCTCCAAATACCAATCGCAATATTGATTCCAAATAAACTCATAGAGCGATTGCGCGGCTAAGTCAAAACGGAATTGGTCAAGATGACGAGACACTTCTGCTTCTGTGCGTTGTAATGCAGAAATAATCCAACGATCAGCCAAGGTAAGCTCCACGGCTTCATCCTTTTGGCCACAATCTTGATTTTCACATTGCATTAACACATAACGTGCCGCATTCCAGATTTTATTGCAGAAATTACGATAGCCCTCAACACGGTTCATATCAAAGTTAATATCACGCCCTGTTGAGGCAAGCGAGCAGAAAGTAAAACGTAACGCGTCTGTACCGTAAGCCGCGATACCATCGTCATATTCTTTACGGGTTTGC
Organism: Entomomonas moraniae; assembly: GCF_003991975.1. Taxonomy (NCBI): domain Bacteria; kingdom Pseudomonadati; phylum Pseudomonadota; class Gammaproteobacteria; order Pseudomonadales; family Pseudomonadaceae; genus Entomomonas; species Entomomonas moraniae. The sequence goes on from NZ_CP029822.1 coordinate 2,302,919, forward strand.
TTATCGATTTTTGCTGCATCTTTTGGGCGCATTAAGCCCGAGGTACGTTTTTTAACCAAGGTTCCCAGATCAATACCATCAATAATATCTAATGGGTCTAACACATTACCCTTAGATTTAGACATTTTTTGGCCTTGTCCATCACGCACCAAACCATGGACATAGACAGTTTTAAAGGGTACTTGAGGATTACCTTTTTCATCTTTAATTAAGTACATGGTCAACATAATCATTCTGGCAACCCAGAAGAAAATAATATCAAAACCAGTCACTAAAACAGAGCTTGGGTGGAATGTTTTTAAGAATTCGGTTTGCTCAGGCCAACCAAGAGTTGAGAATGTCCAAAGTCCTGAACTAAACCATGTATCCAATACATCAGGGTCTTGTTTTAAAACAATATCAGCCGCAAGGTTATACTGCTGGCGAACTTCATTTTCATCACGCCCTACATATACTTTGCCTTGCTCATCGTACCATGCAGGAATTTGATGACCCCACCATAATTGGCGACTAATACACCAGTCTTGAATATTACGCATCCACGCGAAGTACATATTCTCATATTGCTTTGGTACAAATTGAATACGACCATCTTCTACGGCTTCAATCGCAGGCTTAGCTAGCTCTGATGCTTTCACATACCATTGATCGGTTAGCCATGGTTCAATCACAACACCCGAACGATCACCACGAGGAACTTTCAACGCATGATCTTCGATCTTCTCTAACAACCCTTGTTGTTCAAAGTCAGCAACAATGGCTTTTCTTGCATCAAAACGATCTAAGCCAGCATAAACTTCGGGCAATACCGTATCAATATCCGTCTTAACCGAACCATCAATATTAAAAGCTTGAGCTGTTTTTAAGATAGCTCCATTAGCATCTAATACATTTATTAAGGTTAGGTGATGACGCTTACCTACCTCGTAGTCATTAAAATCATGGGCAGGTGTAATTTTTACACAGCCTGTACCAAATTTAGGATCAACATACTCATCGGCAATGATAGGAATTTCACGATTTACAATCGGTAAGCGTAGCGTTTTACCAATTAAATGTTGATAACGCTCATCATCAGGGTGTACAGCAACAGCGGTATCACCTAATACTGTTTCTGGGCGTGTCGTTGCCACGACTAAATAGTCTTTACCTTCTTTCGTTTTAGCACCATCGAGTAATGGATAGCGTAAATGCCATAAATGACCTTTTTCATCATGACTTTCAACTTCAAGATCAGAAATCGCCGTGTGGAATTTACAATCCCAATTCACAAGGCGTTTACCACGATAGATCAAACCATCATTATAAAGGCGTACGAAGGCTTCTTTCACCGCATTAGACAAACCTTCATCCATCGTAAAGCGCTCACGACTCCAGTCAACGGAAGAGCCTAAGCGACGAATTTGACGTGTGATATTACCACCTGACTCAGCTTTCCACTCCCACACTTTTTCAATAAACTTTTCACGGCCTAAATCATGGCGGGTGATATTTTGCAAACCTAACTGACGCTCCACTACCATTTGAGTCGCAATACCTGCATGGTCAGTTCCGGGCTGCCATAAAGTATTTCTACCCTGCATACGACGATAACGAATCAAGGCATCCATGATGGCGTTATTAAAACCATGCCCCATGTGTAAACTGCCTGTCACGTTAGGCGGTGGAATCATAATCGAATACGGATCACCTTTACCTTGTGGAGCAAAGTAGTTATTAGATTCCCATGTTTGATACCATGAGCGCTCAATACTGTCAGGTTGATATGTCTTGTCCATAGGGATAGCTGTCTATTCTGAATTTATTTAGTAAATAATTGATTATAGCAAAAACTATTCGCTATCACAGAAAATAGTTTTATCTCCTTTCTGCTGTAGCTAATCTATTCTGCTTAGTCAAAAAAATATAAAAAGAAAAAGTTATTATTTTTTATCAAATGTCTTTTTAAAGAAAACTGCACACACCACGATGAAAACCAATAAGCCTAAGCTATTCTTAAGTACAGGTAGTGCACTTCCAAACATGGGCACTAGATAACGATCAAGGGAAAATGGCGTATCACTCAAACCTAACGATAAGCTGATGAGAATAACAATGGCTAATAATACACCCACCAAACTTTCTCCAACGATGAAACCAGACGCTATTAAGACGCCTCGCCGATTAGTATCGGCTAGCATTTTTGTTTCTTCATCTTTAGCTAATTTCTTCGATTTAACACGGCATGAAATTATCCAATTAAGCAGTGAACCAACAACTATCGCCATAGTGATATCAACAGGCAAATAGATACCCAAACCAACAGCTAATGCAGAAATACGCAATGTCTTTGAGCTATAACTCAACACCCCATCAATGACTATAAAAATAGCCCCCACAATAAGGCCAATAACAAACATAGTCCAATCTAACTGATGAGAAAAGATTCCTGTGGCAATCGTCTTCATGAGGGTAGCTTGCGGAGCAGATAACATACTGGTCGTATCCATCCCCTCTCTAGGCAACACAGCACCTGCTAAGCCATAAGCCTGATAAAGCACATCTAAAATAGGAGCTATCACAATGGCCCCCACCACGCAACCAATTAATAATGCAACTTGTTGGCTTCTTGGCGTAGCGCCCACTAAATACCCTGTTTTCAAATCTTGTAAATTATCATTAGCAATGGCGGCTACAGCAACAACACCGCTCGTAATAAAAATAGCCAATGCCATTGCAAATTTCTTTCCCTCATCGGTGCTAATTAATTGCTCTGTTAACAACAACAGCAATACCGATACAACAATAACAGCTACAATACCGATACCAGAAATAGGGCTATTCGAGGAACCGATAAGACCTGCCATGTATCCACAGGCTGCCGCAATAAAAAAACCAATAATAAAAATAGCGACAACCGAAAACAGGACTAACCCCCAAGCATAAAGGTTCGAAACAGGGGCATCATCCACAAACGAATAAAAACTTATCACCAATACGACTAAAGAGGCTAACAATACAGCAATGAGTGCGCCTGCTGATAAATCTCTATCGGTGCGCTCTTGGGTAATTGTTTTATCTCTTAACGCTTGAAAAGATAACTTTACGCCATGGATCATTGGCTTAAAAAGTGTTAATAATGTCCATACAGAAGCAATCGCCAATGTCCCTGCCCCAATAAAGCGTACTTGATCTTTCCATAAGGCATTAGCCATACTAATCAGTTGATCCGTACTCACCGTTTGTTGAATATCCGATGTGAACATGAGATACGGTACAAAACCAAACCATGCCAAAATAGCACCAATTAACATGGCAACTCCCGCCATCAGCCCCATTAAGTAACCAGCACTCATAAGTGCCAGTGAAAAACTCATAGGAAACTGAAAAATCACTTTATCTGACCGGAGCCAATAACTAGCGCCACTGGCTAATAGTTGAAAACCACCTGTTATAAAAGTAAAGGCACTGGCAACAGCTCCGCCCCATAAAATACTCTTGGCCCCTGATTCGTTCTTCTCTTCATTATCATGAGCAACTTTTAAAATTTCAGCAGCGGCTACCCCCTCAGGATAAGGTAAATCGCTGTTTACAATCATCGTACGGCGTAAGGGAATAGAAAAAACGACCCCTAACATCCCACCCGCCCCACAAATCATCATCGTTTGCCAGAACGGAAAACTTTGCCAATACCCAACCATCAAAAGAGCAGGCAATACAAAAATAGTAGCTGAAAGTGTTCCCGCCGCAGATGCTTGAGTTTGCACCATATTATTTTCTAAAATACTGGAGCGGCTAAAAAGACCCAGCACCGCCATAGAAATAACGGCAGCAGGGATAGATGATGAGAAGGTTAATCCCACTTTTAACCCTAAATAAACATTGGAGGCAGTAAAAACAAGAGTTATCAGCGCACCTAAAACAATACCTCTAACTGTAATTTCTTTTAAATCTTTTGTGTTTAAACTCATTAATACTCTCAATTAATAACGGCTGCATTATAGTCAGCGTGTTTTTTTTGGATTATAAATGGCTTTTATGAACCGTTGGAATCTCTTTTTCTGTTAACTCTTGGACAATACCACAATGGTCTATAGAAGAAGGACTTAAGCAGCGCTTTTGTAAATCGAACAATACTTTTTGTAACTCCTGTAACTCTGTTATTCGAGTATTCACATGCTCAAGGTGTTCATCTAACAGGTTGGAGATAACACTACAATCATCCTTAGGGGTATCAATCACCAACTTTAACAACTCGCGAATTTCTTCGTGTGTCATATCTAAACTGCGACAGTTACGAATGAACTTCAAACGCGCTAAATGAATATCACTGTATACCCGATAATTATTATTTGTTCGATATGCTTTGGGAAGCAATCCTTGCTTTTCATAATAGCGTATGGTTTCTACTGTGCAATTAGTTAGTCCTGCCAACTCGCCTATACGCATATGTTTTCTCCACTAAAGAACTTGTTGTAAAAATTCCCTAGCCCTTGGGTCTTTGGGTGCTGAGAAAAACTTTTCAGGTGTTGTATCTTCTAACAATTTACCATGATCAAAAAATAAAATTCGATCAGCGACCTCTTTGGCGAACTTCATTTCATGGGTTACACACACCATGGTCATCCCTTCTTGCGCTAGTTTACGCATCACATCTAACACTTCCCCTACCATCTCAGGGTCTAGTGCTGATGTAGGCTCATCAAACAACATCACTTTAGGATCCATACAAAGTGCTCTGGCGATAGCCACCCGTTGTTGTTGACCACCTGATAAACGTGAGGGATATTCATTAACTTTCTCAGCAATTCCCACTTTTGTTAACAACTCTTTGGCCTTCACAATGGCATCGTTGCTTGAACGTTTACGAACAACTCGCTGAGCCACACACAAATTTTCTAGAACCGTCATGTGTGGAAATAAATTGAAATGTTGAAAAACCATGCCCACTTCACGACGTAGCGCATTGATATTGGTTTTAGAATGCCCTATTTTAACGCCATCAATCGCAATTGCACCGCTGTCCATTTCTTCCAGTGCATTTAAACAACGTAAGAAAGTTGATTTACCTGAGCCTGATGGCCCGACAATAACAACCACCTCGCCCTTAGCAATATCAATACTCACATTATCAACGGCACGAACAATACTGCCTTTGCTGTCAAATACCTTATTAAGCTCTTTTACATTAATCACTTTTTGCCAGCCTTTTTTCTAGATAACGTGCCAAAATAGAAAGCGGAATATTAATTAACAAATAAAGTGCTGCAGCACAGAACCACATTTCAAATGGTTTTAATGACGTTGTAATTGATAATTGAGCTGCTCTGGTTATTTCAACAATAGAAATAACTGATAGTAATGAAGTATCTTTTACTAGGCTAATAAACTGTCCTGTCAATGCGGGAAGCATTCTTCTCAATGCCTGAGGAAAAATAATCAACCACATGGTAGTAAAAGCTCCCATCCCTAAAGATCTAGCGGCTTCGGTTTGACCTTTTGAAATAGACTGAATACCACCCCTTACAATTTCGGCAATGTAAGCGCCAGCACTAAATGAAAGAGAAATAATGGCCGCTGTATTATGCGATAAGTTAAAAATAGCGCCAAAAACATAGTAAACAATAAAGATAATAACTAACAACGGGAGTGCCCGCGTAAGCTCAACATAAACCGTAGACAAATCCCTTAGAGTAGGATTTTTAGAAATACGACAAAGGCCTGTGATTAGTCCTAATATCATTCCTAAGATACCAGATACAATAGAAATCCAAAGTGTTGTAAAGAAACCCTCTACAAAGGGACCTACAATCCAACTACTCTTAGAAGCAATCGAGTCTCCTTCTGCTAACTCTTGCCCTTCGACAACTTTTACCTGACCAGTGGAAACAGTTATTGTTGTTTTCTCATCGGTACTATAATCAAGTAGTATAATAGTCGATTTGCCATCATGGCTCTTAATACTAGAGACTTCAACATCACTAGGAGCTGTCTCTAGTACGACTTCTTTTTTATAATAAAAATAATTAGTGATATTATTCCAGTCCCACTTATACGCAGTAGAAACAGAAGCATACCAAAACGAGAATGCAATCGTGGCAAGTATGGCTACTGTCAATAAATGCCATAGCCAATGGTGTTGAGAGGATTTAGACATATTGTATATAAAGAGCTTATAAATTGGCTATTATAAGCTAATTCATACTGTTTTTTATAGCTAATTTAGGAATGATTTTACTCCATTCCTTTTAACCAATCTGTTCTTTTAAACCATTTATTGTATAGACGATCATAAGTACCGTCATTTTTTACTTGCGCTAAGAAGTTATTAATCCAATTAATACTATCGTAATCACCCTTCCTGATAGCAAAAGCTAAGGGCTCATAAGTAAAAGATTCATCTAAAAAGACTAACTTACCATTGCCTAGTTTTTGAACAGCAACCACATTAAACGCGGCATCAAAGACAAACGCATCTGCTTTACCATTCACTACCTCTAATACCGCCTCTGCTTCCGTATTATAACCAAAATACTGCGCTTTACTAATTCTGCGTTTAGCTGCAAATTCGCCTGTTGTTCCCAGTCTGGATGTCACTTTATATTTTGGGTCATTTAAATCTTTATAAGACTTTATGGTACCTTCTAAACCTTTTCGGATAAGAATAGTTTGCCCTGTCATAATAAAGGGATCTGGAAAGTTAACTTTTAAATTTCTTTCTTGAGTTAATGATAATCCACTGGCAATCATATCAAATTTATTGGTTAATAAGCCTGGAATAACTCCGTCTTGTGCAATAGAAACAATCTCCAACTTAACGCCCAATGATTTTGCCATCGCTCTAACTAAATCTACTTCAAAACCTACAATATCACCTTGCTTGTTCGTCATTTCAAATGGCATATAGGTAGGGTCTAGACCAACGCGTAGCGTGCCCCTTTGAACTACATCATCGATCATGCCTGCCCACACAAAATTGAAGCTACATAACAGACATATACCTAAAATAAATTTTTTCATATTTAACCTATTAACATTAAACTTTATCATACAATAAGCAATATAGCTTATTGTTACTCCATATCCTTCAGCCAGTCCATTTTTTTAAACCACTTATTATAAATCTGGTTATAAGTACCATCATTTTTTATTTGATTTAAAAAGTTATTAATCCAATTGACACTATCATAGTCACCTTGCATAACAGCAAAAGCAATCGGCTCCTTAGTAATGGGTTGGTCTAAATGCAATACTTTATTATTCCCTAACCGATGCAAAGCAATCACATTGTAGGTCTCATCAAAAATAAAAGCATCTGCTTTGCCATTGACTACCTCTAAAAAAGCCTCTGCCTCACTGTTATAACCATAATACTGAGCTTTATTCATATATTTCTTGGCAAGTACTTCACCCGTTGTTCCTACCTGTGAAGTAATACGATATTGTTCTTGGTTTAAATCTTTATAAGATTTAACCTTATGGTCAAGGTCTTTTCGAATAATTAATGTCTGGCCTGTTTGAATGAAAGGCTCCGAAAAGTTAAGCTTAAGATTCCGCTGTTGATTAATTGTCATACCACTAGCAATTAAGTCAAACTTTCCTGTTAACATGCCAGGGATAAGTCCATCATAAGAAACAGAAATCAACTCCAACTTTACACCCATTGATTTTGCCATTGACCTTAATATATCAACCTCAAAACCAATAATCTCTCCCTGCTTATTAGTCATTTCAAAAGGGATATAAGTAGGTGTCAACCCAACTTTTAAACTCCCGCGCTGAACTACATCTTCAACCATTCCCGCGTAGACACTATTAAAAAAACAAACGACACAAAAAGATAATATCGTTAATAACTTTTTCATATTGCCTCACAGATAGCTATAAAATAGCTATTTTCAATGTAAATAATGATATCTAGTCTTACTAAAATATTAAACTAATACACCTGTCTGAACTAATAGCTTCTCTACAGATGGTATATCAGGAATTTTAGCAACAAACTCATTAATTTTTATATTTTCAAGCTCATACTTTGATAAATCACCTACGACATCAATGACCATATCCTCTGTTATGGGACACACCATTGGAACATCTTGAATTAATAGTGCAATAAATTTGCATTGTAATGTTGGCGTAATTGTTTTTAAAATTAATATGTTGGATGTATTATTAATTTTAAAACCTGCACCACAGATACCTTCAAATGAAACAAATGGAATACGTAACCCTTGCCATGGTAAAAAACCTAAGAACCAACGAGGCATTTTACCCACAACTTGAGGGACAATAACATGTATTACCTCTACAATAGCAGAGCTCGGAAGGGCTAATGTACGATCAACTAGAGTAATTAATGATACATCTAATGCCGTTTTTTGAATAAAATTTTGCTCTATCATGAGCTACTCTCCAATAGGTTTACCTGGAAAGCAGGTAATAAATCGGATATAGTCTTAATTAATCTAGCATCCATAAAAGGCTTACTCATATACTCATTAACACCTATTCCTAATGCACGTTCTCTGTGCTTATCACCACTTCGTGAAGTGATCATAATAATTGGAAGATGCTTAGTTCTTGCATCATGACGTACGCGAGTTGCCACTTCAAAACCATCCATTCTTGGCATTTCGATATCCAATAGCATAATATCTGGAATTCTTTCATCTAATTGTGTCACTGCATCTAGACCATCTCGTGCGGTAACAACCTCCATACCTTGACGCTCAAGGAGTCTAGTAGTCACCTTACGTACTGTTACAGAGTCATCCACTACCATGACCAGTGGTGGGCGACTAAATAGTTCAGGTGCTAGCTCAACTTCACTATGTGCAACCCTTCTATCCTCAGCCATTTTCGCTTGATGTTGACTAGTAAAATAACTACGCACTAATGCACTTAAATCAAGAATAATAATAACATTACCATCCCCTAAAATAGTTGCACCAGAAATAGCAGGAACCGACAAAAACTGTATACCTAAACTTTTAACCACAACCTCACTTGAAGGAAGTAACTCATCGACACGCAACGCCATATAATAATCGCCAGAACGGACTAACAATACAGGAGCACGCTCCTCTATTATGTGTTGAGGCTGTGTTGTAACTCGATTACCTAAAAGTTCACCCAAGTATTTTACACGATAAGATTCATTACCATACTCAAGTTCAGCGGCACCAAACTGGTAGAACTCTTTTTGTAGCTCTGCTGAAATATAAGTAACACCTTCCACACTACTCATAGGGATAGCATAGTTTTCTTCACCAACACGAGCCATCAATGCACGACTAACAGATAAGTTAATAGGTAGCCTTATAGAAAAAGTGGTTCCCTTACCTTCTTCGGCGTCTAATGTTAAAGCACCACCTAATTGCTTAACAGCATTAACAACAACATCCAATCCTACGCCACGTCCAGAAATTTGTGTAATTTTCTTGGCAGTCGAAAAGCCTGCCTCTAAAATAAACTGTAATATTTCTTTATCTGATAACACTTCATCAGCTTCCATTAAACCTTTGCTGATTGCTTTTTCTTTTACTACAGCGATAGAAATTCCTGCACCATCATCTTTAAGGCGCAAAACCATTTCACCACCCTCTCGAATTAAATCAAGAGTAATAGTACCCCTTTCAGGCTTACCTGCTGCAACACGAATCTCTCTTTTTTCAATACCATGATCCAGTGAATTACGAATCATATGCTCTAATGGTGCTATAATGGCATCAATAACACCACGATCCATTTCTCCAGCTGTATTACCAATAACGAGATCAACATCTTTACCCAACTCTGATGATACTTGACGAACGAGACGACGCAAACGGGGAGCAATACGGTCTAAGGGAACCATCCGCGTATGCATCAAACCTTCTTGAAGTTCTGTATTAATACGTGCTTGTTGTTGCAATAAACCAGATATATCATGATTACGACGCTTCAACGTATCTTTCAAATCAAATAAGTCAGAGGCAGTCTCAAATAATGATCGTGATAATTGTTGTAATTGGGAATACTGATCCATCTCCAAGGGGTCAAAATCAGCATAATCTAAAACAGTCTCTGTCTGATGCCTTGAAATAATTTGGGATTGGGTTTCTATATCTAAACGACGTAATTGATCTCGAACCCGGTCAACCGTTGACTCCATCTCTAATAGAACACTCGCCAAATCACTATTTTGCTGCTCAATACGTCCACGATAAATAGAAGTCTCACCCGCTAGATTAACTAAGTTATCTAGTAGCTCAGCTGATACTTTAACTTGTTCAGTAACTTCTTTATTAGTTTCTCTGTCAACACGCTCTAGTACTGGCAGTTTTGTTACCTCTAAAAGTTTAAATACTGCCTTACCATCTGAAAGAGTAAATGCTTCTTTTGCTATGCTGTTTGCAGCAGTGGGTGGTTGAGTCTCAGTAACGGGAACTTCTGTGGAAAGTTCCTTTTCAGGCAATATGCTAATTTTATTTTCTAGTGTCTCTTCAATCTCTGGTGCATTGATTGCATCATCTGTAACCCCTAAATCAGTTACTATACTATCTTCTACGCCAGAAGACTCTATTGGGTTAGGATAGTTTTCCTCATCTTTCACTAACGCTAGACCAACAGCTGTATTAGTATTTTCTACATCGACTTTGGCTGTATTATCTTTATCAGCAACTAACTCAATCGCTTTAGTGTCTTCTATGACTGATGTAGGAGAAACGTCCACATCTGGTGTAGAAAAGTCATCTAGAATCACTCTGCCTTCTTTTCGGAAGACCTGTATTGCATTCAATAATGCCGGATTATTTAAAAGAACATTTTTATCATGCAATGTATCAATATCTAACTGCAAAGAATCATGGGCTTTATTTAATAACTCTACTAAATCAGCGGAATAACTATAACGGCCATTTAATAAGCCCTCATAAATAAACTCAAGGCCATGTGCAATATCACCTAACCCTACAGCACCACACATCCGGGCACCACCTTTCAGCGTATGTAGTTGACGCTGCAAATCTTTTAGAGCATCTGCTTTTTGGTCCTTTATCCAATCATCTAAATCATTTCTTGCCTGTTCTAATATATCATCAGCTTCCTCAAGAAAGATTTCAGCCATATCAGCATCAATATGATCAGATTGTATAATAGGTCCTTTAGGAGCTGGCGCCCCTAGCACTAATGTGTCCTCTTGGATAAGATCATCATGCACTAGATTCTTAGTTACCGCAGACGCGACTTCATGATGCTTATCAAGCATAACGAGCGCCTTTTCTAATTCCATTATTTCTGCGTTATGATCTGATATAGATTGTGCAGCAGCTAACTGATCGATACAATTTAATAAAACTTGGTGTGTTTTAATGAATGCAATAAAAAATGCATCATTTAATACAACCATATTATCAATTATTGCTTGATATGCTTTTAATAGGGCATTGATTAATTTTACAATAGATTCCAAACCTATCTTAATAGCCATTGGTAATATGGCATTTAACTCATGCTGCAACCCTTGTAGCTCAGCAAATTCTTGCCCTTTATTTTCCCACCACGCCTTTATATAGTCCTCTGCATCTAACAAAAGATCCACTTGTGTTAAAAGGTTGGCAATTGATTGAGCAGTTGATAACTCACTATCTTTATCTATGTCGGCAGTAACATTAAGCTCTAGCTGTGATAGTAAATCGTCTCGACGCAAGCGTATACGCTCTACTAAAGCTTCAGTGCCTTCAATTGGAGCTAAAGAATGAAGCTCTAATTGGTTAATTCCTTCATTTAATAATGAATATGCATCCTTTAACAACTCAAAATCTATCTTATCTATTCGCCATCCATTAATGCTACATTCTTTCAGAAACGCTTCAAATGGCTTGGCAATATTGGCAATCAAGCCTAAGTTAGCCATCAATGAGCTGCCCTTGAGTGTATGCATAGCTCTTTGCAAGGAGTCTGTCACCGTTTGTGGTAATGACTGCTCACACAGATAAATAAATGCCCTCAAGACTTGCATATGCACTCTAGCTTCTGCAACAAAAACATCGACTAGCTCTGTATCAAAGTCTTGCGAATCAGCCTCATATTTATCAATTTTTACTTCTGTGCTATCTATCTCTATAGGCACTTCGTTTATTTGTTCATTATTTTGTACAGTTTCAGTAATATCCGGTATTTCTTCGGTTAATACCTCTTCAGGAACAACCTCACTGTGCTCAACAGGTAAATCTTGTCCTGTAGCTAAGGCATTAGCCTCTTCCATATAATTGTTTACATCTTGACGCTCGTGCTGTTTACCTGCCGCATACTCTTTAACTAACTCAGGTAAAATATCTACGACCTTCTTTACTAATGCTAATAAAGAAGCAGAGGGAGAAATCGTATTATCTAAAACACGATTTAGCATATTTTCAATAGACCAACCAAGCTCACCAATAAAAACAGCTTTAACCATACGGCCGCTGCCCTTAATTGTATGAAATGCTCGGCGTACTTCTTTTAGAGCATTATTGTCATAAGTATTACCAGTCCATATAGGCAAGTGAATAGATAATGTTTCAAAAATCTCATCCATTTCCTCTGAGAAAATCTCAACCAATTCATCATCCACAATATTTTCATCATTCACATTAATAATGGGGGTGGCCACTTCTTGAGTGCTTGCTATAGGCTCATCGGCTTCAATAATGTCAAGCTCCTTACCAATATCCTCAGGTATTTTGTCGTTCTGGTTATTTTCTTTTATTGCATTTGAGGATATAAATTCTGAAACTATAGTTTGACAATCATCAGGTAGAGAATAATTCAATGCCACTAAGTACTCTTTTGCAAAATCTAACACATTTCCGGCAGAAACTATCTGATTTTTAATGAGACAATCCATGTAGTAATCAATGCTTGCAATGGCACCCACAACATGCTCAATGCTTTTATTATCTGGATACACAAAATCATTAATAAAATGATCTTCTATATACTGCAAGCAACGAATAGCAACAGCAGCAGCCGTGTACTGAGAAAGAATCCCTAGCTTATGAACAGCATGAGTAAGTAAAACAGGAACATCTGTAATACCACCTTCTTCTCCCTCACTATCAAAATAAAGGGATAGAATATCTTTAACCTTAACCAATTCATAGGCAACTTCTTTTATCGTAGTATCACGTACAGTAGAGGTTTCATCATGAAGGAACTTATCAACTGCGACTACTATAGTCTTTTCTACATCAGCCAAAGACTTCTTCATATTTAATTGATGCTCTTGACTAAATTGGCCATCAGCTATAAGTGATCTTAATTCATTTTCTTGATTAATAATAGTTCTTTGCTCAGGTAACCCTAAGACTTCTAATGTATTAGAGATTTTTTTAAACTTTTCTAGGACTTCTTCTAACTCAAACAATTGAGTAGTCGAATCTGTAAATAACTCTAATTTGCCTTGAATAAAATTAAAGTCTATTTTTAATGCTTGAGAAACTAGAGCAAAAGAAGGACGGCCTGTTTCTTCAAGACTAGTATGCTGGTTAATATCTGTGATACCAAACGTTGAGGTCGTTAACTGGAACTCTTTTTTTATCTTTTGAATTTCCGCTGAGTCACTTTCAACAGAAGACAATAAAAACAATAACTCTTTTAACAAGTCATCGGGTGCAGGAACATTCATACCAGCCACACCCTTTTCTGTTAATAATTTTATTTGCAAGTCTATTTGCTTGAGTAATAATTTAGTATCCAGACTATTAGGAATACTTTTTTCATTAATAGCAATCACAAATGCCTGTGCTGCTTGCCAAAACTTAGAAATAACCGTTGTTTTACATAAGCGACCAAGATAATTAAAAATTTTAATTAAATGATCCACTGCAACCTCAAAATTTCGATTCTGGATCAAATCAATTAATGATAATTGTAGTGATTGACGTAACTTACGTAATAAATTGGTTAGCCCTTCTGTATTAATTTCCTTTAACTCTTCATCGGTTAAAGATGATGAAGGTCCATAGTACTTTGGAGAAAATAACTCAATTTCCGATAGAGAATTCGCTTTATAACACTCTCGCATTTGATTAATTAGAGGTAATAAAGCAATGGGGATATCTTGACCTTCTGTTTGAATAATGTCTAAATAAGAAGGCATTTGCAATACAGCCTGAATCAATATTTGCAAGCTGTTGTTAAAATCTTCTACACTCCTTTGTAGTATCTCACCGGATAGCAGCTTCATTTCCTCTGCAAATAATGTAGCGCCAGGGAATCCAACCATTTGTAAAGCACCACTCACTTGATGCAATAACTCATGACAAATAGTTAACTTCTCAGTGATATCATTTTCATCAAGGGAGTTAGCATTATCAACTAGCTGTTTGAGAGTTTGTTGTGCATGCTCTAAGTTACTAACAATTTCTGCTTTTACCCAACTAAGAGCAACATAATCATGGCCATCATCTGCCATTTTACTCATAACCATAAGTGTTGCCCCCAAAACAAGCCTCTTTTAGTAACTGACTAAATATAAACTTTAACATAGTATTTTTGAAAAAAAAGTCAATCAATTATTTGGTAACTTGAATCCCTCTACAGACTGTTGCATATCTCTTGCCATGGTAGTTAACTTACCGACAGTCATTGCTGTCTCTGTACTACCTGCGGATGTTTGCGAAGTAATTTCTTGAATAACATCCATCGTTTTCGAAATATGCGCAGCCGTTGAGGCTTGCTGTCTAGCTGCACTAGAAATGCTTTGAATCAAACGTGCTAATGCTTGTGATACCGTTTCAATTTCTTCAAGTGCAATACCTGCATTTTCTGCCAGTTTTGCCCCTCGAACAACTTCAGAAGTTGTTTGTTCCATTGAGATTACAGCCTCATTGGTATCATTCTGAATTGCTTTAACAAGCGTTTCAATTTGCTTTGTCGCAGCAGAAGACCTTTCAGCTAATCGCTGAACCTCATCCGCAACCACAGCGAAACCACGCCCAGCATCCCCTGCCATCGATGCTTGGATAGCAGCATTAAGTGCAAGAATATTTGTCTGCTCCGCAATATCATCAATCAACCCAACAATATCACCAATTTCTTGAGAAGACTCACCTAAACGCTTAATACGTTTAGAAGTATCTTGAATCTGTTCACGAATAGTATCCATCCCTGAGATTGTATTATGCACAATCTTGTTACCATTATGTGCAATTTCTACTGATCGTTTGGCCACTGTTTCTGATTCAAGTGCAGTTTCTGATACTTTATCAATAGAGCTAGCCATTTCACTAATTGCAACGGATACTCCAGCAATTTCACCCGCCTGATGCTCTGCGGCCTCAGCAAGATTCATCGCCAATGCCTGACTACTTTCAGCAGTGACAGATACTTGCCCTGAAGCCTGATTAATTGTTTGTACAAGGTCACGTAGTTGCTCAACAGAATAATTAATTGAGTCTGCAATAGCCCCTGTGAAAGCTTCAGATACAGTAGCACTTACTGTTAAATCACCATCAGCCAAATCACCGATTTCATCCAACAACTGTAAAATAGCTTCTTGGTTCACTGAGTTTTCTTTAGCCGTTTCTTGCAAACGTTTACGTGTTGTTTTTTCAGCTAATAGTGCAATACTAATAACAACTAAAATAATTAAGATAACTATAATATAATTAAGAATTGAACTTGTACCAAGTGCTGAAGTTTGACGCTCAAGATTAAGCGCTAAGTCTGATGATGTATCTAATAATATTCTTGTATTACTAGAAATAGACTTATCCAACCCTTGTAATGCTGTCACATCACTGGCATTGTCTGCAATTATTTTGATATTAGAAGCTAATTGATTTTGTGACTCTGTCGCAGCCAATAAAACTCTTTGGGCACTCGCAGGCAATACACCACTCTGCTTTAGCATATCAAATATGCTATTTAGCTCTTTCATCTTTACATTTAATGAATTGCTTAAGTTTTTTGTTGAGGCAAAATTCGTCAATAATTCATTTAAATCGTATTGTATAGTTTCTAAAAGAATAGACTCTTGTTGTAGTTGATTGATCAATCGAATATCGCTTTGCTCTTCTTTTAGCTTAAGAAGTGTATTTTGATTAGCATTACGTAAATTACTGACTAGCTTTAAAGCAGTTTCAACAGCCGTGTGCATATCTATCAATGCATTCTTTCTCATTAATAAGTCATTGATATTTGACTTTAATTTAATCCAAGTAGTCTCTAAAGTTTTAGACTGGCTTTCATCTAAATAATTTATTAGGCTATTTAATTCTGTATCAAATTTAGCTCTACTTGCTGTCAATGAAGCAAAACTTTGCTGTTCGCCACTAAGTGCTTTTAACGACTCTACTGCAATAATTTGTGAGAAGACTCTTAAATCATTAGCATTCTTCACATATCCTCTATCATCTGAAGTTTTCTTCCCAAGATAGAAAAGGTTTACTATCAGTGCAGCAATTAATACAACCAATAAAATAACCAGTAACACTTGCAAAAAATTATTCTTTTTTTGCCTAGATGATAAACCAGCAGTTTTTTCTTTACTCATACTACTTATGCCTCTTAGAGAACTGTTTTTAATGCCTTTGGGCTTAAATATTATTAAGTCTTAGTTTAAAGCTACAATCTACTAACCCTAAACTATTGTCCTATTGCTAGAAACTGAGAACTTGCCATAAAGGATTTTGCATCAAAAACTAACCAATTTTGCTGCCCGCCTTGATACACACCCGAAACAAAAGGTAATAATAACTCCGGTACATCAACAGTTTTTGTTGATAAAATACTATCCATAGAAAAATGTTGCATTCCATATACAGCATCAACTAAAAAACCAACATACCCCTCATCCGGAGATTTCACAGCCATAACACGATGTTGCTTACGAGAGGTTCCTGAAGTCATACCAAATAGCTTATTTAAATCCATCACTGGTAAAAGATGGCCACGCATATTAGCCACGCCTTTTAACCAAGGCTTTACAATAGGTATATAAGTATAACTTGGCTCAAGAATAATTTCTTCCAAATGATCAATACCAATGACAAAATAATGGTTATCTAACTGAAAACCGATACCTGTCCAGGTCTTAGATTGCAATACCTTTTGCTCTGGTAAATTATCACCAACGCTTCGATAAAGCTGATCAATATTTAATAACAACTCAAATGGGCTGCTTTTCTTTGGCATCCCCATAATCATCTCCCTATAGAATCACCCTGCTAATACAGCGTTTACAGTAGACAGCAGCGTGTCCTCATCAATTGGTTTGGTCAAATAATCGCGCGCCCCTTGCCGACGCCCCCAAACCTTATCGGTCTCCTGATCTTTAGCAGTTACAATAATAACCGGAATACCTTTTGTTTCCTCACACTTTGTTAATTGGCGTGTTGCTTGGAAACCATTAAAACCAGGCATCACAATATCCATTAAAATAAGATCGGGGGTTTCTTTACGAGCTATTGCTATGCCATCTGCACCATTTTCAGCACCAATAACGACATGACCATATTTTTGTAGCATAGCCGTCAACTTATAAACTTCTGTAGGGGAATCGTCTACAACTAAAATTCGAGCCATTTTACTCACCACTAAAGTTAACTTAAAATATTTGCCATGGGTTTACTCTGCACTATCCTGAGGTACAAAATCAGGAACATGCGTTTTGATTGCTCCCAAGAGCTCATCTTTACTAAAAGGTTTTGTCAGGTATTGATCAGACCCAACAATTCGTCCTTTAGCTCTATCAAACAGGCCATCTTTAGACGACAACATAATCACAGGCGTTAATTTAAACAAGCTATTATTTTTTATAAGGGCACAGGTCTGATATCCATCTAAACGAGGCATCATAATATCTACAAAGATAATATTGGGTTGATTATCTGCTATTTTAGCAAGGGCATCAAAACCATCTACGGCAGTGAACACCTCGCATCCTGCTTTTTTCAATAGGGTTTCGGCTGTTCGACGAATAGTTTTAGAGTCATCGATTACCATTACTTTCAATTTTTCACCTTGTCCCATCTTTTCCCGCCATTATTTGAAACAAAAATTATATATAATTTAATACAATATACGTACAAATTTAAAGAAGAATGTAAATCACATGCCTGTTTTATCCTTTATAATATATCATACTATACAATATGTTAATTTATTTTATAATTATTCACTTACATCGGCCAACAGATCACTAAATTAATTTGAGAGATTATACCATGCCCATCACCCTTGGAATTGTAATGGATCCTATCAGCCAAATCCATTTCAAAAAAGATAGCTCACTGGCTATGCTCTGGGCTGCAAACGATAGAAACCACAAAATCTTTTACATGCAACAAGAAGACCTTTATCTTTTAGAAGGCAAAGCACGTGCAAAAGCACGGCCTTTAAAAGTTTATAAGGATGAAAAACATTTTTTTGATTTAGGTGATGAAATAGATATTTCATTATCTGAGCTCAATGTTATCCTAATGCGTAAAGATCCTCCGTTTAACAGCGAATTTTTATACACAACTTATTTACTAGAAAAAGCTGAGCAAGAAGGCGTTCTTATTGTTAATAAACCTGAAGAACTACGCAACTGCAATGAAAAACTATTTGCCACCAACTTTGCAGAGTTCATGGTACCCACTTTAGTAAGCCGTCGCACAGATATACTCAGAAATTTCATACGAGAACAAGGTGATGCTATACTAAAGCCATTAGATGAGATGGGAGGTGCTTCTATTTTCCGTCATAGAGAAGGCGACCCTAATCTGTCAGTGATTATTGAAACATTAACCGCTCATGGCAATCGACAAATAATGGTTCAGCGTTTTATTCCTGATATAACCAAAGGTGATAAACGTATTTTAATGGTGAACGGAGAACCAATACCTTATTGTTTAGCAAGAATTCCCGCCAAAGGAGAAACACGAGGTAATTTAGCGGCCGGAGGAACGGGGGTTGCCCAACCTCTATCAGAGCGCGACTTTGAAATTGCTGAAAAGATAGGCCCTGAACTACAAAAGAGAGGGCTTTTATTTGTCGGTTTAGATATCATTGGCGACTATATTACAGAAATTAATGTAACAAGTCCCACCTGCATAAGAGAAATTGATGCTGTTTATCATACCAATATTGCAGATAAACTGATGGATTGTATTGAGTCTAAATTAAAAAAGTAATGAACATAATATAAATCAATTTCATCTGTTGATCTATATTATCATACAGGATGTTAAACGCTTTTACTCGACAAACAAATTATGCGATTATTTCTTAAAAACTTATTAACAAATAACTCACCTATTAAACACAATAATTTACTGGGTGCTATGATCTGCTTAGCAGCTATCTTACACACGACGCTTATTTTTGGCGTTGGCTTTACGCCTGAAGATCACCCAACAGGAAAAGTACTAGATGTATCCCTAGCCTCATTTAAAGACGATGAAGCCCCTAAAGATGCTGATTTTATCGCTCAAGAAAACCAACAAGGGAGCGGCACATCAGAAACAGCCCTCATACCTACCACAACAACACCTACTGAGTTTCAAGCATTAGAAATAAACCCTGCACCAAATCCTATTCCCCCTATGAAAAAGGCACAAAAATCAACACCATCAACTAAAAGTGTGTTGACGACTACCACACCACAATATCAAAAAGACATCAAAAAATCTGAAAAAAAAGAACAACAAGAACAAGATGAGCAAAATACCACATCAACTGACTGGTCAGCCCAAATAGCAAGTTTACAAGCACAAATTTCTGACAAAAAACAAGCTTATGCAAAACGCCCAAAAGTTTTGCAAATTACATCAGCCGCCACTAAAAAAGATAAAGGTGCTGCATACCAAGATGCTTGGCGTAAAAAAATAGAGCAAATTGGTAACCTCAACTACCCCAAAGAAGCCACTGCACGAAAAATCTATGGTAACTTACGCCTCTTAGTTGCAATCAAAAAGAACGGGCAACTATATAAAGTCAAAGTTTTAAAATCCTCTGGCTGGCCTATTCTTGATCGGGCAGCAATCCGTATTGTCCACATGGCAGCACCTTTCCCCCCTTTCCCTAAGGAGCTAGCAGATACTGATATCATTGAAATTATCAGAACATGGCGATTTGATCGTAGTGACCGGTTATCAACAGATGGATAATATTTCTATTCATCAACTGACTAAATAATTATGTTACTAAACGAGTTATACCAAAAGTTAATGCCCTATCAAAAAGCTAAACGCTGGATTATAGGTCTTTCTGGTGGAATGGATTCCACCGTATTACTCCATTTATTGGTTGAGCTTAAGAAACAATACCCTCTCCCCACGCTATCAGCAATTCATATCCATCACGGCTTACAAACTATTGCTGACCACTGGCCTGATCATTGCCAATCAATCTGCGACCAACTAAATATCCCCTTAACAATCGTCAAAGTAACCATCACACAGCAAGCTAGCATTGAACAAGCTGCACGTGATGCTCGCTACACTGCCTTTGCAAACCAACTTCAAACAGGTGATATATTAATAACAGCACAACATAAAAATGATCAAGCAGAAACACTGTTATTTAGGCTTTTCCGTGGTGCAGGAGTCAAGGGATTAATGTCCATGCCGAACCAACGCCCACTTGGGCAAGGAACCCTCATTCGCCCTTTACTCAACATCCCTTACGACACACTCAGACACTACGCAGAAAGTAATCAACTATGTTGGATCGAAGATCCAAGCAATCAAGACACGCACTATGCTAGAAACTATTTACGCCACCAAATATTCCCAAAAATAATAGATTACTGGCCACAAGCTATTCATAATATCGTACAAACTAGCGAACACATGCAAGAAGCACAAAAGCTACTTAATGAATTAGCACAACAAGACTTACTCGAAGCCCAAACACCCCCCCTTTATCATTGGTTATCTGTCCCAAGCCTACTCGTCGCTCCTTTAAAAAATCTATCCACAGCGCGACAAAAAAATGCGCTTTCTTTTTGGCTATCAAATTATACCCTACAGCCTTCAACACAACACTGGCATGGATGGTTTGACTTAATCAATGCTAAAGAAACAGCCACCCCTATTTGGCAACTGCATAACGCAGAAATACACCGTGGTAACCATCGCATTTGGTTATTAAAAAATGACTGGCTAACAAAACCTAGCAGTGTTCACTTACCGATAGAAACAGCCAAAGAGATCTGCTTACCCAATAATGGTTTGGCCAAATTATCAGGAAAGCTTCCTCAAGGTTCTTTTTATATCACTTATCGCCAAGGTGGTGAGTCCATATCACTCATAAGAGGCACCCGTGATTTAAAAAAACTATTTAATGAAGAAACTATCCCTAACTTTCTTAGACAGCGTCTGCCGCTTCTCATTGACCAACAAGGCAATTTAGTCGCTGTGGCTAATCATCCTCAATGGTTTAATAAAAATTACTCAAAAGATTTTACATTTGAGTGGATTGCACCACATTTTAGCAGTTGATCTTTCACTGTTTTATAGTGATACTATTCCATTATTCCTATAAATAATAACTACACCGATTAACAGAGTTTTTTATGGAAAACATTGCTGACTATATGCAAACACTGGGCAAAAATGCCAAAGCTGCCGCACAAATACTTGTAAAAACATCAACAGCCAAAAAAAATAAAGCGCTACAGGCTATCGCTGAACAATTAAACATCGCGCGCGAAACTATTAAACAAGCGAACCAAAAAGACCTTGATCAGGGAAAAAACAATGGCTTATCGTCTGCCCTATTAGATCGCCTAGAACTCACTGATACTCGTATCGAAAATATGATCACTGGGCTTAAGCAAATAATAGAATTGCCTGACCCCGTTGGTTCAATTAGAGACCTTAAATACAATACTGTCGGTTTACAAATTGGTAAAATGCGCACCCCCATTGGCGTTATTGGAATGATTTATGAGTCTCGTCCCAACGTCACTATCGATGCCGCTGCCTTATGCTTAAAATCAGGCAATGCAATCATTTTAAGAGGGGGCTCGGAAGCAATTCACTCTAACCAAGCGATCGCCCAATGTATCCAAAAAGGGCTACAAGAAGTTGGACTGCCTACTGACAGTGTACAATTGGTCAATACAACAGATCGTCAAGCAGTTGATCTACTAATCACCATGAGTGAATATGTTGACGTTATTATTCCACGAGGTGGAAAATCACTCATCCAGCGTATTTCAGACCATGCAAGAGTTCCCGTCATCAAGCACCTTGATGGTATTTGCCATGTTTACATTGATCAATATGCTAATCTCGAAAAAGCATATAAAATAGTGCTCAATGCTAAATGTTATCGTTATGGCATTTGCGGAGCAATGGAAACACTGTTAGTCCACGAACAAGTAGCTCATACAGCACTTCCTACTATTGCAAAACAACTAGAAGAAAAAGGTGTCGAATTGAGGGGTTGTGAGCAAACCATCAAATACTTGCCCCACCTATCCCAAGCAACCGAAGACGATTGGTCAACAGAATACCTTGCTGCTATTTTATCAATTCGTATTGTTAGCGATATTGATCAAGCAATTAACCATATTAACCATTATGGTTCACACCACACTGACAGTATTTGTACAGAAAATACGGAATCCGTAAAACGTTTTTTAACAGAAGTAGACTCTAGCTCTGTTATGCACGATACACCTACCTGTTTCGCTGATGGCTTTGAATATGGCTTAGGAGCAGAAATTGGTATTTCAACTGACAAGTTACATGTCAGGGGGCCTGTTGGCCTTGAAGGATTAACAACCGAAAAATATATCGTTTTAGGTGACGGGCAAACGCGTGGCTAGAATCGGTTTATTAGGGGGAACATTTAATCCTATTCATATTGGGCATTTGCGCTCAGCCATCGAATCGATAGAACTCCTATCGTTAGATGAGCTAAGGCTTACTCCAAACTTCCTCCCCCCACATAGAGAGAACCCTAGCGTTGATGCAGAAAAGCGGTTAACAATGGTTAAGCTTGCGGTTGAAAAAATACCAAAACTAGTCGTTGACGATCTTGAGCTAAAACGCAACAAACTATCCTATACATTTGATACACTCAAAGCTTTACAAAAAGCACTTCCAATAGAAGATACATTATTTTTTATCGTCGGCTGGGATGCTTTCTGTGGCTTACCCACATGGCACCGCTGGCAAGAGTTATTAAACTATTGTCACATTCTAGTATTACAACGTCCGCATCTATCTGCTAAAATCCCTCATGAGCTAGCGATATTTTTGCAAGATAAATTAGTTGACTACAATCAGATAACAGGCCGCGTTGGGAAAATTGCTTATCTACAACAAACACCTTTAGACATTTCATCAACTAAAATTCGTACCAATCTAGCACAAGGGAAATCAGTTCAATTCTTATTACCCGATAATGTACTAGACTATATTAATCTGCATAAACTTTATCAATAATAGCTAACACAACTATGTTAGCTACTCATTTTTAAAATATTATTAAGCTAAACAGTAACAACACACTCTTATCATTTAGGTAATCAATCAAATATGCAAGCAAATGAAATTGTAGACATTGTAAAAAATGCATTAGAAGAATTAAAAGGCAAAGACATCGTTATTATTGACGTTCATGAAAAAACCAGCGTAACCGACTTCATGGTGATCGCCACAGGAACATCCTCTCGCCAAGTAAAAGCAATGGCTGACAATGTAAAGGATGAAGTCAAACAACGTGGCGTACAACCGCTGGGTATCGAAGGGTTAGAAAACAGCGAGTGGGCGCTGGTTGACTTTGGGTCAGTTGTCGTTCATATCATGCTTGCTGAAACCCGAAGTTTTTATGACCTTGAACGCCTATGGCAAGGTGCAGAGCAAAGCCGTGAAAAGCATTTAAACCAAGATTAATATCACTTATGCGCATTCGTCTCATCACTGTTGGCAATAAAATGCCACGTTGGATAGAGGAAGGCTGGCAAGAATATTATAAACGCCTTCCTAAAGAAGTACCTGTTGAATTGATTGAAATCCCCTTAACCACGCGCAGTAAAAATGCGGATATTAAGCGTTTTATCCAACAAGAAGGGCTTGCCATGCTAAGTAAAGTTCAAACGGCGGATAGAGTCATTACGCTTGAAGTAACAGGAAAGGCATGGAACACTGAACAACTCGCTGAAAAAATGGCACAGTGGCAACTTGCAGGACAAGATATTAATCTGATGGTCGGAGGTCCCGAAGGACTTGCACCCGATGTTTGCCAACGAAGTGATGAAAAGTGGTCGCTCTCTGCACTTACCTTACCACATCCCTTGGTAAGGGTTATACTGATAGAGCAATTATATAGAGCATCGACCATACTCAGTGGTCACCCTTATCATAAATAAACGTTGTTATTTAATTGAGCTATCATGGTGCAAACATTCCCAATTAAAGACCATATCAAAAATGCGAGGATTGTAAGAAATCGAGTCATTATTGGCTCTATTTTTGTGGGTATTTTTATGTGTGTTTTACTGGGCAGAATGTACTATCTACAGATCATTCAATACCGCTATCACGCAACGCTTTCTGATAAGAATCGTATTCATACCCAAGCAATTCCACCTGTCAGAGGCATCATTTATGATCGCAATGGTATTGTCATTGCTAATAATGAGCCCAGCTTTAACCTAACCTTTACT
The DNA here is from genome assembly GCF_003991975.1 of Entomomonas moraniae. Lineage (NCBI taxonomy): Bacteria > Pseudomonadati > Pseudomonadota > Gammaproteobacteria > Pseudomonadales > Pseudomonadaceae > Entomomonas > Entomomonas moraniae. The sequence continues at coordinate 2,327,532 of NZ_CP029822.1, forward strand.
CGTGAGCGCGCTAAAGACTGGCCTAAAATTATTGATACATTGGTTGAAATACTCAACTTGACCGAAGAAGACAAACAAAATCTTATCACCAAAATCAAACAACGCTCACGCCCTTTTGAATCAATTCCTATTCTTTATGAACTTACTGAAGAACAGCGAGCTATTATTGCAGTAAACCAACCACGCCTTCCTGGGCTTGAGGTAGAAGTCCAGTTCATTCGCTACTATCCCTATGGTAATTTATTTGCTCACTCTGTCGGATACGTCGGACGGATTAGCGATCAAGACCTAAAACGTGTAGATCCCATTGAGTACAGTGGAACACACCATATTGGTAAAGCAGGCGCAGAGCGTTTTTATGAAGGCATGCTACATGGGGACGTCGGTTACGAAGAAGTCGAAACAAATGCGCGCGGTAAGGTTATGCGCGTTTTGAACCAAATACAACCCATGGCAGGAAAAGACCTTACCTTAACCTTGGATTACTATTTGCAAAAAGCAGCCATGGACGCGCTGAAAGATAAGCGAGGTGCCATTGTTGCGATAGACCCTAGAAATGGCGAAGTCTTAGCATTAGTCAGCTCACCCAGCTTTGACCCTAACCCTTTTGTTACAGGAATTAGCCAAAAAGACTACAGTAAGTTATCCAATGATCCTGACAAACCTTTTCTAAATCGTGCTATTTATGGTACCTACCCTCCCGGCTCTACCGTAAAACCCTTAGTGGCTTTAACAGGACTTGATCTAGGCATTACAACCCCAGCTGAAAAAGTATTTGACCCCGGCTTCTATCAGCTTCCAAACTCAACCCATAAATACCGAAATTGGAACCGCGGTGGAGATGGCTGGATCAATATGGAAACAGCCATTATGCGCTCCAATGATACTTACTTTTATGACCTTGCCTATAAAATAGGTATTGACAACTTACATCAGTATTTGAGTCTATTTGGGCTAGGACAACGTGTTTCACTAGACATGTATCAAGAAGAATCAACAGGGATTATGCCTTCGAGAGAGTGGAAAGAAAAAGTACATAAACAACGTTGGTATCCAGGACACACCCTTATTACGGGTATCGGGCAAGGTGATATGCAAACCACCATCTTACAAATCGCCCAAGCGGCAACACTTATTGCCAACAAAGGCCACTGGATTCGCCCACACCTCATACAGTCAGCTGATAATATCCCTACTAAAGAACTGATTGAAAATGGCTCTATCGATACCACTGATAGACCGACGCCAACCGATATCATCCTTAAAAATCCAGAAGACTGGAACATTATTAATCAAGATATGCAGCAAGTGGTACATGGTGCTAGAGGGACTGCCCGAAAAATGGGCGCCACTGCTATTTATCGAATAGCAGGAAAAAGCGGAACTGCACAAGTCGTCGCCATTCGCCAAAATGAACGCTATGACAGTAAAAGCCTGAATGAGCGCCATCGAGACCATGCCCTTTTTGTTGCCTTTGCACCCGCAGAGAAACCTCGCATCGTGGTGGCTATTATTATTGAAAATGGAGAGTCTGGCAGTGGATTGGCGGCCCCTATCGTTAAACACGTGATGGATACATGGCTATTAAATGACCAAGGGCAACTAAAAACAGATGAAGAGCTATTAGCGAAAAAGCCTGCGCCAGAATTAACGCCTACAAACGAAGTATCGGAGAAAACAAACAATGCTACCTCTCCATAAAAGAATTACTTTAAATGCAAATAATCCCAATCATAAGCATGTCACATTATTAGAGCGCTTTCATATTGACGGTTACTTATTGGTATTACTCACTATTTTGGCGATAGCCAACCTATTTATACTCTACTCTGCTAGCGGTAAAGATATGGATTTGGTTAACAGGCAGGGAACATTTTTTATAATGGGAGGCGTTGCAATGATTATGATCGCGCAATTTGACCCCCGATTTATGGCCCGTTGGGTACTTATTCCTTATATCATCGGTATCATTTTACTTATTATCGTTGATATCAATGGACATAATGCCATGGGCGCTCAACGTTGGTTAAAAATACCTGGGCTTATTAGATTCCAGCCATCAGAATTTATGAAAATTGTCGTTCCTGCTACCATCGCTTGGTATATTTCAAGACATAGCCTCCCTGCAAGCTTTAAACATGTTGTCATTGCTTTTATCTTAACCATCGTACCCTTTCTCTTAGTACTAAAACAACCCGATCTCGGTACATCGCTGCTTATACTAACCGCAGGGGCTTTTGTCATTTACATGGCGGGGCTCCGTTGGAGTTGGGTGATTAGTGCGATTCTCGCCATCATTCCTATTGCCTATGGAATGTGGCACTTTGTAATGCATGACTACCAAAAACATCGCGTACTCACATTCATTAATCCCGAATCAGATCCACTCGGGAAAGGCTGGAATATTATTCAATCAAAGGCGGCTATCGGCTCAGGAGGCTTTTGGGGTAAAGGATGGCTAGAAGGGACACAATCTCACCTCGATTTCCTTCCTGAAAGCCACACTGACTTCGTTTTTGCATTAATTGGTGAGGAATTTGGCTTAGTTGGTGTTACACTATTGTTAACAATTTATTTACTGATAATTACTCGCTGTTTAATCATCACAGCGAATGCCCAGACCCTCTTTGGTAAACTACTGGCCGGAGGGCTTAGTATGACGTTCTTTGTCTATGTGTTTGTTAATATCGGCATGGTCAGTGGATTATTACCTGTGGTCGGTGTTCCCCTACCTTTTATGAGTTATGGTGGTACATCAGCCATTACTTTGCTCTCTTCATTTGGTATATTAATGGCCATACAAACTCATCGAAACTGGACAACCTCGATAAGGTAAAAAAATCCATGATTATTAAAAAGACTCAACTTGGCCTATTGGTTTCACTATTCATGCTAACAGGAATACTGAATGCCAATGACTATAATGAATACCCTGACATACAAAACTTCACAAAGGACTTGGTTGAAAATCATGGTTTTGCAGAGGAGCAAGTCCATGACTTATTTGCTAAAGTCAATAAACAACAAGCTATTCTCGACTTAATTGCCAAACCCGCAGAAAAAGCCAAAGAATGGAAAGAGTATCGCCCTATTTTTATGACCCAACAACGCATTAATGAAGGGGTTGCTTTTTGGAACAAGAACCAAGCCGCTTTAGAAAAAGCAGAAAAAATATATGGCGTTCCTGCACAAATTATTGTTGCCATTATTGGTGTAGAAACTTTCTATGGTCGTAATATGGGCAATTGGCCTGTTATGGATGCGCTGACCACATTAGGTTTTGACTACCCTCCTCGAGCTGATTTCTTTCGTAAACAATTAAAAGAATACATGCTGATGACACGTGAAGAACAACTCGACCCGCTCTCACTAAAAGGTTCTTACGCAGGGGCAATGGGAATGGCTCAATTTATGCCAGGTAGCTTTAGAGCCTACGCTGTCGACTTTGATGGTGACGGACACATTGATATCTGGAATAATCCTACCGATGCTATTGGAAGTGTAGCTAATTATTTCAAAGCACATCGTTGGCAAACCAACCAACCTGTTGCATTCCAAGCTACTACAAACGGCGACAAAGTAAATACCGTGTTATCCTCAGGGCTTGAATTAGACCAAACAATTGCTAAACTAAAGCAAGCTGGCTGGACATTGCCTATCACATTGCCTGATAATACACCCGTTATTGCCTTCAAACTTCAAGGCGAAAAAGGTGATGAGTATTGGGCTGGACTTAATAATTTTGAAGTTATTACGCGCTATAATCGCAGTGTTATGTATTCATTAGCTGTTTATCAATTATCTGAACAATTATTAGCCACTAAAATGAAACAATGAAAAAACTCTCATCTCTTACTCACTTAATCTTACTTAGTGGCTTATCCATCCTCATTATCGGCTGTCAAACAAAGAAACCCGATGATGTTGATACCTACCAAGACATTGCTAAAACCTCTCCCGAGGGAAAATACGTACGTCCACTAAAAGATGGAGCGCCGTGGTGGGATGTGGATGTCTCTAACATCCCTGATGCCGAACCGACTCCCTTCACAGGAAGCTACAAAAAAAATCCCTATACCGTCTTGGGTAAAACTTACTATCCTATCAGTTCAGCCGTTGGCTATACCTCTGTGGGAACAGCCTCATGGTACGGAACAAAATTCCACGGTCAGGCGACTGCCAACGGGGAGCTTTATGATCTTTATGGTATGACAGCAGCTCACAAAACATTGCCATTACCCAGCTATGTCAAAGTCACCAATCTTGATAATGGGCGTAGTGTTGTCTTAAGAGTAAACGATCGTGGTCCTTTCCATTCTGATCGAGTAATCGATCTTTCTTTCGCCGCCGCAAAAAAACTAGGCTATGCAGAAGTGGGAACAGCCAGAGTAAAAGTCGAAGGGATTGATCCAGCCCAGTGGCAAAAAACACATTCATCAGTCACAACGGTTACTAAATCAGAAACAATACAAGTAGCCGCTACTCCTAACGCCCCTATAAAAGAATATACACCTCCTGTAGACCAGCATGCACAGCCCAACGAAACAAATACTGTAAAAAATGGTCTATACTTACAAGTAGGTGCTTTTGCTAACCCTGATGCTGCGGAGCTATTACGACAACGCCTGATGGGAGTCACCACTACACCTGTATTTATTAACGCTGTAGCGCAAGGAAAAACTCAACTTTACCGAGTGAGATTAGGGCCAATAGCTAATCAGCAAGAAGTCCTTAATACCCAGCAGGCTATACGTATTGCTAACTTAGGGAATCCAACCCTTGTTAAACCCTAATTTTTATTAACCTTAATTTATTAAGTAGCTTAACTTATGAAAATTTCCTTATTTATTAAACGAATTACATTATCTGCCACCGTACTTTTCAGTGCATGCTATATACAAGCCCAAGAAATAGCGCCTGCTCCTCCACAATTGGCAGCAAAATCTTATGTGTTAATGGATGCTGCCACGGGGCAAGTACTCATTAATAATAATGGCGATCAACGACTTCCCCCCGCTAGCTTAACCAAGCTTATGACCGCCTATATTGCAACCTTAGAAATGAAAAAGGGGCAAGTTCGTCCTACAGACTTAGTCACCATCAGTGAAAAAGCATGGAAAACTGGTGGCTCTAAAATGTTTGTTGAGGTCAATAAACAAGTTCCCTTAGAAGATTTATTACACGGTATTATTATTCAATCGGGCAATGATGCCAGTGTTGCTGTTTCTGAATATTTAGCAGGCAGTGAAGATGTGTTTGCTGACATGATGAATAAAACAGCACAACAACTTGGCATGAGTAATAGCCACTTCATGAATGCCACAGGCTTACCAGACCCTAATCATTTTTCTTCAGCTCATGACATGGCAACATTAGCACGTGCCATTATTTATGAAGACCCTGCACACTACAATATTTATAAACAAAAAGAGTTCCTTTGGAATAACATAAAACAACCTAATCGTAATTTATTACTTTGGCGCGACAACACCGTTGATGGCTTAAAGACAGGCCACACGGATGAAGCAGGCTATTGTATGGTTGCATCAGCTAAACGTGATGATCTTCGCTTAATTGCTGTATTATTTGGAACCAATAGCGAAAAAGCACGTGCTGAAGAGACACAAAAACTATTAACGTATGGATTTCGCTTTTATGAAAATAAAACTTTCTACAAAAAAGGCGATAAACTCGCTACGCTAGAGGTTTGGAAAGGTACTCAATCAGAAGTACCTGCTGGCCTTAGCCAAGATATTTCATTAACCTTATTAAAAACGCAATTTAATGGTCTGCATGCACAACTATCCACCCAAAAACAATTAACAGCCCCAATACAAGCGGGGCAAGTGGTAGGTAAAGTGGAAATCAAAAATGCCAATAACCAAGTAGTTTATAGCACTGATTTGGTTGCCTTGCAATCAGTAGAACAAGGTGGTCTCTTCAGACGTATATGGGATAGCATTGTATTATTCTTTAAAGGGCTATTTAGCTAGGATGATATATTCATGACAAATCAAGAACCACCTAAAATAGAGTTTCCTTGTAAAAACTATGGTATTAAAATCATTGGTGATGCCCATGATGAGTTTAAACCGCTGGTTATTGAAATCTTGCATCGTCATGTTCCAGATTTTGATGAATCAACAATAACAGACCAATACAGCAGTAATGGTAAATATCACTCATTAAGAGTAAAAATTACAGCAACAGGTGTTGATCAGTTAAAAGCCATTCATGATGACTTAAAAGCCACTGGTCGAGTACATATGGTTTTATAATGGCGAATAGTGAGACGTTAAATGTTCGCAAGCTAGGTACACAACCCTATGAATCCGTCTGGCTTGCGATGAAAACGTTTACAGATAACCGCACACAAGAAACACTTGACGAGGTTTGGATACTTCAACACACCTCTGTTTTTACTCAAGGCAGCGCAGGAAAAGCTGAGCATGTATTAATGCCAGGAGATATTCCTGTTATTCAATCTGACCGTGGAGGGCAAGTAACTTACCACGGCCCCGGTCAACTCATTGTATACTTAATGATTGATGTAAAGCGCCACCATCTTGGTCCAAGATTATTAGTAACAGCCATTGAAAATTGCCTAATAGGTCTATTAGCTAGTTACGGTATAACCGCCTACTCAAAACCTGATGCCCCAGGTGTTTATGTAGGGCAATCAAAAATTGCCTCCCTTGGTTTAAGAATACGCCACCATGCTTCTTTCCATGGTTTTGCACTCAATGTGGACATGGACTTAGAACCTTTTTCCCGCATCAATCCCTGTGGTTATGCTGGTATGCAAATGACACAACTCAGTGAGTTTATAAGTCCTATTGATTTTGATGAACTGACAGAACGCGTCATTACACAAATCACTCAAAAGCTTGCTTATACACACGTTAAATATCTTACAAACTAAAACAACTGATTTAATAAATAGCCCAATGATTCATTGAGTTATAGAATTATTTTCAATGTAAAGAATAAGTAAAATTTAGGTAAACCTGTCAATAAATAAAATAGTTATTGTATGATGACTGGCATATCAATATATTTTAATGAGTGTGACAATGAAGAAAGCGAAGAAAACGATTATTTTATCAATGATTCTAATAATCATTATTACTCTTATCTACTTTTTTTTCTTCAATAAAGAAGAGCAAATTAGCTATTTAACTGAAAAAGCTAGAATAGGGAATATTCAACGTACCGTTAATACAACAGGCGAAATCAGCGCTAAACAAATAGTGACTGTCGGTGCACAAGCGTCAGGCCAAATCAAAAAACTTTACGTTTCACTGGGACAATCGATTAAAAAGGGCGATATGATTGCTGATATTGACTCAACCACCCAAGAAAATGACCTCAATATCAATAAATCTAAACTTGAATCCTATAAAACCCAATTAGAGGCAAAAAAAGTTGCTCTGGTTGTTGCGCAAAAGAAATACAATCGTGAAAAAAACCTCTTAACAAAAAATGCTACGTCCGATGAAAACCTTGACAGCGCCCGTGACACACTAGCCACAGCCAAAGCCAATGTTGCTGATTTAGAATCATTAATTGTACAAACACAAATTTCTGTGAATACCGCAGAAACCAACTTAGGCTATACCAAAATTGTAGCACCTCTTGATGGCACTGTTGTTTCTATTCCTGTAGAGGAAGGACAAACGGTCAACGCTAACCAAACCACACCAACCATTGTTCAGGTTGCAGACTTGAAGCTTATGGAAATCAAGATGCAGATATCTGAAGGAGATATTACAAAAATTAAACCAGGAATGGAGGTAATTTACAGTATTCTCTCAGAACCCACTAAAACATTTACAGGCAAGCTCGACACCATCGATCCCGGTCTTACAACATTGACGGCAGGAAACTATACAGGCACAACAGACTCCAGCACTGCCGTTTATTATTATGGTAATTTGGTTGTTCCTAACCCCGATGGTACATTACGAATAGGAATGACCACCCAAAATACAATTGTCGTCTCTAATAAAGACAATGTATTAATTATCCCGACCATCACATTAAATACTAAAAATGGTAGAAGCTATGTGTATGTTTTAGAAAAAAACAATACCGTTGTTGAAAAAGAAGTCACGATAGGACTCTCTGATAGCATGAATACAGAAATCATTTCTGGACTCAAAGACGGAGAAAATGTGATTTCTGCCCAAATGAGTAACACAGAAATCGTCCAAAGTAATAACAGCAGAATGCGTGGACCTAGGTTATAACTATGAGTATGATAGAAATCACCAACATCAACAAATATTTTGGCGATGGCGATAACCGTGTTCATGTCCTTAAAGACATCAATATCACCATCGAAAAAGGGGACTTTATTGCCATTATTGGTCAATCTGGTTCAGGTAAGTCGACCCTAATGAACATATTGGGATGTTTAGATACTCCATCAACAGGTTCGTATGCTATCGACAATATAAAAACAGAGGAAATGGATAGTAACGAGCTAGCCAAAATGCGTAGTAAAAAATTTGGCTTTATTTTCCAACGTTATAATCTACTCAGTACTTTAAGTGCTGAAAATAATGTTGCTCTCCCTGCAGTTTATCTAGGACTCGACCATAGCCAACGCTCAGCACGTGCTAAAGAACTTTTAGAGAGCCTAGGCTTAGCAGAGAAAACGCAAAACAAACCCAATGAACTTTCGGGTGGTCAGCAGCAACGCGTAAGTATTGCCCGTGCCCTTATGAACGGAGGCGAAATTATTTTAGCTGATGAGCCAACAGGGGCTCTAGACTCTAGAAGTGGTGAAACCGTGATGGAGATTATTCAAGAGCTCCATAAAAAAGGGCATACCATTATTCTGGTAACACATGATCAGAATATTGCCAACTACGCTAATCGCATCATCGAAATTAAAGACGGCATTATCATCAGCGATCAGCGCAAATCTGACGATATCGTTACAACATCCACCCCATCTCCATCCAAAGAACGTAATAGCTTAATGTTCTATAAAGACCAATTTATAGAATCATTCAAAATGTCCGTACAAGCTATTATTGCTCATAAAATGCGCTCTATCCTCACCATGTTAGGTATTATTATTGGGATTGCGTCGGTTGTCTCCGTAGTTGCTCTGGGGCGTGGGTCGCAAGAAAAAATACTTTCTGATATTAACTCTATGGGGACCAACACTATTAATATTTACCCAGGTAAAGGCATGGGTGATATGCGCTCAGGCAGAGTTAAAACACTTACCGTTGATGATGCTAATGTACTGGCTAAACAAAGCTATTTAGCCAACGCAACCCCAAACACGTCGGCCAGCGGTGTCCTCATCTACGGAAATATTTCTGTCAATGGTCAAATTAATGGGGTTAATGAACAATACTTTGATGTAAAAGGGCTAAAAATAGATAAAGGCCGTTTCTTTAATGATGATGATGTTAAAAATAACAGATCCGTTGTCGTCATAGATCCTAATACACAGAAAAAACTATTTCCTTATGGTGATAACCCTATTGGAAAAGTCATTGTTTTAAATAAGAAACCCCTCGAAATCATTGGCATAACGCAAGATCAAAAAACAGTGTTTGGTAACAGCGACACACTGAACTTATGGTCACCCTATACCACCGTGATGAATAAGATTACAGGTGAACGCTACATCAGTTCCATTATTGTTAAAGTGAATGATGACGTCAGCTCACAAGTAGCTGAAAAAAATCTAATCAAACTATTAACTGTAAAGCATGGTACTCAAGATTTCTTCACCCAAAATACTGACAGTATCAAACAAACTATTGAAAGCACAACCAACACCATGACATTGCTTATTTCATGTATTGCTCTCATTTCTCTTATCGTTGGGGGTATAGGTGTTATGAATATTATGTTAGTATCTGTCACCGAGCGAACCAAAGAAATTGGAATTCGAATGGCAATTGGCGCACGACAACAAAATATTTTAGAGCAATTCCTAATAGAAGCCGTTTTAATCTGTTTAATTGGCGGTCTATTAGGTATTACACTGTCTTATGCTATAGGATTTATATTCAATCACCTAGTCAGTGGCTTTAGCATGTCTTTCTCGGCAAGCTCTATTATTTTAGCACTTGGGTGCTCATCACTTATTGGTATAGTTTTTGGCTTTATGCCAGCACGAAATGCTTCACAACTAAACCCAATAGAAGCGCTGTCTAGAGAATAAGGATACATTAATGAAACCAGTTAGATTACTTATACTCCCTGTTATTGTTTCTACCCTACTTATGGGGTGTACGTCTAATAAAACCCCAGACCAACGATTACAAGAAAGATTACAGCTTACTCAAGAAATAACTGCACGTTATCAAATTGATACTGCATGGTGGAAAATCTACAACGATAATGAGCTCAATAAACTCGTTGAGTTAGCCTTGAAAAACAACATTGATTTTGCCCAAAGTGCCATCAATGTTAATAAAGCACTGTATCAAGCTAATTTATTAAGTGAAGACCTAGTCCCTAGTTTCTCGGGAGGAGCCAGTGGTTCAGCGAGTAAAAACGTTAAAGAAGGCGGTGCAAGCACCCGCTCCGTCAGTGGAAACTTAACATTAAGCTATGAAGTCGATTTATGGCGCAAAATAGCCGATACAGCCAATGCGCAAGAATGGGAATATAAAGCCACAGTACAAGACTTGGAAAGCGCCCGCTTAAGCCTTATCAACAGTGTGGTCGATGCCTATTATAACCTTGTCTATTTAAATGAGGCCATTACAGTCACCGAGCAAAGCATTAAAAACTACCAAGAAATTAGTCAATTGACTGATTATAAATTTCAATACGGTAAAGTATCTGCACTTGACCCTGCGCAAGCGACACAATCTGTTTTATCCAGTAAAAATAACTTAATCGACTTAAAAAGCCAGAAAAAAACTGCTGAGCAGACACTCCGTAACTTACTTAACTTAAAGCCTAATGACCCGTTGGCCATCAACTACCCTAACTTACTTGAACTCCAGCTGCCAGACGTCGACTTAAATATTCCTTTATCTGTGCTAGCTAACAGACCTGATTTAAAAGCATCCGAATATCGCTTAGAAGAAGCACTGCTTAATAAAAATGCAACCGATAAAAGTTGGTACCCTACCATCACACTCGGCGCAGCAATAAACTCCTCATCTGATAAAATTAATACTGCCTTTAATGTGCCTTTTGCCTCTGGTAATGTAGCCATTGACTTACCTTTCCTACAATGGAACAAAGTGCGTTGGAATATTAAAACATCCGAGGCAAACTACGAGTCAGCGAGGCTAACATTTGAAAAAAGCCTTACCACTGCGCTTAATGAAGTAGACACCTACTACTACTCCTATGCTCGTACCAAAGACACCCTAGACAATACCACAGAAAAATACGAGTATGATAAAAAAATTAGCCAATATTATGATGAACGGTATCAACAAGGTGTTGGAGAAATATCTGACTGGCTTAACGCGTTGAATACAGAGACATCCTCTAAAATATCACTCATCAATAATCGTTACCAGCTCATTCAATATGAAAACATGCTCTATAAGGCCATGGCAGGACGTTATATAAAAAAATAAACTGATCTATACACAGATCAGTTTATCAAAAATCACCGTCTACCTACAAAAGACTAATACATTATTAGCTTTTAGGATATTTAATCGCTGTCAGAATCTTAAATAAATCTGCTGTAGAATGAGACTCCATTTCTTTCACCAATGCTTTTAAATCTGTTGCTAAATTTTTATCTATATACCCATCAGTTAACTCATCAAACTTACTTACTGCATCATCCCAAGTAAATGGATTTGAAGGCATACCTGGATAATTTTTAATTTCATGCGATACTGTTTGTCCATCAGTTGTACGAATAGTTATACGTGAGCAAAAATCTTTAGGATAAAGTTTAGTGAATTTATCATCTGCCTTAATTTGTACTTTCTTTAATAAATCTTGTACATCTTTACGTTGAATTCTTTCAGGTAAAAACTGAGGTTGCATTACTTCTTTATCTAAAACAGCGACTGCTAAAAGGTAAGGTAAAGAATGATCCGCTTGCTCTTTTGATGTAATTTTAGTTGCAGCTGATCCGTATAAACCACCACCTGAAAAATCAAATGTTATTTGAGGAACATCCGCCTCAATAGTTTGAATTTTTGTAGGATCTATTGGATGTTTTTTTAATAATGACAAAATGCACTCAATAGCTGATTGAGTATGAATCATTGCCACATACCTCTTGATAGTTGCTGTGGTTACTCCTTCATATTTTTCATGTTCCCAATCAATATCTATTGGCTTACCTAATAAATGCTCTATACCATTTGGCCCCTCAACAATACTTAAAGGCCCTTCTACCCCTCGCTTAGCCAAATAAAGAGCATTAAACGCTCCCAACGTAGATTGAGAAGAGGCTAAGCCTTTCCATTGCGATAATGGCTTCGCCCTAATTCCAGCAAATGAAGCATCACTTGCTGCCGCCATCGCAATACCATTAGCAATTACCTCTTGACTCAACCCCATCAAACGCCCAGCAGCAGCAGTCACTGAAAAAGCAAGTTGAGCCGTATGATCAAGCCCCCGTGTCATAAAATTACCGTACTTAACCAACAATGTTTGTATTGACCAACCAATAGCAACACCTAGCATTAACTCTTTGCCGGATGAGTTAGCAATTGCAGCTGCTGTTAAAACTCCACCAAAATTATCACCTGTATGAGCTGTTTCTGTTGGAGCTAAAGCATTGTCCATCGCATCAACATACCGAACTAATGCAGTATGCCAAAAAGAAGCAAATACAGGGTTTGAAGTACCTCCTGCAATAAGTGGAACATTTCCTGTTGGTGCAAATTCTTGTACTTGTGCGCGACAGGCATTGATAGGACCACTACCCAATGCAGCAATCTGACAGCCCAGTGAATCTAAAATATGAACAGGAATTTGTTGGCGAGAGGCTGAAGATAAATCTTCAAATTTTGCACGACATGCATAATTTGCAATGCGTTCTACTTTTGTTAGTTCCATTTTTTAATCCTCATGTTAAAGTTAAATTATCATAATTAATGCAGTAACAGTTATAATCATACCTAAGGTTGTTATTGCTAAAATAGACGAAGCTTCTTCTTGATATTGTTTATACTTGGTTGCTAACAATACAATCATAGGCCCTGAAGGAAGTGCAGCTAATAATAATCCCTGATTAAATATAGGTGTTCCTTTTGCCATATGCAAAGCAAGAGCAACTATAAAAAATAAAACTGGTAGGCCAATACTTTTTAATAGTGAAATAAGAAGGACTTCTCCTGTTAATTTAAACTTATTAACAGCAATCGTCATACCAGCAACAAAAACCGCAATACCAGCTGTCGCTTTTCCAATCAATTCTAATGAATTATTCATCACACTTGGGGTTTTAATATTTAAAAATACTAAAATGAATGCAAGTAAAGGAGCCCAAACAAAGGGGGTTTTAAAAATAGCTTGGTAAATAGCTGTTCCTACCATTTTATATATCGATACTTCTGGTTTGTTTACGGTAGTATTAGATTTTAATAAATCGACTTTTATAATAATAGTTGCTAAAGGGACTATAAAAACATTAATCACGACTGAAATCATACTAATAGCAACGCCACTGCTTACTCCATAAAGGCTACCTAAAAGCGCTGGCCCATAAAAAGGTCCGGCTGAAAAACTCACTGCAAGCCCAGCAATTGATGACTCAACAATATTCCGCTTAAAAACAAATTTAGCTAAAAATAAACTAAATAAATAGGCAATCAATAAAGTAATGAACAATGAAAAAAATAAAACTAAATCATCGATTAATTGAACTCTAGAAATACTGATGGTTCCAACGAATAACGAGCAAGGCAGAGCGAAGTTTAGAACTAACTCGTTTATGATAGGAATTGCCTTATCATTACCATTGAATTGATTCGTTTTACCTGCGAAAAAACCAAAAGCCAATACAAAAATAATAGGAATAACCACAACCACAGATTGTAAAAAATGCTCCATCATGTCTCCCTCATTAAAGTAATTATTAATTAGCTTTCATATAGTCTTTTTTTTATTAAATTTGTTCAGTCAATATTTTTGACTTTATATTTCCGAGATAGTTTTTAAACGTATTTTATTGAAAAATAAACATAATATTTTCACCCCATAAATACTAGTCACAATAAGTTGTGATCTTGAGCAATATATCGATTAAACCCATTTAAATTTCTGTATTTATTGTTATCAGTTTGTTACTGTGCTCACCGATTTTTACTAGAGAAGTCATATTATGAATGAATGTAAAATAGCAAACCCAGCACCATTAGGACTGCTAGGTTTCGGAATGACAACAGTCTTATTAAATATCCATAACGCTGGATTCTTCTCTGTTACAACAGCGATTGTAGCCATGGGTATCTTCTACGGTGGGATAGCACAAGTGATCGCAGGTATTTTCGAATTTATTAAAGGCAATACGTTCGGAGCAACAGCTTTTACTTCTTATGGATTCTTCTGGTTAACGCTTGTTGGCATCTGGTATTCGCCTACTAATGACCATGCTCAAGCAACACCACCTAGTTTCTTAGGCATTTACTTGGCTCTTTGGGGAGTATTTACTCTCTTTATGTTTTTCGGTACCTTCAAAGCAAATAGGGCTTTACAATTTATATTTGGTAGCCTCACTATTCTTTTTGCTTTGTTAGCCATTGGCAATATTTGTGGCAGCAAGGTGCTTATCACTATTGCAGGGTTTGAAGGTATTCTCTGCGGCGCAAGTGCTATTTATTTAGCCATGGCTGAAGTTCTCAACGGCCAATATGGTAAAACTGTACTTCCTATTGGCGAATAGCTTCTGACAATAGACATAAGGTAGATGGCACACAATGTATCATTTACCTTAGTTAATAAAATGAGACACACCCTGCACTATTCATAAATATCACCGACTAAAAGATATAGCTCTTTTACCTTAAGCATAAAATTTTACGTAACCTTATTCTGATAAAATGATAGAATATAAAGCAACATTAAATCACTAGACAATGTTACCTATAATATAAATACTAATCTAACAACTCACTTAACCCTATTTATATTATAGCTAAGCATACTGAAACTTACGTGTCTAAAATTAAGAGTCGGACTATGACCATACAAAATGAATCAAATACATCTTCTACAAAAGTAACACAAGGTGTAAAACTTAAAGGGGCCGATAAAGTAGCCCGCATTCCGGTTAAAGTAATTCCAACAACCGAGCTACCTAAAAAACCTGATTGGATTCGTGTACGTATTCCTGCTACCCCAGAAGTTGAGCGTGTAAAAACATTACTTCGCCAACACAAACTACACAGCGTGTGCGAAGAAGCCACTTGCCCTAATTTAGGGGAATGCTTTGCGTCGGGGACAGCTACATTTATGATTATGGGCGATATTTGTACTCGCCGTTGTCCATTCTGTGATGTAGGCCATGGTCGCCCGAATGCTCTTGACCCTAATGAACCTAAAAACCTTGCATTAGCTATTGCCGACCTTGGTTTAAAATATGTGGTGATTACCTCGGTTGATCGTGATGATCTACGTGATGGTGGAGCACAACATTTTGCTGATTGCTTAAGAGAAATTCGCGCGTTATCGCCTAAAATACAATTAGAAACGCTTGTTCCTGATTATCGTGGACGTATGGAGATTGCATTAGATATCACTGCTACCGAGCCTCCTGATGTCTTCAATCATAACCTAGAAACTGTTCCTCGCCTTTATAAGTCGTCTCGCCCTGGTTCTGATTTTGAATGGTCACTCGACTTATTATTAAACTTCAAGAAGCGCGTTTCCCATATTCCGACAAAATCAGGTCTGATGCTTGGGTTGGGTGAAACCGATGAAGAAATTATAGAAGTGATGGAAAGATTAAGAGAACACGAAGTAGATATGTTAACCCTAGGCCAATATTTACAACCTTCAAAAAGCCACCTCCCTGTACAGCGCTTTGTACACCCAGACACATTTGAATGGTTTGCAGAGCAAGGTAAAAAGATGGGCTTTAGAAATGTTGCTTCAGGAGCATTAGTAAGATCATCCTACCATGCAGATCAACAAGCACATGGTAAAAAAATTAGCTAATTAACCTATTAATTGCTCTGAGGGGGATTCATTTAATCCCCTTTTTATATATCTAAAAAACAAAATAAAAACGATAAACATTCGTATTTACAACGACATATATTTTAGTATATTTTATTCTGATCTACTGGAATTTTAATAAAATAACGACTAAACTGGACAGGACTAATTAAAATACACTTTCTATCATAAAGTGCCCTAAACATTCAGGAGATTTCAAATGCGTGGGAATCCAGAAGTTATCGATTATTTAAATAAATTACTAACAGGCGAGTTAGCAGCTCGTGATCAATACTTCATCCACTCAAGGATGTACAACGATTGGGACTTTAAAAAACTTTTTGAGCGCCTTGATCACGAAATGCAAGAAGAAACATTACATGCAGACCAAATCATGCGCCGTATTTTATTCTTAGAGGGCAAACCTAATATGCGTCCTGATGATGTTAACATCGGAACGACAGTACCTGAAATGCTCCAAGCTGATCTTCAACTAGAACTTCATGTTCAAAAAGCACTTGTTGAAGGCATTAAACTTTGTGAAGAAAAAGGTGACTTTGTTAGCCGTGACATGCTCAGAGAACAACTAAAAGATACAGAAGAAGACCATGCGTATTGGTTAGAAAAACAACTTGGCCTCATCGAAAAAATGGGCTTAGAAAACTACCACCAATCACAAGTGTAGTACTGTTCTTAACACACAACTCCTCCTTCTATGTGGGAGGAGTTATCTAAATATACTGATCTTGCTATAAAATACGTATACATATTGCAAATAGAATTATTTTTTTCATCTGTTATTCTATTTACTTTTTCAAAATCACCCCTTACCCAACTAAGAATTCTATTTTTTGGGCAACTGATCTCTGCATTCATTGGTATAGCCTTTCTAAAACTATTCGGAAATTCGATCCTTGTGACGGTACTAGCGACGGAGTGTGCCGTTGTAATGATGCAATTTCTAAGATGCATACACCCACCAGCAAGTGCGAATCCATTAGCAATACTACTGACATCAAATCACGTGCATTATAATTTTAGCTTTTTACTCTTTCCAGTGCTTTCTGGCTCTATTGTTTTGGTCATAGTAGCATACGTTGTTATTAATAACTCCCTAAGAGGAACTAAATGGTCTGTATACTGACTTGCCATGTTTAGCACTAAAAAAATTTCTCTAGCAATACCCATTAAAATATAAGGTTAAGCTACTGTCCCAATAACCCTGTCAATTGAGTTAATACAAATTGAGGATTAAGCTCTGAAAAACAAAGAGGTTGTTCCTTCGTTATATCGAATCGCTTTTTATCACTCTCTGTTATCTGATAACTACATTCTTTTTTCAAACAAGGAATACACGCAGGATATTTCCCTATTAGATGCACTTGATCTTTACCATAAGCCCCTGTTAATGCAGGATTCGTTGGTCCAAATAATGAGATAGTCGGCACATCTAAAGCCGCTGCCAAATGCCCAAGTCCTGTATCAACGGCAATACAAGCTTTAGCCGTAGCTAAAACAGTAGCGACACCTTTTAAATTTAGCTTAGGTAATACTTCAACATGCTTCAATCCATCAGCAATGCGTTCAGCTCGTTTTTTTTCTGTATCGTTACCCCATGGTAATTTAACTTGTATACTTTGTGCATCAAGCATCATTGCTAATTGCCGCCAATAATACTCAGGCCAATGCTTGGTATCCCAAGTGGTTCCATGTAAAAACACAACTGCATGTTTGACGGTGTCTAAATCCCCCATCACTTTATGTTGATCCAGCCCATAGTCACCAATTGTTTGCGGCAATGGGTAACCTAAGGCTTGTGCAAAAAGTTGACGTACTCTTTCTACCGCATGTTGCCCCCATGCCACTGGGTATACATGTTGATAAAAATGACTGGCTATTTTTTCCCTCGCCGATTGCTTATTAAGTCCTGCAACAGGCGCATGAGTATAACGGGTTAACCATGCGCTTTTTAGTAAACCTTGCGCATCAATAACTAAATCATAAGAACCTGCATGTATTTGCTTTTTAAATGCTTGCCATTCACCTGAGCGCCATGTTTTCCATATGTTTTTGCGCCAACGCCTTAAAGCAACAGGTATTACCCTATTCACAGCAGGATGCCAGCTCGGTATTTCGGCAAATCCTTCTTCTACAACCCAATCAAACGTAATCTCAGGAATAGCTCTTTTCGCATCTGTTAAAGCAGGTAGTGTATGAATCACATCACCCAATGAGGAGGTTTTAATCAACAACACACGCACTTAATTTACCTGCTTAACATCAATTAATTTATCGAGTGCTGATTCAACTAGCTCAGGCTGTAATTGCTTTAAGCAATTATAATGACCAAACTGACATGTCCTCTTAAAACAAGGGCTACAGGAAAGTCCTAAACGCACAATCGCTACATCATCGGACAAAGGAGGCGTAAATTGAGGAGAAGTAGAACCATAAACAGCAACAAGGGGCTTGTTTAATGCTGCTGCCACATGCATTAAACCAGAATCATTGGTTACTACTGCATTAGCACAAGCTAGTAAGTCAATCGCTTGAGCCAAATTGGTTTGCCCTGCTAAATTATAAAAATTTTCTTGCTGGTCTTTTGGTAATAAGTTACGGATCGTTTCCCCCACAGGAAAATCATTTTTAGAACCAAATGTCCAGACTTGCCAGCCCTCGGTTATTTTCTGCTCAGCAACCTTGGCATAGTATTCTGTCGGCCATTTTTTGGCTTCACCAAACTCAGCACCAGGGCAAAGCGCAAGGATAGGCTTATTCATTTGTAAATGAAACGTTGCTAGCGCTTCCTGCTGTGCATTTGGATCAATAACTAAATAAGGTTTTGGATACGGTCTTTCTAATATTTTACCTTTAGGATAAGCCAATGCCATAAAACGCTCAATCATGAGCGGATAAAGGGCTTTATCTAACGTACGAATATCATTTAATAACAGATAGCGTATCTCCCCTTTCCAACCGGTACGTTTGGAGATTTTTGCAAAAAAGGGCACTAACGCCGACTTAAGGGAGTTAGGTAAGACGATGGCCTGATCATATTTATTTTTTAACGATACGCCGATTTCTCTACGTGCTTTAATATCTAAAGCACCATGCCCTAAAGGGAAAGACAAAGCCTCACGCACCTCTGGCATACGTTCTAAGATAGGACGGCTCCAATCTGGAGCTAACACATCAATCATACAGTCAGGGTGTTGCTTACGTAAACACATAAACAGTGTCTGCGCCATCACCATATCACCGACCCACGAGGGGCCTATTATTAGAATATTCATACAAGCTTATCGAGTCAATCTTAGAGTAATGGTGCTTATCATAACAGATATAAGCAGTATCCTAAACTATCCCGTCAGGATACTATGCTTATCGCCGACCTAACAAATCAGTATCGCCCATATAACAAACAAGTTCGTCAGGAAACTGTTTATCTAATCGACTGTAATAAATAATTTTATCGCCTTTCTTTATCTGCTGACTATTATCTAGCTGACAAGATATTGAGCGTTTTTTGAAAAGACTCCATCCATCTCGATCAGGCCTCTGCTTGGGTGTTGATAAAGTAATATCTAATGAAAAATCAGGCGCCAACTGCCATTCTTTTAAAGGACCTAGGGCATAAGTAAATTTTTCTGTAAAACGGCTATGAGTAAAATAGCCATAATCACTTTCGAATAAGCCTAATCTTTGTTCATAATTAATCTGTATAAAATTATCACCTGCATTTAAGCGTCCAGTAAAAATAGCCTTATAAGCCTTTGTACTAGAATTATCATTAAACCGATCAGAAATGCTATAAGGTATCATTGATACAGTTGCAACACTACTCAACCCATTAATATTCGTTACTACGCTAACATCCACAGGCAAAATAAATTCAAATTGCAATCGTTCACTCTGTTTGGCTGCAATATAATAAACAGCATCAACATCACAACTTGTGTAGGAGCAATCCATGGTTAATCGCTCTTTTTGTACTTCTAAATTTTGAGCAGTATTATCTGACGAGACCTTACTTAAAAAAGATGAAGGGGCCTCTGGAAACCACATAGGAGCCCTTAAATTAGCTGATACATACCCTGATAAGCTTATTATAAAAAGGCCTAAAAAAATTCTTCTCATTTTATTCTCGTTACGAACCTATTGATGTCTATGCAATAGAGGTTTCTATCGGTTAATTTCTTAATTTTTCTCATTAATTAAACTATCTAAAAAAACTTTGCCACAACCTTTGAGATAGATAAATTGTGAATCCACTTTAATAACTCTTAAAAAATATATAGTCTGTATAAGAAAAAATAGGTACCCACTTCAGCCGCATTAACTATATCCTCAAAACCATGAGCTTTTAACCCAATCATTTTTTCGCCAGGAGCATTACAATAAATACAACGATGAAGTAACGAATCCTCACACCGTGATAAAATTAATAAATTATCTGCAATAGAATAAGTTAAATAAAGCCTCTTCTTTCTCTTAAAAAATCTTTTATCCCCATGTGCAATCAATTCCATTGGTACTCGGACTATGATCTAAATTGATCAACTCAATTTTATTGTTGACTATTTTCATTAATATAAAGCCCCAACGAAAGCCAAAGCTCCATCACCTTTTTACGTTCATTAGCAAATTGATCAGCCATAACTAGACTAGGCTTATTCTGTAATGCCAATCTATGCACGGCTGAACGATACGCTCGATAAGTATCTTGTAACCAAAGAGCATCCTCTGGCGTAATAAGGTGTGTCTCTGCCATCGCATCTAAAATTCTAATATTATCGGTATAAACAGACAGTTCAGGGTATTTCCAAGACCATGCAAGCGTAACAAACTGAGTCATGAACTCGATATCAACCATTCCACCTGCATCGTGTTTTAAGTTAAATAACTGCTCAGCATCAAATGCATTGTCACCTAAGCCTGACTGTGTAACCAACGTGCCCAAATTATCACGCATTTTTTTACGCATATCACTCACTTCAGCTTGCAACTTCACTAAATCACGCTGTTTACCTAGCACTTCAATACGAATGGCCTCAAAAGCTTCAGCAACCTCTTTGGCACCTGTTAATACTCGTGCCCTTACTAAGGCTTGATGCTCCCACGTCCACGCTTCTGCTTCTTGATATTTTTGAAAACCTGTCAGACTACTTACTAATAAACCAGCATCGCCTGATGGCCTTAACCGCATATCCACTTCATACAAAATGCCTGACGTTGTTTGAGTGGTCAGAATATGAATCATACGCTGACCTACACGGGTGAAAAATAATAATCCATCTATCGACTTAGCTCCATCGGTTTCTGATTGAGGATCACCATTATGAATAAACACTAAATCAAGGTCAGAATTGTGCCCCATTTCAATACCCCCAACCTTGCCATACCCCACCACAATATAATCCAACTCACAGGGACTACCATCCAAGCGTTGTGGAACACCATATTTAACCACACACTGACGCCATGCAAGGTGTAATACCTCCGTGAGTATGGCCTCAGCTAGCCATGTTAAATAATCACTTACTTTCATTAACGGCAAATTACCTGCAATTTCAGAGGCTGCAACTCTTAATCGATGAGCAAGTTTAAAATGGCGTAAAGCCTCCATTTGTTGTTCCAAATCATCTTCAGGAATACGCGCTAAATGTTGACGTAACTCTGCAGCTAGATCTTGGGCAGGGGGTGGACTATAGAGCCTATCCTCATTTAACAACTCATCTAACAAAATAGGATAATGTGTAATTTGCTCTGCAATCCAAGGACTTGCAGCACAAAGCAACAACAATCTTTTTAAAGTTTCTGGATTTTCTGTTAATAACACCAAGTACACAGAACGCCTTGCGACTGCTTCAATCAGTGGCAGTACCCTTAAAATACTCAACGTAGGTTGCTCTAACTCAGCTGCTGCACTAATCAAGCGCGGCATGAAGACATCTAGCCTTTCACGCCCCTCACGTTGAACGGAGCGTAGACTAGGGCTACTACGCAAATCCATCAGTTTTGTATATAACTCTTTACTCTCTGTAAAACCTGCCTCATTCAATTGAATACATGAGCTTTCTTCATCCTGTGTTCTTACCCAAAGCGGCAACCACTCATCCCCCACAGCTCCATTAGACTCTTGCTCTTCTTCCTCAGAGTCAGC
This sequence comes from Entomomonas moraniae, assembly GCF_003991975.1. NCBI lineage: Bacteria > Pseudomonadati > Pseudomonadota > Gammaproteobacteria > Pseudomonadales > Pseudomonadaceae > Entomomonas > Entomomonas moraniae. The sequence continues at coordinate 2,349,817 of NZ_CP029822.1, forward strand.
AATCACCTGCTTGAAATGCCAATCAATACGCTCACGATATTGATTTAAAGCTTCATAAAATATATCCCAACTGTCATAGCCCATCATTAGGGCCACTTTTGCTTGATCAAGAGCATTATCAGGCAGCATTTGTGTTTGTTTATCTGCGAGAGCCTGTATTGCATGCTCAACATAACGTAAAAAGCAATAAATTGACTTTAACTCATCAACAACCGCACAAGGTAAATACCCCTCACCGGCTAATGTATCTAACACATTTAATAATGGTCGCTGTTGTAAACTTAAATCGCGCCCACCATGAATAAGTTGAAACGCCTGGCCAATAAACTCAATTTCTCGAATTCCCCCAGCACCCAGTTTTATATTGTCATCCATTCCCTTGCGTTTAACTTCTTGTTGAATGAGTTGTTTTAATTTGCGCAACGACTCAATGGCTGTAAAATCTAAGTAACGGCGGTATACAAAAGGTTTTAAAATCGTTAACAACTCAACACCTGCCTCTGGGTCGCCTGCTACAGCGCGCGCCTTAATCATAGCATAGCGCTCCCAGTCACGCCCTTGATCTTGGTAATACTGCTCCATCGCTGCAAAACTATAAACCAAAGGACCACTTGATCCATAAGGTCGTAAACGCATATCAACACGAAAGGCAAAGCCATCAGGCGTGATACTATCCAGTGCCCTAATTAATTTTTGACCTAAGCGTGTAAAGAACTCTTGATTATCGACTGAGCGCTTTGCACCCTCAGTTTCGCCCCCTTCAGGATAAGCAAAAATCAAATCGATATCAGAAGAAAGATTTAACTCTTGTGCCCCCAATTTACCCATTCCCAAAATGACTAGATGCTGGGGCTGGTTGCTATATCGCCCTATTGGTGTACCTAATACTTTCACTTGCTCGTCATAAAGCCAACGATAGGCTTGATCAATACTCGCGTCAGCAAAATTAGAAAGATCATGACAGGTTTCTATTAAATTAGCCTGTCTTGTAATATCCCGCCAAATAATCCGTACTTGCTGACGATTACGTGCCTTACGTAAACAACTGAGTAATGCTTCTTCCGTCGTAACCGTAGAAACTAATGTCGCTAATTGCTCAGTAATCTCTGTAACACTTAAAGGACGATCTAAATCACCACTATTCAATAACTCAACTAATAATTCAGGACAACGCCTAAATTGCTCAACAACAAACTCACTGCACGTCAAAACGCGGGCTAGCTGCGCCTTTTTCTCTACAGATAAACACTCATAAGTGCCCATTAAGCCTTGCTTTTCTAAAGCCTCTACCAAAACATCAACACCATTTTGAGTTATTGTTTGCAAAGTATTGGGGATCTCAATTAAAGCGGGCTTTTTCATTATCAACATCCAATTAATAGCAACTATTATAAAAGGTAAACATTGCGCAAAATAATACTACTAATAAAGCAAAAACCCCACAAAACATCTTAATTTTTATTATTAAAAGGGGTAACAATTGGGAGCAAATATCCTTATTTGCTCCCAATAATAAATCATTGACTACGTGTTAACGACCCCGTTAACTTGACCAGTTTTACAAACTCCCCACGATAACCGTTAGGATCTTCTCCTTTAGCATTATTTGCCCATTGAGCAATTTGCTCATACGACGTTTTAGCCAGTGCAGGATTATTTCTTAATTTTTGACCGAAAGCTGCTACAGCGCTAACAAATCTTGTTTCAATACTCGCTTTATCAAACTGACTAACTGGAGCTTTCTTTTCAATGGGTAACGAAACAAGTTGGCTACTCTCTCCATTAGGCATTTTCCATCTTAATTTAAGATAAGCTAACTCATTATCATAGTCATTAGACTTCATTTGCTCTTTCTTTTGGTAGCGTAAAGCATCGACACTGGCTTTGCCCCCTACCAATGTTAGCTCATACAATACGGTAACTCGTTTACCAGCACCAATATCGCCTGCATCAATATTATCATTATTAAAATCCTCTGCGGCTAATTGGCGTTTTTCATAACCCAGCTGACGATACTCTAGCACTTGGTCTTTATTAAACTCAATTTGTGCTTTAGCATCTTTAGCGACTGTTACCAAAGTTGCTCTCATTTCTTCTTGTAGCACCTTTTGAGCCTCAGAAAGACTATCTATATAGCTATAATTACCATTGCCTACGTTAGCAATTTGAACCATCATCGCTTCATTATAATTATTATCGCCAAAACCCAAGGTAGAGAGTGTAATTCCCTTATCACGTGCACGGCTTACAAATGACTTTAGCTCTTCAACATTGCTTATTCCCACATTAAAATCACCATCGGTAGCTAAGAGAATACGATTAACTCCATTGTCAATTTTACCCTGTTCAGCCATCTGATAAGCTAATTTAAGCCCCTCACCACCCGCTGTTGCTCCACCCGTGGATAACTTATCTAAGGCATTTATAATTTTCGCTTTCTCTTTACCTGAGGTTGGTTCTAGCACTATCTCTGTACCATCGGCATAAGTCACCAGAGAAACTTTGTCTTCTGGCCGTAACTCTTTAACCAACAACTTAAGGGAAGACTTCAAAAGATCTAATCGTTCAGGACCTAACATAGAACCAGAAATATCCACCAAGAAAACCAAGTTAGCCGGAGGGATTTCCGTTGTTTTTAAATCATCCGCTTTAACATTAACGCGTAACAACACTTTATTACTATCCCACGGACTAGTTGTCACTTCATAACTAGCATTGAATGGTGAGTTTTTTAATTGTTTAAGAGACTCTTTACTGGCAGGTGGAAAATAATTTATAAACTCTTCAACCCGTACCGCATCAGGAGGAGGAACTTCGCCGTGAGAAATAAAACGTCGTACATTGGCATAACTCCCCGTATCCATATCCAGACCAAAAGTACTAACTGGTGTTTTTTCAACGGACTGAATAGGGTTGTCAGTATAATTCTTATACTGTGCTGTATCTACTTCTTGTAGCGCATACACACTCTCATAACCAGATATTGCATACTTACCCATGTTTGGGTTATTAACACCACAGGCAGCTAATAACATGACGGTACAAATACCTGTAACGCTAAGACAAACTTTTAGCTTACTTCTTAACATACAACTTCCTTTAACGTTATTCCATATACTAGCTAAAATAGCGATAAAGATAACAAATGTAAATATATGAATATAAATTTAATAAATCAAATAAATACAACAAGATACAATAGCATATACTATTAAACATAAATTAAACAACGAAATAGTAGACATTGCACCACGGTTATCAGTATCATTACCCACTCTTTTATGCACCCGTAGCTCAGCTGGATAGAGTACTGCCCTCCGAAGGCAGGGGTCGTGGGTTCGACTCCCGCCGGGTGCGCCATATATGAAGATGTATTCTCCAAATCTTGCTAGGATACCAATAAAGAAGAAATTTTTGATGGCAGCAGTAAATATGTATGTCTCTATCCCCACAAGACAATATTAGACACTTACTCCAAAATAAAAATGATGGATGATGGCAAATTCATGAAGAAAGAATTACCAATAACCAATATCCATTTTTTTGTACAAAACACCAAAGTAACATATCACTGAATACAATCTAACGTACTAAAACTTACTATTGCTCATAAGTCAGAAACTACAACCTATCTGTTTAAAGAAACACAAGATGGTATCAGTCCAATTAAAAATATAGAGACTGGATATTAAATAACATGCTCAAAATAATTTTCATATTTATTTTTTTCATTTACTCCCTCAAACTATTTTAGCTAAGGGATTTAATACACAAAGTTACTCTATTCACAGAAAAAGATAATCACATCATAAACCACCTGTTCATCTACAAAGAAGAGCATAATCCTGAAGAGTTTACTGTAAAATATCAGTATTATTTTATTGGCCCATCTTTAGTTCTTTCAACCTTAGAGGTTTCTACAATGGAAGAAGGCACTATACTTGATGTGTGGAATAATTATAAGATTGATAAGGATAGTAAAATCCTGTTGATAGAGTCAATAACATGCGATAACTCTAAAAGTGGAAGAAATACATGCCATAATGAACTTTCTACTTTAAAAGACTACATATTACTTTTTAAAACTTAACAATGAGAAAACTATGATGATAAAAAGGTTGGCTTTAATCTCTATAATGCTTGTAATTTCACAAGGTATTTATGCTGGAGAGAAATACCCCCAAGATGTGTCTCAATTTATCGAAAAAAGAGACCAATGTGACTATCTGAGTGGCGAGATATCAGGAGAACCAGAGATTGATAATGCTAGAAACCTAAATGAACAACTCGATAAGTATTGTAAAGGAACAGATCAGTTATTAACCACATTAAAACTTAAATATAAAGAAAATAAATCTATTCTAAAAAAACTAGATACCTATGAGTTGATAGAATGCACAAATAACTGCAGTAATGATTTAGAATAAGCAACAGCAATATAGCTTTTCCATTTCAAATGTCGATATTAAAAAATCACATAAAAGCTTATTGGTTTACAGGGCTCTCAGGCGTTGGTAAAACCACATTAGCTTATGCCTTATCAAAAATATTATGGAACCATAATACGGCGAATAAAGTCTTAGATGGTGATGAGTTACGAAAAACGATCAGTGTCGATTTAGGTTTTTCAAAAGCTGATCGCGATACTCATGTTACACGTGTTACTGAGTTAGCTTATGAGTTACAACAGCAAGGTATTATTCCTATTATCAGTTTAATTAGCCCTTATGCAAAAATGCGAACACACGCTATTAAAAAATTAACTGCATTAGAAATCTATCTTGAAGCCCCTTTAGATATTCTTCAACAACGCGATACAAAAGGACTGTATGCAAAAGCACTACAAGGAGAAATAAAGCTAACGGGGTTAGGAGATCCTTATGAGGTACCAACTAACCCTAATGTATGGCTACGAACAGATATATTATCGGTTAATGAATGTATAAATAAAATATTATATCAGCTGTAATTTCATCCGTTATGACATAAAATACAGTTAGGATTATATACATTATTATCAACAAGGGGATTAACGATGATAAGTAGTCATTTAGAAAGTTTTGCAGGCTATGCCGTTAAATCGTGGGGAATAGGCGATAAATTAGAGAACTTAGAAAAGACTATTTATCGCATAGCGGTTGATTATGATGATGACATAACATGGGCTGATAAGTTTAATGCTTATCTCGCACAACCAAATGCAGGGCAAACACGCGGCATTGTATTAGGTATGTATTCTGATGAGATGTTTGAGGAATCAAGCGCAAGTACCCTTGAGCTATTAATTAATGCAAAAGATAAACTACCTTTACTAGATACAATCTTTGTGAATGATGTTATCAGCGAAGAGAATGAAATTTCATGGATTATTAATGCCGATAATGCGCCCCTTATTCATGCTTTTCCAAAACTTAAGCACTTTGGCACACGCGGTGGGAATGAGCTAAGCTTTAACAACTTAAATGCCCCCTTATTAGAAACATTAATAGTGCAATCAGGCGGGCTTGATAGTAGCACGATCATTGATATTGCCAATGCCAACTTACCTAATCTAAAGCATTTAGAAATTTATCTTGGAACAGATGACTATGGTTTTTCTGGTTCAGTCAATGACTTAGCTCCTATCTTGCAAGATCGTTTTAACCAATTAACTTATTTAGGGTTAAAAAACTGTGAAATACAAGATGACATCGCCATTGCCGTAGCCAATGCCCCTGTCACTGCACATTTAAAAACATTAGATTTATCCCTCGGTGTTTTAACCGATAAAGGTGGCCAAGCGTTGTTAGAGTCAACGAAGGTGAATAACTTAATGTTTTTAGATTTAAACTATAACTATTTTTCTGAAAATATGGCTGAACAATTAGAAGCGTTTGCTAAGAGTAAAGGTTTTAAAATTGACGTCTCTTCTGATGCAGATTATGACGAAGATGACGACTGGCGCTATGTTTGTATTGGAGAATAACCCCAAACAGGTGGTGCTAATCGCACCACCTAACAGCCGCAGAGTTAACGCTTTTCAACAAGCATTGCAAGACATTGACTGGCCCATTGCAAAAATCATTTCTTTTCACGATATTGTAAAACATCCCAACCTATTAATAGATTGTATTGAACAAGGTGATATTGTTCGCTTAGAAACCTCTGGCGAATGCTCAGAAACAGAACGATTATTGCTACAACTGGGCGAGTCTGTTGTGGCTAACAATCTCGTAATAGATAACTTGCAATTAGAACAAGGTGAAATAATTCCCTCCAACCAATGGTATGCAGGGCTAAGTCTCTTTTTTAGGCACGTACAGCAAATATTACAACAAGCCCAACCTCATTACCGTATGTTTGATGTGAGCGAAGGATTGGTGTTTTTTGATAAAAGAAAAACATCAATACATTGGCAGCAACAAGGGCTACCAACCCCCGAAATAATAACAAACCACATAGAAAGTTTTGAACAGCTTATTGATACGCTAACAAAGCAAAAAACATCTCGGGTGTTTATAAAGCTTGCACATGGCAGTGCTGCCAGTGGCACTATAGCATTATCCGTGACAGACAAAAAAATTCATGCAGTAACAACCATTGAGCTGTTACAACAAACAGGACAAATACATTTTTATAATACCCGTCGATTAAAGCAGTATACTGACAGACAGACTATTGCAATGATGTTTAATCAACTACTTAAATACCATGATTTACAAATAGAGGCATGGATACCTAAAGCCAGCTATCAGGGTAAAATCTTTGATGTTCGAATTGTGGTCATTAATGGTCAAGCACAACACATATTAATTCGGTTAGGAAAGCGCGCCATGACAAATTTACACCTAGAAAATGGACGTGGTGATCTTGAGCAAGTTAAAACTTATTTAGGTGATCATTGGGCTACAATTCCTAAATTAGCAGAGCAAGCCATGTTAGCCTTTCCTAATAGTTTATATGCAGGGCTCGATGTATTAGTAACACCCCATCAGCACAAAGCTTATTTGTTAGAGGCCAATACTTTTGGTGATTTTCATCCTAACACTTATTGGCAAGGACTAAACACTTATCAAGCTGAGCTTCTAGCACTTTTAAAGAGAAATAAATTAATAGATGATTAACGCGAAGCAACTCATTAAAAACCGAGCTAATATACTCCTCATCACCTTCGACAGCTTGCGTTATGACGTACTGGCTAAAGCGCATATGCCAGAATTAAATACATGGGTTCCGAAATGGGAAGCAAGGCACTCGCCAGCCACTTTTACCTATGCATCACACCATGCATTTTTTAGCGGCTTTTTGCCAACACCTATTGATAACCCCACAGCACCAAGACTTTTTGCTGCTTCTTTTGTCGGCTCTACTACAACCAAACCCAACACCTTTACGTTTGCTGAAAGTACACTGCCTAAAGCGTTGGCTAATCTAGGCTATCAAACCTGTTGTATCGGTGGTGTAGGCTTTTTTAATAAAGAGTCTGAACTCGGTAGTGTACTGCCTAACCTATTTCAACAAGCTTATTGGAGTCGAGAAATGGGCGTTACCGGTGTAAACTCCACAGAACTACAAGTAGAACAGGCAATAGCCTTTTTACAACAAGACACACAACCAAAACTGTTATTTATTAATGTTTCAGCAACCCACCAACCGACCACAATTTTTCATCCAAACCAACAAACAGAATCAATGGCTACACAACAAGCCGCACTCGAATATGCACAATGCCATATAGCACGATTACTAAAAGCACAAACAGAGTGCGGTAATGCTTTGGTTGTTTTAACCTCAGACCACGGTGAAGCGTTTGGTGAGGACGGTTACCATGGACATCGTTTAGCCCATGAGACTGTATTAACAGTACCTTATGCTGAATTTATTTTGGAATCTGTATGAACTTAACGCAACTGATCGAGCAACAAGCGTATTATCAAGGCTATACCTATGCCTATCCTCATAAAACCAGTTATCGGTCATTTTCCCCTATTTCACTGGCAGATATTTGGGCAAACGAAGACAAGTCACAACTTTTTTTATATGCACATATCCCTTTTTGCAATATGCGCTGTGGCTTTTGCAACCTATTTACTACAGCAAATCCCAAGCAACCATTAACTATAGCCTATTTAGAAGCCTTTGCAAGACAAGCCAAAGCAGCCCACCAAGCATTGGGGGAGAAGGCAAACTTTACCCGTTTTGCTCTTGGAGGGGGGACACCTACCTATTTAAATGCAAAAGAACTGTCCTTTTTATTTGATGCATTGACTTGTTTCAACTTAGATTACCAAACTATCCCGTCCAGTGTTGAAACGAGCCCTGAAACCATTTCAGAAGACCGCTTACAGATTTTAAAAGACCATTGCATTAAACGTGTCAGCATGGGTGTACAAAGCTTTCATAAGAAAGAAATTAGATCAGTCGGCAGAGGACAACATAACGCCGAAGTATTCCAATCCATTGAAAAAATTAAAGCTTTCAACTTTGCCATTTTTAACTTAGATTTAATTTATGGCTTAGCCCATCAAACACCGGAATCTTGGGAAAAATCTTTAAAAACAGCATTATGCTTTGAACCCGAAGAAATTTTCTTATATCCCCTTTATGTTAGACCATTAACAGGTATTGGTAAATTTGGTTTTAACTGGGATGATGAACGCATGAAGCTCTATCAGCAAGGCCGCGATACTTTACTAAGTTATGGTTATGAACAAATGAGTATGCGCTATTTTAGAAAACCTATCGTTAATCAACTAGAAAGCGGAGACTATTGTTGCCAACAAGATGGGATGATTGGACTAGGCTGTGGTGCAAGATCTTACACTCAACAAGTGCATTACTCTTCAGAATATGCTGTAGGGCGCTCAGGGATTAAAGCCATTCTAGAAAGCTATAATGCGCGTACGGAGGATGATTTCTCACAAATAACCTATGGCTTTAAAATGGATGAAGACACCCAAAAACGCCGTTTTATATTACAATCCATTTTACACATGACAGGACTCTCTCCCCTACTCTATCAACAACGTTTTAAAAGCAATCCTTTTACTGATTATCCTGAGTTAAAAGCCTTGATTGATTTACAACTTATTAACCTAGTCAATGGCGTATGGACACTGACACCCAAAGGACTCTCATTATCTGATCTAATTGGTCCTTGGTTTTATGCGCCAGATATCGAACACCGAATGAATGAATACTCACTCATTTAAGGCAGCTATAATACGATGAAAACCCTTACTGTTCTTTATCGCGGAGCCTTAGAAACCTGTAATTATGCTTGCGACTACTGCCCCTTTGCTAAACGTAAAGAAACACCTGATAAAAAACAGCAAGATATTATAGGTTTAACGAATTTTATAGAATGGATTACTCGGCATCCACACATTAACTTTACCATTTTTTTTACACCATGGGGTGAAGCACTTGTTTTTAAACGTTATCAGCAGGCTTTAGCAAAACTTTGCCAGCTTTCTAATGTTAGTAAAGTTATTATTCAAACTAATTTAAGTACTAAATTAGATTTTTTAACCGAGCTAGACAACCAGAAACTTCGCTTTTGGTGTACCTACCACCCCTCAGAAACAGCCTTGGTACGTTTTATTAAACAGCTTAAAATACTTAACCAACATCAAATGATATACAGTGTTGGCATGGTGGGAAAACCTGAACTATTCGATGAAATAAAACAATTACGTCATGCACTCTCCCCTAATGATTATCTATGGATAAATGCTTACGTTGAAGACAATAAAGCCTATCAATACAGCGATGAGCAAATAATCTTCTTAACCACGATCGACCCACTCTTTCCATTAAACAAACCCTATAAAACTTTAAATTTACCTTGTACGGCGGGAGAGCAAGCAATCACAGTAGATGAGTTTGGTGACATCCGGCGTTGTCATTTTATTAAAAATGTTATTGGTAGTATTAAACAAACCGGCTGGCAACGTATATTAACGTCAAAACCCTGTACTAATCACTATTGCGATTGTCATATTGGCTATGTTTTTCTTGAGTCATTCAATGCTAAGGCCATTTTTGCAAACCAAGCACTGGAGCGCATTCCTTTAAATCAAAATCCTACAACATAGATAAAAATACGTTTGAGATTGAAAAACTAAAATTTAAGATTTCAATTGGAGTGAGCAGAAGAATAATTTTGACGGGTTTCTAAATAAAGCTAAAGAAATCTAATTAAAGCTTTTTTCTGGTTTACCCTTGAAATTAGTTTTTGGTTTTATAAAAAGATGTTACGGTTATAACTTGTTAATTTAATTGGTCGGGACGGAGTGATTCGAACGCTCTACCCCTTGCACCCCATAAAGGTAAGTAGTTGTCTAATAGACTTTAATAGTTTCTAATATCTCTACTACACTTCCTGCAATTACTGAATATCTGTATTTTTATTGTCTAATAGCTTCTAATAATTTACTATACAAGCCTATCTCAATTGGTAACCAGTTGGCAACTGACTGTTTTGGCATTTGGCTTAGTTTTGATGCATTTTTAGTTTTTCTTTTATTGCTTTTCATTGGTTATTTAATTTAATTGACCATTTGATTTATTTGGTTTTTTTTCTTTTGTTTTATTGTTTTATTGTTTCTTTTTTTATTAGGTTTTTAGTATGGCTATTACTGATAAACAAATGTCTTCTAAAGTGGAAGGTAAGGATAAGTGGTTTAGTGAGACGGCTATTTGGGGTCATGGTAGTTTGGTCGGGCGTATTACAGTCAGTGGCGAGCGGTTGTTTTATTTTCGTTATTGTAATGGTGAAGGGGTTCGTGTGACTTATCCTATTGGTACGTATGGCCGTGAGGGTAAGGAGGGTTGTATGTCGTTAGCTCAGGCTTCTGTGTTGGCTAAGGAGTTAGCTGGTTTGCATAAGTCTGGGATTAGGGATATTCGTGAGTATTTGGCTTCGGAGCAGGCGCGTAAGTTGGTTGAGCGTGATTTGGAGCTTGTGCAGTTGCAAGAGGAACGGGAGTTAAAAGCGGCACGTGTTACAGTCGCTGCGTTGTTTGAGCATTGGTTGAGGGTGGATTTGGTTAATCGTAAGGATCAGGGCGCTGAGATTAAGCGGATGTTTTTGAAGGATGTGTTGCCTTTAATTGGGGATATGGCGGTTGAGGATGTTAAGAAGGGTGATGTAACGCGAGTGGTAGATACGATCTTAGGTCGTGGTGTCAATCGGATGGCGAAGTTGATTTTGTCGTTGATTCGGCAGATGTTTCGTTCTGCGGTAGATAGGGATATGTTGGAGCATGATCCTACGGCAAGTATTCGTAAAGCTAAAATAGGTGGTCGCTCAACAGAACGAGATCGGGTACTGGATGATGGTGAGATTAGGGCATTGGCTTCTCTCCTGCCCTCTTCTGGTTTGATTAGTTCTACGCAGTTGGCCATTTGGATTTGTTTGAGTACGTGTTGTCGTATTGGGGAGTTGTTGCAAGCTAGGTGGGCTGATATTGATTTTGAAGAAGGTGTTTGGGTGATTCCTGCTGAACACAGTAAGAATGGTAAACCACATACTGTTTTTTTGTCTGATTTTGCTTTGGAGCATTTTAGGAAATTACAGGCTTTAAAAGGTCATGCTGTTTGGTGCTTTGTTAACAGAACACAGGATGGGCATGTATCAACAAAGACAGTAACTAAACAAATCAGTGATCGGCAGAAATCTGAAGATCAGGCTGTTTTTAATAACCGTAGTTCTAAACCACAGGCATTATTGTTGCCGGGTGGCAAATGGACACCTCATGATTTACGTAGAACTGGGGCTACCATTATGACGAAGTTGGGTGTTTTGCCTGAAGTGGCTGAGCGGTGTTTAAATCATACGGAAGAGAATAAGGTAAAAAGAGTGTATCAACGGCATAACTACCACAAAGAAATGAAAGAAGCTTGGGCTCGGCTGGGGACGTATATTGAGCAATTACTTAAAGAAACTGTACCTTAGGAGTTATCTATACAATGACTTGAATAAACTACATTTAAAACTTATAACAGAATATATTTTTCTTTTTAAACTACTATTATCAATTTAACGATACTCTTCAAAATGATATTATATATTATTTTTTTGTTATAAACTGCAGTGAGCTGAATATTTGATAATTAAAACCATATCCATTATTTAACATTCTTATTCGCTAAAGTTAATGATTAAAACTAGCAAAATAGAAGTTCTTTCATGAAAATAATTGATAACATCAATACATTATTGGGTGATGATCTAAAACAATCCTTGCAAGCCAATAGCAAGCTAAAAATAGCTGCTTCTTGTTTCTCTATTTATGCATATCAAGCATTAAAAGAAGAATTTTCTAACATAGAATCATTTGAATTTATTTTTACTTCGCCTACCTTTGTGGCGGCAGAGGTAACAGACAAACTAAAAAAAGGACAAAAAGAGTTTTATATCCCTAAATTAGATAGGGAAACAAATTTATATGGATCTGAGTTTGAAATAAAACTAAAAAATCAATTAACTCAAAGAGCTATCGCAAAAGAGTGTGCACAATGGATAAGAGAAAAAGCAAAATTTCGCTCTAATAAAACTAATGCTGCTATGCAATCTTTTTTGTTAACGCAGGGAAATGAACCAGCTGCTTATATCCCCATTAACGGGTTTACAGCAGTAGACCTTGGCTATCAAAAAGGTAATAGCATCTCTAATTATGTAAATAAATTTGATGAAGCAAGTTCAACTAATCAATATTTAAGACTTTTTGAGCAAATATGGAATGATCCAAATCAACTAGAGGATGTAACAGAAACTATTTGCCAACATATAGAGTCTGTCTATCAAGAAAATTCACCAGAACGTATTTATTTTCTAATTTTGTACAATATTTTTAATGAGTTTTTAGAAGATATCAATGAAGATGTCTTACCTAATGACCGCACTGGGTATCAAGATACCTTAATATGGAATAAATTATTTAACTATCAAAAAGATGCAGCGACAGGCATTATTAATAAGTTAGAAACCTATAATGGCTGTATTTTGGCAGATAGCGTAGGTCTAGGAAAAACCTTTACTGCATTAGCAGTAGTCAAATATTACGAATTACGCAATAAATCAGTACTAGTATTGTGTCCCAAAAAGTTAGCAGATAACTGGCTAACTTATAATCGTAATTTAAAAACTAATCTCTTTGCACAAGACCGATTTAACTATGATGTACTTTGTCATACAGACTTGTCTCGCACCACAGGTGAATCTTTTGGTACACCTCTTAATCAAATCAACTGGGGTAACTATGACTTAGTGGTCATAGATGAATCACATAACTTTAGAAATAATGATGCAGTTAAAGATAGAGAAACGCGCTATCAAAAGCTGATGAATCAAGTTATTAGAGCAGGTGTAAAAACTAAAGTGCTCATGTTATCAGCCACGCCTGTCAATAATAGATTTATAGACTTAAGAAATCAGCTTGCACTAGCTTATGAAGGGGACTCAAGTAATTTAAGCAAAAAGCTTCATACCCTTAAAAGTATTGAAGAGATTTTCAAAAATGCACAAACAGCATTTAATGTATGGTCAAAACTACCCCCAGAGCAGAGGACAGCAAAAGCTATACTAGACTCTTTAGAGTTTGATTTCTTCGAGGTATTAGATAGTGTCACTATAGCGCGCTCTAGAAAACATATCCAAACCTTCTACGATACTACTGATATAGGCCATTTTCCTGAACGTAAAAAGCCCTTATCTTTTCGGCCACCACTTACTGTAAGAACAGATGTTGACTCCATCAATAGGATTTTTGAACGTCTTAGCTCCCTTAAACTGTCAATTTATGCCCCTATTAGCTATATATTACCTAGCCGTTTAGCTATCTATGAAGAACTTTACGATACAGAAGTCAGTGGCGGGCGAGGTAAATTAAGACAAATAGATAGAGAACGAAGCCTATTAGCTTTAATGACGACTAATCTACTCAAACGCTTAGAAAGTTCTGTTTATGCCTTTTGTAAAACATTGCAAAGTTTATATGATAATCATCAGCAAGTGCTAGCCACTATTGAAGAGTTCCAAAAACAAGGGGGGATAGAAACGGTTACTAGCCTAGTAGAAGGATTGGAGAACTTAGAAGCTGAAGACGATGATATTAATACAGATGATTTAGCCATAGGCAATAAAATAAAAATAAAACTAGCTGATATGGATATTATCTCATGGCAAAGGGACTTAGCAGCAGATCTTTATCTGATAGAAACCTTATTAACTTCAATGAAAAAAATTGCTCCCATAGATGATAGTAAGTTACAGCACCTTAAACAACAAATAGCTCATAAAATTGAATACCCCATAAATGCAGGTAATAAAAAAATAATTATATTTACAGCCTTTGCTGATACAGCTAACTACTTGTATGAAAATATAGCAACCGATCTATGGGCCAATTATCAGCTCCATTCAGCAATGGTAACAGGTGGACAGGGTAAACCCAAATCCACATTAAAAACAAATCATAGAAATTACGATTTACAAGAAGTACTAACCCTTTTTTCACCCATTTCAAAATCTAAAGCCAGTATTTTGCGAGAAGAACCTGAGGAAATAGCTATGCTAATAGCTACCGACTGTATCTCAGAGGGACAAAACTTACAAGATTGTGATTATCTTATCAATTACGATATCCATTGGAATCCTGTACGAATTATTCAACGTTTCGGTCGAGTTGATCGTATAGGTTCACCTAACCAAAGCATTCAATTAGTAAATTATTGGCCTGATATTTCATTGGATGAGTATATTAATCTAAGGGAAAGAGTGGAAAGTCGCATGACTATTGTTGATGTGACCGCAACAGGAGATGACAATGTTTTAACTAACCAAAACTATGATGTATCTTACCGTAAAGAACAACTGAAGCGTTTACAGGAAGAAGTAATAGAGCTAGAAGATGTTAAAACAGGAATTTCTATTACAGACCTTGGCCTTAACGAGTTTAGAATGGATTTACTTAATTATATTAAACAATACGGTGAGCCTAAAAACCTACCTACGGGGCTACACACAGTTGTAGCGGTCAATGTTGACAAAGATATCAGGCAAGGTGTTATTTTTGCTCTAAGAAATATTAATAATAGCGTTAATATAGACCAACAAAACCGCCTGCATCCCTACTACCTTATCTACATAGCACAAGATGGACAAATAATAGCCAATCATTTAGAAGTTAAAACTATTCTTGATAAGATTAGAACCAGTTGCAAAGGGAAAAATGAGCCTATTAATCAGCTATGTACCTATTTTAATCAAGAAACCCAAGACGGACGTCAAATGGAAGACTATTCCAATTTACTAACTCAATCCATTCAAAGTATTATTCAAGTTAAAGCAGAAAAAGACTTAGATAGCCTTTTTTCTACTGGACAAACGACCGCATTTCTTAATAACATCACAGGGCTAGATGATTTTGAACTAATAGCCTTTATTGTTATAAAATAGTCAAAATGATATTACTATGCCTTTAGAAGCCCTCTATGCCTATCCTGAACAAGCCAAACTAGGGCGAATTTTACCTAAAAATAAACTCTATGAACAAATAAAACCAAATCAAGCACTAAAAAACTTATTTATTACTCAAATTGAACAAATTCAATGGCAATATGTACTAGCGAGCCGCACTATTAACCTAATTCACAGCTCACCAGTACCTGAAATACAAGTATTTACCCTAACACTTAAAGGCCAACAGCTAGATTTAACTACCTTAAAAGCAATAGATCAAGTAATTAAGTTTCCTACCCTATTTGAAGTAGTTAAAGGAGATCAAGCTCAACTAATAGCTGCCTACAAAAGACCTAATGAAGTAGATAATAATAAATGGGTTATTTCTGATTATTTTTTAAGCCCTTGGTTAAGTATTACATCAGCTCGCCAAGCATTACCTGTGGCAGTAACACTTGCTCATCTCTATCAGCAAATAATTCATTCATTACTACCCTATGTCGCTAAACCAACTGAGCAATTGGAAGATACTATTGAGCGTATTAGCCAGATAAATAGTAAAACTAAACAACTCAGTCAAGCTGAAAATCGCTTACTAAAAGAAAAACAATTTAATAAAAAACTACTCATCAATAGCAAAATCAAGCAATTACAACAAGAGATAGCAGGGCTTATTGGGTAATAGTCAGCTTTTAGTGTACAATTTAACCTTTCCGTCTATACTTCCCCTTTGTTATTTATCACTATAGGAAATCTTTAATGGATAAGTTAAAAATGCACAGCCCTGATTTAACCAATCAAAATATCCAAAAAATTAAAGAGTTTTTTCCTAACTGCGTGACAGAAATACAGGATGAGCAGGGACAACTACAACAAACAATAGATTTTGACCAACTTAAACAAGAACTAGCCCACAGCATAGTAGAAGGTCCACAAGAGCGTTATCAACTTAACTGGCCAGGCAAAAGAGAAGCACTACTAGCTGCCAATGCCCCTATTGCTAAAACTCTAAGACCTTGCCCAGAAGAAAGTGTGGCTTTTGATAGCACTCAAAACCTGTTTATTGAAGGGGATAACCTAGATGCCCTTAAACTATTACAAGAAACCTATCTAGGCAAAGTAAAAATGATTTATATTGATCCACCTTATAACACAGGAGAGGATTTTATCTATAAGGATGATTTTGCTGAAACAACTGAAGAATTTTTAATACGCTCTAATCAAAAAGACCTTGACAATAATAGACTAGTGGCCAATACAGAAAGTAATGGACGTTTCCATTCCGATTGGCTATCTATGATTTATCCCCGTTTAAAGTTGGCTAGAAATTTGTTAAGTGATGATGGGGTTATTTTTATTCAAGTAGATGATAATGAGATAAATAATTTACTAACAGTTATGTATGAGATATTTGGTGAGAAGAATATTGTCTCCACAATTGTTGTAAAAATGTCTCACTTGTCAGGTGTTAAGATGTCTCATATTAATAAGAAACTACCTAAAATCAAGGAGTTCATTGTTTGCTTTTCAAAGAGTGGCAATGCTAATTTAAATAAGATTTTTATTCCTTCTAAATGGGAAGCTGTTTTATCAAGATATAAAAGTATTATTAAAAATATAGAAGATAATGTAAAAGACTGGCAGTTTTCCAGTCTGGGTGCTGAGTTGTCTAAAGTAGATGAAAAAGATCAAGAGCAATGGTTAATAAAAAATGCTAATAGAATATTTAGAACAGCAACTAGCACTAGTATTGAACACATGCCTAAAGATGGAAAATTTTATAAAGTGCTATCTCCCACAGGGTTAGAAAAATATGTATTAAATGGTGAAGAGGTCTTATTTGCTAGTAATAAACTAATGAAGATAGAAAATAAGTTAGTGCCAGTAGATACTATTGGTGATATATGGACAGATATTGGAATAAATAATCTTCATAAAGAAGGGGGTGTCTACTTTTCGAATGGAAAGAAACCATTAAAATTGATAAGTCGTTTGATATCGTTAATTGATATAGCAGATAAAAATAGTATTTTCTTAGATTTCTTTGCTGGAAGTGGTACTTTGGGACAAGTAATAATACAATTAAACGCTAGTGATGGTGGGAGTCGTAAGTTTATTCTTGTTCAATTGCCAGAGCGTATTGCTGAAAATGATAAAAAACAAAAGGATGCTTATAAGTTTTGTATAGATAATAATTTAACGCCCAATATAGCAGAAATTGCAAAAGAACGTATTCGTCGTGCAGGGCAGCAAATTCTCGTCGATAAATGTCATACAAACTGGAGTAAAGATATTGGCTTTAGGGTATTAAAGGTCGATTCCTCTAATATGAACGATATCTATTATCAACCTGATCAATATGATCAAGCTAATTTACAAGGTCTAGAAGAAAATATTAAAGCTGATCGTACGCCTGATGATTTATTGTTTCAGGTATTACTGGATTGGGGTGTCGATTTAACCCTACCCATCAAAAAACAAACCATCGAAAATAAAACCATTTTCTTTGTGGATGATAATGCATTAATAGCTTGCTTTGATAAAGAAATCACAGAGGATTTAGTTACTCAATTAACTCAATTTAAACCTATTAGAATGGTGTTTAGGGATGATGGTTTTATCAGTGATTATGTAAAAATTAATGCCGAACAAATTTTTAAACAATTATCTCCTATTACCGAAATTAAATCTATTTAAGGTGAGCTTATGAAACTTAAGTTTAAAATTCAAGCTTACCAAACTCAAGCCGTTAATGCGGTAGTTGAGTGTTTTGCAGGCCAACCTTTTCAAGATAGAATTTCTTATTTAATTGATAAAGGACGAGTCAAGCAACATAGTTTAGGACTTAACCAAGATGGTTTTAAAAATGCTGAGCTTATTTTAAGTGAGCAACAACTACTAGACAATATTAAAAAAATTCAATACCACCAAAACCTACCTATGGCTGATGAGCTGGCTAAAGATAAAATTGCGCCTATTAATTTAACTGTTGAAATGGAAACAGGTACAGGCAAGACCTATTGTTATATTAAAACTTTGTTTGAGCTGAATAAGCGCTATGGTTGGAGTAAGTTTATTATTGTAGTACCCAGTGTTGCTATTAGAGAGGGTGTTTATAAATCACTACAAATTACTGCTGAACATTTTTTAGAAAGCTATGGTAAAAAAGTACGCTTTTTTATTTATAACTCTAGCCGATTACATCAAATAGAAAGTTATTCGTCTGAGGCGGGTATTAATGTAATGGTTATTAATATGCAAGCCTTTAATGCCACAGGCAAAGATAACCGTAAAATTTATGAAGAGTTAGATGATTTTCAATCTCGCAAACCTATAGATGTAATTAGTGCTAATCGTCCCATTATTATCCTAGATGAACCACAAAAAATGATGGGCTCTAGTACTTTAAAATCATTAGAAAAATTTAAACCTTTAATGGTATTACGTTATTCAGCCACTCATAAAAAGGATTATAACAAAGTTTATCGTCTTGATGCGTTAGATGCTTATAATCAGAAGCTAGTGAAAAAAATATCCCCTAGAGGTGTCGAAGTCAAAGGTTTAGCAGGTACTTCTGCTTATCTTTATTTAGAAGCGATAGAAATTTCTACCCAATCCCCTGTAGCTAGAGTAGAAATGGAAATTAAGCAAAAAAATGTTATCAAACGCATTACTAAAAAGTTATCTAAAGGCGATAATCTCTACGATTTATCTAATGGTTTGGATCAGTACAAGGGATTTATTGTTAATAATGTTAACTATAATACAGATATAGTGGATTTTACTAATGGCCATATACTATCTGCTGGGCAAGCAACAGGTGATATTACAGAGGAAACTATTAGACGTATTCAAATTAGAGAAACAATTAGGGCACACCTTGAGAAAGAAAGGAGTTTATATGGGCAAGGCATTAAAGTACTATCTCTCTTCTTTATTGATGAGGTGATTAAATATCGTGATTACAGCCAAACTGATGAAAAAGGTGATTATGCTCGTGTATTTGAAGAGGAATATCAACAATTAAAAGATGAGTTTTTAAGTGAGTTAACATTAGACACCGAAGCTTATAAAAACTACTTAGAAAAGACTAAACCAGAAAAAACTCATCAAGGCTATTTTGCTATTGATAAGAAATCCAAGCGCCTAACTGACCCCAATATGCTAAAGCGTGGAGAAGAAAAAGGCTTGTCTGATGATGTAGATGCCTATAACCTTATTTTAAAGGATAAGGAACGTTTACTTTCTTTAGATGAACCCGTTAGATTTATTTTCTCTCACTCTGCTTTAAGAGAGGGTTGGGACAACCCAAACGTGTTTGTTATCTGTATGCTAAAACACCCAGAAACAAGTAATGTTATCTCTCGCCGTCAAGAGGTAGGGCGTGGTTTAAGACTGGCAGTTAATCAGGATGGAGAAAGACAAGACCACCCAGCCACTGTGCATGATATTAACGTATTAACTGTGATTGCTAATGAAAGTTATAAAGACTTTGTGGCTAATTTACAAAAAGAAATAGGTGATTCTCTTTCTGATAGGCCTAAAAAAGCCAATGAAGCCTACTTTCTTAATAAGGTTATAGAAACACCAGAGGGCGAACAAGCTATCGATAATACAATGGCCAGAAAGATATATAAATATCTACTGAAAAACGACTATATAAGTGATGATGATAGCATTACCCCTAAATATCATGAAGATAAAGCAAGTGGTAATTTAGCTGTTATGCCAGAAGACTTATTAGTATATCAAGAGCAATTATTTAGCTTAATTGATGCAGTTTATAGCCAAGAAAGTCTACCTAGCTTTGAAGATGGCCGTAAGACTAAGGTTAATCCTCTTAATGCTAATTTCCATAAAAAAGAATTCCAAGATTTGTGGCAAAAAATTAATCATAAAGCTGTCTATAAAGTAGCCTTTGATTCCAACGAGTTAATTCATAAAGCCATTAACACACTAGATAAAGAACTTAATGTCACAAAATTAAAATACTATTTGCAATCGGGTATTCAAAAAGATTTTTTGACAGATACAGAGCTAAAAGAAGGAAAAAGCTTTGATCAAATCCAGACTTCGGTGGAGATGTATGATGCCTCTGTTTATTCCAAAGTTAAGTATGACTTAGTGGGCAAGTTAGCTGAAGCTACTCAATTAAAAAGAGCTACTATTGTCGCGGTATTAACAGGTATCCAAAAAGTAACCTTTGAGCAATTTAAACATAATCCTGAGCATTTTATAACGGAGGTTGCTCGTATAATTAATGAGCAAAAAGCCACTACTATTATTGAACATCTAAGTTATGACCTAACTGAGCAAAAATATAGTGCCGATATTTTTACGGCTAGCCAAACTAAACAAGACTTTAGCCAAGCAACAGAAAAACTCAAACACCATATCTACGACTATTTAGTCTCACAATCTAATATTGAGAAAGCATTTGCCAAAGAATTAGACACGAGCAATGAAGTAATTGTTTATGCAAAACTACCTAATGGTTTTGTCATTCCTACTCCTTTAGGCAATTATAACCCAGACTGGGCAATTGCTTTCAAAGAAGGATCTGTTAAGCACATTTTCTTTATTGCTGAAACAAAAGGTTCAATGTCCACTATGCAGTTAAATACAGTTGAAGAAATTAAGATAAATTGTGCCTATCGTTTCTTCGAGCGATTAAATACACAAATAAAAGATGAAAAAGTAAAATATCATGTGGTTAAAACCTATGAAAACTTAATTGATTTAGTAATTAGCTAAGATTAGATAGAGGTGTCCTCACTTTAATGGAATATTTTATTAAACTATTTAGCTCATTTACTTTTAAACCGAATATGCAAAGCTTACAAAAAGCATTAAGCGACAATAATCAGAGCTATTAAGTAGTTTATAAAGATCATCCGTTCTAGCAAGGGGCATCATGGCGCAGGTATCGCCTTGATTGGCGGCCTGTTCGAACCAGTAGGCGGCTTCTTTAGTCATCATGGAGTTTAGGCGTTCTATACAGTCACCTAGGTAATATTGTGATTCGCTATCACCTGCTTTTGCCGCGAGTTCTAATAAAGGTGCTGGCTTTTCACATAACCCTTGTTGATAGAGTATTTCACCTTGTTTTTTTGCCTGTTGTTGTCCAGGGGTTAAAGCATTGGCTAGGCCAATAGTTAAGGTGAGTAGCCCTAAAAGAAGAAGTTTGTTAAGTAGGTTATTCATCTTTTTCTGTTCCTGTGTATTTCCACACATCAAAATAGATAGATTGTTGTTCCATGCCGCTGATGATGGGTTGAAATTCTTTAACACGCACACATTTACCGTGCATATGTTTATTAAGCTTTTCTATAGCGAGATCAAATCTTAATTTAACTCTTTCGTAAATTTCTTCTCTTAAATTAGAAGAAAAACTCATAAAATTATTCAGTCTGGCTAAGTTTTCACAATAGGTTGTTTTGGGTTTATCCGCCCGATAGCCTAAAATATTCATACGCGCTAAAGACTTCTCGAATAACAGTTGCGCGGTATTGGGTTGAGTGCTGCTAAAATCCGTCAACCCTTCGGTGATCCATGTCAACAAATTACTGATCGCCTGCTGCTGTAAGCCCGTGATCCTTGGGCTGCGTCTACGTATAGACGGAAAATCCCATTCGGTTTGAATCTCTGTTAAGCTAAACAGTAACGGCCCAAATGATTCAGGGGGTAATAGTTTAACCCACGGTTTTAGTTTTTTCTCATTTTCAATTAATGTGATGCGTTCTGCTATTTTATCGACATTTCCTACCCCTGTCACGGTTTTGTAGATTTCCATCAGTTCGGGCAGGGTTCTACTGACCCAGAAAATAGGCGAGCCAAACATCACAAATAAAGAGCAGGCGGTGGTAAGGTATTCAAAAGCACTTTGGTCTACGAACTCAAGCTTTTTGTATTGGGCATCTTTTAAGATCAAGCAGAGCATGGTTAGGAGGATGTCGGCGAGGGAGTCGTAATCGATCTCAAACGCAATATTGCCGCTGGCACCTACGCCCCAAATCAGTTTGGCTTTCATGTAGAAGTAGAACTTGCCGCCTAATAAGCCAAAGCCAAATTCTGCCGTCCAGCCTGCACCTGCCGCTACCGCAGCAGAGACTTCAAGGCGGCTAACAATGCGGTAGTTAAATTTTCGTTTTCGGTTTATTTGCACGGTTTCTGCAAAGTTTCTCAGGTCGACAGGGGGTAGCCAGCGAAGCTCACCTAATAGTTTTATTCCCGCTTGTACGCCTAAAAAGATATCAACTTTGGCGTTAAGTTGTTTGGAGGAGGCTTTGTAGGCACTGCTTAGGCTAAATTGGCTTTTGTTAACACCAAGGCTTAGGTCACCGCCTAGCATTAGGCTTGCCCCTGCAAAGCCCCATGCTTTTGCAACAAAGTTGATGAAGAATTCGCCAAGGTGTACGGTTTTTTGTTGGTTGTCTTTGTCGGTGTAGGTGATATCAAACTCTCTTAATGTACTGCCTTCGGGAGGGAAGGTAATATCCAGTAAGGTGACTTCGCCCTTAAGGGGGGCTACCATGATTTTGGTTTCAACACTGGTGATAGTAGCAGTTGCCAGTTGTGATTTGGGTTTTACACCGATATTGTGCGTTTGTTTCTGTTTTAGGGTTTGGTTGGTGTTGTCTATTGCTTCGTCATCCTCCTCTGAAGCCCCCAGTTTTAGGGAGGGGCCAGAGCTTTCAAACTTGGTGGCTAGCATTTTTGGGTCAAGGGTAAGTGAACGTACTAATGCTGCGCCCGGTGAGGTATCAAATAGCATGATATTGTGAATCACTTCGCTTGAGAAGATGATTTTTTGTAGTTTTTCACCCCATGTTTTTTGGGTGGCTTCATCGCTTAGGGTTTCAACTTGGAGGTTTTCTTGTTTTAAGTAGTCAAAAAATGCAACGTAGGAAAATATGCTCATGTTGCTGTTTTTGTCTTTGTAGAACCATTTTTTTTCGTCAATGGCAATGGGTTTTGCTTGGTTTTCTTTAAGAAAACGCTCAAAAAGTTCTATTTCGTTGTCGTTGTCGTTAAGGCTGGCAACTTCACCTTTGGTTAGGAGGTTGGTGAGGTCTTCTTCAATACGCTCTGATAATGCCGCGATGGATAAATGGGCAAGCCCTAAAGATTCATTGCCTTTTTTTGGGGTTGAGTATTCTTGCAGGGGGTTGACGGCTTTGAAGAGGAATTCAACCGGTTCAAGCTTGAATTGTTCTGGCTCCCATACACAGAACATAGGCACGGGGGAGTCGGTTATTTTTTTTCGGCTATTTTGCGTTTATCGATGATTTGATCGTTAATCTTGAGTATTTCGAGTATGTCTTTCTCAAAGGTGTCTGTGGGTACTAGGCTTGCTTTATTGCCTAGGGCTTCTCGCCAACTTTTGAATTCGCTTTCGAGTTCATTTTGTTTGTCTTCTTTTTTTTCGACTAGGTTTAAGTAGGCTAGAAAGTCTTTGATCCCTGTTTGGGTATCTTGGGGGCAAAAGGCATACTCAGGCACAGCTATCCCTAGATCAGCCAGTTTGTTGATGAGGTTGATATGGTTAGCAAGTTTCCCGTTCATGCTGTTTTGTTTGTATTTTAGGTATTCTAAATATGCGGTAAAACCGACAATTTCACCATTGTAAGTGGTGCTTTGGGCATCGTATGATTGTTTGGTGTAGTTTTCAATCAGGGCTTGGTAGTAGGTAATAGCGGTGAAGATATTTTCGTATTTATCACCCTTGATTGTTTTGATGCTTTCTATGCTTTCAGTATAATCAGTAAGGTATTTTTTTACATCAACTTGTGCTTTGCTGTAAACTTTATCGCCTGAAATAACATAACCTTTTGTACGTGCGCGTTGTATGGCAAGTGTTCTTAATTCAAGTACTCTCGTAGAAGCTTTCGGTAAGTCAGATGCTAACATTTCACTTTGAGCAACACCTGCTCGATTGAAAAAGCCTTCTT
Organism: Entomomonas moraniae; assembly: GCF_003991975.1. Taxonomy (NCBI): domain Bacteria; kingdom Pseudomonadati; phylum Pseudomonadota; class Gammaproteobacteria; order Pseudomonadales; family Pseudomonadaceae; genus Entomomonas; species Entomomonas moraniae. The sequence goes on from NZ_CP029822.1 coordinate 2,374,213, forward strand.
CATTAATCTTTCTTTGTTGTTCCTCCATCACATCATGAACTATCTTTTGTTGTTCTTTATATTCTTTTTGTTCAGCATCGGTTAGAAAGCTGAACATGTCTGGCGTAAGAAAGAGTTCTGTTATTTTATATTTACTGAGTGCCTCTAAACGCTGCTCTGGCACATTGAGGGTAATTGCTTTGTTAAAATCATTGGCTGCTTTGCCGAGGGAGTCTGCCGTTGTTTTATTGATTAGCCAGAAGCATCTTTTTTGGGGTAGGTAGATGATGTCGTAGAATTTTTTGTTTGTACTACACCCCGTATCTTTACAAGCCACTATGCGGTCACGTACAGGCTTGGTAGCATTCACCGCATCTTGTAATGCCACGGTAATGGCGTTTGCTGTTTGATAAGCAAAACCAACAAGGTTTTCTGTATCTGTTGTTGCTTTTGGAGGTTGGTTAGTCGTTATTTTATCGCCATTAGCCATTGCTTTGTTCCTTCATCATTTGTTCTATTTGATCTATTTTTTCATAGTCTAATAGATCAGCATTAAATTGGACGCATCTATTAGATTAAAAGTAGTTTTCGGACAGATATGCGCGCGTAATAAAAATACATGCGAGATTATCCCGTATGTAAACCAGCAAGCAAGAGGGTTAGTTTCGCTCAAAAAAGAGCAATACCTACAGGTGGCCATCGGTCATTTTGGCATGATGCATTGTTCAGTAATAGATAACTCCTCAGATGTGAGGAGGCTAAAAATTCCAGTTTTGCTAAAGGTAACTACTACGGAAAACTACGGTTGTAAAATAATATTTATAAGCTAAAAACTACTAGGTAAAACCAGTCATTGAAATTGTTATTTATTGGTCAGCAGAACCTGAGAAAACCTGACATTAAAAATGCAATCCAAGTTTGGTTTTTGCTTTTAAAACAACATGATCCATTGTTGGATTATCTGTAGAGGTAAAGAGTTTTGCGACCAGTACGCGCGCGCACGCGAGGCAAGCATAAAAAATGAATTTTCGTACACGTTAGAGGTTAATTTTCCGACATCGTAAAGAGGGTTTTGCGAGTCCCTAAAAAGGATAGTATTTACAGATTAAAGTTAAATCTTAACTGAATGGCAGTTTTGTCAAAAAAGCTTTAACTACGAAACTTTCGTACATAATCCAAAGATGGTTTTAGTAACGTATTAGCGAAGTCAATTTGGGCTTGGCTAAATAATCAAAGAAGATAACAATAAATGCAACTCAGCAAAGAGTTTAATTACAACACTTTTGTAGTAATAATTAGTTAGTGCTTTAAGGCTCTCAATATCTCATTTAAAGCAATTAAATCAAAAACTATAACTTGTATTAACTGTCAAATAAAGCCTATTAGATCGCAAAATAGAAAGAGATAGGGAGGGGGTAGGTAAATGTTCAAAGCAAAATACTTGTTGACCGCCCCCTCAGTCTTTCTTTTACAACCGCGAAATAAAAAGTTAAGCATTTTTTTCAAAACCAAGTATGTTGTCAAATGTTGACATTAAAAACGTGATTAATGGCATTTAGTAACTAAGAAAAAGCAGAGATAACGTAGAGTTTTTACAACAATACGCGCGCGTAAGAACAAATAAAATAGCAAACTGTTTTGAAGGTTTTTTAGTCACTTCCAATCAAATATTTTTTATTCTTCTATGATTATTGGATAGCAATGCATATAGCCAAAAGTTAAACACTCAAACTACTAGAGAAAACTTGAGTTTCAAAATGGAATTTATATCCTCTAACTACTACAGAAAACTATAGTTTAAAAATCACTTTAAAATGCTGGTTTTTAGTTTTGAAAGCCCATAAAAAAGACCCATTAATCAACAGGCCTTTTTATAACATATTAACACTACATTTAATTATTTACTTCGATAACGGTTTTGTACCGTTTCTATTAATGCTAACGAGTCACTTCTTAATAACTCACTGGCGAGAACCATTTTTTTAATGGCTTTGGTGGGGAGATTATCGACTTCATTAACGATAGTGGAAAGATCACCCGCTAGATAAATACGTTTAGTGGCGCAATCCAACAAGTTTTTAGCGGGCGCGGTACTGTCAAAGTACAACACATTCATACTCGTACATTGAGATCTTTTAACTAAGGGAACAAATTGAGAACTGCTTTGTGAATCGGTCATTACATAACTCCTGCATCAGAATGAAGCCCCCTTACTATTTTTTAGATTTCAAAAACAAACTAAGGAGGCGGAACTGTACACAGGTTGGCAGACCGAAACAAGAGAATCGGCACACCCCAGAGGGTGTCCCGTATACAGCCCGCCATAAAATGCAGACGAAGCTATTTAGAACATAACTAAAAACTCTAGTTATGTGCTCTTGTTTATGAGCTGCCAAGCCCATCCTGTAGAATTTGCTACAGTGTTTTCATTGTAAAACTAGCCATGCAAAAAGGGCAAGTTATTTTAATTTTAATACCCAATGCTTTTACTAGCATGTAGTGGCTTACAATTACTCTTGATATTAGATAGTTTTGATGATAATTTTATTACCTTAATCTCTTTATGGTTTTTATTGTCCGCACTGTAACGTCGTCTGTGCTTCGTTTGATGGTTTTTTGGTTTTTATAGGGAATTTCTTATGTTTGAAGCCGCTAATTCAACGCATTTTCATTTTACTGTTGAAGGCTTAGAGACGTCAACTAAGTTACAAGTCCTTTCCTTTGAAGCCTTAGAGGCTATTTCTTCGGATTATGCGGTGGAAGTGGTGTTGGTGTGTAACCATTTGCGCTTTGATATTACCAAGCTTTTGTCTAAACCCGCCTTTTTGTCCTTTGATGGTGAGCAGTCCTCAGGCATGCATGGCGTTATTCAGCACGTGCGCCGTGGGGCGATCGGTAAGGATTATGCGTTGTTTCGGGTGGTTCTTACTTCTCAGTTGTCCAGTCTGAAGAACCGTATGAATCAAAAGGTGTTCCGCAAAAAGAGTGTGTCTGAGATTATTTCAGAGGTGCTTACTGAGTATGGCATGGCGGAGGGTTTGGATTTTGAGTTTACCTTGAAAGAAACTTATGAAAAGCGGGAGTATACGACCCAATACGATCAGAGTGATTATGAGTTAATTAATCATTTAGCGGAAAGTGAAGGCATTTTTTATTATTTTACCCATGCTAAAGACCGTCATAAGATTATTTTTGCGGATGCCAATCCGTTTTTTAAGGTGCGGGATGAGGCGATTACCTATAAATCGGATACGGGATTTGTGGCCGATGAGCGTGTCGCTCGGCGCTTCGATATTGCGTTGAGCAGTGTCACCACGCAAACGGCGTTTCGCAATTATAATTTTACTAATATGAAGATTCCCGAAGGCAGTGCCGAGGGGTTGGCCAGTAAAAAGCTCAATGAGGCGTCAGAAATCGCCTTAGAGGCGTATGATTATCCCAGTAGGCATTTGGATGAGGGTGGAGCTAAAAAGCGCGCTAAGATCGAATTAGAGCGTTTTAGGACTAATCAAGTGCTGGCTGAAATGGACAGTGATGTCATCGGGCTGCACGCAGGACTTTTTGTGGAGGTGTCCGATCATCCGTTAGAGGATGTGGGGGATTATTGGTTAATCCAAGAGATACGCCACGCAGGGAAACAGCCGAGTGTGTTGGAGGCAATGGGCGATCAGCACAGTGCACAGGGTAGTCACCAAGGTAGCCAGTTAAACAAGTATTTTGTGTTTCCAATCCATGACGCATTGGAGTTTCCTGTTGGGGAGTTTTCCCAGGGCTATCGTAATGTAACGATTTTATCGCCCAGGGATACTGCTTACCGTCCGCAAAAACTGCATCCTAAGCCTAAAGTATTGGGCGCTCAGACCGCAATTGTGACAGGCGCAGCGGGTGAGGAGATTTATTGTGATGAGTACGGACGAGTAAAAATTCAGTGTCACTGGGATCGTTTGGGGCAGTATAACGAGGACAGTTCTGACTGGGTTCGAGTGCGCACAGGATGGGCGCATAATGGCTATGGGGCGGTGGCTATTCCGCGAGTGGGCATGGAGGTGTTGATTGAGTACGAGGAAGGCGACCCAGATTTTCCGATGATTGTGGGGGCGTTGCATAACGGGGTGAATAAAGTACCTTATGAGTTACCTGCTCATAAAACCAAGAGTGTGTTTAAGACTTCATCCAGTAAAGGCGGTGTCGGTTCGAATGAGTTTAGGATTGAGGACAAGGCAGGGGAAGAACAAATCTTTGTCCAAGCGCAGCGTGATTTTGACCAATTAACAAAACATAACCATACGGTACAGGTGAATAATAACAGCCATTTGCAAGTGAATAACGAGCATTCACAAACCATCAAGGCCAATCGTTATACCCACAATAAAGCGGAAGAACATAGGTTAACGGACCAAGACCGCAAAACACAGGTGATGTTAAACGATTACAAAGAAGTTGGACTTTCAGAGCATAAAACCATTGGAACGAGTACCACTACCCAGGCAGGGCAAGAAATTCATTTGAAGGCAGGTGGGCAAATAGTGATTGATGGTGGCTTGTCTTTGACGCTTAAGGCAGGAGGTCAGCATATTGTGTTAAATCCTGCGGGAATTTGGATGACCATGCCTGTGTGGACGGGGGGTGTGCCGATGGTGGGGACACCGGCTGTGCCTGTGGCCATTACAGGCAAAGAGAAAGCTGTCCCTGCTACTTTTTCACCTGTTCCCGTGTTAAATGCACGTAAAACAATAGCGTCGCGTTCTTCTCTTTGCCCTCTGGCTAGCCAATTGGTTTATGAAAACAATGCGCAGAGGCTTGAGCAAGAGGTTGAAGGAACTGAATATTTTTATCAACAGTTGACGCTGATGACAGAAGCAGGTGAAGTATTAGATAACCAATCTTATATTCTTAAGCTAGAAAATGGCGAGACTATACAAGGTGTATCTGATGAGAAAGGAAAGACTAAATACGTTAAAGTAAAAGATAATCAAACAATGGAGGTTTTTATATAAATGGCCTTTAAAATAAAAAAAACAATTACCTGTTTGAGACGTCTGCGCACTCAAAACGTTGAAGTTAATGTAGTTCATAGAGCAGGCTTTATTAATTTTAATGAAGAGGGGGTAAATGACGAGCTAGCAGATTATATCGATGGAATTAATGAAGCGGCACAAATTGATGGCACTGGGAGAGCCAATGATTATACAATTGTAAACCAAGAAGATACGGGGCTTTGCGGTCCTGCTGCATTTTTTTATTGTTTATTAAAAGAAAGTTTTAGAACTTATAAAAGAGTAGTTGATAATTTAAGGGAAGACGGAGTAGCAGATATAGGTAGGCTACGTATTAAACCAAGTAGATCCTGTAGGCATTCTAGACCTGGGGAGATTGGAGATATAAATCAAATAAACTGGATGACTCTAATGGGGCTAAGAGAAACCTCAAATAATTTTATTGAAGTAGACGAGCATCATCATGGGAATCTTGCAGGAGTAACGACACCTAGTAGAATTCTTGAATGGTTTGAGAAAGCAGGCGCCAATACATTTTTTTATGATATGCCAACTCTTGGTCTACGATGGTCCTTCAGTGAAGTTCAGCTAACTCAAACAATCGAAAAATTTCTTGAGATGCAGCAAAATCATCCAAATAACTTTCATGCCGTTGCGTTTATACATGGTAGCTATTTAGATCGACTATATAGAAAAAAGGATGTCGTAGATCTTAATCCTATAAATAATAATCATTATAGAGTTAATAACGAAGGTGTAGGCCGTTTTAGAACTAATAATGAAGCACGTGCAGATCATTTTGTTGTCGTTGAGGAGCTGACGCTTAATAATGAAGAGATTAGCTACACTTTTATTAGTTGGGGAGCTAGAATTCGTAGGATTGAATCAATAGAAAATTTTAGGAAGATGTTTAAAGGGATAATGATCGTTTCAAGAATTCCCGCTGCACTCAACCCTCCTCCGAATCAGATAGTAGCTAACCCACTCCAACCAAGAGGGAATGATGGACATCGTGAACTGGATTAGTAAACAGCAAAAAAATAACCGTCAATGTTATTTGATTTTAGATAGTACAGCAGAACCTAATCCGATAAAAACATGGTTTAGTCAAAAGCCCACACAAATAGATACCATTGCTTGTTTATATAAGAATACGGAGCTTGCCTCGTTAGAAGAAGTTAGTCCGTGGTTTATTTTGTTGGATAAGACGCAGCAAGCGCAGATAAAACCCTTTGTAGAGCACCCAGAGCAAAACTGGGGTTATTTTGTGTGTATGGATAACCAATACAGCTTACAAGATTTGGTTAGTCACTGGCACGATCGAATGATTATTGAAGAAGAGCCCAGAGCATTATACCGCTTTCAAGATAATCGTATTATCATTCGTCATCTTAGCCAACTGACAGAACAACAAATCCCCTTATTACTCGGTCCTATTAACAGTGTTATGGCTTGGAATGATGAACAAAAACAATGGCAAGAATTCATAAATAACGATCCCAAGTTAAGACCTAACCCAATAGAACGCCCTTGGTTAACTATCCCAGAGCCTGAGTCCATTGATAAAGAAATGCGTCAAAAAAATACCATGCGTTGGTTACTTAATAACTACAGTAACAGTGTTTATGCTTCCAATATTTATCCATTGTATGAGTGGGTTGAAGAATCCTTAAATCAAACTGATCAATGGCAATGGCCAACCAAAGAACAACAGCGCTTGTATATTTTACAACGGCTTGATAAAGAGCAACGCGATGATCAGCGTTGGCAGCCTTTGCCTGATGAAACGCCTCAGGCACATTATGAGCGCTGCAAAGCAGTATTTAATAAAGACTTTGAATATAACGAGCTATCAATTGATGCCAGTAAACTATAAAAAATGGTTATATCCATTAGTGACTAAAAGTATTTTTCTACTAGTCTTTGTTTGCTTATTTAATTTCTTAGGTGGTTTACAAGTTTTCGGTGGAAAGCTTTATATCCTAAATCGAATAGAGCAATTTATTTATATCCCAACACTTAAGCACTCAATAGTTGAGTTTGTATCTAGTACCCTATTGTATACATTAATTTCTTCTATTTTAATTACTTTTTTGTGTACTACGATTACATTAAATAAATTACACAAGATTGTTCTGTTAACTAACTTGTTATTAACTATTTTGTTTTCTTTATACGTTAAAGATACTTATCAACTATTACTAGTAAGCACTGGGTTTATATTATTGCTCACCTATATTGGTATGATAATACCAAGTATTTTTGTTTTTAAATATTATGAAGTAAAAAATACAAAAATAATTTCATTAAGTAATGTAATAACGTCTTTATTATCAATAGTTATAGCGAGCGTTATTATCTATTTTATTTTTCATAATGTATTAGTTGCCCTTATCAACTATATACATCTTTGACGGATTTATAATGATGAAAAAGAATAAATATTTAGTTATTTTAGCATTACTGATGATAACTATTATCAGTGGTGGAGTGGTTTATGCCAAAAGAACCACCTACTTTACCTTAACGGGTGAAGTACCTGCCCAAATCAAGCTAGTGCTTAAAGTCCGCTATGAGCCTAAACAAGGAACGGATGAGTGTGTGACCCATAAAAAAATAAAAAGCTATGACATGTACTTAAACCCAGAAACAGCTAGACAAGAGCAAGATTCAACCTATCAGCTCACCCTACCGACTTTTTTAAGGGTTAGTGGATGTTATTTACCAATTCGCTCCATCAATATCGAAGCCCTTGGTAAATACAGAGAGTATATGCTCTATGGCAAGAAATATGATAAAGAAAGTGGCGACCGTTTTGCGGCTGGTATTGGTTTTTATAATGCCCGTGATGAAAAATTATTAGACAAGCAGCCCTTACACTACCGCTCCTTATGCCAATGGACGTTTCGTATCATGCCTGAAGGATTAATAAAAATATTAAACTGTAAAGCGCCGGATGAGCAGTGGAAACTACCAGAGGATAAGTTCAAACAAGGCAAGCTGAATTTTTATTTAGCCAGAAACAACTTGGCAGGACAAATAGTGACGGTGGACTTTAGGTTAAATCCTAAGGAAAAACCTTATTTTGAAGGTTCATGGTTAAAAACGGATCAAGGATGGAGGCTGTGCCAAGAAACAGAAACAACAAGACGGTGTCAAACACCACCGACCTTCTCTACCTTTGAAATGGATGGCAAAACTTGCACGGTTTACCCCAACTGCACGGAACAATAGGAGCGAATAATGGTTGAATGTTTAGAGTGTAATAATCAATGTTGGGTTGAGTTTCAGTTAGTGGATCAGCAAGGTAATGGCAAAGCCTATGGGGGATTGCAGTATTTACTGACAGACAGTGAGGGGACTGTGCATAAGGGGGTATTGGATGGCAGTGGCTCAGCCAAGCATGACGATTTACCCTGTGGTGGTGTAATTTTAAGCTTTGCCGAAAAGTACCGTGGCGGAGAAAAGTTCTATGAGGATTTACTTGATAGAGATGCCTATCCTCTTCCTATCACCCAACTTCAATACGCGGCTGAACAAACAGAATGGCTCACAAAAGATGAATTTGAAGCCGTTGCGGGGTGGCATACCAACTTTAATGACGGTACGATTTACCATCCAGATATTGAAGTTCGGCATTTAGTGGAACATGTGGGCCACTTACCCGTGTTCGGAACGAAATGGCGTAGTAAAATTGAGTTCCCACGTGTGGAGTTTACGTTAGCTTACAATATTAGAGGTTATATTTCGGGGAGTAAAAGACAAAGTATCCCTCAATATGGCATAGGACTTGAAACTAAGAACAAACATGTTTTAGAAGTCAAACCATTAAGGGCTTATCGTCCAGTTTTATCCTTATCTAATGAGTTTTCAAGTCTTAATCTTTACCAACTCAGTATCTTAGGCGCGCTGAGTTATAGAGATTTTGAAGAAGAAATTATTCCTGGCGATTATTTCAAAAATCCTGTTGCTAACGGCTATTTTTATCCTCAAAAGTCGGGCACGGGAATGATTAACAGTATTTTTATCAGCGAGTTAGCCAATCATTATGAGTCAGGTATTTATGGTAAGGCCATCGGTGACCCACAGCGCTTTGGACTTCTATTAGAGGAAGTTCCTTACTCAAAGCGCTTTGAAATAGCCCCTTATGATCCTGAAATCTACTCCGCTAATAAATTATACCAAGAAGCCCTTGATAATCGTCGTGAGATTCCCGACGAGGCTGAAACGCCTAAGAAAATTCATTTTTTTGATGATAAAAATAAAAAGGGAGGGATGGACACCCAAGGATTTATTACCCATTCAGATGAAATCGTGTTGATTTCTATTCGTGGTACACAAGAAACCCAAGATTTTTTTACGGATGCCAAAGCAGTACAGGTGCAAATGGAACAATATCCTGATGGTGTTAGAGGGCATATCGGATTTTATAAGTCATTTAAGGTAATTAGAGGGTTTATCAGTGATTATTTAGATCGTTTTTATTCAGATCAAAAAATCATTGTAGTCGGGCATAGTCTAGGTGGTGCGATTGCTACATTAGCAGCAGATTGGATTAAAAAAATAAGAAAAATAGAGAACACCATTCTCTATACTTTCGGTTCGCCACGAGTAGGAAATACAGAGTTTGTAAAGCAATCGATATTGACACATTATCGTATGGTGGCGGAAAATGACCCGATTCCCAGCGTTCCAGGTGAGTTTTTATCCAATGAAACCCAGTTTAAAATCTATGGGGGCGTTGCAGGTGCAGTTCTGCCTGGCCCACCGGGACAATCTTATCTGATGTCATTTGCTGCATATCTTGGGGTTAAACTGACAGATAACCATGCATCTTCAACCTATCAACATCATGGAGAGTTGAAGCATTTTTCAGTGCTTTCTTTACACTCTGACCCTTTACTATCCGATGTCATCATGTGGAATCCAGGTTGTAAAGGAGCTGTTGTTTGTTCACCTGCCATAGACGCACCCGCAGGTTTACCTCAACGCGCTGATTTTATAGAGCAATTAAAACAGATGAACGATCACTATATGTTTAATAGTTATATTCCATTTTGTTACAGTACTTTTTTAAGATGGAAAAAATCCGTAGATAACAATCAATCTGTAGTTACTAAAGAAGAGGCCGAAACTTTAGAAAAAATATGGCAAGAGTACCAGCGTAAATTAGAAGATGAACAGTGGAAACTAGCTGAATCTAAAAAAGCAATTATTGACTACCAGTATAATAGAGCACTAAATCAAGTGGATCATATTTATTCCCCTAAAAACTCCATGATAGACTACAATTCTAAAATAGATGAGGCAGAGGGAAACAACAAAAATTATAAAACAGTCATTGCTCAACTAAAAAAAGAAATCGCACGGGTAGAATTAGATCGGGCGAGAATTAAAACTCTAGTTTCGGAAAAAATAACAGTTCAACAACTCTATGGAGCAGATGTTTCTCAAAATAGTGAGATTAACTCAATTTATGAGCACTGGCAAATTAAAGACAATGAATTTGTAAAGAAAAGACCACAAGAGGTGGCTGTTATAAAGAAAATTTAATTCTTATAATTACACCCAAAAGAATACGCCAGAATGAATACAAAAAGCGTATTCTTTTAACTCAAATCTTAATTAAGAAATGCCTATTAAAAATAGTTCAAAACTTAAAAGAATACACTTTCAAAAATAGAGAGAGTAGGATAAAAGTTACCTCTTTTAATTTGCTTGACCGCCCCTCTAGGTATTTTTTTATACCCACGAAATAAAAAAAAGGAATTATATGATTACTAATTAACAACTTTTAAATTTAGGACGAAATTAGGACGGTAATTAAAAAGATGGACTACGAACAAATGATAAAGGAATGTAACTGGTTGATTTAATTGGTCGGGACGGAGTGATTTGAACACTCGACCCCTTGCACCCCATGCAAGTGCGCTACCAAACTGCGCTACGCCCCGACAAACAAGCTTTAAGGGGGAAAATAATACACTAAATTTAATAAAAAAAGTAGCCTTAATATGTATTATTTTTATGTATAATCCGATAAAGAATAATATGTTTTCTAAGTTATGCTTAGATCGCTTATACTGGTATGGTATAAAAATAAGTTTATTAACATGCAATGGGAGGCAGTATGCAATTAAAAAAATTACTCGTCGTTGTAGATGAAAAACACAATCGACACCCTGCATTGAAAAGAGCCGTATGTCTTGCAAAGCAATCTTCTGCAACATTAGAGATTCTATTGGTCAATTATGAGTCTTCTTTTGATGGTTTTTTATCATTTAGTAAAGAGAAAAAAGCTGAAAAAGACTCCTATTTAGCAAACAAAAAAAAATGGCTTGATAGTCTAGTCCAACCAATAAAAGAACAAGGCATAACCGTAAATACAACCGTTCGTTGGAACAAGGTTTATTATAAAGAAATTCTTATCTTTGCTGACGAGATTAAACCTGACATTATTTTTAAAAGCGCTTATTCAGAAAATATGATAAAGCGCCTATTTATCACCAATAGTTCCTGGCAATTGATACGTAACTGCAAATACCCATTATGGTTAGTACAGCACAGTGACTGGGATAATAACAATATATGCGTTGCTCTAGACCCATTGCATACTTCAGATAAACCGGCTTATTTAGATAATGAGCTCATCTCTATATCACAAGCGCTCAGTAAAGTACTTAATATCTCTGCTGATTATTTGCATAGTTATGCGGCCATGCCAAAACCTCAGCTTTTCGGCGGCGAACAGTCGGAAGCTTACGAACAGTATTTTAAAGGATTTGTTAAAGAGCATACAGAAGCCTTTGAAGGACTATTAAGCCATTATCCTGAAATTACTAAAAACCACCAGTTTTTGTTAGAGGGATTTGCAGAAGAAGTCATTCCTAACTTTATTAAACAACACAATATCAGCTTAATGATTATGGGTGCCGTCGCGCGGGGAAGCTTAGATAATCTATTAATAGGTCATACAGCAGAGCGTGTTCTAGAGTCAATAGAATGTGATTTATTAGTTATTCACCCCAAACAACCACCAACGCACGGTGATACAAAATAATATTTACTCCCTGTAATAAACTAAACAAGTTTATTTTTGAACGTAGTTTATAATAGGTAAATACATTAAAAAGCCACAAAAGATAAGAAGGATTTATGGATACTCGTCGTACTAAAATCGTAGCCACATTAGGCCCATCCAGCAACTCACCTGAAATGATAGAGCAACTGATTCTTGCAGGTATAGATGTTGCCCGCTTAAATTTTTCGCATGGCACGCCCGAAGAACATAAAGAACGTGCAATACTTATTCGTCGTTTAGCTAAAAAACATAACCGATTTGTTGGTTTATTAGGTGATCTACAAGGCCCTAAAATTCGTATTGCTAAATTTACAGACAAAAGAATTGAACTAAAGGAAGGAGATACCTTTCGTTTTTCTATCACTCATCCAAGAGACGCAGGAACTAAAGAAGTTATTGGTATTGACTACCCAGATTTAGTTAAAGACTGCAAAAAAGGAGATGAATTATTATTAGATGATGGCCGTGTTGTCATGGCCGTTGACCAAGTAACGAAGGATGAGCTGATTTGTAAAGTCATTGTAGGTGGTCCTTTATCAGATCATAAAGGTATTAATCGTAAAGGTGGTGGTTTAACTGCTCCAGCATTGACTGAAAAAGATAAAGCTGACATTAAACTAGCAGCAGAAATGGAGTTGGAATATATTGCTGTCTCATTCCCTCGCGATGCCTCCGACATGGCTTATGCGCGTCAACTTAAAGAAGAGGCGGGTAGTTCAGCTTGGCTAATTGCAAAAATTGAACGTGCTGAAGCAGTAGTAGATGACGACGCATTGGATGGCCTGATTTTAGCGAGTGATGGCGTAATGGTCGCGCGCGGAGATCTAGGAGTTGAAATAGGCGATGCAGAGTTAGTAGGCATTCAAAAGAAAATTATTCAGCATGCACGCCATAACAATAAGCTTGTCATCACAGCTACACAGATGATGGAGTCAATGATCAATAGTCCAATGCCTACGCGAGCTGAAGTATCTGACGTAGCTAATGCCGTTCTCGATTATACTGACGCGGTAATGTTGTCTGCTGAGAGCGCTGCGGGGAAATATCCACTAGAAGCAGTTAAAGCCATGGCTAGAGTTTGTGTAGGAGCTGAAAGAAATCCTATTACTCGAAAATCAAATCATCGCCTGGGAGAAACCTTTAATCGATGGGATGAGAGTATAGCTCTAGCCGCTATCTATACAGCTAATCACTTTCCTGGAGTTAAAGCAATTATTTGCTTAACAGATAGTGGATACACACCGCTGATTATGTCGCGTATCCGCTCATCTATTCCTATCTATGCATTAACACCTAAACCTGAAACACAGGGTAGAATTACACTAATCAGGGGGGTACAACCAATTCCTTTTGACCCTGCTGCACTACCTGAAGGAAAAGTAAGCCAGGCAGCTGTAGATGAATTAGTTAAACGAGGGGCAGTCAAAGATGGTGATTGGGTAATACTCACTCGAGGAGACAGCTATACCCGCCGTGATGGAACCAATACAATGAAGATTTATCGTGTAGGAGACTTAATTATATAGTCAATCTCAAACACAGAGCTTGGAGTACTGGACACAAGCTCTGTGTTCAGGGTAATCCTCAGATACAAAATTAAAAACCAATGATAACGGTTAATTAAATGATAGAAAACCGATGACTTCATAAGAAACAATTACCAAATTTAAACAAGGACAAGCAAAACCTTCTAATGTAGAGGATAACTTACAAAATACCCTCTCCTCTATACTCTACTACGATCCTAATGATTCAATGGACGATATTTACGATTGCTCAATCTTCAAGCCATCTTCAGCCTATTACTCATATAGACTCAGAAACATTCAACGTTAGCGTATCCGTTTCTACGATCTTAAGTAATGATGCTCCTCATCCTACTTGAGGAACTAACCCCTATCGGCCTAAAACTAAGGCTAGATGCCCAATAATGAAAAAAGGCAGGTGAATACTAGGCCAAAATTAAATAGATAATTCTTTTAATAAATCATTCCCAACTTTTTATTGATGCCAGATACCAATTCAATAATAATAAAGATAGCATATATATACTCAGCTATACTTAGTACTATCCGTTCATTAAAAGTTGCGTTCAGCCGTTGATCTTTTTTATGGCAAAACTAGAAAGGTAATACCAACTATAAACCTTCTCCTTAAATGGTAGGAGAAGATTTAATCACTAATTACCTCTTAGCTTTTACAGTTAGAATAATAACCGCTGACGCTGCTAATGAAACAATGATAAACCAGAAGGCATTATCATATTGCCCACCACTTGAATCAACCAAGTACCCCATAACCGGTGCGGCAACAACACCCGCTAATTGACCTCCAAAATTAACAATACCAGAAGCCGTGCCCATGATATCGGCACTGATGGTATGCATTAAGGTTCCCCAGAAAATACCCATCGCAAAAAACATAAATAAACTAGCTATGCATTGAAAAATAATTGTAAAAGTCAGTCCTTCTGCCTTGAACATAAAATAAAGAAATAAAGCTGCTATAATGCTTCCAGCCATATAGAAAAAGTTGCGCGCAGCTAAAAACTTGTCTGACACATAACCACCTAACACAGTACCTAATGCCCCAAATAAATAAGGCACAGAACCCCATATACCTATTTGACCAAGAGTTAGTTCTCTAACATCCTTTAAGTAACTTGGAAGCCATGTCGTAAAACCCCAAAAAGTAATATCGAACAAAAACCAAATTAAGGCTAATTGCCATAACTCTACTCGTTTCAAAACTTGAGTAAAAGGAACTGATTTTATAGTTTCTTTTTCATTCGTAAGAACTGACTGCTGTTTTTCATCCTCTTCTAACTCTTTAATTTCTTCAGGCGTAATAATAGGGCAATCTCTATAATTATCGCGGCAATAGTAACGAATACCAAAAGCAACCAAGATACCAGGAATACCTAATAATATGAATACCCAACGCCATCCCAATAATGAAATAATCGCAGCGGTGACTAACGTGGCAACTGCAGGTCCTAAAGTATTAACAGTTGATTGTATGGCTGTTGCACGGCCTCTTTCTTTTATTGGAAAATAGGTAGAAATACACTTCCATGACGACGCAGGAAATGAACCTTCACCGATCCCAAATAAGAAGCGCACCACTAACATAACACCAAAAGCAGGAAGAATACCAATATTAAAAACCAATCCTGTAAGTGAGGTAAATATTGACCACCAGACAATAGCAATAAACATGACCTTTCTAGGGCCAAACTTATCAGCTAAAAAGCCACCAGGAATTTGAAAACTAGCATAACTAATAAAAAATGCAGAAATAATCCAGCCTTGTGTTGCTTTATCAAGATGGAATTCTTCTCCAATATAGGGTAAAGAAACACTCATTAACATTCTGTCTAAAAAAGACATTAACCACGCCAACCAAGTGAATGTTAATATAGTATATCGTGCTTTCCATTTTCTCGATTGAGGCGATATAACTGAAGTGCTACTCATCCTTCCCCCTATTAAAAAACAATGCCTAAGGAACTAATTCAATTTAACTTCCTCAGATATATTAATAATTTACAACATCCATTTGTTATAAGATCTGACTCTCAGTTTGAGTATTTTTCACTACACTGTCAAGTTAAGTAAAGCTATAACAGATAAAAAACTTTCGTCCTAAAAAACTGAATATACTAAACTTAGACAGTATGAGTTTCATCTTAATCGATAAATAAATTAATCTAAGTATAAGATATAAAAAAGCCCTGCTAGCAATAGCAGGGCTTTTATGTTTGAAGCTTGAGGATGACCTACTCTCACATGGGGAAACCCCACACTACCATTGGCGATGCATCGTTTCACTACTGAGTTCGGGATGGGATCAGGTGGTTCCAATGCTCTATTGTCCTCAAGCAATTCTTTATGGGATAAGGTGTTTGGATAGTTAACCTTACGCCCCAAATCAGATATGCTTGTAAGTATTCACTTACGCGTTGAAGTTGATTAATTAGTTTAAAGTCTATTTCTGTGCTTCGGCAAACGAACTCATTTGCTCACTTTCGACTTATTTGCTTGATTCTTTGAGTCTAACTAAATAACTTGGGGTTATATAGTCAAGCCTCTCGGGCAATTAGTATTGGTTAGCTCAACGCCTCACAGCGCTTACACACCCAACCTATCAACGTTGTAGTCTTCAACGGCCCTTTAGGGGGATTAAATCCCCAGTGAGATCTCATCTTGAGGCAAGTTTCCCGCTTAGATGCTTTCAGCGGTTATCTCTTCCGAACATAGCTACCCGGCAATGCCACTGGCGTGACAACCGGAACACCAGAGGTTCGTCCACTCCGGTCCTCTCGTACTAGGAGCAGCCCCTCTCAAATCTCAAACGTCCACGGCAGATAGGGACCGAACTGTCTCACGACGTTCTAAACCCAGCTCGCGTACCACTTTAAATGGCGAACAGCCATACCCTTGGGACCGGCTTCAGCCCAGGATGTGATGAGCCGACATCGAGGTGCCAAACACCGCCGTCGATATGAACTCTTGGGCGGTATCAGCCTGTTATCCCCGGAGTACCTTTTATCCGTTGAGCGATGGCCCTTCCATACAGAACCACCGGATCACTAAGACCTACTTTCGTACCTGCTCGACTTGTCTGTCTCGCAGTCAAGCGCGCTTTTGCCTTTATACTCTTAGCGTGATTTCCGACCACGCCGAGCGCACCTTCGTACTCCTCCGTTACTCTTTAGGAGGAGACCGCCCCAGTCAAACTGCCCACCATACACTGTCCTCAACCCGGATAACGGGTCAGAGTTAGAACCTCAAAATTGTCAGGGTGGTATTTCAAGGTTGGCTCCACTGAAACTAGCGTCTCAGCTTCAAAGCCTCCCACCTATCCTACACAGACAAGTTCAAAGTCCAGTGCAAAGCTACAGTAAAGGTTCACGGGGTCTTTCCGTCTAGCCGCGGATACACTGCATCTTCACAGCGATTTCAATTTCACTGAGTCTCGGGTGGAGACAGCGCCGCCATCATTACGCCATTCGTGCAGGTCGGAACTTACCCGACAAGGAATTTCGCTACCTTAGGACCGTTATAGTTACGGCCGCCGTTTACCGGGGCTTCGATCAAGAGCTTCGCGTTAGCTAACCCCATCAATTAACCTTCCGGCACCGGGCAGGCGTCACACCCTATACGTCCACTTTCGTGTTTGCAGAGTGCTGTGTTTTTAATAAACAGTTGCAGCGGCCTGGTATCTTCGACTGGCTTCAGCTCCATCCGCAGGGACTTCACCTACACACCAGCGCACCTTCTCCCGAAGTTACGGTGCCATTTTGCCTAGTTCCTTCACCCGAGTTCTCTCAAGCGCCTTGGTATTCTCTACCTGACCACCTGTGTCGGTTTGGGGTACGGTTCCTAGTAACATAAGTTTAGAAGCTTTTCTTGGAAGCATGGCATCTATCACTCCCTAATTCAGAGAATTAGGTCGTCATCAGTTCTCAGTAATAATCTCCCGGATTTACCTAAGAGATCTACCTACAGCCTTTCAAGTGGACAACCAACGCCACTCTGACATAGCCTTCTCCGTCCCTCCATCACTGTTACTAGAAGTATAGGAATATTAACCTATTTTCCATCGACTACGCTTTTCAGCCTCGCCTTAGGAGCCGACTAACCCTGCTTCGATTAACGTATCGCAGGAAACCTTGGTCTTTCGGCGTGGATGTTTTTCACACCCATTATCGTTACTCATGTCAGCATTCGCACTTGTGATATCTCCAGCAAACTTCTCAATTCACCTTCACAGACTTACACAACGCTCCTCTACCGCTCATACATAGTATGAACCCGTAGCTTCGGTGGATAGTTTGAGCCCCGTTACATCTTCCGCGCAGGCCGACTCGACTAGTGAGCTATTACGCTTTCTTTAAAGGATGGCTGCTTCTAAGCCAACCTCCTAGCTGTCTATGCCTTCCCACATCGTTTCCCACTTAACTATCACTTTGGGACCTTAGCTGACGGTCTGGGTTGTTTCCCTTTTCACGACGGACGTTAGCACCCGCCGTGTGTCTCCCGTACTGAAACTTTCTGGTATTCGGAGTTTGCATCGGGTTGGTAAGTCGGGATGACCCCTAGCCGAAACAGTGCTCTACCCCAGAAGTTATATACGAGGCGCTACCTAAATAGCTTTCGAGGAGAACCAGCTATCTCCAAGCTTGATTAGCCTTTCACTCCGATCCACAGGTCATCCGCTAACTTTTCAACGGTAGTCGGTTCGGTCCTCCAGTCAGTGTTACCTAACCTTCAACCTGCCCATGGATAGATCGCTTGGTTTCGGGTCTATACACAGCAACTAAACGCCCTATTAAGACTCGCTTTCGCTACGCCTCCCCTATTCGGTTAAGCTTGCTACTGCATATAAGTCGCTGACCCATTATACAAAAGGTACGCAGTCACAGAACAAGTCTGCTCCCACTGCTTGTACGCATACGGTTTCAGGTTCTATTTCACTCCCCTACTCGGGGTTCTTTTCGCCTTTCCCTCACGGTACTGGTTCACTATCGGTCAGTCAGTAGTATTTAGCCTTGGAGGATGGTCCCCCATCTTCAGTCAAGGTTTCTCGTGCCCCGACCTACTTTTTGTGCACTTAGATTCATTAATGTATTTTCGTGTACGGGATTATCACCCTCTATGATTGGCTTTCCCACGCCATTCCACTAATATCACTAACTTCTGAGCACTGGCTCCTCCCGTTCGCTCGCCACTACTTGGGGAATCTCGGTTGATTTCTTTTCCTCAGGGTACTTAGATGTTTCAGTTCCCCTGGTTCGCTTCTCAACACCTATGTATTCAGTGTTGGATAACTGAGGTTCTCTCAGTTGGGTTTCCCCATTCAGACATTTACGGATCATAGCTTTGTACCCAGCTCCCCGTAACTTTTCGCAGGTATCACGTCTTTCTTCGCCTCTGACTGCCAAGGCATCCGCCGTATGCGCTTATTCACTTGACTATATAACCCTAAATTATCTAGAGCTACACAACCAAAGAATTAAACTTTTTTCGCCGAAAACTTGCGCTTGAGTTCGCAAGATTTTCACCTTAGCATTAGTAATTAGACCAGTAATTACTAATTAATCTTTACTTCTTTGCATATCTAATTTGTTAAAGAACAGTCTAACTTTAGAAGTTAGAAGGTAACTCTCTTTCTTTCAAAAGAATTAGCTTCTAATCTCTAGATTCTGGTGGAGCCAAGGAGGATCGAACTCCTGACCTCCTGCGTGCAAAGCAGGCGCTCTCCCAGCTGAGCTATGGCCCCATTCATTTGGTGGGTCTGGTAGGACTTGAACCTACGACCCCACGCTTATCAAGCGTGTGCTCTAACCAGCTGAGCTACAGACCCTAATCTGTCGACTTCTCAGGCCTTAGCCCAATCTTGTTCTCTTCAATATAAATCAAGTAATTCGTGTGGGTACTTGCAGTACCAGCTTTCGTTTAAGGAGGTGATCCAGCCGCAGGTTCCCCTACGGCTACCTTGTTACGACTTCACCCCAGTCATGAATCACTCCGTGGTAACCGGCCTCACGAGGTTAGCCTAGCTACTTCTGGAGCAACCCACTCCCATGGTGTGACGGGCGGTGTGTACAAGGCCCGGGAACGTATTCACCGCGACATTCTGATTCGCGATTACTAGCGATTCCGACTTCATGAAGTCGAGTTGCAGACTTCAATCCGGACTACGATTGGTTTTTTGAGATTAGCTCCACTTTACAGTTTGGCGACCCTCTGTACCAACCATTGTAGCACGTGTGTAGCCCTGGCCGTAAGGGCCATGATGACTTGACGTCATCCCCACCTTCCTCCGGTTTGTCACCGGCAGTCTCCTTAAAGTGCCCACCTTTACGTGCTGGTAACTAAGGATAAGGGTTGCGCTCGTTACGGGACTTAACCCAACATCTCACGACACGAGCTGACGACAGCCATGCAGCACCTGTGTTCCGATTCCCGAAGGCACTCTCGCATCTCTGCAAGATTCCGGACATGTCAAGGCCAGGTAAGGTTCTTCGCGTTGCGTCGAATTAAACCACATGCTCCACCGCTTGTGCGGGCCCCCGTCAATTCATTTGAGTTTTAATCTTGCGACCGTACTCCCCAGGCGGTCAACTTAGTGCGTTAGCTACGCTACTAAAATCTCTAGGATTCCAACAGCTAGTTGACATCGTTTACAGCGTGGACTACCAGGGTATCTAATCCTGTTTGCTCCCCACGCTTTCGCACCTCAGTGTCAGTATTAGTCCAGTTAGTCGCCTTCGCCACTGGTGTTCCTTCCTATATCTACGCATTTCACCGCTACACAGGAAATTCCACTAACCTCTACTATACTCTAGTCAATCAGTTTTGGATGCAGTTCCTAGGTTGAGCCCAGGGATTTCACATCCAACTTGATAAACCACCTACGCGCGCTTTACGCCCAGTAATTCCGATTAACGCTTGCACCCTTCGTATTACCGCGGCTGCTGGCACGAAGTTAGCCGGTGCTTATTCTGTTGGTAACGTCAAAGCAGAGTCGTTACTTCTGCCCTTCCTCCCAACTTAAAGTGCTTTACAATCCGAAGACCTTCTTCACACACGCGGCATGGCTGGATCAGGGTTTCCCCCATTGTCCAATATTCCCCACTGCTGCCTCCCGTAGGAGTCTGGGCCGTGTCTCAGTCCCAGTGTGGCTGATCATCCTCTCAGACCAGCTACAGATCGTCGCCTTGGTGGGCCTTTACCCCACCAACTAGCTAATCTGATCTAGGCTCATCCAATAGCGGTACAATAAAGCACCTTTCCCCCGTAGGGCGTATGCGGTATTAGCGCGAGTTTCCCCGCGTTGTCCCCCACTACTGGGCAGATTCCTAGACTTTACTCACCCGTCCGCCGCTCGTCAGCAGGAGCAAGCTCCCCTGTTACCGCTCGACTTGCATGTGTTAGGCCTGCCGCCAGCGTTCAATCTGAGCCATGATCAAACTCTTCAGTTTTAAATCTTTTGCTTCATAAGAAGCGAAAACGGCTCAGTAATTAATCGAAAACTCTATTCTATGACGAGTATTTCGTATTACTGATATCTTGTACCAGTACTACAAACACCCACACGATTTACTTGATTTATTTTGTTAAAGAACGGATAGTCAGGAATCAATCTTTTGTTTACTGCCTATCGAGGACGCGCATTATACACCCTCACCAATCCCCGTCAATACCTTTTTTTTATTATTTTGATTTAATTTTTAAAAACACTTATTTTCAATAAGTTATACTTAAACATTATAGATATGGTTTTATCTTCCATTGTTCATATTCTTTGATTGACATTATATTTTCTGACTTACTGTCTGTTTTCATGTTTATAAAAGCTTCTACATTGGCTTTATTTTCATTCGTGTACTTTATACTGGCTATATATATAGACTCATACCCTCCTCTCTTTTTTCATTTCGTTATTGATAATGCGGAGCATATAAGTTTCCATTTCTGCTACTTGTGCATTTCCTTGTGAAATCTTTTGCTTCTCATTTTCTAACCTTCCCGCAGCTGTATCGACATAATATTGCTGTACTATTTGTGCAACTGCTACATCTTCATTTTTTCTGTTTCATCTGATTTGTCCGAACATGCAATGTTATTAATATGAAGAATAAATAGCCTATTTGTTTTATCTATTTCAACGGTATAACCTCATTTCTCTTACTCTGTTTTTATACGATTGATTTATTTTGTTATTATTTTATTTATTTGTCATTACAGAGATAAGTTTCTTTATAATAGTATGTAGTTATAGTCTGTTATTTTTAGGTATTGTATGAAGATCATCATTTTGGGAGCTGGACAGGTTGGCGGCACTGTCGCAGAAAATTTGGCGAATGAGGCGAATGACATTACTGTTGTTGATTTAGATGCAGAACGTCTGACTAATCTAGGGGATCGTCTCGATATTCGTACCATCCAAGGAATGGCTTCATTTCCAAAAGTTTTACGGCAAGCTGGTGTAGATGACGCAGATCTATTAGTTGCTGTAACAAATAGTGATGAGGTAAACATGGTCGCCTGCCAAGTTGCTTATACCTTATTCCATACTCCAAAACGTATTGCCAGAATACGTAATGCAGCTTATTTAGATAAAGAAGAGCTTTTCAATGATGAGGCTATCCCTATTGATGTCATTATCAGTCCAGAGCAGTTAGTGACACATTATATTTATCGACTTATTGAATATCCAGGCTCCTTTCAAGTAATCGATTTTGCTGAAGGTAAAGCTCAACTTGTAGCAGTTAAAAGCTATTATGGAGGGGCATTAATTGGCCAGCAAATTCAACACATAAAAACACTTTTACCTCATATTGAGGCACGTATTGTTGCTATTTACAGGAATGATCGTCCCATCCTCCCTAATGGAGAAACTATCATTGAGGTGGGCGATATTGTCTTTTTTATTACTGCTAAAAGTAATGTTCAATTAATTATTAGTCTGCTACGACGTGCTGAACTTGCTAACAAAAAAATTGTCATCGCCGGAGGCGGTAATATTGGTGAGAGGTTAGCAGAGGTTATTGAGTCACGCTATCAAGTAAAAATTATTGAGCATAACCTCAGTCGCTGCAAAGAGCTTTCAGAGCGGCTAAATACAAGCATTATCTTACAAGGTAGTGTTTCTGATAAGGACTTATTGGTGGAAGAAAATATTTCAGAAGCAGATGTATTTTTAGCACTCACTAACGATGATGAAGCGAATATTATGTCTTCGTTACTGGCAAAACAATTAGGTGCTAAGAAGGTAATGACGATTGTTAATAATCCTGCTTATGTGGATCTGATACAAGCCAATACAATTGATATCGCCATTCATCCCCAGAGTATTACGATTGGTAGCTTATTGACTCATGTCAGACGTGGCGATATGGTCAGTGTTCACTCTCTGCATCAAGGTGTTGCTGAGGCAATTGAAGCAATTGCTCATGGTGATGAGCATTCAAGTAAAGTTGTTGGTAGAACTGTTGAAAGAGTGGCATTACCGCCCGGGGCAATTATTGGTGCCATTGTCAGAGGTGATGAAGTAATCATCGCCCATGATGATACTTTAATTCAATCAGAAGATCATATTGTTTTGTTGGTGGTCGATAAAAAATATATCTCAGATGTAGAGAGACTTTTTGAAGTCAACATTGGCTTCTTCTAGGTTTTTAATTCTAATTACAATATTAATTTTATTTAAAAGGATAATATAAAATGATTGCAACAACAACAGTTAAAACAGCCACACCTTCCAAATATATTAATCGACTTTGTAAGCATTTTGCCCATAAAGTCACTGTGCAGTATGATGATAATCAGGGTGAAGTGATATTTAATGTGGGTAAAGGACTAATTGCAAAAATGGCCGATGGGCTCATCATGACCGCAGAGGCAGATACTCAAGAAAACTTGGCGACTGTGATAGAGATTATGGATAGACACTTTGTCAGAGTCGCATGGCAAGAAGAGCTGACATTAAGCTGGACAAAGCCATCCGTATAAAATAAGGCCTTTTTATATAAAACAAAATCAAGGTATAAATCCTAACTATCGCTATTTAAAAATAATTTGGCATAGGGGCTAATAACCTAAACTGAAAACGTTATCTCCCTGGTAAAACCACTCAACATCTAATTAATGTTATTTAATCCGCACTAAAGTCGAATGTGTTCGGTCTCTATCGCTTGAATATAATAATAAATTCTACTCATAAAAGGAGTTTATCATGAAAAAAACACTCATAACTATTTTTTCAAGTTTGTTATTTTTATCTATATGCTTTGCTAACTACACACAAGCTAAGGTTGGGCTAGGTGGAACCACAAGCTATAGATACGGCCCATGGCAACTCGTTAATGCTGAAGTCTTTGGTAATATGTATACTTGCTATTGGCAGCGAGACATATATATAAATGGAGAAAAAATACCTAGCCGAGTACAAAAAACTGTGACTAATGATACTCAAGCCTGTAGGAAAGTTCCTTCTTAAAAAATATTCTCTCATATAGAGTTAGCCAACCCATTTACTTGGTTTGGCTTTTTGAATAATTATAAAAAGATTATCTATAACATTCCATTTTCTGCCATAGAGTAAGGTTCTCCTTCGCCGATCACTAAGTGATCAAATACCTTAACATCTATATAGGATAATGCCTTTACAATCGCATCTGTTAGAAGCTTATCATTATGACTAGGTTCTGTTGAGCCTGACGGATGATTATGGGTCAAAATGACAGCCGCCGCATTAAAATGTAAACATCTTTTGATAATTTGGCGGGGATAAACTGTTGACTCATTAACACTGCCATAAAATAAATTTTCATAGCCAATAACTTGGCACATACTGTCTAAAAATAGACAACCAAAAATTTCATGAGGCTCGTTTCGTAATTGAGCACATAGATAATCCTTGACTGTTTGCGGTTTATCCATAACAGATCCTTTTTGTAAGCGTTCTGCAAGGTGACGTTTACTCATTTCTAAAACAGCTTGTAATTGCGCATATTTAGCTTCTCCTAGCCCTAGATGAGTACTAAAAGAGACTAAATCAGACTCTAATAACGCACGTAAACTACCAAACTCGTTTAGAAGTTGTCTTGCTAAGTCTACAGCGCTTTTACCTTTAACACCCGTCCTTAAAAAAATGGCCAATAACTCAGCATCTGTTAATCGGCTAGCGCCTTGTGTCAACAGTTTTTCCCTTGGTCTTTCTGTGGCTGGCCAATCTTTAATACTCATGTTTCCATCCTTAAGGTGTTTTTGTTGTAATGCTTATAGTAAAATATTTCTATTGGAAAATAATCCTTATTTGTACTATTTTATATTAATCCATTCATTTTTATTATTTGAGAGTCCTATGACTACTGTTCGCACACGTATTGCCCCTTCCCCCACTGGCGATCCTCATGTTGGTACTGCCTATATTGCACTTTTCAATCTCTGTTTTGCTCGTCAACATGGCGGCGAGTTTATTTTAAGAATAGAGGATACGGATCAAGTTAGGTCTACGCGGGAATCGGAGCAACAAATTTTTGATGCTTTACATTGGTTAGGCATAGAGTGGGATGAAGGCCCCGATGTAGGAGGTCCTCATGGCCCATATAGACAAAGTGAACGCAGTGAGATCTATAAAAAATATGCGAATGAACTCGTGAATAATGGTCATGCGTTCCATTGTTTTTGTAGTGCTGAACGCTTAGACCAAGTACGTAACGAGCAAGCAGCAAGACAAGAAACTCAACGCTATGATGGGCACTGTATGCACCTTAGTAAAGAAGAGGTGAATACACGCCTAGCAAATAATGAGCCCAATGTTATTCGCATGAAAGTCCCCTCTGAAGGTATTTGTGCCGTTAATGATATGCTACGTGGTGAAGTTGAAATTCCTTGGGACCGCATGGACATGCAAGTCTTAATGAAAACTGATGGTTTGCCTACTTATTTTCTTGCCAATGTGGTTGATGACCACCTCATGGGTATTACTCACGTTTTACGTGGAGAAGAGTGGCTCCCCTCAGCACCAAAGCTTATCAAGCTATATGAATATTTTGGTTGGGAACAACCTGTACTTTGTTATATGCCTTTATTACGTAACCCTGATAAAAGTAAACTATCTAAGCGTAAAAATCCAACCTCTATTACCTTTTATGAGAAAATGGGCTTTTTACCTGAGGCATTACTTAATTATTTGGGCCGTATGGGTTGGTCAATG